>CAVSFM010000015.1:0-532403 GCA_963727305.1 uncultured Pseudomonadota bacterium
ACAGTCGCCTGCGCGCGCTGAGTGTCCTGTAGACGGAAAATTGGAAGAGTTCGGTGACTGTCGCTTCACGGCCCGATCTGAGCCGGTGTCACTACCGCCGCGAGCCAATGAGTCCTTATTGACCCGAAGCGGTCCTCGAGCTTTCCCGATACCGGTCATTGTCCCGAGGTAAACCGGACCTTCGCGTAACTGCGTTGCCTGAAACTTCCTCCTCGGCGCATTCTTCCGCGACCGGTACAAGATCAAGAGGGGCGGATGGGAGAAGAGTCGCCTAAGCTGGCGAGTACACCGACGGGCGCGGTGTTCCTGAGCTATGCCTCGCAGGATGGCGAGGCCGCCAAGCGCAGCCGCGATGCGCTGCGCGCGGCTGGCATCGAAGTCTGGTTCGACCAGAGCGAGCTACCGGGCGGAGATGCCTGGGACCTCAAGATCCGAGAGCAAATCCGTACTTGTGCAATCTTCGTATCGATTGTCTCAGCGCATTCGCAGTCACGACTCGACGGTAACTTTCGACGGGAATGCAAGCTCGCGGCCGATCGCACTCAGGACACGTGCGCGTGAACGAGGATCGCTCGATCCTCACTCGAGCGGCCACGCCGCCCGATCAGACACTGACGTATGGGCCGGAGCCCGAGCAGTTCGCCGACATCCGCTCGGGGGCGGGAGCCGAACGGCGGCCGCTGCTGATGCTGGTGCACGGAGGATTCTGGCGTCCCGCCTACGATCGGCTGCACCTCGCATCCCTATCCGCAAGACTTGCCGGGATCGGGCACACGGTTGCCACGATCGAGTATCGCCGCCTTCCCGGCAAGCCGGCACATACTTGCGACGACATGCGCCGAGCCTTGGAGTGCCTGCCCATCACACTCAAGTTGCGCCATGACGGGCGGGTGATCTTGATGGGCCACTCGGCGGGCGGTCACCTTGTGCTCTGGGGTGCCTCGCAGGCGGCGGTGCCTCGCTTGACCGGTGTTCTCGCACTCGCGCCGGTAGCCGATCTCGCGCTCGCCTTGGAGCTGAGTCTCGGCGACGGCGCGGCGGCGGCTTTTCTCGGGCCCGAGCAGGTACATGCGGCGCGCTACGATCCGCGCCGGTTGCCGACCCCCCGCATGAAAGCTTGCATCGTCCATGGTGAGTCGGACGAGATCGTGCCAATCGCCGTGTCCGAATCATACGTGGCGAGTCATCCGGCCACGAAACTCATGCGGCTCCCGGTCACGGGGCACTTCGCGCTCATAGACCCAGAGTCCGGGGCGTGGTCTGTGGTCAGCCGCGAGCTCCACAGTCTGGCCGGGTGAGTCAGTCAGGACGGTCGGATGACCCTCCTGGTAGCGGCCATCGAGGATGAGTTTGGCTGTCAGTTCCTAAGGAACCTCCCGCGCGCGGAAACCATCACGGTGCGACGCGGCGACTGCGGGTTAGCTGACGGGGACAAAAAGTGGAGACATGGCATGCGCCGTTCGCATAACGCTAGCTACTATGTGCGCCCGCTCTCGGTACTAAGCGATAGCCTCGGGACGACTTCACGCGCGAACAGCTGAATCGAGCGGGCAGCCGCCTCGAGGGGCATGCTGCCGAACACCATCTGACACGCGACATAGTTCACTCCTGTATCGCGAACGAGATTCTCGATGTAGGTGCGCACCGTCGTCGGCGAACCAGCGATGCCATGGCCGATGGCCAGGAGCTCATCAAAGCGCTGCGGGTAGGCGCCCCCAAGCGGAAAGGCGACGCCGCACCGCTGCCAGAGAAACTCCATTGACTCGCGCCACGGCTGATAGGCTTCGCCGGCAATGCGCTGCGCAGCGCCGTCGGTCTCAGCTACCACAATATGGCGGATAATGCCGATCCGCGGCAGGTCGCAAGCTGCGCGCCCGGCCGCGACCCAATCGCGGCGATAACGTTGAGCGATAGCCGTGGCGCGTGACGTCGGTCCCAGCGAGACCACGTTGACCGCGCGCGGGACTGCCCAATCCATGCCTTCGACGCTAGCGGCGCCATACCAGATCGGCGGATGCGGGCGTTGGAGCGGCTTCGCGCGTACGAGATAGTCACTGAACTTGAAAAACCGCCCCTCGAAGTTCAGCACCTCGTTGGCGCAGGCTTCCATAAGGACGCAAAACGCTTCGTGGTACATAGCCTGCGCCGTTGCCACATCCGCGCCCACCCCATAGCGGTGATGCTCGAACAATGCGCCTCCCTTACCGACGCCGAGCTCTAGACGTCCACCGCTGAGATGATCGAGTAGGCAGATCTCCTCATACAGGCGCAGCGGGTGATGCAGCGGGAGTACGTAGACCAGCGGACCGAATCGAATGCGCTTAGTGCGCTCGGCTACTGCGGCGAGGAACACACTCGGGCAGGGGATCGTGCCGAGCGGCGTCGAGTGGTGTTCGGCAACGTGATAAACGTCATATCCCTCGGCTTCAAGCAGCCCGATTAGCTTCAGGCGATCCTCGAGCTGCTCCCCGAGGGGCTTGCCGTTGTAATCAACATGATCGAAGCAGCCGAATTTGAGCATAGTTAGAGACCTATGCCGCTTCGCTATCCGTCGCGGGACCGCAAATTCGGACTCAGGAGCACCGCAACTCCGCCGGCTCGGAAGCACGAGCTGTGTGAAATATCACGCATGTACTCTCTGGGCGTGGGCCGTGCTTGCGAGGACTACCAACAGACAGGCGCTGGTGACACGCGCTCGGTATTTCATTGGCTCTCTGTAAGGCGACCACTCGCTATTGATTACCGCCGGTGATAATCGCAAGGCGGCCCCAGGGCCCAGTGAAGCCGTCATTCTTAGCCTAAAACCGTCGCGGACGCCATGGCGCGATGCGGCGCAGTTGAGTGACCGCTTAGCCAAAATTCGAAGCCACGGACGAAAGGCGGGTTCTGGCTGTCGGCCGCTGGTGGCACCCGATTCCCGGGTAAGACCCGGTTTGACCCGTTGCTGTCGCTCACGAGCAGCCGCTTTGCGGCAGCTCAATTTGAATCTCAGCCGGCCGTGTCCTCGACATGAACCGTTGGGCGCCCACTATCCCCGCATCGGTGCCCTTATCCGCCTCCTACGATGGCGACTCTTCAGCGGCAAATTCAATCGCGTCGGGTGTCGCTCGGCGTCCGGTCACCTGTTCAATGCTAATCCGGTAGAAGATCGGCGGGCGCCGTTCGCGGCGCTGAGTGGGGACACAAGCCGGTTCCCACCACATGGTGCGGCTCTGCAAAACTTCGAGAGCGTGAGCGCGCGCGCGTTGATGTTCTGGCGTATCGGGTAACTCCTCATAGCGACCAAACACAACAATGCTTACCCATCGGTCATGATATGTCCGTTCATCAGTTTCCAAGCAGACAAGCGGATTTGAGCGCATCCATTCGATCTTTTGTCCGAGCGTGGTGATTCCGTAAAGATGTCGTCCGTCATACGAGAAATGCACAGGAACGATGTAGGGTCGATCACCGCGGACGCACGCCAACCTGCCGAAGTCCATCTCCTTGAGTGCAGCGCGGCATTCGTCCTCATTCATTTCATATAACAGCATTCAAGATTCTCCCCCATCAAGCCGCGTTGTTCGCCTCTTCGTCGTGATCACCGATTATCTCCGCAAGTGCGCGGCATGCATCCGTTACGGTAAAAATCCCGACGAGCTTGCCGTGTTTCGTAACGATGGCGGACCCGATGCGGTTCTGCGCCATCACACGCGCCACTTTCGCTACCGGCGTCGAGGCTGGCACGACGCAGGGCCTTTCGACGTACGCATCGCGCACTCTCAGCTCCCGCTCATCCGGACTACCGAAGTCCGGTCCCAGAACCAGCTTGATATCCCGGTCGGTTAGGACGCCAACGATTTCCCCGCCGGACATGACGGGTAGATGACGGAAGTGATGTTCGCGCATGAGTTTATGCGCGTCCTCGAGCGGCGCATCGACGTCAATCGAGTGCGGAAATGGCGTCATGAACCCGATGACTTGCGGGTTGCGTTTCATAAGCACTCAAAGGCTAGCTACCACCTACGCTTTGAGTCATCGTGACATCTACTTACAAGGGGTGAGGGTCCGCTTTGGGGCAGTCATCCCTGCACGGTCACTGGCTGGAATTGGCCGGTCAGCGTCGAGCAGTGACTGAACGGCCCGCAGATTCTTTGTGCGGCGGTAGCTCAGCGTCGCCTTGGTGCGCCGCAGCGCCGTGCGCGGTCATCCGTGCCGACCCATGAATTCACAATTCGGGCGTACTGGCCGGGAGCGGTCAGTGACGGCGGCGCGCGCCGGCTGCGTACCGTGCTCTTGACTCGGTGCATTAAAATGCACTATATGTGCATCTTTATGCATAGAGATTCCACGTCATGCTGACCGATGCCGAGCAGCTCGAGCGGCGCGCCGCGATCGTGCGCATCCTGCGCGGCGGCCTGGTGCGCAAGCAGGCCGACCTGGTGCGCCTGCTCAAGAAGGAGGGCCACGCGGCCACGCAGTCCTCCATCAGCCGCGACCTGCGCGACCTCGGGGTGCTCAAGGCGAGCGGCCGCTATGCGCTGCCGCCGGATGAGGTGACCCGCGCCAACGGTGACTTCGGCTCGCTGGCGCAGTTCGTGCGCGAGCTGCGCAGTGCCGGTCCCTCGATCACCGTGCTGCGCACCACCATCGGCGCCGCGCAGAGCGTTGCCGTGGCGATCGACAAGGCGCAGTGGCCGGAAGTGGCCGGCACGCTCTCCGGCGACGACACCATCTTCATCGCCACCGCCAACCAGCGGGCGCAGGCCGAACTCGTCTCGCCGCCTGCGCACGCTCTTTCGGGTCTGACCATGGCCTCCAACGCTGCTGCGGGCGCCAAGCCCATCGTGCTCGCCTATTCCGGCGGCCTCGACACCTCCTTCCTCGTGCCCTGGATCGCCGAGCACGAGCGCCGCCCCGTGATCACGGTGACCGTGGACACCGGCGGCATCGACGCGGCGGCCGCGCGCACGCTGGCCGAGCGCGCCCGCGCCCTGGGGGCGATCGCGCACCACCAGATCGATGCGCGCGCGGATTACTTCGAGCAGGTGCTGCGCTTTCTGATCATGGGCAACGTGCGCCGCGGCCAGCTCTATCCGCTGTGCGTCGGTGCCGAGCGCGTCATGCAGGCGCAGACCATCGCGCGCATGGCGCGCCAGCTCGGCTCGGACCTGGTCGCCCACGGCTGCACGGCCGCGGGCAACGACCAGGTGCGCTTCGAGGTGGCGCTGCGCACGCTGGCGCCCGACCTTAAGGTGCTGGCGCCGGTGCGCGACCAGGCGTTCCGCCGCGAGGAGGAACTGGCGTACTTGAGCGAGCGCGGGCTGCCGCTGCCTCCGACCGGCGCGCGCTACTCGGTGAACCGCGGCCTGTGGGGCGTCACCATCGGCGGCAAGGAGACCCTCACCTCCACGGGCAGCGATTCCCGATGAGGCCTGGATCCTGACGCGCGACGCCTTCCGCGAGCCGCGCGCGCCCGCGCGCCACGTGCTTAGCTTCCGCGCCGGCCGCCCGGCGGCGCTCGACGGCCGCGCGCTCGCCGGCGGTTGAGATCATCGAGGCGCTCGAGAGCCTCGCCGCCCCCTACGGCATCGGCCGCGGCATCCACCTCGGCGACACGATCATCGGCACCAAGGGGCGCGTGGCGTTCGAGGCCCCGGCCGCCGAGGTGCTGCTCACCGCGCACCGCGAGCTCGAGAAGCTGGTGCTCACCGGGCGCCAGCAACGCCTGAAGGAGACGGTCGCGCAGCCCTACGGCGACCTGGTGCACGAGGGGCAGCTGCTCGACCCGGTGTGCCGCGACATCGAGGCGCTGCTAGCTGTCCTCGCAGCAGCGCGTCACGGGCGAGGTGCACCTGCGGCTGCAGACCGGCAATGTCTTCATCGAGGGAGTCGAGTCGCCCTATTCGCTGATGGCCGCCTCCAGGGGCGTGTACGGCGAGGCCGCCGGGGAGTGGTCGGCGACCGATGCGCTGGGTTTCTCGCGCATCGTCTCCCTGCCCGGGGTCTTCTACACGCGCGCCGGCGAGCGCGCCGCCGCCGCCGAGGAGCCCTAGGCGATGGTCGAGATGCGCAGCGTCGTGGTCGACAAACTCGCCTCGGTGACGCAGGCCTGCAACCTCGCGCACGAGGTGCGCATCGCGCCGGAGATCCCGGCCGAGGAAGGCGTGGTGGTGGTGGTCGAGGTCCTCGACAACAAGTCCACCTACAACACGCTCGAGCTCACCAGCGGCCGCATGGCCAAGCTCGGCAAGGGCGACGTGGTCGCCGGTGCGCTCGGCCACCGCAAGGCGCTGTTCGGCTACTCCGGCCACGTGCCCGAGAGCGTGGCCCCGGGCGATGTCATCCAGATGCTCAACATCGGCGGGGTGCTCGGGGTGTGCGACTCGATCAACCCCGACAAGGGCAAGCCGTTCGACTGCCGCGTACTCGGCGTGGCGCTCACCTTCCCGTATCTCGGCGAGCGCATCGGCGTGCCGGCGCGGGTGGGTTACAAGAAGCTCGATGCGCACGCCGGGCTCGACACGCGCGGCGTGCCGGTGGTGGCGCTCGCCGGCACCTGCATGGAGGCCGGCAAGACGGCCGCGGCCTGTGCGGTGATCGCGCGCATGCGCCACCGCGGCCTCACCGTGGACGCGTTCAAGGCGACCGGCGTGTCGCTGCGCCGTGACATCCTCGCGATGGAGGATGCCGGTGCCCGTCACTGCGCGATCTTCACCGACCTTGGCATCGTCACGACCACGCGCAGCAACGGACCGGCGCTCACGCGCACCATGCTGAGCGAGCTCGCCGCCGGCAAGCCCGACGTGCTGGTGTTCGAGCTCGGCGACGGCATCCTCGGCACCTACGGGGTGGATGCGATCCTCGAGTGCCCGGACATCCGCGCCGCGCTCAGCGGCGTCATCCTCTCGGCCAACGATCCGGTCGCCGCCTGGGGCGGCGTGAAGCTGCTGCGCGAGCGCTTCAGCATCGAGCCGTGCGTGGTGACCGGCCCTGCCACCGACAACCAGGTGGGGGTCGAGATCATCACCGCGCAGATGCAGGTGCCGGCCTTCAACGCGCTCAGCAATGGCGCAGCGCTCGGCGATCGCGTCATCGAGGCGCTCGGGCTGCGGGCGCCGGCCGGCCGATGAGCACGACGCTCCCGGCGGTGGTGCTTGGCGGCACCGGCTACGTGGCCGGGGAGCTGCTGCGCCTCATCGCAGCGCACCCGCACTTCACCCTCGCGGCGGTCATGTCCGAGAGCAATCCCGGTGAGCCGGTGGCGGGGGCCTTCCCGCACCTGGTGAGCGCCTATCCGCGAGACGCGCTTCAGCTCCCGGGCCGAAGTGCGCCGCATCCTGTGCGAGACGCCGGCGGCGGCGCTCTTTTCGGCCGCGCCGCATGGCGTCTCGGCGGCCCTGGTCGACGGCCTGCTCGGCGCCGCCGAGCAGGCCGGGACGCAGCCGCGCGTGGTCGACCTGTCGGCCGATTTTCGCTACCGCTCGGCACAGGCGTACACCGAGGTCTACGGCCACGCGCACGGCGCGCCGGAGCGGCTCGCGCAGTTCAGCTGCGCGGTCCCGGAACACCTCGAGCGGCTCGCGACGCCGCACGTCGCCCATCCCGGCTGCTTCGCCACCGCGATCCTGCTGGCGAGCGTGCCGCTGCTGGCCGCCGGACTCATCACCCCGGACCTGTTCGTGAGCGGGGTCACCGGCAGCACCGGCTCGGGTCGCAAGCCGGTGCCCGGCACGCACCACCCGCTGCGGCACGGCGATCTGTACAGCTACAGTGCGCTCGCCCACCGCCACGTGCCGGAGATCACCGCCTGCGCGCGCGCCGCGAGCGGCGTCGAGGCGCAGTTCGCCTTCGTCCCGCACTCGGGTCCGTTCGCGCGCGGCATCCACGTGACGCTGCAGGCGGCCCTCGCGCGTCCCGTCGACACCGCGCGCCTGCAGGGCGTGCTGCGGGACTACTACGCCGGCTCGCCGTTCGTGCGCGTGAGCGCCGAGGCGCCGCGGGTGAAGGACGTCGCCGGCAGCAACTACGCGCACCTCTCGGCGGTGGTGATGGGCAACACCGTCGCGGTGCTGTGCGCCATCGACAATCTCACCAAGGGCGCCGCCGGCGGCGCGCTGCAGTGGATGAACCGCCTGTTCGGCCTGCCGCAGACGTGCGGGCTCACCGCGCCCGCCGCGGGCTGGACCTGACGCCCATGCCGACGCCTGCCCCGTCCAGCCACCTCGCGCCCGTGTTCGCGCAGTACCCGCTCGAGGTCGCTTCGGCCGCCGGGGTGTGGCTGACCAACAGCCGCGGCGAGCGCGTGCTCGATCTGTACGGCGGGCATGCGGTCGCGGCACTCGGCTACGACCATCCGGGCTTCACCGCGGCCCTCACGCGCCAGGCGCACCGCTGCCAGTTCCAGAGCAACGCGGTGGCGATGGCGGTGCGCGAGCGCGCGGCGGCGCGCCTGGTGCGCTTCGCGCAGCTGCCGCTGCCGAGCGTGTTCTTCGTGAACAGCGGCGCCGAGGCCAACGAGAACGCACTCAAGATCGCGCTGCGCGCCACCGGGCGCGCGCACGTCGCAGCCATCGAGGGCGCCTTCCACGGCCGCACCGCCGCCGCCGGCGCCGTCACCTTCGGCGCGCGCGAGAAGTGGTACGGCTTTCCGCGCACCCCCTTCGAGGTGAGCTTCATCCCGCGCGGTGCCGCTGCGGCGACTATCGCCGCGCACGTGACCGAGCGCACCGCGGCGGTGATCGTCGAGCCGGTGCAGGGCCTGGCCGGCGCGGTCGATCTGGGAGCGCCATTCCTGAGCGCGCTGCGGCAGCGCTGCGATGCGGTCGGCGCCTGCCTGATCTTCGATGAGGTGCAAAGCGGCATGGGCCGCACCGGCGAGCCCTTCGCCGCCAATCTGCACGGCGTGACGCCCGACCTGCTCACCACGGCGAAGGCGCTCGGCAACGGCTTCCCGTGCGCGGCGCTGCTGCTGTCCGCGCCGCTCGCAGCGGCCCTGCGCCCCGAGTCGCTCGGCACCACCTTCGGCGGCGGACCGCTCGCCTGCGCGGCGATCGAGGCGGTCATCGAGGCGCTCGAATCCGAGCGCCTGCTCGAGCAGGTGCGGCGCATCGGCGCCTACATCCGCGCACAGTGCGTCGTGGGTCCCGTCACCGCTCACCAGGGGGCGGGCCTGCTCGTGGGCCTGCGCACCCGGCGCCCGGCGAAGGAGGTGCAGGCGGAGCTGCTCGAGTGCGGGATCCTGGCGGGCACCGCGAGTGATGCGCACGTCGTGCGCCTGCTGCCGCCCTACATCCTGCAGGAGGAGCACGTCGACATGCTGCGCGATGCCCTGGCGGAGCTGCCACCGTGAAGCGCTTCCTCGACCTGAACGACTTCACGCGCGAGGAGGTGCTGTCGCTCCTCGAGCTCGCGCGGCGCCTGGAGCGCACGCCCGAGCCGCGCGCGCTGGTGGGCAAGATCCTGGGGCTGCTGTTCTTCAACCCCTCGCTGCGCACGCTCGCCTCCTTCCAGGTGGCGATGGCGCGCCTGGGCGGCAGCTCCTTCGTCATCAGCCCGGGACAGGGCAGCTGGCAGCTCGAGACGCGCAGCGGCGTGGTGATGGATGGCGCGGCAGCCGAGCACGTGCGCGAGGGCCTGCCGGTGCTCGCCGCCTACAGCGACGCGCTCGGCATCCGCGCCTTTGCCGAGGGCAAGGATCTCGCCCATGACCTGGCGGAGACCAACTTCAACCTCATGGCGAGCCTCATCGACAAGCCGCTCATCAATCTTGAGTCGGCGGTCAACCATCCGTGCCAGGCGCTCGCGGACTGGAAGACGCTGGATGACCTCGCCGTGCCGCGCACGGCGCGCTTCGTGCTCTCGTGGGCCTACCACCCGCGCGCCCTGCCGCTCGCCGTGCCCGCCGCGGCGCTGCACATGGCGGCGCTGCGCGGCATGGAGGTGATCGTGCTGCGCCCGGAAGGCTTCGCGCTGCCCGCCCCGCTCATGGAGCGCGCGCGTCGCGCGGCGGCGCTCGCCGGCGGCTCGGTGCGCGAGACCAGCGAGCGCGCCGACGCGCTCCCCGGGGCGCAGGTGCTGTACGTCAAGGAGTGGGGCGCCACGAGCGCCTACGGCGATGCCGCCGAGGATGCGCGTCTGCGGGCGGCGCTGCGCGGCTGGTGCGTGCGCGAGGACTGGTTCGGCACGGCGCCGCAGTGCCGCGTCATGCATTGCCTGCCGGTGCGCCGCAACACCGCCATCGCGGACGAGGTGCTCGACGGGCCGCGCAGCCTCGTGCAGCGCGAGGCCTACAACCGCCTGCCCGCGCAGATGGCGGTGCTGCACCAGTTGCTCAGTTCCTGAAAGTCCAAGGAAGCGCTCCATGATCATGCACCGAAGCGACCAGACCCTCGCCATCCGCGCGCTGCGCAGCGCCGCCCCCTACATCCGCATGTACAAGGGCAAGACCTTCGTGGTGAAGGCCGGCGGCGGGGTATTTGCCGACACCCAGACCACGCGCGCGCTCATCGAGCAGATCGCGATCCTGCACTACTTCGGCGTGCGCGTGGTGCTGGTGCACGGCGGCGGCCCGCAGCTCACCGAGGTGACGGCGGCGCTCGGGGTGCCGACGCGCATGGTCGCCGGCCGGCGCATCACCGATGCGCGCGCGATCGACGTAGCCGCCATGGTGCTCAACGGGCTCATCAACACGCGGGTGCTCGGCATGTGCCGCGACCTCACCATCGATGCGGTCGGCATCAGCGGCGTCGATGCCGGGCTGATCCGCGCCCGGCGCCGCCCGCCGCTCGAGGTCGCCGGCGAGTCCGCTCCGGTCGACTTCGGCCTGGTCGGCGACATCGAGGCGGTCGACATTACGGTGCTGAAGAAGCTCCTCGACAACGCCCTGATGCCGGTGGTGAGCCCGCTCTCGGCCGATGCCGCCGGCACGCTGCTCAACATCAACGCCGACACCGTCGCCGCCGCCCTGGGCGCGGCGCTCGCGGCGGAGAAGCTGATCCTGTGCACCGGCGCGCCGGGGATCCTCGGCGAGCTGCGCGATCCCGGCTCGCTCATCTCCTACACCGACCTGCGCGGGCTCGAGCGCCTGCGCGAGCAGGGCCGGATCGCCGACGGCATGCTGCCGAAGGCGAAGGCCATCGAGGACGCCATCCGCGGTGGGGTGCGGCGCGTGCACGTGGTCTCCTACCACTCACCCGAAGGGATTCTCGGTGAGGTGTTCACCAACGAGGGCACCGGCACCCTCATCGTCGCGGACGTCGACGCCTTGAGCCCGGCCGAGCAGAGCGCCTCATGAGGCGCCTGTGGGACAAGGGCACGCCGCTCGATGCGCGCGTGCTCGACTACACCGCCGGCGAGGACCACGCACTCGATGAGCGGCTGGTGGCCTACGACGTGCGCGCCTCGGTCGCGCATGCCGAGATGCTGGCGGCGCAGCAGCTGCTCGCACCGAGCGACCTCGCGGCGATCCGCGACGGCCTGAACGCACTCGCCGCCGAGCACGCGCGCGGCGCCTGGCACGTGGAGCTCGCCGACGAGGATGGCCAGACCGCGCTCGAGCGGCGCCTCACCGAGCGCATCGGGCCCGCCGGCGGGCGGGTGCACCTCGGGCGCTCGCGCAACGACCAGGTACTCGCCGCCCTGCGCCTGTACCTGCGCGATGCGGTGGCCACGCTCCGCGGCGGCGCCGATGAGGTCGCCGCGGCGCTCGAGGCACTCGCCGTGCGCGCCGCCGACATCCCGCTGCCTGGCTACACCCACCTGCAGCAGGCCATGCCGAGCTCGGTGGCGCTGTGGGCGCGCGGCTTCGCCGCCGAGATCCGCGACGACGCCGCGGGTCTCGGGGCGGCGCTGCGGCGCATCGACAAGAACCCGCTCGGCTCGGCCGCCGGCTACGGCACCCCGGGGCTGCCGCTGGACCGGCAGGCCACGCAGCTGAAGCTCGGATTCGCGCAGGTGCACGAGCCGGTCACGGCCGTGCAGCTCTCGCGCGGCAAGGCGGAGGCGCAACTGCTGTTCGAGATCACGCTGCTGATGCAGGACCTCGGCCGCTTCGCCGCCGACGTGCTGCTGTTCTGCGACCCGCGAGTTCGGCTTCCTCACCCTGCCGGAAGCCTTCACCACCGGCTCCTCGATCATGCCGCAGAAGCGCAACCCGGACGTGTTCGAGCTCATCCGCGGGCGCAGTGCCACCGCGCAGGCCTGTCTCACCGAGACGCTCGCGGTGTGCGCAAAGCTGCCTTCCGGCTACCACCGTGACCTGCAGCTGCTGAAGTTCCCGTTGTTCCGTGGCATCGACCTCGCCACGGCGACGCTCGCCATCCTGCCGCCGGCGATCGCGGCGCTCGAGTTCGACCCGCAGGCGATCCGCCTGGATCCGGCGATCCACGCGGCGGCCGAGGCCAACCGCCTGGTGGTTGAGGAGGGCATCCCGTTTCGCGAGGCGTACCGGCGCATCGCCGCAAAGCTCAAGGGTTAGGACTTGCCGCCGCCCTAGTGCGCGCTACTCGGTTGCGCGCCAGCGGCACGCTCAGGCAGGCTGTTGGCATCTTCAGGGGAGCTTCATGACCAAAGTGCTCGGCATCTCCGGGAGCCTGCGCCGCGGCTCGTACAACAGCGCGCTGCTGCGCGCGGCCACCGGCCTCATGCCCGAGGGCGCAACCCTCGAGGTGGCGAGCCTGCGCGGCATCCCGCTCTACGACGGCGACATCGAGGCGCAGGGAATCCCGCCGAGCGTCAATCAGCTGAAGGAGGCGGTGATCGCCGCCGACGGGGTGCTCCTGGTCACGCCCGAGTACAACAACAGCATTCCCGGGGTGTTCAAGAACACCATCGACTGGCTGTCGCGCCCCAACACCGACGCCCGCCGCGTGTTCGGCGGCCGGCGCTTCGCGATCATCGGCGCCTCCCCGGGAGCCTTCGGCACGATCATGAGCCAGGCCGCGTGGCTGCCGGTGCTGCGCACGCTCGGCGTGCAGCTGTGGACCGGCGGGCGGCTGATGGTGGCGCGCGCCAATGGCGTCTTCGATGAGGGCGGCACGCTCAAGGATGCCGCCATCGAGGGCGGCGCTCAAGCAGTTCCTCAGCGGCTACGTCGGCTTCCTGCGCGGCACGCCGGCGGCGTAGCGCTTCGCCTCAGGCGTCCGGCTGCGCCTCGGGCGCGGCGCGCACGAACGCCGGCAGCCTCTCCAGGTGCGCGCAGATCGCGCGCAGCCGCGGATAGGGCGCAAGCTCGCACTGCTGCCGCCGTGCGTTGTACATCTGCGGCACCACGCACACATCCGCCAGCGTCACCGCGTCGCCGCACATGTGGCGGCCGTCGGCGCTGGTGTGCGCGACTTCCTCCTCGAGCGCGGCGAAGCCGCGCGCGATCCAGTGCGCGTACCAGGCGTTCACGTCCGCGTCCGCTTGCCCGAGCGGTGCACGCAGGTAGTTGAGCACGCGCAGGTTGTTCAGCGGGTGGATGTCGCACGCGATCGCATAGGCAAGCGCGCGCACCTGGGCGCGCGCGAGCGGCGTGCGCGGCAGCAGCGGCGGCGACGGATGCGCCTCCTCCAGGTACTCGATGATCGCGAGCGACTGGCGGATGAGCTCACCGCCGACCTGCAGCACCGGTACCAGCCCCTCCGGATTGAGCGCCAGGTACTCGCGCGTGCGCTGCGCGCTCACCGGGGCGCGCAGGTTGACCGGCAGTGCCTGGTAGTCGAGGCCCTTGAGGTTCAGCGCAATGCGCGCGCGGTAGGCAGCGGAGCTGCGGAAATAGGTGTAGAGCTTCACGGCCGTTCAGTCCGTCGCCGCCGCGCCGATGCTGTGACGCAGCACCTCGAGCCCCTCGATCCCGCCCTCGATGCGGTCACCGACCTTGAGCGCGCCCACCCCGGCGGGCGTGCCGGTGAAGATCAGGTCCCCGGGGCGCAGCTCGTAGAGCTGCGAGAGCGCGGCGATGATGTGCGGCACGTCCCAGAGCATCTGGCTGACGTCCGACTCCTGGCGCAGCACGTCGTTGACCTTCAGCCAGATGCGCCCCTGGGCCACGTGGCCGGCCGCCGCGGGACGCAGCGCCGCCAGCGGCGCGGAGAAGTCGAAGCCCTTGGCGGTATCCCATGGCTGACCGCGCTCGCGCGCCACACTCTGCAGGTCGCGCCGCGTGAGATCGTTGCCCGCGGCGTAACCAAACACGTGGCTCAGGGCGCCCGCGGCGGCGATCTGGCGGCCGCCGCTATGCAGCGCCACGACCAGCTCGATCTCGTGGTGCAGGTTGGCGGTGCCCGGCGGATACGGCACGCTCGCGCCGTTGGCGGCGAGCGCATCGGCGGGTTTCATGAAGAACACCGGCGGCTCGGCTTGCGGATCGTTGCCCATCTCGCGCACGTGGTCCGCGTAGTTGCGGCCGACGCAGTAGATGCGGTGCACGGGGAAGCGCGCCTCGGTCCCGGCCACGGCGACGCTGGGTACCCCCGGCGGCGGAAAACAGAATGCATTCATCGCACGGCCACCTCGCTTGAGCCACTTCGGGTGCAGATTGCCACTGCGCAAACCGCTAGACTAGCTCGCATGAGCATCTGGCAGGTCGCCACCACCGCGGACTTCCTCAACGAGCGCGGCAGCCGGACGCTGCCCGGTTACCTGGGCATCCGCGTCACCGAGATCGGTCCGGACTACCTGCGCGCGAGCATGCCGGTGACCGCGCACACGCATCAGCCCTTCGGCGTGCTGCACGGGGGCGCCTCCGTGGCGCTCGCCGAGACCGCCGGCAGCCTCGCCTCGATGCTGTGCATCGATGGCGAGAAGTTCACGTGCCTGGGCCAGGAGATCAACGCCAACCACCTGCGCGCGGTCGCGAGCGGCACGGTGACCGCGACCGCGCGGCCGTATCACCTCGGCGCGCGCAGCCACGTGTGGTCGATCGAGATCCGGGACGAGCGCGAGCGGCTGGTGTGCGTCTCGCGCCTCACGATGGCGATCGTCGAGCGCCGCCCACCCGGATAATGCGCGAGGTACGTCATGTCCGACCCCATGCCTTCCATGAGCGCCGCGGCGCCCCACGTCGATGAGTCCCTGGTCACCTACACGCACGTGATCTACGCGCTGCATGCGCTGCGGTGCTCATCGGGCGTCACCACCTTCCACACGATCGTCGCCAGCTTCATCGGCGGGCTGCCCTCGATCATCGCCGTGATCATGAATTACGCGCGCCGCTCGGCCACCCGTGGGCACCTTCCTCGAGTCGCACTTTCGCTGGCAGATCCGCACCTTCTGGTACGCGGTGCTGTGGGCGTGATCGTCTGGGCGGTCTCGGTACGCTCGATGCTCGATCCTCATCGGTTTCCCGCGTGCTTCATCGCTTCGCCGCTGCGCTCGGCTGTGGATCGCTTACCGCGTGGTGCGTGGCTGGCTGGCGCTGCGCGACCGGCGAGCCGATGTACGTATGAGGCTGCTGCTCGGCCTGTGCTTCGCGACGCTCTGCCTCGCCGGTTGCGGGCAGAAGGGCCCGCTGTACCTGCCGGACCAGAAGCAGAAGGTCGTGGTGACGGGAGCGCAGCCGCCCGCCACACCGACGCCGCCACCAGCCGCCAGCCGAAGCAGCCAACCGACGCCGACGATCCCTCGCAGCCCTAGGCGCGGGTGAGGCCGCGCAGCGGCCGGGCGGAGGCACTCTCGGGAAACACGCTGTCCTCGAGCGCGCGCGGCGCCACGCCGAGGTGCTCGGCGAGGACGCCCTTGAACACCGCGCGCAGGTCGAGCGTCGGCGCCAGGTCGCGTCCCTGGTAGAGCGCGCGTGCCGAGAGTCCCGGCCAGTCCACGATCACACGCCCGCCCGCCACCGCACCGCCGAGCAGAAACGCGGCGGCACCGGTACCGTGATCGGTGCCCCGCGCGCCGTTGATCGCGGCGGTGCGGCCGAACTCGGTCACCAGCAGCACCACGGTATCCGCCCACGCGCTTCCCAGCTGCTGCTTGAGGCTCGCCAGGCCCTGGTCGAGCCCCTCAGGCGCCCGGCCAGCTGTCCCTCCGCGGCGCCCTCGTTGACGTGCGTGTCCCAGCCGCTGGTGTCGAACACCGCCACGCGCGGGCCCTGCGCCTGGCGCAGGAAGCCGGCGGCGGCCTGCACGGTCTGCGCGTAGCGCGCGCGGGCGGCCTGGGTCAGTGCCGCGCCCGCCGGCGTCCCCGCGGCCGCGGTCTGCGGCTGCGCCATGTCCGGTTCGCGCTCGGCGATCAGCGCATCGGCCGCGAGCGCATCGGCGAGGCGCACGGCCAGCAGCGGGTCGCTCGCATACAGGTCGCTGATGCGCGCGAGCGTGTCCTCATCCAGCGCGCTCATCTTCGAGGGCGACCACGAGCTCACCTGCGCCGGGCCGCGCATCACGAGCGGCACGTTCTGCCCGAGGGCGACGCCGGGCACGCGGGCCGCAGGTCCGGGCAGCTGCGTCAGGGCGCGGTTGAGCCAGCCACTCTGCAGCGCATGCGGCTTGAGCGCGCCGTTCTCGAGGACGTCCTGACCATCGAAGTGCGAGCGCTCGCGGTAGCCGGTGGCGCAGGCGTGGAACACGATGAGCTCGCGTGCCTGGTAGCTCTCCTGCAGGAAGCTCAGGGACGGGATGCAGCCCGAAGAAGCCGTCGAGCGGCAGCACGCCGCCGGCGACGCCCGGTGCGCGCAGCGCCGCCTCGCCGCGCAGGCTGGCGTAGTCGCGGATCACCGTACGGCGGCACGGCCGCCAGGCCATCCAGGGCGCCGCGCAGGATCACGAGCACGAAACGCGAGTTGCGCGCGCTGACGTCGCCGAGGGCGAGGCGGCTGGTGAGGAACGCCCCGCCGCCCGCGAGCACCGAGAGGCCGAGGAATTCGCGTCGTCGCATGCCGCTCATGGGTCGTGCTCCTCAACGGGTCCTGACGTCAGCGCCGCATGAATTCGGGCGCGGCGAGCAGCAGGGTCAGCCCCTGCGCGGGACTCGCGGCGCGTGCGATCGCCGTGCGCGTGGCAGCGCTCAGGTTGGCGCCGAGCAGCTGCGGCACGAGCTCGCTGGGCGTCGCGGCGGCTGCCGAGGCGTCCCCCGACCGCGTCCGCCCACTCGATGCGCTTCATGAGCGCCGAGGCGCCGTCCCAGTCGGCGACTGCGGTCCGGCCAGCCCGCGGGCGAGCCGGGCTGCCAGGTGCGCTGCCCGAGCAGCTCGAGCGGCGCGAGCGCGCGCGTTGCCGGGCTCGACCGGCACGCTCAGGCCGCGATAGGCGGAGAGGAGAAAATCGTTCGGCGTCTTGTACTTTGCCAGCGGCTCATCCCAGGCCTCGCGCGCCTCGAGGAGCGCGCGATACACGCTCGGCAGGTCGCCCTCGCTGGCCACGAATGCGCCGGCCACGCGCGCCACTGCCGCCGGGGGCGGCTCATCGGCGATGAAGTGCCGCGTGAGCTTGGTGGCGATGAAGTGCGCGGTGGACGGATGGCGCGCGAGGTCGCCCAGCACGGCGAGCCCCTGATCGAGGCCGCTGTCAGGATAACGCGTGTTGAGGAGCACCTTCGCGCCGGGCTCGTGCAGCTCGGAGCGGAACACGAACTGCCCCGGCTCCCCGCCCGCGAAGCGCCCCGCGCTGCCCGCCGATCGACCAGCCGGTGAGTACTTCGGCGAAGCTCGTGACGTCAACCTGCGTGTAGCCGCCGCCGACCCCGAGCGTGTGCAGCTCGAGGATCTCGCGCGCGAGGTTCTCGTTGATGCCGACCTTGCGCCCGGCCTGGCGCCGCTCGATGCGCGCGGCCGCGGGCGAGTGCGGGCCGATCGAGAGGTGATTGTCCAGGTACAGCAGCATCGCCGCATGCGTCTCGGCCGCGACCAGCAGGTCGCCGAAGCGGCCGAGCACGTGCGGGCGGATGGCTTCGCGCTCAAATGCGCCGGCGAGCCCTGCGAGCAGCTGCTTGTCCACCGAGACCGCGAAGTGGTTGGCCCAGAACTGCGTCAGGCGCTCGACCCACGGGCGCTCGGTGCCGACCGCGTGCTGCAGGCGCGCGGTCGCCTCGCTCACGTACACCGGCCGCAGGAACTGGCCGAGCTTCATCGCCTGGGCCACGGCGAGCGCAGGCTCCGGGCTGCGCGGCTTTCTTCTGCTCCTGGATGTCGCGGCGCAGCTCGAGCGCCTGCGACGAGCGTCTGCGCGGCGGGCCGCAAGTCCGGCGCCGCGAGCGCCGGTGGTGCGCCGCGCAGCTGCGCGCGCAGCCACTCGCGCGCATCGCCGCCGATGTGACCGAGCTCGCCCGGCCGGGCACCCAGCCCGAAGCGATTGGCGGCGATGGCGGAACTGGCGGCGGCGAGCATAGGGTGCGGGCGGTGTCGGTGGCTGCGGTCCTCACCCTATAGCGCAGCGCACGGGCGCGCGTTGACCCGCGCGGGAGCTGCCGGCGGGCTCCGTTATACTCGCGCCCCGCCCCCTCGCCGGCACTGCCCATGACTCGACCCCCGGACCTGGTTCTCGTCGACGGCTCGTCTTATGTCTATCGGGCCTTTCACGCCCTGCCCCCGCTGTCGAATTCGCGCGGCGAGCCCACCGGGGCGGTGCTCGGCGTGCTGAACATGCTGCTGAAGTTCCTGAAGGACTACCAGCCGCAGCGCATCGCCGTGGTGTTCGATGCTCCGGGCCGCACGTTCCGCGATGAGCTGTTCGCCGAATACAAGGCCCAGCGCCCGGGCATGCCGGATGACCTGCGCGCGCAGGTCGAGCCGCTCCTGAACATCATCAAGGCGCAGGGACTGCCGCTGCTGCGCGTCCCGGGGGTGGAGGCGGATGACGTCATCGGCACGCTGGCGTGCCGCGCGGCGCGCGCCGGACAGTCGGTGCTCATCTCCACCGGCGACAAGGACATGGCGCAGCTGGTGAACGAGTCCATCACGCTCATCAACACCATGAACAACGCGGTGCTCGACCGCGCGGGCGTGAAGACGAAATTCGACGTCTTCCCGGAGCAGATCATCGACTACCTCGCGCTGATCGGCGACAGCTCCGACAATATCCCGGGCATCGACAAGGTCGGACCCAAGACCGCCGCCAAGCTGCTCGCGCAGTACGGCTCGCTCGACGGCGTCCTCGCGCACGTCGGCGAAATCCCCGGCAAGGTGGGCGAGAACCTGCGGGCGGGGCTGGCGACGCTCGAGTTGTCGCGCAAGCTCGCGACCATCCATACCGATCTCGAACTGCCGCTGTCGGTCGAGCAGCTCACGCGCGCCGCGCCCGATGTGCCGGCGCTGCGCGAGCTGTACGGGCGGCTCGAGCTGCGGGCGCTGCTGCGCCAGCTCGAGGGCGGTGAGTCCGGCGCCACGGCCGCGCCGGCCGCGCCGCTCGCGCCCGCCGCCCCGGCACCCGCGGACGCACCGGCACCGCCTCCCGACCTCCCGCGCCACTATGAGACGGTGACCACCGCCGAGGCGCTCGAGCGCTGGCTGGTGGCGCTGCGCGGCGCGGAGCTGTTCGCCTTCGACACCGAGACCACGAGCCTTGACTACATGCGTGCCGAGATCGTCGGTGTCTCCTTCAGCATCGAGCCGGGTACGGCCGCCTACGTGCCGCTCGCGCACGTCTACCCGGGCGCCCCGGAGCAGCTGCCGCGGGCGCAGGTGCTCGCGCAGCTGAAGCCCCTCCTCGAAGACGCGGCGCGCGGCAAGGTGGGCCACAACCTGAAGTACGACGCGCACGTGCTCGCGGGCGCGGGGATCAGCCTGGCGGGCCTGCGCTTTGACACCATGCTCGAGTCGTACGTGTGGAACAGCGTCGCCACCAACCACGACATGGACTCGGACGCACAGCGCTACCTGGGGCTGCGCACCATCACCTACACGGACGTGGCCGGGCGCGGCGCCAAGCAGATCTGCTTCGACCAGGTGCCGGTGGAGCGCGCCAGCGAGTACGCCGCGGAGGATGCGGACGTGACGCTGCGGCTGCACCGGGCGCTGTGGGCGCAGCTGCAGGGCGTGCCGCCGCTCGCGCGGCTGTACGAGGAGATCGAGCAGCCGCTCGTGCCGGTGCTCACCAAGATGGAACGCCACGGCGTGCTGGTGGATCGCGAGCAGCTGCGCGCGCAGAGCCGCGAGTTCGCACGCGCGCTGCAGGAGCTTTTGCTGCAGGCGCATCGCGAAGCCGGGCACGAGTTCAACATCGAGTCCCCGCGCCAGCTGCAGCAGATTCTGTTCGAGCGGCTGCAGCTGCCGGTGCGGCGGCGCACGCCCACCGGCCAGCCCTCGACCGCCGAGGACGTGCTCGAGGAGCTGGCCGCGAGCTATGCACTGCCGCGCATCGTGCTCGAGTACCGCGCGCTCGCGAAGCTCAAGTCCACCTACACCGACAAACTCCCGGAGCTCGTCAATGAGCGCACCGGGCGCATCCACACCTGCTACGCGCAGGCGGTCGCGGCCACCGGCCGGCTGTCCTCGGTCGACCCCAACCTGCAGAACATCCCGGTGCGGCGGGCGGAGGGGCGGCGCATCCGGCAGGCGTTCGTGGCGCCGCCGGGGTGCGTGCTGCTCGCCGCCGACTATTCCCAGATCGAGCTGCGCATCATGGCGCACCTGTCCGGCGATGAGACGCTGCGGGCCGCCTTTGCGGCCGAACGCGACGTGCACCAGGCAACCGCGGCGGAGGTCTTCGAGGTGGAAGCAGCGGCGGTGACCTCCGACCAGCGGCGCACCGCGAAGATGATCAACTTCGGTCTGATCTACGGCATGTCGCCCTTTGGGCTGGCGCGCAACCTCGGCATCGAGCGCAGCGCCGCGCAGCAGTACGTGGCGCGTTATTTTGAGCGCTATCCGGGGGTCAAGCGCTTCATGGACAGCACGCGCGCGCAGGCGCGCGAACTCGGCTACGTCGAGACGGTGTTCGGGCGGCGCCTGTATCTGCCGGACATCCGCTCGGGCAATCCGCAGCTGCGCCAGTACGCCGAGCGCAGCGCCATCAACGCGCCCATGCAGGGCACCGCGGCCGACATCATCAAGCGCGCCATGATCGAGGTCGACGCCTGGTGCACGCGCACCGCCTCTCCCGCGCGGCTCATCATGCAGGTGCACGACGAGCTCGTGTTCGAGGTGCCCGAGGCGGCGGCCGGCGAGTTCGGCCAGACCGTGCGCGAGCACATGGTCGGGGCGGCCTCGCTCAGCGTGCCGCTGCGGGTGGATGTGGGCATCGGCGCCAACTGGGACGAGGCGCATTAAGAGTCACGGGCGCGCCGTGAAGCTTCACCCTGGCTGAAGGCGCGGGGGCGCTTTCCGGGGGGCGCCGCAGGAAGGCAACAGCCCCCACACCTTCCGGAACCCCGCACCGGGGGGCGCGAACTGCCGTAGTTCATGGGTCGGCCGGGCCATGACGGCATCCAGCGCCGCGCAACGCGGTCCGTCCTGTGGCGTGAATACGACACTGGCTCGTCCAAATTAATGATTTGTAAGAATATTTTTTCGGGAAACCCATGGAACTACGCCCGGGGTGCCCAGTCGAACTTTTTGAGTGCCCAGCACTCCCCGCTTCCCTCCCTGAGCGGGTCAACCCGGTTCATGAGACCTGTGCCGGGTTAGTCTGCCCCGGCGGCTTTTAACGAGGCCGCCGGGGTTTTTTATTTCCCCCCGGACCTGCCGTGCAGCCACGCCCCGAGCATGTCCTCCGCCTCCCGCACCCCGGTGCCCCGCAGGGCCGAGAACAGCTGCACGCTCGCGCGCCCCACGAGCGCGCCTGCGGCCTCGCGCAGGGCGGCCGCCCCCTCGGCGCGGTTGAGCTTGTCGGCCTTGGACAGCAGCACATGAATGCGCTGCGCCGGGGTCGCCCAGCCGAGCAGCTCCTCGTCCCCGGGCTTGAGCCCGCGGCGCGCATCGACGATGACGAAGAGGCCCTGCAGCGAGTCGCGCGTGCGCAGCGCCTCGATGAGCGGCGGCCAGGTGCGCCGCTGCGCCGCGGGCACATTGGCGTATCCGTACCCCGGCAGGTCTACGAGCCGCTCCCCCGGGGCGAGCTCGAAGAAGTTCAGCAGCTGGGTGCGCCCCGGGGTCTTGCTGATGCGCGCCAGCCCGTGGCGGTGCGTGATCGCGTTGATGGCGCTCGACTTGCCGGCGTTGGAGCGTCCGACGAAGGCGACTTCCGTGCCAACATCGGGCGGGAACTGCTGGGGGTCAGCCGCGCTGATCAGAAAGCGTGCATGGGAGAAACGACTCATGGGACTTCAGGGGCCCGGGGAGGCGCGCGACAGCCGTAGTGTACAATTCGGCGCCCTCGCGTCCTGAAAACGAACTTCGGATAACCAAGCATGCCGCAGACCCCGAGACACGGTTGGATGGGATTGGCCGCACTGGCGGCGACGACTCTCGCGTGTCTGGCGCCGTTGCCCGGTTCGGCCCAGACGGCCGCGGCGCCGGCCCCGGCGGCGGCCACTGCGGCCGCGGCGAGCGCGCCGGACGCGCCGTTCGCGCATGGCAAGGCCGCCGATGGCGCCACCAAGGCCGCCGTGTGCGCCGCGTGCCATGGCCCCAACGGCAACAGCGCCAACCCGGACTGGCCGCGTCTGGCCGGCCAGAGCGCGGTGTACATTGCCGCGCAGCTGCGCCTGTTCCGCTCCGGCGCGCGCCCGAATCCGGTGATGATGCCCATGGCGACCGCGCTCTCAGACCAGGACATCGCCGATATCGCCGTGTACTACGAGGCGCAGACGCCGCTCGGACTGGAAGCGGACCCCTCCTTCTGGCAGGCCGGCGAGGCCCTGTACGTGCGCGGTGACCCGGCGCGCGAGGTGCCGGCATGCACCGCGTGCCACGGTCCTGGCGGCCGCGGCAACCTGGCCGCCGGTTACCCCGCGCTGCGCGCGCAGCAGTCGGTGTACGTCGTGAAGCAACTGAACGACTACACCAGCGGCGCGCGCTACACCGGCGGCACCGTCCCGGTGCCCGATCCCAACGCCGTCATGATGTTCACCATCGCCAAGCGCCTCACGCCCGAGCAGATCCGCAACGTCGCCTCCTACGTGCAGGGCATGCGCTGAAGGCTCCCGGAACGGATATGCGCCGACTCATTGCCCTCGCGGCGTTGCTGAGCCTGTGCGCCTGCTCACGGCAGGCACCTGCGCCGCCCTCACCCGCCGCGCCGCCGGCCCCCCCGAGTGCCGCGCCCGCTGCACCGCCGCCCGAGAGCGCCGCGCCCGCGCAGAGCACGGTCGAGCAGGCCAGGGCCTCGCAGGAATCCGGCGGCGGCGAAGCCGATCACACCCCCGGCGATGCCTCGCTCGAGCGCATCGCCGGTGCCCCGGCCGCGGCACAGCTGCCGCCCGGCAAGTGGCAGCCGGGCGTGAACTACACCGTGCTGGTGCCGGCGCAGCCGACCAGCGTGTCGGCGGGCAAGGTCGAGGTGCTGGAGGTGTTCTGGCTCGGCTGCCCGCACTGCTACGCGCTCGAGCCGCTGCTGAAGGCGTGGCTCAAGGTAAAGCCGGGGTACGTGGAGTTCGTGCGGGTACCGGTGATCTGGCAGCCGATCCACCGCTATCACGCGCACCTTTATTACACGCTCGATGCACTCGGCCGCCCGGACCTCATCAACAAGGCCTTCGACACGATCGCGCAGCAGCACGTGCCGCTCGCCGGCGCCGATGAGGCCGAGACCTTCAAGCTGCAGCAGCAGTTCGCGAGCGCCAACGGCGTCAGCGCCGATGAATTCGCCAAGGCCTACAACTCCTTCTCCGTGGCCGCCAACCTCAAGCGCGCCGAGGAGGTCACCCAGGCCTACCGCGTCGAGGGCGTGCCCTTCATCGCCGTCAATGGCAAGTACGCCACCGAAGTCAGCAAGGCGGGCGGGGAACCGCAGCTCATCCAGCTGATCGGTGACCTGGCCGCCGCCGAGCACGGGCACTGAGGCCGGCGCGCGCGGCGCCGGGGTTCTGACACCGTGCTCTCCGTGTTCGTACCCGGGCCGCAGGGTCTCGAGCGCATCGCCGCCGGCGCCGCGGCCAGCATTCCCGATGAGGCGGTGTGGATCGACCTGCTGGATCCGACACCCGACGAAGAGAAGCGGGTCGAGCAGGCGCTCTCGATCGATGTCCCGACGCGCGAGGAAATGCGCGAGATCGAGACCTCCAACCGCCTCTACGAGGACAGCGGCACGCTCTACCTGACCAGCACCGTGCTGTTCAAGGCCGACACCGATCTGCCGGAAACGACACAGGTCACCTTCATCCTCGCCGGCTCGCGCCTGGTCACTAACCGCTACGCCGACCTGCTCTCGTTCAAGGGCTTCGTGACTTACGCCGAGACGCATCCGGCCAGCTGCAGCTCCGCCCCGCTGCTGCTGACCGGGTTGCTGGAGTCGATCGTCAACCGCATCGCGGACGTGCTCGAGCGTGCCGGCGCCGAGATCGATGCCGTGTCGCTGCAGGTCTTTCCGCGCGTGGGTCGGCGCCGCTCGGGCCGCGACTACAAGCACGAGCTGCAGCAGATCGGCCAGAGCGGCGAGCTCATCTCCAAGGCACGCGAGACCCTGGTGAGCCTCTCGCGCCTGCTCGGCTTCCTGCAGCAGACGGGCAGCAACCGCGTGACCACGGAGGCACGCGCGAGCCTGCGTACGGTTTCACGCGACGTCGTCGCCCTGAGCGATCACGCCACCTTCCTGGTCGGTAAGGCGCAGTTCCTGCTCGACGCCACGCTCGGCATGGTGACGATCGATCAGAACAATATCCTCAAGATCTTCTCGGTCGTGACCGTGCTGCTCCTGCCCCCGTCGGTCATCGGCGCCTTCTACGGCATGAACTTCGAGCACATCCCGCTGCTGCACGAGCCCTGGGGCGTCTGGGCGGCGACCGCCATGATGGTGGTCTCGGCCCTGGTCCCGTGGCTCTACTTCAAGGGCAAGGGCTGGCTCTGAGCGCAATCCTCCCGGAGCCGGTGCCCGACAGCCCACCCCTCGAGCGCGTGATCGGCGTCAGCCACTTCACGTTCTCGTCCTTCAACTGCATCGTCGGGTCCGGCATCTTCGCCATTCCCGCGCTGGCGGCCGCACTCATGGGGCCGCCCGCGATTCTTGGTTACCTCGTGTGCGCCGTTCTCATCGGCCTGGTCGGCCTCTGTTTCGCGGAAGTGGGCAGCCGTGTCTCGAGCGCGGGAGGTCTCTACGCATACGCCCGCGTTTCACTGGGGCCGGTGGCCGGCGGCATAGCCGCCACGCTGCTGTGGCTGGCGAACTCCGTGGTCTCGAGCGCGGCTTTGGTCAATTTCCTGGCCGACACGATCGGCAGTTTCTGGCCCGCGCTCGGCAGGACCCTGCCGCGGCTGGCGTTTTTCGCGGCCATCTATGCGGCGCTGGCCGCCGTGAACATCCGCGGCACCCGCTCCGGTGCACGCCTGACCGTGGGGTTCGGGCTCGTGAAACTCGGGGCTCTCGTGCTCCTGATCGCGGCCGGGGTCTTCGCCATCCATGGCCCGAACCTTCGCTGGGGCGCGTTGCCGTCGCTCACGACGATCGGCCACGGCGCGGTGCTGCTGTTCTTCGTCTTCATGGGAATCGAAACAGGGCTCGGCATGAGCGGCGAGGTTGTGAATCCGTCGCGCACCCTGCCCCGGGCGATCTTCCTGACGCTGACGCTGGTCGCCGCGTTGTACATCGGGCTGCAACTGGTGTCGCAGGGCGTGCTCGGGGCGGCCCTGCCGCATTCCACGGCGGCCCTGGTGGATACGGCCACGGTCGTCTTCGGGCCCTGGGGTACACGGGCGTTCGTGCTGGTGACGATCCTCTCGATCGGGGGGTATCTGGCGGCCGACATGCTGTGCTCGCCGCGCACGCTGTACGCGCCGGCCGAGCAGGGGCAGCTGCCGCGTGCACTGGCACGGGTGCACCCGCGCTTCGGAACCCCGGTTATCGCGATCGGCACCTATACGCTTTTGTGCTTCATCGCTGCGGCGTCCGGGTCCTTCCGCCAGCTGGCGCTGGTGGCAAGCTCGGGCACGCTGATGCTGTATCTCATCTGCTGCCTCGGGTTGTTCCGTCTGCGCGCGCGCCACGTGGCGATGGCGGGCAAGCCGTTTCGCGCACCGGGCGGCCCGTTCGTGCCGCTGGCGGCGTGCGCCATCATCGTGTGGATGCTCGCGTCGCTGACGCTGCCCGAACTGATTGCGGCGCTGTCGATCGTCATCGTGTCCGGTAGCGGCTATACGGTTCAGCAGTGGCTGCTGGGAAGAGCGCGAGCCGCGCCGGCACAGCCCGCGGTCACCTGAAGGCCGCTACGGATTATCGGCAGTAAGCTTCTGCGAAGCTCTGCGATATGAACCGGAATCGACAAGCGATAAATGGTAGCTGGGCTGTGATGTGTGCTGTGCCTAGTGTTCCCGATCCGCGCGAGTAAAGAAGCTCACGAGTTGGCTGACGCGATGCGGCAGAAGAGGAACTCATGCACGACCACTTACCAATATCCAGATAACAAGCCGAGCTTCCGGGCTGCAAAATACAAAACGCTCTGATGCAGACGCTAATGGCGCTACGGCGTCAGGACCGCCAATGAGGTCGATGGATCTGCGCTAGGAGATGCGCAGCGCATGGTCGATCCCTGGATCCGCGGCATGGAGTCGGCGCGCGCGCTCGAGCGCACCGGTAACGCGCAGGCGGCCGGGCGCTTCTACATGAACTGCATCCAGTCGGCGCCGCCGGACTTCCTCGCCGACACCTGCCTCAACGGCATCCTCGGCATGGGCGTGCCGCGCGCTCAGGTGCTGCTCAGCTGGATGGCGGACCACGCCGAAGACGCGGCGCTCGGAGGCATAGCCGCCACCAGCAACGGTGCACCGAGCGCCGGGGTGGTGTGGCTGCGGGGTGCGGCGCTGCGCGGGCTCGGGGTGCTGGTCGGCAGCGGCAGCCTGCCTGCCGACCAAAGCGCCGCCGACTTAGCCACGCTCATGCGCTACGCGCAGGGCAAGGAGCACGCGGCCTACTTCGCCGACGCCGCCGAGGGGCTCGGGCGTGCCGGCGATGCGCGGGCCCTGCCGGCGCTCAAGGAGCTCGCCCGCTCCAAGGATCCGCACGTCGCGCAGTCGGCGCTGCGGGCACTTGTGGTTGGACTGCACGAGCAGGGCGCTACCAGCGAGGTGCGCCATTACCTCGATGACCGCGACGCCCATGTGCAGCTGCGCGCGGTCGACATCCTGCTCGATGCCGGCGATGAGTCGGGCTACACCTGGGCGCGCGAGGTAATCGTCTCCAGCCGCGACCCGGACAGCGGCAAGACGGATCTGCGCCCACGCGTGGTGCGCGACCTGGTGGCACGCGGCGACGCGCGCTCCCGCACGACGCTCGAGGACCTCTTGAAGCAGGGCGGCGGCAACGACTTCATCCACGCCTGGATCGGCATCGGTGTGCTGCAGCTTGGCGACCACGGCCAGCTTGAGCCGACGCTCGCGGCGATCGGCAAGCACGACTGGACACTCGACCGCCCGGGCATCAAGCAGCTGTGGCAGCAGCTGCGCCCGGTGCTGCAGCTCGTCGCGCAGGCCGCGCTCGGCATGCCGCCAAGTCCGCAGCAGGCGGCGCGGGTGCTCACCAACTTCGCGCTCGCCGAGCGCGCCAAGGCGACCGAGCGCTCGAACGATCGCGAGGTGGTGAGCCTGCAGATCCGCATGCAGTCCTGCGATGCGCTCGCCACGGTCGACGATCCGCGCGCCAGCGAGCAGCTAACGGCGCTGCTTGCCGATCCCGAGCCGGCGGTGCGTCTCAATGCGGCCAAGGCGCTGGTGGTGCAGCCGAACGACGCCGCGCTCGATGGGATGGTGAAGGCGTTCCACACGGACTTCGGCGCCGCGGAGGGCACATCGCGCACGCCCGAGGTGCGCGCGGCGCTGCTGCGTGCGGCGCTAGCGCGCGCGCCGACGGACGAGCGCACGCGGGGCTTGGTGCGCGAGGCGGCGCATGCGGAGGAGCCGGGTCTGCGCTTCATGGGTCTGCTCGCCGGCGGCGGCTGAGCGTCAAAGATGTGCCTGTTGCTGGAAATATAAGAGCTAAGGAGAAGGACGATGCGTGCGGCAAGACTGTGGCTGTTGGTGCTCGGCGGCGCTGCGCCTTCGCTGAGTGCGTACGCGGGTCTCGTAGTGACGGAAAGCCGCACCACGGAAGCGCAAAAAGGACAATCCACGCACTCGGTGATGCGCATGAGCCTGCAGGGCGAGCACGCGCGCACCGACATGCTCGAGTTCAGTCAGCCGAACCCGATGATCAACGCGGGCGACTACATGCTGATGACTGCCGGGAAGTCCGAGGTCATCATCGTCAATCCCACCGACAAGACCTACATGCGCATGGACTCGCGCGATTTCCGCGGCTTCAGCCAGATGGCCGGCAAGGCCGAGGAGTCGCAGCAGGCGCAGGGTGGCGGCCAGTTCATGACCGACCTCAAGGTCGAGAAGACCACCGACGAGGCGGGCCCCACGATGCTCGGCCTGCCGACGCGGCACCTCGTCTACTCCATCAGTTACCAGCAGCCGATCGGCCTGCAGAACCAGCCGATGAAGATGCACTCGGACGTGAAGGAGACGCGCGAGCTGTGGGTAACGCACGGGCTCGACTCCTCGGCCGGCTCGATGGCGGACTTCCACGCTTTCGCCGAGCGCTCCGGCGGCATGTCAGGCTCCATGGCGCAGCTGACCGAAGTCGACAAGCAGATCGCCGCCGAGGGGTTTGTGCTGAAAAGCGTACGCACCAGCGAGAGCAAGATGGCGATGCCGACCGGATTTGCCGTGCTGAATCCGGCGATCCTGCTGGCGCGCGGCAAGGGCGGGAGCTCGCGCACGCTGATGGAAGTGACCGAGGTGAAACAGAGCGAGCTGCCGGCGGATGCGTTTGTTCTGCCGAAGGGCTACACCGAGCGGCAGATGATGAACCCGAACGCGGGCGCGATGCCGGATCTGAACCAGATCCCGGGCAGCCATGCGCCGCAGGGCGGACAGAGCGGGCAGGCCCCCTCGCAGATGCCCGACCTCAACAACATGCCGCACTGAGTGCCCGCAAGCGCGCGGCGGCCGCGCAGCCTATGCCCGCGTCGCTGCAGCAGCTAGTTCAGCGCGAAGACGGGAGTGCGATCTGCGTACAACTTGCGCACGCGTGTTGGTTCATGGCAGCGCTTATTCCTTGACTGACGCGGCTTCATGATTGCGCCCCAAGACGGGGCATATCTTCGTAAACATTGATTTTAAAGGTATTTTTGGATGGCGCGCCCGACTGGATTCGAACCAGCGACCTGCAGCTTCGGAGGCTGCCACTCTATCCAACTGAGCTACGGGCGCGTTGGGGGCCGCGATGATACGCGGCGTCCCCCGAAGTCGTCCATTTCGTCCCCGGAACGCCCCGGTGAGAACCGCCCTGCCCGGAAAGGTGTCTAATGGGGTGAAGACTGATTGCCCCATCGTGGGAGGGTCTATGTTCCGAGCACTCATTACCTGTACCGCCCTGGCGATCGCTGCATGCGCCACTACGGCACCGCCTGCCCCTGTGGCCAGCAACGCCGCGGCTCAGAAGCGGCCCTGTGCACCGGAGGCCACGCGCCTGCCGCAGAAGGAATGCGGGCCGGGCAGCACCTACGACCAGAAGGATGTCAGTTCGACGGGTCAGACCCAGGCCGGCTGCCGCGGTCGAACATGCTCGACCCGAGGATCTATTCCCACTAGTCAGCCGCCGGTGCGAGAGCGGGTTCCGGCCGGATAAGGCCGGGTCCGGGGGCTGTTGCTTACGAAGCGGGCTGTGCCGCGGCTATACTTCGCCGCCGAATTGGCCGTCCGCGGAACCTGATCCAACGTGAGCAAACAAGACACCCACTTCATCAATATCTTCAGCCTGGTGATCGGCCTGCTGGTCCTGATCGCGATCTGCATCTTCGCGTTCGCGCGCATCGTCGCCAGCCACACGCAGAACCAGCAGGTGATGCAGGAGGCCGACTACAACAAGAACGTGGCCGCGCGCCTGCAGCCGCCGAGCCAGGAGGCCGTTTCCGGACAGGACAACTCCGCGCTGGCGATCAAGAGCGAAACCACCTCGGCCTCAGGCTCGGCGAGCCCGGCCGCGGCGCCCAAGAACGGCAGCGAGGTCTTCCAGCAGGTGTGCAGCGTCTGCCACGGCGCCGGCATTGCCGGAGCACCGAAAGCCGGCGACCACGCGGCCTGGGCGCCGCGCATCGCCCAGGGCAAGGCGACGCTCTACGAGCACGCCCTCAAGGGCTACCAGGGCAAGAGCGGCGTGATGCCGGCCAAGGGCGCCCGCACGGACCTGTCCGACGACCTGATCAAGCAGGGCGTCGACTACATGGTGCAGATGGCGCAGTAGGCGCCGGCGCGGGCTTCAGCCCGCGCGCGGACCGCCACTGCCAGGCTCCCCGCCTTCCAGGGCCGCGAGGCGCGCCTCGAGCGCCTCGAGCCGCGCGCGCGTGCGTTCCAGCACGCGGGCCTGGGCATCGAACTCGTCCCGGTTCACCAGGTCGAGCTTGCTCAGCCGCTCGCGCAAAATCGCCTTGAAGTTGCTCTCCAGGTCGGCCTGCACGCTGCGCAGCGCGGGCGGCACGCGCTCCATCAGGCGGCGGGCGATCTCATCGATGCGCCATGAATCCATAACGGCTTGTCCTCGCTGTACTGCCCCGCTTTGAGGCGTAATTTTCCTCTTTGGCTCCAAAACGGTGCAGACGTTGCACGCTCGGCGTGCGTAAGCCGCGGAATCTGCGCCATAAACCCTCGTGGCACGGAATCTGCACCGGCAGCGCCCGGAGCCCTAGCTTAGCGGTCGCCGCGCGCGAACGCGGCGGGCATCGTCATGCCGGTCAACGGCTGCTGCAGGGGAGAGAATATGCCTATCGGACCGCCAAGATCGCGGCGCCTCGCGCGGCCGCTGGCCGCCCTGGCGCTCCTGGCCCCGGCCCTGGGCTGGGCCGCGGAGGCCGCGACGCCCAACAAAGGTGACACCGCCTGGATGCTCACCTCCACGGCCCTGGTGCTGCTCATGTCGGTGCCGGCGCTCGCCCTGTTTTACGGGGGCCTGGTGCGCACCAAGAACATGCTCTCGGTGCTGATGCAGGTGTTCGTCGGCTTCTCGCTCATCAGCGTGCTGTGGTGCGTGTACGGCTACTCGCTCGCCTTCACGCCGGGCAACCGCATCATCGGCGGGCTCTCGCGCCTGTTCCTCGCCGGCACCTTCGATCCGCGGACGGGCGCCTTTTCGACCGTGTCCACGTTCTCCAAGAACACCACGCTGTACGAGCTGGTGTACGTGGGCTTCCAGGCGACCTTCGCCGCGATCACCTGCTGCCTGATCCTCGGCGCGGTGGTGGAACGCATCAAGTTCTCGGCGGTGCTGCTGTTCCTGTTCATCTGGTTCACCTTCAGCTACTGCCCGATCGCGCACATGGTGTGGTACTGGCCCGGGCCGGACGCCTACACCGCGGCCGACAAGGTGCCCGCGCTCACGGCGCAGGCCGGACTCATCTGGGGCTGGGGGGCGCTGGATTTCGCCGGCGGCACCGTGGTGCACATCAACGCGGGCGTCGCGGGCCTCGTCGGCGCCTACGTGCTCGGCAAGCGCGTCGGCTTCGGCCGCGAGCCGATGCCGCCGCACAGTCTGACGCTCACCATGGTCGGGGCCTCGCTCCTGTGGTTCGGCTGGTTCGGCTTCAACGCCGGCTCGGCGCTCGAGGCCAACGGCAGCGCGGCGCTCGCCTTCCTGAACACCTACCTCGCCACCGCCTGTGCGGTGCTTTCCTGGATCACGGCCGAGTGGATCCTCAAGGGCAAGCCCTCCATGCTCGGCGCCGCCTCGGGTGCGGTCGCGGGGCTGGTGGCCATTACCCCCGCCGCCGGCAACGTCGGCATCCCGGGCGCGTTCGTGATCGGCATCGGCGCCGGCCTGGTCTGTCTCTGGGGCGTCACCGGCCTCAAGCGCCTCATCCGCGCCGACGACGCCCTCGATGTGTTCGGCGTGCACGCACTCGGGGGCATCTTCGGGGCCCTGATGACCGGGATCTTCAACGCGCCGTTTCTCGGCGGTCCCGGCAGCACCGACTACGTCACCGGTGCGGCCACCTACCCCGGCGTCGTGACGCAGTTTCTGATCCAGCTGAAGGCCGTCTGCCTGGTGGTCGTGTGGACGGCGGTCGTGGCCTTCGCGGGCTTTCAGCTGGTCAAGCGCCTGGTCGGCCTGCGGGTGCCCGAGGAAGAGGAGCGGGAGGGGCTGGATATCACCGCGCACGGCGAGCGGGCCTACGACCTGTAGCGCAGGGCGATTCGCGGGTGCCGCCTCGATACGGCCGCGCTGGCGCCCGGGGGCCCCTTCTTTGTAGGGTGTGAGCCTGCGGGCCGCGGCGCCTTGCCGTGCTGTGACGGAGTTCAAAGGCCACCGCGGCTCGGCAGGGCGATACTGCGCCGGGAGGCTCACTTATGTTGCGACTGTTACCCGTCACCACCGCCGGCTTGATTCTCCTGGGCTCGCTCAGCGTGGCCCGGGCGGACGTCTATCGCTGGATCGACGATAAGGGCGTACCCCACTACAGCGACCAGTGGGTCCCGGGTTCGACGGTCATCAAGACCGACAAGCTCCATCCCAACCAGGTGGCCGCCGCCCGCAGCGAGCAGAAGAGCCTCGCGGGCGAGAGCCAGACCATCTCCAAGGAGCTGGGCGCGCAGGACAATGCCCGCGCCATGCAGGAGGAGAAGGCCACGAAGCAGCAGGCGCAGTGCAAGGAAGCCCGCGACCACTACATGCAGGCGATCGAGGCGCGGCGCATCTACAAGGGCGAGAAGAACGGCGAGCGGGATTACCTCTCCGACCCCGAGGCCGATGCCTACCGGGCGAAGATGCGCAAGGACGTCCAGGACCTGTGCGGCAGCGTGCCGACCTTCAATCCGGAGACGCCGCTGAACCCGCAGCCGCGGCCCGTTCCGGAACCCAAGGTCAACCCGGCGCTCGCCACCTCCGACTGATCCGCTGAGCCGCCGCGGCGGCGCCTGATTCCGTGCGCAACCCTCTGGCTCTATAGTGACGAGCGCGGCCTGCACGGCCGTGACGGGGCGGTACACATGCGCGTAGGTTTTGTCGGGCTCGGCGCCATGGGCATGCACATGGCGCGCAACCTCCAGAAAGCCGGGCTCCTCAGCGGCCTCTACAACCGCACCGCCGCCAAGGCGCTCGGCCTCGCCGCGGAACTCAAGGTCTCGGCCTATCCGTCGCTCCCCGAGCTCGGCGCCGCCGTGGACGCCGTCGTCTCGTGCGTGTCCGCCGACGCGGACGTGCTCGAGGTGGCGCGCGCGCTCGCGCCCTGCCTGCGCCGCGGCGCCCTGATGCTCGACTGCTCCACCATCGGTGCGGAGAGCGCCCGCCAGGCCGCCGACATCCTGCGTCCGGGCGGCGTGGAGTTTCTCGACTGCCCGGTCAGCGGCGGGGTCGAGGGCGCGCGCGATGCCACGCTCGCCATCATGGTCGGCGGCACGAGCGCGGCCTTCGAGCAGGGCCGTGCGATCCTGCAGGCCCTGGGCAAGACCGTCACGCTCTTTGGCCCTACCGGCAGCGGCCAGGCGGCCAAGGCCACCAACCAGATCATGTGCGCGGGCATCATCGAGGCCATCGCCGAGGCCATGGCGTTCGCCCACGCCCAGGGGCTGCCGCTCGAACAGCTGATCGAGACCCTCGGCAAGGGAGCCGGCTCCTCGTGGTACTTCGTGCACCGCGCGCCCAACATGGTGCGCAACGCCTACCCGGCGGGGTTTCGCGTGCGCCTGCACGCCAAGGACCTGGGCATCTGCCACGACATGGCCGCACGCTTCGGGGTGGCGCTGCCGGTGGTCGAGCGCATGCTGGCCGAGTACGCCGAACTCGTGGCGCGCGGCTACGGCGATGAGGACATCTCCGCCACCTACCGCCTGAAGGCCGAGCTGTTCGAGCGTACCAACATCATGCGTGCCCCATCGCGCGGACCGGCATGAACCGCGAGACGCCCGCCGGCGATCGCGCGCTCTACCTCCCGGACTTCTGCACCTCGGGCGTGACCCTCGCCATCGTGCTGATCGTCGAGCTCACCGCCCTGATACTGACGCTGGCGCGCCAGAGCGTGCTGGTGGATTTCTGGACCGACCTGGTGCGCACCTCGATGTTTCTGCTGTGGATCGGCCTTACCTGTGCGGGACTCTTGTGCGTGCTGAAAGAGCGGCTGCGCCGCCTGAACGTCGGCGCCGGCTCGGCGGCGGTGATGGCGCTCATCACCGGCGTGGTCACCGCCATCTCGCTCGCCGTCTATGGACTCGGCCGCACCTCCATGGTCATCGACTCCGGCGGCGCGGCGCTCTTCCCGCACGACGCCTACCGCTTCGCCGTGCGCAATTCCTGGATCAGCCTCATCGTCAGCGGGCTGGCGCTGCGCTACTTCTACGTCTCCCATCAGTGGCGGCGCAGCGTCGAGCTGCGCGCCGCGGCGCGCGTGCACGCGCTGCAGGCGCGCATCCGGCCCCACTTCCTGTTCAACAGCATGAACACCATCGCCGCGCTCACCCGCAGCAACCCCGGGCGCGCCGAGCAGGCCGTGCAGGATCTCGCCGACCTGTTCCGCGCCACCCTGAGCGACAAGCGCGACACCATCACGCTCGCCGAGGAACTGGAGGTCGCGCGCACCTATCAGCGCATGGAGCAGCTGCGCCTGGGGCCCCGGCTGCAAGTCGAGTGGAAGACCGCCGCGCTCCCGGACAGCGCGCTGGTGCCGGGCCTCATGATCCAGCCGCTGCTCGAGAACGCGATCTACCACGGCATCGAGCCGCGCGCCGAAGGCGGTACGGTCACCATCACCGGCGAGGTGAGCGCCGGGCTCGTCACCGTCGTGGTGCGCAATCCGCTCGACCCGTCGCCGGGGATGCGTGAGGGCAACCGCCTGGCGCTCGCCAACATCCGCGAGCGGCTCGCGCTGATGTACGGCGAGCGCGCGCTCATGAAATCCGGGCGCTTCGATGATGAATACATCGTGACGCTGCGCTTTCCGCTCATCGAGCGCAGCGCCGAAGTGCCCACGCCCCAGCCCGCCTAGACGCCATGGTGCCGCCGGCCAAGCTGAAAGTTCTCATCGTCGATGACGAGGCGCCGGCGCGCGAGCGGCTGCGTAGTCTGCTCACGGAGATCGCCGACGTCGAGGTCGCGGGCGAGGCGGCCACGGCGCGCGAGGCGCTCGAGCGCGTGCACGAGCTGGTCCCGGACGTCGTGCTGCTCGACGTGCGCATGCCGGGGATGGACGGGCTGCAGGCGGCGCGCCACCTGAACGTGCTCGAGGAGCCGCCGGCGATCATCTTCACCACCGCCTTCGACCAGTACGCGGTGGATGCGTTCGAGACGCACGCGGTCGGCTACCTGCTCAAGCCCGTGCGCCAGGAGCAGCTCGCCGCTGCCCTGACGCGCGCCGGCCGCCTGACGCGTGCGCAGCTGCAGAAGCTGGCGGCGGCCGAGGCCGGCGAGCGCCGCAGCCACATCGCCGCGCGCCACCGCGAGGGCCTGCGGCTCATACCGATCGAGGAGGTGCAATACTTCCTGGCGGACCAGAAGTACACCACCGTCAGGCACCTCAAGGGCGAGGACCTGATCGAGGACTCCCTGCGGCTGCTCGAGGGCGAGTTCGGGGCGATGTTCGTGCGCATCCACCGCAATGCGCTCATCGGGGTGAAGTACCTGGAGCGCATCGAGCGCAGCGCCGACGGAGGGTACTTCGTGCACCTGCGCGGCGTGCCGACGCCGCTGCAGGTGAGCCGCCGCATGGCGGGCGAGTTGAAAGAACGATTCCGCGTGTGAGCGTGCCGCCGGTGTGCACCGGCTGCCACGGCTGCGCGCCGGGCTGAAGGGGGAACCTTGATGAAGAGACTGCCGCTGTCGCGGCGCGCCTTCGTGGGCGCGCTGGCTGCCCTGCCGTTCGCAAGCCGCGCGCGGGCGCAGGAACCGCCGCCACCACCCTCGGTGCTCTACCGGCGCGAGCCAGCGCCGCTCACCGCCGCCGACCAGGTGCTCAACGTCATGGACTTCGAGCCGCTGGCGCGCACCGCCCTGCCCCCGGCGCACTACGCCTACATCGCCACCGGCATCGACGACGATCTGACCGTGGTACGCAACCACGCCGCCTTCGATCACTACGAGATCCGCGCGCGGCGCTTCACCGACGAGACGCACCTGGACACCTCCCTGCAGGTCCTCGGCGAGCGCTGGCCGAGCCCGCTGTATCTGTCGGCGGTGTCCGGCATGCGCGCGTTCTTCCCCGAGGGGGAAGTCGCGGTCGCGCGCGCCGCACGCTCGCGCCGGACGCGCCTGATGCTCAGCAGCGGCTCTTCCAGCCCGCTGGCGGAGGTCATCCGCGCCGCCGACGCCGCCCCCTGGCAGCAGCTGTATCCGACCAATGACTGGGAAGTCACGCTCGGCCTGATACGGCGGGCCGAGAGCGCGGGCTGCCCGGCCATCGTCGTGACGCTGGATGCGCGCACGCCGCATCGCTTCAACGAGACGCTGCTGCGCGCGATGCGCGCCGACAGCCGCGACTGTCGCGGCTGCCACCAGAACAACTCCCATGACATGTGGCTCAAGGCGCCGCTGTTTGCCGGGCTCGACGTGGGGCGGGTGACGGCCCTGGAGCCGCCGGACCAGACGGTGGCGTGGTTCGATCGGCTGCGCGAGAAGGTCCGCGGGAAGCTGTTCGCCAAGGGCATCGTCACCGCGGACGACGCGCGGCTCGCGTTGCAGCACGGGGCCGACGCGCTCATCGTCTCCAACCACGGCGGCCGCAACGAGGAGACCCTGCGAGCGACGATCGACTGCGTGCCGGAAGTCGTGGCGGCGGTGCAGGGGCGGAGTCCCGGTGTTCGTCGATGGCGGCATCCGTCGCGGCACGGACGTCTTCAAAGCGCTGGCCCTGGGTGCCACCGCGGTCGGCATCGGGCGCCCCCAGGCCTGGGGACTTGCCGCCTTCGGTCAAAACGGCGTGGAAGCTGTCATCGACCTCCTCCAGCGCGAGCTGACCGTGATCATGCAACAGGCCGGCACGGCGAAACTCGCCGACATCACCGGCGCCTACGTGCTGCGTTCCGAGCGGAGCTGAGCGCGTCGCGTCTGGTCAGTTGGCGCGCCGCAGCATGTCACGCGCGCGGGTTGCTTAAGCGGTGTCGCGCGGATCATGATGTTGGGTACTCGCAGCGAGCGCGGGGCCGTGCGCCGGAGCAGCGATGCAGCGATGAGCACCAGATGTCTGTGCAAATAGCGACAGCGAGCGCCGGCCGGTTGCACTGACACCACCGGCGTCGGCGCCGGTCACGCACGCTGGGTACGAGTGACCCACTGGATCGGCGCGGCGAGCGTCCTCACACTCGCCGTCACCGGCTTCGTCATCCTCATGGCGCATCCGCGCCTCTACTGGGGCCAGGTGGGCAACGACCTGACGCCCGCGCTCATCGAGCTGCCCGTGAGCCGCAACTACCACCACCACGGCTGGCAGGTGAGCACGCCTGCCTTCCCGGACGGCGGCGCGGCCGTAAGCGCGGTGCGCACCTACGACATCCTCAACGAGAACGGCTGGGCACGCAGCCTGCACTTCCTGGCGGCGTGGTTCTTCGTGGTGACGGGCGTGAGCTACCTGCTGGCCGGGATCTTCTCGGGCCACCTGCGCCGCGACCTCGTGCCGCGCGCCGGCGGAGCTGACGCCGCGCCTGTTGTGGCAGGACCTCCGGGCGCACGTGCGGCGGCAGACCGCGCCGGCGCCGGGCGGCCCGCCGTACAACCTGCTGCAGAAGTACACCTACAGCCTCATCGTGTTCCTCGCCCTGCCGCTCATGATCCTCACCGGCCTGGGGATGTCGCCGGCGGTGAACGCCGCCTATCCGTGGCTCTCCGGGATGTTCGGCGGCAACCAGTCGGCGCGCACGCATTCACTTCTGTGTCTTTGCCGTGCTGCTGCTGTTCCTGGTGGTGCACGTCGTGATGGTCGTGGTGTCCGGATTCCGGCGGCAGATGCGTGCCATGACCTGGGGGAAGTCGGCATGAAAGACCCGCACGTACTCACCAGCCGGCGCACGCTCATCACCGGACTCGCCTCCGCCGGCGGACTGCTGCTGGCGGGCTGCTCCGAGACGCAGCCGCCGACCTATGGAAACGTACTGCGCATGGGCGACCTCCTCACCTACCGGGCCCAGCGCCTGCTGTTGCCGCGTCAGACGCTCGCGCAGGAGTTCGCGCGCGGCGACATCACCTCGATCCCGGCCATCGGCACCACCAACCCGGCCAATCCGAACGAGCCGCTATTCAATGCAGCCGGCGGGGCCACCTACGAGCGGCTGCGCAGCGGGCGAGTTTGCGGACTGGCGCCTGTTGATCGAGGGCAGTGTCGCGCGGCCGGGGCAGCTATTCGCTGGCGGACCTGAAGCGCTTTGCCGCGCGCACCCAGATCACCAAGCACACCTGCGAGGAAGGCTGGTCGGCCATCGCCGAATGGACCGGGGTGCCGCTGCGCACGGTGCTGGAGGCGGCGGGCATCCGGCCGAGCGCGCGCTTCGTGAATTTCGGCAGCTTCGATGACGCCCCGACAGCATCGACATGCTCGATGCGCTGCACCCGCAGACGATCCTCGCGTACGGCATGAACGGCGCGCGATCTGCCGATCGCCCACGGGGCGCCATTGCGCCTGCGGGTGGAACGGCAACTGGGCTACAAGAGCCTGAAGTTCCTGCACCGCATCGTCGTCAGCGAGCAATTTCGAGGACCCCGGCAAGATCGGTCCGCTGCAGGCGGGCTGGGCCTGGTACGTCGGCATCTAGGCGCGCGCGCGCCCGCGACGGCTGCCGAGGCGGCAGCCCTAGAGGATGTAGCGGCTCAGGTCCTCGTCCTGCACGAGCGAGCCCAGGTGCTCGTCGACGTACTTCGCATCCACCCTGACCTGGCCCTCGCCGTTGCCACGCTGCGCGCGCTCCTCGGCATCATAGGAGACGCTCTCGAGCAGCCGCTCGACCACCGTATGCAGCCGCCGCGCGCCAATGTTCTCAGTGCGCTCGTTCACGTGAAAGGCGATCTCGGCGATGCGCTGCACGCCTTCCGGGGAGAACTCCACATCCAGTCCCTCGGTCTGCATCAGCGCCTTGTACTGCGCGGTGAGCGAGGCGTCCGGCTCGGTGAGGATGCGCACGAAGTCGCCGACCTTGAGCGAGTCGAGCTCCACGCGGATCGGCAGCCGTCCCTGCAGTTCCGGGATGAGGTCGGAGGGCTTGGAGAGGCTGAAGGCGCCTGAGGCGATGAACAGCACGTGGTCGGTCTTGAGCGGCCCGTACTTGGTCGTGACCGTCGAGCCCTCCACCAGCGGCAGCAGGTCGCGCTGCACGCCCTCGCGCGAGACGTCCGCCCCGAGGGTCTCCTGGCGCCGCGTCACCTTGTCGATCTCGTCGATGAACACGATGCCGTTCTGCTCGGCGTTCGCCAGCGCCTGGATCTTGAGCTCATCCTCGTTGATGAGCTTGCCGGCCTCCTCGTCGGTGAGCAGCTTGAGCGCCTCGCGCACCTTGACTTTGCGCGTGCGCGTGCGGTTGCCGCCGAGGTTCTGGAACATCGACTGCAGCTGCTGCTGCATCTCCTCCATGCCCGGGGGCGCCATGATGTCGACGCCGCTCGTGAGCGTGCGCAGCTCGATCTCCACCTCGCGCTCGTCGAGCTCGTGCTCGCGCAGCATCTTGCGGAATTTCTGCCGCGTCTCGGAGTCGCGCGCGACCGCCGGCTCGTCGGTGGAGAAGCCCATCATGCGCGGCTTGGGCAGCAGCGTATCGAGCACGCGCTCCTCGGCGGCATCCAGCGCCCGCTCGCGCACCTTGGCCATCTCCTGCTCGCGGGTCATCTTCACGGCGACGTCGGCGAGCTCCTTGACGATCGAGTCGACGTCGCGGCCGACGTAGCCCACCTCGGTGAACTTGGTGGCCTCCACCTTGACGAACGGTGCGTTGGCGAGCTTGGCGAGCCGGCGCGCGATCTCGGTCTTGCCGACGCCGGTCGGGCCGATCATGAGGATGTTCTTGGGCGTGATCTCCTGGCGCAGCGGTTCATCGACCTGCATGCGCCGCCAGCGGTTGCGCAGGGCGATCGCGACGGCGCGCTTGGCCGCATCCTGGCCGATGATGTGCTTGTCCAGCTCCTGGACGATCTGGCGCGGCGTGAGTGCTGACATGGTCACCCTAAACCCTCACACCCTGCGTGCGGTGCAGCTCCTCGATGACGAGGTTGCGGTTGGTATAGATGCAGATATCGGCGGCGATGTTGAGTGAGCGCTCGACGATGCTGCGCGCATCAAGCTCCGAGCCCTCGAGCAGCGCCCGCGCGGCGGCCAGGGCGTACTGTCCGCCCGAACCGATGGCGGCCACGTCGTGATCGGGCTCGATCACGTCCCCATTGCCGGACACCACGAACAGCTTGTCCGGGTCGCCAACCAGCAGCAACGCCTCGAGCCGTCGCAGGTAGCGGTCGGAACGCCAGTCCTTGGCGAGCTCGATCGCAGCGCGCGTGAGGTTGCCGTACTTCTCGAGCTTCGCCTCGAAGCGCTCGAACAGCGTGAACGCATCGGCCGTGCCGCCGGCGAATCCGGCCAGCACCCGATCGTTGGCGAGGCGGCGCACTTTGCGGGCGTTGCCCTTCATGACGCTGTTTCCCAGCGTGACCTGGCCGTCGCCCCCGAGGGCGATGGCGCCGTTGCGCCGCACGCCGAGAATGGTCGTGCCGTGGGGATTAAAGAAACCGTGGGACTCGGACATGGGAGATCAGGATCCAACTCCGTGACGATGAAGGCCCCGCAGCGCAGGCTCAGGCCTTGCGGCGCGCGCGGGGGTGGGTAGCGTCGTAAATGCGGGCTAGGTGCTGGAAGTCAAGATGCGTGTAGATCTGGGTCGTGGAGATGTCCGCGTGGCCGAGCAGCTCCTGCACGCCGCGCAGCTCGCCGCTGGACTCGAGCAGGTGCGAAGCAAAGGAATGCCGGAACAGGTGCGGGTGCACGGGCACGGTCAGCCCCTGGCGGCGCGCCCAGGACGCGACCCGCAGCTGCACGGCGCGACCGCCGAGGCGCCGGCCGTTACGGCCCACGAACAGCGCCGCCTCGTCGCTGCGGGCGAGCGCTGCGCGCTCCTTCAGCCACTCGCGCAACGCCTTGAGCGCCGCGCGCCCGACCGGCACGATGCGCGACTTCTTGCCCTTGCCGAGCACGCGCACGGTGCGATCCTTGAGGTCGAGGCTCGCCAGGTCAAGGCCCACGAGCTCCGCCAGGCGCAGTCCCGAGGAGTACAGCAGTTCCATCAGCGCCCGGTCGCGCGCGCTCAGCGCATCGCCCGCCGGGATCTCCAGCAGGCGCGCCATCTGGTCCGCATCGAGCGTCTGCGGCAGCCGCCGCGCGCTCTTCGGGGCGCGCACGCCCTGCGCGGGGTTCGAGCGCACGCGGCTGCCGCTGCGCGCGCCGCGGCTGAGCTCGGCCGGGCTCTCGCGCAGCAGGAACTGGTAGAAGCTGCGCACCGCCGACAGGCGCCGCTGGATGCTGCGCGGCGCGAGCCCGCCGGCATGCGCGTGTGCCGCAAAGGTGCGCACCTGCTGGGCATCGAGCCGCGCCCAGTCGCTGATGCCGTTCTTGTCGCAGTATTTCACCAGCGCCGCGAGGTCGCGCGCATAGCTGGCGTCGGTGTGCGTCGACAGGCGGCGCTCGCTGCCCATGTAGCGCCGGAAGCGCGCCACCCACTCGAGCGCCGCGGGAGTCACGTGCGCACCCGCGGCGCGGTTAGCGTGTGGCGCTGAGCGCGTCGCTGATCAGGTCGGCGAGCCGCGCCAGGAACTCGGTGCTCATGCCGGGGTGGAAGCGGTCGCGGTCGGCGCTGCCGAGCGCGAGCAGTCCCACCGAGCCCTTCTCGCCCAGCGGCACGAGCGCCACCGAGCCCATCTCCAGCCCCTCGGGCCCGAAGAGGAATTCCCGCTGCGAATCGCGCGCCTGGCCGCAGCGCGGCTTGCCGCTGGCGAACAGCGACTCGAACGACTTCAGGTGCGCGTCATCGGCCGCCACGGTGCGCACGAAGGACGGCAGCGTCGGGTCCGGCTCCACGCCGATCAGCACCAGCGCGGCGTGAAAGGCGTCGAAGTCCTCGCGCAGGCCGGCGTCGATGTGGGCGATCGCCGCGGCGCGCGGCACGGCCCGCAGCAGGCGGCGGCTGAAGCGATGCAGCCGCTCGGCGATGGCGTCGTTGCTGCGTGCCACGCGCACCAGCTCTGCGAGCTTGCCCTCCAGGGCGGCCTGCTTCTCGCGCAGCACCTCGATCTGGCGTTCCACCAGCGAGATGGTCGAGCCGCCGCGGGCGTGCGGCAGCTTCAGCCGCGCCAGGAGCGCCTGGTGCCGCTCGAAGAATTCCGGATTGCGCTGTAGGTAACTGGCGATGGACTCCTCTTCGCTGTCCTGCGCCACCAGCCCGCGAGCTTCACGTGTCGTCATGCTCTAAACCTCAACGTGACCTTCATAGGATATCTCGGTCGGTCCGCTCAGCCAGACGTGTGCGCCCGGCCCCTCCCAGTCTACCTGCAACTCACCCCCGCGAGTGCCCACCCGCACGCGCGAGTCGAGCAGGCCGCGGCGCCGGCCGATGGCGACCGCCGCGCACGCGCCAGTCCCGCAGCTGCGGGTTTCCCCGGCGCCGCGCTCGTAGACGCGCAGGCGCACCTCGCCGCGGGACACGATCTGCAGGAACCCGGCGTTGACGCGCCTCGGAAAGCGCGGATGGTGCTCGATGGCCGGCCCGAGGGTGGCCACCGGGGCCGCCTGCACGTCCGCGACGGTGAGCACGGCGTGCGGATTGCCGAGGGAGACCGCCCCGATCGCGAGCGTCTGCTCCCCGACCTCGAGCTCGTACGGGTCGCGCTCGGCGGCCGCGGTAAAGGGCAGGGAAGCGCGGATCGAAGTCCGGTACGCCCATGTCGACCGCGACCGTCGCGGCGCTCACGCGCGCGCGCACCACACCTGCGGGGCTGTCCAGGGCGACGGCACCGTTCTGGGTCAGTCCGCGGTGATGCAGCAGGGCGGCGATGCAGCGCGCGCCGTTACCGCACTGCTCGACCTCGTCGCCGTCGGCGTTGAAGATGCGGTAGAACACGGCCGTGTCGGGCCGCCGGGCGCGCGTGAGCACCAGCGCCTGATCAAAGCCGATGCCAGTGCGGCGGTCGGCGAGGCGACGCAGGCGCTCGGGCTGGAGAACAGCTTCGTCGGCGGGGGCATCAAAGACGACGAAATCGTTGCCGACCCCGTGCATCTTCGTGAAATCGATGCGCATCGGGCGGCAAGCATAGCTCAAATCGGCCGCCCGCCGGGACGCGCCCTCAGGGCGTCAGAGCGAGCAGCGCCCGGCCGCTGTCCAGGTCCACCGGCACTGAAACGTGGTCATGCACCAGCAGCCACTGGCCGTGGAGCCGGCGCGCAACGCTGGTGGCCCGCACCCAGGCGCCCCCCGTGTGCCCGTGCGCCGAGTTTCCCGACAGGCGCTCAAGTGCGTAGATGACCGCCAGGTCGCCGCTGCTGAGGATGTGCAGGTCGCGGTACTCGACGTGCATGCGCCCCTGGTACTGGGCGAACATCTGCCGGAAATTCTCCCGGTAGGCCTCCTTACCGCGGTATTGCAGCGGCGGCACGAGGTCGTAGGCCACGACGGCATCACCGGGCGCATACAGCGCCATCACGCCCTCGAGGTCGCGCGCCTCCACCGCCTGCGTCCAGCGATCGATGAGCGCCTGGATCTGCGCCGCCGCGGGAGCGGCGCCGCGCGCCTCATCGCTCAGCGCCAGGGGCGCCGCGGCCGGGAGCATCAGGAGCGCGGCGAGCCCGAGGCGCACACGGAGGCTTGGCATGCTTCACCCTTCTGTCAATGATGGCGAAAGTGTACGCGCGCGCCCACACACGGTGGCCGTCCGCTACCGCAGCGCCGCGCGATCCTTGAAGAGGCAGCGGTCCATGACCGTGAAGATACCCGCCTGCCGGGCGCGCTCGGCCGCGACCGCATCGACGACGCCCTCCTGCAGCCACAGCGCCGGCAGCTTCAGGCGCAGGCACTCATCGACGTGGCCCGCGACGTACTGCGGGCGGCGGAAGACATCGACGATGTCGACGCGTTCGTCGCTGGCGAGCACCTCGGGCAGCTGCGCCAGCGAGGGCACCGCCACCTGCCCGAGGATGGTCTCCGCGGCGGGCGTGACCGGAATGATGCGATAACCGAAGCGCTGCAGGGCACGCGCGACGCCGTGGCTCGGCCGCGTGGGATCGGCCGACAGCCCGACCACGGCGATGATGGACGCGCGGCGCAGCAGCGCGGCGATCTGCTCGGGCGGCGGGTTGGTGAACATGGCGACTCCCCCGGCTCAGGCTATCCTTGGGGCACGCCAGTCTAGTCCCCATGCATGACGGTCCCTGAAGGCCGCCCAAGGAACCCGCGCTTGAACGAGTACAGCGTCCGCATCGAGCCGCACGGCCGCACGCTGAAGGTCGCGGCGGGGCAGCCGATCCTCGAGGCCGCACTCGCCGCGGGACTCAACCTGCCGCACAGCTGCAAATCCGGCCACTGTGGCTCGTGCCGCGCGCGCGTGATCGCCGGCGAGGTCCGTTACCCGCACGGCCGGCCGCTGGGGCTGACTCCCGAGGAGGAGCAGGCCGGGAACGTACTGCTGTGCCAGGCGCGGCCGGCGTCCGCGCTCACCGTGGCGGCGCGGCTCATCGCCAGCGTCACCGAGGTCGAGATCAAGACCCTGCCGTGCCGCATCGCGCGCCTGGGGCTGCTCGCCCCGGATGTGATGCAGGTGTTGCTGCGCCTGCCGGCGGTCGAGCGGCTGCCCTTCCAGGCCGGGCAGTACCTGGACGTGCTGCTGGACGGCGGGCGGCGGCGCAGCTTCTCGATCGCCAGCCCCCCGCACGACAGCGCGCTCATCGAGCTGCACGTGCGCCGCGTGGCCGGCGGCGGCTTCACCGAGCGTCTGTTCGGCGGCGCGGCCGGGGGCGCCGCGGCGCTCACGCAGGGGTCGCTGCTGCGCATCGAGGGACCGATCGGGCAGTTCAGCTACCGCGACGGCCCAGGTCCGGTGCTCATGATCGCCGGCGGCACGGGTTTCGCGCCGCTGAAGTCGATGCTGCGGCATGCGCTGGAGAATGGCAGCCGCCGCCCGATCCACCTCTACTGGGGCGCGCGCGCACAGGCCGACCTGTACGAGGAGGCGCAGGTGCTCGGGTGGCTCGCGCGTTACCCGCAGCTGAAGTTCACGGCGGTGCTCTCGGAGGCGAGCGCGGCGCACGGCGCGCACCAGCGCCTCGGCTGGGTGCACGAGGCGGTGCTGCGCGAGCAGGCGCGGCTCGAGGACTTCGAGGTGTATGCGGCCGGGCCGCCGGCGATGATCGAGGCGCTGCGCGCGAGCCTGCCGGGCCAGGGACTGGCACCCGAGCGGCTGTACTTCGATTCCTTCGACTACGCCCCCGATGTGGCGCGCTGAAGCCCGCCCGCGCTAGTCGCCCGGTGCGCTGAAGGCCCGCGGTAATCCGCCGCGGGCGCCGATCACGGCCGGCGGCGTGCGCAGAGCCGTAACGGCCGGTGAGCGTGCTGTTCGGCGGCTGGTCCGGGACCCCAGTGAGGAAGTAATGCTCGATAGAGGCGTTCACCACGCGCGGGGCTTCCGCGCCGGCCTCGAGCCCATGCCAGGGGCGCGGCCGCCGGCGCGAGTCGCAGGTGGGATGCGACACCCGGTGCATCGTATCGCCGCCTGCTATTCTTACGAGGCGCTCTGCGGGGGAAAAGTGCGTTGATGCACGCAGCGATCACGGGCTGGGGAAAGTGCCTGCCGCCGGCAGTGCTCACCAACCACGACCTGTCCACCATCCTTGACACCAACGACGAGTGGATCGTCAGCCGCACCGGCATCCGCGAGCGGCGCATCTCCCACGTCAGTCTCGAGGAGCTCGCCTACGTGGCCGCCACGCGGGCGCTGGCGGCGGCGGGACTCAAGGGCAGCGACGTCGAGCTGATCGTCTTCGGCACCTGCAGCCACGAGGACCAGGTGCCGAACATGGCCTCCGGTATCCAGGCGCGCATCGGGGCGCAGCCGGCGGCCGCATACGACATCAACACCGCCTGCACCAGTTTCCTTTACGGGCTCTCCACCGCCACCGCGCTGATTCGTACCGGGGTGGTGCGCAACGCGCTCATCGTCGGCGCCGAGCTCATCTCCCCCTTCATGGACTGGAACAACCGCGACGTGGCGGTGCTGTTCGGCGACGGCGCGGCGGCGGTGGTGCTCGAGGCCAGCACGCGCGAGGAAGGCGTGCTCGCCGAAAAGCTCGGCTGCTTCGGGGACGCGCGCGAGATCCTGCGCGTGCAGGGCATGGGCGGGCGCTACGCCAATCACGGCGTGCTCTACGGCATCGTGCGCTGGCAGTTCGAGGGGCAGGAGATCTTCAAGCGCGCGGTCGCCGGCATGAGCAGCGCCTGCGAGGCCTCCCTGGCGCGCCTCGGGCTCAAGGCGAGCGACGTCGACCTGTTGGTGCCACATCAGGCCAACCTGCGCATCATCGAGGCGGTGGCGCGGCGCGCGCAGGTGCCGATGGAACGTGTCTTCGTGAACATCCAGCGCTACGGCAACATGTCGGCCGCGACCGTGGCGATCGCGCTGTGTGAGGCGGTCGAGGAAGGGCGCGTGCGCCCCGGCTCGCTCCTGTTGTTGCCCGGATTTGGCGGCGGCCTCAGCTACAGCGCGCACGTGGTGCGCTGGGGCGAGCGCACCGAGCCGTTGCAGAGCAGCACGGTGCAGCTGCCGCCGAACGAGCGCACCGCGCTCGAGATCATCCGCACTTGCCTCAAGCGCAAGACCACCCCGGCAGATCCGCAGGCGGAGCCGTTCGCAGGACTTTAGCGAGCGAAGCCGGAATATCCTTTGTTGGAGGTTGCCATCCGCTGGCCGCGCCCCAGTCCCGGCGCTACCAGCCGCTCTCGCCGTAGGAAAAGTCGACTTCGGTGACCGTGGTGTCCCACGGGCCCCAGGCGCCCCAGGACCAGGCGGCGTCGGACCAGGTCAGTGCGATCAGCTGCCGCTCATCGATGAGCTGCTGCTGAATCTGGTTCGCCTTGAACTGATCAAATGCCTGTTGCGTTCCGACGTAGAGACAGATGCAGACCGCATCGTCGGCATAGACGTAGTGGATCGTGAAGTCTTTCTGGCGCGTCAGGAATTGGTGCTGCGGAATACGCAGCAGCATTGCCTGGCGCTGCTGGGTGTTGGCGGGCTTCATGATGAAGCCTGCGGCGGCCAGCTGGTCGTCGATCGCTCCGAAGTTCGGAGGCGGCGGTGCTACGGCTTGAGACACTGTTTGACACGAGGCAAGCGCGACGACGCCCAGCAACAAGCCGAGCACCCCCACGTGGCCAAGGCGGTCGCGAGCTCGTGTCCTGAGCGGCGCTGCGCTCGTGTTCATGGGCCAGTCCTCATGGTGGAAAGAACTGCAGACCGCGGGTCGCGCGGCCGAACCGACGCGCCACGGTGACTACCGTGGCGGCAGCTGGCCCGCGACCGTCGCCCGGCGGTTCCCGCGGGCGCGCTTCAGCGGCGCGTGGCCTTCTTGGCGGCGCGGCGCTTCTTCTTGGCCGGATCCTTGGGACGCGACTTGCCAAAGGAACCCTGATAGATCTTGCCGCGGCGGCTTCTGTGATCGCCCTTACCCATGAAGACAACTCCGATTAATTATTTCAGGCAAATGAAAAGGGCCGGCCGTCGATGCCCGATCAGGCACTGACGACCGGCCCTGAGTCGCTATTGGCTTACCAGCGCTTCGGGCCGCCGCGGTCGCCGCCGCCGCGGTTGCCACCGCCGCCGCCGCCGCCGGTGCGCTCCTGGGCCTCATTCACGCGCAACGGGCGACCACCGAGGTCCTTACCGTTGAGGCTCTGAATCGCCTTCGACGCATCGGCGCGCGACATTTCCACGAAGCCGAAGCCGCGCGGACGACCGGTGTCGCGATCGGTGATGATGCTCACCGACTCGACGGTGCCGTGCTGTGCGAACAGCTCACGGACCTCGGCGTCGGTAGCGGAGAACGGCAGGTTGCCAACATAGATCTTCGTCATGCAATCAACTCCTTACACTAAAAGTACTAGCAGGAGATGCATGCCGAGAATTTCGGGGAAACGCACCCGCTGCCACCTGGTCGAGAACGATTCGGCTTTTCAGACTCGGAAGCCAACTCGCAAACAGGCGGGCGGCAGGCGGCAGGAAAGGGAAAGGTCACGATCCGGCGGCGACGATACCGCAAGCAGGCGGCGCGGCACAAGCAGCGGCCCGGGAGGCCGGTGAGGCCCCGGCGACCGTAGGTGGCTGATCTGCAGAACATAATCTGTCCGCCGCCACCACCAACAGGGCGACCGCCAGGGCCGCCGCCACGGCGCTGAACGGCCGCGGGAAGATGAACATCGGCGCCTCCACCAGCGCTTACCTTGGACGCCGGTGCACTGTAGGCCGGCTCTTCATTCTTAAAAACAGGCTAATCACGAAATCATTGTCCTGAAATTACATACAATGAAGCCGTGGACCAGCTGGTGTGCATGCGCAGCTTCGTGCGGGTCGCGGACCTGCATTCCTTCACCCGGGCGGCGGACGCCCTCGGCATCTCGCGCGCCGTCATCAGCACCCACGTTGCCGACCTCGAGCAGCACTTGCGCTGCCAGCTGTTCCACCGCACCACGCGCCGCGTGGGGCTGACCACCGATGGCGCCGAATACCTCGAGCGCTGCCGCCGCATCCTCGGTGAGGTCGAGGCCGCCGACGAGGCGCTGCGCGGCACGCGCCTGCGGCCCCAGGGACGCCTGCGCATCGACGTGCCGGTGGTGTTCGGCCGGCTGCTGCTGACGCCGGCACTGCCGCGCTTCCAGGCGCGCTACCCGGACCTGCAGCTGGAAGTGCAGTTCAACGACCGCAAGATCGACGTGATCGCCGAGGAGGTGGACCTGGTGGTGCGGGTCGGCGCGGTGCAGGAGCCGCAGCTGATCGCACGCCGCGCGGTCACGACGCGCCTCATCACCTGCGCCTCACCGGAGTACCTGCGGGCCAACGGCGTACCGGACAGCCCCGAAGCGCTGCGACGCCACAAGCTCATCGCGCACCTCGGCTCGAACAACCACCGTCCCTTCAAATGGCTGTTCCAGCGCGGCCGGCAGCGCCGGCAGCTGGGCCTGCCGTTCAGCGTCGCCTTCAACTCCGTGGAGGCGCAGGTGCAGGCGGCCATCCGCGGCGCCGGCATCATGCAGGCGATGGACCTGGTGGTCGCGGAGGCGCTCGTGGCCGGCAAGCTCGAGGCGGTGCTGCAAGAGTGGTCGGCGCCGGGCGCCTCGATCTCGGTGGTGACGCGCACGGCCCTGCGCGACTCGCCCAAGATCCGCGTGTTTGCGGATTTCGCCAGCGAGCTGCTGCAGCAGTACCGCAGCCGCGTGGATGCGCTGCTGCAGACCTGAGTGGGGCGCTCAGCGCCCCTTGTGCCCCGACAGCTGCGCCAGCGCCTGGATCTGCAGCACGGTCGAGTCCGAGGCCGGCAGCAGGCGATTGGCCTCGCGCACGAAGGTCGGCACCTGCGTGGTCAGCAGTGGCGGACTGATCAGGTAGCCCTGGGCGAAATCGCAGCCGAGCCGGCGCAGCAGGTTCCAGGCGGCGGCGTCCTCCACCCCTTCCGCGACCACCTTGAGTCCCAGGCTGTGGCCGAGCTCGATGGTCGAGGTCACGATCGTGACCGCGCTCGGCTCGGCCTGCGAGATGAACGAGCGGTCGATCTTCAGCTCATCGAGCGGCAGCACGGAGAGCTGCGAGAGCGAGGAGTGGCCGGTGCCGAAGTCATCCATCGAGAAGCGCACGCCGGCGATGCGCAACAGCTGCATGTTGCGCGCCGCGGCGCGCGGATCGCGCATCACCGCGCTCTCGGTGATCTCCAGGATGAGCGCGCCCGGTTCGACGCGCTCGGAGCGCAGCAACCGCAGGATCGCATCGCTCAGGTCCGGATCGAGGATGTCGGGCGCGGATAGATTGACCGCGAGCTCGAGCTGCAGGCCCATGCGCCGCCAGGTGCCCAGCTGGCGCAGCGCCGCCGCCAGCACCCAGTTGGTCAGCGGCCGCGAGCCGCCGGTGCGCTCGGCGAGCGGCACGAATTCCGCCGGCGGGATGGCGCCGAGCTGCGGGTGCGACCAGCGCACCAGCGCCTCGAGGCTCTTCACCGAGCGCGTCGCCATGTCGACCTTGGGCTGGTAGACGAGGCTGAGCGCATCCTGATCGATGGCGGCGCGCAGCTCGGTGATCAGCAGCAGCCGGCGGCGGTGCTCGCCCTCCTGGCCGACGCGGTAGACCGCGGCGCGGGCGCGCGTTTCGTCCGCCTCCTCGAGCGCCACCTGCGCGCGCTGCAGCAGCTCATCCGCGCTGCGGCCGTGCGCCGGGTACAGGCTCACGCCGCAGGCCACGCGCAGATCGAGGCTGATGCCGGCGCTGTGGAAGCCGCTGCACACCGCGGCCGCCAGCTGCTCGGCGTACAGGAGCGCCCGCTCGGCGGAACAGTCGCGCGCGATCGCCAGGAACTGGGTCTCGCCGATGCGCGCGATGGTGTCGGTGGGGGCGACGTTCTGCTGCAGGCGCCGCGCGACTTCGCGCAGCACCTCATCACCCACCTGATGACCGAGGGAGGCGTTGATGTCGGGCAGGTTGCGCAGCTCCATGAGGATCAGGGCGCTGGCGCGTTCGGGGACAGCGTCGGCGAGCGCGGCGAGCGTGCGTCGCGCCACCAGACGGTTCGGCAGGCGCGTCAGCGGGTCGTGCTCGGCCTGGTAGGTGATGTCGGCCTCGCGCGCCGCGATGTTCTGCTGCATGGTGTTGAAGGTCGCGGCGAGGGCGCGAAATTCATCCCCGCCGCCGACCTGCACCGCGGTCTGGTACTGGCCCTTCTCGATGCGCCGCGCCGCCAGCACCAGCTCGCCGATGGGACGCGTGGCGCTGCGGCCGAGGATCGCGCCCACCAGCGCCGCGACGATCAGCGCCACGCCGTCGATGACCAGCATGGCGTCGCGCAGCTCGCGGTAGGGCGCGAACACGTCCTGCAGCGGCTTCAGCAGCACCACGTCCACCGGGATCGCCGCGGGCATCGAGGCGGCGCGCAAAGCTCAGGTAAGCGACGTCGTTGACGTGCGTGACGCGCTCGCCGTCCTCGGCCGCAGCGATCGCCCCGGATGCCCCCGCGGCGCGCGCCGCGGGCAGCGTCGAGGCGCTGCGCAGCGCGCCATCGTGACCGTGCGCCACGATCTCGACCTCCGAGCCCACCAGTTCGCGGATGCGCTCCGCGAGCGTCTCGTCGGCGATGAATCCCATGAGCACCCAGGCGATCGTCTCGGGGGTGCGCACCGGCGCGAGGAACACCTGGTAGGTATTCGGCCCGAACACCTGGAAGCGCGGCTTCTCGCGCCCGCCGCCGGAATCGGCGAGGAGCGCGGCGAGCGAGCCCCGGCATCCGCGGCGAGCGGCGCCGTCGCCGCCAGCACCCGGCCGCGGGTGTCCAGCACCATCACCAGGTCGGCGCCGATGCGCTTCGCGTTGTTGTCGGCGGCCGAGAGAATCGTGGGTACGTGGCCGCTCGCGACCGCCTCGCGAAAGCCGAAGTCAGCGGCGAGCACGGAGACGCCGTTGGCCAGCTGCCCGGCGCGAAAGCGCACCAGCTGCTCCGCCAGCGCAGCGCCGGCACGCAGCTGCTCCCAGGAACGCGCCTCGACCGTGCGCCGGGTGCTGGCCAGCACTGCGGCCAGCGTCACAGTTTGGGTGACGACGATCAGGCCGATGATCAGCACGAGAAGTCGTTTGCGGAAACTGCGCATGAACTCGCTCGAAGATGTGCCCCATCGTAAGAGCCACGCCGGGGATGCCGCGAGGATCCGAGTGCGGGAATGAGACTTTCGGCACGCCTGCGCAATCGCGCGTTCCCGGGCCGCCGCGTGGCCGCGGTGCTGGCCTGCTGCGTCCTGCTGCACCTCGTCGGGGTCGCCCGCGGCGCGACCCTGGTCATCCACGTGCTCGCGGCCGACGGCCATCCCCTCCCCGGCGCGGTCGTCACCGTGCATCCCCTGGATGGCCCGTCGCGCCACGCGCCACCGCAGCGCGCCGTCATGGACCAGGTGAACCGTGCCTTCGAGCCCGACCTGCTGGTGATTCCGGTCGGCTCGACCATCGAGTTCCCGAACAGCGATTCGGTGAGTCACCAGATCTACTCCTTCTCCAGCGCCAAGCGCTTCCAGCTGCCCCTGTATCGCGGCAAGCCGTATCCGCCGGTGCCGTTCGACACCGCCGGCATCGTGACCCTGGGCTGCAACATCCACGACCAGATGCTCGCGTACGTGCTGGTGACGGACGCGCCCTACTTCGGGCGCACCGATGCGAGCGGCGCGTGGACGGCCGAAGTGACGCGCGGCCACTACGCGGTCAGTCTCTGGCACCCGCGCATCCGCGACGACAGCGCCGATCTGGAGCGCCAGCTGACGGTGAGTGAGACCGACCGCGCCGAGCTCACGCTGCGTCTGGCGAAGCCGCTGCAGCCGGCGCCGCTCTCCGACCGGCCGCACTCGTGGGACTACTGAGGATGCGCCCCATGAGCGCCGCCGCAGTGACACGCTGCCTGCGCGGCGCGCTGCTGCTGTGGGCCTGTGCCGCCGGGGCGACCGACTGGGACGCGAGCCTCGATCTGCGCCTCGTCAACTCCGACGCACCGCGCTCCTACGTGAACGGCGGCCTCGGCAGCGTGCGCTTCGACAAGGACGACTCGACGCTGCAGCTCGGGCGCGCACGCTTTGCCCTCACCCAGCCCCTGGGGCAGACCTGGAGCGCGCACCTCGATGCCTCGGTGTGGGATGACAACGACGCGCATCCGCTCGGTGTCACCGAGGCGTACCTGCAGTTTCGTCCCTACCCGCACGCCGGCTACCGCCTGCGTGTGAAGGCCGGCGCGTTCTACGCGCCGCTCTCGCTCGAGAACCGCGCCAGCGGCTGGGAGTCGCCCTATACGCTCTCGTATTCGGCCATCAACAGCTGGCTGGCGACCGAGGTGCGCACGCTGGGAGCCGAGGCGCAGCTGGACTGGCTCGGCTCGCGCATGGGCCACGCCTTTGATGTGGGTGTCGTCGCCGCCGTGTTCGGCTGGAACGATCAGGCCGGCACGGTGATCGCCGGCGATGGTTTCGTGCTCACCGACCGGCAGACGAACCTCGGCGCCCGCGTGGGACAGCCCGGCAGCGCGCCGCTCGATGGCACCAAGCCCTTCCTGGAAACCGACGGGCGGCCCGGCGGCTACGCGGGCCTCGAGGCGCGCTACCTCGATCGCGTGACCCTGCGCGTGCTGCGCTACGATAATCGCGCCGACCCGGGCGAGATCAACGCCGTGGCGCACGTCGTGGCCTGGCACACCACCTTCACCAGCGCCGGCGCGCGCCTGGAAACCCAGGGCGGCTGGACCGCGATCGCGCAGTGGCTCGACGGCAAAACGCAGATCGCCCCGAACGGGTTCGCGGCCGCGTGGCCGTTCCGTTCCGGCTTCGGCCTGCTGTCACGCCGGCTCGGGCGCCACACCTTCAGTGCCCGCTACGATCGCTTCTGGGTCGATACGCAGGGCACCGAGGATGGCTCGCAAAGCGGCCACGCCGTGACGGCGGCCTACCTGTTCGAGGCCAGCGCCCACTGGCACGTCGTCCTTGAGTGGCTGCGCGTGACCAGCGATTCCTACAATCGCGCCGACCTGTACGGCGGCTCCCCCTGGGCGACCCAGACCCAGGTGCAGCTCGCGGTGCGCTACGCGCTCGGCTCGCAGCTGCGCTAGCGATAGCGCGCGAGGATCTTCTCAAGTCCCCCGGCGCCCGGTGACAGCGCCTCGTACGGCACGCTGTTCAGCGCAAAGTCCGGCGTGCCGTTGACCTCGTGGAACTCGTTCTGCGAGGGCTCCAGGTAGAGCAGTCCCGTGAGGTACTCCCCGGCCTTCATGCGCTCGTGGATCTGAGCCGCCGCGGTGGTGCGGTTGGTCGGGTCGTAGGCCTGGTCGAGCTTGCGCAGCACGATGCGGCTGCCGTCGTGCATGACCACGGGCAGCGCCTCGCCTTCCTTGTAGTCCGCCGTGATTTCGCGCTCCAGCGGCACGAAGTCCGCGTGCACCGCCGGCTCGTAGTGCTCGCGCGTGTAGGCGTAGCTCTTGGTCGAGCCCTCGTGGTCGTTGAAGGTCACGCACGGGGACAGCACGTCGATGAGCGCAAAGCCCTGGTGCTTGAGCCCCGCCTGGATGAGGGGCACGAGCTGCTCTTTGTCGCCCGAGAAGCTGCGCGCGACGAAGGAGGCGCCGAGCGTCAGCGCCAGCAGCACCGGGTCGATCGGCGGCTGGAAGTTGGTCTCGCCCTTCTTGGCCTTGCTGCCGACGTCGGCGGACGCCGAGAACTGCCCCTTGGTGAGCCCGTACACCCCGTTGTTCTCGATGATGTAGAGCATGTTGAGGTTGCGGCGGATCGCATGGCAGAACTGCCCGAGCCCGATCGACAGCGTATCGCCGTCGCCGGAGACACCGATGTAGTAGAGGTTGCGGTTGGCGGCGTTGGCGCCCATGGCGATGGAGGGCATGCGGCCGTGCACGGAGTTGAAGCCGTGGCCGCCGCTGACGAAGTAGGCGGTGGTCTTCGAGGAGCAGCCGATGCCGGAGAGCTTCACCATGTTCTGCGGCTCGAGGTCCAGCCCCCAGCTGGCTTCCACGATCGCCGCGGTGATGGAGTCATGGCCGCAGCCGGCGCACAGCGTCGACAGCGCCCCCTCGTAGTCACGGCGCGTGAAGCCGAGCGCGTTCTTCGGCAGCGACGGATGCGCCACTTTGGGCTTTGCCAGGAAAGTCATGTCGGCCTCCGGTGCGCGCGGCGCACCCTCACGGGATGGTCAGGCATGCGCGGCCCCCTTGCTCTTGAGCTCCCCGCGCGGCTGCAGCTCCGCCAGCACGCCCTCGACGATGAAGGCCGAGGAGATCGGCAGGCCGTCGTAGTGCAGCAGTGACCGCAGCTTCGCCTTGTCCACCGCCGTCTCGAGCGTCAGCAGCGCACGGAACTGCGCATCGCGGTTCTGCTCGACGATGAACAGCAGCTCGTGCGCGGCGAGGAAGCGCTCGACGTCCTCGGAGAACGGGAAGGCGCGCACCCGCATGTAGTCGAGGCTCACGCCGCGGGCCTTGAGGATGTCGATGGCCTCCTGGATGGCGCCGTCGCAGCTGCCGAGGGAGACGATGGCGGCCCTGGAGCCGGCGGTCGCGTCGATCACCGCGCGCGGCACCAGCTTCTTGGCGGTCGCCCATTTCTTCAGCAGCCGGTCGAGCACCAGCTGGTATTCGGCCGAGTCCTCGGTGTAGGTGCCGAACTGCGTGTGCCCGGAGCCGCGGGTGAAGTAGGCGGCCTTGGGATGCACGCCCGGGAGCGTGCGGTAGGTGATGCCGTCGCCGTCCTTGTCGACGAAGCGGTAGAACTTCTCGAGCTTGAGGATCTCCTCCTTGCTCAGCATCTTGCCGCGGTCGGGGCGATAGCTGTCGTCCCACTTCAGGTCGCGGCACATCCAGTCGTTCATGCCGATGTCGATGTCCGAGAGCACCAACACCGGGGTCTGCAGGCGCTCGGCGAGATCAAACGCCTGCACCGACATGTAAAAGCATTCCTCGGGATTGGCCGGGTACAGGCACACGTGCCGCGTGTCGCCGTGCGAGGCGTAGGCGGCGGCCATCAGGTCGCACTGCTGGGTGCGCGTGGGCATGCCGGTGGAGGGCCCGACGCGCTGCACGTCGAACACCACCGCCGGCACCTCCGCGTAGTAGGCGAGCCCGAGGAACTCGTTCATGAGCGAGATGCCCGGCCCGGAGGTGGCGGTGAAGGCGCGGGCGCCGTTCCACATGGCGCCGATCACCATGCCGATGGAGGCGAGCTCGTCCTCGGCCTGGATGAAGGCGAAGTTCTTGCGGCCGCTCTCCGGATCGACCCGCACGCGGTCGCTGAACATCTTGAAGGCGTCCATGAGGGAGGTCGACGGGGTGATCGGGTACCAGGCGGCCACCGTGGCGCCGGCGTAGATGCAGCCGAGCGCGGCGGCGGTGTTGCCGTCGATCATGATGTGGCCGGCCGTCTGGGTGAGCGGCGCGACGTGCAGCGGCAGCGGGCAGCTGAAGTTCGCGCGCGCGTAGTCGTAGCCGAGCTGGATGGCCTTCATGTTGCTCTCGACCAGCTGCGGCTTCTTGGCGTAGGTCTGCGCCAGCAGCTCGCGGATGCGCGCCACGTCCAGGTCCAGCAGCGCCGCCAGCACCCCCGCATAACAGATGTTCTTCATCAGGATGCGCGTGCGCACGCCGTTGAAGTTCTCGTTGCACAGGCGTGCCAGCGGCACGCCGATGACCGTGATGTCCTCGCGCTTCAGCAGCGCGGGGCGCGGCCAGGTGGAGTCGTAGATGAGGTAACCGCCGGGGGCGAGTTCCTTGACGTCGCGCGCGTAGGTCTCGGCGTTCATCGCCACCATGATGTCGATGCGCCCGGCGCATGCCACGTAGCCGTCGCGCGTGACGCGGATCTCGTACCAGGTGGGCAGCCCCTGGATGTTGGAGGGGAAGTAGTTCTTGCCCATCACCGGGATGCCGCTCCTGAAGATCGACTTCATGAGCAGCGTGTTGGCGCTCGCCGAGCCCGTGCCATTGACGGTGGCGATCTTGATGGTGAAATCGTTGACGCGGTCTGGCGATAGTTGCGACATAGGAGTGCGGTGGTTTCCTCGTGGCGCACGGTCACGGCCGTGCGCGCTCTTTAGGCTATCTTGGGCTTCTGCGCCTCGAGTGCAATGGCTTCATCGCCGGCGTGCGGCCAGTGCAGCTCGGACTTCTGCATGTCCCAGGCGGCGGTCGGGCAGCGCTCGGCGCACAGCCCGCAGTGCACGCACAGGTCCTCGTCCTTGACCATCACGCGCGCGGTCTGCGGCAGTCCCGCGGACACGTACAGCGGCTGCGCGAGGTTCTTGGCCGGGGCCTTGAGGCGCTGGCGCAGCTCGGCTTCGGCGCCGTTGTGCGTGATGGTCAGGCAGTCGACCGGGCAGATGTCGATGCAGGCGTCGCACTCGATGCACAGCTTCGCGGTGAACACCGTCTGCACGTCACAGTTCAGGCAGCGCTGCACTTCCTGCTCCGCCTGCGCCGCGCTGAAGCCGAGCTCGACCTCGATGTTCAGCTTCTTGAAGCGATCCTTGAGCGAGACGTGCGGCATCAGGCGCCGCTCGAGCGGCGCGTAATCGTTCGCGTAGCTCCACTCGTGCATGCCCATCTTGCGGCTGGCGAGACTCATCCCCGGCGCCAGCCGCTCGCCGACGGCCTCGCCCTGGCAGTGGCGGTGGATGGAGATGGCGGCCTGGTGGCCGTGTTCCACGGCCCAGATGATGTTCTTCGGGCCGAAGGCGGCGTCGCCGCCGAAGAACACCCCCGCACGCGTCGACTGGAAGGTGACCTTGTCGACCACCGGCACGTCCCACTTGTCGAACTCGATGCCGAGGTCGCGCTCCACCCACGGGAAGGCGTTCTCCTGGCCGATGGCGAGGATGACGTCGTCGGCCGGGATGAACTCCTCCCCGACGATGCGCTCGGCGCGGATGCGCCCGTCCGCTTCGAGCTCGTATTCCATCTGGTCAAAGAGCATGCCGGCGAGCCGGCCGTTCTCCAGCACGAAGGACTTCGGCGAGCGGTTCACGATGATCTGGACGCTCTCCTCCTCGGCATCCTCGAGTTCCCACTCTGAGGCCTTGAAGAAGCCGCGCGGCTTGCGCGCCATGACCTTCACTCCCTCGGCGCCGAGCCGCAGGCTGGTGCGGCAGCAGTCCATGGCGGTATTGCCGACGCCGATGATGAGTACCCGCTTACCGATCTTCTCGATGTGGCCGAACGCCACCGACTCGAGCCAGGCGATGCCGATGTGCACGTTGGCCGCCGCGGCCTCGCGCCCGGGCAGGTTCAGTTCCTTGCCCTTGGGGGCGCCGGAGCCGACGAATACGGCATCGAAGCCGCCCTGGGCGAGCAGTTCGCGCATGCTCTTCACCGGGGTGTTCAGGCGCAGGTCGACGCCCATGCCGGTGATCATGGCGATCTCCTCGTTGAGCACCGTCTGCGGCAGCCGGAAGGAGGGAATGTTGGTGCGCATCAGGCCGCCCGGCTCGCCGTACTGCTCGAAGATCGTCACCTCGTAGCCCAGCGGCATCAGATCATTGGCGACGGTGAGGGAGGCGCAGCCCGCGCCGATGAGCGCGACGCGCTTGCCGTTCTTCAACTTGGGGATCTTCGGCAGCCGTCCGCTCACGTCCTCGCGATGGTCGGCGGCGACGCGCTTCAGGCGGCAGATGGCCACCGGTTTCTGCTCGATGCGGCCGCGCCGGCAGGCCGGCTCGCAGGGGCGGTCGCAGACCCGACCCAGGATCCCGGGGAAGACGTTGGACTCGCGGTTCACCATGTAGGCGTCGGTGAAGCGCCCCTGGGCGATCAGTCGAATGTATTCCGGGACATCGGTGTGGGCCGGACAGGCCCACTGGCAATCCACGACTCGATGGAAGTAATCGGGGTGGGCGGTATCGGTGGGTTCCATTCACTGCTCGGGCGCCAAGACGCCCTGAAGCCCTCGGGAGGAAAAGGGACCGTGAGTATAGAGGCGCGCCGGTGAATTTCACCGTCGGCCGCGCGCGCTGAGGGCTAAGCCCCTGTCCCGCCTGAGATATATTGCGTTGCAGCAGGGGGCCGTCCAGCCGGCCGCCTATACTGCCGCTGCCCATGAGCGAAGCCGTTCCGACCGAAATCCGCGTACGTCGCAGCTCGCGCCTGCTCGAGGTGAGCTTCAGCGACGGCAGCCGCTTTGAGCTGCCGTTCGAATACCTGCGCGTGTACTCCCCGTCGGCGGAGGTCAAGGGGCACGGTCCGGGGCAGGAAGTGCTGGTGCTTGGCAAGGAGAACGTCGGCATCGCGACGGTGGAGCCGGTCGGGCAGTACGCCATCAAGCTCGTGTTCGATGACGGCCACGACACCGGGCTTTACACCTGGAAGTACCTCGCCGAGCTCGGGCGCGAGCAGCCCGAGAAGTGGGCGCACTATCTCGCCCGGCGCGAGCGCGCGCTGGCGGCGCCCGGTGCGGTCCGCAAATGAATCGGGCCGGACATCGCTGCCCGGCCCGATTCAATACAAGACCCCCTTAACGGCGGCGATTCTGCGCGCCGCGCACACGCAATTGCAACCGATTGCGGGCATCGGCGGGGCACGCGCCAGGGTGGCCGATGAGTAGAATGTCGCCGCAGACCCTCACCTGAGCGCACCTTTTCACATGCCCGACGACCGCTCCACCGACTTCGGCTTTCAGCGCGTACCCCACGCCGACAAGGCGCGCCGCGTGCGCGGCGTGTTCGATTCGGTGGCCGGCAACTACGACCTGATGAACGATTTGATGTCCGCGGGCACGCACCGCCTGTGGAAGCGCTTCACGCTGGGACTGGCCAACCTGCGCCCGGGGCAGCGGGCGCTGGATGTCGCCGGCGGCACCGGCGACCTGGCCGCGGGCCTGGCCCGCCAGGTGGGCGAGCGCGGCCTCGTGGTGCTCACCGACATCAACGCAGCGATGCTCGCGCAGGGGCGCGACCGGCTGATCAACGCGGGTCTCACGAGCAACCTCGCCTACGTGCAGGCCAATGCCGAGCGGTTGCCCTTCCCCGATGGCAGTTTCGACTGCATCACGATCGGCTTCGGACTGCGCAACGTCACCGACAAGGCTGCGGCGCTCGGTGCGATGCGCCGCGCACTCAAGCCCGGCGGCCAGCTGCTGGTGCTCGAGTTCTCGCATCCGCGGGCCCCGGGGCTGAAGCCCCTCTACGACGCCTACTCGTTGCACGTGCTGCCGCTCATCGGCCGGTTCGTGGCCGGCGATGAGGCGAGCTATCGCTATCTCGCCGAATCGATCCGCATGCACCCGGACCAGGAGACGCTGCTGAAAATGATGCAGGGGGCGGGGCTGGAGGGCTGCCGCTACCACAACCTGAGCGGGGGCATCGTCGCCGTGCACCGCGGTTACAAGTACTGAGCGGGCCGGCATGCTGACCGCGACGCTCGAGAAGCTCCTCAACCGCGGCCTGCCGCGCTCGCCGCGCGCGCGCGAGCTGTGCGCACAGCTCTCCGGGCGCAGCCTCGGCATCGAGCTGCGCGACCTGACACGCCTGCGCCTCACCTCCAACGGCGCAACCCTCGAGCTCGCCTTCAGCGACGCGCCGGCGGATGCCAGCTTAAGTGGCGGGCCCTTCGGGCTCCTCGGCGTGTTGCTGCAGGACTCACCCCAGGGGCATCTGCAGGGCGGCGCCGTCACCCTGGGCGGGGACACGGAGCTCGCGCAGCGCTTCTGGGAGCTGCTGCAGCTCTTGCGACCGGATGCCGAGGAGGAGCTGTCGGGCGTCATCGGCGATGTCGCCGCGCACCGCCTCGCAGGTCTTGCCCGCGGCGGGCTGGACCTGACGCGCCGCGCGCTTCAGACCGGCATCGTGAACCTCGCCGAGTACCTGGGCCACGAGCGCGGGCACCTGGTGCCGCGCGCCGAGGGCGAGCAGTTCCTGCGCGGCGTGGACGCGGTGCGCGAGGACCTGGATCGGCTGCAGGCGCGCCTGGACCTGCTCGCGCGGCGGCGCGGCCTGCAGTGAAGCTGCGGGTGCTGCTGCGACTGCTGGAGATCCAGCGCGTGCTGCTGCGGCACGGGCTCGACGATTACGTGCGCGCCACCCACCTGTACCGGCCGCTGCGCTTCGTGTTCTTCCTGTCCCCCGGGATCTGGTTTGCCGCGCCGCCAGGGCGCGAGTCGGGGCGAGCGGCTGCGGCTTGCGCTCGAGGAGCTGGGGCCGATCTTCGTGAAGTTCGGCCAGGCCGTGTCCACGCGCCGCGATCTGCTGCCACCGGATCTCGCCGATGAGCTCGCGAAGCTGCAGGACCGGGTGCCGCCCTTCCCCGGCAGCGAAGCGCGCGCGCTCATCGAGCAGGCCTACGGCCGCAGCGTCACGGAGACCTTCTCGCAGTTCGAGGAGAGCCCGCTCGCGGCCGCCTCGATCGCGCAGGTGCACGCGGCGCGCCTGCACTCCGGCGAGGAAGTCGTGGTCAAGGTGCTGCGCCCGGGCATGCGCGCGGTGATCGAGCGCGACCTGGAGGTGCTGCATGCGCTCGCCGAGCTCGCGCAGCGCTACTGGTCGGAAGGGCGCCGGCTGCGCCCGCGCGAGCTCGTCGGCGAGTACCAGAAGACCATCCTCGATGAGCTCGACCTGATGCGCGAGGCCGCGAACGCCTCGCAGCTGAAGCGCAATTTCGCCGGCTCCGAGCTGCTGTACGTCCCGGAGGTCTACTGGGACTACTGCCGCACCGAAGTGATGGTGCTCGAGCGCATCCACGGCGTGCCGATCAGCGACATGGCGAGCCTCAAGGGCGCCGGCACCAACATCAGGCTGCTGGCCGAGAACGGCGTGCGCATCTTCTTCACGCAGGTATTCCGCCACAACTTCTTCCACGCCGACATGCATCCCGGCAACATCTTCGTGCTCCTCGACGACCCGGCGCGGCCGCGCTACGCCGCCGTGGACTTCGGCATCGTCGGCTCCCTCGACGTGCGTGACCAGCAGTACCTGGCGGAGAACTTCCTCGCGGTGTTCGACCGCGACTACCGCCGCGTCGCGCAGCTGCACCTGGATTCCGGCTGGGTGCCTCCCGGCACCCGCCTGGAGGAGATGGAGTCCGCGGTGCGCACGGTGTGCGAGCCGATCCTCGATCGCCCGCTCAAGGACATCTCCTTCGGGCGCATCCTGCTGCGGCTGTTCGAGATTTCGCGACGCTTCAACATGCAGATCCAGCCGCAGCTGCTGCTGCTGCAGAAGACCCTGCTCAATGTGGAAGGCCTGGGGCGCGACCTGTACCCGGACCTCGATGTGTGGAACACCGCCACGCCGATCCTGCGCGAGTGGATGCGCGAGCGCGGCGGCGTGCGCGCCTTCGTGCGCTCGCTGCGCACCGAGGCCCCGCAGCTGCTGGCCGGCATGCGCGAGCTGCCCGCGGCGCTGCAGCGGCTGCTGCGCGCGCCGGTCGTGCCGGTAGCGGCGCCGGGCGCGGCGGAGCTCGACCTGCTGCGCGCAGAGCTGCGCGACGCGCGGGCCCGCCAGCGGGCGCTCGCGCTTGGCACGCTGCTGCTCGCGGGGTGCGCCACGCTCGCGCTCACGCGCGGCGCCGGCTGGCCGGCCTGGACCCTGCTCGCCGCCGGAGCCGCGAACCTCTGCTACGCGCTGTGGCGCTGAAGTAAGTGGCGCGCTCCCTCACGCACGGGTCAATCCCGCTCGTCCTGTTCAAGTTCTCCCTGCCGATCCTGCTGGCCAACATCCTGCAGTCGCTCAACGGCTCGGTGAACTCCATCTGGGTCGGCCGCTATCTGGGGGAGGCGGCGCTCACGGCGACCTCCAACGCCAACACCGTCATGTTTCTGCTGATCGGCGCCGCCTTTGGCGTGGCGCTGGCAGCCACCATCCTCATCGGCCAGAAAATCGGCGCCAATGACCTGCGCGAGGCAAAGCAGGTCGTGGGCACCAGCGCCACCTTCTTCGCCGGCATCTCGGTGACCATGGCGATCACCGGCCTGCTCTGCTGCCGTCCGCTGCTGGCGGCCATGAGTACCCCGCCGGATTCGCTCGAGCTGGCGGTGGCCTACATGCGGGTGATCTTCCTCGCCCTGCCGTTCCTGTACATGTACGCCTTCGTCATGGCGGTGCTGCGCGGGGCGGGCGACTCGACGACGCCGTTCTATTTCATGCTGCTGTCGGTGGGGATCGACATCGCGCTGAATCCGCTGTTCATCTTCGGCTTCGGTCCCGTGCCGCGCATGGGGATCGCCGGTTCCGCACTCGCCACCTTCGTCGCCCAGGCCGTGACCCTCACCGCCCTCATCCGCCACCTCTACCGGCGCCGCAACCGGCTGTGCCTGCATCAGGCGGAGCTCGCGTACCTGCGCATCAACTGGTCGATCGTGCGGATCCTGGTGAAGAAAGGCATCCCGATGAGCGCGCAGATGCTGGTCGTCTCGCTGAGCGCCGTGCTCATGATCACGCTGGTCAACCGCTTCGGCGTGGACGCAACGGCCGCCTTCGGCGCGGCCATGCAGATCTGGAACTACATCCAGATGCCGGCGTTTGCCGTCGGTATGGGCATCTCGGCGATGAGCGCCCAGAACGTGGGGGCCGGCAAGTGGGAGCGCGTCACCCGCATCGCCGGGGTGGGCGTGCTCTACAGCGTGCTGCTCACCGGCTCGATCGTGCTCGTGATCGAGCTGCTCGACACGCGCATCTTCGGGCTGTTCCTGCCGGCCGGCTCGCAGGCGCTCGCCATCGCCTCGCACCTGAACCGCATCGTCACCGGCTCGTTCATCTTCTTCGGCATCTCGGTGGCCCTCTTTGGCGTGGTGCGCGCCACCGGCGCCGTCATCGCGCCGCTGGTCGTGCTCACGATCTCGCTCTTGGTCGTGCGCTTCCCGCTCGCGCAGTTCTTCCTCGATCGCTATCACGCCGATGCGGTGTGGTGGAGCTTCCCGATCTCCTCGGTGCTCTCCGCGCTGCTCGCATTTCTTTACTATCGGTTCGGCGGCTGGCGCCGCGCGCACATGGGGCCGGTGACGGCGGCCTAGCTGCCTATCCCGAATTGCGTATTCGATACGCGGCCCGATCGGGCGCACAATCGCCACCCTCACCTTGCGGAGCAACCCCATGCAGATGCGTACCCTGGGCCACGGTGGCCCCACGGTTTCAGCCCTCGGCCTCGGCTGCATGGGCATGAGCGAGTTTTACGGCGCGCATGACGATGCCGAGTCGCTCGCCACGCTCAAGTACGCCCTGGATCAGGGCGTGAACTTCCTCGACACGGCCGACGCGTACGGCCCGTACACCAATGAGGAGCTGGTCGGCCGCGCGCTGCGCGGGCGGCGCCGGGATGCGTTTCTCGCCACCAAGTTCGGCTTTGTGCGCGACGCCGACAACCCTCAGGCCCGCGCGATCGACGCGCGCCCCGAGCGCGTGCACACGGCCTGCGAGGCGAGTCTGCAGCGCCTCGGCGTGGAACAGATCGACCTGTATTACCTGCACCGCGTGGATCCGAACGTCGCCATCGAGGAGAGCGTCGGCGCCATGGCGCAGCTGGTGAAGAGCGGCAAGGTGCGTTACCTCGGGCTTTCGGAGGTGTCGCCGCAGACGCTCGAGCGCGCGCACCGTGTGCACCCGATCACCGCGCTGCAGAGCGAGTACTCGCTGTGGACGCGCGACCCGGAGGACGGCGTCCTCGACATGTGCGCCAAGCTCAACATCGGCTTCGTGCCCTACAGCCCGCTCGGGCGCGGCTTTCTCACCGGCGCGCTCAGGAGCCCGGAGGACTTCGCTCCCGATGACTACCGGCGCATGAGCCCGCGCTTCCAGGGGGAGAACTTCGGACGCAATCTGGCGCTGGTGGAGAAGGTGCAGGCCCTCGCGCGCGACAAGGGTTGCACGCCCGCACAGCTGGCGCTCGCCTGGGTGCTGGCGCAGGGCGAGCACATCGTGCCGATCCCCGGGACCCGCCGGGTGGGCAATCTTAAGGAGAACCTCGGTGCGCTCGAGGTGCAATTCACGGGCGCGGACCTTGCGGCCATCGAGGCCGTGTTCCCGCTCGGCGTGAGCGCGGGCGCGCGCTACCCGGAAGGGATGATGCGCCTGGTGCGGGCCTAGCGCGGCGGCAGCCGTTAACGCGATCGAAGGGAGGGTTTGAACTCAGCCGCGCTCGAGCGGCATCGTGAGGCAATGCGGGCCGCCTTCCCAGGGCCACAGTTCACGCCCCGGAAATGTCGTCACGCTGATTCCCGCGCGGCGCAAGGCGGCGTGCGTGTGAGGGGCGCCCTCATAGGCAATCACATGCCCTGGGGAAGTGGCTACCACGTTCGCACCCTGGCGCTCATGTTCGTACAGCACCGTCGAGAAGAGATGGCGAATCACGTCGGTAGTGGGTGGCTCGCCCCCGACAAAATGCACGACGTACCCCCGGCTGCGCACGTAATCGACGAGCTTCATCTCCTTGACGCTCGTGTCCTCGTCGCCGGATCCCGCCCTGAACAGGCGCACCAGACCGAGGTCTCTCATGTAGTCTCGGGCCGCTGTCAGATCATCGTCACTGATGGCGCCATCGGCAGCCATTCCCTTGAGAAACTGCGTGTAGGGATCCTTGCCGGTGTGTGCTGCCTCGAGGAACCACGGCACCGTCAGGGCCTGCTTGTCCGCGACGTGCGTAAAGTAGGTGTCGAGATGCATGAATATCGCGCGCAGGCGAAATGGCTTTTCCGCGCGGCGTCGCAAAGAGTCCGCTTTGCGAGTCTGGACAGTCAGCACATCCATCTGCAGCCGGCGCGCGAGTAGGGGCGCTATCCGCGGATCCGTCCGGTTACCCACACCCAGGAACAGGGTCTGTTCGTCTACGAGCTGAAAATCACCGCCTTCCGCTAGCAAGCCTTCCTGCTGCGCATCCAACAGCACGGGATAGCGCGCCAGCTGCGGTGCATGGTCAAAGATGAAGCGCAGCAGCACCTGCTCACGCATCCGCTGCGCAGCGCCCACATTCAGTAGGATGATGCCCTTTGGAAGCGTCACGGCCGTGTCGCGACTGAAGACAAATCCCGGCACTTCGTCGACGATGTGCCGATAGCTACCGTCCGGCCAGGTACGATATTGCGTGAGCGGATCGCGCCCGAGCAGCGTCTGGGCGGTGACGGTCTTGGGATCGGTAGCCAGTTTCGGATGGGTGGCGCGCAACCACGTTTCCCAGCTCCCGTGCGCGCGGGAAGCCTCGATGGCCGACTGGAGCAGATCCGGTATGACGAGGATCTCGGCGCCGCTCGAGCGGATGTCGCGCATCAGCTCGGCATGCTCGCTGACCGCGGCCTGGTCGTCCCAGTCCGCCATCGGCATGACATCGTCTTCAATGCTCGAAAGCGTCTGCGGCTCGGAACCGGGCGGACACATGATCACGCGCCGCAGCCGCGCGACATCGCTCGTAACGAAAGGCTGCGCGGGTGTCGAGCTACCGGCAGCCGCCAGAGCCGCGTTCCACTTCGCAGCCGCGGCGCTCGCTGCGAGCAGCTTAAGGACCTCTCGCCGATCAACCCGGGTGGGTGGGTTCATGCAATCACCATTGACTACGGCTTCTGGAATGCCATCGCGTAATCCCCGGATGCCAGCACGCGAAAAGCCTCACGATGATCTTCGCTGAGTGTTTGTATTCCGGCCCGCCCGCTGGCGCGGCTCTGGCGGCGCATGGCGGTCGCAGATGAGTATATGTTGTCGCGCGATCCGCGAGCGACGCAGCCTGAGGATGCTCGGTCGCGCCGCCGGCTGCGGCGCCATTGCGCGTCGCACGCAATCACCTCGCCGGGGAATGCGAACGGCGGCTCTTTCGTGCCCATTTGCGCACGCGGGAACGCGGGCCCCGGCGCCGGTCAGCCTCGGCTTTTCGGCTCGATCCACAGCGCGCGCGCCCGGCCGCACAGCTCGCCCTTGCCGTCGTAGAGCGCCGTGCCGGCCGCATGCTTGCGGCCCTCGGAACCCAGTTGCCAGCCGATGACGGTGCAGGCCTCCCCCACGTGCACCAGGCGGTCGACGTGCGCGGTGAACTCCGCCAAGAGCATCATCCGGTCATCCGGAGCTACGGCGTAGTAGCCCGGACAGTCCAGCGCCGCGGACATGAACTCCGCGCGCACCTTGCCGTCGCCGCGATCGAGTGAGGGATCCGGCACCCAGGGGGCCGCGACCAGCGAGAGCTCCGGCAGCGGCCCGGCAAAGATGCGCATGCCATCCCCGCGCGCCCGCTGCGTGCCGCACACGAAGCAGGTCGGAAAGCGGTGCTGGCGGAAACCGGCGTAATGCCGCGAGGCCTCCACCGCCTCCAGGTAATGCGGCGCACGCGGGGGATCGAGCTCGAGCACCGCGGGCTCGGCCTCGCCGATGAGCGTCTGTGCCTGCAGCACCCGCAGCACGCCGTCCGCGGATGCGCTGACCGTGAGCTCCGTATCCAAGGGTGGCGGCTGGCGCAGCCGCACCGTGAGCGTGCGCTCGACGAGCGTCGCCACGAGGCCGGCGAAGTAGCCGCCGTTGGCAGAGGTCGGCGGCCCGCAAAAGCGTGGCAGGATCTTCAGGCTCTGCATGTTGAAGCCACCATGGCGCTGAAGGTCCACCCTGTCCAGTCGTGCGCCCGCACGCGGGCTGCCTCAGGTGCCGGGGCGCAGCGAACGCAACCACGCGGATACGTCGGCGCCCTGTTCGAGCTGCTCCACCAGCGCCGAGCCCACCACCACCCCATCGACGTGGCCGCGCAGCCGCGCGACCTGCTCGCGGCTGCGGATGCCGAAGCCGGCGCACACCGGCAGCGGCGAGGCCGCCCGCACGGTGTCCAGGTAATGCACGACGTCCTCGGGCACCGCGACGTTCTTGCCGGTGGTGCCGGTCATGGTTACCGCGTACACGAAACCCTGGCTGCCGGCGCACAGTTGCTGCAGTCGCTCGGGCTCGGTGACCGGTGTGACCATCTGCACCAGCGCCAGTCCCTCGGCATCCAGCGCCGCGCGCAGCGCGCTGCTCTCATCGAGCGGCAGGTCCGGCACGATGAAGCCGGCGACGCCCGCGCCGCGCGCGCGTGCGGCGAGCGTGGGGCCAAAGGCAAGCAGCGGGTTCAGGTAACTCATGAGCAGGAGCGGCACGCGCACCTCGCCCAGCGCCTCAAGCTCGGCGAGGATCCAGGAGAGGCTCACCCCCTGGGCCAGCGCGGCGAGGCTCGCGCGCTGGATGGTCACCCCGTCGGCCATGGGATCGGTGAACGGCACGCCGACCTCCACCACGTCCGCCACCGCGGCGATGGCCCGCAGGTGCTCGCGGAACTGCGCTCGCGCCGGGAAGCCGGCGGTGAGGTAGGCGATGAGCGCCGGCTCGCCGCGGGCGCAGGCGGCGCGGATGCTGTGACTGATGCGCTCGCGCGGCGTCATGGCGCCCCATCCTGCAGCAGCGTCTGCTGCAGCGTCAGCATGTCCTTGTCGCCGCGCCCGGAGAGGCACACGAGGATGGTGCGTCCCGGGTGCTCGCGCGCCCAGCGCTCGGCGCCGGCGAGCGCGTGGGCGCTCTCCAGTGCCGGCAGGATGCCCTCGCATTCGCTCAGGGCCCGCACCGCGGCGAGCGCGTCCGCATCGCTCGCGGTGCTGTAGCGCACCCGGCCGATCGCCGCCAGCAGTGCGTGCTCAGGTCCGACGCTCGGGTAGTCCAGTCCCGCCGACACCGAGTGCGTCTCCTGGATCTGGCCGTCGGCGTCCTGCAGCAGCATGGAGTAGGTGCCGTGCAGCACCCCCGGACGCCCGTAGGCAAGGGTCGCGGCGTTCTCGCCGAGCTGCGCACCGCGCCCGCCGGCCTCCACGCCAAGGATCTCCACCGCCGCATCCGGCACGAAGGCGTGAAAGGCCCCCATGGAGTTCGAGCCGCCGCCGACGCAGGCGATGAGCGCATCCGGGAGCGCGCCGGTGGCCTCGAGCATCTGCGCGCGGGCCTCGCGTCCGATGACCGCCTGCAGCTCGCGCACCAGGTACGGGTAGGGGTGCGGGCCAACCACCGAGCCGAGCAGGTAATAGGTGTGGGTCGGATCGGCCACCCAGTCGCGCATCGCCTCATCGATCGCCGCGCGCAGGGTGCGATCGCCGGAGGTCACCGGCACGACCTGCGCGCCGAGCAAGCGCATGCGTCCGACGTTTGGCGCCTGGCGCTGCATGTCGATCTCGCCCATGTAGACCGTGCACGGCAGCCCCAGGCGCGCGCAGGCGGCAGCGCTCGCCACCCCGTGCTGCCCGGCGCCGGTCTCCGCGACGATGCGCCGCGCGCCGAGGCGCCGCGCGAGCAGCGCCTGGCCGATGGCGTTGTTGATCTTGTGCGCGCCGGTGTGCGCCAGATCCTCGCGCTTGAGCCACACGTTGGCGCCCCAGCGCGCCGAGAGCCGCGCGGCGAAGGTGAGCGCGGTGGGACGGCCCACCCAGCTGCGCAGCTGCCCCGCGAGCTCGGCCTGAAACGCGCTCGCGTGCAGATGCTCGTGCACGCCGCGCGTGAGGCGCTCGAGCGCCGGGATCAGGGTTTCCGGTACGTAGCGTCCGCCGAAGGGCCCGAAGCGGCCACGCGCATCCGGAAACTTGCCGGCGATCAGTTCAGCCAGCAGCCGCTGGGCATCCACCGAAGCTGCCTGTGCATTCATAGAGGGTCCCCTGTCGTTCCCATGGCGCGCGCCGCCGCGCGCACCGCCTGTACAAAATCGCCGATCGCCGCCGGGCTCTTCACCCCGGGGCGCTCCTCGACGCCGCTCGAGACGTCGACTCCGAACGGGCGCACCGCGGCGATGGCTTCGCCGACGTTGCCGGGGGTCAGGCCGCCGGCCAGCACCAGCTGCGTGCGCTGCGCGAGCGCCTGCGCCGCGCCCCAGTCCGCGGTGCGGCCGCTGCCGCTGCGGGCGCCTTCGAACAGCAGCCGCGGCGGCAGCGGCACGGATGCCGCCGGCGCGCCGCGCAGCACCGGCAGCAGCGCAAGCGTCTGCGGCAGGCGCAGCGTGGCAAGGTCTGCCGCATCACTCTGCAGCACGTCCGGCCGGAACACCGCCAGCACCTCATCCAGCAGCCGCTGGCTCGGCTGGCGCATTACTGCAACGCAGGGCGCGCGGCCGCGTGCGCGCTGGCTGAGCTGTGCGGCCTGCGCGGGCGTGACGCGGCGCACCGACTCGGCGAACACGAACCCAAGCGCATCGACGGCGTGTTCGAGCGCCGCCGTCACCGCCTCAGCGCTCGTGAGCCCGCAGATCTTGATCCACATCTAGCGCACCCCGGGGGCTGCGCGGCCCGCCGCGAGCAGCTCCGCGGCGAGCCGTCCCGGGTCCTCGCCCTGCATGAGGGCGCTGCCGACGAGCGCCAGCTGGTAGCCGGCCGCCGCCACGGCGCGTGCATCGGCAGGCGTCGCCACGCCGCTCTCGGCGACGCGCGGGACCGCCCGCGGCAGGAGCGGCGCGAGCGCCGCGAGTCGTCCGGGCACGACCTTCAGCGTACCGAGATCACGGCAGTTGAGCCCGGCCAGGAGCTGCACGTCCGGCGCGAAGTGCGCCACGAGCTCGTGCATGAGCGCGATGTCGGCGGCGTCGAAGGCCTCGAGCAGCACGAACAGCTGGCAGGCGCCCGCGCAGGCGATGAGCGCCTCGGTCGCCGCGCGCGGCAGCATGCGCAGGATGACCAGCACGCCGCCCGCGCCGGCCGCGCGCGCCTCGAGTACCTGGTAGGGATCGACCAGGAAGTCCTTGCGCATCGCCGGCACGCCGGCGGGGGCGAGTGCGCGGGCGGCGCTGAGCAGGTGCCCGAGCGAGCCGTCAAAGCGCTGCGGCTCGGTGAGCACCGAGACGGCCGCGGCGCCGGCCCGGGCATAGGCACCGACCCGCCCCGGCACGTCTTCGTCCGGACCGCGCAGCGCACCCTGCGCGGGCGAGCGCAGCTTGAGTTCGGCGATGAGATCAAAGCCTGCCGGGTCCAGCCGCAGTCGTGGCGCCGGTGGCGCGGCCTGCGCGGCGTGCTCGAGCACGGCAACGCTGCGCAGCGCCTGCGCCGCGCGCACCCGTGCGCGACTCGCCTGCGCCATCTCCTCCAGGAACCCGCCGCTCATGGCGCGCCCTGGCTGCGCAGCGCGGCGAGCACGCGCCCCGCCGCGCCGCTGTCGATGGCGGCCGCGGCGCGCTCGATGCCCGCGCGTGGCTCGCGGACCTCGCCGGCGACCTCGAGCGCCAGCGCCGCCCCGAGCAGCAGGCAGTCGCGGTGCGCGCCGCGCTCGGCGCCCTCCAGCACCGCCGCCAGGGCCTGTGCATTGTGGCGGGCATCGCCACCGGCCAGGTCCGCCGCGCTGCACAGGCTGAGTCCGTAGTCCGCCGGCGTGCGCACGCTGGTCACGATGCGCTCCGGCTGCACGTCGAACAGCGTGAACGGCCCGATCGGCGTGGGCTCGTCCCAGCCGCCGGCACCGTGGACGACGAACGCGCGCTCCATCGGCAGGCCCTGGAACGTCTCGGCGATCAGGCGCGCCACTTCGAGACTGTAGGCGCCCACCAGGTGCAGCGGCGGCTGCGCCGGATTCACCAGCGGCCCGAGGATATTGAACACCGTGCGCACCCCGAGCGCGGCGCGCACCGCGGCGATCGCCCGGGTCGCGGGGTGGTAGTGGGGCGCGAACAGGAAGGTGAAGCCGGTGGCGGCGAAGCAGTCGGCGGCGGCCTGGGCATCCAGCGGCACGGCGAGCCCGAGCGCCTCGAGCACGTCGGCACTGCCGCAGCGGCTCGAGACCGAGCGGTTGCCGTGCTTGATGACCGGCAGCCCGCAGGCGGCGGCGAGCAGCGCCGTCCCGGTGGAGATATTCAGGCTCCCCGAGGCATCCCCGCCGGTGCCGACGATGTCGATGGCGCGCAGGTCGGGCGGCAGATCCGGGCGGCGCGCGAGACGGCGCATCGCCTGTGCGAAGCCACGCACCTCCGCCACGACCACGCCCTTGGCCGAGAGCGCCGCCAGCAGCGCGCCCGCGAGCGCCGCGGGCAGGGCCGGATCGGCCAGCTGCGTGAGCAGCTCCTCGGCCTGCGACTGGCTCAGGTCGCCCCGTTCGAGCAGTTGCAGAAGAATCTCACGCGGATGCGACACGGCTCGCTCCGGCGCGGTCCGGGCCGGCGCACGCGCCCGCGGACAGGCCCAGGAAATTGCTCAGCAGGCGCGGGCCTTCGGGCGTGAGGATGCTTTCCGGATGGAACTGCACCCCCTCGACCAGGAGCTCGCGGTGGCGTACCGCCATGATCTCCCCTTCCGCGGTGCGCGCACTCACTTCGAGCTGCGCCGGCATGCTCGCGGGGGCGGCGATGAGCGAATGATAGCGGCCGACCTCGCACGGCTGCGGGAGTCCCGCAAAGAGCGTGCGCCCGTCGTGCTCAACCTGCGAGGTCTTGCCATGCATCAGCCGTCCGGCGCGCACCACCTTGCCGCCGAACACCTCGACGATCGACTGGTGGCCGAGGCACACCCCGAGCACCGGGATGCGCCCGGCGAACGCGCGGATCATGTCCATGGAGACGCCCGCGTCGTAGGGCGTGCCCGGCCCGGGTGAGATGCACAGGTGTGTGGGCGCGAGCGCGAGCGCCGCCTCGGTGCTCAGCGCGTCGTTGCGGTAGACGCTCACGTCCGCCCCCAGCACCAGGAACGCCTGCACCAGGTTGTAGGTGAAGGAGTCGTAGTTGTCGATCAGCAGCAGGCGCGGCTTCACAGGCCCTCCTGTGCCAGCTCGAGCGCGCGTGCCATCGCGCCGCTCTTGGCCAGCACTTCCTCATGTTCGGTCTGCGGCACGCTGTCGGCGACGATCCCGGCGCCGGCCTGGTAGCTGTATTCGTCACCCTTAAAGACGAGCGTGCGGATGGTGATGGCATGGTCCATGTCGCCACGCGCGCCGAAATACCCGACCGTGCCGCCGTACAGCCCGCGGCTCACCGGCTCGAGCTCATCGATGATCTGCATGGCGCGCACCTTGGGCGCGCCCACCAGGGTGCCGGCGGGGAAGGCCGCGGCGAACAGGTCGAAGGCATCCTTGCCGGGCGCGAGCTCCCCGCGCACTCCGCTCACCATGTGCATGACGTGGCTGTAGCGCTCGATGCAGCGGTACGGATCGACCCGCACGCTGCCGGCGCGCGCGACGCGCCCCAGGTCGTTGCGCGCCAGGTCCACCAGCATGACGTGCTCGGCGTTCTCCTTGGGGTCGGCCAGCAGGTCCGTCTCGCGCTGCGCATCGAGGGCCGCATCCGCAGCGCGCGGCCGGGTACCGGCGATCGGTCGCAGCTGCGCCTCGCGCCCGTTGAGCTTCACCAGCGCCTCCGGCGATGAGCCCACCACGGCGACCTCCCCGAGCACACAGTAGTACATATAAGGAGAGGGGTTGATGAGCCGCAGCGCGCGATAGGCCTGGAACGGATCGAGCTCATGGCGCCCGGCGAAGCGGCTGGCGAGCACCAGCTGGTAGACATCCCCGGCGGCGATGTACTCCTGTATGCGCCTGACGCCGGCCAGATAGTCCGCGCGCGGAAAGGCCGCAGCCGGTGGCGCATAGCGGCCGGCGCGCGGGGCCCGCGGCAGTGCGCCGCGCAGCGCGCGCACCACCTCGCGCCGCAGCGCGCGCCGCTCCTCCTCGGGGCCGGCATGCACCAGCGCGATGCCGCGGGTTAGGTGATCGAATACCAGCACCGAGCGCGGCGCGACGTAGTGCAGCGCCGGAACACCGCTCGCGCGATCGCAACGCGCGGGCAGCCGCTCGAAATGGCGCACCACGTCGTAGGCGGCATACCCGACGAGACCGCCCGCCAGCGGCACGCCGGAGATGTCCGGTTCCGGCTTGGGGGCGAGTGCGAGTGCCGTGCGCAGACCGGCCAGCAGTTCCTCGCGGCTGAGCGGGACCGGGCGACGCTCGACGCCGATCCGGAACCCCGTCTCGTCCAGCCGCACCTCGAGTCCGTCGCCGAAGCCGATGAACGAGTAACGCGCCAGGCGCTCGCCGCCCTCGACACTCTCGAGCAGGAAGCGCGGCGCGAACGCGCCGAGCTTCATGAACGCCGACACCGGCGTGTCCAGGTCCCCTGCGATGTCGAATAGCGGTTGCAAGCCTCACTCCCGTTTTGCGCAGACAACAAAAAACCCATCCCGGGGTTATCCGGAGATGGGTTTGGTATGCGTCAGATCCTAGATTCGTTGGAAACAGCTAACCGTCAGCCCACTCCGTTATGAAGTGCGCCACCACCCAAGACGCGCAAGATTGCTGCGGTGCTGTGACATTGCGGCAGAGTATCGCCGTGCCGTACGCGGCCCGTCAAGAACGTGACTTGCGGTCCCGACGCCGCGGCGCTACCCCGGCCAGCGACCGGCCGAACGACCGCACCGCACCCCGCGCCAGAGGCGGCGCGCGGGCCGCGCGTGCGAGCGAGCGGTTCAATCACCGATCGTCGAGTCGACGGTGACCCGGGTGCCCTTCACGACGCCCTTGACGGTCGCCAGCACGGTCTTCTCGCTCGGCCGCGTATTGCACGAGGGTGAACCAGCCCGAGTAGTGGTTCGCGCTGCGGTCCACGGTGACCGTCTCGCGGATGTTGGCGGGGCCTACAAAATCGGCACCACCGGTACCAGGGCCCGTCACGGGCGCATTCGGGTCGAATGCCCAGGCCAGGGCGAAGTGGTTGAGCTTGTAAGTGGCATGTCCGACCTGTTCCCATACCCCCATGCAGAAGTCGCCCGTCGTGGGCGCACGACCGGAGTTCATCAGCTCCGTTCCGTCCTCATGCCACTGGACGTACCCGTGGTCGATCGGCGTGCCGTCGGGCGGTCCTGCAGTTCCGTTGCCTTCCGCCGTGAAGGTAAATCTCCACATGCCAACGATGGCGGCGTCATCATGATTCCCGACCAGCTGCAACCCAATCGGCATGAGGCGGGCTTCGGACTGGGGTTGCTCCCAGAACGACAGTGCGGCCTTGGGCTGATAACTGGAGCAGCCGGCATTTGCGTAGGTGGCAAAGAGCATTCCCAGCAGCCCCACGCCGAGACGCAAGGTAATGGCTTTCGGCATTTGCATTGGTGTTCTCCTTAGTTGAAAGTCGCTTCCCCGCGCGGCCGTGCACATTGATTATTGTGAGCCGCGCCTTTAAACAGATGTTCTCATGTTGTTTGCGTGTGCAGCCGCAACAAATCGGTGCGTCACCTTTTGTTTACAATAAGTCCCGGAGACTGGCCATCACATGAACTTCAAGAAACTCCTCGACAGCTGGCGCGACGGCGCGGCTGCCCCGCGCACCGCACGCACTTATGCCGTGCGCCTGCCGGTGGATGATGCCGCGCGACTGGGGGCGCTGGCCGAGATGTTCCCGGGGCGCACGGCGGAGCAACTGATCACGGAACTGCTGGGGGCGGCACTCAAGGAAGTGGCCGCGGCGATGCCCTACGTGGCCGGCACCAAGATCATCTCCACCGACGAGCAGGGCGATCCGGTGTACGAGGACACCGGGCCCATGCCGCGCTTCCTGGAACTCACCCGCAAGCATCGCCGCGCGCTGGCGGCGCGTCCGAAGAAAAAGTCGCGCTGACGATCATGCCCTCCTTCGACGCCGTCTCGGAACTGAACGCCCATGAGGTCGCCAACGCGGTCGATCAGGCCAACCGCGAACTGTCGCAGCGCTTTGACTTCAAGGACACCGGCGCGCGTTTCGAGCTCAAGGACTTCCTGGTGACACTGCACGCCCAGGTGGACTTCCAGCTCAAGCAGATGCAGGAGATCCTCAAGCTGCGCCTCTCCAAGCGCGGCATCGATCTGGTGTGTCTCGACATCAAGGAGCCGCAGACCACGCTCGCGACCGCCACTCAGGAGGTGGCGCTGCGCCATGGGATCGACGCGGAGACCGGCAAGAAGATCACGCGCATCGTGAAGGACTCGAAGCTCAAGGTGCAGGCGAGCCTGCAGGGTGACAAGGTGCGGGTTACCGGCAAGCAGCGCGATGAACTGCAGGCGGCGATGGCGCTGCTGCGCGGCACCAAGCTGGACGTGCCGCTGCAGTTCAATAATTTCCGCGACTGACGCTGGCAAGCGTCCGGCACAGGTTCTCCGTGGCCCCGATCACGCTCGGGCCCAGGCGGCTCAGGGCCTGATCCTCAAATGCCACCACCCGCTCGGTTGCGCACCGCGCTCAGGCTCTTCAGCTGCATCCAGTCGGCCACCCAGGCGGCCCCTTCGCCCGTGGGCGCGGCGGCGATGATGATGTCCGGATCGCGCCCGATGATCGACTCCATATCCACGATGGGTCCGGCTTCCGGCAGGTCCGCGAACACGTTGCGCGCCCCGCAGAGGGCGAGCGCATCGCTCATCAGGTGCTTGCCGCCGACGGTGTAGATGGGACGGTTCCAGACCTGCAGCAGCACGCTCGGGCGTGCGCCGGCGCGGCCCCCATAGGTGGCCGTGAGCGCACCGAGGCGCGCCTCCATCGTTGCGGCCGCACGGTCCGCCGCGACGCTGGTTCCGGCCAGCGTGCCCAGGCGCCGCACGGCGGCCGGGATGTCCGCAAGGCGCGCCACCTGCTGCTCATAGATGGGGATGCGCAGTCCGGCGATCTTCTCGCGCTGGGCGGGATTGCCGCCGCCGGCCCACAGCACCACGACGTCCGGATGCAGCGCCACCAGGCGCTCCATGTCGACCGCCGCCACATCCCCGATGCGCGCCACGCGCCGCGCCGCGGGCGGCTCGTCGGAATACTCCACGGTGGCAATGACCTGCGCGCCGGCGCCGGCCGCGAACAGCATCTCGGTGGCGCCGGGCGCCAGGCTGACGATGCGCAGTGGCGTCGGCGGCACCTGCAGCGTGCGCCCCAGGTCGTCGGTCACGGTCCGCGCCGCGACGGCCGCCGCAAACAGCGCCATTGCCGCGCCCGCGAGCAGCCGCCGGCGCACCCTCAATCCCATCATGGCTGCAACTGTTGCCCGTGACCTTCCTGGCACCATCATGAATTACATCGGCGCACCTCGCCAGAAAGAGCGCGTACGCGACCGGGCGGATCCCACGGTGGCCGTGCGCGGCACCCGGCGCCGGCAGAGTGGCGTCCTGCGCGCCCGGACGTGCAGTTCCCTCGCCAGAGCGAGGCGGCGTGGGCACGCACCGCGCCTATCATCTCGTCAGCCGTAACCGTGCGGCGTCGGGGAGTCCTCCTATGCACCGGGCGTTGGTGACACTGCTGCTGGGGCTGGCGGCGACGACGGCCGACGCGGAGCCCATGTTTCGCGCCGATCCAAGTCACAGCGGCGTCTACAACGCCGCCGGCGTGCCGGTGCTGCACGGCGTGAAATGGAAGTTCCGCGCCAAGGGGCCGATCATTTCCACCCCCGCGCTGAGCGGCGCGCGCGTGTTCTTCGGCAGCAGCGACCACAACGTCTACGCCCTTGACCAGGGCAGCGGTGAACTGCGCTGGAAGTTCGCCACGCACGGCCGCGTCACCGCCTCACCCGCGGTGGCGGACGGCACGGTCTACATCGGCAGCTTCGATGGCAACTTCTACGCCCTCGACGCCACCAGTGGCGCGCTGCGCTGGAAGTTCGCCACCGAGGGCGAACGGCGCTTCGCCGCGCGCCACCTGCATGGCGCCGAGCCGGCTGCGGAAACGATGCCCGATCCTTTCGACCTGTTTTTGTCCTCGCCGGTAATCGACGGCAACACCGTGTACTTCGGCAGCGGCGACGGCAACGTGTATGCGCTGGACGCCGGTACCGGCGTGCTGCGCTGGAAATTCCACACCGGCAACGTGGTGCACGCATCCCCGGCGCTGGCCGCCGGCACGCTGTACGTTGGCAGCTGGGACAGCTATTTCTATGCGCTCGATGCGGCCAGCGGCAAGGAGCGCTGGCGCTTCAAGACCGGCGAGGACCCCCTGATCAACAACCAGGTGGGCATCCAGTCCTCGGCGGTGGTCGCGGACGGGATGGTGTACTTCGGTTGCCGGGACTCGAAGCTCTACGCCCTCGACGCCAGCAGCGGCACGCAACGCTGGGCGTTCGACAACAAGGGCTCATGGGTCATCAGCTCCCCGGCGGTCCGCGACGGCAAGGTCTACTTCGCAACCTCCGACACGGCGACGCTGCGCGCGCTCGATGCCAAGAGCGGCGCCGTGCTGTTCGAGCTGAGCTTCAATCGCTGGCCCTTCTTCTCTTCCCCCGCGCTCGCGGGTAACTACCTCTACATCGGCTCGCATGCCGGCAAGCTCATCGCGATCGACCTGAAGGGTGCGAAGAGTGCCTGGACCTTCAGCACCGATGGGGCCAGGCAAAATGCCGCCGCCCTCACCAAGGCCGATGGCTCACCGAACTACGAAGCCGCGTTCACGGACTTCTTCTACGACGACATGGTCGCCGGAGTGGCCCGCATGCTCAGCGTCGGGGCGGTGCTGTCCTCGCCGGTCATCGACGGCGACAGCGTGTATTTCGGCAGCTGGGACGGCCAGCTGTACGCGCTCGGCTGAAGCGCCGCGCACCCCCCCGACATGACTCAGGCGGCGCGCGTCGCCGGCTCCGCGGCGGTCTCGCCGCTCACGCTGGCGAGCACCCGCGCCACCGCATGCACCGTCGCGGCAATGCGCACCGCGCTCTGCACGCTCTCGCGGCTCAGTCCGTGGGCACGCAGCTGCCGCTCGTGCGCGGCGACGCACGTGCCGCAGCCGTTGATGGCGGACACCGCCAGCGACAGCAGCTCGAAGTCCACCTTGGCGATGCCCGGGCTGCCGATCACGTTCATGCGCAGCCGCGCCGGGAGTTTCGCGTACTCCTCGTCCTGCACCAGGTGCAGGAAGCGGTAGTAGACGTTGTTCATCGCCATGACCGCCGCCGCGGCATGCGCGGCGCTGATGTGCGCGGCATCCAGGTGCCGCGTGGCGAGCGCCTGCATGCTGCGCGTGTAGGCCGCGTTGCCGGAAGCGGCCGCCGCGGCCAGCGCCACGCCCCATATCTGCCGCTCGCTCAGTCCGGGGGCACCGGCGGGCGTCAGCACCGAGCCGAGGTTGAGCGCCAGATCGCGCGCATACCCGGGCAATGCTTCGCGAATGCTTTCCAGGGTGTTCATCTTCACGCCGCCTTCAGGGTCTCTTCGCCCTTTTGCCAGTTGCACGGACACAGCTCATCGGTCTGCAGCGCATCGAGCACGCGCAGCACTTCCTCGGGGCTGCGGCCGACGTTGAGGTCGGTCACGTACACGAAGCGGATCACGCCCTGCGGGTCGACGATGAAGGTGGCGCGCTGCGCGACGCCGGCGTCCGGGTCGAGGATGCCGAGCGCGCCGGACAGCTCGCGCTTGAGGTCTGAGAGCATCGGAAACGGCAGGTTGCGCAGCTCGTCCTTCGCGCGCCGCCAGGCCAGATGCACGTACTCGTTGTCGATGCTCGCGCCGAGCAGCTGCGCGTCGCGCGCCTGGAACTCCTTCTCGAGCTTGCCGAAGGCGGCGATCTCGGTGGGGCATACGAAGGTGAAGTCCTTCGGCCAGAAGAACACGACCTTCCATTTGCCCGGATAGCTCTGGTGAGTGATCGGCTGGAACGCCTGCTGCGGGTCGCTGCTGACCACGCCCGTCAGGGAGAACTCGGGAAACCTACGGCCTACGCCTGTCATGGGTACGACTCCTTGTGGCTACGGCGGCCATGATGGCGCCGGCCGTGCAATTGCTCCAATCGATTGATTTGATGCATTCGATAGATGCCGTATATTGGGCGCATGGACGTGAAGCTCAAGGACCTGCGCTATCTCGTGGCGGTGGCCGACCTGCGGCACTTCGGGCGGGCCGCCGCGCGCTGCTTCGTCAGCCAGCCGACGCTCTCCGCACAGCTGAAGAAGCTGGAGGACAGCCTGGGCGTGCAGCTGATCGAGCGGGCGCCCAACAACGTGTGCCTGACCGAGGCGGGCGAGGCGATCGTCGCGCGCGCGCGCCGGATCCTGGAGGCGAGCGATGAGATGGTGGCGCTGGCGCGCAGTCAGCGCGATCCGCTCGGCGGGCGGCTGCGGGTGGCGCTGCTGCCGACCATCGGTCCTTACCTGCTGCCGCGCGTGGCCTCCGCCGTGCGCAAGGGGCTGCCGCGCCTGGAGCTGCGCCTGTACGAGTACCAGACCGCGGCGCTGCTCGCCAAGCTGCACGCGGGGGAGATCGACGTCGGCATCCTGGCGCTGCCGGTGGCGGCGGAGGGCCTCGAGTCGCGCGAGCTGTACCGCGAGGCTTTCATGGTGGCGCTGCCCGAGCACCATCCGCTCACCGCGCGCGCGCGGGTGCGGCTCGCGGACCTCAAGGGCGAGAAGCTGCTGCTGCTCGAGGAAGGCCATTGCCTGCGCGACCAGGCGCTCGAGGTGTGCAGCCGGGTCGGCGTCGCCGAGCAGCAGGATTTCCGCGCTACCAGCCTGGAGACGCTGCGCCAGATGGTCGCCACCGGCGCCGGCATCACGCTGCTGCCCGAACTCGCCGGCCGCGGCGCCTACCGCAACGCGCGCGGTGTTGCGCTGCGGCCGTTCGCCAGGCCCGCGCCGGAGCGCCACATCGGCGCGCTGTGGCGCAAGAGCAGCGCGCGGCGCGCGGCGATCGATGCGCTGTGCGGGCTGATCCGCGAGCACGCCCCGTGAGCGCTCGCGGGGACGGCGCCCGCGGCGGTCACGTTCGAGCGCGCGCGACGGCCGCATGCTGGCCGGTCTGCTCCTGCTCGCGGCAGGCGCCGCGCGGCGTGCTCGTGATCAACAATGCGACCGGGTACCTGCGCGAGTTCTACCTGAAGTTCGCCGCCTACTGCGCGCAGCGCGGCTACCACGCGCTGGTCTACGACTACCGCGGCATGGGCGCTTCGGCGTCCGACGCCGCCGGCGCGCGGAGCGCGCCCGCATGAGCGACTGGGGTCGCCTGGACATGCCGGCGGCACTCGCATGGCTGGCCGCGCGCTATCCTCGACTGCCGGCGTTCACGCTGGGCCACAGCGTGGGTGGCCAGCTGATCGGCGCCATGCCCAACGCCGATGTCGCGCGCGCGCACGTGATGATCGCCACTTCCACCGGCTACTGGCGTCGCCAGCGTCTGCCGTTTCGCTTCGTGGCGCTCGCCTTCTGGAAGCTCTACGGACCCTGGATGCTGGCGCGCCGCGGGTTCGTGCCGCGCGGCCTGCTGTGGCGCGGCGCCGCGCTGCCGCCCGGCGTGTTCCTGCAGTGGCGCAAGTGGTGCCTGGACCCGGCGCGCTTCGGGCCGCAGCTCGATGATGAGTTGGCCGACAGCCGCTTCGCGCTGGTGCGCGGGCCGCTGCTGGTGTGGGGGTTCACGGACGATCCGATCGCGACGCCAGCGGCGGTGGAGGCGTTGCTCGGCGCGTACGGGTCAGCGCGCATCGAGCGGCGCTGGACGCGGCCGGCCGAGGTCGGCGCGCGCCATCTGGCGCACCATGGCTTTTTTGCCGAACGTCACCGCGGCACGCTGTGGTGCGGTGCGCTCGACTGGCTCGACGCGCAGTGCGCCCCTAAGCAGTAGCCGGATCGGCCGGGGGCGCGGCCGGCGCGCGCCGCGTCGTGCGCGCAAAGGCGATCGCCACCAGCACGACCACCGCACCGAGAATCTGCACCGGCGCTATGCGCTCACCCAACAGCAGCCAGGCGTAGCCGGCCGCCGCGATGACCTGCGCGTACAGCCCCACGGCGCCGAAGGCGGCGGGCAGGTGCGCGAACGCGTAGGCGATGAGGCCCTGGCCGAGCACCTGCGCCGTGATGGCGCAGCCAACGAGCAGCCACCAGCCGTGTGCCGTCACGGGCAGGAACTTCTGCGTCAGTGCGACCGGCAGCAGCAGCAGCGTGAATACCACGGTGCTGGTGAGCATTACGATGCCGGTGCCATAGCGCGTGCGCAGCCGTGCCACGACCATGAGGTAGCCGGCATAGAAGCAGGCAGTACCGAGACCGAGCGCATCGCCAAGCAGCGCGTGGCTGCCGGAGCCGAGCTTGGGGGCAAGAATCAGCAGCATGCCGCCGAAGGCGAGCGCGGTGGCCAGCAGGAACGCGGGCGTCGGCCGCTCGCGCCACAGGAGCCACGCGAACAGCGTCACCAGAATGGGCGCACAGTTGGCTTCCAGCGTCGCCGCGGCAATCGAGGTCAGGAGCAGCGACCAGTGCCACAGCAGCAGGTCGCCGGCGAAGAACACGCCGGCCCACAGGAACCGCGGCTCACGCAGCGTGATCCGCAGCGGCGGATTGCTGCGCCGTTCGAGCCATGCCCACATGAGCAGGAACGGCAGCGCAAAGGCGCCGCGCCAGAAGGCCGTGGCGGTCGGCCCGGTCTCCGACAGGCGCACGAAGATTCCCGAGCTGCCAATCGACAGCGCGCCGGCGCACAGCGCCAACAACGCGGGCAGCTCGGAGGCGTGGGTGCGTTCGCTCATGCGGTGATCCGTGGGGAGTCGCATCATAGTCGGTCGGCTTGCGCGGCGTCTGGCATAATCGCTGCGCCCCTCGGCACCTGCGCAACGGACGCCTGCTTGCGAATTCTCCCCGCCCATCTCATCGCGGCGCTCGCGCTCTTCGCCCTCGCCGCCAGCGCGGCGACGCCGGCCCTGCGCGCCACGCAGGCGTGGATCCGCGCCACTCCGGGGACCGACGTGGCCGCCGCGTACCTCACCCTGACCAACAGCGGCACGCAGCCGGTCACCGTGGTGGGCGTGCGCTCGAGCATGGCGGCGCAGGCCATGATTCATGAAACCCGACTCGTCGGTTCCACCTCGAGCATGCGGCCTCGTGACTCGCTGCTGGTCGCGCCCGGCACCACCGTGCGCCTTGCGCCGGACGGCCTGCACGTGATGCTGCACGGGCTGTCGCATGCCCTCAGGGCGGGCGATGAAGTGCCGCTCGTACTGCTGCTCGGTGACGGCGGCACCGTGGCCGTCACCGCGCACGTCCGGGCGCTCGATCAGGAATGAGACAGCCGCCGGCAGGCGCGGCCGCGCGCGGCTCCGGGGCGGTCGCCGGCGCACCTGCGGATCACGTCACCCCCTACGACCGCTTCGCGTGGAGCGAACGCGCGATCGAGCGCTGGCTCGCAAGCGGCCGGCATGCCGCGGAACTGGGTGCCTACTTCGGCGTGCAGGAATACCGGCAGCTCGCCGCGCTGGCCCGCCGCGCGGCACGCGTGCGCGCGAGCCCGCGCGCGCCGCGGGTGATCCTGGTCCCCGGCATCATGGGCTCGCAGCTGGGGCTGAGGCGGCCCGCCCCGCTGCCGCCGGATGTTCTGTGGATCGATCCGCTCGACATCGAGCGCGGCCGCCTGAGCGTACTGCGGCTGCCGGACAGCGCACCCGTTGTGCCGCTCGGAGTCGTGTTGTTCTCATATCTGCGGCTGAAGCTGCGGCTGTGCGCCCATGGCATCGCCGTCGAGTGCCACGATTACGACTGGCGGCGACCGGTGGTGGAGCTCGGACGCGAGCTCGCCGCGCGGTTGCGCACCACGGATGCGGCGCGCCTTGCGATCGTGGGCCACAGCATGGGTGGCCTCCTGGCGCGCATCGCCCTGGCCCAGCCCTCGATCCCGCACGTCGAGCGCGTGGTGTTGCTTGGCACGCCCAATCGCGGCTCCTTCGCCGCCGTACAGGCACTTCGCGGCACGTATGCGGTGGTGCGCAAGATCGCACGCCTGGTCGGCGAGGCTTCGGCCGAATCGCTGACGACGCAGGTGTTCAGCTCCTTTCCGAGTCTCTACGACCTGCTGCCCGGAGGCGACGGCATGCGCATCGACCTCTTCGATCCGCAGCACTGGCCGCACTGCGGGCCGCGTCCGCGCGCCGAGCTGCTCGCCGCCGCGCGTGCCACGCGCGCGCAGCTGGCGCCCGCGGATGAGCGCTTCACCTTGATCGCCGGCACCGGCCAGGAGACGGTCACCGCGGTGGCACGGGTGCGCGACCAGTTCGTGTACACGCTCACCCGGCACGGTGACGGCACGGTTCCCACGGCCAGCGCAACGCTTCCGGGCGCCCGCGCCGCCTACGCGCGCGTGGCGCACAGTGACCTGACCCGCGATCCGCTGGTCGCGGCCGCGGTGGTCGACCTGCTCACGACGGGTCGCACCGAGCGACTGGCACCGCGCCTGCGCAGCGCCAGTCGCGCCTGCGTGCGCATCGGCGACCGCGAGCTGCAGGGCACGCACGTCGAGAAGGTGGACTGGGCGGCGCTGACGCCCGGGCAGCGGCGGCTCTTCCTGCAGAATCTCAACGAGCCTCCGCACCTGAAGCTGCGCGTGCCGCGCGCGCGTCGGCGACGCCGCTAGCAGATGCCGCACGCCCTCAGGCGAAGGCCTGCGCGATGGCCTCGCGCTGGCGCGCGTCCGGCAATGCCCCGCGACCGGCGACCAGATTGTCCTCAAGATGCGCGACCTTGTCGGTGGCGGGAATGATGCAGGTGACGGCCGGGTGCGCGGCGATGAACTTCAGCGCCAGCTGCCCCCAGCTGGTCACGCCGAGCTCCGCGGCCCACGCGGGCAGCGCCTTGCCGCGCACGCGCTGGAACAAGGCGCCGTCCTCGAAGGGACGATTGACCAGGACCGCCACGCCGCGTTCGGCCGCGAGCGGCAGCAGCCGCTGCTCGGCGGCGCGCGTGACGGGCGAGTAGTTGAACTGCACGAAATCGAGCGGCTCGCGCGCCAGCACCCGCTCAAGCTCGGGGTGGGCGCTGACGGTGTAGTGGGTCACGCCGAGGTAGCGCACGCGGCCGGCCGCCTTCCAGGCGCGCAGCGTCTTCAGGTGGGTGTCGAGATCGAGCAGGTTGTGCACCTGGATGAGATCGAGGCGCTGCGTGCGCAACAGCTGCGCCGAGCGCTGCATCTGTTCGATGCCGGAAGCCTCGCCCCGGGTCCACACCTTGGTGGCCAGAAATGCGCGCTGGTGCATCTGCGGCGTGAGCAGGTCCCCGAGCACCGCTTCCGCGGTTGAATACATCGGCGAGGTGTCGATGAGGCGCGCGCCGGCAGCGAAGAATGCCGTCAGCACGTCCCGCAGCGGTGCGCGCCTGGCTTCGCGAGCTGTCGACCTCGAAGGGACCTGAGGTGCCAAGGCCGATGACGGGCAGCTCCTCACCGCTGGAAGGAATCCTGCGAAGGATGGGCGCGGCGCTGGCGGCGGCCGCGCCGGCGCCGCGCGCGATGCGGGCGGCGGCCATGATGTTCACTCCCGCAGCGAGCAGTTCACGCCGGTTCACCTGCACGTCCCTGAAATGCCAAGAGCGGCATGGATGTTCGCACGGGCCGCGCCCGGGCGTCGCCGCCCGTTCAGAGCAGCGCGGCGTCGGTGGCGACGACGCTGGTTCCGCCGGTGCGCACGATGCGTGCGAGGGCTGCGGCCAGCGGCAGCACCTGCGCCGCGTAGAACGCTGCGGTGCGCAGTTTGCCCCGATAGAACTCGCCCTCCGGCCCGGAGCGCTTCGCGGCCGCAAGCGCCGCGGCGCGCGCCAGCAACCAGCCGCCGCCGACGTAACCGCACAGCTTCAGGTACGGCACCGATACCGCCATGCCCTCATCGGGGCGGGCGGCGAGCATCTGCAGGAGGGCCTGCGTGGCGACCGCCAGCGAATCGACCGCTTCGAGGGCGGCCTGGCGAATGGGTTCGACCGCCTCGTCCCCGGCCGGCGTCTGCAGGTCGCGCTGCATGTCGGCGATGAGCGCCGCCATCGCCGCTCCCCGATCGCGCCCGAGCTTGCGTCCGATGAGGTCATTGGACTGGATGCCGGTGGTGCCCTCGTAAATGGTGGTGATGCGCACGTCGCGCATGTACTGCGCCGCGCCGGTTTCCTCGATGAATCCCATGCCGCCATGCACCTGCACGCCCAGTGCGGCGACCTCATTGCCGATCTCCGTGCACCAGCCCTTGACGATCGGCGTCAGCAGCTCGCCGCGTGCGTGCGCGGCCGCGCGCTGCTGCTCATCGGCGCCGTGCTCGGCCAGATCAAACTGGAAGGCGGTATAGAGCGTGAGCGCACGCGAGGCCTCGGTCTGGGCCTTCATGAGCAGCAGCATCCGCTTCACGTCCGGGTGGTGGATGATCGGCAGCGGTCCGGCCGTGGCCGGCACCGGAGGCTTGCCCTGGATGCGCGTGCGCGCCCATTCGAGCGCGCGCTGGAACGCACGCTCGCCCACCGCATAGCCCTCGCTCGCCACCGAGAGGCGGGCGCTGTTCATCATCACGAACATGTATTCCAGTCCCCGCCCGGGCTCGCCGATCAGGTGCGCAATTGCGCCATCGTGCTCGCCGAACGCCAGTACGCAGGTGGGGCTCGCGTGGATCCCGAGCTTGTGCTCGATGGACAGGCAGCGCACCTCGTTACGTGCGCCGAGCGTGCCGTCCGGATTGACCAGGTACTTGGGCACGATGAACAGCGAGATGCCCCTGACCCCGGCGGGAGCGCCGTCGATGCGTCCGAGCAGCATGTGCAGCGTGTTGGGGGTGAGGTCATGGTCGCCCCAGGTGATGAAGATCTTCTGCCCTGACAGGCGGTAGTGGTCTCCTTCCAACGCGGCGCGCGTGCGCACCTGTCCCAGATCCGATCCGGCCTGTGGCTCGGTAAGCACCATGGTGCCGGTCCACTCCCCACTCACCAGCCGCGGCAGATACAGCGCCTTCTGCGCCGGCGATCCGCACAGCTCGAGCGCGTGCGCGGCCCCCTGCGTGAGCATCGGCCCCAGCTTGAACGCGAGGTTGGCCGATCCCCAGAACTCGCTCACGGCCGTCACCAGCACGCGCGGCACCGGCTGGCCGCCGAATTCGGGGGGACCGCCGAGCGCCGGCCAGCCGCCGCTCACGAACTGGCGGTAGGCCTCGGCAAACCCGGGTGCGGTCACGACCCCCTGCTCCGTCCAGCGTGCACCCGCCACATCGCCAGGTTGGTTCAGCGGCTCGAGCACGTTCTCGGCAAAGCGTGCCGCCTCCTCCAGCACCGAGCGCGCGAGCTCGTCGGAGTAGTCGGGCAGATGCGACGAGGTGGCGAGCCGGGCACTGCCCAGCAGCTCCTCCAGCACGAATCGCATCTCCCGCAGGGGCGCACGGTACATGGTCGGATCCTCCTCGCTGCCCCGGGGGACGCGGCACTCGTGCGCGGTCCGGAAGCGGAGCGCTAGTGTAGCCGGATCGGCGCAAACCTACCCGCCGGTAGGCATTCCGTGCGGCAATTACCGGTACTTGGCGTCAGCGGGCCGCGGAACGCGCCGCCGGCAACGCGAGCGCCGGCACGATGTTCGCGGCCAGGAAGTCGACGAACTGCTGCGCGCGCGCATCCGACTCCAGCGCGCTCGGATAGAGCGCATAGAGCGCCGCAGCCGGCGGCACGCTCCACTCCGGCAGCACCGCCTTCAGGCGCCCGGTCGCCAGCCCCTGCCGGCACAGGAACTCCGGCAGCAACCCGATGCCGAGCCCCGCGGCGGTCGCGGCGTGCAGCACCGCCGGATCATCGACGGCCAGCTTCGGGGTCAGGGGCACCTCGGCACGCTGCGCCCCGCGGGCCAGCTGCAGGCGAAACTCCGGCAGCTCCGCCGCATCGGGCGTGAGCAGTTCATGCGCGCGCAGATCATCCGGACGTTCCGGAACGCCGCGCTGCTGCAGGTAGGCCGGTGTCGCGCACAGCAGCGCCGGCGGCGCGCCGAGCAGGCGCTGCACGAAGCCGGAGTCCGCCGGCGGACGCGTGCGCACGGCGACGTCCCACGCACCGAGCGCAAGCTGCTGGGCATCCAGTGCCACCTCCAGCGGTATGTTGCCGAACGCCTCGAGGAAGCGCGGCACGAGCGGCGCGAGGAGCACGCGCCCGTAGGTCGGGTCCGCCGCCACGCGCAGCGGACGCGCCTCGGGGGTTTGCAGCTTGGCGATCGCCGTGCGTGCCGCATCCGCCTCCTCCGCGAGGCGGCGGGCGTGCGGATACACCAGGCGCCCCGCGGCCGTGAGCGCGACGCGCCGCGTGGTGCGCTCGAGCACCCGCACGCCGAGACTCTTCTCCAGATCCGCGACCGCGCGGCTTACCGCCGCCTTGGGCACCCCCAGGGCCCGTGCCGCGGCCGAGAAACCGTTGAGATCGACGACTTTGGCCAGCATCGCCAGCTGTGCAGGGGTCCAGATCAGGTTCATCGCAGCCTCAATCCCCCGTTTGGATGGCCCATATTGTTTCACCCGGGAGGCAGACACGCCAGATGCCGGGGGACTAGAATTCGCACCCCACTATCGTCATCCACCGCAAAGGAACCGCCATGAAGGGCTCGATGCACGCGTTTTCAGTCGATCTGCTCACGAACATCCTCGGCAACCTCTCGTGGCTGCTGGAGAAGGGCGCCAAGAGCGCCGCGGCGCGCAAGATCGATCCGGCGGTGTTCCTCGGCGCGCGGCTCGCACCGGACATGTTGCCGCTGACGCGGCAGATCCAGATCGCCGGTGATATCGCCAAGAACTCGGTCGCGCGTCTGGCCGGCCAGGAGCCGCCGCGCTTCGAGGACAACGAAACCAGCTTCGAGCAGCTGCGCGCGCGCCTGGCGCGCACGATCGATTACCTGAAGAGCGTACCGGCGAGCGCCTTCGAGGGCTCCGAGACGCGCGACATCACGGTGCCCGCGGGCGAGCGCACGCTCGAGTTCAAGGGGCTGGATTTCCTGCAGGGCTGGGCGATCCCGCACGTGTTCTTCCACGTGACCACGGCCTACAACATCCTGCGCCACAACGGCGTGGACCTCGGTAAGGCCGACTACATCGGCGGCGGACGCGAGCTGTAGCCGAATATGACAAATGGCGGCCGACCGGCTGTCGCCTATTTGCGAACAGAACGCGAGGGAATTCACGGCGCCGCGGCCGGCGCGCTGCCACTCTTGGTTATGCCAAGCGGGCGCTGCCGCGCCCGCGCACCTTCATCAGCGCGGGGAATCCTCACTTGTTCTTCAAATCGGCTGCCAAGCGCTCCCCAACACCTGCACCCGCAGCCGCCGCGCCCGCGGCGGCCGCGCCCGCGGCACCGCACACCGTAGAGACGCTTTGCCAGCAGCTGCGCGAAGTGCTGCCCACGCGGCGGCTGCTGTCAATTTCGCTGTGCGATCACGAGGCCAACGTGGTGTGGCTCTCCGAGGGCGCGCTCGGTCCGGACGAGCACGGCCTCGTGACCGAGGCACTCGCCGCGCTCAGCGAGGATAGCTCCCTGCCCTGCCACGAAATGGGACTCGAGGACGGGCGGCTGGCGCTGTGCCTGCCCGTGCGCTCTCCCAACGGCAACGTCGTCGGCATCGCGATGATCCTCGCCGACCGCAAGTCCGTCGGCGACGACACGCTCGAGCGCATGACGGGCGCGCCGGTGCGCGCGATCATGCAGCGCCTGGCCGTACTGCTGCGGCCCGGGGACCGTCCCTCGTCGGGAACCGCGCGCGTGCCGGTGCTCGAGCTCGACGAGGACCCCGCCATTACCGCCGCGCTGATGGCGGTGGAGGAACGCATTCCCACGGTGGCCGCCGCGCCCGGCGGCGCAGCGGTGGATACACCCATCTCGGCGGCAGAAATCGACGACATCCTGGAGTTTGATCTCGACCCGGAGGCCTCCGCCGCCCGGCACGACGCGCACGGCAAGCCTGAGGATGCAGCCTCGGGCAGCGCCGGCATCATGGACATGGTGGAGCTGGATTTCGAAGCTCCCGCGCCCAAAGGTCCCATGGCGCGCGCGCCAAAACCTCCCGCTGCGGCAGCGGAACGCGCTGCGAGCGCCGCGGCGCCCGCGCGCCCCGCGCCGATCCCCCCGACACCGCGCCCGAGCGCAGCGCCGCGGCCAGTGGCTGCGCGTCCCGCATCGCCGCCGGCACCCGTACCACCGCCGCCACCCGTGCCACCGCCGGCGCCCGTCCTGGCGCCGTCTCCCGCTCCGGTGTCCGTCGCCCCTGCACCCGCACCCGCCGCGCCACCGAGTGCTCCCGCGCCAGCGCCTGCACCCGCCCTGGTCGCAGCGCCGCCGCCGGTCGTCGCGGCCGGAGCGTCGGCCGCCAGCGCCGCGCTCGTCAACGATCCGAATCTGCTCCTGGAACTGCTGCCGTTTGCCAAGCTGCGAGCCGGGGGCCAGACGCGTCGCTTCCAGGTGATCGCGCGCGGCACTGGACAGCAGCGCGACCCGGCTGCGGTCGATGCGCTGGTGCTGCAGCGCCTGCTCGGGTGGCTCGCGGCGCATCGCGCCGCCTGGAACTCGCAGCCCACGAGCTTCACCGTCGGTGTTTCGATCGCCAGCATCGAAGATGAGCGCTTCACGCAGAAGATGGCCGCGACGCTCAACACCCACGGCATCTCGGCCGAGTCGATCGGCTATGAGATCCCCGAGGCGGTGTGCACCCAGCGGCGCGCTCAGGTGGAGCGTTTCATCACCCAGTGCGACAAGCTCGGCTCCTGGGTCGTCATCGATGACTTCTCGTTCGATTCGCAGGTGCTGCCGCTGCTGAAGTCCAAGGCGCTGCGCCTGGTGAAGATCGACGCCAAACTCAGCTCCAACGCACTCAAGGACAAGCTGTGCCAGGCGCTGGTGGTGGCCACCGTGCAGGCCTCCAAGGTGCTCGGCATTCATTGCGCCGCCAAGAAGGTCGACTCGCAGGCGGCGCTGCAGTGGCTGACCGCGATCGGCTGTGACTTCGCCCAGGGACAGGCGCTTGCCCAGGCGCAGCCGCTGGACGCCCTCGCCAGCTCCCCCGATCCGACCGGTATCTCGGCCATGGCGATGCCGAGCTAGAGCCTCTCAAAGCCTTAATAATCAGCTTATTGCCTGCCACGGCGGCGCGCGTCAGCCGCCGGGGACCGGCCTGCGACGAAGCGACTGCGCCACGCGCCGAAGCGGAGCGGCGCCCGGTACCCGGGATAGCCTAAGCTTCCTCCCGCTGCCATGAGAATGCCGACGCTCGAACAGTTCCGCACCAACCGCAACGTGCTCTTCTGGAGCCTGCACGCGGCCGGGTGGGCGGCGTATGGCATCACGCAGTACTTCGGTGCGCTGCTGTACGAGAAGCCGGCGAGCTACGCGCGGGTGATCGCGGTGTCGGCGATCGCCGGCTTCGTGCTCTCCATGCCGATGCGCTACATCTACCAGCGGCTGTGGGGCCGCCCGCCGCGCGTCATGATCCTCGGCGTGCTCGCCACCTGCTACGTCACCGCGCTGGCGCTGCGCTCGGTCATCAACCTCTCTTACAAGGCCTTCGTCGAGCCGGACTGGCAGGCGCGCACGCTGTTCGAGCTCTTCGGCGGGGCCCTCTCCACCACCTACCTGCTCCTGTGCTGGAGCGTGCTGTACTTCGGCATCAAGTTCTACGAATCGCAGCGCAGGCAGGAACAGGCCATGCTCAAGGCCGTGGCGCTCGCCCAGGAAGCGCAGCTGAAGATGCTGCGCTACCAGCTGAACCCGCACTTCCTGTTCAACACCCTGAACGCGATCTCGACCCTGATCCTCGACAACCAGAACAACAAGGCGAACCAGGCGGTCACGCGGCTGTCTGAGTTCCTGCGCTATACGCTCGATCAGGACCCGATGAAGAAGGTCACACTGCGCCAGGAGCTCGAAGCGCTCGACCTGTATCTGGGCACCGAGCGGCTGCGCTTCGGCGAGCGGCTGCGCCTGCAGTACGCCATCGAGGATCCGGCGATGAATGCGCTGGTGCCGAGCCTGCTGCTGCAGCCGCTGCTGGAGAACTCCCTCAAGTACGCGGTGTCGGCGCGCGAGCAGGGTGGCATGGTGCGCATCGAAGGCCGCGCACGCGAGAGCTGGCTGGAGCTGTCCGTCATCGACGACGGCCCGGGGCTGCGCGAGGGCACGCCCGTGAGTGAGCGCCGTGGCGTCGGCCTGCACAACACCAGCGAGCGGCTGGCCGTGCTCTACGGCGACAACCACCGCTTCAGTGTCGGCAACGCCAACCCGGGACTGCGCGTGGACATGGCGCTGCCGCTGGAACTCGCCGCAGCCGGGCCACGAGACAGTCGGCAAGCGCGCCGACTTCGTACAGCAGCTGGCACGGGGCGCACACGCATGAAGATCCGCACCATCATCGTCGATGACGAGGCGCTCTCGCGCCGCGGCATCGAGCTGCGTCTGCGCGAAGCGCCGGAGTTCGACATCGTCGCACAGTGCGCCAACGGCCGTGAGGCGCTCGCGGCCATCCAGCAGTACAAGCCGGACCTGCTGTTTCTCGACATCCAGATGCCCGGCATGTCGGGCCTGGAGGTGCTCGCGCACCTGCCCCAGGATGCGCTGCCGGTGGTGGTGTTCATCACCGCCTACGATCAGTACGCCATCCAGGCCTTCGAGGCGCGCGCGGTCGACTACCTGCTCAAGCCCATCGACGAGGCGCGCTTTGCGGCCACCCTGACGCGCGTGCGCGAGCACATGCGGGCGCGCGCCGCCGCCGACCAGCGCGATCGCCTCATGCAGATCATCGCTGAGATCACCGGCTGCGGGGAGCTTGCGCTCGATGAGTTGCTCGAACACGGACGCAGAGCGCTCGAGAACCGCCATCCCGAGGTACTGCCGATCCGCCAGGGGCGCGAGACGGTGCGCGTACCGGTCGCGTCCATCCGCTGGATCGATGCCGCCGGCGACTACATGTGCATCCACGCCGGCGGCGATACCCACATCCTGCGCGGCACGATGAAGGAACTCGAGGAGCTGCTGGATCCGAAGCTGTTCCAGCGCGTGCACCGCTCGACCATCGTGAATCTGCGCCTGGTGCGCAGCCTGCGCGCGCACATGAACGGCGAGTACTTCCTGACACTCGAGGGCGGCCACGAGCTCAAGCTCTCGCGCACCTACCGCGACAAGGTCGAATATTTCCTGAGCGGCTCGACCGGCTAACCGCAGCCGTTAAGCGCGCAGCTGCACGCCGCCGGGCTGGTGGCCCGTCCTGCCACCTAAGCAAGAAGCGGGTGTGCGCCTTCGCTCGGGTGCCGGAAACTACACGCCGCTGACCTGTCCCATGGGAGTTGCTGTCATGTCGTATCGCATCACGGGTTTGCCGGCAGAGCCCTTTTGTTCGCTATATGGGCTTTCGGATGCTGCCCTCGCAGCGCAGGGGGTAACGCGCGTGATCGCCGATCAGAAGCCGGGCTTTCCTGATCGCGTTGAACTGCGCGATGCAGAACCCGGGCAGAGCCTGCTCCTGCTTAACTACACTCACCAGGCCGCAAGCAATGCCTATCACGCGAGCCACGCGATCTTCGTGCGCGAGGGGGCGCAGACGTCCTACGACCGCGTCGACGAAATCCCGCCAGTGATGCGCGAGCGTACGATGTCGCTGCGCGCCTTCGATGCGCAGCACATGATGATCGAGGCGGAACTCGGTGCCGGACCGGAGCTCGAGGCGGTGATCGAGCGCCTGCTTGCCCATGCCGGCGTCGACTACATCCAGGCCCACTATGCGAAGCGTGGCTGCTACGCGGCCCGCATCACACGCGCCGGCTGAGGCGCCGCCAGCCGAGCGTCCGCCGTCTGCGAGGACCCCGGATAGGCAGTGCTGCGGCGCGGTGCGCGGCGTCTTGTGGCCCGCCTTGCCCAAATGTGACCTGCGTCACGAACTGCAGAAGCGGCCGCGGGATGTGTGAGCCATCGCGGCGCGGTAAGGGGCGACACATTGCTTAGATATGTCCACCTATGGAAGCCGCGTCACGACCCCCTCTGGAACTGCTGCCCGATCTGCCCCTCGAGGCCCCCGGCGCCGCGCACGGCTCTCTCGCCGTAGTCACGCCGCCCGCGGCGCCGATTGCTGCGCCAGCCGCCGCGACCCCTGCGAAGGACCCGTCCCAGACCGGGATCACCTTACTCGACCCCTCGGCGCTGGTGCTCGAAGGTGCCGAACCGGAGCCCGTACCGGTGGCGCCGGTCACGCCCGCCACCCCCGCAGCGGATGCCACGGAATTCGTGCTGGAGGACCCGACGGTCGATGAACTGCTGACGGCACCGCCGCCCGCCCCGGCCAAGGCGATCGCCGCGGCGCCGACTCCGGTGGCGCCTGCTGCACCGACCGCAACGGCCGCGCCCAGTGCCGCGGAGCCGGCCCGCGAAACGCGCGTGCCACTCGTCAGGACCGCCAGCCTTTCCGCCGCCGCCACCAAGGTGGCCGCCACGAAACTCGCCGCAGCGAACCGACGCACCACCGACGTGGCCGCGCCGAGGGCCGCCGTGCCGACGATCCCGGTCGCGCAGCCTGCACCCGCGCCGACGGCTGCGAAGGCCGCTGCGCCGAAACCCGCCGCAGGCTCGAACGAGGGACTCGCCGGCTGGACGAACGCCCGCGCGACGGCCGCCGTTGCGCCCAAACCAAAGTCCGCACCCGCACCGGCCACAGGCGCGGCCGCGCCGCCGGTGGCGCCCAAGGCTCCCGCCGCGCCCAAAGCTGCGCCGCCGGCAGCGGCGGCACCAGCGACGTCTGCCGCAGCGGCGCCGAGCCCGCCGGCTGCGCCCATGGACCGCGACTACATCGCCCGCAACCAGGTCGTGGAACGTTACCTGTCCGGGCGGCTGCCGCTCAAAGGCGCCACCGAGTTCGAGCAGTTCGTCGGCAAGCACCCGGAGCTGCTCGATGAGATTGGGCTGCCCGAGCGCGTGAACGCCGGACTGCGCCTGCTGGAGGCCAGCGGCAAGCCCGAGCCGTGGCAGGAAGCGCCGCGACCGGCGTGGCAGAAGCCGCAGGTCACCCTCGCGCTCGCGGCCGCGACCGGGGTGCTCGCGGTGCTCGCCATGGTGCTCACCGGGACCAGCGCCTCGAAGAGCCACAAGATCGCCGAGCTGCAGAAGCAAGTCACCGAGCAGCCGCTGGATGCGGCGACCAGTACGCGCGAGATCCGCCTGATGCCGAATCGCTCGGGTGCCTCCAATGCACCGGCCATCACCATCGGCGGCGGCGGCGCGCAGCTGGCGGACTTCAAGCTCGACGAGTCACGCTCGCCCTACCACATCTTCCGCGTGACCATCGATCGCATCGACCAGGGCCGCGTCGGGGTCATCACCAACCTGGTGAAGGATTCCAACGGGCATCTGCGCATCGCTCTCAACAGCACTGCGCTCGGGCCGGGCAACTACCAGCTGACCATCGAGGGCCTGAACTGGCGCGGCGACCCGGAGCCGGACTCCTGGGTCACGATCGGCATCGCGCGCTGAAGAGCACGCGCGGCGCCTAGGCCCGCAGCGTGAGCAGTGGCGGCTGATCGATGACGCGCCGCGTCGCCAGCCAGCCGCTGGTGGCCACCAGCAGTGTGCCGCCCAACACTCCCACGACCCAGGGCAGCAGCCCGAAGCGGTAACGCAGATCGAGCCATTGCGTGGTGAGAAAGTAGGCCGCCACCGAAGCCCCCAACGCCGCCAGCAGGCCCGACAACGCACCCAGGGTCGAGAATTCCGCCAGCACCCCCTGCAGCACGGTCGAGCGGCTTGCCCCGAGGGTGCGCAGCATGGCGCTCTCGTAGCGGCGCTCGTCGAGGCTCGACTGCACGGCCGCCAGCAGCACCGTCAGGCCCGCAAACAAGGTGAAGACAAAGACGCTCTGCACCGCGAGGGCGGCGCGGTCGAGCACCCGGCGCACTTGCGTGAGCAGTTCCTCGATATCGAAGATCGAGACGCTGGGGAAGCGGTGCGCCAGCTGCGCGAGCGCCCCGCTGGAGGCGGGCGTGAAGTAGGCGCTCGTCATGTACGTGCCGGCGACGCGCTCGAGAACCCCGGGCGCGAAGACGATGAAGAAGTTCGGCTGGAAGGTGTCCCACTTGACCTTGCGAATGCTGGCCACCGTGACCTCCAGGGTCTCGCCGGCGATGTCGAACGTGAGCCGGTCGCCTACGCGCACGCCAAGCGATTCCTGGAATTCGCTCGCCAGCGATACCAGCGGCTTGCCGACGTCCGCGCGCGTCCACCAGTGCCCGGCAATGACGCGGTTGTCCGCCCCGAGCTCATCGGACCAGGTGAGGTTCTGCTCACGCGTTGCGAAGTTATCCTCGCCGCCGCGCGAAGATTTCGCCCCCTCGACCGGCTGGGCGTTGATCGAGATCAGCCGGCCGCGAATGATCGGCAGCACCTTCGTGGTGCGCGCCCCGCGCGATTCGAGGAACTTGACGAACGCCTCGCGCTCGCCGGGCGGTATGTTCACGAAGAAGTAATTCGGCAGGTTCGGCGGCAGGGTGCGCTGCCAGTCGCCATTGAGATCACTGCGCAGGATGCCAAGCAGCAGCAGCACCATGAGGCCACTGCCGAAGGCGACCAGTTGCACGACGCTTTCCGCGCGCCGCCGGCTGAGGTTGGCAACGCCGAAGCGCCACGCGACTCCGACGCGTCCGCGCAGGCGTCCCGCGAGGTGCACGAGCAGCAGTCCGGCGGCGGACAACGCCAGCACGAACACCGCCAGCCCGGCGGTAAAGTAAAGAAACAGCTTCGGCTCGGGCACCACCCAGTAGATGAGGAGCAACACGATCGCCACCGCCGGTCCGAAGGCCAGCACGACGAGCGGCGGCGGCGGGCCCACGTCGCGACGCAGAACCCGCAGCGCCGGCACGCGCGCGAGCTGCAGCAGCGGGGGCAGCGCGAAGCCGGCCAGCACGGCGATGGCGGTGACGAAACCGATCCCCAGGGGGGCAAAGCTCGCCGGCGGCAGCTCGGTCACGGTGAGCAGTCCGCGAATCGTGCGCAGCAGCCACTCCTGGGCAAGGAAGCCGAGCGCCGCGCCGACAAGCGCGGCGGCAAGAGCGAGCGCGAGCAGCTGCGACACCGAGAGCGCCAGCGTGAAGGCGCGCGACGCGCCCAAGGTCTTCAGCAGCGCCACGGTGTCGAGGTGCCGGTACACGTAGCGGCGCGCCGCCATTGCCACGGCGATCGCGCACAGCAGCACGCTGACGAGACTGGCGAGGCTCAGGAAGCGTCCGGAGCGCTCGATGGCGTTGCGCAGCTGCGGACTCGCATCCGTGATGTCGCGCAGGCGCTCCCCGGCGCGCTTGTGGGCGCGCAGCCAGAGCTTGAAGCCATCGATACGGTCGCGTTCCCCCGCGAACAGCCCGGCGTAGCTCACGCGACTGCCTGGCTGAATGAGCTGCGTCGCCGGCAGGTCCGCCACGTTCATGAGTGCACTCGGGGCGAGTTCCGCGAAGCTGCTGCCCTGGTCGGGCTTGGCGATCAGCACCCGGCCGACCCGCAGGCTGGCAGCGCCGATCGACAGGTCCGATCCCACGTGCGCCCCGAGCGCGGCGAGCAGGCGCGAATCCGGCCAGACCTCCCCGCGCGCCGGGATGCCGCCGGCGGGGGCGCCTTTGGCGAAAGCGGCATCGGCGACCAGCACCTGCCCGCGCAGCGGATACCCCTCGTTCACCGCCGTCACGTTGGTCAGCTGGCTGGCATCGCCGTTGAACACCACCGACAGCAGCCCGGTGCTGCGGGCGCTGCGCAGTCCGCGGCGCGTCGCCTCAGCGAAGTACTGCTGATCGAGCGGCTGTGGGGAGCCGAGACGCACATCCGCCGCCAGCACCTCACCCGCCTGCAGCGCCACCGCGGCGCTGATGCGGTTCACCAGAAAGCCCACACCGGTGAGGGCAGCGACCGCTACCGTCAGCGCCAGCAGCAGCACGCCGAGTTCCCCCGAGCGCCACTCGCGTCCCAGCATGCGCAGCGCCAGCCGCAGCACTTTCATCGCGTGCGCCCGGCTTCCATGCGCACCAGACGGCTGCAGCGGCCGGCCAGGTCGGCATCGTGCGTGACGAGCACCAGCGTCGTGTGCGCGCTGCGATTGAGGCCGAACAGCAGCTGTCCCACGCGCGCGCCCGTGACGGTATCCAGGTTGCCGGTCGGCTCGTCCGCGAACAGCACTGCCGGGCGCGTTACGAAGGCGCGGGCGATCGCCACCCGCTGCTGCTCACCGCCGGAGAGCTGCCGTGGATAGTGCCCGGTGCGCGCCTGCAGGCCGACCTCCGCGAGCGTCTCCGTTGCCGCGGACCGCGCGTCGCTGCGCCCGGCCAGCTCCAGCGGCAGCATGACGTTCTCGAGTGCGGTGAGCGCCGGGATCAGGTGGAACGACTGGAATACGAAGCCGACCCGTTGCGCGCGCACGCGGGCACGCCCGTCCTCATCGAGCTGCGTGAGGTCCTGGCCCTCGAGTAACACGCGTCCCCGCGTGGGCAAGTCCAGGCCGGCCAGCAGCGCCAGCAGGGTCGACTTGCCGGCCCCGGAGGGGCCGGCGATGGCGATCGACTCGCCCGCGCCGATCTCGAGTGAGACGTCATCGACAATGGTCAGCAATCCTTCCGGGCTGTTAACCTGCTTGCTGAGGTTTTCCGCTTTGAGAACACTGCTGCGATTCATCGGCACCGTAACACTTGGCTGTGGACTGCTGTTCATTGCGCTCCAGAACGCGGTGGCTGCCGACGGTACGATCCTGGTGTTCGGCGACAGCCTGAGTGCCGCCTTCGGAATCCGGCCGGAGCAGGGTTGGGTTGCGCTGCTAACGCAGCGACTTCAGGCACAAGGTTACGGGTACCAGATCGTCAATGCCAGCGTGAGCGGCGAGACCACCGAGGGTGGCGTGGCCAGGCTGCCGCGGGCGCTACAGCTACATCGGCCCGCCATCGTGGTGCTGGAGCTGGGCGCCAACGACGCGCTGCGCGGGTTGCCCCTGGCAAGCACGCGGGCCAACCTCGAGAAAATGGTTCACGATGCCCGCGATGCCGGCGCCCGCATACTTCTCGTCGGCATCCGCATTCCCCCCAACTACGGCGCGCGTTACGGTGAGGCGTTCGCCAACATATTCCCCGAGCTGGCGAAGCAATATCATCTGCCCCTAGTGCCATTCCTGCTGCAGGACGTCGCCCTCAACCCGGCGCGCATGCAGGAGGACGGAATGCATCCAAGCGCAGCCGGCGAGCCGGTGGTGCTTGAGACGGTCTGGCCCTATCTGCAACCCATGATCAAGAAGAATCGCTAAAGCACGATGGAAAAGATCTGGCTTAAGTCCTATCCGCCAGGGGTGCCGGCCGAAATTGACCCCTCCAGGTGCCGCACGCTGAAAGAGCTGCTCGAGCGTACGTGCGCCGAGCATGCGGAGCGCGTCGCATTCATCCAGATGGGTGCGCAGCTGACTTACCGGCAGCTGGACGATCTGAGCAAGGCATTCGCGGCGTGGCTGCAGCATGAAGGTTTCCGCAAAGGCGATCGCATCGCGATCATGCTGCCCAACACACTGCAGTACCCCATTGCGCTATTCGGTGCGCTGCGCGCGGGACTGACGGTGGTCAACACCAACCCGCTCTACACCGCCCCCGAGCTCGAATATCAGCTTGTCGATTCAGGCGCCACTGCGATCCTGATCATCGAGAATTTTGCCCACGTACTGCAGCAGGTAATCACGCGCACCAAAGTGCGGCGGGTACTGATTACCTCCGTCGGTGATCTTCTGCGATTCCCCAAATCACTGGTGGTCAACTACGTCGTGCGCCACGTGCGCAAGCAGGTGCCCGCCTGGAACATCCCGCAAACCATCGACTTCAAGCACGCCATCGCGGCGGGTCGAAACCTGCCACTCGCAACCGTGGACCTGGCGTCGGAGGATCTCGCCTTTCTGCAGTACACCGGTGGCACGACGGGAGTGGCAAAGGGAGCGATGCTGTCGCACGGCAATATCAGCACGAACGTCCTGCAGTCAGCGGCGTGGATTGGCGCCGCATTCAATCAGCCAGGAGTACTGCTCACTGCGATACCGCTGTACCACATCTTCGCGCTGTCGGGGAATTGCATGATGTTCGCGCACCTGGGGTGGACCAACCTGCTGATCATCAATCCGCGCGATCTGCCCGGCATGCTGGGCGAGATGAAACAGCATCCCTGCAACTACATCAGCGGCGTAAACACCCTATTTAACGCGATGCTGCATACGCCGGGCTTCGGCGAAATAGACTTCAGTGGCCTCCGAGTCACGCTGGGAGGCGGCATGGCGGTGCAGGCAGCCGTCGCGGATCGCTGGAAGCGAGCAACAGGATGCACGCTCACCCAGGCATGGGGACTCACCGAAACGTCGCCCGCCGCCTGCATTAACCCGAATGACCTCGACTTCAACGGATCGATCGGGCTGCCAATCCCTTCCACCGAAGTTGCCATCAAGGATGACGCAGGCCAAGACCTGGCTATCGATCAGATCGGGGAAATCTGCGTCCGTGGTCCGCAAGTGATGAAGGGCTATTGGAATCGTCCCGACGAAACCGCCAAGGTAATGCTGCCAGATGGATGGCTGCGTACCGGCGACGTGGGGCGCATTGACGCCAAAGGGTTCGTCTACATCGAAGACCGAAAGAAGGACATGATTTTGGTTTCAGGCTTCAACGTCTATCCCAACGAAGTTGAAGCAGCGGTCGTTACGCATCCGGGCGTACTAGAAGCAGCAGCTGTAGCGCAGGCAGATGAGTACTCCGGTGAGGTCGTTGCCTTGTTTGTTGTTCGCAAGGACGCTGGCTCTGACAGAAACGGACGTTATAGCGCACGCACGCAAGTCGCTCGCGGGATATAAGGTTCCAAAGCACGTGTACTTCAGAAACGATCTGCCGAAAACAAACGTCGGAAAGATCTTGCGAAAGGCACTTAGAGAAGAACTCGCTACCGCTCAATAGCTACTACTAAGCTACCTATTCTTCTTTCGAGTGCTTTTCCCACGGTTTAAGCAAACGATTGACTCTCGATGGCTTGCTTTAGCTCGAGGATGTACGGACATACGTGCGTAGCGCCTTCGAACAGCTCTGGGGACGCAGGCGACGCTATTCTCTTCTGTAACAGCGAGTCCAAGTGACTTCATTTCATCGAGTATGGCGCGGTACGGCAATTCGCCTGCATACAATTTCGCCAATGTTTTGAAGGAGGCTTTGCCACCTACAACCATCAAGGTTCTTGGTATTCCGTTATTGTCTTTAAATCGACGGTCCGAGCACCAGCCTTGCATCACGGAGTCGATAGGTGCCCAGAATAGGGGAATAGATTTTAGGAAATCGGGTCGAAGAACCTTTCGTATGACGGACCGACTTAGCCCAGTCCGCGCAGAAACTCTCGACTTGTTGACTCTTCCGTTGCGGAGCCGAGACGTCTCGGCGGCAGCGAGCGCAAAGGCGCGTACTGCAACGCAGGCGAATACTTTGGGTGTCAGTCCGTGCTCTATAAGTTCTTGTGCTTGACGTAATAGAGCCTTTTCGAGCGCGGCATGTCCATGGACGTAAGTTAGATTCAGCGGCAGATTGGCTGTAACAAGGCGCTCTTTAGACCTTTTCATGTCTCGACATTGTCGAACGTAGAAATAGAAAAGAAATGACAGATTTGCAGTGCGTTTCTATAGAAACGCCTGCATGGAAGGTGGAAGAGTTAGCGGGGAGGCTGATGCAGCCTCCCTCGTGCGAAACTAAAAACTCAATAACGCTGTTTGGGGTTGGTCTCAGCGACTCGGAAACCAGTCCCCGCGATGCCGTTAGCAGCGGCCCCAGTACCTGCGATGCCCGAGGCCCGGTACCCAGTGCCCGCGATGCCGTTGGCGGAAGCGCCGGTGCCGGCGATGCCGTTAGCAGAGGCTCCAGTGCCTGCGATGCCCGAGGCCCGGTACCCAGTGCCCGCGATCCCGTTGGCGGAGCGCGCTCCAGTGCCTGCGATGCCCGAGGCCCGGTACCCAGTGCCCGCGATGCCGTTAGCAGAGGCTCCAGTACCTGCGATGCCCGAGGCCCGGTACCCAGTGCCCGCGATGCCGTTGGCGGAAGCGCCGGTGCCCGCGATCCCGTTAGCAGCGGCTCCAGTGCCTGCGATGCCCGAGGCCCGGTACCCAGTGCCCGCGATGCCGTTAGCAGAGGCTCCAGTGCCTGCGATGCCCGAGGCCCGGTACCCAGTGCCCGCGATGCCGTTAGCAGAGGCTCCAGTACCTGCGATGCCCGAGGCCCGGTACCCAGTGCCCGCGATGCCGTTGGCGGAAGCGCCGGTGCCGGCGATCCCGTTAGCAGCGGCTCCAGTGCCTGCGATGCCCGAGGCCCGGTACCCAGTGCCCGCGATGCCGTTAGCGGAGGCTCCGGTGCCTGCGATGCCCAGGCTCGATAACCAGTGCCCGCGATGCCGTTAGCAGAAGCTCCAGTGCCTGCGATGCCCAGGGCTCGATAACCAGTGCCCGCGATGCCGTTAGCAGAGGCTCCAGTGCCTGCGATGCCCGAGGCCCGGTACCCAGTGCCGGCGATGCCGTTAGCGGAAGCGCCCGTGCCCGCGATGCCGTTAGCAGCGGCTCCAGTGCCTGCGATGCCCGAGGCCCGGTACCCAGTGCCGGCGATCCCATTGGCGGAAGCGCCGGTGCCGGCGATCCCGTTAGCAGAGGCTCCAGTACCTGCGATGCCCGAGGCCCGGTACCCAGTGCCCGCGATCCCGTTAGCAGCGGCTCCAGTACCTGCGATGCCCAAGGCCCGGTACCCAGTGCCGGCGATGCCGTTGGCGGAAGCGCCCGTGCCGGCGATCCCGTTAGCAGCGGCTCCAGTACCTGCGATGCCCAAGGCCCGGTATCCAGTGCCCGCGATGCCGTTAGCAGAGGCGCCAGTGCCGGCGATGCCCGAGGCCCGGTACCCAGTGCCGGCGATGCCCGTTAGCGGGGCTCCAGTGCCTGCGATGCCCGAGGCCCGGTACCCAGTGCCGGCGATGCCGTTAGCAGAGGCTCCAGTGCCTGCGATGCCCAGGCCTCGATAACCAGTGCCCGCGATGCCGTTAGCAGAGGCCCCAGTGCCTGCGATGCCCGAGGCCCGGTACCCAGTGCCCGCGATCCCGTTAGCAGCGGCTCCAGTACCTGCGATGCCCAAGGCTCGGTAACCAGTGCCCGCGATGCCGTTAGCAGAGGCGCCGGTGCCGGCGATCCCGTTAGCAGCCGCTCCAGTGCCCGCAATGCCGCTGGCGGCAGCGCCGGTGCCCGCGATCCCATTCACAAGGACGATGCCACGCCCGACCGGTTGAACACCCGAGATCGACAGTTTGCTGCCTAACTTTGGTGAAAGGGCTCCCGCCGACATAGCAGGCGTAAGATCAACATTCACGCCGTTTACCGTTAGGCGGCCAACAGCAGTGTCTGCGCGCTGAACAATGCCAGAAAGAAACACGGCACTTGCGCCAGGCACGTACATACCTTGTTCGCGAATCTCACTGGCTTCAATCGAGCCATCGCCTCGAGCAGAACCGAACACTGCTACGGTGTTGCCAACTGTTAAAGCATGGGGATTTCCAATACCTAAGATCCGTTGGCCAAGAACTGTTACTGATCCATTGGCTGCGTCTACTGATTCAACGGGGCCGATAACCATTAATTCGGAGTTACTACGAACCTCTGCGACGCCTGCGGAGGCAGCAAGTGCCGCAAGCACAGCCAAATAGACTGTTGACGATTTCATAGAACCCTCCCCATCAAACCATTTACTTTTTGCTAGCCAGCCCCGCGAGAACGTCGATCTCGATGGGCCCCGTCGCACGAGCGCTCTTCTCTTCAAGAACTCTTACTGGCTGAGCGTCGCCAGCCTCCGAGTCGGGTTGATCTTCAAAGAAATAGATACCCACGCCGAACTTTCGGCCCGAGTCGCTGTTATCAGGTGGCACGAGCTGAGTTAGAAACGTATCCAATTCAGTCAGCATTTCCTGGCCTCGCTCGCCCGCAAGCGCCAAGAACTTGTCCCGACCTTCCGCAGAGATAGGGTTGTCGCAGACCACAGCCCGCTCGAAATAGACCGGATCGGAATTCGCTCGAAGAAGGTTGTGAACGAAGCTTGATGCGACGTTCGTAAGAATCCGGCCCATCCACTCGATTCGCTTGACGTCCGTTTCATGCGGAAGGTAGGCACGTGAAAGGCAGCGAACGGTGCCGTGTTGACCAGAACTCGACGGACTCTGACGCGACAAGCTCGTCGAGCACAGCTTCAACATCGGCGCCCGGACAGGCGGCCGCCACGAGATCTACGAAGCTCTTGCGCGGAGAGCCAGGACTGCCAACCAGATCAAGTTCAAGCGCGAGTCCGTATGCGCCTGAAAACCCTGAATGTGTGTGCCAGACGGTCAGTAGATTCGTTACTTGATCGAGGCTGATGGTTGTACGCAGGCTGTGCGGTGCACCCGCACGGCTCGCTTCGCGTAAAGCAGTCACGTCGGATTTCGTGAGCCCGGACACGGCAGCAAGTCGGGTATCCGTGGTTGGGCGCTTTTGATCTAGCAAGCCGCGCCTCGAGCGCCTGGATATACGTTCGGCGTACGGCACCTGAGATCTCACTGGCGGAGATTCCGTACTCGAAGGCAACACGGGTCAGCGGCCGCATCAGTGATGCGAACACATTCAGAACCGCTTCTTTTTCGCGGGCGGATTTATTCATCGTTCAGAGGCTGTTGTTGTTACATAACTCTAAGTTCCTCAGTAACTTATGTCAATTAACGATGTGTAGCTGACGTCTTGTTGAGCGACCGTACAACACAGAAATAACAGCGAAAACAAAAGGTTACGGTCCAGCTCAGGGCAGCCGGCCAAGGCGTTCAAGGGATGGGGCTTGGGAGGCTAGCGGCGGGAACGCTGCGAGCGCGCAACAAACCGCGAGAGTCGGTTAGGTGCGCTCACTCGGGTCGAACAGTCGCCGATGCTCGAGAATTGCGTAGCGATCAGTCATTCCAGCGATGTAATCCGCGACGGCGCGAGCGCGGCCGCCAGGACCGTGGGCACCCTCGGCGCGCACCGCATGGTCCCGATGTTCTGTCGGCATGAGACTTACGTCCTTGAAAAAAGCCTCAAAGAGTTGCTGGAGCACGCGGCGTGCTTTGGACGTCATGCGCACTACTTTGTAGTGCCGGTACACGTGCTCGCGCAGGAACGATTTCAATTCGAGATGCTCGGCCTGGCATTCGGCGCTGAGGGAGGCGAGTGCGGCGCTGTGCGTGCGCACCTCCTCGATGGACCGCGGCTGCAGCCGCTCGAGCTGGCCCTGCGTTGTACGGATGAAGTCACTCACCAGATAATTGATCATGCGGCGGATGGTTTCGTGTATCAGCCGCCGCTCACCCAATTCCGGGTACTGTGCAACGACTGTGTCGTACTGCCGCCGAAACATGCGCACCTCGCGCAGCGACGCCAAATCGATCAGCTGAGCCCGGATGCCATCGTCCACATCATGATTGTTGTAGGCAATTTCGTCGGCGAGATTGGCAATCTGCGCCTCAAGTCCGGGCTGCCGCCGGTGGATGAAGCGCTCGCCGAGCGTACCCAGCTCACGTGCTTGACGCAGCGAGCAGTGCTTGAGGATGCCCTCGCGACACTCGAACGTCAGGTTGAGGCCGCGAAATTCCGCATAGCGTTCCTCGAGTTCATCGACGACCCGCAGTGACTGCAGGTTGTGCTCAAACCCACCGTATTCGCGCATGCACTCGTTCAGCGCGTCCTGGCCGGCGTGGCCGAAGGGCGTATGACCAAGGTCGTGCGCCAGGCTGATGGCCTCCGTGAGCGCCTCATTCAGGCGCAACGCCAGCGCCACCGAACGCGCGATCTGCGCCACCTCGATGGAATGGGTGATGCGCGTACGGTAGAGGTCTCCCTCATGGTTAACGAATACCTGCGTCTTGTAGACCAGCCGGCGAAACGCGTTGGAGTGAATGATACGGTCACGGTCGCGCTGGAACTCGCCGCGGAACTCCGGCGGATTCTCCGCAAACCGCCGCCCGCGCGATTGCGCATCGTGGGCCGCGTAGGGCGCCAGCAACGCGGGTCCGGCGTCGTTCACCGCGCGCTCCCGGTGTGCAGCGCGAGCGTTTGCTCCAGCGCCGGCAGCGGGTACTCCGCCGTCACGAAGGCGGAACCGATGGCGCGCAGCAGCACGAGACGCAATTGTCCGGCGAGCACTTTCTTGTCGATCCGCATGTGCTCGAGCATCGCCGCCGGTGTCACGTCCGCGATGCCGGTTGGCAGCCCGGCGAGTTCCACGAGCCGGCGCACGCGCTCGGCAGCCTGCGCCGTGAGCAGACCGCACTCGCGTGACATCGCCGCAGCCATGACGAGTCCGGCACCGACCGCCTCGCCGTGCAGCCAGCGTCGGTAGCCGGTCGCTGACTCCGCCGCGTGCCCGAACGTATGGCCGAGATTCAGCAGGGCGCGTTCCCCGTGCTCGCGCTCGTCGCGCCCGACGATCGCCGCCTTGATCTCACAGGAGCGGCGGATCACATGCGCCAGGGCTTCCGGTTCCTTGGCGAGCAGTCTCTCGAGGTGCGTCTCGAGCCACGCGAACAGCTCGGGATCGCAGATGAGGCCGTACTTGATCACCTCGGCGAGACCGGCGCGCAGCTCCCGGCCGGGCAGCGTGCTCAGGGTGCGGGTGTCGCTGACTACCAGCTGCGGCTGGTGAAATGCGCCGATGAGATTCTTGCCCCCGGGGTGATTGACCCCGGTCTTGCCCCCGACCGCGGAGTCCACCTGCGCGAGCAGCGTGGTCGGCACCTGCACGAACGCCACACCGCGCTGGTAGCACGCGGCCGCAAAGCCGGCGAGGTCGCCCACCACGCCACCGCCGAGGGCGAGCACGGCGCAGTCGCGGGCGAAGCGGTTGGCGACGAGGACATCGAGTACGCGCGCCGCATTGGCGAGCGTCTTGTGGGCTTCGCCGTCGGGCAGGATGACCTCGAGGCAGCGCCGTGCGCCCAGGCCGGCGCGCAGCGCCCGCAGGTACAGGGGGGCTACGGTGGTATTGCTGACGATGAGGACATCCCGGGCCGCAAGGGCTGCAAACGATGCGGGATGCTCGAGGAGCCCGGCATCGATCAGGATCGGGTAACGGCGGGAAGCAAGTTCGACGTACAGAGTGTCCACCTGGGTCGGACGGCACCGGACAGCGGGCCCGGACGCCGCGCGCTGAGTATACGTGAGCGGCCGCTGACTCAGGCCGGGGGATGCCCGAGGGCGCGCAGCACCGCTTCCGCCACGTGCTGCACCCGCCGCCCGTCGGTGGCGACCACAACGTCCGCGATCTGCTCATAGAGCGGTGCCCGCACATCCATCAGCTCCCCGAGCCGCAGCGCGGGGTCGCCCTGGGCGATCAGCGGCCGGTGGCGTCCATGGCGCACGCGGTGCACCTGCTGCGTCACGGAGGTCTGCAGGTAGACGACCTGCCCGCGCGTCGCCAGGTGGTGGCGGTTCTCCGGCAGCAGCACGGCCCCGCCACCGGTGGCGAGCACGATGCGCTCCAGCGCAGTCAGCGCTTCGATCGCCTCGCGCTCGCGCTGCCGGAAGCCCGCTTCGCCCTCCTTCTCGAAGATGAACGGGATGTCCACGCCGGTGCGGCGCTCGATCTCGGTGTCACTGTCGTAGAAGGGCAGTCCCAGGACCCGTGCCACGTGTCGGCCGACGGCGGTCTTGCCCGAGCCCATGGGCCCGATGAGGAATACACTGGTGGTGCCGCGCATAGTCACCGACAGGATACCTAAAACGCCGCGGCCGCCTCAGGGGCGGCCGCGACGCTCGTCAGCAGGCGCTGAACCGCTCAGTTAACGTTGACACCCTCGCGCACGATCTTCGGGGTGATGAAGATCATGAGTTCATCCTTGTTGTCCTGGTGCGAGGTGTTCTTGAACAGATGCCCGAGGATCGGGATGTCACCGAGGTAGGGCACCTTGGTGTCGTCCTCGCGCTGCGTGGTCTGCAGAATGCCGCCGAGCACGACCGTCTGCCCGTCGTTGACCAGCACCTGAGTGGTGATCTCGCGGGTGTTGATCGAAGGCACGTTGACACCGCCGGAGGCCACCACCACCTGGCCGACGCTGTCGTCGCGCACGTCGAGGTCGAGGATGATGCGGTTGTCCGGGGTGATCTGCGGGGTGACCTTCAGCGCCAGCACCGCCTTCTTGAACTGGATCGTGGTGGCGCCGCTGGAGGCCGACTGCTGGTAGGGAATTTCCACGCCCTGCTCGATCGTCGCCTCCTTCTGGTTGGCGGTGATGACGCGCGGGCTGGAGATGATGTTCGCCTCCGTCTCCGCCTGGGCCGCAGACAGCTCCAGGTCCACGATGAAGTTGTTGCCGAGGATGCCCAGGGCGAACGTGCCGGCCGGCGAGGACACCGGCAGGTTGACGTTGTAGCGCGCCGGGGCAGTGGCGCCCGTGGGCACCGAGATCGGGTAGATCGACGGCGGAACGTTGGTCTGCACGTTGTTGATCGCCGAGCCGATGATCTGGTCGGTGCCCGCGGCGGTACCGGTGGTGGTCACGAGACCGGTGTTGCCGTTCTGCTGCACGTTGGTGAAGCCGAAGCGCGCACCGAGCTGGCGCTGGAAGTCGTCGTTCACGATGACGATGCGGGCCTCGATCTGTACCTGGCGCACCGGGATGTCGAGGGTCGCCACCAGGCGGCGGATGTCCGCCAGACGGTCCGGGGTGTCCATCAACAGCAGCGTGTTGGTGCGCTCGTCGACGGAGACGCTGCCGCGCGGCGAGAGCATCGAGTTGGTATTGGTCTTCACCAGGTTGGCCAGCTCGGCCGCCTTGGCGTAGTTGACCTGCAGGTACTCCGAGCGCAGCGGCTCGAGTTCCTGCACGTCCTTGCGCGCGGCGAGCTCGGCCTTCTCGCGGGCGGCGAGCTCCGCCTGCGGGGCGACGATGATCACGTTGTCCTGGCGGCGCTTGTCCAGGCCCTTGGTGCGCAGCACGATGTCGAGCGCCTGGTCCCAGGGCACGTTCTGCAGGCGCAGCGTGACGCTGCCGGTCACCGAGTCGCTCACCACGATGTTCTGGCCGCTGGCATCGGCCAGCAGCTGCAGCACCGCGCGCGTCTCGATGTCCTGGAAATTCAGCGTGAGGCGCTCGCCGGTGTACACCGGCTTGTCGACGGCAGCATTCGCCGCCTTGTGACGCGGGGCCACCTCAATCACGTACTGGTCATCGGACTGGTAGGCGAGCTGCTCGTAGTCGCCGCCGGCGGTGATGGCGATGCGGGCACCACCGCCGACACGCGTGACGTCGAACGAGGACACCGGGGTGCCGAAATCGGTCGCGTCGAAGCGGCGCACGAGATTCATCGGTACGCCAGCGTCGCTGAAGTCGACGACGATCTCGCTGCCTACCTGGTGCAGGTTGATGTGCGTGTGCGGGTCAGAGAGCTTCACGATCACGCGGCCCGCGCCGTCGGCGCTGCGCCGGAAGTCGATCGAGCGCAGCTCGCGCGCGCCGCTGCCGGCAGCCGGGCTCGGGCTGAGGGGCGAGGCACCCGCGCCCGCAGCCTGGGCCACGTCGCCGGTGACGCCCAGCGTCACGATGATGTTGTTACCGACGACCTTGGTGTCGTAGGGCACCAGCTTGTCGAGGTTCAGCACCACGCGCGTGCGGTCCTTGGTCTCCGCAGCGAGGATGTTCTCCAGGCCGGCCGCGTGCACGTCGATGCGCCGCGAGGGCAGCGCCAGCGTGGTGCTCGGCAGGTCGAAGGAGATGCGCGCCGGATTGTCGATGGTGAACGACATCGGCTGCGGCGGCGGCGCCGACAGACGCATGGTGAGTTGCAGCTGCTGCCCAGCAAGAGGCTGCACGTCGATGGCTTGCAGCGCGGGTTGATCCGCGGCCAGCGCCGCTGCGCCCGGGAGCATGCCAAGTGCTCCTGCGAGCACGAGAGCCGTGCCGAGGAGACGATTCTTCAGGCGATGACGTTGCATTCTGGAGAACTCCCTGCTGGACCTTTTACTCGTTCAGAGCCAGCGCGGCCGGGCGTTCCATATACCCGCCGAGACTGTCCGGAACGATTTCGATGACGCTGATTTTCGAGGGGCTGATCTCGGTGATCTTGCCCTCGGCCTGGCCGATGTGGTTGCCGGTCGTGACCCGGTGAACCAGGCCGTCCTTGGTCTGCACGAGGCCGTAGATCGACCCGCCCAGGCGCAGCGTGCCGACCATCTTCAAGGTGTCGAGTGAATACTGCTCGAGGAACTCGCGATTGCGCTTCTGGTCCGGGCGCACGCCGGCCAGTCCCGCGCCCGAACCGGGGCTGCTGGGCAGGAACGGTGAGCGCAGGTCGGAGGCCGCGTACACGAAGGTCTCGTACGGCTTGATCTCCGGCAGCGGTTCGACGCGGCCGCCGGGCTCCTTCTTGGTGTCCTCGATGAAGCGCGTGAGCTCGTCGTCCGCGCTCGAGCACGCCACAAGCGCGGCATACGCGGCACAGGCGAGTGTCAGGCACGCAAGGCGAAGTCCGGTTCGGTATGGGCTCTTATGCATAAGTAGGTACCGCGGTCACGCCATTCATATGAATCAGCCACCCGCCGGCTTGGGGCGATGGGCGGCGTCCTTCTTCTTCTCGGCCTCACCGGCGGCGATCTCATCCTCATCCATGTAACGGTAGGTCTTCGCCGTGAGTTCGAGCGACAGCTGATCGTAGGCGTCCTTGCTGTCGGACTTGATGTCGACGTCGTGCAGCGTAACGATGCGCGGCAGGGCTGCGATCCCGCTCACGAACTCGCCGAATTGGTGGTAGCTGCCGCTCAGGCGGATCTTGATCGGCAGCTCCGCGTAGAAGTCCTTCTTCACTTCCGGCTGCGGCTGGAACAGCTTTTCCTGCAGGCCCGCCGCCAGGCCGGTCTGCGAGATGTCCACCAGCAGGCTCGGCACCTCGGTCTTGCCCGGCAGCTGCCGCAGCAACGCGCCGAAGGAGCGCTCGATGTCCTTCAGCTGCTGCTTGTAGACCTCAAGGTTCACCGCCTTGGCGTGTTTGTCGTGAAATTCCTGCTTCAGCGTCTGCTCTTCCGCGGCGAACTGCTGCAGGCGCGGGCGCTGTTCGTTCCACACGAGCAGGTAGATGCCCAGGCCAGTGAGCACGAGGAAGGCGACCGCCACGGCGCCGGCCAGCACCGGCAGGGGCCAGCGGCCGGGATCGCGCGGGTCAAGTGACCGCAGTTCCTCGAGTATGTTCATTGCTGCGCTCCAACGCCGCCGGCACTGGCCTTGCGGATCTTGCTCTTGGCGGCACGCGCGCCATTGTCCGGGCTGGTAACGGTGACCTGCTGCGCCGTGAGCGTGAAGCTCGAGCCCGGGCCCGAGCCCTTGGTGGTCTGCACCACTTCCAGGGAGGGGTTACGCAGCCACTGCGAGCCGTCGATGTTGCGCATGAAGGAGGAGACGCGCGTGCTCGACTGCGCGATGCCATCGAACTTGAGCGTGCTGCCCGTCTGCTTGACCGCCGTCAGGTACACGCCCTCGGGGAGCGTGCGCACGATCTCGTCGAATACGTGCACGATCTCCGGACGCGAACGCTGCAGCTTCTCGATGATCTCCATGCGCGCGATAAACTTCTGCTTCGCGGCCTCGAGGTTGTTGATCTCCTCGTTCTCCTTGTCGAGCTTCTTGATCTGCGCGCGCAGCGAGTCGTTACGGTGCTGCTGCGCATCGATCATCTGCCCGTACATGAGGTACGCGGCAAAGGAGGTGACGGCGGCCGCGACCGCGGCGGCACCGAGCGCCACGACGAACTTGAGCTTGCGCTCTTTGCGCTTGCTTTCCCGGTGGGGAAGCAGGTTTATGCGTGGCATATCAGTCAAAACTCCGCAGGGCGAGGCCACACGCCGTAAGCAGCGCCGTGGCGTCGCGTTGCACCGCCTGCGCCTTGGCGCGCGAGGAGAGCTTCATCTGGCCAAGCGGGTCGCCCTTCTCGGCGGAAATACCCACGCGGCTGGAAATAACTTCGGCCACTCCCGGAATGTTGGCGCAGCCGCCGCACACCAGGATTTTCTCGGGCTGCTCGCGGCCGGAACCGGAGGCGAGGTAGAACTGCAGCGAGCGGCTCACCTGCTGCGTCATGTCATCGATGAACGGGTCGAGCACTTCCGACTGGTAGTTGCCCGGCAGGCCGCCTTCCTTCTTGGCGCGCCCGGCCTCTTCCATGGCGAGGCCGTAGGTGCGCATGATTTCCTCGGTGAGCTGCTGCCCGCCGAAGGCGAAGTCGCGCGTGTACACCACTTTGAGGTTGCGCAGCACGCTGAAGGTGGTGCTGCTCGCGCCGAAGTCGACCACCGCGATCGTGCGGTCGATGCCGCCGTCGGGCATCTGGTGCGTCATCAGCTTGCAGGCGTTCTCGAGCGCGAAGGCTTCGACGTCCACGATCTTCGCCGTGAGCCCGGCCGCCTTCACGGCTGCCTGGCGCTGCTCGACGTTCTCGGTGCGCGTGGCGACCAGGAGCACGTCGTTGCTGTCCGGATCCTTGTCGTTCGCCCCGAGCACCTCGAAGTCGTAGCTCACTTCGTCCATGGGGAAGGGGATGTACTGATCGGCCTGCATCTCGACCTGCGCTTCAAGGTCACCCGAGCGCAGGGAGCGCGGCATCTGGATCACTTTGGTGATCGCCGCATCACCGGAGATGGCCACGGCCACCTCATTGCTCTTGGCGCCGGCGCGCTTGACGGCGCGGCGGATCGCCTCGCCCACCGCCTCGGCATCGACGATCGCCTTCTCATTGATCGCGTTCTGGGGTGTCGGTTCGGCCGCATAAGCCTCGACCCGGTACTGCCCGCCGGCCATGGCCAGCTCGATCAGCTTGACCGACGAGGTCGTTATGTCAAGTCCCAGGAGGGCGCGATATTTGCGCTGCAGGAGCAACATTTCTATTTCCTTTTCAGGACATTACGCCTGAAACTGACCGCCCTGTTTAAGACTCAGGAACACTATATATCAGCGCAAAGTTAAATTGAACGTGAGTACTCTCACGGATCCGCACGGTACCCGCAGTGGCTGTAGCGGACTGCCGACAGCGTCACGGGCGCGATAAGTCGTGCCGGAAGGAATCAACGAATGCGGCCGAGTTCGGTCCAAGCTTTCCTGAGGACGCGCGGAGCTCGCGGCGGAAACGGGATGCGGCAGGCACTTGGAAGAGGAGTGAGTCGGTCGAACTACTCAGATCCGGGCGCGTGACCGTGCGCGGCTGAGTGCGTTAACGTTCGATCCGGCAACCCCGCTGTCATAGGTACTTGCGTCCCGTAGACCGGAGGCTTTGCGTCCTCACCTTTCGGTGAGTTTGCCCTGAAACGGCGGCTACTATGCATAGCCCCCGCAGGGAGTGCAAGCAGAGGAAGTTGGTTTCTGTGAAATGGAATTACTTTCGAGTTTTCACGGTGTTTGCCGCCGGTGTGACGCTGATCACACTTCTGGGCGCGTATGCGCTGGCCTGCAGTTACGTGTATCTGGTGCCTTCGCTCCCGTCGATCGAATCGATGCGCAACGTCGAACTGCAGGTGCCGCTGCGCGTGTACACGCGCAGCGGTGCCTTGATCGCGCAGATCGGCGAGCAGCGGCGCATCCCGGTCAGCTACGACCAGATTCCGGAGCTCGTCAAGCACGCCTTTCTCGCCGCTGAGGACGAGCGCTTCTTCGAACACCACGGCATCGACTACTTCGGCGTCGTGCGTGCGGTGCTGGTCGACGTCGTGTCCGGCGACAAGAGCCAGGGCGCGAGCACCATCACCATGCAGGCTGCGCGCAACATGTTTCTGAGCCTGGACAAGACCGCGCGCCGCAAGCTGCAGGAAACCTTCGTCACCTATCGCATGGAGCACGAGTTCAGCAAGCCGGAGATCTTCGGCCTGTACCTGAACGTCATCTTCTTCGGCCAGCGCGCCTACGGCGTCGCCGCCGCCGCCGAGGCATTCTTCGGCAAGACGCTCGACAAGCTCGACGTCGCCGAGGCGGCCACCATCGCCGGACTGCCGAAGGCGCCCTCGCGCTACAACCCGATCACCGACCCGCAGGCGGCCACGGGACGGCGCACTTACGTGCTGCGCCGCATGCGCGAACTCGGCTTCATCGACGCGGCGACCGCCGAGGCGGCCAACAAGGAGCCGATGGAGGCGCGCGCGCACGCGCCGCTCTTTGCGGTCGAGGCGCCTTACGTCGCCGAGATGGCGCGGCTCGAGCTGCGCCAGCGTTTCGGTCCTTCCGCCGAAAGCGCCGGCTACAAGGTCTACACCAGCATCGACGGCAGCCTGCAGGGCGATGCCAATCGCGCGGTGCGCGTCGGACTCATCGAATACGACCGCCGCCATGGCTGGCGCGGGCCGGCGGGCCACGTCGAGCTGCCGGCGCACGGCGAGCCCGACTACGACGACGTGGTCGATGAGTACGCGGCGATCGGCAACCTCACCCCCGCAGTAGTCGCCTCGGTGGCGGAGAAGAGCGTGCACGCGTACGTGAAGGGCTTAGGTCCCGTCGAGATCGACTGGGACGGCCTATCCTGGGCGCGCAAGGCCCTGCGCGCCGAGAGCGTGGGTCCTGCGCCCAAGGATGCCGCGCAGATCCTCGCCCGCGGCGATGTGATCTACGTGGTGGCCGATGACAAGGGCCACGCGCAGCTCGCGCAGATCCCCGAGGCGCAAAGCGCGCTGGTCGCACTCGACCCGAACGACGGCAGCATCGTGGCGCTGGTGGGCGGGTTCGATTACTTCACCAACAAGTACAACCGCGTCACCCAGGCGCGGCGCCTGCCCGGATCCGGGTTCAAGCCGTTTCTGTACTCAGCCGCGCTCGAGCACGGTTTCACCCCGGCGAGCGTCATCCTCGATGCGCCGATCGTCCTCGATGGTAGCGGCAACGAGGACTCCTGGCGCCCGGAGAACGTCGAGCGCGCCTTCGGCGGCCCGACGCGCATGCGCGAGGCGCTGGTGCACTCGCGCAACCTGGTCTCGATCCGCATCCTCAAGGCGATCGGCATCCAGGCCGTCATCGACTACGTACCGCGCTTTGGCTTCGACCCCAAGACGCTGCCGCACGATCTGACGATGGCGCTGGGCACTATGGAGGTCACCCCGCTGGATCTGGCCACCGCCTATGCGGTGTTCGCCAACGGCGGCTATCGCGGTGCAGCCGTACTTCATCGAGCGCATCGAGGATGCGAGCCGGGACGGTCGTGTGGCGCGCAGTGCCCAAGCGCGTGTGCACGCAGTGCGAGCAGGCCGCCAGCCCCGGCGTGCCCGGCGAGCCGGGGGCCGAAGCGGTGCGCGTGTCGGACGGCACGCACGGTGAGCCGGCGCCGCTGCCGCCCGAGGAGGTGGCGCCGCGCGTCATCACGCCGCAGAACGCCTACGTGATGGATGACATGATGGCGGACGTGATCAAGCGCGGCACCGGCGTGCGCGCGCGCACGCTCGGTCGCAGCGACATCGCCGGCAAGACCGGCACCACCAATGAGGCGAAGGACACCTGGTTCAACGGCTTCACCCCCAACCTCGTCGCCACGGTGTGGGTGGGGTTCGATCAGGAGCGTCCGCTGGGCGACGCCGAGGAAGGCGCGCACACCGCGCTGCCGATCTGGATAAACTTCATGGCCGCAGCCCTGAAGGGCGTGACCGAGCAGCATCGCCTGATGCCCGATGGCATCGTCACGCTGCGTATCTCGCCCGAGAACGGCACGCTCGTCAGCGCCGAGAACCCCATCGGGATGCCGGAGCTCTTCATGGCCGATCGCCTGCCTTCGGCCGAGGACGCCTCGACGGTCACACAGGGTCAGCAGGCCCAGGCGAGCGGCGAACCGATCTTCTAGTCCGCCATGAGAGCGAAGCGAAATCCGACGCGCGGTGAGAACCTGCGGCGCGCGCTGGCCCAAGAAGCCGCGCGCATCATGGCCGAGCACGGCATCCGTGACTTTCTGGTCGCCAAGCGCAAGGCCGCCGAGCGCTTCGGGGTGAGCGACGGGACCGCCGTGCTGCCGCGCAACAGCGAGATCGAGGAGGCGCTCGCCGCCTACCAGCGACTCTTCGGCGGCGACTCGCACCTGCAGGCGCTGCACGCGCAGCGCAGCGCCGCGCTCGCGGCCATGCGCTACCTGCACGAGTTCGAGCCGCGCTTGGTGGGCGCGGTGCTTTCCGGCACCGCCACCGAGCATTCCGAGGTGCAGCTGCACCTGTTCGCCGATCGAGCCGAGTCGGTGACCCTGAAACTGATCGACCAGGGCATTCCGCACGAGATCACCGAGCGGCGCGTCAAACTCAACGCCGAGCGCAGCCGCGCCTTTCCCGGCGTGCGCTTCGAGATGGACGATCAGCCGATCGAGGCGACGGTATTTCCGCCGGACGGCATCCGCCAGGCGCCGGTGAGCCCGATCGATGGCCGCCCCATGCGGCGCGCCACCGCCCTCGAAGTCGCAGCGCTGCTCGAACAACCCTGACCGGGGACGCGGGCGCGCGTGCGAGCCCTGCGAAGACGTTTTGCTATAGTCATCGCTCGTGCCCCTCCTGACACGGAGAGAACACCATGCATGCCGCGCCGCGTCCCCCGTCCCGCTTTCGGGCGATTCTTTTGTGGGCGGCGAGCGTTGCCCTGACCAGTACGGCAGCGCAGGCCCAGGAAGGCCCACACTTTAGCTATTCAGGTGATACGGGGCCCGCACACTGGGCCAGCGAGGACCCGGCCTATGCAGTCTGCGGCGCCGGCACGTCGGCAGTCACCGATCGATATCAGCAATGCGATTCGCCAAGCCGCTGTCGCCGATCGGTTTTGACTACCGGCCGATCCCGCTCACGGTCACGGACACCGGTCACAGCATGCAGGTGAACGTGCCGCCCGGCAGCGGTGGCATCACGGTGGGCGAGGACCGCTACGAGCTGGTGCAGTTCCACTTCCACCGGCCCGAGCGAGGAAAGCATCCGCGGCAAGCGTTACGCAATGGTGGCTCACCTGGTGCACAAGAACGCCAAAGGGGAGCTGGCGGTCGTGGCGGTACTGATTCGCGCCGGCAACGGAAACCCGCGTCCTGCAGCAGGTGTTCGATAATTTTCCGCCGAGCGGGCAGAAGCAAGCGTCAGTTGCCGGCGCCACGCTCGATCTGACGCAGCTGTTGCCGAAGCTGCGCGGCTACTACACCTTCGAGGGCTCGCTCACCACTCCTCCCTGCAGCGAGCACGTGCGCTGGTTCGTGCTGAAGCAGGCGGTGCAGGCCTCCACCGGTGAGGTCGTGCAATTCGCGGCGCGCTATCCCGCCAACGCCCGTCCCACGCAGCCGCTGAATGGCCGCGCGGTGGAGGAGACGCAGGACTAGCCGCGCGTGGACCTTCGCGGCGCCGTCAGCGGCGTTTCTTGACGTCGACGTAGTCGCGCTGCGTGGGCCCGGTGTACAGCTGCCGCGGCCGGCCGATGCGCATACCGGGATCGGAAATCATCTCCTGCCAGTGCGCCACCCAGCCCACGGTGCGCGCGATGGCGAACATCACGGTGAACATGGAGCGTGGAATGCCGATCGCGCTGTAGATGACGCCCGAATAGAAGTCGACGTTCGGATACAGCTTGCGCTCGATGAAGTATTCGTCCTTGAGCGCGATCTCCTCGAGGCGCTGTGCCAGCTCCAGCAGCGGGTTGTCGCTGCGCCCGAGCTGGGCGAGCACCTTGTGGCACATGGCGCGGATGATCTGGGCGCGCGGGTCGAAATTCTTGTAGACGCGGTGACCGAAGCCCATCAGGCGAAAGTGATTGGACTTGTCCTTCGCCATCGCCAGGTACTTTGGAATGTTGTCGACGGTGCCGATCTGCTCGAGCATCGCGAGCACCGCCTCGTTGGCGCCCCCGTGCGCGGGCCCCCACAGCGCCGACACACCCGCGGAGATTGCCGCGTACGGGTTGGCGCCGGTGCTGCCGGCCAGGCGTACCGTGGAAGTGCTGGCGTTCTGCTCATGGTCCGCATGCAGCACGAACAGCAGATCGAGCGCCTTGGCAGCGATCGGGTCGAGCGCGTACGGCTCGCACGGCACCGCGAACAGCATGTTGAGCAGGTTCGCCGGCGTAGTCGAGGTCGTTGCGCGGGTAGACGAACGGCTGCCCGAGCGAATGCTTGTGTGCGGCGGCCGCGATGGTGGGGATCTTGGCGATGATGCGGTGGGCGAAGATCTCGCGGTGGCGCGGGTTATGGATGTCCATCGTGTCGTGATAGAAGGCCGACATCGACGCCACGACGCCCGACACCATCGCCATCGGGTGCGCATCGTGATGGAAGGCGTTGAAGAAGCGCAGCAGCCACTCGTTGATCATCGTGTGATAACGGATGTTGCCGGTGAACTCCGCCAGCTGCTTCGCCGTCGGCAGCTCCCCGATGAGCAGCAGGTAGGCGACCTCCATGAAGGAGCTGTGCTCGGCGAGCTGCTCGATCGGGTAGCCGCGATACAGCAGCACGCCCGCATCCCCGTCGATGTAGGTGATGCGGCTCTCGGTGGCCGCGGTCGCGCCGAAGCCCGGATCGTAGGTAAAGACCTCGAGGTCGCGGTACAGGTTACTCACGTCGAGCGCGGCGGGTCCCAGCGTGCCGCTGCGCACGGGCAGCTGCGCGCTGCGGCCGCTGCCACGATCGGTGAGCTCGAAGGTCTTGCCTTTCTTCTCGGTCATCTACGCTGCCGGTTTTCCATGAGGTCCGAGGCGAAGCCGCGCCGCCCAGGCGCATGTCGCGTGTAGACAAAGGAGGTTTACATGGTCCGTGCCTCGAATCAAGGCACGTGCCGTCCTACTCGCCGGTAAAGATCGGCAGCGGCGCGCGCGGCGTGACAGATACGCCGCGTGCTTGGATTGCGCAGCCGTCCGCTCGAAGCAACGGTGCGCCCGCGCGGCGGCGACGCCGGTGACGCTTACTTCGCGCTGGCCGCCGCGTACTTCTTGCGGAACTTGTCGACGCGACCGGCCGTGTCGACGATCTTCTGCTTGCCCGTGTAGAACGGGTGGCAGTTCGAGCACACCTCGACCTGCAGGTCGTGGCCCAAGGTCGAGCTGGTCTTGAACGTATTGCCGCAGGTGCAGCTGACGGTGATCTCTTTGTACTCGGGGTGGATCGCGTCTTTCATGGCAGGACTCACGTTCAAGGCACTCTGGGAGACCGCCTTTATGGGGCGGCAGGTGCGCAAGTTAAAGGGCGCGGGAGTTTAGCGGCACTCCCGGCCGCCCTCAAGCTCCGTCGCCTGCACCCCCGCGGGGCACGGTTTCCTTATCCACAGAAGCTGTGGACAACTCTGTGGACTTCCCTTCGCACAGGGGCCCGTTTTCGCGGCCAGATTGCATTTTTGTTACCTTGGTCAAAAAATGAGCAGACGTTTTTGCCTTGGTTCTTCAATGGGTTACGTTCTTCTTATTCAGCAGCTTGGCCGCTTTGCCTCGTAATCTACTCATTCTCCGACCGAGCGCCCGGACCCTGTGAATAAAGCCTCCGGGATGCCTGAAGTCGCTGCATTACCGGCAATTGACAAGCTGGAATTACCGGACATTTTCGCGGTTTGCGCCATAAAGAGGAGCAGCGTGTCGTTGAGGAAGCGCAGGCCCAGCGCGCTCGGCCGGTAGCCGGTGCGTGGTGCTGAGCACCAGCCCGCGCTGCACGGCCGCCGCGAGCGGGGCTGCGATCGCCTGCAGTTCAAGCCCGGTGCGCTCGGTGAACGTCGCGGTGGCAAAACCTTCGCACAGGCGCAGCGCATTGAGCATGAACTCGAAGGGCAACTCGGGCGGCGGGATCGCGCGGCGCGCCAGCGCCACATCGGCAGCGGCCTGGTAGCGGCGCGGATCGCGCAGCTGCGTCGTGCGGATGATCTGCCGCGCGCGCGGGGACCGTGAGCTTGCCGTGCGCCCCGGCGCCGACCCCCAGGTAATCCCCGAAACTCCAGTAGTTGAGGTTGTGGCGGCACTGCATGCCGGCGCGTGCGTAGGCCGAGACCTCGTACTGTTCGTAGCCCGCGCGCGCCAGCTCCGCGGCGCACGCGGCGAGCATGTCGGCGGCGGCGTCCTCATCGGGCAACGGCGGCGGCTGCGCGGCGAACACCGTGCCGGGCTCGAGTGTCAGCTGGTAGTGCGAGAGGTGCGCGGGCGCGAGCGCCAGCGCGTCCCGCACATCGCGCAGCGCCCCGCTCCGTTCCTGTCCGGGCAGCGCGTACATGAGGTCGAGGTTGAAGTTGCCCAGACCCGCGGCGTGCAGCTCCTCCGCCGCCCGGCGCGTCTCGGCCGGGGAGTGAATGCGGCCGAGCGCCGCGAGCGCGCGCGCATCGAAGCTCTGCGCGCCGAGCGACACGCGCGTGATACCCGCCGCGCGGTATTCCTGGAACGCACCGCGCTCGATGGTGCCCGGATTGGCCTCGAGGGTGATCTCGGCGTCCGCGCGCAGCGTCAGGTGCCGGCGCGCGAGCTCGAGCACGCGTCCCATCGCCTGCGGGGAAAAGAGGCTCGGCGTGCCGCCGCCGAAGAACACGCTGTGCACCGTGCGCCCCGCGACCTCGACCGACTGCGCCTCGATATCGCGCTCGAGACGCCGCAGGTACGCCTCCTCCGCGAGCTCCCCGTTGAGCGCGTAGGAGTTGAAATCGCAGTAGGGGCATTTGCGCACGCACCAGGGAAAGTGCACGTACAGCGAAAGGGGCGGCAGGCTGAGCACGGGGGACGCTCCGGCCTTCAGCGCAGCTGCCCGAGGAATCTGAGAATCCAGGCGTTCACTTCGTGCGGACGCTCCATCTGCATCATGTGACCAGCCTCCGACAGCATCGCGACGCCGCGCACGTCGCTGTACTGCTGCTGCAGCGCTCCGAGGGGGTCATCGCCGTGCCAGGCCTCGAGGTCGCAGTCGCGCTCGCTGCCGATGAAGAAGAACGGCACCGCATTCTTCACGCCCTCGAAGCGCCGGCGCTGCGCCCAGCGCAGGTCCATGGCCCGATACCAGTTGAGGCCGCCGGTAAAGCCGCTGCGCGCATATTCGGAGACGAAGAATTCCATCTCCAGCTCCGACAGCCAGCTCCACGGCAGCGGCGGCGCCTGCGGCAGGGCGTCGAGGTAGGCCGTGCCCGGCGGATGCTTCCACACATCCAGGTAGTGATAGTCGCCGCTCAGGGCATAGAAAACGCGTGTGAGGAACTCACGCGGCTGCGCATTGAGCGCGGCGTCCGCCGGGCCCGGGGGCTCGAAGTAGTGGATGTGCACGAAGTGATCCCGGGCCCAGTTCGCCGCCTCGCGCAGGGGCGCCAGCTGCGGATTGTGCGGCGTCGCCGGGTTCTCGAGTCCGATGATCGCGCGCAGCCGCTGCGGGGCGCGGAACGCGAGGTCGTAGATGGCGAACACGCCGAAGTCGAGCCCGATGAACACGGCGCGCTCCTCGCCCAGATGATCAAGAAGGCCCAGGAGGTCTCCCGTGGTGTGCTCGACGTCGTAGGCGGTCGGCTCCGCGGGCGCCTCGGTCTGCCCCATGCCGCGCATGTCGGGTGCGACCACGCGCCAGCCGGCCGCGGCGATCGCCGGCAGCTGGTGCCGCCAGGAGAACCACAGGTGCGGGAAGCCGTGGCACAGCACCACCAACGGGCCCGCACCCTGTTCGACGTAATGCGTGCGGATGCCGTTGATGTGCGCGTGGCGGTGGGTCCAGTTACCCATGCACACATGGTAGCGGTTCGGGGGCAACGAGCGGTCGCGCCTTTTGGCGCCGTGGGGACCATGGGTCAAACATCGAAGCCCGCGGGCCAACCCCGAGTCAGAAGCTTCTGGCGGTCGAGGAAAATGCTTTACATGCTCCAGCAGATGACTGACCGGGCGTGCACGGTTCTCCCTGCGAACCGCCGTTTGCACGTGTTTGTCTGATCGTCTGATCTGCCCTCACCCGTTGAGTGCAGCGGCGTGGACCCAAGGGCAGGGCTCAGGCTCGGCATCGAGCGTCGCCTGATCACAGCCGAGGCGGAGGCTTTGCCCCCGAGCCGATCCAGCCCCCATAACCCGCCGCGCGCAGCGCTACTTCGCGTCCGATTGGTCAGTCCGCGCACCCGCGGTGGATAATTCCCGCCACGCATCCCCGTATACGGACCCATTTTAGGCAAGGGAGCACCCATGTGGCCCTGGCTCGGCCAGCTCATCGGCACACGCAGCCTGCGCACGCGCACCGACGCTAGGCGCGCGGAGCTCTCCACGTCCGACGGTCGCCACCTTACGGCGATCGATGCGCTGCGGGCGCTCGCGGTCGTCGCCGTGATGATCTTTCACATGCAGTCCAGCTGGCTCCCGGGCGGCTTCGCCGGCGTCGACGTATTCCTGGTGATTTCCGGATACGTGATCAGCCGCTCGATGTTAAAGCTGGACTCAACCGGACTGCTGCGCTTCACGGGCGCCTTCTACGCGCGCCGTGCACGCCGGATCCTGCCGGCGCTGCTCGTCTGCCTGAGTGTCATCGTCGTGGCGGCGGTGCTGTTCATTCCGAGCTCCTGGCTGGCGAAGACCAACCAACAGACCACCAGCTACGCGTTCTGGGGACTCTCCAACTACTTCATGATGCATTACGGCGACCCGTACTTCGCGCCGCGTATTGACTACAACCCTGCGGCTCACACCTGGTCGCTCGGCGTCGAGGAACAGTTCTACTGGCTGTACCCGCTGGTATTTTTCGCCTGGCTGAAACTGCGGGCGCGCTCCAACACAGGGCGTCACATCGCGGAACCGCTGCTCCCAATGCTGACGCTCGCCTCGCTGGCGTACTCGACGTATCTCACGGCCCGCGGGCAATCTGCGGCCGCGTATTACTCGCTGCCGAGCCGTTTCTGGGAGCTCGGCGCGGGTGCGCTTCTGTTTCAGTTGCACGTGGACCGTACACCCACTGCACGCGCGCGGGGCGCGCAGCTGTGGGTTTCTTTCGCCCTGATCATGGTCAGTCTGGTCTTCAGCCGCGGCACCGCGTTCCCGGTTCCTTGGGCCATCTTTGCGATACTTGGCACGGCCGGATTCATCGACGGTGCGGTGATGGCGGGCAACGGGCGAAGCGTGCGCGTGTTGTCGCACGCACTGCCCGTATGGCTCGGCACGCGCTCGTATTCGCTCTATCTGTGGCACTGGCCGGTATACGTGCTGTTGCGTTGGACCACGGGACTTGAAACCGCCGCCATCCGGGTCCTGGCCGTGCTGCTGATTGCAGCGCTTTCGGAAGCTTCCTACCGCTGGGTCGAGACGCCATTCCGGCGAGGCCTCCGGAGAGCTCCCTCGCTCGCCGTCATCGCCGCTGCCCTCGGCTGCGTATCGGTACTGTGGCTGAGCGCCAACGCCCTCGCTGAGCACCGGGAGCGCTTCTCCTTGAGCGTGACGCGGCAGACAAATATCTGGTATCCCTCGTGGTGGCCACAGGAGGAGGTCTTGGAAAGCGGCTGCCACGTCCTGCGTTTCTATGACTCGTTTGCCGGCGGCAGCAGACTCGAGTCGCGCCACAGCGGCTGCCCCGCGGTGCGCACCGTGCACGTGTTCGTCACCGGTAACTCGCACGCCCTCGCCTACAGCACGCTCCTGGCGAGACTCACGCGCGAGCAACCGTACGATGCGACGATGTATTACCGCAGTGACTGCGCGTTCATGGCGCTCACCGACGCGCCCAGCGCCGAAACCCCGATCTGCCGCGCGTACTACGCCGCGATCCTTGCGGATCTTCGCAAGCGAGCGCGGCCGGGCGATGTGCTGTTCCTGCCGTCACTGCGCTTGCCTCGGCTGGGCGATGAATGGGTAATTTTCTCCGAGCGCACGGTGCAGGATGAGTGGCGCCAGCTGATGGCGGCCCAGCCGGCCGCGGTCGCCGAAGCGGCCCGGACCCTACGACCCGTGGAGGACCTTGGCGTGCGTGTGATCTTCGAAGCCCCTAAGCCGGTATTCGGCTCGCCTCCATTTCGGTGCTCCGACTGGTTCAACCGCCACAATCCGGTGTGCGCTGCGGGCTTCACGCTGCCCCGGGCAGTGATGCTGAGCTACCGCCGCCCGGTGCTGCAGGAACTACAGGGACTGCAAAACGAATCCATCTCCATCTGGGATCCATTTGACACGCTTTGTCCAAGTAGCACCTGCGCCGCACTCTCCGGAGCGACCCCGCTCTTCTTTGATGGCGATCACCTGAGCGGGTACGGCAATGAACTGCTTTACCCGAGCTTCGTAAAATTTCTGCTTAGCCGCTGACTCGGCATTTGTCATAACTCGGCTGTGCTAGCGCTTCTGCATCGGACCGGTTAACGAAGTCGCGCCGCAGCGCTGGCAAGGCACGAGCCAGCGGACTGTTCCTTGTACCCGCTGCCGCCGAATAACCAACACGTCGGAATAACCAACACGTCGTTGATTGGCGACGACAACGCACACAAGCGGTGTCGCGTTATGATCCGCATAACGAAGAAACCATCTCGACGAGGCTGCGCCCGTCGGCATTGACAGGGATTGTTCGCTTGAAGTTGGACGACACGCCCCGGCGACGAAGCGCGCCGCCCGCGCTGATCTTGGCGCCCGCTCTGCTGCTATGGAGTTGCTCGGGGGGCGGAGACGATTCCGGGACCACAAGCTCACCACCTGCCTCCACGCTCCAGATCAGGACCACCTCGCTGCCGAATGGCCAGATCGGCCGCTCGTACAGCACGACGCTGACTGCGACGGGTGGCACGCCGCCCTTGTCCTGGGCGCGCACCACCGGCGCGCTGCCGGCGGGTCTGGCACTTAATGCGACGAGCGGGGTGATTTCCGGTACACCGACCACGGCCGCCGCCAGCACGCCGCTGACTTTCACGGTGACCGATGCCGGCAGCCCGGTGCAGACGCGCAGCGTCAGCCTCAAATTGAACGTCAGCCCGGCCAACATCACCGTTTCGGCCGTACCCGCCCGGGCGGGTCTCACAACTACGCAGGCGCTCACGCTGACTGCGAGCACCAACGACAACGCCGGGGTCACCTGGAGCATTGCTCCGGCGGGCGGCTCGGTCAGTCCCGCCACCAGCCAGTCCGGCGGCACGGTCACATTCACGGCGCCGTCCATCGCCGGCGTCTACCTCCTCAGCGCCACGAGTGTTACGGATGCCACCAAGAAGGCTTCCGTGACGGTCGGGGTGACCGACCTGCCTGGGGTGTATACGAATCGCAACGACCTGGCGCGCGACGGAACCAACACGAGCGAATACGCGCTGACGGCGGCGAACGTGAACACGGCTACCTTCGGCAAACTGTTCTCATTCCCCGTGGACGGTGTGGTGTACGCGCAGCCGCTGTGGGTGGCCAATCTGAGCATCGGCGGCGCGCGGCACAATGTCGTGTTCGCTGCTACCGAACACGGCAGTGTCTACGCCTTCGATGCCGAGCGCGGCACACCGCTGTGGCATACGAGCTTCATCAATCCTGCGGCGGGCCTCACCAGCAGGATGACCCAGCCGGGTCTCGAGGACATCGTTCCCGAAGTTTCGATCACCTCGACGCCGGTGATCGATCCGGCAAGCGCTACTTTGTACGTGCTCGCCGAGACCGTTCAGAGTGGCTCGCCCGCCTACTACTGGCTGCATGCGCTCAATATCACGACGGGCGCGGACAAGGTCGCGCCGGTACGCATTCAGGCCTCGGTCGGCAGCGGCGCGACGCCGCTCACCATCGATGCCGCGACGAGCCAGCAGCGTGCGGGCCTCGTGCTCACAAACGGAGTGGTGTACGTTGGTTTCGCATGCCAACGGCGATAATTTTCCTTGGGTCGGCTGGCTGGTCGGCTACGACGGCACCACGCTCAATCAGACGACGGTGTTCTGCGCTTCCCCGAGCGGCACGCAGGGCGGTGGCATATGGTTGAGCGGTGAGGCACCGGCCGTCGACAGCGGCGGCAATATCTTCCTCGCCACCGGCAATGGCTACTTCAGCGCCGGAAGTGCCTGGGGGAATGCGTTCCTGAAGCTGTCCACGAGCGGCGGCCTGGCAGTCGCCGACTACTTCGCTCCCTTTAACCAGTCAGCGCTCGGAAATTCAGACCAGGACGTGGGCTCGGGCGGCGTGGTCATTCTGCCCGACGGCGCCGGCAGCGCCGCGCATCCGAATCTGCTGGTCGGTACGGCCAAAGACGGCGAAATTTATCTCATCGACCGCAACAACATGGGCCACTTCAACGGCTCCTACACCGCGCCGCAGAACAGCAACATCGTGCAGTGGATCTACGGCCAGCTCGGGAGCACAGCGGTCTCTCCCGCTGTCGTGCCCCTGGCTTACGCCCCCAACAGCTACGCGACGCCCGCGTACTGGCAGAACCGCGTCTACCTGTGCGGCGTCCAGGATCACTGCAAGCTCTTCACGCTGACGAACGGGCTTTTGAGCACCACGCCGGTCTCCCAGACGGCAGCGACTTTCGGGTTTCCGGGCCTTCAGCCGGTGATCTCGGCGGCGAGCAGCAGCGCGAGCGCCGCCATCGTGTGGGGCATCGAGCGCGACACCACCAACCATGTCGCGGTCCTGCACGCCTTCGATGCCACCAATCTCGCCACCGAGCTCTACAACAGCTCCCAGGCGGCCAACAACCGCGATACCGCTGGGGCGCCGCTCAGCTTCGTCGTGCCCACGGTGGCGAACGGCAAGGTGTTCGTCGGCACGCAGACAGAGATCGACGTATACGGCCTGTTGCCAACGAACTCGGTACCCTGACAGCGCTGTATACGGCGGTGCGTGCCGCTGGGCAGGTCGGCGTCAGGCAACCATGGCGCGGTCCCCTGGAATCGCGAAACATGGATTGGATATTTGCTCTGCCGCGCCAACCGAATTTGGTACCTATACGCGTGTTGCAGTGCAGCCCGCATCATTTCTTCCGCCGACCGCGGCCAAAGCGCCGGGGTTTGTATCTTCCGACGCTAGTCCGGGATGCTTCGGTATGCCCCGCGGCCTGAGTTTTGCCACTGCCACGACCTCTGCGGCCTTCTTCCTGCAGTGCGAGCAGCGCAGCCGCGGCGCTCGAGCGTTTTGAGCGCCCTGGAATACGCGCACGTAAGCGGTGCGCGCGAGGCCGTCACGCTAATACGTTGTAGTCCTGATGCGGCCTCGCCGTGACCCCGGGGATGATGAGAAGGCTATGTGTGAGGTATGGAACATTGGTGGCACGGGGCCCGGCGTCTTCCAATTGCCCACGGTGCGCGGAGCGGGGCTCGGATTCGTCGCCGCCTTGCTGACGGCCTGCGGTGGCGATAGCCAATGGGCTGCGTCGCCTCCAGCCCCCACGCCAAGCAATTCCTATGCGGTCGTCTTAACGCTCCCCAATGCTGCCGGCGGCTTCGATCTCCAGGCCATCGGCGTCGACGGCAGCAGTCGAGTGACTCTGGCGCACAGCGTCGACCAGTTGGTGTACTCGACCTCCCTCAACTGCCGCGCTGTCTACTTCCGGAGTCCCTTAACCGTTGGAGACCAAATCTATAGCGTCGCTTTCGACGGCAGCGGGACCGTAGCGCTAACGAGCGCGGACGAGAACGCGGATCCGGTAGGCGTAATTGGCTCCCGCCTGATCTACGAGACTAACCCCAGAGCAGGGGAATCTGGCCTCTATACGATCAACACCGACGGGACCGGCACCGCGGCGCTAAGCGTCTCGCCTGTTACCTTCGTCGGCGTCGTTGGAGGTCGTGTCGTATACGAGGGCGGCGCGACGCCGGGTGCGAGTGAGCTCTACAGCGTTCAAGCGGACGGCACGGGTACTACCGCGCTCGACGCCGGCAACTTCGTCGGCAGCACCGGAAGCATTGTGATGTACGGGAAGCCCGACGGGCTCTATGCCATCAACGTGGACGGCACCGGCAAGGTGGCGCTGGCGCTGCCCGCTTCCGGGGAGAGTGTTCAGTTGGAAGGCGTTGTCGGCGCACGTGTGATCTACACTGCGAATGGCACGCGTCTCTACAGCGTCGGCCTCGATGGCAGCGGGACGGTCGAGCTGGACACATCTGGCAGTGACGCCGAGTTCGGCGAGGCCGCGGGAAATCGGGTGGTATATAGGCGCGTCTTCGCCGTCGGACATGCCGATCTCTATAGCGTCAATCCCGATGGCACGAACTCCGTGGCGCTCGCCGTTTCCGACGACAACAAGTACTCCGTTGCGTTTGTCGGCGGCCAGATCATCTACGAGCGGAGTGTCGGACCCGGTGGGGTGAACCTGTACGCGGTTTCGGCAGACGGCTCCGTCACCGTGCCCCTGACGCCGGGGGCGTTCAATCCCCACTTTGCCGGAGCGATCGGCAATCGGCTGATCTATGAAAACGGCAACATCGACGCATCCCGGGGGCAGGTACGCCGGGTGGGGGCGTGCCACAAATCAATTCGTGATCTCGCTATTCTGCGTTCTGCACCTGCTCACGCATCTGCTCGATGACCACCTTCATGTCGACCGCGCTGCGGGTCGTTTCCAGGTCCTGGGACTTGGAAGATAGGGTGTTGGCCTCGCGGTTGAGCTCCTGCATGAGGAAATCCAGGCGCCGCCCGGCCGGCTCCTGGCCGGCGATCACGCGCCGCACCTCGGTGATGTGCCCGCCGAGCCGCTCGAGTTCCTCATCCACATCGAGACGCTGCAGCAGGATGGCGAGCTCCTGCTCGAGGCGCTCGCGATCGGCACTGGCGGCGAGCTCCGTCACGCGCTCGTGCAGGCGCGCCCGCATGCGGGCCTGGACTTCGGGTAGCCGGGCACGCACGGCGGCCACCAGGGTCTCGAGCGTCGCGCAACGCTGCTCGAGCAGCTCGCGCAGCCGTGCGCCCTCGCGCGCGCGCATCCCCACGAGATCCTCGAGCGTCTGGCCGAACACGGCATAGGCGGCGGTGAGCAGCTCATCGCCGCCTGAGGCTTCTTCGCGGACCACGCCCTGGCCAGCGCAGGACATCCAGCGCGTTCACCGCCGCGGGCTGCTGCATGGAGCGCGTGACCGCGTGCACGGCGGCGAGCAGGCGCTGCAGGGCCGCGCTGTCGACCTGCAGCGCTCCGTCCGCGCCCTGCGCGCGGCGATAGCTGAGCGTGCAGTCGACCTTGCCGCGGCGCAGCTGGCGGGCGAGGCGCGTGCGCAGCTCCCCTTCCGCCGAGCGCAGCTCATCGGGGAGGCGGAAGCCCGCCTCGAGAAAGCGGTGATTGACGCTGCGCAGCTCGCACACCAGCGTGCCCCACAGTCCGCTGGTCTCGCGGCGCGCGAAACCGGTCATGCTGGCAATCATGTCGAGTTGTCCGTGGTGCCCGAGGGTGGGGCGGAACGTGAGCCGGCGCGCCTGCATCGGGCCGCGCATCTACGCTCGTTCGCCGCACAGGTGATATAAAGTGCAGGCAAGTCTAGCAGATGCATGAGTTTGTTCTTTGCGAGTCGAAAGCGCCGACATCAGCCTGCTCGGGGGGCGCGAGGAGAATCAGGACCGGGTGAGCACGGCCGTCGCCGAGCACGCCGCCCTGCTCGTGGTCGTGGACGGCATGGGCGGGCACGCCGACGGCGCCCGCGCCGCCCAGGTCACCCAGCAGGTGATCATCGAGGCCTTCTGGCATACCCCGCAACCGCTGTTCGATCCGCTGGGCTTCCTGCACCTGGCGCTGGGGCGCGCGCATGCGGAGGTGGTCAAGCTCGGCGCGCAGCTGCCGCTGGAGCAGCGCCCGCGCGCCACCTGCGCGGTGTGCCTGGTGCAGCAGCACGCCAGCTGGTGGGCGCACGTCGGCGACAGCCGCCTCTACCACGTGCGCGGCGGCACACTGGTGGCGCGCAGCCGCGACCACAGCCACGTGGAACTGCTGCTGCGCGAGGGCCTCATCAACGCGGAGCAGGCGCACAATCACCCCATGCGCAATTTCGTCGAATGCTGCCTCGGCGGTGACCCCATCCTGCCGGAGATGTCACTGGGCCGCCGGCGCCCGATCGAGCCGGACGACGTGCTGCTGGTGTGCACCGATGGCCTGTGGGGTGCCTTGAAGGACGAGGAGATCGTGGCGGAGATGGGCACCCCCGGGTTGCTGCGCGACAAGCTCGTGAAGCTCGGCGAGCGCGCGGTCAAGCGCGCCGGCAACGGCAGCGACAACACCTCGGCCGCCGCGCTGCGCTGGCTGGGTGAGTAGGGGCACCGTGGGCCGACCGTCCGGACGCGCGCCCGCTGAGCTGCGCCCGGTGCGCTTCGCGCGCCGCCACACCAAGCACGCGGAGGGCTCGGTGCTGGTGGAGTTCGGCGACACGCAGGTGCTGTGCACCGCGAGCGTCGAGGACAGCGTGCCGCCGTTTCTGCGCGGCAAGGGCCAGGGCTGGATCACGGCCGAGTACGGCATGCTGCCGCGCGCCACCCACACGCGCACCGCCCGCGAAGCCGCCCGCGGCAAGCAGAGCGGGCGCACCCAGGAGATCCAGCGGCTCATCGGGCGCTCGCTGCGCGCGATTGCGGATCTGAAGGCGCTCGGCGAGCGCACGATCACGCTCGATTGCGACGTGCTGCAGGCCGACGGCGGCACGCGCACCGCCGCCATCACCGGCGGCTACGTGGCACTGGCGGAGGCCTGCGAGCACCTGGTGCGCCGGCGGCTGATCGCCGCGAACCCGCTGCACGGCCAGGTGGCGGCGGTGTCGGTGGGCATCTGCGGCGGCGTGCCGGTGCTCGACCTGGACTACGACGAGGACTCCCAGGCCGAGACCGACATGAACGTCGTCATGAATAACGGCGGCGGCTTCGTGGAGGTGCAGGGCACCGCGGAAGGTCACGCCTTCCGGCGCCACGAGCTCGATGCCCTGCTCGATCTCGCCGCCGCCGGCATCGGCACGCTGTTCGAGCTGCAGGAACAGGCACTGAAGCGGCCGTGACCTGCCTGGTGCTGGCGAGCAGCAATCCCGGCAAGCTGCGCGAGTTTGCCGCGCTCCTCGCCCCACTGCGGGTCGAGCTGCTCGCGCAGGGCGCGCTCGGCATCCCGGCCCCGCCCGAAACCGGCAGCAGCTTCCTCGCCAATGCGGTACTCAAGGCGCGCCATGCTGCCGCGCGCTCCGGGCTCCCCGCGCTCGCCGACGACTCCGGGCTCGAGGTGGATGCGCTCGGGGGGCGCCCCGGGGTGTGGTCGGCGCGCTTCGCCGGGGAAGGCGCCAGTGATGCGGACAACCTGCAGCGCCTGCTGCTGGAGCTCGAGGAGGTGCCGGAGGCGGCCCGCCAGGCGCGTTACCAGTGCATCATCGCCTGCGTGCGCGGCGCCGCCGATCCCGCGCCGCTCATCGCCAGCGGCACCTGGGAAGGAAGCATTGCGCGCACGCCGGCCGGCAGCGGCGGCTTCGGCTACGACCCGGTATTCGTGCCGGCCGGCGCAACGCGCACCGCCGCCGAGCTATCGCCGGGGGAGAAGAACGCGGTCAGTCACCGCGCCCAGGCGCTGCAGGCACTCGATCGCGGGACTCGTGCGCGAAGGCTATATTCCCGCCCCATGAAGCGCGGCCGGCTGTTCGTGATCACCGCCCCCTCCGGCGCGGGCAAGACCTCCCTGGTCAACGCCCTGCTTGAGCGCGAGCCCGGGCTGCGGCTGTCGATCTCGCACACCACGCGCCCGCGCCGCCCGAACGAGCGCGACGGGCGCGAATACCACTTCGTCAGCGTGCCGCAGTTCGAGCAGCTGGCGACGCAGCACGCGTTCCTGGAGCACGCCAAGGTGTTCGACAACTACTACGGCACCGCACGCGCCTTCGTCGAGGAACAGCTGCGCGTCGGCCACGACGTGCTGCTCGAGATCGACTGGAACGGCGCGCAGCAGGTACGCCGGGCGCTGCCGGCGTGCGTCACGGTTTTCATCCTGCCACCCTCGCGACGCGCGCTCGCCGAGCGCCTCGCCAAGCGCGCCACGGATTCCCCCGAGGTGATCGCGCGGCGGCTGCGCGATGCGGCCGCCGACATGTCCCATTACCGCGAGTTCGACTACGTGGTCGTCAACGATGACTTCGAGCACGCGGTGCACGAGCTGCGCCGCATCATCGCCGGGGACGGCGCCGAGCTCGCCGCGGACCGTCCGCAGCTGCAGGGCCTGCTGCACGAGCTGCTCGCGGACCCCGCTTAAGCCGCGCGCATGCTGCACGAAGACACCCTGATCGCCACGCTCGCGCTGAGCCTCGCGTTCGCCTTCTGCTTTGGCCTGCTGGCGGTGCGGCTGCGCCTGCCGGCGCTCGTCGGCTATCTCGTCGCCGGCATCGCCCTCAGCCCGTACACGCCCGGCTGGGTGGCCGACAGCCATCTGGCGCCGCAGCTGGCGGAAATCGGGGTGATGCTGCTCATGTTCGGGGTGGGCACGCACTTCTCGCTGCGCGATCTCATGGCAGTGCGGGGCATCGCGATCCCCGGCGCGCTGGCGCAGATGGCAGTCGCGACCGCGCTCGGCATGGGCGCGGCGCATTTCTGGGGGTGGCCCTTCGGTGCCGGCGTCATCTTCGGGCTGGCGCTCTCGGTCGCGAGCACTGTGGTGCTGCTGCGTGCGCTCGAGCAGCGCGGCACGCTCGCCACCGAGGAGGGCCGCATCGCTGTCGGCTGGCTGGTGGTCGAGGACCTGATCACGGTGCTCGCGCTGGTGCTGCTGCCGGCGCTCGCCGGCGTGCTCGGCGGCGAGCCGCCGCCGGGCGTGAGCGCAGATCCGGAACACCTGTGGCGCACGCTCGGCGTCACGCTCGGCAAGGTGGCGCTGTTCGTCGCCCTGATGCTCATCGTGGGCGTGCGCGTCTTCCCGTGGATCCTCAGGGGCGTGGTGCGCACCAAGTCGCGCGAACTCTTCACGCTCGCCGCCGTGGCGCTCGCGCTCGGCGTCGCCTTCGGCTCCGCCAAGCTGTTCGACGTCTCGGTGGCGCTGGGGGCCTTCTTCGCCGGCATGGTGATCAGCGGCTCCGATCTCAGTCATCGGGCTTCGAGCTACCTGCAGCCGCTGCAGGACACGTTTGCGGCGCTATTCTTCGTCGCGGTGGGCATGCTGTTCGAACCGCGCGTGCTCTTGCGCCATCCGCTCGAGGTGCTCGAGGTGCTCGCGATCATCGTGGTCGGCAAGTCCGTGGCGGCGCTGCTGATCGTGCGCCTGCTCGGTCGCCCCCTGGGCACCGCGCTCACGGTCGCCGCGGCGCTCGCGCAGATCGGCGAGTTCTCCTTCATCCTCGTCGTGATGGGCGTGAGCATGAAGCTGCTGCCGCCGGAGGGGCAGAACTACATCGTCGCCGGCGCACTGCTCTCGATCGTGCTCAATCCGCTGGCGTTTGGCGTTGTCGGACGCCTGGCGGGCGCGCGGCCTGCGAGCCCGCAGCCGCATTAGGTCCGGTCCGGCGCGGCCGTCCCGCCGCACGTGTTGCCCGCCGGAACTTCGGGGGGACCTTCACTGCCTCCTGGTCGTCGGCTGATGCGGCTCATCCTCCGACGCCGCCGGGCGCGCCTGCGGGCCCCCTGGGCGGCGCGCCTGGGCAGGGCCTGGGGCCCCAAGGTCCCGCGGCTGGCCTGAAGCCGGGGTTTTCCTCTATAGTGGCAAACCCTGCGCACCCTTCTGGGTGCCCTCATCAATCAAGCGATCCCATGGCCCGAATCACCGTAGAAGACTGTCTGCACACCGTCGACAACCTGTTCCAGCTCGTGCTGCTGGCGGCGCAGCGCGCCCGGCGCCTCGCCAATGGCGCCGAAGCCACGCTGCCGCTGGAGAATGACAAGCCCACCGTGCTCGCGCTGCGCGAGATCGCGGCCGGCAACATCACCGCCGAGATGCTGCGCGAGCCGGAGCCCGCGCCCGAGCCACCCTTGCCGGATGCCGACAACCAGTCGAGCTTCCGCGCCCCGCAGTTCGGTCTCGGAGACTGACGGCTTAGAGTCCGCCCATGGACTACGCGTCTTCGCTCCTGGGACTGTTGCCCGGCGGAAGACGCACCCCGGGGCTCAAGGAACTGCTGGCCTCCGTCGGCAGCTACCTCGCGCCGGAGCAGGTCGATCGCGTGCGCGCGGCGGCCGAGTTCGGCACCTCCGCGCACCACGGCCAGAAGCGACTCTCCGGGGAACCCTACATCGCCCATCCGGTGGCGACCGCGGCCATCCTCGCCGACCTGCACCTCGACGCCGACACCATCATCGCGGCGATCCTGCACGACGTCATCGAGGACACCCCGACACCGAAGGATCAGCTCGCCGCGCGCTTCGGGGCCGACGTCGCTGAGCTGGTCGACGGCGTCACCAAGCTCGATCAGATCAAGTTCAAGAGCCGCGAGGAGGCGCAGGCGGAGTCCTTCCGCAAGATGCTGCTGGCGATGGTGCGCGACCTGCGCGTCATCCTGGTGAAGCTCGCCGACCGCACCCACAACATGCGCACCATCGAGGCGATGGCCCCCGCACGGCGCCGGGCGATCGCCCGCGAGACGCTGGAGATCTACGCACCGATTGCCGAGCGGCTCGGGCTCTACAACATGAAGCTCGAGCTCGAGGACCTGGGGTTCAAGGCGCTCTACCCGCGCCGCTACCACGTGCTCGAGCGGGCCGTGAAGCGCGCCCGCGGCAACCAGAAGGAGTTCCTGCTCAAGATCGAGCAGCAGCTGAATGCGGCGCTCATGAAGGCGCGGGTCGAGGCGCGCGTGGTGACGCGCGAGAAGCACCTCTACAGCATCTACCAGAAGATGCGCCGCAAGCGCGCGCCGCTCAACGAGATCGTCGACGTCTACGGCATCCGCATCGTGGTCGACACGCCCGACACCTGCTACCGCGCACTCGGCGCGGTGCATGCGGTGTTCAAGCCGATGCCCGGGCGCTTCAAGGACTACATCGCCATCCCGCGCGTCAACGGCTACCAGTCGCTGCACACCACGCTGTTCGGTCCCAACGGCGTGCCGATCGAGGCGCAGATCCGCACCGCCGACATGCACCGCGTGGCGGAGGCGGGGATCGCCGCGCACTGGCGCTACAAGACCGGCAGTGACGCCGACTCGATGCAGCAGGAGCGCACGCGCGAGTGGCTCTCGAACCTGGTGTCGCTGCAGGAGGCGGGCTCCTCGGAGGAATTCCTCGAGAGCGTCAAGGTCGACCTGTTCCCCGACAAGGTCTACGTGTTCACCCCCAAGGGCCAGATCCTGCGCCTGCCGAGCGGCGCCACCGTCGTCGACTTCGCCTACGCGGTGCACACCGACGTCGGCAACCGCTGCGTCGCCGCCAAGGTCGACCGCCGCCTCACGCCGCTGCGCACCGTGCTGCGCAACGGCCAGACGGTCGAGATCATCACCGCCAAGGGCGCCACCCCGAACCCCTCGTGGGTGAACTTCGTGGTGACCGCCAAGGCGCGCAGCGCCATCCGCCACTACCTGAAGGGGCTGCGGCGCAGCGAGGCCATCGCGCTCGGCGCGAAGCTGCTGGCGCAGTCGCTCGGGGAGTTCAGCCTGGCACTCGAGGACGTCAGCACCGAAGCGCAGCGCGCCGCACTGGGCGAGCTCGGCATGAAGGATCTGGACGAGCTGTACGAGAAGATCGGCCTGGGGGAACGGCTGGCACCGCTCGTGGCGCGGCGCCTGCTGCCCTCCGCGGCCCACCCGCACGGCGGCGCGCAGCTCGCGCCGCTGGCGATCGCCGGCACCGAGGGGCTGCTGGTCACCTACGCGCGCTGCTGCTTCCCGGTGCCCTACGATCCGATCTTCGCCTTCCTGTCCTCCGGGCGCGGCGTGGTCATCCACCGCGAGAACTGCGTCAACGTCGAGGACTACCGCAAGCACCCGGAGAACTGGCTGCCGGTGACCTGGCAGACCGCCCCCGACCGGCTGTTCTCCTCCGAGCTGCGCGTGTACGTCGTCAACCGCACCGGCGTGCTCGCCAAGATCGCCGCCGCCATCGCCAGCACCGAGACCAACATCGATCACGTCTCGATCGATGAGCAGGACAGCGACACCGCGGTCCTCAGCTTCGAGCTGCGGGTGCGCGACCGGCGCCACCTGGCGCGCCTGGTGCGCGTCATCCGCCGCATGCCCGACGTCTCGCGCATCGAGCGCACCATCGCCGCCCACGCACGCGGCGTGCGGGTGAGCGACAATGAGGCCGAATCGGACCGCAGCGGCTGAAGACGCCGCGGCGGCTGTACCAGCCAAGGAGTCCTTTAGATGAGCCGTCAGATCATCCACACCGAGCGCGCCCCGCAGGCGATCGGTACCTACTCGCAGGCGGTGCGCGTCGGCGACACCCTCTACATGTCCGGCCAGGTGCCCCTCGACCCGGCGAGCATGCAGCTCGTCACCGGGGACATCGAGGCGCAGATCCGCCGTGTGTTCGAGAACCTCAAGGCGGTGGCCGAGGCGGCCGGCGGCTCGCTCGCCCAGGCCGTGAAAATGAACGTGTACCTCACCGATCTCAAGCACTTCGCCAAGGTGAACGAGATCATGGCCTTGTACTGCTCGCAGCCCTACCCGGCACGCGCGGCGGTCGGCGTGGCGCAGCTGCCGCGGGGCGCCGAGGTCGAGATCGAGTGCATCCTGCACCTCGGCTGAAGGCGGCCCCCGCCGCCGCCAGTCCCGCCGAGCAGCGCCCGGTCACGGTGCTGCGCGGCGTGGGCGCCGCGCTCGCCGAGCGCCTGGCGCGGCTGCACGTGACCAGAGTCGCGGACCTGCTGTTCGTGCTGCCGCTGCGCTACGAGGACCGCACCCACGTGGTGGCGATCGGCGCACTCACTCCCGGGACGCGCGCGGCGGTCGAGGGGGAGGTGCAGCTCACCGAAGTCGCCTACCGCGGGCGCCGCCAGCTCCTGTGCCGCATCTCCGACGGCTCGGGGATGCTGACGCTGCGATTCTTCTACTTCTCCGCCAGCCAGCAGCACAATCTCGCCCGCGGCACGCGCCTGCGCTGCTTCGGGGAAGTGCGCCGCGGACCCCTCGGCCTGGAGATCGTGCATCCGGAGTACCGCCGGCTCAGCCACGAGGCCGCACCCCTTGAAGAGACGCTGACGCCGATCTACCCGCTCACCGAGGGCGTGCCGCAGGGTCGTCTGCGGGCGCTGGTCGCCGAGGCGCTGCGCGAGACCGAGCGCGCGCCGCTGCGGGATTTCCTGCCGCCCACCGCGGGACTGCCGCCCGGGTTCCCGTCCCTGCTCGAGGCGCTCGACTATCTGCACCGGCCGCCGCGCGAGGCCCGGCTCGAGGAACTCGCCGCCGGGCGCCACCCGGCGCAGCAACGACTCGCCTTCGAGGAGCTCCTCGCGCATCACCTGGCGCTGAAGCTGCGCAAGCGCGCGCTCACCGCCGACCCGGCTTTCGTGCTCACCGACGCGGCGCAGCTCACCGCGCGCTTCCTTAAGGCGCTGCCGTTCGCACTCACCCGGGCGCAGGCGCGCGCCCTGGCGGAGGCGGAGGCGGACCTCGCCAGCGGCGCGCCGATGGCGCGGCTGCTGCAGGGCGATGTCGGCTGCGGCAAGACGGTCGTGGCGGCGGCGGCGGCGGCGCGCGCGGCCGGCTCGGGGCTGCAGGTCGCCCTGATGGCGCCCACCGAGCTGCTGGCGGAGCAGCACTGGCGCAACTTCAAGGAGTGGTTCGGCCCGCTCGGGGAGACCGTGGCGCTCCTGTCCGGCTCGCAGCCGGCGCGCACGCGGCGCAGCGCGCGCGCCACGATCGCCTCGGGGGACGTGCGCATCGTGGTGGGCACACACGCGCTGTTTCAGGAAGGCATCGAGTTCGCCAACCTGGCGCTCGTCATCGTCGATGAGCAGCACCGCTTCGGCGTGCAGCAGCGGCTGCGGCTGCAGGAGAAGGGGCACAAGCTCGGCCGTGTGCCGCACCAGCTGATCATGACGGCGACACCCATCCCGCGCACGCTGGCGATGACGGCGTACGCCGACCTCGACATCTCGGTGATCGACGAGCTGCCCCCGGGACGCACGCCGGTGCAGACGGTGGTCATCCCGGAGCAGCGCCGCGCCGAGGTGGTCATGCGCATCGTCGAGGCGTGTCGCGCCGGACGGCAGGCCTACTGGGTATGCCCGCTGATCGACGAGTCCGAGGAACTGCGCGCGCAGGCGGCGGAGGAGACCGCGGCGAGCCTGAGCGCGGCACTCCCGGGGGTGCGGGTGGGACTGGTGCACGGCCGCATGCCGGGAGCTGCCAAGGATGCGGCGATGCTCGCCTTCAAGGCGGGCAAGATCCAGCTGCTGGTGGCCACCACGGTGATCGAGGTGGGGGTCGACGTGCCCAACGCGACCCTCATGGTGATCGAGAACGCCGAGCGCATGGGGCTGGCGCAGCTGCACCAGCTGCGTGGCCGCGTCGGGCGCGGCACCGAGGCGAGCACGTGCGTGCTGCTGTACCGCGCACCCCTCGCGCAGCTTGCGCGCGAGCGCCTCAAGGTGATCCGCGCCACCAGCGACGGCTTTGAGATCGCGCGCCGCGACCTCGCGCTGCGCGGACCCGGCGAGCTGCTCGGCACGCGCCAGACCGGGCTCGCGCAGCTGCGGGTGGCGGACCTGATGCGCGATGCGCCGCTGCTGCCGAAGGTGCAGCAGACCGCGGAGCTCCTGCTCAACACCAGCCCCGAGGCGACCGCGGCGCTCACCGCGCGCTGGATCGGCGCGGGCGAGCGTTACGGGCGCGTCGGCTGAGGCGGGCGCGTGGCCCGTGCCGGTAGCAAGAGCTCGCGGCTCAAGGCGGTACGGCGACCTACGACGACCGGCACGTGAACCGCAGCAGCTCCTCGTGCGCCGTCGGCAGACCCCCTAGCGCGCCGTAGACATCGAGTACGGCGGCTGCGCGTGCGCTCCGGGCCAGCCGCGATTGGGCGTCGCCTGCATCGTGAACACGAGGTCGCCGCCGGCCATGATCTCCTCGTGGCGAATGAACACGCGGTTCAGGGGCTGACCGTTGAGGGTCACCCGCGCGACGTAGGGATGCGCCTCATCGAGCTGCGGAGCGCTCACCGTGAAACGCCTGCCGTTGGGCAGTTGCAGCGAGGCGCGCCGGATGAACGGACGGCCGAGGATGTACTCGTTGCTCGCCGGGGTCACCGGGTAGAAGCCGAGCGCGGTGAAGATGAACCACGCCGACATCTGGCCGAGATCATCATTGCCCACCAGGCCGTCGGGCCGCGGCGCGTACTGGCTCGCCATGATCGTGCCGAGCCGCGCCTGCGTGCGCCACGGCTCGCCGGCGGCCGCGTACAGGTAGGCGACGTGGTGGCTCGGCTCGTTGCCGTGGGCGTACCAGCCGATGAGCCCGGTGATGTCCTCCATGTGCGCGAACAGCTTCGGGTCGATCCTGGCGTCGAACACCTGGTCGAGCTGCGCGAGCAGGCGCGCCGCGCCGCCGTGCGCGCGCGCAAGTCCCGCCACATCCTGGGGCACGTACCAGGAGTACTGCCAGGCGTTGCCCTCGGTGTAGTCGGTGCCGTAGCCGCTCGCGGCCGGATCGAACGGCGTGCGGAAGGTGCCGTCACGCCGGCGCGCACGCATGAAGCCCGTCGAGGCGTCATAGGCGTTGCGCCAGTTCGCGGCGCGGCGCAGGAACTGCGCGGCGAGGTCGTCGCGGCCCATGGCCTGCGCCATGCGCGCGATGGTCCAGTCATCGAAGGCGTATTCGAGGGTTTTGGAGGCCGCCTCGCCTTCTTCATCGATCGGCACGTAGCCAAGCTGCATGTAGGCGCCGAGGCCGCCGTAGGGAGCGTAGGTCGCGGTGGCGACCATGGCCGCCAGCGCCTGCTCGGCGTCGTAGCCGCGGATGCCCTTCAGGTAGGCATCGGCGATCACCGCCACGGCGTGGTAACCGATCATGGTCCAGGTCTCCTGGCCCTGGAACGCCCACACCGGCAGCATGCCGTAGGGACTGGCCTGCTGCGCGGCAAGGAGCGAGCGCACGACGTCGGCGGTGCGCTGCGGCGGCTGTACCAGCGTGAGCAGCGGATGCAGCGCACGATAGGTGTCCCAGAGCGAGTAGGTCGAATAGTTGGTGAATCCCTGCGCGCGGTGCACCGCGTTGTCGGGCCCGCGGTAGCGCCCGTCAACATCCATGAACAGACTCGGGGCCATGAGCGCGTGGTAGAGCGCGGTGTAGAAGCTGCGGCGCAGCGGCTCGGGCGCCTCGACCTCAAACACCCCCAGCGCCCGGGTCCACGCCTCGCGCGCCGCCTGGCGCACGCCCTCGAAATCCCAGCCCGGCAGTTCCGCATCGAGGTTGGCGATGGCGCTCTCCTCGCTGACCGGCGAGATCGCCACCTTGACCAGCAGCGACTGCCCGGCGGCGGCGAAATCGAATGCCCCCACGAGCTGGCGCCCCTCGAGCTGCGCCCGGGCGTGCGGGTCCTGCGCCGCCGGTGGCGGGAAGCCCCGGTAGGCCAGCTCGCCCTCGGTGTTCTCCAGCACCTGCCCGGTGATCGGCAGCGAGAAGCGCATGGCGAAGTACAGCTGCCGGCCCGGCGCCCACCCGCGCGTTTCGCGAAAGCCACTGACCGTATCGCTGGTGCGCACGCGCAGGCGCGACCACAGCACCTTGCCGGGGTAGTCGTAGAGGCTCGTGCGCAGGTCGATCAGCACGTGCGCCGGCTGCCCGGCCGGGAAGCCGTAGCGATGCATCGCGACGCGCGCGCCCGCGGTGAGCTCGGCGCGCACACCGTAGTCCTCCAGCGTGACGGCGTAATAGCCAGGCTCGGCGCGCTCGCTCGCGTGGCTGAAGCGCGCGGTGTAGCCGCTGCCGGGATGCTCCGGGTCGCCACGTTCCAGGCGCACCGCCCCGGCAACCGGCATCAGCAGCACGTCCCCCAGGTCCGAGTGGCCGGTGCCCGAGAAGTGCGTGTGCGAGAAGCCGACGATGGTGTGATCCTCGTAGCGGTAGCCCGCCGCCCACCCGTACGCCTCCTGGCGCGGCCGGATCTGCGTGTCCGGGCTCACCTGCACCATGCCGAAGGGCACCACCGCGCCCGGAAAGGTGTGACCGTCACCGGCGGTGCCGATAAACGGATCGACGGCCGCGAAGGCGTCGGCCGCGCCGGCCGCAGGCGCGAGCGCAGTCAGCGCCAGCGCCAGGGCGCCGCGCAGCAGCGGCGCGACGGGGCTGCCCGTGCCTGTCGGCGTTGCCATGTGCGTGCCCGCCCTCCCGTGCGCATGTTGGATCGGCTATTGTGCCGCAATCATCGTCGCCCCCGGTGCGCCCGGCGGCGCGGGCACCCTTCCACGAAAACGCCGGGGCGGCTGTGATAACGTCGTGGCCGGCGACAGACTGCTACCGATGGCTGCAACCACCCCCGACCTGCCGCTGACGCCCAAGCCGACCGAGGCCCCCTGGTCCTGGCGGCTGGTGCGCCGCGTGACCGAATACGCGCACCTGATGCGCCTCGACCGCCCGATCGGCACCTGGCTGCTCCTGTGGCCGGCGCTGTGGGCGCTGTGGATCGCCGGCGACGGACGGCCGCGGCCGCTGGTGCTGATCGTGTTCGTGCTCGGCGTGTTCGTGATGCGCGCCGCCGGCTGCGTCATCAATGACTTCGCCGACCGCGACATCGACCCGCACATCCGCCGCACCCGCGACCGGCCGCTGGCCGCGCGCCGCGTCGCGCCGCTGGAGGCGCTGGTGCTGTTCGCCGCCCTCAATCTGACCGCGCTGTACTTGGTGACGCGCCTGGATCCGCTCACCATCAGACTGGCCGTCATCGGGGCGCTGCTGACGGTCTCGTACCCGTTCTTCAAGCGCTTCTTTCCCATGCCGCAGCTGTACCTCGGCATCTCCTTCGGCGGCTTCAGCGTGCTGATGGCGTACGCCGCCCAGGCCGGGGTGCTGCCGCGCGTGGCGTGGCTGCTGTTCTTCGCGGCCGCGCTCTGGGCGGCCGTCTACGACACCATCTACGCGATGGTGGATCGCGAGGACGACCTCAAGATCGGCGTGAAGTCGAGCGCCATCCTGTTTGCCGACATGGACAAGTTCCTGATCGGGGTGATGCAGGCGATGATGCTGGGCGCGCTGGTGCTGGTCGGGCGCAACATGCACTTCGGCCCCTGGTACTACGCCGGCGTGGACGGCGCGCTGGTACTGTTTCTGTGGCAGCAGTGGCTCATCCGCAGGCGCGAGCCGGCCGGCTGCCTGCGCGCCTTCCTCAACAATCAGTACGTCGGGCTCGTCATCTTCGTCGGCATCCTGCTGCACTACGTCTACGCCCCGTGAGCCCCTGGAAGAACCGTCCGTTCACGGCGCGCCTGCGCTGCGCGCTGCACGGCCTTGCGCACGCCGTCTGCGCCGAGCAGAGCCTGAAACTGCAGCTGTTCGCCTTCGCCGCCGCGCTGCTGGCGCTGCTGGTGCTGCGGCCGGCGCCGCTGTGGTGGGCGCTGGTGCTGCTGAGCAGCGCCAGCGTGCTCGCCTGCGAGCTGCTCAACACCGCGATCGAGCAGCTCGCCGATGCGCTGCATCCGGGCGACAGCGAGGCGATCGGCACGGTCAAGGACTGCGCCGCTGCCGCGGTGCTGATCGCCTGCCTGGGCGCCCTCGGGGTGGCCGCCGCACTGGTGGCGCAGCTGCTGCGCAGCCCCTGACGGGCCGCGCGGCGATTGTCGACTTTGTCGAGCCGCTTTCGTTGACACGACCGCCGGCGCTCGGGCATCGTCGCCGCAGCCCCTTGCGGGCGCCACGGGATGGAAGAGCATGACGCAGGCACAGCGCGAACCGATCCGCCACGACTGGACCCCCGAGGAGGTGCAGGCGCTGTTTGCACTGCCCTTCATGGACCTGCTGCTGCGCGCGCAGGCGGTGCACCGCGTGCATCACGTCCCGAACACCGTGCAGATGAGCACCCTGCTGTCGATCAAGACCGGCGCCTGCCCCGAGGACTGCGCTTACTGTCCGCAGAGCGTGCGCTACGCGACCGGGGTGGAAGCGCAGCCGCTCATGCAGCTCGCCGAGGTGCGCGCCGCCGCGCGCCGCGCCCGCGACGCCGGCGCCACGCGGTTTTGCCTCGGCGCCGCCTACCGCGCCCCCAAGGCGCGCGACATCCGGGTGATCGCGGACATGATCCGCGAGGTGCGCGCGCTCGGACTTGAGAGCTGCGCCACGCTCGGCATGCTCGAGCCCGGGCAGGCGCAGACACTCAAGGAAGCCGGGCTCGACTACTACAACCACAATCTCGATACCTCGAGCGAGTTCTACGCGCAGATCATCACGACGCGCAGCTACCAGGACCGGCTCGACACCCTGGGCGCGGTGCGCGCGGCGGGCCTGAAGGTGTGCTGCGGCGGCATCGTGGGACTCGGGGAGTCGCCCGCCGATCGCGCGGAGCTGCTGCGCACGCTCGCCAACCTCCCCGAGCACCCCGAGAGCGTGCCGGTGAATCAGCTCGTGCGGGTGCCGGGCACGCCGCTGGCAAACGGCCCGCCGGTCGACCCGTTCGACTTCGTGCGCACGATCGCCGTCGCGCGCCTGCTCATGCCGCGCGCCCAGGTACGCCTGTCCGCCGGTCGCGAGGCCATGAGCGATGAGCTGCAGGCGCTGTGCTTTCTCGCCGGCGCCAACTCCATCTTCTACGGCGAGAAGCTCCTGACCACCGGCAATCCGGACGTGACGCACGACCAGCAGCTGTTCGCGCGCCTGGGGCTGACGGCGGCAGCCGCGCCGGCGCGCGCGCCGGGAGTGCCCGCGGACGCCGCGGTCGCGGCGCGCTAAGAAGCCGCTTCCGGTGCACCCGCACATGGGCAAGCGCCGCGTCGCCTCCCTCGGCGCCGCCCTGGCGGCGCTCGATGCGGCGCAGCTGCGGCGCGGGCGGCTGACGGTCGCCGGCTTCGGCGCTGCCGAGCAGCGCGTCCTCGTGACCGCCGACGGCCGCACCCTGGTCGATTTCAGCAGCAACGACTACCTCGGGCTCACGCGCCATCCGGCGCTGGCACGCGCCATGGGCGAGTGCGCCGTACGGCTGGGTGCCGGCAGCGGCGCCTCGCATCTGGTCACCGGGCACGGCACCGAGCACGCCCGCCTCGAGCAGGAGCTGGCCGAATTCACCCAGCGCGAGCGCGCCCTGCTGTTCTCCACCGGCTACATGGCCAACCTCGCCGTCATGAGCGCATTCGCCGGGCGCACCCAGCAGGTGCTGCTCGATCGCCTGAGCCATGCCTCGCTCATCGACGGGGCACGCCTGTGCGGCGCGCAGCTGCGTCGTTACGGGCACGCGGACGCCGCCTCCGCCGAGCGCCTCGCCGCGGCCGCTCCGGGGCGCACCACGCTCATCGCCACCGACGGCGTGTTCAGCATGGACGGGGACCTCGCGCCGCTGCGGCAGCTGGCGCAGGCCGCCGCGGCGCACGACGCCTGGCTCGCAGTCGATGACGCCCATGGCCTCGGGGTGATCGGCGCGAGCGGCCGCGGTACCCTCGAGCACTACGGCCTCGGGGAGCACGAGGTGCCGGTGCTCATCGGCACCCTCGGCAAGGCCTTCGGCTCCTTCGGCGCCTTCGTCGCCGGCCCCGCCGAGCTGATCGAATATCTGATGCAGAAGGCGCGCTCCTATATCTATACGACGGCGCTGCCGCAGCCGGTGGCGGCCGCGAGCCGCGCGGCGCTGGCGCTGGTGCGCGCCGAGGCCTGGCGGCGCGTGCGCCTGCAGGAGCACGTCGCGCGCTTCCGCGCCGGCGCCCGCGCCGCGGGGCTGCCACTGCTCAACTCGGACACGCCGATCCAGCCGCTGCTGCTCGGCAGCGCGCGCGCGGCCCTGCAGATGCAGGCCGAGCTCGCCGCGGCGGGCCTGTGCGTCGTGGCCATCCGCCCGCCGACCGTACCGGCCGGCAGCGCGCGGCTGCGCGTGGCGCTGTCGGCGGCGCACACGCCAGCACAGGTGGACGAACTGGTGGCGCAGCTGGCGCGCGCCTGGGCGCGGCTGCGCCCTTAAGCGATGAGCGCGCTGCACCATGAGATTCATGGCCGCGGCCGCGACCTCGTGCTGCTGCACGGCTGGAGCCTGAACCTGCGGGTCTGGGATGAGCTCACGCGCCAGCTGGCACGGCGCTTTCGCGTCATCGCCATCGACCTGCCCGGGCATGGCGGGAGCGACTGGGACGAGGCGGCCAGCACGCCGGCGGCGCAGGCGTGGCGCGTGCACGAGACGCTCGCGCCGCTCACCGAGCGCTATGCGCTCCTCGGCTGGTCACTCGGCGGGCAGTTCGCCCTCGATCTCGCGGCGGCGATGCCCGCGGGCATCGAGCGCCTGACGCTGGTGAGCACCACCCCGCGCTTCCTCGCCGCGCCGGGCTGGCCCTTCGGCACCGCCCCGGTGCTGCTCGCCCGGCTCGCCGAGCAGCTGCGCCGCGGTGACCCACAGGCGATCGATGAGTTCTGCAAGCTGCAGGTGCGCGGCAACACGCCGCGTACCGCCGCGCGCGTGCTCAAGGCGTTGCGCGCCACGCTCCAGCGCGGCACTGCGCAGCCGGCGGCGCTGCTGCACGGCCTCGAGCGGCTGCGCAACGCGGACCTGCGGCCCGCGCTGTCGATGGTGCGCGTGCCGACCCTGGTCATCGCCGGTGCGCACGACCGCATCGTGCGCCCGGCCGCCGCGCGCGCCCTGGCGGCGCTCGCCGATGCGCGCTACGTGGAGTTCACGGGCGCGGCGCACGCGCCGTTCCTGTCGCACCCGAAGCGCTTCGCGGAAGTGGTGGGCGGCTTCCTGCGTGCCTGAGTCGCCCGAGCTGTTCCGGCTCGACCGCACGGCGGTGCGCAGCGCCTTCGACCGCGCCAGCGCGCGCTACGAGAGCGCCGCGAGCCTGCAGGCGCGCATCGAACAGGAGCTGCTGTCACGCCTCGAGAGCTTCCACTTCGAGCCGCAGGTGGTGCTCGATCTCGGCGCGGGCACCGGGCGCGCCAGCGCACGGCTCAAGCGCCGCTATCCGCGCGCCCGGGTGATCGCGCTCGACCTCTCCCTGGGAATGCTGACCGAGGCGCGCCGCCACCAGCGCCTGTGGCGGCGCTTCGCGCGCGTGTGCGCCGACGCGCAGCGGCTGCCGCTCGCCGGCGCCAGCGTGGACCTCGTGGTCTCCAATCTCATGCTGCAGTGGTGCCAGCCGCTCGACCCCGCCTTCGCCGAGGTGCGGCGCGTGCTCAAGCCCGCGGGGTTCTTCGCCTTCAGCACCTTTGGTCCGGCGACCCTGCAGGAGCTGCGCGCCGCCTGGGCGGCGGCCGACGACCTGAACCACGTGAACCACTTCATCGATGTGCACGATGTCGGCGAGGCGCTGCTGCGCGCCGGCCTGAGCGAGCCGGTGCTCGACGTCGACCGCTACGAGGCGACTTACCCCGATGCGCTCGCGCTGATGCGGGAGCTGAAGACCATCGGCGCGCACAACGTCACCGCCGGCCGCCCGCGCACGCTGCGTGGCCGCGGGCGCCTCGCGCGCATGCAGCACGCCTACGAAGCCGCGCGCCGCGATGGCCTCCTGCCGGCGACCTTCGAGGTCATCTACGGTGCGGTCTGGGGCGCCCCGGGACGCCTGGCAGCGCCGGCCAGCCGGCGGCGCGGTGCACATCGCGCCCGGCTCGATCGGACGGCCGCGCCCGTGACGGCCCGCGGGCTCTTCGTGACGGGCACCGACACCGGCGTCGGCAAGACCCTCATCGCCTGCGCGCTGGTCCGCGCTCTCGCCGCCGCGGGGCTGCGGGTCGCGGTCATGAAGCCGGTCGCCTCCGGTGCCGAGCGCACGCCGCAGGGTCTGCGCAACGCCGACGCGCTGGCGCTGGCCGCCTGCGCCAATGTGCCCGTGGATTACCGGGACGTGAATCCATTTTGCTATGAACCGGCCATTTCGCCGCATATCGCAGCAGAAGAGGCCGGAATACCGATAGATCTCGACAGGATTCTGCACGTTTATCGCGGGATCGCGGCGCGGGCGGACTGGGTGATCGTGGAGGGTGCCGGCGGCTGGCTGGCCCCCCTGGGCGAGCGCGGCAGCATGGCGGACCTGGCCCGGACCCTGGGGCTGCCGGCGCTGCTGGTCGTTGGGCTGAAGCTCGGGTGCCTGAACCAGGCGCAGCTGACGCACCGCGCGATCCTCGCGGACGGCGTGGCCTTCGCCGGGTGGGTGGCGAGCGGGGTCGATGCGGCCATGGAGCGCACCGCCGCGAACCTCGCCACCCTGGAGCTGCGGCTCGGGGAAGCCGCGCTCGCGGTGGTGCCCCATCGTGCCCCCGCGAGCGCGCCGCTCACCCTGGAAGCGTGTGCCGCACGGTTGCTGCAGCGTCGCTTAAGCGTTTGATGTGCCTTGAATAAAAGCCTGCGGGCGCTACCATCGAGGCGGTGCACGCGCCGCTGCAAATCGAGATCCGGCCGAACTGCTCGCTCAGCGTGCGCGGCGCCCAGGTCTTCTTCCTGAGCGCATGCGCAGGCCCCCTGAGCATCGCGGCCTTCCTCGCGCTGCGCGGCTTCTGGCCGGTGCTGCCGTTTGCGGGGCTCGAGCTGCTGGTGCTCGGATGGGCGCTGAGGGTCTCCCTCGAGCGGCGCCATCATCAGCAGCGCATCACCGTCACCGAGGGCGAAGTGAGCATCGAATCGCGCCGCCGCGGCTCCTGCGAGCAGGTCGTGTTCCCGCGGCATTGGGCGCGGGTTAAACTGCGCCGCCCCGCAGCAAGCCTGCACCCGAGCCGGCTCGTCATCGAGTCGCACGGCCGGCACTGCGAGCTGGGCAGCTTCCTGACGGAAGAAGAACGGCGGGGGCTGGCTCTGCGGTTGCAACGTCTTGTTGGGCGCGTCAACGAATCGCCCTCCTGGCCGTGAAGCGCAAGTCGCGCGGGATGGGTTTTAGGTACGCACTATTAGAAATGGCGCGGCTGCGGGCGGTCCGCACGCGCGCTGTAAGGCTGAGGATAATGATGATTCGTCCAAGACTCGCCGCTCACGCCCTGGCGCTGCTGGCCACCGTCGGTGCGCTCGCCGCGCACGCCGATTCGGGCTGGGGCCTGCTCAACATGACCCCCGGGGTCACGGAGATGAGCCGCCACATCTACTCGCTGCACATGGAGATCTTCTGGATCTGCGTGTGGATCGGGGTCGCGGTGTTCGGCGTCATGATCTGGTCGCTGATCCGGTACCGCAAGTCGCAGGGCGCGGTCCCGGACGTGACCATGGTGCACAACACCAAGGTGGAGATGATCTGGACGGTCGTGCCGGTCATCATCCTGGTGGCCATGGCGGTGCCGGCGGCCAAGACGCTGGTGGAGATCGAGGACACCAGCCACACCGAGCTCACCATCAAGGTCACCGGCTTTCAGTGGGGCTGGAACTACGACTACCTCGACAACAACATTTCCTACTTCTCGCACCTGGATCGCGCCAGCGACCGGGCGCGCGAGCTCGCCTCCGGCATCGATCCGAACAGCGTCGAGCACTACCTGCTCAACGTCGACCATCCGCTGGTGGTGCCGGTCGGCACCAAGGTGCGCCTGCTGATCACCGGCGCCGACGTCATCCACTCCTGGTGGGTACCGGCATTCGGCGTCAAGAAGGACGCCATCCCGGGCTTCGTGAACGAGGCCTGGTTCAAGGTCGACACCGACAAGCCGGGCCTGTACCGCGGCCAGTGCGCGGAGCTGTGCGGCCGCGACCACGGCTTCATGCCGATCGTCGTGGACGTGCGCAGCAAGGAAGACTTCGCCGCCTGGCTGCAGCAGCAGTCGGCCCAGAAGCAGGCGGCCGCGCCGCCTGCGCCTGGCGCCCCGGCGCACCCGCCGCTGCCCCGACCGCCCCCTGATACCTTTTCAAAGAGACGCACCATGGCCGACGCGCACGCACACGACGCCACGCACGACGATCACGACCACAAGCCGCACGGCTGGCGCCGCTGGGTCTTCGCCACCAATCACAAGGACATCGGCACGATGTACCTGGTCTTCGCCTGCACGATGTTCTTCATCGGCGGGGCGATGGCGATGGTGATCCGCCTGGAGCTGTTCAAGCCCGGCATGCAGTGGGTGGACCCGCAGCTGTTCAACTCCATGACCACCATGCACGCGCTCGTCATGATCTTCGGCGCGGTGATGCCGGCGTGGACGGGACTCGCCAACTGGATGATCCCGATGCAGGTCGGGGCGCCCGACATGGCGCTGCCGCGGCTGAACAACTTCAGCTTCTGGATCCTGCCGTTTGCCTTCACGCTGCTCTTGTCCTCGCTGTTCGTGCCCGGCGGGGCCCCCGCGGGCGGCTGGACCATGTACCCGCCGCTGGTGCTGCAGAACGGCGCCTCCTTCCCGATGCTGATCTTCGCCGTGCACATGATGGGCGCCTCCTCGATCCTCGGCGCCATCAACGTGGTCGTGACCATCATGAACATGCGCGCGCCGGGGATGACGCTGCTGCGCATGCCGCTGTTCGTGTGGACCTGGCTGATCACCGCGTACCTGCTGATCGCGGTGATGCCGGTGCTCGCAGGCGCGGTGACGATGCTGCTCACCGATCACTTCTTCGGCACCACGTTCTTCACCGCCGCCGGCGGCGGCGATCCGGTGATGTTCCAGCACATCTTCTGGTTCTTCGGGCACCCGGAAGTCTACATCCTGATCCTGCCCGCCTTCGGCATCGTCTCCGAGATCATCCCGACCTTCTCGCGCAAGCCCCTGTTCGGCTACGAGGCGATGGTCTACGCGGTGGCCTCGATCGCCTTCCTGTCCTTCATCGTGTGGGCGCACCACATGTTCACCGTGGGCATGCCGCTCGCCGCGCAGCTGTTCTTCATGCTGTCGACGATGCTCATCGCGGTGCCCACGGGGGTGAAGGTGTTCAACTGGACCGCCACCATGTGGAAGGGCTCGCTGTCCTTCGAGCCGCCGATGCTGTTCGCGCTCGCATTCCTGTTCCTGTTCACGATCGGCGGTTTCTCCGGGCTGATGCTCGCCATCGTGCCGGCCGACTACCAGTACCAGGACACCTACTTCGTGGTGGCGCACTTCCACTACGTGCTGGTGCCGGGGGCGATCTTCGGCATCATGGCCGGCGTCTACTACTGGCTGCCGAAGTGGACCGGCAAGATGTATGACCAGACGCTCGCCACGTGGCACTTCTGGCTGTCGACGATCTTCGTCAACGTGCTGTTCTTCCCGCAGCATTTCCTCGGCCTCGCCGGCATGCCGCGGCGCATCCCCGACTACGCCGTGCAGTTCACCGACTGGAACATGGTGTCCTCGATCGGCGGCTTCGGCTTCGGGCTCGCGCAGCTGCTGTTCCCGTACGTCATCTGGAAGTGCGTGCGTTCCGGCACGCCGGTCGGCAACCGCGCCTGGGAAGGCGCGCATGGCCTGGAATGGGAGCTCAGCTCCCCGCCGCCGTACCACTCCTGGACCGAGGCGCCCTCGGATGCGCTCATCGCCAAGGGTGCGTCCCACTGATGGCGGCCGTGCTCACCAGCGCGACTGAGCGCGCGCGCCGCCGCCGCGTGCGCAACAGCGCCATCCTGTGGGCGCTGGTGGCGACCGGCTTCTACCTGAGCTTCATCGTGCTCAGCCTGGTGCGCGCCGCCAAATGAGCGCCACGCAGCGCGCCAACCGCAGCATGACCTGGAAGCTGCTCGCCATCGCCGCGGGCAGCTTCGGGTTCGGCTTTGCGCTGGTGCCGCTCTACAGCGTGCTGTGCTCGGTGACCGGCTACGGCGATCAGACCAAGCTGCTGCAGAAGGTGGCGGCGATCGAGCATCCGCAGCTGAACCGCACGGTGACGGTCGAGTTCCTCGCCAGCGTCGCGAGCAACGGCGAATGGGAGTTCCGCCCGGAGAAGCGCACCATCGAGGTGCACCCGGGGCAGCTCTACACGGCCGAGTTCTTTGCCCACAACCTCACCGGGCGCGACACGGTGGCGCAGGCGGTGCCGAACATCGCGCCCTCCGAGGTCGCGGCCTACTTCCACAAGACCGAATGCTTCTGCTTCTCGCCGCAGCACTTCAGGCTCGACGAGGGGCGTGACATGCCCGTGCGCTTCATCATCGACCCGGCGCTGCCGGAGCACATCGATATGATCACGCTCGCGTACACCTTCTACGATGCCTCCTCGCGCGTGACTGCACGCTAGGCCACCACCCCAAGCTTTCCGCTTCCAGAAAGTCCGCAACATGGCGAATGCAACCACCTCCGACGGCCGCAAGTACTACATCCCGCACGACAGCATGTGGCCGATCGTCGGCTCCGTGGCGCTCTTCACCACGATGCTCGGCGCCGTCTCCTACCTGAACGACTGGGGGCCGGGGATGGTGTTCCTGCCCGGCGCCGCGCTCATGGCGTTCATGTTCTTCGGCTGGTTCCGCACGGTGATCGATGAGAACCAGGCCGGCATCTTCAACCTGCAGGTCGACCGCAGCTTCCGCATGGGGATGATGTGGTTCATCTTCTCCGAGGTCATGTTCTTCGGCGCCTTCTTCGGCGCGCTCTTCTACGCGCGCGTGCTGTCGGTGCCGTGGCTGGGCGGGGAGGGCGTGAAGGTCTTCAGCAACTACCTCCTGTGGCCGCACTTCGAGGACGCCTGGCCGACCAACGGCCCGGGCCACGTCGGCGGGCACGCCGACGGCACCTTCACGACCATTCCGGCGATCGGCATCCCGCTGCTGAACACGGCCATCCTGCTCACCAGCGGCCTCACCGTCACCATCGCGCACCACGCGCTGCGCACCGGCAACCGCACCAAGCTCACGATCTTCCTCGCGCTCACCTTCCTCCTGGGCTTCACCTTCGTCGGCTTCCAGGCCCACGAGTACGGTGAGGCCTACAAGGAACTCGGCCTGCGCCTCTCGACCGGCATCTACGGCTCGACGTTCTTCATGCTCACCGGCTTCCACGGCCTGCACGTGACGATCGGCGCCATCATGCTGCTCGTGATCTGGCTGCGCTGCCTGCGCGGGCACTTCACGCCGCAGCGCCACTTCGCCTTCGAGGCGGTGGCCTGGTACTGGCACTTCGTCGACGTGGTGTGGCTCGGCCTGTTTATCTTCGTCTACTGGCTCTAGGGCGCGCGCAGCGCCCCGGATCCGAGGGGCCTAAGGGTGCACGAAGGCGCTGCCCCCGAAGGCGTGCGGCGCAATCCATCCCTGGTGCCAGGCCACGAGCAACAGCAGGAACAGTGCGATCGACAGCCCGATGCGAAAGCGCAGCGCGCGCGCAAGCTTCGCCGAGTCTTCCTCGCCGCGGCCGCGCGACAGATGAAACAGGCCCGAGCCGAGGCTCAGCAGGATCCCCGCCATGCATGCCAGCACGAGCACCCAGATGAGCGATTGCATGGGCGGCAGTGTAGCGCGCGCCGCGCGCCGCCGGCGCGCCGATGCCGGCCGTGACACCGGGCAGCCGCTCGCGTCTGGGCTTTGCGCTGCTCGCGCTGCTGCTGGCGGCGCTGTGCGTGCGGCTCGGCTTCTGGCAGTGGCACAAGGGCGCGCTGCGCGAGGCGCAGTGGCAGGGCTTCGAGCGCGGCTCGCAGGCGCTCGTGCAGCTCGCGGCCGCGCCCCTCACCAGCGTGCCGCTCTATCAGCGGGTCAGCGTCGCGGGCGTGCTCGATGGCGCGCACCAGTTCCTGCTCGACAACCGCTCCTACCAGGGGCGCCCGGGTTACGAGGTGCTGACGCCGCTCAGGCGCGCGGGCGCCACGACGCTCCTGGTGGATCGTGGCTGGGTGCCCTTCAGCGGCTCGCGCACGCAGCTGCCGCCGGTGAGTGTGGACGCCGCGGCCGGCGTCACGCTGTCCGGGCGCGTGGCGCTGCTGCCCAGTCCGGGACTCGCGCTCGGCCACGGGGCCCCCGCGGGCGACTGGCCGAAGGTCACGGCGTTTCCGAGCATGGATGAGCTCGCGGCCGCACTGGGCGAGGCGCTGGAGCCGCGCATCCTGTGGCTGGATGCACAGGCGCCACAGGGCTATGTGCGCGCCTGGCAGCCCCCGGGCATGTCCCCGCTGCGGCACTTCTCCTACGCCATCCAGTGGTGGAGCTTCGCCGCCCTGAGCCTGCTCGTGTGGGCGCTCATGGCGCTGCGCGGGCGCCGCGGGGCGCGCCGCTAGTGCCGGACCCGGACGCCGCGCTGCGCGCGCGCAACCTGCGCACGCTGGCACTGCTCGCGGGCTTGTTCCTGCTGCCGCTCTTGCTCGCCTTCTGCACCTACTACGGCAGCAGCTGGCGCCCCGGGAGCCACGTGAACCACGGCGTGCTGGTGACGCCCCCGCGACCGCTGCCGGCCGTGCGCCTGAGGCAGGTGCTGCCGCCTGCGGGCGGCGCGGCGCCCGCGCTGTTTCGCGAGCAGTGGTCGCTCGTCTATGTGGGCGCCGGCAGCTGCGATGCCGCGTGCGCTCAGGCGCTGTTCGTGATGGCGAGCGCGCGGCTGGCGCTCAACAACGAGCTGACGCGCGTGCGGCCGGTGTTTCTGGCGAGCGCGGACTGCTGCGCGCAGGGGCGCCTGGCGCACGACTACCCGGCGCTGGTGGTGCTGGATGCGCAGGGTGCGGCCGCGGCTGCGCTGCTGGCGCAGTTTCCCGACGGGCAGCGTGCGCACACGCTGTTCGTGGTCGATCCGCTCGGCAACCTGATGATGAGCTACGATGCGCGGCAGAACTCGCGCGGGTTGCTCGAGGACCTGCAGAAGCTGCTGCGGCTTTCGCACATCGGCTAGAAGACGCGAAGGGGGAAGCGCTCCGACCATGTCAGCCGCCCGCTGGATGCGCCGCCTTGCGATCGCCGGCGTGCTCCTGTGCTTCATCGTGGTCGTGCTGGGCGCGTACGTGCGCCTCACCGCCGCGGGGCTTGGCTGCCCGGACTGGCCCGGCTGCTACGGTGAGCTCACCCCGGGCGGTGCCGCCGGCAGCGCGCACGCACAGGCCGCCTACGCCGGCCGCCCGCTGGAGGTGGGCAAGGCCTGGCGCGAGATGATCCACCGCTACGCGGTGGGGACGCTCAGCCTGCTCATCCTGGTGCTCGCGGTGCTCGCGCTGCGCGCGCGCCGCACGCGCCTCGTGAGCGTGCCGCTGGTGCTGGCGCTGCTCGCGACGCTCATCGTACAGGCGCTGCTGGGGATGCTGACGGTCACCTGGCGGCTGAACCCGCTCATCGTGACGCTGCACCTGCTCTTCGGACTCACCACGCTCGCGCTGTTGTGGTGGCTCATGCTCGGCCTGTCGCAGCCGGCGACTTCCTGGGGCGCGAGCGCCCTGCGCGGCCCGGGCCACAGCATCAGCGGCGGGGGCGCGGTCTCCTACGTGAGCGCCTACCGGCTCACGCTCCTCGGGCTCGTGGCGCTCGTGGTGCAGATCGCGCTCGGCGGCTGGACCAGCAGCAACTACGCGGCCATCGCCTGTCCGGATTTCCCGACCTGCCAGGGGGCCTGGTGGCCGGCCACCGACTACCGGCACGCCTTCGCGCTGTGGCACGGGCTCGAGACCAACTACGAGGGCGGTGTGCTCGAGAGCCCCGCGCGCGTGGCCATCCAGCTGACGCACCGCCTGGGGGCACTGATCGCCGCCACGGCGCTCACGCTGGCCGCGCTCTTCGTGCTGCGCCGCCGCGGGCTCGCCGCCGCGCGGCCGCGCGCCGGGATCGTGCTGGCCGCCCTCGCGCTGCAGCTGCTCATCGGGGTATCGATGGTGGTGCGCGGCTTCCCGCTGTGGCTGGCGACCGCGCACACCGCCGGCGCGGCGCTGCTGCTGCTGGCAACGCTCGCGCTGCTGCGCGCGCTGCGCGCCCGCTAAGGCGCGACCCCTGGCATCGCGGCGCTTGAGCCACAGCGGATTCGGCGTGGGCTCGGCGAGCCGCACGAGCGTGTTGCGGTCCCGATGCAGGAACGGTTCGGCGCGTCCGCGCACGATGAGTGTCGTGTCGAGCACATAGCTCCAGCTGCCGTCCGGGTTGAACACCACCTCGATGCGATAGGCGTCGGTGCGGAAGGCATATTCGAGGAACGCGGTGGAGCAGATGCCGTAGGCGGTGTCGCCGCGCTGGGCCGTGAGCACGAACTCGGTGGCATCCGCACTCGTGTGTCCGGAGGCAATGGCCACCTGGCCGCGCGGGATGCTGAGCGTCTGCAGCACGAGGCCCGTGGCCGGCTCCCACAGCCAGTAGCCGACCTGATCGTGAAAGGTCGCCTCCTCATCGCTGGCGAGAATGCGCGTGTGATAGCGCAGTCCGTAGAAGAGCTGCGGTCCGTTGGACTGCGCATCGATCGGCTGCAGCTCGATGCGCTCGCTGAACTCGCGCCGCTCCGGGCCCGCCGCCTTCGGGTTGATGTCCACGCCCCCGCGCCCCTCCCAGATACCCGCGAGGCGCCGCAGGGGCCCGAGGTTCGAGAGGGTGTCGGGGTCGGTGTCCTGCTCGGTGAAGATGTCTTCGGCAAAACTCATGGCTGCTCTCCGGCGCTGTGCGCTCTGGGAGTGAAACAGGGCGTCGCGCGGCACGGCCGGCCCCTGGGGGCCCGATCTGCTAGGCTGCACATCCCGATCCGACCGGTTCCCGTTTCCGCCCGTGGCGACGACACCGCATTATGCACCGGCTGCGCCCACGCTTTGGCGGCGCTACCTGGAACTCACCAAGCCGAAGGTCGTCGCGCTCATCACCTTCACGGCGATCGTCGGGACGCTGCTCGCCAGCCCCGGGGTGCCACCGCTCGGGCCACTCGTGTGGGGCAACCTCGGCATCGCGCTCGCCGCCGCCTGCGCCGCGACGCTCAACCACGTGCTCGACCGGCGCATCGACGAGCAGATGGCGCGCACCCGCTCGCGGCCGCTGCCGACGGGCAGCCTGACCGAGCGCAACGCGCTCGTCTTTGCCGCCGCCCTCGGGGTCAGCTCGATGGCGATGCTGGCGTTCCTGGTGAACCTGCTCACCGCGGTGCTGACCTTCTGCTCGCTCATCGGCTACGCGGTCGTCTACACGGTGTGGCTGAAGCGCGCGACCTCGCAGAACATCGTCATCGGCGGCGCTGCCGGGGCTGCACCCCCGGTGCTGGGCTGGACCGCGGTGACCAACAGCATCGACCCGAACGCCTTGCTCTTGTTCCTCATCATCTTCGTGTGGACGCCGCCGCATTTCTGGGCGCTGGCGATCGCGCGCCGCGACGACTACGCGCGCGCCGGCATCCCCATGCTGCCGGTGACGCACGGGCTCGCGTACACGCGCCTGCAGGTGCTGCTCTACACCGTGCTGCTTACGGTGGTGACCCTGCTGCCGTATCTCACGCGCCTGAGCGGACTTTTGTATCTGGCAGTGGCGCTGGGGCTTAACGGCGGCTTTCTCTACTACGCGCTCGCCCTGAAGATTACCGCACGCGCCGAGCTTCCCATGCGCGTGTTCCGCTTCTCGGTCACCTATCTCATGTGGCTGTTCGCCGCGCTGCTGCTCGATCACTACCTGCCGGCGCTGCGCGGCGGCGTCTGAGCGCTGCGCCTGGCTTCGGCTCAATGGCCGCGGACAGGCTCGCGGTTGAACCGCCGCGGCACGCGGCGGAGCATAAGCGCCCGGCACGACCGGCAGGTGCACCCTGCGCAGGAAGGGAGTCGCTCATGCGCATCAACCAAGAAATCTGCAGCGCCCTCGTGATGGTCCTCGCCGCGCTCGCGGCCCCGGGGGCGTTCGCCGCACCGGTCACCGTGCAGCCGGGGGACACCGGGAATCGCCGTGCCGCTCTACAGCAGCAGCGGCACACCGACGCTGCGGGTGTTGGCCGACACCGGGCTGCAGAGCGCCACCCTCGACGGGATGACGGTGCAGTTCGAGGAAGTGGCGGTCAGCACCAGCTTGAATCCGGCCGGTGTGAGTTTCGGCTTCGCGCTCGCCGCCTCCAACGACCCGAGCGCGCTCTCGGCGGCCCTGCCGGGCTTCGGCGGCTTCATGACCGCCGTTGAATCGTGCGATCCGCTTTCGCTCGGCAGCAGCGGGGTCTGCGGCAAGGCGACCGGCACGGTCGGCCGCAGCGGTGGCACCGGCGACCTGCTGACCTTCAGCAGCATCGGCACCACGGGTGTCACCTTGCCCGTCATCGGTACGACGTTCGTCAGCAACGTCTATGGCATCTTTACCGACGCGCCCGGATTCGTCGACCCGCAGGTGACGGTGATCGATGACGGCACCACCTTCACCTTCGACGGCATCGCCCCGCAAGCAGCGCCGTCGGTACCCGAGCCGGCCACGCTGGCGCTGCTGGGGCTGGGTCTGCTGGGCCTTCTGTGGATGCGGCCGCGGCGGCTCGTGCGGCGCTGAGCCTGCCTTTAGGGCAGATCGAACACCAGCACTTCCGCGTGATCGCCGTCGTGGATCTCTAGGCGCTGCGGGCCGGCAGCGCCGGCCCCATCCCCCGCGCTCAGGCGCGTCCCGTTCAGCGACAGTTCCCCGCGCGCCACGTGCACCCAGGCACGCCGGCCCTGCGGCACGCCCACTTCCGCGCGCTCGTCCTGGTCAAAGAGTCCGGCGTACACGCGCGCATCCTGATGAATGCGCACCGCGCCGTGCGCGCCGTCGCCGGCGGCAATCAGACGCAGCCGGCCGCGCTTGTCCGCCGCACTGAAGTGCTTCTGCTCGTACTCCGGCGCGAGGCGCTCGGCCTCGGGACGGATCCAGATCTGCAGCAGATGCACTTCCTCGTCCCCGGAGGGATTGAATTCGCTGTGCAGTACGCCCGTGCCGGCGCTCATGCGCTGCACGTCCCCGACGCGGATCACGGAGCCATTGCCGAGGGAGTCGCGGTGCTCGAGCTCGCCTGCCAGGATGTAGGTGAGGATCTCCATGTCGCGGTGCCCGTGCTTGCCGAAGCCCTCCCCCGGGGCCACGCGGTCGTCGTTGATGACCCGCAGCGGCCCGTAGTCCACCCAGGCGGCATCGTGATAATCACCAAAGGAGAACGTGTGATAGGTCTTCAGCCAGCCGTGATCGAAAAAGCCGCGCTCGGCACTGCGGCGCACCTGCAGCATGGATCGCTCCTCCCCGCTAATTCAGCGCCGCCTTAGCTAGGCGGAGCGCTTGTGTGTCATCTCCCATGAATACACCAGCTTGTCCTTGAGCAGCATCATGCCGGTCGAGCGGTAGGTGCGCGCGTCCAGGCGGCCAAAGTACTCCGCGCCGTGGTAACCGGAAGCCTCACAGCCGCACACGGCGAGGATCGAGGCGCCGACGGCGACAAAATGCCCCTGGAGCTTGCCGAACATGGCGCTCTCGAAGGTCCACCGCAGGCTCGTACCGGGCGGCTTCGGCGGCTCGATCAGGTAGGCTTGCACGAACTCTGTGGGCGGGGAGCCGAGTACTCTAAGCTTACCCGAGAGCAGCCAGCAGTCCGGGCGGTGCGCGATCTCGGTGTGCGCCTGGGCCTCGAGCGGCTCGCCATCGGCGCGCCACAGGGTACCGGTGGCGGACCACACCGCCGGCTCGAACAGGAACGTATGCTTCATGGGTTCATTATGGCGCGCGCGTAGGCTTTCAGGGTACGTCGTCGCCAAGCCAGCGGAACGGAGGTGTCTATGTTGACGGAACGCATCTGGTCGGGGAACTCCCTGCGTAATTTCTTCTACCTCATCGCCGACCCCGACAGCGGCGAGGCACTCGCGGTCGACCCGCTCGACTGGCGCCTCGTACTGGATGTCGCCAAGAAGCACGGCTGGACGATCAAGCAGATCCTCAATACCCACGAGCACTCCGACCACACCGGGGGCAACGTCGGGCTCAAGGATGCCACCGGCGCCAAGGTGCTGGCGCACGAGGGCGCGGCGCCGCGCATCGGCACCGGCGTTGACCGGGGACTCAAGAAGGGAGACATCATCAAGGTCGGACGCATCGAGCTCGAGTGCCTCGATACCCCGGGCCACACCATGACCCACGTGTGCGCGCTGTCGCACACCGACACGCCGGCTCTCATCTGCGGTGACACCCTGTTTAACGCCGGTGTTGGCAACTGCCACAACGGCGGCAACCCGGAGGTGCTCTACGATACCTTCGCACAACAGATCTCGCGCCTGCCGGACAACACGCGCGTGTACCCCGGCCACGAGTACCTGGGACGCAACCTCGAGTTCACCCTCGACCGTGAGCCTTCCAACAAGGATGCCAAGGAATTCCTGGTCGAGGCGAAGCAGGCGCAGCCGCAGGATGCCCCGGTGACGACCCTCGGGCAGGAGAAGCGCATCAATACGTTCCTGCGCCTGCAGAACCCGGACGTGATCGCCCGGCTGCGCGAGAAGTTCCCCGACATCGGCGAGCGTCCGGATCCGAAGACCGTGTTTGTGAAGCTGCGCGAGCTGCGCAACAAGTGGTAGCGCCTCGGCGGCACGCGCGGCGTCTAGCGGGCCGCCTTCAGGTAGCGGTCCATCCACTCCAGGTAGCGCTGCGAGCGGTCGACGAGGAAGCTCGGCCGGGTCAGCGAGTGGAACTCCCCCGGGTAGACGATCAGCTGCGCGGGCACGCCGAGCGTACGCAGCGCCTGATACATCTGCTCGCCGCCGGCGATCGGGACGTTGAAGTCCTCCGTCCCGCCGAGGAACAGCGTCGGCGTGCGGATGCGGTCGGCGTGGAAGAACGGATAGGAGACCTTCAGCCACAGCGCCGTGATCCTGCCACGGCGGTCCGAGCTCGGCGTTGTACTGCACGATGTACTCGTCCGCGCCGTACGTGCCCGTCTGGTTGCCGCTGCCCGCACCGCTGATCGCGGCCTTGAAGCGCGCATCGCTCGCGATGGTGTAGTCGGTGAGGATGCCGCCGTAGCTCCAGCCGCCGATCCCGAGCCGCTGCGGGTCGGCGATCCCCTGGGCGACGGCGTAGTCCACGCCCGCCAGCAGGTCCTCGACCTCCTTGTGCCCCCAGTCCGCGCCGATGGTGCGCGCGTAGGCGGCCCCGCGTCCGGTGCCGCCGCGGTAGTTGATCGCCAGCACCACGTAGCCGTGGGTGGCGAACAGCTGCCGCTCGAGCGGCGGCCCGTAGCCCCACAGTTCCAGCGAGTGGTCGTCCTGGCCGTTCGGGCCGCCGTGGATCCACAGGATCGTGGGGTAGCGGCGTCCGGGCACGTAATCGGGCGGCTTGACGATCTGGCCGTGGACCTCGGTGCCGCCGCGGCTGCGTAAAGCGGATGTCCGTCACCGAGCCCAGGGCGAGCTCCGCAAACAGCGCCTGATTATGCGCACTCAGCGGGCGCAGCTTGCCCTGCTCGAGCGCGTACACCTCTGCGGGCACCTGGTCGCTGGAAGCGAGCACGGCGGTGTGGCCCTGGGCGGCGGCCAGCTCATGCACAACCACGTCGCGCGCCAGCGGCGTCACGACGCCTGAGGCGAGCTCGACGGACGCCGGGTACTGGTAGCCGTCATCCTCGACCGCGAACAGGAGCGAACGCCCGTCGGCGGAGAACTTGGTGGCGAGCACCGCGCGATCGAGCCCCGCGGTGAGCGTGCGTACCTTGCCGCTGCGTACGTCGGCCACCGCCAGCACGTCGGTGATGTAGGCGTTGAACCTCAGCTCATCGCCCTGAAGGAAGGCGAGCTGCGTGCCCGTCCGGACTCCACTCGAGCTTCTGGTGGTTGGGGGCGAAGGTGCTCAGGAGCCTGACTGCCGGGGCGCCGGCGCTCGCGGCCATGATGTAGATATCATCGCGACCGACGTCGCGCGCCGTGCCGATGGCCGTGCCGACGAAGGCGATCTGGCGGCCGTCGGGTGAGAAGGCGGGCGCGCTGTCCTCGCGCGTGCTCTCGGCCGTGAGCGCCGCGCACTCGCCCGAGCGCACGTCGAGCAGATACAGGTGCGTGCGCACGCCGGCGGTGAGGTAACCGCGCTCGTCCGCCTTGAACTGGAAGGCATCGATCACCAGCGGCTTCACCGTCTTGTCGCCGCTCTTGGCCCTGGCGCTGCTGTCCGCCTCGGCGCTCATCACCAGCACCACGTGCGCGCCGTCGGGCGACCATTCGTAGCCGCTGATCTCGCCGCTCACGTGGCTCACCGCGCGCGCCTCGCCGCCGCGGCGGTCGAGCAGCCACAGCTGCGTGCCGCTGTCCGCGGGGCGCGCCGCGAGAAAGCTCAGGTAGCGCCCGTCCGGACTGAAGCGCGGTTCCCACACGCTCTCGCCGTGGGTCAGGGGCCGGCCCTCGCCGTGCGCCCAGTCTGCGCTCCACAGGGCGCTGCGGCTCTCGTCCGCCTCCTTGATCGTAGCTGGTGACGAGGTAGGCGACGCTCGCGCCGTCGGGGGCGATCTGCAGGTCCGAGAGCGCCTGGAAGCGATACCAGTCCTCGGGCTGCAGGCGCACGGCCGGCGAAGGCGGCGAGCGGCGCCAAGGCACGACGATCAGCATGAGCAAGGGTGACAGGCGTTTCAGGTGCACGATAAATCCCCGCCACGGCATGCCCGTGGTTCTTGACGTGAGTGGAGCGGCTCGCGCGCGGGCTCGGCCGGGCCCGCGAACGGCGCGCAAGTTTAGCCTGAGCGGCGCGCGCGCGGCAGCCGCGCCGGGCTGATTGACGCCCGTGCTAGGCTTCCTTGCGACGTGAACGCACCGAAACCGCCAGCCACATTCGAGGAGGCGCGCCGGCAGGCGCACGCGGCCCTGCGGACCGGGCGCGCCGCGACCGCCGAGCGCTGGCTGCGCGCGCTCCTGGCACAGGCCCCGGACGAGGTGAACTGTCTGTGGCTCCTTGGCGTGGCGCTCCTCGACCAGGACCGCCTCGAGGAGAGCATCGCGACGCTGGAGCGCGCGTGCGCGCGCGCGCCGGATTTCGCCCACGCGCGCGTGGATCTCGCGCGCGCCTATCGGCGCGCCGGGCAGCGCGGCACAGGCACGCGAGCAGGTGCGGCGGGTGCTCGAGACCGATGCGCACCACCATCGCGCCTGGCTGGCCTATGGCGATGCGCTCTTCGACCTGCAGCAGTACGACGACGCGCGCATCGCCTTCGAGCGCGCGCGCCTCACGGATCCGGAACGTGTGCGCGTGGAGCAAGCGACCGCGGCGCTCGTGGCCGATGATCGCAGGAAAGCCGAGGAGCTCTTCAGAGCCATCCTGCAGGCTGACCCGAGCCACGTGGCCGCGCTGGTCGGCCTCGCGGCCCTCTCGCTGACGGCCGACAAGCCCTGGGATGCCGAACGCCTGCTGCGACATGCGCTCAAGCAAGCCGCGCACGTACCGCTCGCGTTGCGGGGACTCGGGCCGGCGCTGATCGCGCTGGGGCGCGTGCAGGAGGCCGAGGAGGCGGCGCGTCGACTGCTGCTGATCGAACCGGAGAATCCGCAGTCCTGGGTCACCGAGGCCGCAGTGGCCACGCGCCTGCTGCAGCAGGAGCGGGCGCTCGAGGCCTTCGAGAAGGCGGCGGCGCTCAAGCCGGACGAGGAACTCATCCGGCTCTCGATCGGGCACGCGCAGAAGACCCTCGGCCGGCGCAGCCGACAGCGAGACCTCGTACAAGGCCGCGCTGGCGATCAATCCGGCCATGGGCGCGGCCTACTGGAGTCTGGCGGACCTGAAGAACTACATCTTCAGCGACGCGGAGATCGCCGCCATGCAGGCACTGCTGCGGCAGGAGTTGCCGCGCGCCGATGCCGCGCAGGTGCACTTCGCGCTCGGCAAGGCCTTCGAGCACCGGCAGCAATACCCCGGCGCCTTCGAGCACTACGCGCAGCGGCAACGCGCTGCGCCGCCTGGATGATCCCTTCGACATTGAAGCGTTCGAGCGCCGCAGCGCGCGTATCCGGGCCTTCTTCGATCAGAAATTCTTCGCCGCCCACGCCGGCGGCGGCAACCCGAGCCGCGCCCCGATCTTCATCGTCGGCCTGCCGCGCTCGGGATCCACGCTGCTCGAGCAGATCCTCGCCAGCCATTCGCGCGTGGAAGGCACCATGGAGCTGCCGAACATCATCACCTTCGTGCATCAGTTCGATGACATGGCGGCGAACCGCGATGCTTACCCGGAGATCCTCAGGCAGATCCCGCCGGCACAGCTCAGCACACTCGGCGCGCGCTACCTGGAGGAGACGGCGCCACTGCGCACCGGGCGCGAGCACTTCACCGACAAACTGCCCAACAACTTCAGCCACGTCGGCCTGATCCAGGCGATCCTGCCGCACGCGACCATCATCGACGCCCGCCGCCATCCGATGGACGCCTGCTTCAGCACCTTCAAGCAGCATTTCGCCGCCGGCCAGACCTTCAGCTACCGCCTCGAGGACCTCGGGCGCTACTACCGCTGCTATCTGTCGCTTATGGACCACTGGGATGCCGTGCTGCCCGGCAAGGTGCTGCACGTGCAGTACGAGGACCTGGTGCGCGAGCCCGAGGTCCAGATCCGGCGGCTCCTCGAGCACTGTGGCCTCGACTTCGAGCCCGCCTGCCTGAGCTTCCACGCCACCCGCCGCTCGGTGCGCACCGCCAGCGCCGAACAGGTCCGCCAGCCCCTTTACACCTCCGGGGTCGGCTATTGGCGGCACTTCGAGCATGAACTCGAGCCTCTGCGGATCGCCCTGGGAGAGGCGCTCGCACGCTTTGGGTGAGCCCGCCTGCGAGCTTTGCCTCGGCAGGCCCTTGTTGAACGATCGTTGACTAAGAGGCTGCGCTCAAAGGATGATCCGGAGGGCGTACCCCGGCGATAAGCCCGGGGTTTGTGACCTTTTGGCAACATGCTGTCCAGGGAGTTGTCCGATGCACGCACGTAGGCAAAATCGCGCGGCCCGCAATTCAAGTCTGGCCTCCCCGAGGCGCCCACGGGGCACTCAGATCGGTCTGGCCGTCGCCGCCGCACTGGCCGGCGCCACCATGCCCTACACGCTCGCGCGCGCCGAAACGGCCGCCGCCGACACCTCCTCGTCCGGTTCGGGCGGGGGCCTTCAGGAAGTGGTGGTCACCGCGCGCAAGCGCGAGGAGAACCTGCAGGACGTGCCGATCAGCATGGACGTCTTCACTTCCAAGGACATGCAGAATCTCGGGATCACGAGCCTCGATGACTACGCGCAGAAGGATCCCACGATCTCCTTCGTCAGCGTCGGCCCCGGAACCCAGGTGGTGGTGATGCGCGGCGCCTCGGATGGCAGCAGCCCCAACTATTCCAACACCTCCGCCGTGGGGTTCTTCTTCGACGACAGTTCCCTCAGCTGGGGCAGCGTGCAGCCGGACCTGCACCTTTATGACATCGAGCGCATCGAGGTGCTGAGCGGTCCGCAGGGGACGACCTTCGGCGCCGGCTCGATGACCGGCGCGATCCGTTACATCACCCACAAGCCCGACGTGAACTCGGTCAGTGCCGGCGTCGACTTCAACGCCGGTCAGATCCAGAACGGCCAGCAGAACTGGACCTACGAGGGATTTTTCAACGTCCCGATCATCGAGGGGGTGCTGGGCTTTCGCGCGTCCGGCTTCAGCGACTCGCACGGCGGCTTCATCGACAACCAGCTCACCACGCGCACCTGGGTGAACGGCGCGGTCTCCAACAACGCCGCCTGGGCGCGCAACGATTACAACCGCTCGCACAACGAAGGCGGCCGCGCGGCCCTGCAGTACGTTCTCAACGACAAGTGGAGCGGAACGCTCACTTACGATTACCAGCGCCTGTCCACGCTCGGCGCCTGGGACGAGGACCCGACGCTGCCGCCGCGCACGGTCGAGCGCTTCGGACCGGAGTCGCATGACTTCCAGTCCAAGATCGTGGACCTGCACATCCACGGCGACGTCGGCATCGCCGACCTGGTCTTCGCGAGCACCTACTGGTCGATCCCCACGCGCCAGCAGAATGAGTATTCGCAGTACATGCAGAACTTCACGCCGGCGGCTGCCCAGCGACGGGCTTCACCTGCCTGCAGGAGGGCTACACCTGTCTATGACCTATTCGGGCGGCCGTACACCGGCTGCAACGTGCCGACGCAGTCCTACGAGTACCACACCAATCCCGAGCGCTGGTCCGATGAGCTGCGGCTGGCCTCCAAGACCGGCGGACGCCTGCACTGGCTGCGTGGGCGCGTACTGGGAGAAGACCCGCGACAAGAACTCCGGCAGCACCTACTACATGCCGGGGCTGAACTACAACGGCGCGGCGTGGAACTACTACAACTACAGCGGCTCACCCACCGGCTCGCTGCCGGCCGGGCGTGTGGTACGCGTACACCACGCGTTCGGACTACCTGCAGACCACCGAATTCATCAACATCAACTTCGACCTGACGGACAAACTCAACGTCGAAGCCGGCACGGTGCACTTCCACTCCGACTCCAGGTACTACAGTCCCTACGGCCAATTCTCCTACGCGCCGACCACGCCCGCCTTGAGTGTGAGCGACTCGCACAAGTGGAACAGCCGCTTCGGGATCAACTACCACTTCACCGACAAGGTGATCGGCTACGCGCTCTTCTCGCAGGGCTTCCGCGACGGCGGCGCCAATTCCGGCTATCCGCAAAGCTGCTACGACAACGGCGTACCGCATCAGTACTCGCCCGATACCATGGACAACTACGAGCTGGGGTGGAAGAGCACCAGCCTGCATGGCCAGCTTGATCTGGAACGGCGCGGTCTACGACATGGAGTGGAAGCAGTTCCAGACGATCATCTACGACCCGATCACCTGCCCGCCGAGCAGCTTCTACGTGAACGTCGGCGATGCGCGCGTCTACGGCGCGGAAACCAACGCCGACTACAAGGTCAACGACAACTGGTCGCTGCAGGCGGCCGCCACCTACGACGATGCGACGCATCATTTCCAGCCCCTACGCGGCGTTCCAGCAGGAGGTCAACGAACGACTGCCCTTCTCGCCCTATTTCAGCTGGAGCTGGAATGTGCGCTACGAGGCCCCGCTCAACGCGAACATGAAGGGCTACGCGCAGTTCGACATGACCCACAAGGGCGACATGTGGAACGACCTGAGCCCGAACAGCACGTTCACCGGGATACCGCGCATCCTGCAGCCCTCCTACACCCTCATGAACGTGCGCTTCGGGCTGAACCCCGCCGGCGGTCACTGGCTGGCGGAGCTGTACGTCACGAACCTCGCCGACAAGAACGCGATCGTCTACAGCAACACCGGCAACTACGACCTGCGGCTGACCACCAACGAGCCGCGCGTGTATGGACTGCGGGTGAACTACCGCTTCGGCAAGGAAGTGAACTCCGAGTAGCATAGCCCTGCGCGGCCGGGATGGGGCAGGCGGCCGCAAAGATCGCGTTGCGGCCGCCTTACCGGTACCCTAGGCGGCCATGCATTCGGACTTCTACCGCCGCTGCTTCCTCATCGTCACGGCGGTCATCCTCGGTTACCTCGCCTATCGCATCGTGGCGCCGCTCCTGGGCATCCTGGGCTGGGGCATCGTGCTGGCGTTCTCGCTCTATCCGCTGCATGAGCGGCTGACGCGCCGATTTAAGGGCCGCACCACCCTGTCCGCCGGCCTCATCGCGGGCGTGACGCCCTTCGTGGTGTTCGTGCCCCTCTCGGTGCTGGGTGCAGTGTTCGCCGGCCAGGTGGCGCGCATCATCGTCTACCTCAGCGGCCCGACGGATCTCTCCTACCCCGAACTCGTGCACCGGCTCTCCAGCTACCCCCTCATCGGGCATTCCGTGGAATGGGTGCAGGAGAACACCGCGGTCACCGCCGAGCAGGTGCAGGGCTGGGTCACCGAGGGCCTGCAGAGCATCCTCAAGAGCGCCGCCTCGATGGGCGGGAGCGTCGCGCTGAATGTCTTCGGCACGCTCATCGGCTTCTTCATCATGATCTTCGCGCTGTTCTTCCTGCTGCGCGACGGGCGCACGGTGGTCGAGAACCTGGTGCAGCTGGTGCCGGTGGAGCCTGGCACGCCGAAGCCAGCTGCTGAAATACCTCGGCTGAGGTGACCCGCGCGGTGGTCTTCGGGTCCACCGCTACGGCGATCCTGTCAGGATTGATGGTCGGCATCGGCTTTGCGATCGTGAAGCTGCCATCGCCGGTGGTCTTCGGGGTGCTCGCGACCATCGCCGCCTTCCTGCCGGTGGGCGCCGGGATCGTGATGATCCCGGCGGTGCTGTACCTGGGGTTCAGCGGTCACTGGAAAGCCGCCCTGTTCCTGGCCGCCTGGACCGCCCTCATGTGGCTGATCGAGACCATCCTGCGGCCGCTGCTCACCGCGCGCCATGCGCAGGTCTCGACGCTGGCGATCTTCATCGGCGCCATCGGCGGCGTCGCCGCCTACGGGATCCTCGGCCTCATCATCGGGCCGGTGCTGCTGAGCTTCATCGTCGCCCTGCTGCGCTTCGCCCGGGAGAGTCAGCGCACCAGCACCTGAAGTGGGGGCGTTTCCCGTAAAATGCGCCCCCCTATGGATCTGTCCCCGATCCTCAATCCCTTAAACGACGCGCAGCGCGCGGCGGTCACCGCGCCCTTGGGTGCGGTGCTGGTGCTGGCCGGCGCGGGCAGCGGCAAGACGCGCGTGCTCACGCACCGCATCGCCTGGGTGATCCAGGCCGAGGGCGCCTCCCCGCACAATATCCTGGCCGTGACCTTCACCAACAAGGCCGCAGGCGAGATGCGCGGTCGCGTCGAGCAGCTGCTCGGCATCCCGGGAAGCTCGCTGTGGATCGGCACCTTCCACGGCATCGCGCACCGCCTGCTGCGCATCCACTGGCGCGAGGCGAATCTGGTGCAGGGCTTCCAGATCATGGACTCGGAGGACCAGCAGCGCCTGATCAAGAAGCTCATCCGCTCACTCGAGCTCGATGAGACGCGCTGGATCCCGCGCGAGGTGCAGTGGTTCATCAACTCGAACAAGGACGAGGGCCGCCGGCCGCAGCACCTGAAGGACGAAGGCGATCCGACCCGCAGCCAGTTCATCAAGCTGTACGCGGCCTACGAGGCGGCGTGCGCGCGCAACGGCGTGGTCGACTTCGCCGAGCTGCTGCTGCGTGCCTTCGAGCTGTGTCGCGACAACCCACAGCTTCTCGAGCACTACCGCCGCCGCTTCCGTCACGTGCTGGTGGATGAGTTCCAGGACACCAACGCGATTCAGTACGCATGGCTGCGACTGCTCGCGCCGGCGACCCCCGATGCGCACGGGCAGGCGAGCTATCCGTTCGTGGTGGGTGATGATGATCAGGCCGTCTACGGGTTGCGCGGAGCGCGGCCGGAGAATCTGCAGGACTTCCGCCGCGATTACCCGGGCGCGCAGTTCTTTCGCCTCGAGCAGAACTACCGCTCCAGCTGCCAACATTCTCGAGGCCGCCAACGGCCTGATCGCGCACAACGCCGGGCGCCTCGGCAAGAACCTCTGGACCAGCGGCGCCAAGGGCGACCCGATCCGGCTGTACACCGCCTTCAACGAGCGCGATGAGGCGGAGTTCGTCACCCATCGCATCCGCGAGCACGTGGCCAACGGCGGCCTGCGGCGCGAGATCGCGATCCTGTATCGCTCCAACGCGCAGTCACGCGTGCTGGAAGAGGCGTTCCTGTCCGCGCGCGTGCCGTACCGCGTCTACGGCGGCCTGCGCTTCTTCGAGCGCGCCGAGATCAAGGATGCGCTCGCCTACCTGCGCCTGATCGCCAACCGCCGCGACGATGCCTCCTTCGAGCGCGTCGTGAACCTGCCGACGCGCGGCGTGGGCGCGAAGAGCATGGACATACTGCGCGAGCAGGCGCGTGGCTCGGGCGTGTCGCTGTGGGAAGCCGCCGGCGCGACGCTCGGCAGCGCTTCCCTCGGTGCCAAGGCCGCCGCCGCGGTGCACGGCTTCATGGGCCTGATCGAGCGCCTGGCGCGCGAGGGCGCGGGCCTCGCCCTGCACGAGCAGGTGGACCAGGTGCTGAAGGCGAGCGGCCTCATCGAGCATTACCGCCGCGAGAAGGCCGAGCGCGGCGAGGCGCGCGCGGAGAACCTGGACGAGCTGGTGAGTGCCGCGCGCGGCTTCGCGCCCGAGACGAGCGAGCTGCCGCCGCTCGAGGCCTTCCTCGCGCACGCGGCGCTGGAGTCGGGCGAGGGGCAGGCGGACGCCTGGGAGGACTGCGTGCAGATGATGACGCTGCACACGGCCAAGGGGCTCGAGTTCCCCGTGGTGTTCCTGAGCGGCATGGAGGAGGGGCTGTTCCCGCACCAGCGCTCGCTCAACGACCTCGACGGCCTCGAGGAGGAGCGGCGGCTGTGTTATGTCGGCATGACGCGCGCCATGCGCCAGCTGTACCTCACCTGCGCGGAGCAGCGCCGCCTGCACGGCGTCGACAGCTACGGGCAGGCCTCGCGCTTCATCCGTGAGATCCCCGAGGAGCTCTTGGAGGAGGTGCGCCCGCGGGTGCAGGTCTCGCGGCCGGTGGCGGTGGGACGCTTTCGCCCCGCCGCCGAGGAGCCCGCCGGAGGGGTGCGGCTCGGGGCGCGCGTGCGCCACGGCAAGTTCGGCGACGGGGTGATCCTCAACGTCGAGGGCAACGGCCCGCACGCCCGCGTCCAGGTGAGCTTCGAACGTCAGGGCACCAAGTGGCTGATGGTGCAGTATGCGAACCTCACGCCCCTGTAAGTAACATACCGCCACAGCACCCATGAAAATCCTCATTCTCGGCGCCGGCCAGGTCGGGCGCACCGCCGCCCAGGCCCTCGCACGCGAGGAAGCCAACGAGGTCACGGTGGTGGACGTCAACGAGGAGGTGCTGCGCGACCTGCAGGACCGGCTCGACGTGCGCACCGTGGCCGGCAACGCCGCCCACCCGACCGTGCTGGAGGCCGCCGGCGGCGCGGAGGCGGACATCATCGTCGCGCTCACCTCGAGCGATGAGGTCAACCTGGTGGCCTGCGACGTGGCCTTCACGCTGTTTCGCACCCCCACCAAGATCGCGCGCCTGCGCGCGCACGAATACGCCTCGCGCCCGGAGCTGTTCCGCACCGACGGCCTGTCGGTGGACGTCATCATCAGTCCCGAGCAGCTCGTGACCGAGTACGTGGAGCGGCTCATCCACCATCCGGGCACGCTGCAGGTGCTCGACTTCGCCGACGGCAAGGTGCGCCTGGTGGGCGTGCGCACGCGGCGCGGGGGCCTTTTGGTCGGGCACCCGCTGCGCGAGCTGCCGAAGCACCTGCCCAACATCGAGGTGCGCGTGGTGGCGATCTACCGCGACGGCCGCAGCGTGCAGCCGGACGGCGAGACGATCATCACCGACGGCGACGAGGTGTTCTTCCTCGCCGCGCACGACGACATCCAGCGCGCCATGGCGGAGATGCGCCACGGCGACGATCCGGCGCGCCGCATCGATGATCGCCGGCGGCGGCCACATCGGCTTCCGGCTGGCCAAGACGCTCGAGAAGAGCAACCAGGTGAAGCTGATCGAGCGCGATGCGAAGCGCGCCCGCCGGGTCTCGGAGCTGCTCGAGAACGCCATCGTGCTGCACGGCGACGCGGCTGACGAAGAGCTCATGATCGAGGAGAACATCGACAGTACCGACGTGTTCGCCGCGGTCACGAACTCCGAAGAGGCCAACATCCTCTCGGCCATGCTGGCCAAGCGCCTGGGCGCCCACAAGGTCATGGCGCTGATCAACCGGCCCTCCTACACCGAGCTGGTCGAGTCGAGCAGCATCGACATCGCCATCTCGCCGCAGACCATCACGATCGGCTCGCTGTTGGCCTTCGTGCGCCGCGGCGACGTGGTGCGCGTGCACGCGCTGCGGCGCGGTGCCTCCGAGGCGCTCGAGGCGGTCGTCAACGGCGACGAGCGCAGTTCGCGCGTGGCGGGGCGCACGGTGGCGGAGATCCCGCTGCCCGAGGGCGCCTCGATCGGCGCCATCGTGCGCGGCGACGAGGTCATCATGGCCCATCACGACACGCGCGTGCTCACGGACGATCACGTCATCCTGTTCCTCGCCGACCGGCGCCATCTGGAAGCGGTCGAACGGCTGTTCCTGCGCTCGCCGCGCTAGGCACCAACCGCCAGGCCGACATCGTGCTCGCCGTCGCCAACGTCCTGGGACTCCTGCTGGCGAGCTTCTCCGCCAGCTGCCTGCTGCCGCTCGCCTGCTCGCTGTGGTTCCGCGACGGGCAGTGGTCCAGCTTTCTGATCACCGCCGTCATCGGCGCCGGCTGCGGGGCGCTGCTCGCCGGCGCCACCTCCCGTTCCGGCGGGAACTCAAGCCGCGCGACGGCTTCCTGCTGGTCACGCTCGGCCTGGCTGCTGCTGCCCGCCGTGGCGGCATTGCCGCTGCTCCTGGGCATGCCGGGGCTTACGTCACGCGGCGCCTTCTTCGAGGCGATGTCGGGGCTCACCACCACCGGCTCGACGGTGCTCACCGGGCTCGACACGCTGCCGCCGTCGCTGAATTTCTGGCGCCACCTGCTGGAATGGATGGGCGGACTCGGCATCATCGTCATGGCGCTCGCGGTGATGCCGCTGCTCGGCGTCGGCGGCATGCAGCTCTACAAGGGGCTGGCGCCCGGCTCGAAGGACGAGCGTCTGGCGCCGCGCATCACCGAGACGGCCAAGAACCTCTGGATCATCTACATGGTGCTCACGGCGGCCGGCGTCGTGAGCCTGCGGCTGTGCGGCATGTCCTGGTTCGACGCCATGTGCCACGCCTTCTCCGCGGTGGGACTCGGTGGCTTCTCGACCCACGACCGCAGCATCGCCTACTTCGACTCCGCGGCCATCGAGTGCGTGCTGATCGCGCTGATGGTGATCGCCTCGCTCAACTTCGCGCGCCACTACATCGCGCTGCGCCAGCTGTCACTGGAGACCTACAGGAAGGATCCCGGAGTGCAAGGCCATCTTCGCTTTCCTCGCGCTCAGCGTCGCCGGCATCGCGGTGCTGCTGAACCTGCACGGGGTGTATCCGGACTCTGGCGCCGGCGCTGCGCGCGTCGGCCTTCAATGTCGTCTCGCAGGCCACGACCAGCGGCCTCACGACGCAGGACTACCAGAGCTGGCCGGTGTTCGCCCCGTGGTGGATGCTGTTCCTGTCGTGCCTGGTGTGCAGCACCGGCTCGACCGGCGGGGGCATCAAGATGTTCCGTACGCTGCTGCTGGTGCGCCAGACGGGACGCGAGATGAAGCTGCTCATCCATCCTTCCGCCATGGCGCCGGTACGCATCGGCGGCCGGCCGGTGCCCGACAGCGTGGGCCACGCGGTGCTCGCGTTCATCTTTCTTTACTTCGTGACGGTTGCGCTCCTGACCTTCGCCATGCTGCTCACGGGACTGGACTTCGACCCGGCATTCTCCGCCGTGGTCGCCTCCATCAACAACACCGCGCACGGCTTTGGCGCTGCGGGGGCGGTGCACAACCTGCACGGCCTCGGCACGCTGCAGACCTGGATCTGCAGCGCCGCCATGCTGCTCGGGCGTCTGGAGATCTTCAGCGTCGTCGTGCTGATGCGCCCGGCGTACTGGCGCAAATAGGCGCTGCCGGAGGCTCCGGCAGCGCCTGGATCAACGCAGGCGCTTACTGGTCCGGGTGCACCTTGATGTCGCTCTTCACCCCGCGCACGCCATCCGTGTCACGGGCAATCGCCACCGCGCGATCAACTGCGTCCTGGTTCGCGGCGCTGCCGGAGAGCCACACCACGCCGTCGGCATCGGTATCGACGTGAATCTTGGCGAGGCTCGAGATGTGCTGGGCCGCCAGCTTCGATTTAACCTTCGTCGTGATGGCCGAGTCCTTGACGAAAGCCTTGGGGTGCGAGCGATCGGCGTCCACGTCCTCCGCCATCACAATACCCGTGGTCAAAACCGCCGCCGCCATGAAGGCCGACATCGCCAGTGTTGGTTTCATAACTGATCCCTGTGATAGAAATTCCAGCGTACATTGGACCTGCAGCGCGGCCCCGGCGGCAATCAGAGAAGGCTGACATGACTGTCGGCGCCCACCGAAGCCGTATGTTCGGCGGTCCTACAGTTCCGGATCGAGGGGCAGCATCGAGGCGCTGGCTACCTCGAATCGCTGCCAGCCGCTGTGGGACGGTTCCCGCAGGTACTGCACCGGTTGGCCGTCCTTGACGGTGGACCAGACGAGTGTCTTCTTCCCGTCGCGATCTTCGAGTGTTACGTGATAGGCGTTGGCCGGCTGCGTCATCGCCTCGAAGCGCCGCGTGGTCTCGGTCGCCGAGCTCCTGGCTGTAGATGATGACTCCGATCTCGGTGTTCAGCTGGCGGGAGCGGGCGTCGAAGTTCATCGAGCCGATATAGACGGCCGCTGTCGTCGAACACCAGCAGCTTGGCGTGCAGGCCGAAGTTGCCGTAGCGCGTCATCTGCGTCGACTGCCCGGTACCGCGCGGACTGTCGGGCTGGCGGCGCAACTCGAACAGCTCCACCCCCGCGCTCAACAGCGGTTCGCGGTAATGCCGGTAGCCTGCCTGTGCCAGCGGATCCGTGCTCGCTTCGAGCGAGGTGGTGAGAATGCGCACCTGCCGACCCTGCACCCCGGCCGCCTCCTGCAGCAGCTTGAGCTCTGAGGCCGTCGGGATCAGGTAGGGCGTCACCATCCGCAGCTGCGTATGCGTGTCCCGGATGGCCTTCGCGACCGGTGCGAACATGAGACTCCCGGCGCGCGTCGCCCGCGGCCTCGTGCCGCTTGCCCGGGCGGGTCGTACGCGAGCTCGGCACGCGCCCAGCTGAGCGGCGCCTTGCCCGCGAGCACATCGGCGAGTGGTTCATTGGCGGCAAGCTTCGCGCTGAAGTTGCTCGCCGGCGGCGGCAGCCTTCTGCGGCTCGGTATGGCGCTGCGACAGGCGCTCGGCGGCGGCCGCGTCGCGTTGCTGCGCCGGGATCAGCAGCCTCCGCCGGCACCGCCTCCTCGCTGTTCCAGAACTCCTCGAACGACCCGCCGAGTGCCGTCGTCATGGGGCCGGTGACCAGGACGTCATCGTCCGCGTACTGCCCTTCCGGGTCCACCTGGAAGTACTGCTCGCCGATGTTGCGCCCCCCGATCAGCGCCACCGCCTCGTCGGCGATGAACAGCTTGTTATGCATGCGATAGTCGAGCCGCGAGTGGCTGAACATATACTCGGTCCCGCGCAGCGTGTGGCTGTGCCCGCGGTAGCGCCACGGATTGAAGAGGCGGATCGCGACGTTCGGGTCTCCGGCGAGCGCGAACAGCTGCTCGTCCCCGGCAACTGCCTCGCCGTCATCGACCAGGATGCGCACGCGCACGCCGCGCCGCGCCGCCGCCAGCAGCGCCTCGGTCACCAGCCGTCCCGACTCATCGCCGTGAAAGATGTAGTACTGCAGATCGAGCGAACGCTGCGCCTGCGCGATCAGCTCCAGGCGCAGCAGCAGGCCATCGATTCCGAGCGAGTAGAGCCTAAAACCCGAAAGTCCGGGATGCGCGTTGCGCGGCGGCGGCGAAGGACGCCACCAGCGCGGGGTTGGCCGCGTGCGTGGGCGCGATGGGCGGCGGTCGCGGCTGATCTCGCCCCGGCATGGCCGTGCAGGCCGCGAGCGCCACGGCGCAGGGCACGAGCAGCGCATTGCGCAGGCTGCGGCGATCTGCCAGGCGGCCCTGTTCCCCGGCCAGCATAAGATTCCTTGCCGAATGCGCTAATGCGCCGGCGTTACTTCGACGCTCAGGGTAACGCTCGCGGAGATGTCGAGGGAGCCGGATTCCACCGGTGTTGCCATGTCAGCGCCCGCCTGCGCGTTGGCGGCCATGCTGCGCATCATCGGCACGAATCGTGCCCCGGTTTCCTCGACGCTCAGGATGCGCACGACCTTGAGGCCGAGGGCCTGCGCGAGCACGTCCACGTCGGCGCGTGCCTTGGCGACCGCCTTGCGCAGCGCCTCGGCGTGCACCGCGTCCTGGTCGCGCAGGGTGAAGCCGATGCCGCGCACGGTGTTCGCGCCGGCCTGCGCCGAGGCATCGATGACGTTGCTGATCTTGGTCAAATCATCGAGCGTCACCTGCACCACGTTCGCGGCGGTGTAGCCGGTGAGCGTCGGTTCGTGACCACTTTGGTACCTGTAGGTCGGGGAGAGCGAGTAGTTGACCGTCTTGAGCACCGCGGTGGAACCACCCGCCTTCTTCAGGGCCGTCAGCACCGCATCGGTCTGGCGTGCGTTCTCGGCGGCAGCGTCCGCGGACTTCTCCGCGCGCGTGGTCACGCCGATGTCGATCTGCACGCGATCAGGCTTGGCGGCGACCTGGGCATCCCCACTGACGCGAATTGACGACACCGGCGCCTGCTGCGCAAGCGCCGGAGTCAGCATGGCGCACGCCAGCACGGCCAGGAGGGTTGGTTTCATGTGTCCGGGTCTCGATGGTACGCATTCGCATATTCTACAGGCGACGCGTGCGGCAGTTCATAGTTTGGGCAGCGGGCTCACATGGACGCGCAGCTAGGCGGTATACAAGCCAGGATGGCCAGTCGCGAAGTCAACGTTGCGCCCGACAAGTTTGAAGTTGCCTCGGGCGATGTGTTGCTGCTCACCGAGCTGCGCTCGGCGCTCGCCGTCTGCGTGTATGACGCGCAGGAGGAGGCCGGCGCGTTGCTGCACCTGCGCTGCATCGTACGGGCCACCAAGCCTGCCGACGTGACCGACACCACGCTCGCGACCGAAATGCTGCTGCTGGATCGCTGCCTCGCCGCGCTGCGCGAGACCTGCCCCGCGGCCCGCCACCTGCAGGCGCGCATCGTGGTGCACCTGGCGGACTCGGGCCACGCGGCCGCGACCTGCGAGACGGTGGTTGCGCTGGTAAAGCGTTACCTTGAGGATGGTGGCGTGAAGCTGCTGCCCGATGACATCGCCTCCGGCCCAGCCCGCGCTCTGCGTTTCCGCCCGAGCATGGGGTGGGTCCACACGCGCGCCTGAGGCACGTGGTGCTGCGCCCGCGCGAAGCCCCCGTCCCCGCGCACCTGCGCGCCGCCCTGGAGAGTATCCTGCGGGCGCCGATCGGCGAGATCCGCGTGATCGAGCATTCCCGCCTCGCCCGGCTGCACGGACGCGCGGTGGCCACCACGCGCCGCCGGCGCATCTACCTGCGCGGCAGCGCCGCGGACTTCTTCGCCAATCCCTGGCTGATGCTGCACGAGTACTGTCATGTCGTACACCAGTGGCAGCCGGGAACCCTGAGCGTGACGCGTTATGTAATCGAGTGCTTGCGGCGCGGCTACTGGAACAATCGCTTCGAAATCGAGGCGCGCGCGTTTGCCGACCGGCACGTTGCGCGCCTGCACGCGCAGCTCAGCCCGCCGCCTCAGCCGAGCAGTGCCTCGCGCCGGTAGAGCCGGCCGGCGAGCGCCACGAGCAGCGCGCCCGCGAGCAGCGTCGCGCCGACCGAGACGGCCAGGTACGCGGGCGGCAGCGCCTCGTCGCGCAACAGGCTCGTGATGAGGAAATGCTGGCTGAGCGAGGGAATCGCCATCAGCGCCAGCGTCGGCCGCAGCCCGAGTGCACCGGCGAACACCAGCGGCAGCGTCGGCACCAGCAGCACGACCCCGAGGTAGGACTGCGCCTCGCGGTAGGTGCGGGTGTAGGCGGCGACGAGCGTCATGAGCGCGGCCGCCAGCGGCACGAGCGGCAGGCAGTAGAGGATCAGCTGCAGCGCGACCGTCGGGCTGAAGTTGACGCTCATGCCGAAACGCTCCAGGCCGATGAAGCGCAGCAGGATCGCGAACACGGTCACCGTGAGCGTGAGTGTCAGCAACATGTAGGCGCAGGTCGCGAGGATCTTGCCGAAGATCAGCTGGGCGCGCGGCACGGGCACGGTGAGCAGCGGTTCGAGCGAGCCGCGCTCGCGCTCCCCGGCCGTGGCGTCGATCGCCAGGTACATGCCGCCCATCAGCATGGTGATCAGCAGCAGGTAGCTGAGCGTCCCCAGTACCAGCACCGAGCGCGTCGCCGGGGTCGACACGTCGATGTCCTGCACGGCGAGGGTGTTGAGCAGCAGCGGATCCGTGCCGCGGGCCAGCAGGCGCAGGCGTGCGAGCTGCCCGGAGTACTGCTCGAGCAGTGCGCGCACGCGCTCGGTATCGCCGCCGCCGCTACGTCGGAGGCGTCCGCATACAACTCCAGCGCGGCCGGGGTGCCCGAAGTCAGGTGCGCGGCGAACTCCACGCTGACGTTCAGCACGCGCAGGTGACGATGACTGGCCACGGCCTGGCGCGCCGCGGCGGGCTCGTAGCTCGCCTCGGTGAGCGTGACGCCGGCGGAGCGGAGGAACGCGAGCAGGTTCGGCGCCCGTTCGGCGTGCGTCACGGTGAGCGCCAGCGGCCGGTCGCCCGCCTCCGCGCTGCGGTGGAGCTGCAGCGCCAGCAACCCTGAAAACAGCGCCGGGCCAAGCAGCGGCCCGAGGATCAGTGCGGTGAGGAGCGTGCGCCGCTCCCGCAGGTTCTCGCGGAACTCCTTGGCGAAGACGGTGAGGATGGCGCGCACGACCTAGGCCTCCGCGCCGCCGAGCAGCTGCACGAAGGCCTCCTCGAGCACGCCGGTGCCGGTGCGCTCACGGATCTGCGCGGGCGTGCCGCTCGCGAGCACCGCGCCGGCGCCGATCACCACCACCTCGTCGCACAGCTCACTCACCTCGGGCATGACGTGGCTCGAGAACAGGATGCAGTGCCCTTCGGCACGCAGCGCGCGCAGCAGCCGCCGCAGCGAGCGCACCGCCATCACGTCGAGGCCGTTGGTGGGCTCATCCAGGATCAGATTGCGCGGCCGGTGCACGAGGCTGCGTGCCAGCGCCGTCTTCATGCGCTCGCCCTGCGAGAAGCCCTTGGCGCGCCGGTCGGCGAACTCCTCCATCTCCAGCAGCTGCAGCAGCGCCGCGGTGCGGGCGCGCGCCTCGCGGCGGGGCAGGCCCTGCAGGGCGGCGAAGTAGAGGATGTTCTCGCGCGCGCTCAGGTTCGGGTAGATGCCGGCGCTGTGCGGCAGCACGCCCAGGCGCCGCGCCGCATCGAGCGGCGTCTCCAGCACGCTCAGCCCGTCGATGAGTGCATCGCCGGCGTCGGGCCGGAGCACGGTGTACAGCATGCGCAGCGTGGTCGACTTGCCGGCGCCGTTGGGGCCCAGCAGCCCGGTGATGCGCCCGTCGTGCGCGGTGAAGCTGACCCCGCGCACCGCCTGCACGGCCCCGAAGCGCTTGGCGAGTTCGCGTGCCTCGATCATGGCGCGGGGCCGTTGACGGAGGTAAAGAAGGGCATGGGCGCGGCGCGGCGCAGGCAGCCGGTGTCCAGTCCCGCGCTGCTGCCGCGCGCCAGGAACTGCGCCAGCACGCGGTCCATGCAGGGCGCGCTCAGCAGGCCGTGCCCGAAGCCCGGCAGCTCCAGCTGCAGCGCCTGCGTCAGGCTGGCCCCCGCCTCGCGGGCATAGGCGGGCGGTGTCACCGGGTCATCGCCGCCGGACAACAGCAGCGCCGGCACGGCGCTGTGCAGTGGCAGGTGGAAGTCCGCATCGATCGGCCCGTGCGGCCAGATGCGGCACAGGCTCGCGAGTGCATCGACCTCGCCGGCCCCCATGAAGGTGGCCGCGAGCGCCGTGCGGTCGATCGCACGCGGCTCCCAGAACGGCACGTCCTCGGTGCACACGACGCTGTTGTGCATGCCGATCGCGATGCTCTCGTAGGAGCGCTCGAGGAACAGGAACTGGGCGGCGAGCGGGGTGTAATCCCCGTGCGCGCCGGCCCGCAGGAACAGCGGCAGGAGCGCCGCATAGTCGGCGCTGTACGCGCCCAGTCGCAGCACCGTCGCCAGGTGGTCGCGGTCGACCTCGACCTGGCGGGCGGCGGCGCTCGCAGGGTCCGGCACCGTGACCGTCACCGCCTGCGCCTCGAGCGCCGCACGCACCGTCTCGTAGTCGCGCAGCGGATCGCCAAAGCGCGCGCGGCAGGGCGCCTGGCTCTGGCAGCGTGCGAGGATGCGCCGCAGCGCGCTTTCCGCATCGAGCGCGACCTCCGGGCCAAGCGCGCGCTGCGGCGGTACCACCCCATCGAGGATGAGCGCGCGCACGCGCGCGGGAAAGCGCCGCAGGTACTGCTGCGCGACGCGCGTGCCGTAGGAGATGCCATAGAGATCGATGCGTTCGTAACCGAGCGCGGCACGCACCCGCTCGAGGTCTGCCACCGCGATGCTGGTGGTGTAGAAGGCCGGGTCCGCCTGCGCGCGCAGGGCCTCCAGGCAGCGCTGTGCGAACGCGGCGACCTCGGCATCCGAGGCCTGGTAGAGCTGCGCCTCCTCGCCGGGCAGCTGAGCGCATGCGAGGCGCCGGTGCCGCGCTGGTCGAGCAGCACGATGTCGCGATCGCGGCGGATGCGAGCGAACGCGGGCGCGACGCTGGCGTAGAAGTCCCCGGCCCCCTGGCCCGGGCCGCCGGCGAGCACGAACAGCGCATCGGCCTGCTTGCGGCGGTTGATGGCGGCCACGCGCGCCACGTGCAGCCCGATGCGCCGCCCGCCGGGGGCGGCCGGGTTCTCGGCCACCTCGAGCACGCCGCACTCGGCCGCCACCACCGTGAGGCGCAGCGGGTGCGTGATCTGGCAGGGATTCAGCGCGAGGGTCTGCGCCGCGGCAGGCGCCGGCCCGGCGGCCAGGCAGCCGCCGAGGAGGCCGCTCGCAAGGAGCGCCCTAAGCGCGCGGGACATGCCCGACTTTCAACGCACGCAGTGCAGCCATCGGTGAGGCCAAGGATATAGGGGACGCGTGCGAACTTGTTCGCGGGCGCCGCCGCCCTACAATACGCGTCCGCGCGCGCCCGGGTTTCAACGCCCGGGCGCGGCGCAGCAGGTTATGTCTATGCCCCCAAGCCACCCCTCAGCTCAGACCTTCGAGGTGATCGTCATCGGCGGCGGCCACGCCGGCACCGAGGCGGCGCTGGCGGCTGCGCGCATGGGAGCACGCACGCTCCTGGTCACCCAGAGCCTGGAGACGCTCGGCGCCATGAGCTGCAACCCGGCGATCGGCGGCATCGGCAAGGGACACCTGGTGCGGGAGATCGATGCCATGGGCGGCGCCATGGCGCGCGCCACGGACCTCGCCGGCATCCAGTTCCGCACCCTCAATGCCAGCAAGGGTCCGGCGGTGCGCGCCACGCGCGCCCAGGCCGACCGGCAGCTGTACCGCCAGGCCATCCGCGCGCGGCTCGAGAACGAGCCGCACCTGGTGCTCTTCCAGCAGGAGGTCGCCGACCTGATCGTCGAGGGCGCGCGGGTGCGGGGCGTCGTCACGGTCAGCGGCATCCGCTTCGAGGCCCGCGCCGTGGTGCTCACGGTCGGCACGTTCCTCGGTGGCCGCATCCACGTGGGCCTCGAGAACCTGCCGGGCGGCCGTGCCGGGGATGCGCCCTCCAACCGCCTGGCCGCCCGCCTGCGGGAGCTGCCGCTGAAGGTCGCGCGCCTGAAGACGGGCACGCCGCCGCGGATCGACGGCCGGACGCTCGACTGGTCCGCCATGACCCGCCAGGCCGGGGACCGCCCCACGCCGGTCTTTTCGTACCTTGGGCGAGTCAGTGAGCATCCAAGGCAGGTTGATTGTTTCATTACGCAGACTAATGAGCGGACGCACGACATCATCCGTGCAGCCAGCGACCGCTCGCCACTGTTCACCGGCCGCATCGAGGGCGTGGGGCCGCGCTACTGCCCCTCCGTCGAGGACAAGGTCGTGCGCTTTGCCGAGAAGGCCTCGCACCAGATCTTCATCGAGCCCGAGGGGCTGAGCACCCACGAGGTCTATCCGAACGGGATCTCGACCAGCCTCCCGTTCGATGTGCAGGTCGAGTTCGTGCACAGCATCCGCGGCCTCGAGCGCGCGCATCTCACGCGCCCCGGGTACGCCATCGAGTACGACTTCTTCGATCCGCGGGGCCTGAAGCCCTCGCTCGAGACCCGCCCGCTCGGGGGGCTGTACTTCGCAGGACAGATCAACGGCACCACCGGCTACGAGGAGGCGGCGGCGCAGGGACTGCTCGCCGGCATCAACGCCGTGCGTGGCGGGCGCGGCGAGGCGGCGTGGACGCCGCTGCGGAGCGAGGCCTACCTCGGGGTCCTGGTCGATGACCTGATCAGCCGCGGCACCGCCGAGCCCTACCGCATGTTCACCAGCCGCGCCGAGCACCGGCTGCTGCTGCGCGAGGACAACGCCGACCTGCGCCTGACACCCGCGGCGCAGCGCCTGGGACTGATCGACGCGGAACGCTGGCAGCTGTTCCAGGCCAAGCAGGACTGTGCCAACGCGGAGGTCACCCGCCTGTCGCAGCTGCGGCTCAAGGCCACCGACGTGCCCGCCGCCTGGTGCGCGGCGGTCCTGGGCGCGCCGCTGCCGCGGGATGCCACGGCCTTTGAACTGCTGCGCCGCCCGGAGGTCAGCTTCGAGGCGCTGTGCGCCCTCACCGGCGAGCCGCCGTGGGCCACGCCCGGGGCGCTGGACGAGCGGCTGCCGGCCCAGGTACGCACGCAGATCGAGGTGCGCGCCAAGTACGCCGGCTACATCGAGCGCCAGCAGGCCGAAATTGAGCGCGCGCGCCGCCACGAGGAACTCGCGCTGCCGGAGGGGCTGGACTACGAGCGCATGACGGGACTGTCACACGAGGTGCGCCAGAAGCTCAGCGCGGCCCGGCCGGCCACCCTCGGCGCGGCCGGCCGCCTGCCCGGCATCACCCCGGCCGCGGTGCAGATCCTGCTGGTGCACCTGAAGCGCCACGCCGCGCGCGCGCAGGTGGCATGAGCACCTTCATCGACAAGCTGCAGCAGGCCTGGGCGGCGCACGACTCGCTGGTGTGCGTGGGGCTGGATCCGGAGATCGAGCGTTTCCCGAGGCACATCGCCGCCGAGCCCTCCCCGATCTATCAGTTCAACAAGGCGATCATCGACGCGACCCACGACCTCGTGTGCGCTTACAAGCCGCAGTTCGCGCATTACGCCGCGTACGAGGCGGAGGACCAGCTCGAGCGCACCATCGAGTACCTGCACACGAGCTACCCGCAGGTACCGGTGATCCTCGACGCCAAGCGCGGCGATGTGGGAAACACGGCCGAGCGCTACGCGATCGAGGTGTTCGAGCGCTACGGCGCCGATGCGGTCACCGTCAATCCCTACCTCGGCACGGACTCCCTCGAGCCGTTCCTCAGGCATGCCGACCGCGGCGTGATCGTGCTGTGCCGCACCTCGAACGCGGGCGGGCGCGATCTGCAGGAGCTTGAGGTCGGCGGGCGGCCGCTGTACCAGGTGATTGCCGAGCTCGCCGCCACGCGCTGGAACGGCCGCGGCAACTGCCTGCTGGTGGTCGGCGCCACCTACCCGCAGGAGCTCGCCCAGGTGCGCGCGCTGGTCGGGGACATGCCGCTCCTGGTGCCGGGGGTCGGCGCCCAGGGGGGCGACGTCGCAAAGGCCGTGCGCGCCGGGCAGACCGCCGCCGGCACCGGACTGCTCGTCAGCTCCTCGCGCGCCATCCTCTACGCCGCGCCGGGCCCGGACTTCGCCCACGCGGCGCGCCGCGCCACGCTGGCGCTGCGTGAGGAGATCAACCGCAGCCGCCTGCGGCGGCAATGAGACTGCGCGCCGGCGCCCGGCTGGCGCTCCTCGCGCTGCTCGCCGTCCTCAGTGGCTGCGCCCGCGCGCCCGACGAGGCGGTGACATCCTGGTGCGCGGTGGCGGGCCGGATCCGGACTCGCTCGACCCGCAGAAGGCGCGCGGCTTCGAGGCGCAGAGCATCCTGCGCGACCTGTGCGAGGGGCTCACCACGCTCGACCACAAGGCCGCCGTCGCACCGGGGGTCGCGAGCCGCTGGAGCGTGAGCGAGGACGGCAAGACCTACACCTTCGTGCTGCGGCCCGAGGCGCGCTGGTCCAACGGCGATGCCGTCACGGCCGCCGATTTCGTCGCCGCGCTGCAGCGCCTGGTGGACCCCGCCACCGCGTCCGCGTACGCGCAGTACGTGGACATCATCGCCAACGCCCCGGACATCGTGGCCGGTCGCAAGAAGCCCGCCGAGCTCGGCGTGCGCGCACCGGATGCGGCCACCCTCCTCATCACGCTGGCCGCCCCCGCGCCCTACCTGCCGACGCTGCTGTCACACCCGAGCACCTGCCCGGTGCACCGCGCGACGCTGGCCGCGCACCCGGAGGGCTTCGCGCGTGCCGGCGTGATGCCGGCCAACGGTGCGTTCGTGCTGAGCGAGTGGGTACAGGGCTCGCACATCAGCGCGCGGCGCAACCCGCACTACTGGAACGACGCCGCCACGCGTCTTGCGGGGGTGAAGTACCTGCTCATCCCGGATGAGAACGCGGAACTGGCGCGCTATCGTGCCGGGGAGCTGCAGGTGACCTTCGTGGTGCCGCGCGGCCAGTACGACTGGATCAAGGCGAACCTCGCGGACCAGCTGCACGTTGCCCCGCAGCTCACCACTTACTACTACGGCTTCAACCTCAAGCGCGCACCCTTCAAGGACCAGCCCCAGCTGCGGCGCGCGCTCTCGCTCGTCATCGATCGCGAGAAGCTCGCCGAGCTCGTGCTGCGCGTGGGCGAGCTGCCGGCCTACAGCTGGGTGCCGCCGGGAATCGACAACTACCGCGCGCAATCCTTCGACTACCGCAATACGCCGATGCCCGAGCGCATCCGCGAGGCCCAGCGCCTGTACGCCGCGGCGGGCTACTCGGCTGAGCATCCGCTGCGCTTCGAGCTGCGCTACAACTCAGGCGAGGTGCACACCAAGCTCGCGCTCGCCATCGCCTCCATGTGGAAGGAGGCGCTGGGCGTGGAGGTGCAGCTCACCCAGGTGGAGTTCAAGTCGCTGCTGCAGGACATCGATCGCGGCGACGTCGAGATGTTCCGCTCGAGCTGGGTCGGGGACTACAACGACGCCTACACCTTCGCGCAGTACCTGAAGAGCGACTTCGGGGTGAACCTGCCCCACTACGCCAACCCGCAGTACGACGCGCTGCTGGCTCAGGCGGCGGCGGAGATTGATCCGGCCAAGCGGCGCGCGCTGCTCGAGCAGGCCGAGGGCCTGATGCTTGCCGATCACCCGCTGCTGCCGATCTACTTCTACGTGAACAAGCACCTGGTGAAACCGCAGGTCGAGGGCTGGTACGACAACGTCATGAACGTCGTCTACAGCAAGGACCTCGCCCTGCGGCCGCCCGCGCACTAGCGCGCGCTACTTGCCGATGCAGAAGCCCGCGAAGATCCTGCCCAGCAGGTCCTCGTTCGAGAACTCACCAGTGATCTCAGCGAGCGCCTGTTGGGCGGCACGCAGCTCCTCGGCGACGAGTTCCCCGGCGCGCGTCTCGGTCAGCTGCCGCGCGGCTTCCTCGGTGTGCTGGCGCGCGCGGGCGAGCGCCTCCAGATGCCGCCGTCGCGCACTCACCGCGCCACCCTCCACCGTCTGGTAACCCATGCACTGCTTCAGGTGTGCCCGCAGCTCCTCGAGCCCGGTGCCCTCCAGGGCCGAGAGCGCGATCACCGGCGGCCCGGTGAGCGTATCGGCCACGGGCAGGCCGACCGCGAGGTCGCACTTGTTGAACACCAGGGTGACGGGCACCTCGGCCGGCAACCGCGCGCGCTCCTCGCGGTAGGCGCCTGCGGTCGGATCTGCCACCGCGTCGATCACGAACAGCACACGGTCCGCGCGCGCCATCTCCGCGTGCGCACGCCGGATGCCCTCTTCTTCCACCAGATCGCCCGCCTCGCGCAGTCCCGCGGTATCCATGACGTGCAGCGGCATGCCATCGATCGCGATGCGCTCGCGCACGATGTCGCGCGTGGTGCCCGGGATCGGCGTGACGATCGCCGCGTCGTAACCGGCGAGGCGGTTCAGCAGGCTCGACTTGCCCGCGTTGGGTCGTCCGGCGATGACCACGGTCATGCCCTCGCGCAGCAGGCGCCCCTGGCGCGCGCAGTCGAGCACGCCCTCGAAGTGATCGCGCACCGTCTGGAAGCGCTCGGTGAGCTCGCGGTCGGCGAGGAAGTCGATTTCCTCTTCGGGAAAATCGATGGCCGCCTCCACGTAGGTGCGCAGCTCGATGATCGCCTCGGTGAGGCCGCGCACCATGGCGGAGAACTCGCCCTGCAGTGAGCGCATCGCCGCGCGCGCCGCCTCGCGCGAGCCCGCATCGATCAGGTCCGCGATCGCCTCCGCCTGCGCCAGATCGAGCTTGTCGTTGAGGAAGGCGCGCTGCGTGAACTCGCCCGCCTGCGCGCGGCGCGCGCCGAGCTCCAGGGCGCGCTGCACCAGTGCCTCGAGCACCACCGGGCCGCCGTGGCCGTGCAGCTCGAGCACGTGCTCACCCGTATAGGAGTGCGGGGCCGGAAAGAACAGCACGAGGCCGGCATCAAGCGCGCCGCCCGCGCCATCAAGGAAGCGCGTGAACGTGGCGCGGCGCGCCGGTGGCAGCTCCCCCAGGAGGATCACCCCGATCTGGGGGGCTTTCGGTCCCGAGATGCGCACGATGCCGATGCCGCCTCGGCCCGGGGGCGTCGCCGCCGCCACGATGGTGTCCGTTCGCGTCATGAACCGCCTCTGCCGCAGCGTGAGGCTACTGCCGCTGCCGGCCGCAAGGGAAGCGCCGCGGCCCGAAAGCGGGCGCGCGGCACCGTCAGTTGGCGCGCTTGGCCGCGGCCACCGCCTCGATGCGGCGGTTGATGTTCCACTGCTGGGCGATGGAGAGCACGGTGTTGGTCACCCAGTAGAGCACCAGTCCTGCGGGGAAGAAGGCGAACATGCACGACATGACCAGCGGCATGAACATGAACACCTTCGCCTGCACCGGATCCGGCGGCGTGGGGTTCAGCTTGTACTGCAGGAACATCGCCACCGCCATGATGAGCGGCAGGATGAACAACGGATCGCGCGAGGACAGGTCATGGATCCAGCCCATGAACGGCGCCTGGCGCATCTCCACGCTCTCGAGCAGCACCCAGTAGAAGGCGATGAACACCGGGATCTGGATGACGATCGGCAGGCAGCCGGCGACCGGGTTGATCTTCTCGCGCTGGTACAGCTCCATCATCGCGCGCCCGAGCTTTTCGCGGTCGTCCTTGTAGGTCTCCTGCAGGTTCTTGATGCGCGGCTGCAGCGTCTTCATCTTCGCCATCGAGCGGCCGCTGGCCTCCGAGAGCGGATAGAACAGCAGCTTCAGGAGGAACGTCACGAGGATGATCGCGATGCCCCAGTTGCCGGTGAGCGCGTGCACCTTGGCGAGCAGCCAGAACAGCGGCCGCGCGAGGAACCACAGCCGCCCGTAGTCGGCGACGCGGCCGAGCTCCGGTGCGATCGCCTCCAGCTGGTTCTGCAGCTTCGGTCCCACGAACAGCGTCTGGCGCGAACTGCGCGCTCGCCCCCGGCGCCAGCGACTGCGCCGGACCGACGCCGCCGAGCTGGTACTGGTTGCCGGCCACGGCGAGCGAGAACACCCAGGGCGCGCCCTTCGGCGGCACGAGCGCACTGACGAAGTGGTGCTGCAGCGCCGCGAGCCAGCCATCGCGCACTTCGAGCGCCAGATGCATGTCGTCGCGGTTGGTCGGGTCGAGCTTGCGGTACTTGGTGCCGTCATAAATCGCCGGCCCGTGGTAGGCGTAGCTGTCGACGTTGAAATAGGAGCGCTTGGTCGGCGGATCGTTGCGCACGATCTGGGCGAACGGGCGCGTCTCGTAGTCGCTGCTGCCGCCGTTGTGAACCTCGTAGGAAACCTCGATGCCGTAGGCGCCGCGCCTGAAGGTGTAGGTCTTGGTGACCGTCACCCCCTCCGCGCTCCAGGTGAGCGGCACGCGCAGCTCCGCGGCGCTGCCGAGGCGATAGTCGGCGCTGTCGCTCGTGTACTGCGCGTTCTGGTCCGGGTACGGGCCGGCGCCGGGTCCGGTGAGCCCGGTCTGCAGCTCGTAAAGCGTCAGCGGCGCGTCGTGGTTCTCCAGGCGCACGGGCGCGGTCTGGCCCTTCACCTGCGGATAGGCAGGCAGGTCGACGCGCGTGAGCGTGCCCCCGCGCAGGCTGATGTCCACGTCGAGCACGTCGGTGTGTACGTGGATCGCCGGGGCGGCCTCACCCTCGCCCTCGCCGGCCGCCGCGGCGGCCGGCGCGGCACCGGCGTAGCCGGCACCGCGGTGCTGGTTCCGCTGGCACTTTGTGCCCCGGCGGGCAGCTGGTTTCTCAGATCCGTCGCCGGCGCGGCCGGTGCGCCCGCGACCGGCGGGACTTCCGGGCTCTGCGGCGCCGGCCCGTAGTCCTTCATCCAGGTCTGGAAATTCACGAACGCGAGCAGTCCCAGCGCCACCCACAGGTAAAGACGCGGGCTGGACGGAAACAGAGTGTTATTCATGAGCGTGATGGGTGCACAGGTGGGGCGCTGCAACCGGCGGAACCGGGTCGATGCCGCCGGCGTGCCAGGGGTGGCAGCGGCCGAGGCGCTTGAGCGCGAGCCAGCCACCACGCAGCAGGCCGAAGCGCAGCAGCGCCTCGTGCGCGTACTGCGAGCAGCTCGGGTAGAAGCGGCAACGCGGCCCCAGCAGCGGGCTCACGGTCCACTGGTAGATGCGGATCAGGAACGCGGCGAGGTGGCGCATTGCTCAGCGACTTTCTTCCACAGCACCGCGAGGCTCTCATGCAGCTCGCGCCCGGGCGCCGCGCGCGCCTTGGGGCGTGCACTCACCACGAGGTCGACGGACGGCAGCTCGTGCTGGTGCAGCCGGAAGGACTCGCGGATGACGCGGCGGATGCGATTGCGCCCCACGGAGCCTCCGGCGACGCGTACCGCCACCGCCAGGCCGAGGCGCGGCGCGCCCAAATCATTCACGTTCACAGTCACGGCAAAGAATCCATCACCCATGCGCCGCCCGCGTGCGTAGGCGGCGTCAAAGTCGCTCTTGCGCCGCAGGCGAAGGTGCGCCGGCAGAGTGAGCCGCCCTGGCATCGAGCTCTTGAGGAATCAGTTAGGGGGTGCCGGCGCTCAAAACCGCGCCCGACCCACTCGACTTCAGGGTATCAGCTTGCGGCGGCCCTTGGCGCGCCGCCGCGCGAGCACCTTACGGCCGTTCTTGGTGGCCATGCGTGCGCGGAACCCATGGGTGCGCTTGCGACGCACTTTGCTCGGCTGATAGGTACGCTTCATACCGGGGGCTCCGTGAACGATCCATGGCGGTCAAAAAAGGGCGGCAAGGCTAAGCCGTTGAGCGCCAAGGTGTCAATATTTTCGGTTCGCGAAAGCCTTCAGCACGGTGCGCGATCGGTATAGACTTCGCGGCCTTTTCCTTTACGTACATGAACACCTCGCGGAGGCAAACGCGCGTGGAAGCGTCGCTTTGGACTCGCTGCATGGGCGCGTTGGAGACCGAGCTTCCGGAGCAGCAATTCAATACCTGGGTGCGGCCGCTGCAAGCCATGGAGGGCAACGGGGCCCTCAAGCTTCTGGCACCCAACCGCTTCGTGGTCGAGTGGATCAATGCGAATCTGCTGCCACGCATCGGCGAGCTGCTGCGAGACGAGAGCACCGGCGACGTGCCGATCGTCACGGTCGAGGTCGGCTCGCGCGGCAACCCGCTGCGCGGCGCGCCGGCGCCCGTGGCCGTGCTGCCCGCGCGCGCACGCCGCGCCGACGGCCTGGTGGTCGGCGCCCGCCTCAACGGCGAATTCACCTTCGCCACCTTCGTCGAGGGCAAGAGCAATCAGCTCGCCAAGGCCGCCTCGCGCCAGGTCGCCGAGAACCCCGGCCGCGCTTACAACCCGCTGTTCCTCTATGGCGGCGTCGGCCTGGGCAAGACGCATCTGATGCACTCGATCGCGCACCTCATCAAGGAGCGCGATCCGGAAGCACGGATCGCCTACGTGCACTCGGAGCGTTTCGTCGGCGATATGGTGCGCGCGCTGCAGCACAACGCGATGAACGAGTTCAAGACCGCGTACCGCTCGCTGGACGCGCTGCTCATCGACGATATCCAGTTTTTTGCGGGAAAAGAGCGCTCCCAGGAGGAGTTTTTCCACACCTTCAACGAGCTGCTCGAAGGCCAGCACCAGGTGATCCTCACCTGCGATCGCTACCCGAAGGAAGTCGAGGGTCTCGAGGAGCGCCTGAAATCACGCTTCGGCTGGGGACTCACCGTGGCGATCGAGCCGCCGGAGCTTGAGACCTGCGTGGCGATCCTCATGACGAAGGCGCACGTCGCCGGCGTGACGCTGCCGGAGGAAGTGGCGTTCTTCATCGCCAAGCGCATCCGCTCCAACGTGCGTGAACTGGAGGGCGCGCTGCGCCGCGTGATCGCCAACTCGCGCTTCACCGGGCGCTCGATCACGCTCGAATTCACCAAGGAAGCGCTGAAGGATCTGCTGTCGCTGCAGGCAAAGCTGGTCACCATCGAGAACATCCAGAAGACCGTCGCCGATTACTTCAAGGTCCGGCTCGCCGATCTGCTGTCGAAGCGGCGCAGCCGCTCGGTGGCGCGCCCGCGCCAGATCGCGATGGCGCTCGCGAAGGAACTCACGACGCACAGTCTGCCGGAGATCGGCGATGCCTTCGGCGGGCGCGATCACACGACGGTGCTGCACGCGTGCAAGCGCATCAAGGAACTGCGCGACACCGAGCAGCGCCTGAAGGAAGACTATTCGAATCTGCTGCGCACGCTCGCCGGATGATGTGCGAAACGCTGTGGATTACTTGTGGATGCAGTTGGGGATAAAGTTATGCACAGTCCGCTCACAGCAGTTGGGCAGCTAGTGCCACGGGTTCCACTGCCAAGATCAAGACGCAACACATTGATTTAGATAGGTTAATTTTCTTATTGCCGGGACTCACAGGCTCTACTATTCCTACAATAAGAGAAGTATTTCTCCTACAGAATTAATCCGAAGAGAGTCAAACCCCCATGAAGCTGACCGCGACGCGCGAAGATCTGCTCGCTCCCCTGCAAAGTGTCATCGGCGTGGTGGAACGTCGCCAGACGATGCCGGTGCTCGCCAACGTGCTGCTGGCAGCGCGTGACAACAAGCTCAGCATCACGGGAACCGATCTCGAAGTCGAGCTCGTCGCGAGCACCCAGGTGAACGTGCAGCAGAGCGGCGACATCACCGTGCCGGGCCGCAAGCTGCTGGATATTTTTCGCTCTTTACCCGAGAAAACCAGCATTACGCTCACGACCGAAGGTGAGCGCGTATCGCTGCGCGCGGGCCGCAGCCGCTTCACGCTCTCGAGTCTGCCGGCTGCGGAATTTCCACTCGTCGAGGAGATCAATGCGCAGCAGACCCTCACTGTGCCGCAGGGTGAGTTCCGGCGCCTCATCGACAAGACGCATTTCTCGATGGCGCAGCAGGACGTGCGCTATTACCTGAACGGGCTGCTGCTCGAGACCGACGGCAAGGCGCTGCGCGCCGTCGCGACCGATGGCCACCGGCTCGCGCTGTGCGAAATGGAACTCAGCGGCAAGGCGAAGAACACGCACCAAGTAATTGTCCCCCGCAAGGGCGTGCTCGAGCTGCAGCGCATCCTGGGGACGGAGGGGACGATCGACCTCGCCGTGGGTACCAATCACGTTCGCGCCCAGATCGGCGACATTCGCTTCACTTCGAAGCTGATCGATGGTCGTTTCCCGGAGTACGGTCGTGTAATTCCGAACAATCCACCGCGGATTGTCGAGGCCGACCGCGAATCACTGCGCCAGGCACTGCAGCGGACCGCGATCCTCTCGAACGAGAAGTACCGCGGGATCCGCCTGACCGCTCGGCCCGACCTCCTCACCATCCAGGCGCACAATCCGGAGCAGGAGGAAGCGGAAGACCAGGTGGAGGTGTCCTATCAGGGCGAGGAAGTCGAGATCGGCTTCAACGTTAACTATCTGCTGGATGCGTTGAGCGCGATCGAGAGCGACAAGGTCGAGATCGGGCTGACGGACTCCAACAGCAGCTGCCTGATCCACGCACCGGGGACCCTCAACACCCGCTATGTCGTGATGCCGATGCGGCTCTGAGGCGCCACGCGTCGGCTCAGATGCCTTTTCGGCAGGCCGGCCACGCCATCCCCGCAGCCGCGGCTGCAGCGAGCCACGCACCATCTTCACCGGGGACCGTACGCGCTCTGCAGGATCTTCTGGCGTGCAGCCGCGCTACGCTGGTTCACCGGAAGTGGCTGGAGAAGGGAAGGTCGCGGGGTGATGTTCCACGTGGAACCAGTTCGACATACCGGACGATTCCGCCCGGGGATCCGCACATGCGACGCCCTCCGGGTCCTGCGCACCCTGCGCTGTGGAGCTTCCTCACCGCGCGTGCGGATGCGATTGTCGGGCCGCAGGGAGCACCTCTCGATCGGCTGCGCCCGCCACCCGGGCTGCGGCCGGACTGTTCCACGTGGAACATTCGGGCGATCGCCCGGGCACCATTGAACCGCGTCAACGCTCATCGGCAGCCCACCATCCTGTCGGGTGCCGACTGCAGCCATCCGCGGGCGAGGGTGCGGGCACGATGAGTCTTCAGGCCGTGACCATCACCGATGTCCGCTGTATCAGCCACGCCGAGCTGGAAATCCCCCCGGGTCTGAGCCTGATCTGGGGCGATAACGGCTCCGGCAAGACTTCGATCCTGGAATCCATCTTTCTCCTGGGCCGGGGCCGATCGTTTCGCACCCGAAACACTGAGCGCCTGATTCGTCGGGGACAGGATCACCTGAGAGTTATTGGGCAGATCGGGGCGGCAGCCGCTGACCGGCAGATCATCGGCGTCGAGGCACGAGGCACTGGGGTTACGGCGCGCGTTGCGGGGGGGCCGGTCAGTTCCCTCGCGCAGCTCTCCCAGGCCTTTGCGGTGCAGGTGATCGAACCGGGTGTCCATAAGCTCCTCGAGGAGGGCGGGCACCGCCGGCGCCGCTGGATGGACTGGGCCGTGTTCCACGTGGAACCTCAGTTCGCTGAGACCTGGCTGCGCTACAGCCGGGCGCTGAAGCAGCGCAACGCCGCCCTGAAGGCCGACCCGGCAAACGCCGCGGTCTGGAACGCCGAACTGGCGCGGGCGGGCGAGCAGATCGCCGCCTCCCGCGCGCGCTTCCTCGAACAGCTCCAACCCCACTGGAAGCAGGTCCTGGAAGCACTCACGGGACTGGACGTGCAGCTCCACTACCTGCGGGGCTGGAGCAGCGAACGCAGTCTCCACGAAGCCCTGGACGCCTCCAGAGCCCGCGATGAGGCACATGGCCTCACCCACGCAGGCCCGCATCGCGCCGATGTTTCCGTGCGGCTCTCGAACCGTCCGGCGCGCGAGGTGCTCTCGCGCGGACAGCAGAAGCTCATTGCCGTCGCCATGACGGTCGCGCAGATACGCCTGCTGCAGGAGCTCACCGGTACGACGCCCACGCTGCTGCTGGACGATCCGGCGGCGGAGCTCGACGGGATGCGCCTGCGGTGCTTCATCGAGCAGGTCATACAGTTGCGCGCGCAACTAATCGTCACGTCGCTGACGGCAGAATCACGGCTTTTCGGGGCGCCTGAGCGCACGTTTCACGTGGCTGAGGGGAGGGTGCAACCGGTATAATGCCGCGGTCCAAGAAATGAGCGAGTTCATGGCCGGCGACGACGTCTACGATTCCAGTAAAATCAAAGTCTTAAAGGGTCTTGATGCGGTGCGCAAGCGCCCCGGAATGTACATCGGAGATACCGATGACGGCACCGGCCTGCACCACATGGTTTTCGAGGTCGTCGACAACTCCATCGACGAGTCCCTGGCGGGTCACTGCGATCGCATCATCGTCACGATCCACGCCGACGAATCGGTGACGGTTTCGGACAACGGACGCGGCATTCCTGTGGATATCCACCCCGAGGAGGGGCGCTCGGCGGCCGAGGTCATCATGACCGTGCTGCACTCGGGCGGAAAGTTCGACGACAGCTCCTACAAGGTCTCCGGCGGACTCCACGGCGTGGGCGTATCGGTCGTCAATGCGCTCTCGGACTACCTGCAGCTGAGCATTTCCCGGGACGGGAAGCTGCACCGCCAGGAATACCACCTGGGCGAGCCGGCCGCCCCGCTCGCGGCCGTGGCTGACACACAGGATCGCGGCACGGTGATCCGCTTCCGGCCGAGTGCGCAGATCTTCACCAACATCAGCTTCAATTACGAGATCCTCGCCAAGCGACTGCGGGAACTGTCGTTCCTGAATTCCGGGGTGCGCATCGAGCTGATCGACGAGCGCGAGAACAAGTCCGATGTGTTCGCGCATGCCGGCGGCCTGCAGGCGTTCGTCGCCTACCTGAACCGCACGCGCACGCCGATCCACGAATCGGTGATCTGGTTTCGCACGCAGGACGGACCGGTGGCCGTCGAAGTGGCGCTGCAGTGGAACGACTCCTACCAGGAGAGCATGTTCTGCTACACCAACAACATCCCGCAGAAGGACGGCGGCACGCACCTTGCGGGCTTCCGCAGCGCGCTCACGCGCACGCTGAATGATTACGTCGAGAAGGAACTGTCCGGCAAGAAGGACAACAAGATTCCGATGACCGGTGACGATGCGCGTGAGGGACTCACCGCAATTCTCTCCGTCAAGCTGCCGGACCCGAAGTTCTCCTCGCAGACGAAGGACAAGCTGGTGTCCTCGGAAGTGAAGGGAGTCGTGGAGACCGCGGTCGGCACCAAGCTGCAGGAGTTTCTCCTCGAGCATCCGCAGGAAGCGCGCGCGATCGTGGCGAAGATGGTGGAAGCTGCGCGCGCCCGCGAGGCGGCGCGCAAGGCGCGCGAGATGACACGCCGCAAGGGCGCGCTGGATATCGCCGGTCTGCCCGGCAAGCTCGCCGACTGCCAGGAAAAGGACCCGGCGCTGTCGGAGATCTTCATCGTCGAGGGCGACTCGGCCGGTGGCTCGGCCAAGCAGGGCCGCGACCGGCGCACGCAGGCGATCCTGCCGCTCAAGGGCAAGATCCTGAATGTGGAAAAGGCGCGCTTCGACAAGATGCTTTCGTCGGCGGAGGTGGGCACGCTCATCACCGCGCTCGGCTGCGGCATCGGCAAGGACGACTTCGACATCGGCAAGCTGCGCTATCACCGCTGCGTGCTGATGTGCGACGCAGACGTCGATGGCTCGCACATCCGCACGCTGCTGCTGACCTTCTTCTACCGCCAGATGCCGGAGCTGATCGAGCGCGGCCACATCTACATCGCGCAACCGCCGCTCTACAAGGTGAAGCGCGGCAAGCAGGAATCCTACGTCAAGGACGAAGCGGAGCTGAACCAGGTGCTGCTCAACAGCGCGCTGGAAAGCGCCGGGCTGCACGTGAACGCGCAGGCGCCGGCACTGTCAGGGTCGGGGCTCGAGCTGCTGGCGCGCAAGTACATGGAGGTGCAGGCGATCATCACCCGCTGGTCGCGGCGCTACGACGACCGCCTGCTCGAGCAGCTGGTGTACATGCCGGAGGTGACGCCGGCGAACTTCGACCGCGCCGACTGGCTGCGCGGCTGGGCCAACGATCTCAACGAGCACCTCAACGCGCGCGCCGACGGCACGCGCACCTACCGGGTGGAGATGCGCAGCGCGAGCGACGGCCACGCCACGCGCATCATCGTGCACAAGACCGAGCACGGCACGCCCACGCACAAGTACCTGCCGCGCGAGTTCTTCGAGTCGGCCGAATACCAGCGCATCGCGGACCTGGCGCGCACGCTCGCCGGCCTGATCGGCGAGGGCGCGTACGTGACGCGTGGCAACGAGCGCCAGGAAATCGGTTCCTTCAAGGAAGCGATGAAGTGGCTGTTCGACCAGGCGAAGAAGGGCCAGACCATCCAGCGCTACAAGGGCCTGGGCGAGATGAACCCGGAGCAGCTGTGGGATACGACCATCAATCCGGAAACGCGCCGGCTGCTGCAGGTGAGAATCGACGACGCGGTCGCGGCCGATGACATCTTCACCACGCTCATGGGCGACCAGGTCGAGCCGCGGCGCGAGTTCATCGAAAAGAACGCGCTCTCGGTCATCAACCTCGACGTCTGAGAGCGCACGCCCCGCGGCCCTTGCGGTCCGCGGGTGCTTTCCCTAACACTCGCTGGCAACGCCAACAACGCCGCCGCGCGCGCGGCCGGTGAATCGCCGATGTCAGCTGCATCCCCGGCGCCGGCCTCCCGCCGCCGGCACGTCGTGGTCGGCTTCACGGTGGCCGCCATGTTTCTCGCCTACACCGATCGGGTGAACCTCGCGGTGGCCGTGGTGGCCATGCGCGAGCAGTTTCACTGGAGCCAGTCGGTGAAGGGCCTGGTGCTCGCCGGCTTCTTCATCGGCTACTTGCTCTTTCAGGTCGCGAGCGGCGCGCTCGCGCAGCGCTTCGGCGGCAAGCGGGTGCTGGGACTTGCGGTGCTGTGGTGGTCGCTGTTCGCGCTGCTCACCCCGGCGGCGGCGGGAGTCTCGGTGGCCGTGCTGATTGGCGCGCGCGTCGGTCTCGGGCTCGGGGAGGCGGCGGTGCTGCCGGCGAGCTACGAGCTCTTCAGCCGCTGGGTCCCGTTTACCGAGCGCACCCGCTCGCTGGCGCTGTTTCTGAGCGGCATACCGCTCGGGCAGATCGTCGGCCTCGTGGGCACTGCCTATCTCACCGCGCGCCTGGGCTGGCCGGCGACTTTCTACGTGTTCGGCGCGCTCGGGCTGGTGTGGGTGGCGGCCTTCTGGCGCGGCGTGCACAGCAGCCCCGCCGCCGATGTGGGCGTCTCGGCGGCCGAGCGCGCGCTGCTGCCCGTACCGGCGCCGGGCGCCGCGGCGCCGACGCCGTGGCGCAAGCTGCTGCACTCGCCGCTGGTGCTGTCGTTCATTGCTGCGCACTTCTGCCACAACTGGGCGCTCTACGTGCTCGTCTCCTGGCTCCCGAGTTATTTTCACGAGCACCTGGGCCTGAGTGTGCAGCAAAGCGGCTGGTACTCGGCGCTGCCGTGGCTCGCCAACTTCCTCGCGCTGCTGTCCGGTGGCGGTATCGCAGACGCCGCGATCGCCCGCGGCGCCCGACCCCTGGGCGTGCGGCGCGCGCTGGCGGCGACGGGACTCGCCGGCGCGGCGCTGTGCCTGCTGAGCCTGCCGGGAGCGGGCTCGGCGCAGGTCGCGCTGACCATCGCCTGCGCCACCGCGGCGCTGACCGGGCTGGCCTGCGCAGGCTTCACCGCCGTGCCGCTCGACATCACTCCGCGGCACGCCCCGATGCTCATCGGCTTCAGCAACACGCTCGCCACCATCCCCGGGATCATTGCGGTTGCGCTTACCGGCTGGCAGCTGGATGTCACCCACAATTACACGAGCACCTTCGTGCTGTCGGCCGGCATCGCCGCCGCCGGTGCGCTGCTGCTCGCGGCGACCGCGCGCGCGCCCGTGCCCGAGCTCTGAGCCGTCCGGCGTAGGCGGTGAATGACCAAGGGAACGGCGCAGATCCGGGGTATTTGGATCTCTATAGAGACAATAACAGTCGAATATTGGCAGTATTAGTTTGAAACCGCGCCATTCTCGGCAGGCTGCAGCGCCTGCACCGTGCGCTCGACCCAGGCCTGAAGTTCTTCGTTGACCTCGCGCAGGTTGCGGCCCTGCGCGGACACGGGCGGGCCGATGACCACGCGCACGGTGCCGGATTTCTTCAGCAGCCCGCGGCGCGGCCAGAAGTAGCCGGCGTTGTGCGCGACCGGCACGATGAGCCTGCCCGTCTCCTGCGCCAGGAGCGTGCCGCTCATCCCGTAGCGCCGGGTCTGCCCGGCCGGCATGCGCGTGCCCTCCGGGAAGATGATCACCCAGTCCCCTTCAGCGAGGCGCTCGCGGCCCTGCGCCACCACCTGCGACACCGCCGATTGTCCCGCCTTGCGATCGATTGCAATGGCGTGCATCAGCCAGATCCCCTGGCCGACGAACGGGATCCACAGGAGCTCGCGCTTGAGCACCCAGACCTGGCGCGGAAAGACCAGCATCATCGCGATCGTTTCCCAGGTTGAAGAGTGCTTCCAGAACGCAATGTGGGCTCCCGCCGGCAGCCGTGCCCTCGACCTGGTAGGTGAGCCCGCAGCACCAGCGCAGCATCGCGAACGTGCTCCGGGCGTAGACCTGCACCAGTGCGTGACGGCGCGGAAACGGCAGTAACAGGCACAGCAGCGTGAACGGGATGGCGTAGAGGAAAGTCCAGGCGAACAGGAACCCGGTGAAGATGAGCGACCCCAGGAACTGCACCGCCGGCGCGCGGCGTGCAGCCGCGGCAATTGCGGCCGGCGTCATCACCCGGGCAGCCGTGACAGGTCGGCCACGCCCCCGAACAGCGCCTGCAGCTGGGCGAGCAGGTGCAGGCGATTGGCGCGCAGGTGCGGGTTCTCGTCCATGACCATCACCTGGTCGAAGAACGCATCCACCGCGGGTCGCAGCTGCGCCAGGCGCCCGAGGGCGGCGGTGTACTGGCGCTGCGCGGTCGCGGCGCCGACGGCATCCTGCAGCGCGCGCATCGCATCGTAGAGCCGCACCTCCGCGTCCTCGCGCAGGTGCTCGACGCTGATGGGGCCGGCGGCCGGCGCCGGCGCTTTGCGCAGGATGTTGGCGATGCGCTTGTTGGCGGCCGTGAGGCTCGCGGACTCCGGCAGGTCGAGGAAGGCGCTCAGGGCCTTCAGCCGGGCATCGAAGTCGAGGGGCGAGGCCGGGCGTGCCGCGAGCACGGCGTCGAACATCTCGGGGGTCACCGCCACGCGCCCCGGTGCGGCGCTGGCGCGCTCGAGGTAGTACGCCCGCAGCCGCTCCATCAGGAAGTCGTAGATCCAGCCCGCCACCACGTCCGCGCCGACGTGCGCCTTTGGCGGGGTGGCGGCGCCCCCCTGGGCGCGCAGCCGGTCGATGTCGGCGCGCACGCCGGCGACGGCGAGGTCGATGAGGCGTTTCAGGTCGAGCTCGAGTTCCTTCTCGATGAGGATGCGCTGCACGCCGAGCGCGGCGCGGCGCAGCCCGAACGGATCCTTGTTGCCCGTGGGCCGCTCGCCGATCGCGAAGATGCCGGCGAGCGTATCGAGCTTGTCAGCGATCGCGACCGCGACGCCGCTGCGGGTCGCCGGGAGCGCGTCGCCCGCGGCCCGCGGCAGGTAGTGCTCGCGGATCGCGGCGGCCACCTCGGGGGTTTCCCCGTCGGCACGCGCGTAATAGCCGCCCATGACGCCCTGCAGGTCGGGGAACTCACCCACCATGGCCGTGAGCAGGTCGCACTTGGCGAGCTGCGCGGCGCGGCGCGCGTCATCGAGCGGGCCGTTGATCGCGGCGGCGACGTCGCTCGCAAGCCCGATGACGCGACGCGTCTTGTCCCCGAGCGAGCCGAGCTTTGCCTGGAAGGTCACCGCATCGAGCGCGGCCACGCGGGCGGCGAGCGGCTGCTTGCGGTCCTGTTCCCAGAAGAACGCGGCGTCCGCCAGGCGCGGGCGTACGACGCGCTCGTTGCCCTCGCGCACCTTGGCAGGATCGCGGCTCTCGATGTTGCTGATGGTGATGAACGCCGGCAGCAGGCGGCCGGCGGTGTCCTCGAGCGGGAAGTAGCGCTGGTGTTCCTGCAGCGTCGAGATCAGTACCTCGCGCGGCAGCGCGAGGAAGCGCTCCTCGAAATGCCCGGCGAGCGCCACCGGCCACTCCACCAGCGCGGTGACCTCTTCCAGCAGCGCTTCCTCGATCAGTGCCCGCCCGTTGAGGCTGGTGGCGAGGGATTTCACCTCGGCGCGGATGCGCTCGCGGCGCGCCCCGAAATCCGCCAGCACCCGGCCGCGCTCGCGCAGCGTGCGCTCGTAGGCACCCGGGCTGGTGATACGCAGCGCCTTGGGGGCGTGGAAGCGATGGCCATAGGTGGAGTGCCCGGCGCTCGCCTCGAGCAGCGTCGCCGGCACCACCTCCTGGCCGAGCAGCATCAGCACCCAGTGCACCGGGCGCACGAACAGCGCGCTGCCGGAGCCCCAGTGCATGCGCCGCGGAATGGGCAGCGCATCGAGTGCCGCCTGCACGATCCCGGGCAGCAGCTCGAGCGCGCGCTCCCCGGGCTTGCTGCCGACGAAGAACAGGAACGTCCCCTTGCCCTCTTCCTGGCGCTCCAGCGCCTCAACCGTGGTGCCACAGCTGTGCGCGAACGCGAGCGCGGCGCGCGTGGGTGCGCCGCTGGCGTCGAAGGCCGCGCTCAGCGGTGGCCCCTTGCGGCGCAGATGCTGCTCGGGCTGGCGCGTGGCGAGACGCTTCACCCACACCGCCAGGCGCCGCGGCGTGGCGTAACCGGTGAGCTCCCCGTGCCCGAGCTGCGCCTTGTCGAGCCCGGCGGCGATGCCGGTCACCAGCGCGCGCTGCAGCGTGTGCAACGCGCGTGGCGGCAGCTCCTCGGAGCCGATCTCGAAGAGAAAATCGTGGTGCTCGATCTTCATGGCGCGCCCCGCGCGGCGGCCGCCGCGTGCAGCAGCGGGAAGCCCAGTGCCTCGCGGCTCTCGTAGTAGGCCTTCGCCACGCCGCTCGCCAGGGTGCGCACGCGCAGGATGTAGCGCTGCCGCTCCGTGACCGAGATCGCGCGCCGCGCATCGAGCAGGTTGAAGGTGTGCGAGGCCTTGAGCACCTGCTCGTAGGCGGGCAGCGCCAGCCTCGCCTCGAGCAGCTTCTGGCACAGCCGCTCGTGATCCTCGAAGGCCCTGTGCAGCATCGCGACGTCGGCGTGCTCGAAGTTGTAGGCGGACTGCTCCACCTCGTTCTGCCGGTACACGTCGCCGTAGGTGACGCGGCCCCCGGGGCCCTCGCTCCAGAGAATGTCGTAGATGCTCTCCACGCCCTGCAGGTACATGGCGAGGCGCTCAAGCCCGTAGGTGATCTCCCCCGTCACCGGGTGGCAGTCGAGCCCGCCCACCTGCTGGAAGTAGGTGAACTGCGTGACCTCCATGCCGTTCAGCCACACCTCCCACCCCAGGCCCCAGGCCCCGAGCGTCGGGGACTCCCAGTTGTCCTCCACGAAGCGCACATCGTGCACCAGCGGGTCGAGGCCGAGCTCGGCAAGGCTGCCGAGGTACAGGTCGAGGATCTCCAGCGGCGAGGGTTTGATCACCACCTGATACTGGTAGTAGTGCTGCAGGCGGAAGGGATTCTCGCCGTAGCGGCCGTCGGTCGGGCGCCGCGAGGGCTGCACGTAGGCGGCGCGCCAGGGTTCCGGGCCCACGGCGCGCAGGAACGTGGCGGTGTGAAAGGTGCCGGCGCCCACCTCCATGTCGTAGGGTTGCAGGATCACGCACCCCTGCTGCGCCCAGTACTGCTGCAGCGTGAAGATCAGGTCCTGGAAGGTGCGCGGCGGCCGGCCGGTCTTCATGGCGCTTTTTCTAACACCTCAAAAAGAGCGCGCGAGTATAACGGCGCGCCCGGTGGACAGGACGCCGCGCGCGACCGCTGCGGGCCGTCCCCGACCGCACCTGCCGGGTTGCCGCCGGCGCCGCCGCGCGTCGGCCGGCTGCGGTCCTCGCGCCCGCCGAAGAGGTCTCCTCCTGCGCCTCTATTTGGTGCAAGATGCGGGCCGATATGCACTATCAAGGTGCAATGCACCAATCTCATGCACCGTAAGCGATTGATTTCCTTCCCGAGCAAACGGTGGCACAGCCCCTGCAATGGGGAAGGGCATCGTTCCGCTCTTTTGGGCGCGGCGCCCTATTGGGTCATTGAGCGGAGCGGCTCGGCACTAACCCCTTTCCCGGAGGCGATATGACACCCAGTGATGTCCTGAAGCTCATAAAAGAAAAACAGGTGAAGTTTGCGGACCTGCGCTTTACCGATACGCGCGGCAAGGAACAGCACGTGACGATCCCGGCACGGCTCGTCGACGAGGACCTGTTCCGCGACGGCAAGATGTTTGACGGCTCCTCGATCGCCGGATGGAAGGGCATCAACGAGTCGGACATGATCCTGATGCCCGACGCCCTCACGGCGGTGCTCGATCCGTTCTTCGAAGAGACCACGATCGACATTCGCTGCGACGTGATCGAGCCGGCCACGATGCAGGGCTACGAGCGCGACCCGCGCTCGCTCGCCAAGCGCGCCGAAGCGTACCTGAAGTCCACCGGCATCGCCGACACCGCGCTCTTTGGACCGGAGAACGAATTCTTCATCTTCGATTCCGTGCGCTACGTGAACGAGATGCGGGGCGCTTCCTATTCCATCGACTCGGTGCAGGGGGCGTGGAACTCGATGACCGAGTACCAGGACGGCAACAAGGGGCACCGCCCGGGCATCAAGGGCGGCTACTTCCCCGTGCCGCCGGTGGATGCATTTCAGGACATCCGCTCGGCGATGTGCCTGGCGTGCGAGGAGCTCGGCCTGAAGGTCGAAGTGCATCACCACGAGGTGGCCACCGCCGGGCAGTCCGAGATCGGCATCGGCGCCGGCACGCTGGTGGTGAAAGCCGATCAGGTACAGCTGCTCAAGTACGCCGTGCACAACGTTGCGCACGGCCACGGCAAGACCGCGACCTTCATGCCCAAGCCCCTGGTGGGCGACAACGGCAGCGGCATGCACGTGCATCAGTCGCTGCAGAAGGACGGCCGGGCGCTGTTCGCCGGCGACAAGTACGGCGGGCTGTCGGACCTGGCGCTGTACTACATCGGCGGCATCATCAAGCACGCCAAGGCGCTCAACGCCTTCACCAACGCCGGGACCAACAGCTACAAGCGCCTGGTGCCCGGCTTCGAAGCTCCCGTGATGCTCGCCTACTCGGCGCGCAACCGCTCGGCCTCGATCCGCATCCCGTGGGTGTCCAACCCCAAGGCGCGGCGCATCGAGGTGCGTTTCCCGGACTCGAGCGCCAACCCGTACTTCGCCTTCACGGCGATGATGCTGGCCGGCCTCGACGGCATCCAGAACAAGATCCACCCGGGGGACCCGGCCGACAAGGATCTCTACGACCTCGAGCCCGAGGAGGCGAAGCACATCCCGCAGGTGTGCCACTCGCTCGACATGGCGCTCGAGCACCTCGATAACGACCGCGAGTTCCTCACCCGCGGCGGGGTGTTCACCAACGACGTGATCGACGCCTACATGGAGCTGAAGATGCAGGAGGTCACGCGTTTCCGCATGTCGACGCACCCGATCGAGCTGGAGCTCTATTACAGCTGCTGATCAGGTAATGACACAGAAAGGATTCTCGCTCACGTCTTGCGTATGCGGCCGGTGCCACGAGCCGCGGGCCGGCGTGAGGGGGAAAGGGGCGCGGGTGGCGGCGTTCACACAATGCCGTCACCCGCTTTTGTCCCGGACCCGGTGCGGGGTTATGCTGGCTCACGATGCGCACCCTCCTCTTTACCTTAATCTCGCTCGGCTGCATGGCGGCGCTCGCCGGCCCGGTCTACAAATGGGTCGACGAGAACGGCGTGGTGCATTACTCCGATCAGCCGCACCCGAATTCCCAGAAGGTGCAGGTGGCGCCGGTGCAGACCTACAAGTCAACGCACGGCAACGAGGCGCCGACGCCGCCGGCGCCGGAGAGCGCCCCCGAGGGGCCGGCCTACACCGGCTGCAGCATTGCGCAGCCGCAGGACAACCAGGACTTCCCCAACCTCGAGCAGCTGCGCATCGTGGTGTTCACCAACCCGGGACTGCGCTCGGGGGATCAGGTGTACGTGGTGATGGACGGCGCCTCGCTCGGCGTGGCCAACGGCACCGAGTACCTGCTGAACCCGGTGGAGCGCGGCACGCACACGCTGCAGGCGCTGGTGAAGGATGGCAGCGGGACGCTCCTGTGCCAGACGCCGCCGGTCACCTTCAGCGCGCACCAGCCCTCGATCCAGAACCCGGTCAACCCCGTCAAGCCGCACTGAGCTGCAGTCACGGCGCGCCGCCCGCAGCGCTTAGCGGGCGGGAGCGCCATGGCCTTTGACCACAGCGCTCCTTCGGCGCTCTCGCAATTCGACGCCGCCGACCTGCTCGATGCGCTGTCGACCGGGATCGTGATGCTCGATCGGCAGCTGTGCCCGGTGTACGCCAACGTCGCCGCCCAGGACCTGCTCGCCTTCAGCCTGAAGATGGCGCGCGGCCGTCCCATCAGCGATTTCCTGCACGACACAGACGGACTGTGCCGCATCCTGCGGCGCGCGCTGGAGAGCGGCGAGAGCATCGCTGATCGCGAGGTGGCGATCCGCCCGGCGGGCGCGCCGCGCGAGGTGCGCACGCTGGATGTCACCATTACGCCCTTCAGCGGCCTTACCGGCACGCAGCTGCTGCTGGAGATCGCCGATACGACGCAGCGTCAGCGCATCTCACGCGAGAACGACCTGCTGGCACGCCTCGATGGCAGCCGCCTGATGGTGCGGCAGCTCGCGCACGAGATCAAAAACCCCCTGGGCGGCCTGCGCGGGGCGGCGCAGCTGCTCGAGCGCGAGCTGCCCGAGCCCGGGTTGCGCGAATACACGCAGCTCATCATCGGCGAGGCCGACCGGCTCACGACGCTGGTCGACTCCATGGCCGGCCCGACGCGCGCACCCGCCAAGACCTCGGTGAACGTGCACGAGATCTGCGAGCACGTGTATCACCTGCTGCGTGCCGAGGCGCCCGGCGGCATCGTCATCGAGCGCGACTACGACCCGAGCCTGCCGAATGCGATGCTCGACCGGCACCAGCTGATCCAGGCGCTGCTGAACGTGGCGCGCAACGCGCTGCAGGCGCAGGGGGACCTGGGCCGCATCGTGCTGCGCACGCGCGCGCGCTCGAACGTGAGCATCGGCTCGGTGCAGCACCGCCTGATCGCGAGCGTGCAGCTGGAGGACTCCGGCCCCGGGGTGCCGCCGCACCTGCGCTCCTCGATCTTCTATCCGCTCGTCACCGGGCGCGCCAATGGCACCGGTCTGGGACTCGCGGTGGCGCAGGAGCTGGTCACCCGCAACGGCGGCATCATCGAATTTGAAAGCGAAACCGGGCGCACCGTCTTCACGCTGCTGCTGCCCCTGGGAGTTGACTCATGAATGCGGCCCTTCGTGTCTGGCTGGTCGACGACGACGCCTCCATCCGCTGGGTGCTCGAGCGCGCGCTGCGCAACGACGGCATGACCCCGCGCGCTTTCGATTCCGCCGAGCCCGCGCTCGCGGCGCTGCGGCGCGAGTCGCCCGATGTCCTGATCACCGACATCCGCATGCCCGGCGCCTCGGGGCTCGAGCTGCTGCGCCTCATCCGCGATGCACGCCCGGCGCTGCCGGTGATCGTCATGACCGCGCACTCCGATCTTGGCAGCGCGGTGTCCGCCTACGAGGGCGGCGCCTTCGAATACCTGCCCAAACCATTCGACATCGACAAGGCGGTCGCGCTGGTACGGCGCGCCGCCAACGGCGCCGCGCACGGCGGCGGTGAGACCGGCACTACCCAGCGCATGCCGGAACTCCTCGGGCGCGCGCCGGCGATGCAGCAGGTGTTCCGGGCGATCGGGCGCCTCGCGCGCTCGAGCGTGACGGTGCTGATCACCGGGGAGTCGGGCACCGGCAAGGAACTCGTGGCGCGGGCGCTGCACGAGCACAGCCCGCGCGCCGGCAAGCCGTTTGTGGCGCTCAACACCGCGGCGATACCGGCGGATCTGCTCGAGTCGGAGCTCTTCGGCCACGAACGCGGCGCCTTCACCGGCGCCGACACCCAGCGCCGCGGGCGCTTCGAGCAGTCCGACGGCGGCACGCTGTTTCTCGATGAGATCGGCGACATGTCACTGCCGCTGCAGACGCGACTGCTGCGCGTGCTCGCGGAAGGGGAGTTCTACCGCGTCGGTGGGCAGACGCCGGTCCGCGTCGACGTACGCGTGATCGCCGCGACCCACCAGCAGCTCGAGGACCGCCTGGCGCGCGGCCTGTTCCGCGAGGACCTCTACCATCGCCTGAACGTCATCCGCATCGAGCTGCCGCCGCTGCGCGCCCGCGGCGAGGACATCCCCGACCTGCTGCGGCACTACATGCTGGTGGCAGCCGCGGAGCTCGGCGTCGAGCCCAAGTCGCTCGCGGGCGATGCGCTGGCGCGCCTCGCCGCGCACGACTGGCCCGGCAACGTGCGCGAACTGGTGAACCTGTGCCGGCGCCTTTCCGTGCTCGCACCCGGCAGCGTGGTGCACCTTGCGGACCTGCCGCCGGAGCTGCAGGGCACGCCCAAGATGAGCGCCGGCGCCGACTGGGCCGCGGGCCTGAGCGTCTGGGCGGAGCGCCAGGCGCAAGGCGGCGGCGCGCCACTGCTCGATGTGGCGCTGCCGCAGTTCGAACGCGTACTCATCCGCGCCGCGCTCAAGCGCACCCAGGGACACCGCCAGGAGGCGGCACGGCTGATCGGCTGGGGGCGCAACACCCTCACCCGCAAGCTGAAGGAGCTCGGCATGAACGCGGAGGACGAGGACGCGTAGTCGCGCGCCGCGGAAATCGGTAAGGTTCGCGGCCTGCCTGCAAGGGGAAATGGCGGATGTCCCTCTGGAGCGACCTCACGCACGCCGAGTTTCTCGGCAATGACCTGAAGAGCTGGGCGATCTCACTCGGGATCTTCCTGGTCACGTTCACCATCCTGCCGCTGCTGAAGCGCGCCATCAGCGCCCGCCGCCGGCGGCGCACGGACTTGACCGCCGGACACCTGGCCGATCTTGCGGCGGCGCTGGTGGTGCGCACCGGCCGCACGTTCCTCTGGGGCGTTGGCGGTGTGGCTCGCTTCGCGCGAGCTCACCGTCCCACCGCGGGTGGAGCGCGTGCTCACGGTGCTGATCGTGGTGCTGTTCTGGATGCAGGTGGCGCGTTGGGCGATGACGGCCCTGCGCTACGCCATCGAGGCGCGCAGCCGCGGCACCAGCGGCGCGGACACGCTGCTGAAAAGCTCGATGGAAGTGATCATGTTCGCAGCCGGCATCGTGATCTGGGGCATCGCCCTGGTGCTGGTGCTCGGTAATCTGGGCGTCGAGATCAAGCCGCTGCTGGCAGGCCTCGGCATCGGCGGCATCGCGCTGGCGCTGGCGGTGCAGGCGGTGCTCGGGGACCTGCTGGCCTCGCTCTCCATCGCACTCGACAAGCCCTTCGTGCCTCGGCGATGCGCTCACGGTCGGTGACGTGCAGGGGACGGTCGAGCACATCGGCGTCAAGAGTACGCGGCTGCGCAGCATCAATGGCGAGCAGATCATTCTCTCCAACGCCGACGTCCTCAAGGCGCGGGTGCGCAACTTCGGCCGGCTGCGCGAGCGGCGCTCGCTGTTTCGGCTCGACGTGCACTACGAGACCCCGGTGCCGGCGCTGGCGGCCGTGCCGCGCGTGGTGCGCGAGATCATCGAGGCCACCCCCGAGACACGCTTCGAGCGCTGCCACCTGCTCAGCTGCGGCGGTCCTGCGCTGCAGTTCGAGGTCGTGTACTTCGTGACCAGCCCGGACTATGGCGTCTACGCCGATGCGCAGCAGAGCATCAACCTGCGCATCCTCGAGCGCTTCAGTGCACTCGGGGTGAGCTTCATGGCGGCGACGCCGACGCAGGTGCGCTTGTATCAGCCCGAGCCCGCCGCGCCAGATGCCGGCGGTCAGGCGCGGCTACTGTAGCGGCCCAGCGGGGGCGCCGACGGAGAGTCGATGCACAGCTTAAGAGTCGCGATGCTTGCTGCGTGCTGCATGCTCACATCTGCAGCTGGGCGCGCGGATGGATTCACCGCTACGCAGCGGTTCTACGAAGTGCGAGGTGCCAAGCTGTACACCGAGATGTTTGGTCACGGCCCGCCGATCCTGTTTCTGCACGGCGGTATGCTGTTCTTTGACAACACCTTCACAAAGCAGCGTGACTACTTCGCCGCCTACCGCACCGTCATCGGGATCGACCAGCGAGGGCACGGCCACACTCCCGACGGACCGTGGGCAATCTCATACAAACTAATGGCCGATGATACCGCCGCGGTTATCGAGCAGCTGGGGCTCGGTCCGGTTGACGTCGTAGGGCAGAGTGACGGTGGCGATGTCGCGTTGCTGCTCGCGCGAGATCACCCGCAGCTAGTACGGCGAGTGGTCATCTCCGGCGCGAATTTGCGCTCGGGGCTGTCTGCTGAAGAACTGGCGCGACGACGCGCATGGTCGCCGGAACAACTCACCGCCAAACTTGAGGAGATTACGGCGTCAATGCCCCGTAACTTCCGACCAGATTACGGGCGGGTCAGTCCGGACGGTCCCGATCATTGGATGGCCATGTTGCGCAAGTGTTATTTCATGTGGATCGAACCGGTCGTGATCGCACCAAACGACCTCAAACGAATCTCGGCGCCGGTTCTCGTCATGTCTGGGGACCATGACTTCACACCCCTGGAAGAGACGGTGGAGCTGTATAGAGGGTTGCCGCATGGGGAACTTATGATTTTGCCGGCCACCGGCCACGGCACTCTGCAGAGCCGACCGGAGCTTGTGAATCTTGCGATCCGTGAGTTTCTGGATCCGGCAGGTGGCGGTGCGGCCCCTTAGTTCGCGCGCGCCGAGCCTCCGGTTCCGCTCTGATGGGCGACCGAGGCTGGCGCGTCGGCGGGTTGCAGGTCGTAACTTTCGCGAAGGTGCAACGTAGCGATCTCAACGGTCGCGGAGTTTTCGTCCCTCGCTGTGGATCAGGGCTGGTACGGGCTCGATGGCATTGGGGGGTTCGACCGAGTACACGATGCTGTGGATCGCCCGACCCGCATCGTTCAACACGAACCTCGCCTTGATCACAGCTCCACCCATGCCGACGGGGGGAAAGTCGATTTCCATCTCGCCGGTGCAATCCTCGAACACCGTGTAACTGCCCCGTTCGCCGGTATTGAAGTGGCTCAGCCCGTTCGGCAGGCCCGGCACCGGCGAAGAATTCGCCATCTTGTCGGGATACTGCATCACGAAATCGACCTGCGTCAGGTGCCCCTTCCCATCGAAAAGGGTCATGGCGACACCGTCACGGGTCACGATCGGACTGCCAGGAGGGAATATTTGCCCGTTGATGGTGAAGGCGTAGTCACCTCGCAGCGTGGCGTTCGAGCAGCCATCGTTATCTGCAATCTGCGCGCGCGCCGCCCCGGGTAACGCGATCGCGAGTACCAGTGCCCCGAACAGTGCTTGTGAGTGCCATTTTTTGTTGTTCATATCGAGAGCTCCCGAGTCAATGTTGGATCGCCACGACGAACCCAGCCTAGCGCCGAGTGCATCGCACAGTCCTGTAGCCCTTCTGAAAGATTCCTGAGATTTTTCTGTCCTGGGATGCCGAGCCTCGCATAAGCTCATGCGGGGCAATGCCACCGCGAGGAGGAGGCGCATGTCCGCCGGGATATTCCGCTTCGGGCCCTTCGAGCTCGACTCGGAAAACTTCGAGCTTCGTCGGGCAGGCCGACGTGTGAAGTTGGATCGGACGCCTCTTGAACTGCTGCTCCTGCTGGTGAGGCGGTCAACGAAACTGGTGACACACGAGGAAGCAGTTCAGGAGGTATGGGGTAGGGACGTCGTCATCGAAACCGAAGCGGCGCTCTATACTGCGATCCGGAAGGTGCGGCGCGCCCTCGGCGATAGCCCTGCAAAGCCACGCTTCATCGAAACCGTCGCACGCAAGGGATACCGCTTCATAGGATTGCCGGCCCCGACGGCAGGGTCGGTCAAGGCGGTTGAGGAGGAAGGGCAGCGCCGTGTCGTGCTGGCCGTGCTGCCGCTGGTAAATCTCAGCGGGCAATCACGGCAGGATTATTTCAGCGATGGGCTCACGGAGCAGCTCATTTGCGAGCTGGGGCAGTTCGCGCCCCACGAGCTAGGCGTGATCGCACGCACGTCGGTACTGCGCTACAAAGGCACACGCAAGAGCATGGCGCAGATCGGCGCCGAGCTTAGCGTGGACTATCTCATTGAAGGCAGCGCCCGGCATGAGCGCAGCCGAGTGCGCATCACTTTGCAATTGATTCGTGCCACCGATCAGACGCACGTGTGGGCGGAAACATTTGACAGACCGTGGGGTGACATACTTCAGCTCCAGGCACAGGTTGCCAGGATCGTTGCCGAGAAGATTCGCGTGAGCCTCACGGCGACTTCTGCCCCTGCCGCAGCGGTGGATCCGGAGGTCTATGACCTATACCTGCGGGGCCGTTATCTTGCCGAACAGCGCACGGCACCGGCGATCCGTCGCGCTATCCAACGCTTCGAAGGCGCGCTGGCCAGGAATTCGCGTTACGCGCCGGCATGGGCTGGACTGGCCAAGTGCTACGCGACCTTGCCAATCACCAGCGACTTTCGACCCCGCGAGAGCTTCCCGCAGGCTCGCACCGCCAGCGAGAAAGCGCTGGCGCTCGATAAGAAGCTGCCCGACGCCCATGTCGCGCGCGGGATCGTTCATTTCTGGTTCGACTGGGATTGGGAGGGAGCCACACGGGAGTTTCAAGCGGCTTGCCTCCTCAACCCGAGCGACTCGAGTGCGCGCATGTTCCTGGCCCACGTCCATTCCAATCTCGGGCGCCACGTCGAAGCAATTCCGGAAATCCGAATGGCACGAAGACTTGATCCCCTTTCCCCGATCGTGAATACGCACGAAGGGCACTTCCTGTACAACGCGCGACGTTACGATGAGGCCATAGAACCGCTCGAGCGGGTTCTTGAGCTGAGCCCGCGCTTCTGGATCGCACGCCTCGTCCTCGGCAAGGTACTGGGCGTGCGCCGACGCTTCGAGCAATCCCTGGGTGAATTGCTCAAGGCCCAGCGCTATTCCTTCGGAAACACCGAGGCTACAGGCCTGCGGGGTTATACGCTGGCGGTGTCAGGCAACACTTCCCAGGCGCGCCGTATTCTGCAGGACCTCCGGGCGCGCGCCCGCCGTCACTATGTTCCTCCGGTGCACCGCGCACTGGTGCTACTCGGACTCGGACAGCGTCGGGAAGTATTCGAGTCACTGGAGGCCGCTGTCGAAGAGCGGGATGTGCGCCTGAGTTTCCTCTGCGTCGAGCCGCGCTGGGATCCCCTGCGACGGGTGCCTGAGTTCGATCGTATCTGCAGGCGGGTCGGACTTGGCGCTGGCGCGTCGCATGGTCGCTAGCTTCCAGGATCCCGAACCTGGATGAAGGTGTTCGCGGAGTTTTGCTTCTGCTCCGCGTCGCTGACGCGGACGAGCGCCCCGAGGCGACGCTGCGCCGGCGCGAAGCGCTTCAGTCTGCGGGCGCGGCGAGCAGCTGGCGCAGCGCGGCCTCGAACTCCGAGTACGGCTGCGCGCCCTCGACCAGCTGCCCCTCGAGGCCGCCGTGCTCCATGCGGCCGAGCACGAACGCGGGCGTGCCGCGGATCTCGAGCGCGTCGGCGGCGGCGATGTTGCGCGCAATGGCCGCCTCGTAGCGATCTCGCCTGGATGCAGCTGTGCAGGCGCTCGAGGTCGAGTCCGACCTCGCGGGCGCGGCGGTCGATGCCGGCGGCGTTCAGCGGGTCGGAGCCGGTGAGCAGCGCGTGGTGCATCTCCCAGAACTTGCCCTGCTCGCCGGCACAGTGGGCGGCTTCCGCCGCCGGGCGCGCCGTGGAATGAAACTGCAGCGGCAGGTCGCGCACGATGAAACGCAGCTTACCGGTGTCGATGAAGTTCTTCTTCAAGAGCGGCCAGGTCTCGCTCTGGAAGCGACGGCAGTACGGGCACTGGTAGTCGGTGAACTCGAGCAGCGTCAGCGGGGCGTCGCTCCTGCCGAGGCTGTACTCGCGCGCATCGAGGTTCAGGTGCACGAACAGCGGGCCCTGCTGCGCCGGCGCGGGGGCGCTCACCGCGGCGCGCACCTGCAGGGTGAGCGCGGCCACCACGGCCGTGGCGGCCAGTGCCGCCAGGCGCGGCGCGCTCATCCGGAGACCGCGCAGTCCTGGGTGTCGCGCGCGGTGCTCAGGGTGCCGGTGAGCTGCGTGACGTTGCTGAGGCGCTGTGCGCGCAGGTACTCGGCCACGCCCTCGTTCACCTTCTTGCACACCAGCGGGTCGTAGAAGAGCGCGGTGCCGATGCCGACCGCGGTGGCGCCGGCGATGAGGAACTCGAGGGCATCCCGGGCAGTCGTGATCCCGCCCTGGCCGATGATCGGGATGCGGTGCGCGCGCGCGACCTCGTACACCTGGTGCACCTTGAGGAGCGCGATCGGCTTGATGGCCGGCCCCGACAGCCCGCCCTGCACGTTGCCGATCACCGGGCGGCCGGTGGCGACGTCGATCGCCATGCCCATCACGGTGTTGATGACGGCGAGCGCGTCCGTGCCCGCCTCGATGCAGCGGCGGGCGTTCTCGCGGATGTCGGCCTGATTCGGGGACAGCTTGGTGATCAGGGGCTTGTGCGTCACCTTGCGGCAGGCCGCCACCACCTGCGCCGACATCTCCGGGTAATTGCCGAAGGCGACGCCGCCCTCCTTGACGTTCGGGCAGGAGATGTTGATCTCGATGGCGTCGATGGGCGAGGCATCGAAGCGTCGCGTCACCTCGACGTACTCCTCGATCGTCGAGCCGCAGACGTTGGCGATGAAGCGTGTCTCGGTGAAGTCCAGCTGCGGCAGGATGTTCGCCACCACCTGCTCGACGCCGGGGTTCTGCAGCCCGATGGCGTTGAGCATGCCGGCGGGAGTCTCGCAGACGCGGTGGGGCGGATTGCCGAGCCGCGCCTTGCCGGTCGTCCCCTTGAGCACGATGGCGCCGGCGTCACGGTTGGAGAAGCCCTCGATGCGCGTGTATTCCTCGCCGAAGCCCACGCAGCCGGAGAGCAGCACGATCGGGGAGGCGAAATCCAGGCCGCAGAACTTCAGTGACAGCAGCGCGGCATCCGCCCCCGGGACGCCGGTCGCGCGCGAGACTGGTTCGAGCGTCGCCATGGCGTGCATTATCGCATACGGCCCGCTTGCGGCTCAGAGGAGCCATGTTCCACGTCGTCCTGGTGCAGCCCGAGATCCCGCCCAACACGGGCAACGTGATGCGCCTGTGTGCGAACAGCGGCTGCACGCTGCACCTGGTGCGGCCGCTCGGCTTTGAGCTCAGCCGCAAGGCGGTGCGCCGGGCCGGCCTGGACTACGCCGAGCTGGCGGACGTGCGCGTGCATGCGGACCTGGGCGCCTGCCTCGGGGCGCTCGGGGCGGCCCGCACTTTCAGCATCGAGACCGGCGGCCGCTGTGCCTACAGCGAGGTGGCGTTCGCGCCCGGCGATGCGCTGCTGTTCGGCTCCGAGACGGCCGGCCTGCCGCCGGAGGCGCTGGCGCGGATCCCGCGCTCGCGCCAGCTGGCCATTCCCATGCGTGCCGGCAACCGCAGTCTCAACCTCGCGAACGCCGTGGCGCTGGTGGTCTACGAGGCCTGGCGGCAGCAGGGATTCCCGGGTTCAGCGGCACGGATGCCGTAGATGTCGCAGGACAGAGCGTGGTGAATTCTCGGTGACCGAGATCTGGGCAGAGCAGAAGTCACACGGGTCGTGCCACTAGACGCTCACATGAGCGCAAGAGCCGAGGAACGCGGGAGTAGCCGTGACGAACGCAACGTACTTTGGGATGAACGCTGTTCCTGGCCGCAGTCCCCATCTGGCAGTTGGTTTGGGGCCACGCGCTCGGCTCAAGGGGCTTCCGCGCCTCGCCCGCCGGGAGAACCCCGGGGGCTACCGGGTCGCATTGACCGTTCAGCGCGCCATCTTCATCGCCGTTGTGGTGAGCGGTCAGACATGGCACGTTCGCCAGAGGCGAGCGCGGCGCAGCGCTCTTCAACTTAGGCGACCACGCGCGTGCTGCTCACCTTCCTGCTCAAGGGCCTGGCGATCGGGCTGTCCATCGCCGCTCCTGTGGGACCGATTGGCGTGCTCTGTATCCGCCGCTCCCTGGTGGAAGGCCGACAGGTGGGATTTGTCACGGGCCTGGGGGCGGCAACCGCGGACGCCGCTTACGGTTGCATTGCCGCCTTCGGCCTCACGGCACTCTCGGCCGCCCTGGTGGGTGCGCGAGCCTGGCTCGGGGTTCTCGGGGGTCTGTTTCTGTGCTGGCTCGGGGCCCGCACGTTCCTCAGCGCTCCGGCGACCCGTGGCGCGCAGACTCAGAGCCGCGGGCTGCTTGCGGCGTACGTCTCCACGTTCTTCCTCACCTTCACCAACCCGATGACGATCCTGTCATTCGTGGCCGTGTTTGCCGGGCTCGGGCTGGTCGCATCACCCAACTACCTTGCCGCGAGCATCCTGGTCGGCGGGGTGTTCGTGGGCTCGGCGCTGTGGTGGCTGCTGCTCAGCAGCAGCGTGAGCTTGCTGCAGTCGCGCGTCGGAGCCGGCTGGATGCAGGCCGTCAATCGGCTCTCGGGTTGCATCATCTTCGCGTTCGGCATCTACTCTCTTGCCACGGCGTGGTCCGGATGAAGCGCGCCCCCCGGCAGTTGCCACGCGCGCGAAACAGCGGCACAGGAAGAACACGAATGCGCACGCACGTCTCCAGCGGCAGTCCTTACGAGGCGCAGGTGGGCTTCTGTCGCGCGGTACGCGTGGGTTCGCTGGTGTCGGTGGCGGGCACGGCGCCGCTGGGTGCCGACGGGCGCACGGTGGGCGAAGGCGACCCGGCCGCCCAGGCGCGCCGCTGCCTCGAGATCATCGCGGCTGCGCTGCAAAGTGCCGGGGCTTCCCTGCAGGACGTCGTGCGCACCCGCGTGCTGCTCACCCGCATCGCGGACTGGGAGGCGGTGGGCGGCGTGCACGGGGAGTATTTCGGCGCCATCCGCCCGGTGTGCACGGTCGCGGAAGTGTCCGCGCTCATCGACCCGGAGTGGCTGGTGGAGATCGAGGCCGACGCGGTAGTGGATCCGGCGGGGGACTGAAGCCATGAAACGCACCGCCGCCGCATTGCGGCAGATGAAGTCGGTGACGCCGATCGCGATGCTGACTGCGTACAGCGCGCCGGTGGCGCGCTGCCTCGAGAAGGCCGGGATTCCCGTGATCCTGGTCGGCGACAGCCTCGGCATGGTGGAGCTCGGACTCGACAGCACGCGCGCGGTCACCATCGAGCAGATGCGGGATCATATCGGCGCAGTGCGCCGCGGCGCACCGCACACGCACGTGATCGGCGACCTGACCTACGGCAGCGACGCGGATGCGGACACGGCGCTGCAGAGTGCGCGACGCCTGCTCGATGCCGGCGCCGACAGCGTCAAGCTCGAGGGCGCAAAGCTCGACGTCATCGCCCACCTGGTGGGCCACGGGATCGACGTCGTCGGCCACACCGGCCTCACGCCGCAGACCGCGGCCGACTTCCGCCAGGTCGGCGCCACCGACGCGGAGGCACAGCGCATCCTGGCGGAAGCGTCCGGCATCGCCGCCGCCGGCGCCTTCATGGTGGTGCTCGAGCACATCCCGGCGACGCTCGCCGAGCGCATCACGCGCGCCCTGGCGATCCCCACCATCGGCATCGGCGCCGGCGCCGCCTGCGACGGGCAGGTGCTGGTCATCAACGATGCGATCGGGCTCGGGGACTACTGGCCGCCGTTTTCGCGGCAGTACGCGTACGTGGGCAAGACCATCGTCGAGGTGGCGCAGGCGTTTCAGCAGGAGGTGCGCGACGGCACCTTCGTCAACCAGGTGCGCCGCATGCAGGGCCGCAAGGGTGACTGAGCCTGCCGTGCACTGCGGCGGCTGCCGCGCCGGGCGTGCCCCAGCCCGCGAAGCGGTAGGCTGCGCATGCCCGCGCCCGGCACGCGACCCGCCAGCCGCCTGCTGCTGGGCCTGCTGTTGCTGTACGCGGCGGCGAGCTTTCTGCACTTTGCGCACAACGCCGAGCGGCTCTCGCTCTATCCGAACCTGCCCCCTGCATTGACGCGCGCCAGGGTGTACGGCGCCTGGTGCGCGCTCGGCGCGCTCGGCCTCCTGGGATATGGGCTGTATCGGCGCGGCTCCGCACGCCTCGGACTGACGCTGCTGCTGCTGTATGCGCTGTGCGGATTTGACGGGCTGCTGCACTATCAGCGCGCCCCCTTCGCCGCGCACTCACCGATCATGAACTTCACCATACTGACCGAGGTGTGTGCCGCGGCGCTGCTGGGTGGTTTCGTGCTGGTGCAGCTGCTGCGCCCGGCGGCCGGGCCGCGCTAGCCGCACGGATCCTGGGCAGGACTGCCGCGCGGGGACCTTGCTATTCTTGAGGCTCACCGGCGCCTTCGCCGCACGGCACTTTCCCGGAGAGAACCCATGCCGCTGGTTACGCTCACCGTCCGCAAGGGCAAGTCACGCGAATTCAAGTCCGCGGTTCTCGGCGCGGTACATGCGGCACTCGTCGGCAGCGGCGTGCCGGAGAAGGATCGCTTTCAGCGGGTGCTGGAGCTTGCGGGGGATGACTTTCGCTTCGATACCGAATACCCGGACCTCACCACGCGCCGCAGCGAGGATTTCGTGCTGATCGAGATCCTGCTGTCGGTGGGACGCAGCGTGAAGGTGAAGAAGAAGATTCTCGGCGACATCATCACCGCGGTGGGCAAGGACCCGGGCCTGAACCCGGATGACGTCATGGTGTGCTTCAAGGAGACGCTGTGGGAGAACTGGTCATTCGGCGGCGGCCGCCTGATCCACACCTGAGGCGCGCCGTAGCGCGGCGCGCGGCGCGCGCATGCTGATTCACGGCGGCTGCCACTGCGGCAACATCCGCTTTGCGCTTACCTGGCTGCCGGCGCCCGTTGCGATCCCGGCGCGCGCCTGCGGCTGCAGCTTCTGCGTCAAGCACGGTGGTGTGTGGAGCTCCTGCGCCGGTGGCGCGCTGCGCGTCACGGTGCGCGACGCCGGGCTGGTGCAGCGCTATGTCTTCGGCACCCGCACCGCGGACTTTCACATCTGCCGTGTCTGCGGCGTGGTGCCGCTCGTCAGCAGCGACATCGCCGGCCAGCGCTACGCCGTCGTGAACGTCAACGCCTTCGAGGACTTCGACCGCTCGCTGCTGCAGCAGGTGCCGGTGAGCTTTGACGAGGAGCGCGCGGCGCAGCGCCTGGAGCGCCGGCAACGCTACTGGATCGCGGACGTGCGCTTCGACTGAAGCGCGCGGCTAGCCTTCTTCCGCGCGGATCGGCCGGTTCATCAGGGCGCGCACCGCCTCCGGCGGCGCCAGCCCCTCGTAGAGCACGCGGTAGGCCATCTCGCACAACGGCATTTCCACGCGCGCGCGCGCGGCGACGGCGCGGATCGCGCGCGCGGCGGCAAAACCCTCGACCGCCTGGCCGATCTGCGCCAGCGCCGCCTCGGGGGTAAGCCCGCTCGCCAGCAGCAGTCCGAAGCGGCGATTGCGCGACTGGTCGTCGGTGCAGGTGAGCACCAGGTCGCCGAGGCCCGCGAGCCCCATGAAGGTTTCCGCGCGCGCTCCGAGCGCCACGCCCAGGCGCGTCATCTCCCGCAGCCCGCGCGTGATGAGCGCGACGCGCGTGTTGGCGCCAAAGCCAAGTCCGTCGGAGAGTCCCGCGCCCACGGCCAGCGCGTTCTTCACCGCCCCGCCGATCTCCACGCCCAGGATGTCCGTGGAGGTGTAGGCACGGAAGCTGGCCGACGAGAGCTCCCCGGCCAGCTGCTGGGCGTACGCCGCATCGGGAGAGGCGATAGTCATGGCGGTCGGCAGGCCGGCGCCGACTTCACGCGCGAAGGTGGGCCCGGACAGCACCGCGCCTGGATGCCCCGCACCGAGCACCTCGCGCGCGACCTGATGGGGGAGCTTGCCGCTGTCGGCTTCGAATCCCTTGGTCGCCCAGGCGATGCGCATCCGGGCGGACAGGTGGGGCGCGAGCTCGGTGAGGAGCGACCGCAGGCCCAGGCTCGGCACCGCGACCAGCACGTCGCGCGCGCCGGCGAGCGCGGCCGGGAGCGTGGTGTGCACTGCCAGCGAGGCGGGAAAGGGCGTGTCGGGCAGGTAACGCGCATTGCGGCGCTCGCGCGCCATGCGCTCGAGCTGTCGCGCATCGCGGCCCCACAGCCGCACGGCGCGCCCGCCGCGCGCGAACTGGACCGCGAGCGCCGTGCCCCAGGAGCCCGCGCCGAGCACGGCGACCGGAGGCAGGCGCTGCCCCGCTGTGCTCACGGCCTTGCGCTTCCCTCAGTTGGTGGTCTGCGGAGGCTGCTGCAGGTTGGCGGCATAGATCGCATCGAAGTTGACCGCCGGCAGGAGGAATTGCGGAAAGCCTCCCTGGCTGACGAGCTGCGTAACCGCGGCGCGCGCATAGGGGAAGAGCACGTGCGGGCAGTAGGTGCTGACCGCACGCTTGGTGTCTTCCTCCGAGAGGTTGCGGATCACGAACAGGCCCGCCTGCTTCACCTCGACCAGGAACAGCGTCGCCTCGCCATACTTCGCGGACACGGTCACCGTGAGCACCACCTCGCGCACCTCGGGCCCGAGCGCCGTGGAGGCGGTCTGCAGATCGAGGTTGATCTGCGGGTTCCAGTTGCCCTCCATGCGCGGCCCGTTGGGCGACTCGTACGAGCAGTCCTTCAGGTACACGTTCTGCAGGGTGAGCACCGCTTCGGTGCCGTTTGCGCCCGCGGCGGCTGTTTCGTTCATGATCGTCAGGCTCCGTTTATTTTCAAAAGTGAGTCCAGGCCGCCGGCGGCCTCGAGTGCCTGCAGCTCATCGGCTCCGCCGACGGGCTGCCCGTTGATGAAGATCTGCGGGATGGTGCTGCGCCCGCTGCGCGCCTGCATCTCCTGGCGCGCGCCCGGCACCAGATCGACGTCGATCTCCTCGTAGGCCGCGCCCTTGGCATCGAGCAGCCGGCGCGCGCGCGCGCAGTAGCCGCACCAGTCCGCGCTGTACATGAGGATCTTCGGGGCCGTCGCCATGATCGTGCGCCGTCGCCGTGCGCTTCTAAGCGCGCGACACGGGCAGGTGGTCGGCGCGCCACGCCGCAAGTCCGCCGCGCAGCGCGAACGCCTGGGTGAAACCCTGCGCCGTGAGCTGGCGCACTGCCGCCCCACCGAGGCTGCCGGTGTCGTCGTACACCACGACCGGCTTCTCCTTGTGCTTGCGCAGCGTGTCACCGGCCTTCAGGAGCTGCTCGCCATTCATCTGGCGGGCGCCGTTCAAGTGCCCGGCCTGATACTGTTCGCTCGGGCGCAGGTCGAGCACGAGCGCGCCCTGGTTCATGAGGCGGATCAGTTCCTGAGGCGAGACGGTGACCTTACTATCCGAGCGCGTGCGCATCTCGTATACCAGCACCAGCGCCGCGACGACCGCTGTGGCGGCGGCCAGCCAGGGGTGATGGCTGATGTATTCGAGTAGACGGTCCATGGGTGCAGGTCGGGTCCGGGGGGCGAAAAAGGGCGCGCATTATAGCGCCCCGGCGGTTTTTTCCGCCGCCGCGGTCGCCGTGGCCGCCCTGGGCCTGTGCCTGGCGTCCGGGCTGCTGCGGGCCGCGCCGGCCGCCCGTCCCGAGGCCGACACCAAAAAGACCGAGGCGCAGCTGGCGGCGGTGAAGGCGGAAATCGAGCGCATCACGCGCGAGGTGGCCGCAAGCCAGGTGGAGCGCGACCGGCTGACGCGCGACCTGAAGAGCGCCGAGCTGTCGGTCGGCGAGGCGCGCGAGGCGTGGCTCGAGGTGCGGCGCCAGCGCGCGGAAGGGGCAGCGCGCCGCACGCAGCTCGCCACCGAGCAGCACGCGCGCGAGACCCAGCTGGCCGAGAATCGCACCGCGCTCGCCGGCCAGATGCGCGCCGCCTACACCCTGGGGCGCCAGGAGCCCCTGAAGCTGCTCCTCAACCAGAAGGACCCGGCGCTCGCCGGGCGCATGTTCGTCTACTACAGCTACTTCGGCCGCGCGCGCGCCGGGCAGATCAAGCTCATCGAGGACGACGTGCAGCGCATCGCCGAGCTCGGAAGCGAGCTCGAGGTACAGGATGCCAAGCTCGCGGAGCTGGAAAAACAGCAGCGCGCGCAGCTGGCGACGCTGGAGACGGCGCGCGAGAAGCGCTCGCAGGTGCTCGCCAGCCTCGAGGCGCAGTCGCACAGCCGTGCGCAGAGTCTCGAGCGCCTCAAGGGTGAGCAGGCCGGGCTCGAGCGACTGCTGCGCGAGCTGCGCGCGGCGATGGCGCGCTTCCCGGTCGAGGGGAACGACGCCTTCACGCGCCTGCGCGGCAAGCTCAGCTGGCCGGTGAGCGGGCAGCTCATCGCCCGCTTCGGCGATGCGCGCGCCGGCGGGGTGCGCTGGGACGGGGTGCTGGTGGCGACCGAGCGCGGCACGCCCGTCAAGGCGGTGTGCGCCGGGCGGGTGATCTACGCCGACTGGCTCCCGGGCTTAGGCCTGCTCGCCATCGTCGATCACGGCGATGGCTACCTCAGCCTGTACGGCCACAACGACCGCCTGCTCAAGGCGGCCGGCGAGGAGGTGGCCGCCGGGGATGCCATCGCCGCCGCCGGGGACTCCGGTGGCAGCAGCCGCCCGGAGCTGTATTTCGAGATCCGCAAGGGCGGCAAGCCGGTCGACCCCCGCCCCTGGTTCCGCGCGCCCGACCCGTAAGGCGCTCCCGGCGCAAAGGGTGCCCCCGGGGCGCCTCAACCCCCCTCCCGGGGTGTGATTCGGTTCAATGTTTTGGCCCCCCCGCGGGCACCTTGAGCCCCATTTCGCCAACTCGCGCAAGGACCACAAGCGACATAAGCGCGCATCGTTAGCTGTCCCTTTGCAACCGATCGGATCCGCGGCCCATCGGATATGAGCGAGCCCCCTGCCAGTGAGTACGTGCCCGGACAGCCGGGCACCCGCTTCGATCCCTACGTGCGCCTGGTGCGCTCGCTCCTGCCGCGCACCACCTGCGTCGCCATGTTCGGGGCCGCGGGCGAGCTCCTGTGGTCCACGGACACCATGACCGGCCCGGACCTGATGAACATCGTCGACGATGCGCTGCTGTCGGCGGCGGCAAACCCCGGCGGCGCAGGCCAGCTGCGGCTGCTCGCCGGCAACCTGCCCGTCTATCTGTGCTCGCTGCGCGATGAGTCGCAGCAGCTGCTCGCGATCCTCGCGGTCGTGTGCCGTCAGGCGGACGCGCAGGATCGCAAGATCCCCGATTTCAGCTTCGCCTACTCGCTGCTCGCGCCGGTGCTCGAGTGCGTGCGGCGCGACCTCATCGCGCACGCCACCATCGAGGAGCTGAACCAGACCGTCGGCGGCCTCGACAAGGACCTCAACCTGCTGCTCGCCCAGGGCGCCACCGAGCCGGCCGTCGCCAATGCCGACGGCGCGAGCGAGCTGCAGGAGCTGCTGCAGCAGACCATCGAACATCTGCATGCGCTCACCGGCGCCCTGCTCGTGCCCGAGAAGAGCGTGACGCTGGTGCGTTCCGGTGGCGCTGCCGCCCCCGACACCCAGTTCCTGATGCGCGCGCACCGCAGGCTGCTCGCGCTGTCGCAATCGCAGCGCGGGCCGGTGGTGCTGAATGACACCGTCTCGCCGGCGAACCCCGAGGGGTTTGCGTATCGCGTCCTGTGCTGCGCGCTGCGCTCACGCGCGGGGCGTGCGATCGGCGTGCTGGCCCTGCTGCGCGAGCCGACCGCCGAGGCCTTCAGCGAGCGCGACGCGCACATCGCCGAGATCCTGGCGCGCAAGGCCATCGGTGTCATCGAATCCAGCTACGACCCCCTGAGCGGGCTCTACACCCGCGCAGCCTTCGAGCGCCGGGTGCGCGCCGCGATCACCTCCGAGCGCAAGCCCTCCCAGCCCTGGAGCGCGCTCTACATCGACGTCGACCAGCTGCACGCCATCAACGAGAAGTCCGGCATGCACGTCGGTGACGCCGTGCTCGGGCAGCTCGGGGAGCTGGTGCGCCAGCGCCTGCCGCCCGGGGGCTTCGGCTCGCGCATCTCCGGGGACCGCTTCGTGGTGCTGCTGCCTGCGGCGATCGGCGATGCCGAACGCTTCGCCGAGGCGCTGCGCACCGGCGCGGAGCGCTTGTCGCTGCTGCAGGGCGAGGCGCGCACGCCGGTCTCGATCAGCGTCGGCGTGGCGCTGCTGGATGCCAGCGCGGAGGAACTCGCGCACGTCCTGGTCGCCGCCGAGACCGCCTGCAAGGCCGCCAAGGATCGCGGTCGCAATCGCGTCGAGCTCTACGAGCAGTCCGACGTCAGCATCGTGCGCCGCTTCGCCGACATCGGCATCGCCGAGAAGCTGCGCGGCGCCATCGACGAGGGCCGGCTGCACCTGGACGCGCAGCTCATCCTGCCGTTTGCCGCCGCCGAGAGTGCGCGCCCGCACTACGAGCTGCTGCTGCGCATGACGGACGAGCACGGCAAGCTCGTCGGTCCGGACAGCTTTCTCTCCGCCGCGACCCGCTACCAGATGATGCCGGTGATCGACCGCTGGGTGGTCAATCACGTCATCGATGCGCTGCAGCCGCGCGCCGGCGTGCTCGAGGGGCGGGCGCTCGGCTTCGCGATCAACTTCTCCGGGCAGTCCCTGAACGATGACGCCTTCGGCGACATGCTGATCGAGCGCATCGGCGGCAGCGGGCTCGACCCGGAGCTGCTGTGCTTCGAGCTCACCGAGAACGCCACCGTCGCCAACCTCACCCGCGCCGAAGCGCTCATGCGGCGCCTGCGTCACCTCGGCTGCGGCGTGGCGCTCGATGACTTCGGCACCGGGCTGTCCTCGCTCTCCTGCCTGCGCCAGCTGCCGGTCACCATGCTCAAGATCGACGGCAGCTTCGTGCGCGATGTGCTCAGGGACCCGCGTGCGGAGTCGATGGTGCGCGCCATCGCGCAGCTCGCCCGCAGCATGTCGATCACCACGGTCGCGGAGTACATCGAGACCGAGGCGATCAGCATCCGCATCGCCGAGCTCGGCGTGGACTACGGCCAGGGGTTCGCCATCGGGCGCCCCATCCCGCTCGAGGACCTGCTCACGGAGCTGCCGCTGCCGAGCGATCCGCGGCCCGAGGCTGCCGAGCCGGCTGCCGAGTCCGCCGAGCCGTGGTACGCGCAGGCCGGTGGCACAAAGACATGAGGCGCGAGCGCTCCTGGGCGGCCCTCGCCTCCCGCCGCACCGTGCTCGCGCTTGGCGTCGGGGTGGCGCTCGGCTTCGGCGGCGCCCTCGCCGGCGGGGTGCTGGCGGACCGGCCCGCCGAGCCTGCCCGCGCACACGCACCGACGCTTCCCTGGCCCGAGGCCAGCCTGTTCGCCGAGGTGTACGAGCGCATCAAGCACGAGTACGTCGATGAGGTCGACGATCACGCGCTCATGGAGAAGGCACTGCGCGGCATGGTGGCCGCGCTCGACCCGCACTCGGCCTACCTGGACAGCGAGGAACTGAACGAGATCCGCCTGAGCACCATGGGCTCCTACCCCGGCGTGGGCATCGAAGTCGCCGCCGCCAATGGGGTGGTGAAGGTGCTCAAGCCCATCGAGGGCTCGCCGGCCCGCGCGGCCGGCATCCTCGCGGGGGACCAGATCGTGGCGATCGACGGGGTGGAGATCGGTGCCGACCTCGCCGGGGCCATCGCGGGCATGCGCGGGGCCTCCGGAAGCGTGGTGCACCTGAGCATCCGCCGGGAAAACACCGCGGCGCTGCTGGAGTTCTCCCTGCGGCGTGCCGAGGTGCAGGTGCACTCGGTCAGCGCCGCGACGCTCGAGCCGGGCTATGGCTACGTCCGCATCAGCACGTTCAGCGATACCACGCCCGGGGACCTCAAGCGCGCCATATTGGATCTCAAAAGAGACAATGATGGCAGTATTCGTGGATTAATTCTTGATTTACGCAACAATCCGGGCGGGGTTCTCGAATCCGGCGTGGCGGTGGCGGATGACTTTCTCGAGTCGGGGGTGATCGTCACGGCCGACGGCCGCACCCCGGAGGCGCGCTTCGAAATGGACGCGACGGCGGGGGATCTGATCGACGGGGCGCCGCTCGTCGTGCTCGTGAACGCCGGCTCCGCGTCGGCCTCGGAGATCGTCGCCGGGGCACTGAAGGATCACGCTCGGGCGCTGCTGATTGGCCGGCGTACCTACGGCAAGGGTTCCGTACAGACCGTCATGCCGCTGCCGCGGGGCGGGGCGGTCAAGCTCACCACCTCCCGCTATTTCACCCCCTCGGGCGCCTCGATCCACGGCAAGGGCCTCACGCCCGACCTGCTCGAGGAAGGGACGGGCAGCGCACCGGCGGACCTCTCCGCCGGCGCCGCCTCGCTCAGTGCCCGCGACGCGGACGTGCGCCTGGGGCTGGAGACGCTCAAGAACGAGCGGCGGCTCGAGGCGCGCACCGCGGGCCAGCCGCGCCTGTCCGTGCCCTGAGGCGCCCGGACGCGCGTACCCGCGACGGGTAGTTCCCGTATCCTCACGGGCGATGTTCGCCTGGCTGATCGATCTCGTCCTGCACCTCGACAAGCACCTCGTGGAGCTGCTCACGCGCTTCGACGTGTGGCTCTACCCCCTGCTCTTTGCGGTGATTTTCTGCGAGACCGGTCTGGTGGTGACGCCGTTCCTGCCCGGGGACTCGCTGCTCTTTGCCTGCGGGGCGCTCGCGGCGGTTGATACCTCCGGAACCCTGCGTGCACCGCTGCTCACGGTGGTGCTGGGCGCCGCGGCGGTGCTCGGCAACATGTCCAACTACGCCCTCGGGCGCTGGATCGGGCCGCCGGCCTTTTCCGGGCGCTACCGGCTGCTGAAGGTGGAATACCTGCGGCGTACCGAGGAGTTCTTCGTGAAATACGGGGGATTTGCGATCCTGGTGTCGCGCTTCCTGCCGATCGTGCGCACCTGCGCGCCCTTCGTGGCGGGGGTCGGCCGCATGCCCTACGGGCGCTTCCTCAGCTACAACTTCTGCGGCGGGTTCCTGTGGGTGATCGTGTTTATCTGGGGGGGCTACCTCTTCGGCAACTTCCCCTTCGTGAAACAGAACTTCGGCGTGGTGACACTGTGCATCGTCGCGGTCTCGCTGCTGCCGCTTGCGGTCGGCCTGTGGCGGCGGCGCGCCGGGCGGGCCTGACTTCGGGCGCCGCGGCGGCCGTCAGCCGCCGTTTGTGTGCATCAGCAGCACGCGCGCGATGCCGATCAGGCCGCCCAGCAGCAGGACGACGTTTGGCAGGGCGGAGAGAATGAACCCCATCTCGCGCTTCTTCGGGTCCTTCACGTAGCCGCGGAAGTACAGCCAGCGGCCGATGACGAACACGAGCCCGAGCGCGGCGGCGATCAGCGGGTGCACGTAGGCGCCGAAGAGCAGGATCGCGGGCACGAACACCACGAGCTGCTCGAGCGTGTTCATCTGCACGCGAAAGTAGCGCTCGAACACCTCGTTGCCGCTGGTGGCGGGCGCGGGCACGGCGTAGGTGCCGCGCGCCTTGCCGACGGCCATCACGAAGACAAAGAATTCCAGCAGTGCCAGCGCGATCACCAGGTGTACCAGCGGCATAGAGTCCTCTCCTGTAGCGGCGGGCAGAATGGCACAATGCGCGCATGAGCGACAGGGAGCGTGGCTACGCGCATCGCGTCGACATCCTGGCGGATGCCACGGCGGTGTGGTGTGCGCTCACGGAAAACCAACATCTGGCACGCTGGTGCTCTCCCGGCGCGGACATCCGCGCGCGCGCCGGCGGCAGCTTTCGCGCCAGCGTCGACCGCGTGACCGAGTTCGAGGCGCGCATCGATATCTTTGAGCCGCAGCGACGGCTGCGGCTGATGTACCTGCCGGCGCCACGCCTGCCCAGGGCGGATTCGGTGATGATCGATGACTTCATCCTCGACAAGGTCCCGGGGGGCACGATCCTGCGGCTGCTCGGCTCGGGTGTGCCGGCGACCGCGGAGTGGGATACTCAGTACTGGCGGCTGCGCACCAGCTGGCAGCAGGCCATGACGCGTCTTAAGGTGTACGTCGAAAAACAATTCGCAACGGGAGCGCCTCCATGATGGGATTTTTGTTGCGGGCGGTGATTACCGCCGCGGGACTGTGGCTCGCCACCCAGTGGGTGCCGGGCGTGCACATCAGCGACACCACCACGCTGCTGATCGCCGCGGTGCTGCTGGGCGTCGTCAACGCCATCGTCAAGCCGATCGCGTTCATCCTGACCTTGCCGGTGACGATCCTGACGCTTGGCCTGTTCCTGTTCGTGCTGAACGCCGCGATGGTGGCGCTGGTCGCCTGGATGCTGCCGGGCTTTCACCTCGATGGCTTCAAGGCGGCGCTGCTGACGGCGATCACCGTCTGGATCGTCAGCTGGATCGGCCACTGGTTCATCGGCCAGCGCGCCGTCGCCGCGAAATAAGCCGCGTCGCGGCGCGTGCCGCTACGCGAGCGCGCGCGCCACGCGCCGGTAGAGCGCGTAGATCACCAGCGCGAAGGCGAGGCCGCCGATCCAGACAGCCGGGCCGTTGGCGAATGAGTCCCCCACCAGTGAGAGCGGGAAATCCTGGCCCGAAAACGCGACCAGCGCTGCGACCAGCACCCCGATGAGCCCTTCACCGACGATCATGCCCGAGGCCAGGAGCACCCCCAGTTGTTTGGTGGCCTCGGGCTTCGCGCCGGCTTCGGCGCGCCGGTCGAAGATATAGCCGGCCACCGCGCCCACGACCACCATCAGCGTGCTCTGCGTCGGCAGATAGATCCCGAGTCCCACCGCCAACGGGGACAGATGCGCCCCGGGCTTTAATCGGCGCAACACGATGTCCGCGACAATGGCCACGAAGCCGATGCCCGCGCCTATCCAAATCAGACTCCAGTCCACATTGTTCTGAATCACGCCCTGAGCCAGGGCCGAGATTAGCCCGGCCTGCGGCGCCGCCAGCGCGTGCTCGCGATGCGGTCCGGGTGCGCCGGCGAAGCCGTAGGCCCGGTTCACCACATCCAGTATGGGCGGGATGATCGCCGCGCCGGCGACCACGCCGACCACCAGCGCCACCTGCTGCTTCCACGGCGTCGCATCCACCAGCTGTCCGGTCTTCAGATCCTGCAGGTTGTTGTTGGCGATCGCAGCGGCGGCGAACACCACCGCCGTCACCAGCAGCGCGTAGGCGACCAGGGATTTCCCGGCGGCGGCGAACATGTCCGCGGGCAGGCCGAACACGAGTATCAGTGCGAAACCGATGACGGCCAGAATGCCGATACCCGACAGGGGGCTGTTCGAGGAGCCGATCAATCCGGCCATGTAACCGCAGACCGCGGACACCAGAAAGCTCATGAGCGCGATGTACAAGCACGCCCGAGACCACCAGGAAAACCAGGTGATCGCCGAGCCCGCTGCCGTGCGCGATCTGTGCCAGCAGCCCGCCCACGGGCAGCACGCACAGCAGCGAGACCAGGCCCACGAGGCCAATCGGCAGGTCCTGCTCGGTGCGCGGCAGCAGTGCGGATCGGCCCTGCGCGCGCTCGCGCGAGGCGCGCATCGCCGAACGCAGGCCCGCGCCCACCGGCTGCACGAGTTTGGCCAACGTCCACACTGCGGCTACCCCGATGGTGCCCGCGCCGACGAAGCGCACCTTGTGACTCCACGCGTCATGGGCGAGGGCACCGATCGCCGCAGGGTCGAGGTTTGCCGCGCCCGCCGATAGTGCCGAGAAGTGCGGCACGCCCCAGACCCAGGCGATGAGGGCGCCCACCAGCATCGCCAGGCCGCACCACAAGCCGATGAGATGCCCAACCCCAAACAGCGCGAACGACAGGAAAAGGTCGAAGCCCGAGACCCCGCGCTCTCCCACGCGGAAGTTGCGAATGACGTCGCTGGCGAGGATCCGGGTCGCCGTGATCAGGGAGAACGCCCCGGAGACGACCGAACCCCACAGCAGCGCACTCAGGCCCGCGCGGCTTTCTTCCACGCCCGAGCCGTGCTCGCCGCTGCCCACCTTGAGCACCTCGGCGCAGGCGACGCCTTCGGGATAGGGCAGATCCGACTGCGTGACCAGCGCGCGACGCAGGGGAATCGAGTACATAACGCCGAGCGTGCCGCCGAACAGGCAGATGGCAAAGCACACCCAGTAGGGAAAGCCAGTCCACCAGCCGATCATGACCAGACCGGGCAGCACGAAGATGATCGAGGAGAGCGTGCCGGCCGCGGAGGCGACCGTCTGCACGATGTTGTTCTCCTGGATCGTCGCGCCGCTGAAAGCGCGCAGCACGGCCATCGAGATCACGGCGGCCGGTATCGAGGTGGCAAAGGTGAGTCCCGCCTTGAGCCCGAAGTAGACGTTGGCGGCGGTGAACACCAGGGTGATGAGCACACCCAGGATCAGGCCACGCAGCGTCAGTTCGGTCCGCGCTTCCATCTTCATATCGTTGTTCTCCCGCTCACCGCACCAGCCACCCCCGCGGTGAGGCGCATGCTCGCAGACATCACCACCGCGTCGCCACCTGATTTGCGGTGCGCGAGGCGCACGACCGAGTGCGGGTGGCCTTTTCAGGCCTGCGTGCGCAGCGCCTCTTCGAGCGCCGCGGTGAGCGGCTTCAGGAAAAAGGACTCTGCGGGCATGAGGCGGGCTTCGACGCCATGACGCCGCAGCGCCTCGGCCACCACCGGGCCGACGGCGGCGACGAGGGTCTGCTGCAGGGCGCGGCGCACCTCGGCATCGGGCGCGACGGCAAAGAGTCGCTCGACCTGTGGCGTGCTGGTGAAGGCGATGGCGTCGACCGCCCCGGCGCTCAGGCGCCCGATGAGGGCACGCACCGCGGCATCGTCGGTGGCATCGGCGTAGACGTAGGGGGCGACCGTGCTCACCTGCGCGCCGGCGCCGGCGAGGAATTCGACCAGGGGCCGGTTGGGTTCGCGTCCGTAGAGCTGCACCGCGATGCGCCGGCCGCCCAGGGCTTCGCCCCTGAGGCTCGCGATGATCCCCGCGGTCGTCGGCTGCGCGGCGGCGAGATCGGGCTTCAGACCGAGCTCGCGCAGCGCGCGGGCGGGCTTGGGTCCGCGGGTGATCTTGCGCACCCCGGCGAGGGCCACCAAGAACGGCTCGCGCAGCGCGGGGCGGTGTTGCGCGAGGCACCCGAGGATGCGGCGCAGTCCCTCCCCGGTGGTCAGGATCAGGTCATCGAATTGCCCCGCGGCCAGCCGGGCCGCAAATTCGAGCACCGGGGCGGGGTCGGGTGCGTCGCGGATGGCGACCAGGGGGCAGCGCAGCACCTGCGCGCCGCGCCGCTCGAGCAGCGTGGCAAACACCTCCAGCTCGCGCGTTTCGGGGACTGCCACGGTACGCCCGGCCAGGGGCTGCGCTTCCATGCGGGCATCTTAGCCGCGCCGTCGCCGGCGTGCGCGCCCAAGGGCCTGGCGCGCTATGCTTAGGCCCAACAAGAACGGGGCACGCGGCGCGAAGCGGTCGCAGGCGCCATGCACGGATCCCCCGGGATTTGAGACCGCGGTCAGGAAAGGTCCTCGCGCTATGTTCAAGGTACTCAGCGTCATCGTCCTGGTCATCGTCCTGGTGCTGGCCGGCATCACCTGGTTGTCGCTCACCTGGGTGTACTCGGACGGGGAGCGCGCCGGCTACGTGCAGAAATTCTCGCGCCGCGGCTGGGTCTGCAAGACCTGGGAAGGCGAGATGGCGATGGTGACCATGCCCGGCACGATGTCCGAGAAGTTCGCCTTCACGGTGCGCGATCCGGCGGTCGCCGCCCAGCTGAACGAGCACATCGGCAGGCGCCTGACCCTGCACTATGACCAGCACAAGTGGATTCCGAGCTCGTGCTTCGGCGAAACCGAGTACTGGGTGACCGGCGTGAAGGTAGCCGAAGAGCCGAAGCCGCAGTAGGCCTGCGGTTAGCAGGCCGTATGTAAGGTTATCTACGCGCCGCAACGTCCGCGGTTGACTCTGAGCCGTCGACGGCTCTTCCGGAGTGCTGGCATTCGGCGGCGTGAAAGCGGCGCCGCGCCGGGCGCTACGGTGCGGGCCAGCGTCTCCTGAGGCTAACGCGCGGTACACATGACAGCAGCGTCCTACCTGGATTCGAACCCGGGCCGATAGCTCGCCGAGATGCGCTGGCGCACCCTAAACGTGCTCCCGTCAAATAACCTTTTTCCATCGAAGAGGTGCACATGCAGAAGATCACCCCGTTTCTCTGGTACTCGAAGGAAGCCGAGCAGGCCGCCGCGTTCTATGCGTCGATCTTTCCCAATTCGCGGGTCACTCGCGTCGTGACGATGCCGAGCGATTCGCCGAGCGGTCCGGCCGGATCGGTGAAGGTGGTCGATTTCGTTCTGGCCGGGCAGAATTTCACCGCGATGACCGCAGGCCCGCTCGATCCGTTCAATCATGCTGTCTCGTTTGTCGTGAACTGCGAGGACCAGGCCGAGGTCGACCGCTACTGGAATGCGCTGCTGCAGGGCGGGAAGCCAGAGCAATGCGGCTGGCTCAAGGATCGCTTCGGCGTCTCGTGGCAGGTCGTACCCACCATTCTCGTCGACATGATGGCCGACCCCGACCGCACCAAGGCCAAGCGGGCATCGGATGCCATGATGAAGATGACAAAGCTCGACGTCGCGACGCTCAAGGCGGCATTCGCTGGCCACGGATGACAGCGCACCGGCATTGGGTGCCACGGCGCGGCGAGTCGAGATCGCGCGTCCGGGTCCGCCTTGGCTGGCGGAGATCCTGGCGCGCACCGCAGACCTGGAGCGCAAGCAAGATGGCGTCCGACGCCATGCGCGCATCACGAGACCTCCTACCTCACGCCCGCCATGAGGCGGCGGATCCAAGGCGTCAGCAGCAGCATCACCGCGCCGCCGATGACGCCGTACCAGAAGACCTGGCGGAACAGGCCCGGGAGTGACTCGAGATGACTCGAGTCGTACTTGCCCGAGAGCTGCCCGGCGAGGTTGCCGCCGAGCGCCAGCGAAAGGAACCACAGGCCCATTACCTGGCCGACGAAGCGCGGCGGGGCGAGCTTGCTCATGTAGGAGAGTCCGACCGGAGACAGGCACAGCTCCCCGATCGTGTGCAGCAGATAGGTGGCCACGAGCCAGGTGGGCAGCACCATCTCGCCGGCGAGCACGTGGCGGGCGGCGAAGTACATGACCAGGAACCCGAGGCCGAGTGAGATCAGCCCGAGGCCAAACTTCGTGGCGGCCGGCAGGTCGAGCCCGCGCCGCCCGAGCGTGATCCATATCCAGGCGAACACCGGGGCGAGCGAGATGACGAACAGCGGGTTCACCGCCTGCAGTACGCCTGCCGGCATCTCCCAGCCGAAGATGTGGCGATCGGTATAGCGCTCCGCGAAGAGATTGAAGGAAGCGCCCTGCTGCTCGTAGCCGGCAAAGAACATCACGGACGCTGCGATCAGTGCCACCATGGCCAGCACGCGGCTGCGCTCGGTGGAATTGAGACCGGCGAAGAAGAGCAGGTAGACAAAGTATCCGAGCGCGAGGAGCGCGTACGCCCAGGTCGCGGAGCTGGACAGCGTCACCGCATCGACGTGCAGGCGTCCACTCAGCATGAGCGCGACCACGCCGGCGACGAGCGCGAGCACGATGACGACGGGCGTCCACGAGCCGCGCCGCTCGCGCGGCGGCGGCAGGCCCGCCGCGCCCAGGTGCCGGCGGGTGCCGAAGAACTGCAGCACGCCGAGCGCCATGCCGAACGCGGGCAGCGCAAAGCCGAACCGCCAGCCGAACGCCGCCGCACACACCGGCACGAGGAGCGAGCCCAGAAATGCCCCGAGGTTGATGCCCATGTAGAAGATCGAAAAACCGGCGTCGCGACGCGGCCCACCCTCCGGGTAGAGCCCGGCGACCAGGGCACTCACGTTGGGCTTGAGCAGCCCGACGCCCATGGCGATCACCAGCAGGCCGACGAAGAACACCGCGGTGTTGCCGAGGGCGAGCAGTGCGTTCCCCAGCGTGATGAAGACCCCGCCGCTGATCACGGCGCGCTGCGCGCCAAGCAGCCGATCGGCCATCCAGCCACCGGCGAGGCCCAGGAGATACGTGCTGCCGAGGTAGAGGCCATAGATGGCGCTGGCCGAAGTGTCCTGGATGCCCAGGCCGCCGCGGCTCACCGCGGCGGCCATGAACAGGATGAGCACCGCGCGCATGCCGTAGTAGGTGAAGCGCTCCCACATCTCGGTGAGGAACAGCGTTGCCAGTCCGAATGGCTGGCCGAGAATCGTGCGCGCCGGCACCGGTGCCATCACGGCGTCGGTGGCCTGGTTCATGCGACGGAAGGCTTGCGTTGCAGAGGGCGCGACGGACGCATCAGGGCAGTCTCACCCACTTCAGGGGGCGCACGCAATGCGCGTGCCGGGTCAGGCGTCGCCGGTGTCGGGGCTCGCCGCGTCGGCGCGGTGGCGCACCATGAGCCGCGCCATGACGATACCGCCCTCGTACAGCAGGTACATGGGGATCGCGAGCGAGCACTGCGCGATCGCATCCGGTGGGGTGAGCAGCGCTGCGAGAATGAAGATGCCGATGAGCACGTAGCCGCGGTTCTTCTGCAGGCTCTCGACGCGCACCACGCCCATGACCACGAGCAGCACCACCGCCACCGGCACCTCGAAGGCGAGCCCGAAGCAGAAGAACATGGTGAGCACGAAGTCCAGGTAGTTGTTGATGTCGGTCATCATCGCCACCCCCATCGGGGTGGTGCTGGCGAAGAACTTGAACATCACCGGGAAGACGAAGTAGTAGGCGAAGCCCATGCCGACGTAGAAGAGCACGATCGCCGAGACGAGCAGCGGCACCGCGAAGCGCCGCTCGCTGCGGTAGAGACCCGGGGCGACGAAGGCCCACAGCTGGTAGATCACGTACGGCATCGCCACGAGCAGTGCGGCGAACACCGACAGCTTGAAGGGCGTGGTGAAGGGTGACATCACGCCGGTGGCGATGAGGCTGCCGCCCTGCGGCAGCTTCGCCAGCAGCGGCTGCGCGATGAAGGCGAACAGCTCGTGCATGTAGTACATGCACGGCAGGAAGGCGACGCCCACGGCGGCCAGCGCGCGCAGCAGCCGGTCCCGCAGCTCCAGCAGATGCGAGATCAGAGTGCCTTCGGCGAGCTTCTCAGGTTCGGGGCTCATCGGGGCCCGCGCTCGCAGGTGCGCGCGCCGTCGTGTCGGCGCCGCTGTCGTCGGTCGGGTGCGCGTGCGAGAACGTCGGCGGCCGCGGCGGGGCCGGCGGCTCGGGCTCGGGCGGCGATGATGCCGGGGAGGCGGACGGCGGAGGCGGTGGCGCTGCGGGTGCAGGCGGCGGTGGCGGCGCGGCACTCATCGGGTTCTTGCGCGCTTCCTCGAGCTGCACCTCTTCCTCGAGCTGCTCGCGGAACTGGCGCGCCATCGCGCGCGCGCGCCCGACCCAGCGGCCGAACTCGGAAACGACGCGCGGCAGCTTCTCCGGTCCCAGCACGATCAGCGCCAGGACGAAGATGATCAGGATTTCCGAGAACCGGCCCTCGAACAGGTCAGCTGCTCCGCTCGGTCTTCGTTTCGGTCTTCTTCGCTTCGGCGAACTCCGCGTCCGGTGCTTCCGCGCGGATCTGCTTCGGGGGGCTGCTCTGCTCTTCCTCGCCCTCGTTCATCGCCTTCTTGAACCCGCGCACGGCGTGGCCGAGATCCGAACCCACGGTGCGCAGCTTCTTGGCGCCGAAGACGATGAGCACGACCAGCAGGATGACCACCAGTTCGCGCATTCCTAAACCCATGATTGACGCCCTCCACAAGCTCCGCCGGCGCGGAGAAAAGAAAGTGTTAAATGATAGGTCAAATAGACCGCCACGGTCCTTTAAGTTCGGACGCTTACGCGAACCACGTCACGCGCTGAGCCCCTACGGGCTCTCGAGCCAGAAGGTCACCGGCCCGTCGTTGACCAGGGAGACCTGCATGTGCGCACCAAATACGCCTGCGGAAACAGGGGCATAGGCGCGCGCGGCGCAGGCGCGCAGGTGCTCGAACAGCCGCTGCGCGTCCGGCGGCGGTGCCGCCGTGCTGAAGCCTGCGCGCGTGCCCTTGTGGGTGTCGGCGGCGAGGGTGAACTGTGGCACGAGCAAGAGCGCGCCGCCCACATCGCGCAGCGAGAGGTTCATGCGGCCATCGGTGTCGGAGAAGATGCGATAGCCGAGCAGGCGCTCGGCGAGGCGCTCGGCGGACGCCGGCGTGTCGCCGCGGCGCACGCCGATGAACGCGAGGGTGCCTGCGCCGATGGCGGCGGCCACCGCCCCCTGGACGCGGACCTCGGCCTCACGAACCCGTTGCAGCAGCGCGATCACCTGGCAGGGTGTCCTTAATCTTCCAGACAGCGCCGATCTTAGACGTGCACCTGCGCAAGGTCACACCGCCGCGCCGACTCAAGAAGTGCAGGAGTCCTTTTGATCCGGCGCAACGACTGCCGCGTTTGGCGGCGCTGTCGAGCATGCGTATCGACTGCGTCAGCGACTGTGTCACGCCGCGGCCGCACGCAGTGACACAGTCTCCTGCGCGGGATTCCGGCTCCAAGTAGCATTCCCGGCGCAGAGTAACGTAAGATTCGGGGCCGTTTTGGCTGGGGTGGGAGCACGAAGAATGGGGCGCGGGCGCGGGTCTTGGATACGTGCGGGCCTTTCGATCGCCGCGCTAACCGGATGTCTGTTGGCGGCACCGGTGCTCGCCCAGCAGGCCGCTGCCGGTGATGCGGCACGCGGCAAGCGGCTCTCCTATACCTGCCTTGGCTGTCATGGGATCGCGGGTTACAAGAACGCCTACCCCATGTACAGCGTGCCCAAGCTCGAGGGCCAGCACCCGGAGTATCTGGCGGCGGCCCTCACCGGCTACCGCGACGGGGACCGAGCGCACCTGACGATGCATTCGCAGGCCTCGACGCTCTCGGATCAGGACATCCTGGACATCGCCACTTACTTCGCCGGCAAGCCTCTTGCTCCCTCGGGCAACAAGCCCGCGAGCACGCCGGCCGCGGCCGGGCTGTGCACGTCCTGCCACGGGGCGGACGGGGTGGCGGTCGCACCCACCTACCCCTCACTGGCGGGGCAGCACCCGGACTACATCGTGCGCGCGCTGAATGAGTACAAGAGCGGCGGCCGCAAGAACCCCATCATGAAGGGCTTTGCCGGCAATCTGCAGGATGCGGATATGGCCGTGATCGCCAAGTACTTCAGCGCCCTCACCCCCGCGCTCAAGACCGAGAATCGCCCCTACACGCGCTTCGGCGAGTAACGCCCCGCGCGCGGCCCGGCGCACCCTTAAGGCTGCCATAAGGCGCTCTGCCTATCGTACGCGGCAACCGGCCCCCGCGGCCGCCTTGCGCTTGTCACGGAGCAGACTGCCTATGTACCTGCCGAATTTCCTGCGGAAGCCCCTGATCGCGGCGCTCCTGGGGGCCGCCACCATCGCCGCCCCGGTGAGCGCCCTGTACGTGGCCGGTGCCGGCCGCGCCATCGCCACGCCGAGCACCACGCCCACGCAGCCGACGCCGGCTGCGCCGACCGTGAACCTGGCCGCGCAGCTGCCGGACTTCAGCGCCATGGTGCAGCACTACGGCCCGGCGGTCGTGAACATCGCGGTGGTCACCAAGGCTTCCGCGGCGGTGGACCAGGGCGATGACGAAGATGATGACGGCGGCGACAACGGCCCGCCGGGCAACGCCAGCCCCTTCGGCCCGAACGGTCCCTTCGGACCGTTCTTCCGCGGTCAGCCCTTTCAGGGCCGCCCGCGCGCCGGTGCGTGGTGAGGGCTCGGGCTTCATCGTCCGCGCCGATGGGGTGATCATGACCAACGCGCACGTGGTGAACGGAGCCACCGAGGTCACAGTGCGCATGACCGACCGGCGTGAGTACACGGCCAAGGTGATCGGCGTGGACACCAAGTCCGACATCGCCATCATCAAGATCAACGCCAAGGATCTGCCGGTGGTGAAGATCGGCGACTCGCGCGGGCTGAAGGTCGGCGAGTGGGTGCTGGCGATCGGCGCGCCGTTCGGCTTCGAGAACAGCGCCACTGCGGGCATCGTCTCCGCCAAGGGCCGCACGCTCGACTCCGGCTACGTGCCCTTCATCCAGACCGACGTGCCGATCAACCCGGGTAACTCCGGCGGCCCGCTCTTCAACATGAAGGGCGAGGTCGTCGGCATCAACTCACAGATCTACAGCCGCAGCGGCGGCTACCAGGGCGTCTCGTTCTCGATCCCGATCGATGTCGCCATGCAGGTCAGCAACCAGCTGCAGACCACCGGCCACGTGACGCGCGGCAAGATCGGTGTCGTGATCCAGCCGGTGACCCAGGGACTGGCAGACTCCTTCGGCCTGCCGCAGCCGCAAGGCGCGCTGGTGTCGAGCGTCGAGAAGGGGGGACCTGCGGAGAAAGCCGGCGTCGAGCCCGGCGACGTGATCCTCAAGCTCAACGACCAGGCACTCAAGGACTCGAACGAGCTGCCCGCGCTCGTGGCCGGCATCACGCCGGGCACGGCGGTGAACCTGGAGATCTGGCGCAACCATGCCTCCAGGCAGGTGAGCGTCACGCTGGGGGCGCTCGAGGACAAGCGCACCGCGCTCAAGACCGGCACGCATGAGCAGGGCGGCAAGCTCGGGCTCGCCGTGCGCCCCTTGAGCCCCGAGGAACAGCGCCAGGGCAACATTAAAGGCGGCCTCGTGGTCGAGCGCGCCAACGGCCCGGCGGCGGAAGCGGGCATCCAGCCCGGGGACGTGGTGCTGGCCGCCAACGGTGCGCCGGTGGCCAACGCCGAGGAGCTGAAGAACGCGGTCGAGAAGTCCAAGGGCCACATCGCGCTCTTGATCCAGCGCGGCGATACGCGGCTGTTCGTCCCGGTGCGCGTCGGCTAGCCGGGGCGCACGCAGCGCCTGAAGTGCAGCGCAGGCCCGCCTGCCGGGGTGCTCCCCGACGGCGGGCCTTTTGCTGTGACTAGGCGCCCGGGCCGTTGGTGACCAGCGCCGCCATCAGCTCGTTCACCGGCAGCGCATCCAGCTGCGCTCCCTTGGCGAACAGCGCCTTGATGCGCTCGGCCTGCTTCGGTGCGAAGTGCGCATCCACCGAGGACTGGAACTTCTGCACCAGCACCGGCATGCCTTCCGCGCGGCGCCGGCGATGCCCGATGGGGAAGTCGACCGCGATGCGCTCGCTCGCGCTGCCGTCCCGGAAGAACACCTGCACGGCGTTGCCGATGTAGCGCTTGTCGGCGGCGTAGTAGTCCTGCGTGAAGGCCGGGTTCTCGCGCACCTGCATCTTGGCGCGCAGCTGATCGATGCGCGGGTCGGCGGCCACCTTGTCCTCGTAGTCCTCGGCGGTGAGGCGCCCGAAAATGAGCGGGATCGCCACCATGTACTGGATGCAGTGGTCGCGGTCGGCCGGATTGGCGAGCGGGCCGGTCTTGTCGATGATGCGCACCCCGGGCTCCTGGGTCTCGATCACCACGCGCTCGATCTCCCCGAGCCGCTCGCGCACGCGCGCATGCAGCGTCATCGCCGCCTCCACCGCGGTCTGCGCGTGGAACTCGGCCGGGTAGGAGATCTTGAAGAGCACGTTCTCCATGACGTAGCTGCCGAAGGGCTGCGGCAGCAGCAGCGGCTTGCCCTTGAAGAGCACGTCCTGGAAACCCCAGGTCTTGGCGCTGAGCGCCGACGGGTAGCCCATCTCGCCGGTGAGCGCGATGAGCGCGAGGCGTACCGCGCGGCTCGTGGCATCGCCCGCCGCCCAGCTCTTGCGCGAGCCGGTGTTGGGCGCGTGCCGATAGGTGCGCAGCGCCCCGCCGTCGATCCAGGCGTTGGAGACCGCGTTCACCACCTGCTCGAGCGTGCCCGAGAGCATGCTGGCGATGACGGCCGTGGAGGCGACGCGCACCAGCAGCACGTGATCGAGGCCCACGCGGTTGAAGCTGTTCTCGAGCGCGAGCACGCCCTGGATCTCGTGCGCCTTGATCATCGCCGTGAGCAGCTCGCGCACGGTGGGCGGCTCGAGCCCCTGCATCACCGCGGCGCGCGCGAGGTAGTCGGCCACCGCGAGGATGGCGCCGAGGTTGTCGGACGGATGGCCCCACTCGGCAGCCAGCCAGGTGTCGTTGAAGTCGAGCCAGCGCATCATCGCGCCGATGTTGAACGCGGCCTGCACCGGCTCGAGCTCGTAGGAGGTTCCGGGCACGCGCGCGCCGCCGCTCATCACCGCCCCGGGGACCACCGGCCCGAGGAGCTTGCGGCAGGCCGGGTACTTGAGCGCCTGGAACCCGCAGGCGAGCGTATCCATGAGGCAATAGCGCGCTGTCTCGTAGGCAGCGCTGCTGTCGATCTTGGCGTTGCGGGCGTAGCTGGCGATCGCGGTGAGCACCGCATCCGGGTCCGGACGCTGCGCGGACTTGACGTCGTGGGCCGACATTACTTGCGCTTCTCGAGGGGGACGAACTTCAGGTTCTGCGGGCCGATGTAGTTGGCCGCGGGGCGGATGATCTTGCCGTCGATGCGCTGCTCGATGACGTGCGCCGCCCAGCCGGTGGTGCGCGCGATCACGAACAGCGGCGTGAACATCACCGTCGGCACGCCCATCATGTGGTAGGAGACGGCCGAGAACCAGTCGAGGTTCGCGAACATGTTCTTGGTCTCGCGCATGACGGCCTCGATGCGCTCGGCGATCGCGAACATCTTCGGGTCGCCGGCCTCCTTGGACAGCGCGCGCGCCACTTCCTTGATCACCTCGTTGCGCGGATCGGCGAGCGTGTAGACCGGATGGCCAAAGCCGATGATGACCTCCTTGCGCTCGACGCGCGCGCGGATATCCGCCGCGGCGGCTTCCGGGCTGTCGTAGCGCTTCTGGGTCTCGAAGGCGAATTCGTTCGCGCCGCCGTGTTTGGGTCCGCGCAGCGCGCCGATCGCGCCGGTGATGCAGGAGTAGATATCCGCGCCGGTGCCGGCGATGACCCGCGCCGCGAAGGTCGAGGCGTTGAACTCGTGCTCGGCGTACAGGATGAGGGAGGTGTGCATGGCGCGCACCCAGGAAGCCGGCGGCGCCCGGCGGTGCAGCAGGTGCAGGAAATGCCCGCCCACGGAATCGTCCTCGGTCTCGACCTGGATGCGCAGGCCCGAGTGACTGAAGTGATACCAGTAGCACAGCATCGAGCCGAAGGAGGCCACCATGCGGTCGGCGAGGTCACGCGCCGCCGGGGCGGCGTGCTCGTCCCTCTCCGGCAGGGCGCAGCCGAGCACCGAGGCGCCGGTGCGCATGACGTCCATCGGGTGCGTGGCCGCGGGCAGCACTTCGAGCGCCGCGCGCACCACGGCCGGGAGTCCCCGCAGCGCCTTGAGCTTGCCCTTGTAGACGGTGAGCTCAGCACGCGTCGGCAGCTTCTCGTGGATGAGGAGGTAGGCGATCTCCTCGAACTCGCACACGGTCGCGATCTCCAGGATGTCGTAACCGCGGTAGTGCAGGTCGTTGCCGGTCACGCCGACGGTGCACAGCGCGGTGTTGCCCGCGGTCACCCCCGAGAGCGCCACCGACTTCTTCGGCTTGAATGCCGGGCTCGTCTCACTCATGGCTTGTCTTTCCCGAACAGCTCGTCCAGCTTCTTTTCATACTCGTGGTAGCCGAGCACCGCATAGAGCTCGGCGCGCGTTTGCATGTAGGGCACCACGGCCTGCTGCGTCCCCTGCTTGCGGATCGCCTCGTACACCACCACCTGCGCCTTGGCGGCGGCGCGGAACGCGGACAGGGGGTAGAGCACCAGCCGCACGCCCGCCGCACCCAGTTGCTCGCGCGTGAACAGCGGCGTCTGCCCGAACTCGGTGATGTTGGCGAGCACCGGCACCGGCACGCGCGCGGCGAAGGCGCGGTATTCGTCCAGCGTCCTGAGCGCCTCGGCGAACAGCATGTCGGCGCCCGCGGCGACGTAGGCGGCGGCGCGCTCGAGCGCGGCGGCCTGGCCCTCGACCGCGTGCGCATCGGTGCGCGCCATGATGACGAACTGCGCATCGGTGCGCCCGTCGACCGCGGCCTTGATGCGATCGGACATCTCCGCCGCGGACACCAGCGCCTTGCCCGGCCGGTGGCCGCAGCGCTTGGCCGACACCTGATCCTCGAGGTGCATGCCGGCGGCGCCGGCGCGGATGAGCTCACGCGTGGTGCGGGCGATGTTGAAGGCGGCGCCCCAGCCGGTGTCGGCATCGACCAGCAGCGGCAGCTCGCAGGCGCCGCTGATGCGGCGCACATCCTCGCAGACGTCATTCAGCGCGGTCATCCCCAAGTCCGGCAGGCCGAAGGAGGCGTTGGCGACGCCCGCCCCTGACAGGTAGAGCGCCTTGAAGCCCGCCTGCTGGGCGAGCAGCGCGGCGTAGGCGTTGACCGCGCCCACGACCTGCAGCGGCCGTTCGGCATCGACCGCGGCTCGCAGCCGCGCGCCGGCGGTTTGCACTTCCGACATCTGAAGACCTTCCGGAGCAGGGGAGCCACGCATTCTATACGCGCCGCGTGTGGCGCGCGCGCTCTTACCCGCCGGTAGGTTGGCACGGCGCCGCTAGTCCGTTCAGCGGATGCGCACTACCGTGCGCCCGGTGACCGAGCCGTCGAGGTAAGCCGGAAAAGCCTGCGGCAGCTGCGCAAAATCGATGGTGCGCGTCACGATCTCTTTCAGGTGCCGCGGCCGCAGGTCCGTGCCGATGCGTTCCCACACCTTCAGCCGCCACGCGCGCGGCGTCGCCGAGGAATTGATCCCGAGCAGGCTCACGCCGCGCAGGATGAAGGGCATCACCGTGGTCTTGAGCTCGGGACCGCCGGCCAGCCCGATGCTGGCGATGTTGCCCCAGAAGTCCACCGTGCGCGTGAGCCAGGTGAGGATCTCCCCGCCGAGGTTGTCGATCGCACCGCCGAAGCGTGCGGTCTCCAGTGCCCGGCTGCCCAAGTCGAGCGCCTGGCGGCTGAGCACCTCGTGGGCGCCGAGTTCCCGCAGATACGCCGCCGCCGCCGGCTTGCCACTGACGGCGATGACCCGGTAGCCGCGGCGCGCGAGCATGTCGATGGCGAGGCTGCCGACACCGCCGGAGGCGCCGGTGACCACGATCGGTCCGCCCTGCGGGGACTGCCCGTTCTGCTCCATGCGATGGATGGCGAGGGCGGCGGTGAAGCCGGCGGTGCCGAGCGCCATGACGTCGAAGGCGTTCAGGCCCGCGGGCAGCGGGATGACCCAGTCGGCGTTGACGCGCGCCACTTCCGCGTAGCCGCCGTCGTGGGTCTCCGAGAGCGCACACCCGGTAACCAGGACCTCATCGCCGGCATGGAAGCGCGGATCGGCGGAGGACTCGACGATGCCCGCGAGATCGATGCCGCCGACGAGGGGATAGCGGCGCAGGATCTTGCCCGCCCCGGTGGCGGCGAGGGCGTCCTTGTAATTGATGCCGGAGTGGCTCACGCGGATGACGACCTCGCCCGGGGAGAGGTCCTCGAGGCCGATGTCCTCGAAGCGGCCGCCGATACGCCCGCCTTCCGAATGAATGCGGAAGGCCCGGAACTTCTCGTTCATGCGCGTTGCTCCCGTTGCAGCCACACCACCAGGCCCTGTGTATTCAGATCGAGGTCGCCGGCGAGGAACTCGGCGAGCTGTTCGTCCGTCTGCCGGCAGCCGTGCGCGCGCGCTGCGGCGAGCCACTGCTGCCACATGGCCGCACGGATGCCGGCGGCCGGATCGGCATCCTGAGCATGCGCGCGCGCCAGCGCGGCGAGCGCGCGCACCTGCGCCATGAGGGAGGCGCCGAGCCGCGGCACGTCGGTGACGCGGCTGAAATGCATGAGGTACATCGACTCGGGCTGGTAGCTGAGCATGCGCTCGATGGAGGCCACGAGCTGCTGCGGATCGAACTGCGGCGGCGTCGTGGTCGGGAAGATGAATGCCCCCTGCGCGGTGTCGAGCGCGCGGTAGGAGATGCCGAAGGTGTCGCCCGGGAAGATGCTCGCGTGCGCCGCATCGACGACCGCGTAGTGGTGCAGGGCGTGCCCGGGGGTGTGGATCAGCTCGAGGGTGCGCGCGCCCAGGGCGACGCGCTCCCCGTCCTGCACCTGGTGCACGCGTGCCGCCGGCAGCGGCACGAGCTCCCCGTACAGGCGCGCAAAGCGTTCCTCGCCGTAGACCTCCCGGGAGCCGGCGATGAGTTTCCGCGGGTCGATCAGGTGCGCCGCGCCGCGCGGGTGCAGCAGGGCGCGCGCGTTAGGCAGTTCCTGCAGCAGGGCGCCGGCGCCGCCGGCGTGATCCAGGTGCACGTGCGTGAGCAGGAGGTAGTCGACCGCGCTGCGCTCGATGCCGAGTGCTTCGAGTGCGGCCAGAAGGTACGGCACGGAGGAGTTGGTGCCGACGTCGACGAACGCGGCGCGACCACCGTCGCTGATCAGGTGCGCCGCCGCGTGCCCGGGGTAAAGGTACTCGGCATCCACGGCGGTGATGCCGTGCGGATGCCGATAGAGGCGTGGTGCGACGGGTTGGCTGGCCATCTCAGGCTTCTTCAGGTTGCGCTCTCACGGATGACACATCGTAACCCGTACGCTAGGGTGCGCCCCATGACTCCCGCGAAGTACCAGGCGCCGCTGCACGCGGCGTGGCGCGGCGCCCTTGCGGCGCTGTTTGTGATACAGGCCGCGCTGGCACAGACGCCGCCGGCACCGACGCCGCCGGCACCGACGCACCGCGAAAGCGGCGCGCTCATCTACGAGGGTATTCCGCCCACCGACCCGGCCCTGACCGCGCGCCTGCAGCCCTACCTGCACTCGCGCGGCGCCGCCTTCCTCGACTGGATGGCCGACGGGAGCCTGCTCGTGAAGACACGCTTTGGCGAGACCGAGCAGCTGCACCGCGTGGCCGCCGCGGGCGGCGCGCGCGAGCAGCTGACCTTCTACCGGGACCCGATCGAGTGGGCGCGCGGCGCCAAGCAGGGCAACGGCCTCATTTTCTGGAAGGATCACTCCGGCGGGGACAACTTCCAGATCTTCTACCGCTCCCCCAAGGGCGAGGTGCGCCAGCTCACCAGCGGCGACTTCATCCACGGCAGCCCGGTGTGGGCCCACGATGGCAAGCACGTCGCCTTCTACGGCAACGACCGCGACACGCTCAGCTACGACGTCTACGTGGCGGACGTGACCTCGAGCGCGGCGCCGCAGCTGCTGGTCGGCGGCAAGCAGGACACCTGGTACCCGCTCGACTGGTCGGCCGATGACGCCAAGCTCCTCGTGTGGCGCTACCTCTCGGCCAACGAGAGCTACCTGTACCTGGCCGACACCACCAGCGGCGCGCTGACGCCGCTCGAGAGCAAGCCGATGGCGGGCGGCATCCGCCGCGCCAAGTTTGGGCCCGACGGGCGCGGGGTCTACGTGCTCACCGATGAGGACGGCGAGTTCGCCGCCGTGAAATTCAAGGACCCGATCACGCACGTGAGCCGCCGCGTGACGCCCGAGGTGCTCGCGGACGTCGAGGATTTCGACGTCAGCCCCGACGGGCACTACCTCGCCTACGTGCTCAACGAGGACGGCCGCAGCCGCCTGGCGGTGCTCGACCAGCAGTCGAAGTTCGAGCTCGCCGCCCCGGGGCTGCCCGAGGGCCACATCGGCAACGTGCGTTTCGATCCTGCCGGCACCAAGCTCGCCCTGTCGGCGGAGTCGCCGACCACCCCGCTCGACACCTACGTGTTTGACCTCGCGCAGACCAAGATCCTGCGCTGGACGCACAGCGAGATCGGGCCACTGGATCCGGCCAAGCTCGTCACGCCGGAGCTGGTGAAGTTCCCCACCTGGGACCGCGTCAACGGGCATCCGCGGCTGCTGTCGGCCTGGGTGTACCGCCCGGCGCAGCCGAAGGCCTCGGCGCCGGTGCTCATCAACATCCACGGCGGGCCGGAGTCCCAGGCGCGGCCCGACTGGGACCCGTTCGTGCAGTTCCTGGTCAACGAGCTCGGCTACGTCGTGATCGAGCCGAACGTGCGCGGCTCCGACGGTTACGGCAAGAGCTTCCTCGCCCTGGACAATGGCGAGCTGCGCGAGGATGCCGTGCGCGACATCGGGTCGCTCCTGGTATGGGTCGGCGTGCAGCCGGGCCTCGACCGGGATCGCGTGGTTGTGATGGGCGGTTCCTACGGCGGCTACCTGGCGCTGGCGGCGCTCAGCAGCTACGGCGAGCGTCTGCGCGGCGGCATCGACGTCGCCGGCATCAGCGATTTCGTCAGCTTCCTGCACAACACTTCCGCGTACCGGCGCGATCTGCGTCGTGCCGAGTACGGCGATGAGCGCGATCTGCACATGCGGGTCTTTCTCGAGCGCATCTCGCCGCTGAACAACGCCACGCGCCTGAAGAAGCCGCTGCTGGTGGTCGCCGGGCTCAACGATCCCAAGGTGCCTGCTTCCGAGTCCGATGCGCTGGTGTGGCGCATTCGCAGCGCCGGCGGGGAGGTCTGGTATCTCAGCGCCCGCGATGAAGGCCACAGCTTCGCCCGCCGCAGCGACCGCGACGCGTACCTGGAGGTGGCGGCGAGCTTCCTCGAGAAGCTCACGCACTGAGCGCGCGGAGCGCTAGCCGGCCGGCACGGCCGCCGCCGCGGGCACCGGGAAGCTGACCGCGACCGCCAGTCCCCGCCCGCCGAGCCCGGCGCCGAGCTGCACCATCGCGCCGTGTGCCTCGGCGATCGTCTTGACGATCGCCAGGCCCAGCCCGCTGCCGGGCTGCATCGTGCCCGGGCGCCGGTAGAAGCGGTCGAAGACGCGCGCGTGCTCGGCCGCGTCGATCCCCGGCCCGTCATCACTCACCGTCACGCGCGCCATGCCTGCCGGCGCCGGGAGTGTCTCGACCGCGACATCGACGCGGCCGCCGTCGCCGCTGTAGCGCACGGCGTTGTCCACGAGGTTGCGCAGCAGCGTGCGCAGCGCGTCGGCGTCGCCCGTGACGCTCACCGGCTGCGCGGCTGCGATGCCTAAGTCGATGTGGCGCAAATCCGCGAGCGGTACGAGCTCGCCCACCACCGCGCGCGCGAGCTCATCCAGGCGCACCGGGGCGTGCGGGCTCGCCGCGCGCGGCTCCTGGCGCGCGAGCGACAGGATCTGCTCGATGAGGCGGATGGCGCGCTGCACGCCGGCCGAGAGCGTCTCCATGGCCGCGAGGCGCTCGCTCTCGCTCTTCGCGCCGGCCAGCATGCCCATCTGCAGGTGCAGCGCGGTGAGCGGCGTGCGCAGCTCGTGTGCGGCGTCGGCCATGAAGGCGCGCTCGCGTCCGAGCGCGCTGCGCAGCCGCGCGAGCAGCTCGTTGAGCGCGCGCACCAGCGGCTGCACCTCACCGGGCAGCGGCTCAGCCGGCAGGGCCTCGAGCGACTCGATGCGCCGCGCCTTCACCAGCGCGGTCAGCCGTTGCAGCGGCTTCAGCGCGTGGCCGACCGCGAACCAGATCAGCAGCGCCAGCGCCGGCAGCAGCAGCGCGAAGGGCTTGAGGGTCTGATACGCGAGCTCCGCGGCGCGCTGCTGGCGCACGCTCATCGGCTGCGCCACCTGGATCACGCGCGTCTCGGCCTGCACGCCGAACACCCGCCAGCGCCCTTCGGCGCTGCCCACCGTGGAGAAACCGAGCGTGGTGACCTGCGGCAGCGAGGCGTGCGGTCGCGACAGGTACACGCGCACCCCATCGAGCGACCACACCTGCACCACGAAGTCGTAGCCGGGATCGGGCGCGGCGATGCGCGGCGCGAGCTGGTAGCCGACCGGCTCATCGCGCAGCACGAGGGCCGTCTGGCGCAGGTGGTAGTCGAAGAAGGCGTCGGCCTCGCGCAGCGCGTTGTGGTAGACGATGAACCCACCGAGCGCGCCGACGGCGAGCACGCCGCCGAACAGCCACCCGAGCAGTCGCGCGCGCAGCGAGCTCATGCGAGCGGGCGCAGGCGGTAGCCGACGCCGCGCACCGTGAGGATGAAGTCGGCCCCGAGCTTCTTGCGCAGCCCGTGGATGTGCACCTCGACCGCGTTGCTCTCGACTTCCTCGCCCCAGCCGTAGAGGCGCTCCTCGAGCTGCGCGCGCGACAGGATGGTGCCCGGGCGCTCCATGAGCACCTGCAGCAGCGCGAACTCGCGCGGCGAGAGCGCCACCTCGGTGCCCTCGCGCCGCACTTCGTGCGCGGCCGGATCGAGCGTCACCCCCAGGTGCTCCAGACCTGAGGCCGTGCGCCCCGAGCGCCGCCGCAACAGTGCGCGGATGCGCGCAGCGAGCTCCTTGAGGTCGAAGGGCTTGATGAGGTAGTCATCCGCGCCGGCATCCAGGCCCTGCACGCGGTCGGAGACCGCATCGCGCGCGGTGATGATGAGGACCGGGAGCGCGAGTCCGCGCTCGCGCTGCGCCTTGAGGAGTGTCAGTCCGTCGCGCCCCGGCAGACCCAGGTCGAGCAGCACGAGCTCGAAGGGTTCGGTGCTCAGGACCGCCTCCGCCGCGCGCGCCTCGCGCACCCAGTCGACGACGAAGCCATCGCGCTTGAGTCCCGCGCGGATGGCCTCCCCGATCATCGGGTCATCCTCGACCAGGAGCAGTCTCATCGTCGGCGAAGTATGATCGATCGGCGCGCGCCGCGCCCGAGGAGCCCCGACTTGAGTTCCGCCGATCGCCTGATCCGCGCTGCCGCGACCCTCGGGGTGCCGCTCAGCCCCGAAGGCGCGCAGCAGCTGCTGACGCTGACTGCGGAACTGGCGCTCTGGAACCGCTCCTACAACCTCACCGCCATCACGGCGCCCGAGGAGATGCTCACCCGCCACCTGCTCGACAGTCTCGCCATCCACACCGATCTGCACGGCGCCCGCATCGCGGACGTGGGCACGGGCGCGGGCTTCCCTGGGCTGCCGCTGGCGGTGGTGAACCCCGCGCGCCAGTTCACGCTGATCGACTCGAGCAACAAGAAGATCCGCTTCGTGCTGCACGCCGTGCAGCAGCTGGGCTTGCGCAACGTCAGCGCCTTGCACGCGCGCGCCGAGGCGCTGCGGCCCGAGACTCCGTTCGATACGGTGGTGACACGCGCCTTCGCGGCGCTGCCGCAGATGCTGCGCACGGTGGCGCCGCTGTGCGGTCCGGACACGCGCGTGCTCGCCATGAAGGGCCGCTGGCCGGAGGCCGAGCTCGCGGAGCTGCCCGCCGGCTGGCGCGTCACGGCGTCGCGCCAACTGCACATCCCGGGCCTGGATGCCGCGCGCTGCGTGCTGGCGCTGGCGCGCTAGAGTTCGCGCGTCATGCGTGCGTTGCGAGCGCTTACGCAAGTTCCAGCGGCAGGGCCGTAGTCTCCTTGATGACCGCCAGTGCGATCGAGGAGTTCACCGACTGCACGCCCGGGAAGCGCGACAGGTGGTCGAGGAAGAAGGCCTCGTAGGCCTTGATGTCGCGGCAGGCGATGCGCAGCAGGAAATCCGTCTCCCCCATGAGGGTGTAGCACTCGAGGATCTCCGGGTGCGCCCGCACCGCCTGCTCGAAGCGCAGCAGCGCATCGCGGCCGTGACCGGCCACCTTCACGTGCGAGAACACGGTGACGGCGAGGCCGAGCTTCTCGCGGTCGAGCAGCGCCACGCGCCTGCGGATCACGCCGCTGTCCTCGAGCCGGCCCACCCGACGCCAGCACGTCGAGGTCGTGAGGCTCAGCCGCTCGGCGATCTCGGCGGCGGAGAGGTTCCCGTGTTCCTGCAGCAGTCCCAGGATACGCAGGTCGGTGCGGTCCAGATCAGGTTGCAATGTTCATTCCATATACCTGCATAAGAGGTGAGATGTATGTTCCACTCATGAGGTCGATATCGCAACTTTTGTGACGTTTTTTGCACCTTCCCGGGGGTAGGCTGGTCTATCAGATCTCCCGGCGGCCCGCGTTGGGGCCCGAGGCGCCTTCATGGAAATCTTCGACATGCGCGAGTTCGACGACCACGAGCAGGTCGTCTTCGGTCATGACACCCGCACGGGGCTGCGCGCCATCATCGCCGTCCATTCCACGGCACTCGGTCCGGCCGCCGGTGGCTGCCGCATGTGGCCGTATGCGACGACGGCCGAGGCGGTCGCGGATGTCCTGCGGCTCTCGCGCGGCATGAGCTACAAGAACGCCATGGCGGGCCTGGAGCTCGGCGGCGGCAAGGCCGTGATCATCGGCGAGTCGCGCCGCAAGACCCCGGAGCTGTTCGAAGCGTTTGGCCGCTTCGTCGAGAAGCTCGGCGGCCGCTACGTGACCGCCGAGGACGTCGGCACCACCACGGCGGACATGGCGCAGGTGGCGCGCGTGACGCGCTACGTCGCGGGGCTCGGCCGCGCGCCGGGCGAGGCGGGCGGTGACCCGGGACCGAAGACGGCCCTGGGGGTGTTCCTGGGCATCAAGGCGGCGGTGAAGTTTCGCCTGGGGCGCAGCGATCTAGCGGGCGTCTCGGTGGCCGTCCAGGGGGTGGGCGGCGTGGGTTATCACCTGTGCGGCCTGCTCGCGGCCGCCGGCGCCCGCCTGAGCGCCGCGGACGTGCGACCCGCCGCACTGCAGCGCGTGTGTGATGAGTTCCGGGCGCGCGCGGTGCCGGTCGAGGAAGTGCTGTTCGAGGACGTCGACGTGCTCGCCCCCTGCGCGCTCGGCGCGGTACTCACCACGCAGTCGATCCCGCGATTGCGCGCGCGCATCGTCGCTGGGGCGGCCAATAACCAGCTGGCGCAGGGCCAGGACGGCCAGGGGCTGCCCACGGCCGGCATCCTCTACGCTCCGGACTACGTCATCAATGCGGGCGGCATCATCAGCGTCGCGCGCGAGTACCGCGGCGGCGCCACCGAGGCGCAGGTGATTGCGGACATCCACGCGATCCCGGTGCGCCTCACGGAGATCTTCGAGCGTGCCCGGCGCGAAAACCGCGCCACCAATGCGGTGGCGGACCAGATGGCGCGCGAGCGGCTCGGCCGCCACAGCGACCGGCTCGTCGCCTAAAGCGGACACCGGGCAAAAGGCTGCGCGGGAGGCGCGGCGCACGCGGCGCAGTGCAGTACACTGTCGCCATGAAGCGCGTCATCGCCATCGCGAACCAGAAGGGCGGCGTCGGCAAGACCACCACCGCGGTCAATCTGGCGGCTTCACTGGCCGCCACCCGCCGGCGCGTACTGCTCATCGACCTGGATCCCCAGGGCAACGCCACCATGGGCTGCGGCATCGACAAGTCGCAGCTCAACGCCAGCGCCTGCGAGGTGCTGCTCGGGGAAGCCCAGCTGGCGGATGCGCTGGTGCCGGTCGAGCAGAGCGGCTTCATGCTGCTGCCCACGAACCAGGACCTCACGGCCGCGGAGGTGCGCCTGCTGTCGCTGCCGATCGCGCGCGAGACCAAGCTGCGGCACGCGCTGCAGCCCAAGCGCGAAGACTTCGACGTGATCCTCATTGACTGTCCGCCGGCGCTGAACATGCTGACCGTGAACGCCCTGGTGGCCGCCGACAGCGTGCTGATCCCGATGCAGTGCGAGTACTACGCGCTCGAGGGCCTCTCGGCGCTGCTCAACACCGTCGAGCAGATCCGCGTGGCCGCCAACCCGCAGCTGTGCATCGAAGGCCTGCTGCGCACCATGTACGACCCGCGCAATAACCTCGCCAACGAAGTGAGCAACCAGCTGCTGGCACACTTCGGTGACACGGTGTTCCGCACCGTGATCCCGCGCAACATCCGCCTCGCCGAGGCGCCCTCCTTCGGCAAGCCGGCGCTGTTTCATGACAAGGAATCGCGCGGCGCGCTCGCCTATCTGGCGCTCGCAGGCGAGATGATCCGCCGCGAGGAAGTCGCCGATCACGGCAGCAGCGTGCGCCCGCCGCCGCCGGCACTGACGGGCGCGGCTGCCGCGACGAACGGACACGGCACGGGCGCCGCTTACGGCGCGCCGGTGTCCGCCGCCACGCCGGGCACAGAGGCTGCTGCCGGCAGCACCCTGGTGAAGGACCACTGACGATGCGAAAGCCAACCCTCGGGCGCGGCCTTGCGGATCTGCTCGGCCAGTCGCGACCCGTCATGGTGCCGCCGCCCTCCGCCGAGTCGCCGCCCCCGCCCCCCCTGGGCGAGGAACTCGCCCACTTGCCGCTCGATCTGCTGCAGCGCGGTCGCTACCAGCCACGCATGGACATGCGTGCGGAGACACTGGCCGAGCTCGCTGACTCGATCAAGGCACAGGGCGTGGTACAGCCGATCGTGGTGCGGCCGCTCGACACCCCCGGCGACAGCCTGTCGCAGCGCTACGAGATCATCGCCGGTGAGCGGCGCTGGCGCGCCGCGCAGATGGCCGGATTAAGTGCCATCCCGGCGGTCATCCGCCACGTGCCCGATGAGGCGGCCATCGCCATGGCCCTCATCGAGAACATCCAGCGCGAGAACCTGAATCCGCTCGAGGAAGCGCGGGCGCTCGAGCGGCTCATCAGCGAGTTTGGCCTCACCCACCAGCAGGCGGCCGATGCGGTTGGCCGCTCGCGCGCCGGCGTCAGCAATCTGCTGCGCCTGCTCGAGCTTGCACCAGAAGTGTGCGAGCTGCTCGAGAGCCGCCAGCTGGAGATGGGACACGCACGGGCCCTGCTCGCCCTCGAGCAGCGCCGCAAGCAGACCGAGGTCGCGAGCCTGGTGGCCAAGAAGGGCCTCTCGGTGCGCGAGACCGAGGCGCTGGTGCGCCGTCTGCAGGCCCCGGCCGCCGGCACCGCGGCGGAGCGCCTCTCGGCGGCGGACCCGAACGTCGCGCGCCTGGAGCAGGACCTGGCCGAGAAGCTCGGGGCCAAGGTCGCGATCCAGCAGGGCAGCGGGGGTCGCGGAAGGCTCGTCGTCAGCTACAACAGCCTGGACGAGCTCGACGGCATCCTGGCCCATATCCAGTAGGTAAAAGCGCCTATGCGCGCGCTGTGGACGCGCGCGCGGGGGGTCTCTATAATCCCGCGGCTTTTTCGCCCTCGGCACGTAAGTGTCTGAGCGGCCGAATTAATGTAGCCACTCGCGCTGGAGCTCGCGCGCGAGAACCAAGGCTGTTTTGAGCCCCTCTGCAGGGACTTATATAAGGTGCTGGCGATCGATCTGCCCCATGCGCGGCGGGTGGCCTTCGGCGTCGTGCTGGCACAGGCGGCGGTCACCGTAACGGCGGGGCTATGTGCGTGGGTCCTCGCCGACCGGCGCGCGGCGCTTTCGGCGCTTCTGGGTGGCGGCATCGCCACGCTCGGAAGCCTGGTGATGGCCGGACTCGTCTTCGGGGGCGGGAAGGCCATGGATGCGCAGCGCGTGCTGGGCACGTTCTATCTCGGCGAGGCGGTGAAGGTCCTCGTGGTGATCGTGCTGTTTGTGCTGACGTTGAAGTGGGTGAACGTGGCGCCCCTGGCGATGTTTGTCGCCTTCGCCGCGACGTTTCTGGTGTACTGGATTGCGCTCGTGGCCGCGCTGCCGACCTTAGGTGGCGCGCGCCGCGGTACGTAAGTGACGGACGGATCGGTAACAGGCATGGCAGAAGCAGAACAGGCGCCCGGCGCAACCGAGTACATCCTGCATCACCAGGCCTTCCTGTCGAACAAGGTGCCGCACGGCATCGTCGACTTCTCGGTGATCAACTACGACACCGTGTTTTTCTCGGTGGCGCTGGCAGGGGTGTTCCTCGCACTGTTCTGGCTGGTAGCCCGCAAGGCGACCTCGGGCGTGCCCGGCAAGATGCAGAACTTCGTGGAAATGATCGTCGGCTTCGTCGGCACGCAGGTGAGCGACACCTTCCACGGCACCAGCCGCCTGATCGCCCCGCTCGCGCTCACCATTTTCTGCTGGATCTTCCTGTTCAATTTCATGGATCTGGTGCCGGTCGATCTGCTGCCCCTGGCCGCCCGCGGTGCCGGCCTGGAGCACCTGAAGGTCGTACCCAGCACCGACCTGAATGCGACATTTGCCTTATCCCTGACCGTCTTTGCGCTCATCATCTTCTACAGCATCAAAATGAAGGGCCTCGGCGGCTTCGTCGGGGAGCTCACACTGCAACCCTTCCAGTCCAAGAACTGGTTCGTGCAGGCGCTTTTAGTTCTCCCGAATTTAATCCTGGAATCGGTGACGTTCCTGGCCCGCCCGATCTCGCTGTCGCTGCGTCTGTACGGAAACCTGTACGCCGGCGAGATGATCTTCCTGCTGCTCGCGGCCCTGACCTTACCCGGCCTGCAATCCCTCACCACGGTGGGGGGTTGGCTCGGACTCGTGGCGCAACTGATTTTCGGGCTGGCGTGGGCGATCTTTCACGTTCTGATTATTGTGCTCCAAGCCTTCATATTCATGGTGCTGACGATTGTCTACCTGGCGATGGCTAACGAGCACCATTGATTAGCGAAGTTGGCGCCTCCATTTTTTACTTGGTTTGTTTCGAGGAGAGTTTGAATGGAAAACGTTGCACACATCCAGGCCATGACCGTGCTGGCCGTCGGCATCATCTTCGGCATGGGTGCACTCGGCACCGCGATCGGCTTCGGCATTCTCGGCGGCCGCTTCATCGAAGGCTCCGCGCGCCAGCCGGAACTGCTGCCGACCCTGCGCGTGCAGATGTTCTTGGTCGCGGGCCTGCTGGACGCAGTCGCGATGATCGGCATCGGCTTCGCCCTGTTCTTCACCTTCGCCAATCCGTTCGTGAGCGCGCTGCAGGCCGCACACTGATTCACGCTTCAGGCGTGATGGCTCGAGGCAGGAGATAGGACCGTGAACATCAATTTCACGCTCATCGTGCAGATGGTCGTGTTTGGCATGCTCGTCTTCATCACCATGAAGTGGATCTGGCCGCCCATCCTCAAGGCGATGGATGAGCGCGCCCAGAAGATTGCGCAGGGGCTGGCCGCGGCCGAGAAGGGCGAGCGGACGCTGGCCGAGGCGCGTGGCAATGCGGATGTCGTCATTCGCGAGGCGCGCGAGCGGGCCAACCAGATCATCGATCAGGCGCACCACCGTGCCAACGAGATCGTCGAGGCGGCCAAGGGCACCGCCAGCACCGAGGGTGCGCGGCTCGTGGCTGCAGCACACCAGCAGATCGAACTCGACACGAGCCAGGCACGCGAGAGCCTGCGGCGCGAGGTCGCCGGCATCGCAGTCGGCGCCGCCTCGAAGCTCCTCGGACGCGAGATCGACGCGCGCGCGCACGCCGATCTGCTCGACCAGCTCGCAACACAGATTTAAAGGGACATAGCTGGCAATGGCGGACAAGCTCACAGTGGCGCGGCCCTATGCGCGCGCAGCCTTCGCCGAGGCCCGCGGTGAGGATCGCCTCGCTCCGTGGTCACAGGCGCTCAAGGTGGCCGCCCAGGTAGTGCAGGACGCGCGCGTCGCGAGCCTTCTCGATAATCCGCGCGTGACGGCGGCGGAACTCGCCGAGCTTGTCATCGGCATCGCGGGCCCGGAGCTGGGCGAGCACGGGAAGAACTTCGTGCGCACGCTCGCGGCCAACCATCGCCTTGCATACCTGCCGGAGATTTCGGCGCGCTTCGATGTGTTGAAGGATGCCGCCCAGGGCGTCGCCGATGTTACCGTGACCTCGGCCGCCGCACTCGATGAGGCGCGGCAGAAGAAGCTCACCGCCGCCCTGGAGAAGAGGCTGAAGCGCAAAGTGCGCCTGCACTGCGAGGTCGATCCCGGCCTCATCGGCGGGGCGATCCTGCGCGCGGGCGACCTCGTCATCGACGGCTCGCTCTGAGCACGCGCCTCGAGCGCATCGCCTACGAGTTGACCGCCTAGAACCTGTAACGAATTCGCTTTCAAGAGAGAACGCATATGGCCATCAAGGCAACCGAGATCAGCGACCTGATCAAGCAACGGATCGAGAGCTTCAAGTCCGTCACCGAGGCGCGCAACGTCGGCACGATCGTCTCCGTCACCGACGGCATCACCCGCATTCATGGGCTGGCCGACGTGTGCTATGGCGAGATGGTCGAGTTCCCCGGCAATACCTTCGGACTGGCGCTGAATCTCGAGCAGGACTCGGTCGGCGCGGTCGTACTTGGGCGAATATAAGCACCTGGGCGAGGGCGACACCGTGAAGACCACGGGACGCATCCTCGAGGTGCCGGTGGGGCCGGAGCTCCTCGGCCGCGTGGTGGACGCGCTCGGCGCACCGCTCGATGGCAAGGGCCCGATCAAGGCCAGCCGCACCGCCCCGATCGAGCGCGTGGCGCCCGGCGTCATCTACCGCAAGTCCGTGAGCCAGCCGGTGCAGACCGGCTACAAGGCGATCGACTCGATGGTGCCGATCGGTCGCGGCCAGCGCGAGCTCATCATCGGCGATCGCCAGACTGGCAAGACCGCGCTCGCGATCGACACGATCATCAACCAGAAGTCCTCGGGCATTAAGTGCGTCTACGTCGCGATCGGCCAGAAGCAGTCGACGGTCGCCAACGTGGTGCGCAAGCTCGAGGAGCACGGCGCCCTGGCGCACACCATCGTGGTGGCGGCCTCGGCTTCCGTGGCGCCGGCCCTGCAGTACATCGCCGCCTACTCCGGCGTCACCATGGGCGAGTACTTCATGGACAACGGCGAGGACGCGCTCATTATCTATGACGACCTCTCCAAGCAGGCCGTCGCCTATCGCCAGATCTCGCTCCTGCTGCGCCGGCCGCCGGGGCGCGAGGCATTCCCGGGCGATGTGTTCTATCTGCACTCGCGCCTGCTCGAACGCAGCGCGCGCGTCAACGAGGAATACGTGGCGATGGTCAGCAAGGGCAAGGTCACCGGCAAGACCGGTTCGCTCACGGGACTGCCCATCATCGAGACGCAGGCGGGCGATGTGACCGCGTTCGTGCCCACGAACGTCATCTCGATCACCGACGGGCAGATCTTCCTCGAGAGCGACCTGTTCAACGCCGGCATCCGCCCGGCCATGAACGCCGGTATCTCGGTGTCGCGCGTCGGCGGTGCGGCCCAGACCGACATCATCAAGAAGCTCGGCGGTGGCATCCGCTTGGCGCTCGCGCAGTTCCGCGAGCTCGCGGCGTTCTCGCAATTCGCCTCCGATCTGGATGAGGCGACCCGCAAGCAACTCGAGCGCGGTCAACGCGTCACCGAAGTGATGAAGCAGAAGCAGTTCGCGCCGCTGTCGGTGGCGGAGATGGCGCTGTCGATTTTCGCGGTCAACAACGGCTACATGGACAAGGTGGAGCTAAAGAGCATCGTGGCGTTCGAGGCCGCACTGCAGGCCTTCGCGCATGCAAACTACCAGGCGATGCTCGATGGCATCAACGCAACGCCGAAGTTCTCCAAGGAGAACGAGGCGCTCATGAAGAAGTGCGTCGAGGACTTCGTCGCTACCGGCAGCTACTGAGGCCGCAAAGAGGCGGATCACACGACATGCCAGGCACCAAGGAAATCCGCTCCAAGATCGCGAGTGTGAAGAGCACTCAGAAGATCACGAAGGCCATGCAGCTGGTGGCCACGAGCAAGATGCGTCGCGCGCAGGAGCGCATGCGCCTCGCGCGCCCTTACGCGATCAAGATGCGCAACGTCATCGGGCACCTGACGCAGGCCAATCCCGACTACCGGCATCCGTTGCTCGCCACGCGCGAGACCAAGGCGGTCGGCCTCATCATCTTCTCCAGCGACCGCGGGCTGGCAGGGGGCCTCAATGCCAACGTCTTCAGGAGGGCGCTGCTGCTCGTCCGCGAGTGGCAGGACAAGGGCGCCGAAGTGAGCCTGTGCGTGCTCGGCGCCAAGGGACTCAACTTCTTCAAACGCCTGCCGCTGCCGATGCTGGCCAGCCTGCCGAGATTGGGCGATACGCCGCACGTGAAGGACCTGATCGGCCCGGTCAAGGTGATGCTGGACGCCTATAGCGAGGGCCGGATCGACCGGCTGTACGGCGTGGCTTCGCGCTTCGATAACACCATGACGCAGACGCCGGCCGTGCTGCAGCTGCTGCCGATCGAGCCGATCGACACCGAAGGGCTGCAGCAGCACTGGGACTACATCTACGAACCGGATGCCGCCGGCATCCTCGATGGGCTGCTCATGCGCTACATCGAATCGCAGGTGTACCGCGGCGCGGTCGAGAACGTCGCCTCCGAGATGGCCGCGCGCATGGTCGCCATGAAGGCGGCCACCGACAACGCCGACAAACTGATTCAAGAGTTGCAACTGATCTACAACAAGGCCCGCCAGGCCACGATCACGAAGGAGCTTTCGGAGATCGTGGGTGGTGCGGCTGCGGTTTGAGGAAACGACACCATGGCCACTCCCGCTGAGGGACACATTACCCAGATCATCGGCGCCGTCATCGACGTCGAGTTTCCGCGCGAATCGATCCCGCGCGTCTACGAAGCCCTGAAGCTCAAGGACGTCGAGCTGACGCTCGAGGTCCAGCAGCAGCTCGGCGACGGCGTGGTGCGCACCATCGCCATGGGCGCATCGGAGGGCCTGAAGCGCGGCCTCGCGGTCACGGCGACCGGCGCGCCGATCTCGGTGCCGGTGGGTGCGGGCACCCTCGGGCGCATCATGGACGTGCTCGGGGCGCCGCAGGACAACCGCGGGCCGGTAAAGGCTACCGAGTACCTGCCGATCCACCGGCCGCCGCCGTCCTTTGCGGAGCAGACGGGCGCGCAGGACCTCCTGGCCACCGGCATCAAGGTGATCGACCTGCTGGTGCCCTTCGCCAAGGGCGGCAAGGTGGGGCTGTTCGGCGGCGCGGGTGTCGGCAAGACAGTCGCCATGCTCGAGCTCATCAACAACATCGCCAAGCAGTACAGCGGGCTTTCGGTATTTGCCGGCGTGGGCGAGCGCACCCGCGAGGGCAACGACTTCTATCACGAAATGATGGAGTCGGGCGTCATCGACAAGGACAACCTCGCCAACTCCCAGGTGGCCATGGTGTACGGGCAGATGAACGAGCCGCCGGGCAATCGCCTGCGCGTGGCGCTCACCGGGCTCACCATGGCGGAGTATTTCCGCGACGAGACGCGCCCCGATTCCGGCGGCAAGGGTCGCGACGTGCTGTTCTTCGTCGACAACATCTATCGCTACACGCTCGCCGGCACCGAAGTGTCGGCGCTGCTCGGGCGCATGCCCTCCGCGGTCGGCTACCAGCCGACACTGGCCGAGGAGATGGGCGTGCTGCAGGAGCGCATCACGTCCACCAAGAAGGGCTCGATCACCTCCATCCAGGCGGTGTACGTGCCCGCGGACGACCTGACCGATCCCTCGCCCGCGACGACCTTTGCGCATCTGGATGCCACGGTGGTGCTGTCGCGCCAGATCGCCTCCCTTGGCATCTACCCGGCGGTCGATCCGCTGGATTCGACCAGCCGCCAGCTCGATCCGCTGGTGGTGGGCGAGGAGCACTACCAGACCGCGCGCGGCGTGCAGGCGGTGCTGCAGCGCTACAAGGAGCTGCAGGACATCATCGCGATCCTCGGCATGGACGAGCTGTCGGAAGAGGACAAGCAGGTGGTATTCCGGGCGCGCAAGGTGCAGCGCTTCCTGTCGCAGCCCTTCAACGTTGCCAAGGTGTTCACGGGCCAGGACGGCAAGATCGTCGCGCTCAAGGACACCATCCGCGGGTTCAAGGGCATCATCAGCGGCGAGTTCGACGCGCTTCCGGAGCAGGCCTTCTACATGGTCGGCACCATCGAGGAAGCGGTCGCCAAGGCGAAGACGCTGCAGTAGGCACAGCCGGGCGCGCGGAGAGTCACATGGCAGAAGCAGCGACCATTCATGTCGACATCGTGAGCGCCGAGGGGGAGATCTTTTCGGGGCCTGCGACGAGTCGTGATCGCGCCGGGTTCCCAGGGGGACCTCGGCATCTATCCGCGCCACGCACCGCTGCTCTCGCTGCTGAAGGCAGGAACGGTGCACCTGCGCACGCCCTCGGGCGAGGAGCAGTTCTTCTACGTCAGCGGTGGTGCACTGGAAGTGCAGCCGACCAAAGTGACCGTGCTGGCCGATACCGCGCTGCACGCCAAGGATATCGATGAGGCTGCCGCGGTCGCCGCCAGGCAGCGCGCGGAGGAGGCGCTCAAGGAGCGCCCGGGGAAGGTCACGCAGGCGGAGGCGCTCGCCGAGCTGTCGCGCGTGGCGGCTCAGCTGCAATTGCTCCAGCGGCTGCGCAAGCTCCGGGGCTGATCCCTGGACCCCTCGCCGGAACCTGCACCGCCGTCACCGATGCCGCTTCCCGGGCCGGCCGCCCCGGGGCCGTTCGCAGCCCTGGCGCACAACCTCCAGAGCGGCTTGCGCTGCTGGCGCTGCGGCGCCGCTGGCCGGCGCAGCTCGCCGTCGGCTTCGATCAGGTCGCGCTGCTGCTGCTGCTCAACCTGCTCTTGTGGGCGCTGCTCGACAAGGTGCACGCCGATGCCGCATGCGCCGTTCGAGCCCGACGGCCTTTTCGGCTGGGCGTGTTACCTGCTGCTGGGACTGGCCGCCTGCGCCTGCGTGGCGCGCATGCAGAGCCGGCTGGCCGACACGCGCGCGCTGCTCGTGGCCACGCTCTCGGTCGCGCCCTTCCTGCTCCTCCTGCTATGGCTCGCCAGCGACCTGCCGCCGCTGCGCGCGCGGCCGCTGTTCGCGACGCTGCTGCTGTTCGTGTACCTCGCGGTGCTCAGCGTGCGCGTGCTGGGGGCGGCGTTCGGGATCGTGCGCCTGCGCGCCACACTGCTCGCACTGCTGCTGCTCATCATCACCCCCTGGCTGCTCGCGACGCTCAGCCTCGATACGCGCCTGTGGGTGGCGGATGACACCACCGAGTCACAAAGCGAGGAGGACGCGGCGCAGACCGAGGTGCTCTTCTACGACCAGCCGGCGCGCATCGCCGCGGCGGTCGAGCGGGTGCGCCCCGCGCAGCCCGGCCGTACCAGCGCCTACTTCATCGGCTTTGCCGGTGATGGCGATCCGGCCGTGTTCCGGCGGGAAACGCAGTTTGCCGGCGAGGTGTTCGGCGAGCGCTACGGCACCGAGGACCGCTCGCTCCTCCTCATCAACGACGTGGAGGATCGTGACTCCTATCCGCTCGCCAGCGTCTCCGGGCTCAGCCAGGCGCTGAAGGGGCTCACGGCGCGGATGGACCCGGACAACGACGTGCTGGTGCTGTTCCTGACCTCGCACGGCTCGGAGGATGGTCTGGAGGTGCAGAACGGTTCGCTGCCGCTCGCGCAGATGGCGCCCGCGGATCTGCAGGAAGCACTCGATACTGCCGGGATCCGCTGGCGCATCATCGTGATCTCGGCCTGCTATGCGGGCGTCTTTCTCGATGAACTCAAGAACGATACCACGGCGATCGTGACGGCGGCGGATGCCACCCATAACTCGTTCGGCTGTGAAGAGGACCGTGATCTCACCTGGTTCGGGGAGGCGTTCCTGAAGGATGCGCTGCCCAAGAGCGCCTCGCTCGAGGAGGCCTTCCACAAGGCGAGCGCGCTGATCGCGCAGCGCGAGGAGGCAGATCACCAGACCCACTCCAACCCGCAGCTGTACGTGGGGGAATCCATGAAGCGCAAGCTCGCCGCGCTGGAAGCGGCCCGGCCCGCGGGCGGGCATCACTCTTTCACCGTGCGCCGCGAGTAGAATCCGCCCCATGCGCAAGAAGAGTCCCGGGCGCGCTGCGGCGGTTGCGCCACTCTCGGTCATCATCCTCGCCGCCGGCGAAGGCAAGCGCATGAAGTCGGCGCTGCCCAAGGTCCTGCAGCCGCTCGCCGGCCAGCCGCTTCTCAAGCACGTCATCACGACCGCCCGGGCCCTGCAGCCCGCGGCCCTGTACGTGGTGTACGGCCACGGCGGTGAGCGCGTGCGCGAGACACTCAAGGAGGAGGCGGTGAGCTGGGTGATGCAGGCTGAGCAACTCGGCACCGGTCATGCGGTACGCCAGGCGATGCCGCAGATTCCCGACGATCACATGGTGCTGGTCCTCTACGGCGACGTGCCGCTCATTGGCCTGCCGACGCTGCGCTCGCTGCTCGCGCTCGCCGACGCGCGCACCCTGAGTCTGCTCACGGTGAAGCTTGATGAGCCGCAGGGCTACGGACGGATCGTGCGCGACGCGCGCGGCCGGGTGCGCCGCATCGTCGAGCAGAAGGAGGCCCGCGGGCGCGAGCTGGCGCTGCGCGAATGCAATACCGGCGTGCTGGCCTGCCCGGCCGTGCTGCTGCGGAGCTGGCTCGCCAAGCTCACCCGCACGAATGCGCAGGGCGAGTACTACCTGACCGACGTGATCGCGCTGGCCGTGAAGCAGAAGACCCGCGTCCAGCCACTGCTCGCCCCGGCCGCGGCGGAGGTCCTGGGCGTGAACGACAAGGCGCAGCTGGCGCACCTCGAGGGCGTGCGGCGCACGCAGGTCGCGCAGGGTCTCATGCAGGCGGGCGTGACGCTCGCGGACCCGGCGCGCCTCGACGTGCGCGGCACGCTGACGCACGGGCAGGACGTTGCCATCGACGTCAACGTCGTCATCGAGGGACGCGTGCACCTCGCGGATCGCGTGCGCATCGGCCCGGGCTGCGTGATCCGCAACAGCGAGATCGGCGCGGACACCGAAGTGTTCGCGCACTGCGTCATCGACAGCGCCACGATCGGTGCCCGCTGCCACATCGGACCCTTCGCGCGCTTCCGCCCGAGCTCAACGCTCGCCGCCGGTGTGCACATCGGTAACTTCGTGGAAGTGAAGAATTCCGAGCTCGGCAGCGACTCGAAGGCCAACCATCTGGCCTACGTGGGTGATGCGCAGCTCGGCGCGCGCGTCAACATCGGTGCCGGCACCATCATCGCCAACTACGATGGCGCCAACAAACACCGCACGGTGATCGGGGATGACGTGCACACCGGCAGCAACAGCGTCCTGGTTGCGCCCATCACCGTCGGTGCGGGCGCCACGGTCGCGGCGGGCTCCACCGTCACCGCAAGCGTGCCCGCAGGCAAGCTGACCGTGGCCCGCGCGCGGCAGATAACCGTGGACAGCTGGCAGCGCCCGAAGAAGCCGCAGAAATAGCGCGCGGTTGCCCGGCTGGCGAAGCGAACGCGCCCCGTCCCGGAGGCTGCCTGGCGGCCGAACCTTACGGAGCCTGCACCACGCCCGGTGGAGACCACGAGCCTTCGCCCGGCGGCAGGATCGACGGCGCATCCGTCTTCGGCCAGTACAGGCGCATCACCATGTAGATGGGACCGTCCGGCGCCGGCAGCCAGTTGGCTTCCTTGTCCTTGCCCGGAGATTTGCTCTGGATGTAGATCGTCAGGGAGCCATCGCGATTCTTCGTCATCGCGGACAGCATCGGTGAGTTGATGAGGTAGCGGTTGATCGGGTTTTCGATCAGCAGCTGGCTCTTGCCGTCATACATCGTGACGGACCAGAAGGCGTTCACCGGCGGGAACTGCCCCTTAGCGAAGGTGAGGGAGTAATTGTGCTTGCTGCCATCCAGCGCCTCGCCGTTGAGGTCCTTGCGGGTCATCGGATACATGGCTTCGATCGGATCGTTGGCGTAGATGCCGGCCTTGGCGATTGCGGCGCGCTTGAGCCAGTCGCCGGCGTAATAGGCGCGGTTTCCTCCGGCCCCGGCAACCAGCCAGCCGTTCTCGTTCTTGCCCAGCTCAGCACCCTTGGCCGCAATCTTGTCCTCGCCGGCCTTCATGCCCAGCCCCACCGCGGCCTTGTGTTCGGCGGAGAGGTCCTTGAAGTCGAACGTCTTGCCCGGGCCGATACCGATGCGGGCGAGCTTCGCGCGGATATCGGCTTCCTCCGGGGAGGCGGGGATGAACTGCAGCGCGAAGTCCAGGTACTGGAAGAATCCGGTTTTCACCATCTCGCTATCGATCTTGGGGAAATCGATGGCGGGTGCGGGCGCTGGCGCGGCCTGATGCAGGTACGCCGACAGCGGCTGCACCTTGTAGCCGGACTGCACCTTGATCACATTCGGCATGTCCGCCGCGTTGAACAGCTGCGTGCGGAAGATCACCGGCGCGAACTGCGTCTCGGCGCGGATTAGCTTCACGCCGGCCGGCGCCTCGCCCTGCCAGTTAGGGCCGGCCACGACGTAATTGCCGCCCTGGCTCCCGGTCGCCCGGCTGCCGACGTAAGCATAGTTGTAGGTGTTGCTGTCGACGAACTGCAGCGAGTAGTAGCGCTTTTTGTCGATCGCGGGGACCGAAATCACCATGGGCTCGGCGCGCAGGTCCAGCCACAGCATCGAATACGGGGTGTCGCTGTTGGGGGTGACGACGGCGGTGTCCTTGTAGGTAAAGACGCTGCTCTCGTTGTGAATCTCATTAAAGGGCGCCTTGAATTGCCCGGAGTTGCGATCCACCGCGAACGCGTACTGGACCGCGTAGTTCATGACGATGGGCAGCCCGTAGATGAATCCTTCCTCGGCGATCGCCTTGGTCTCGGCGATGCTCGGTGCCGGTACGCCCTTGGCAGCGTCGGCCTTCTCGGCCTGTGAGATCGAATCCGGCTGCTTGCCGCAGCCGGCGAGCAGCATCGTTGCGGCGGCGAAGGCGGTCGTCCAGCGCAGGCACCGTGAAATTTCGACGTTCATGTCAACGCAGCTCCTCAGGGCTTCACGATAAGAGTAGAGAGGCAAACAGGGGCACCGGTCGGGTGCCTCATCCAGGCCGGCTGATAGGTTCGATCGGCCGAGTTGGCGATCGGCAGCCGTGTGGGCTTGCCACCGACGGGCTGCAAATTACCCGTCCTGAATCGGGGGCGTAACTGGACCAAGGTCCACTCCCGGTCGGGGCGTCCTGCCGCAATGAAGACTTGACGGCTAACCGTGCGACCCGTTCGGACTGTCCGGTCAGGAGGGGGACTGCATCGGGCGCCCGCCCGGGGTCGTATTCGCTGGCTCCGGCGTTATAGATCAGAGGCTTAGGTCTCGTTTTGGCCCGCCGGGTCAGCCTTTCCCAAGCGTTTCAGGCACACTTAGCGACCCTTTGTGTCCCAGCGTGAGACACCCCCAAGTCCGAGGCAAGAGGCCATGTGCGGAATCGTTGGAGCAGTAGCCGAGCGTGACGTCGTCCCCATCCTGATGGAGGGGCTGCGGCGGCTGGAGTATCGCGGCTACGACTCCGCCGGCATCGCCGTCCTGAACGGCTCGAAGCACCTGACCCGGCTGCGCACGGTGGGCAAGGTGCGCATGCTGGATGAGGCGCTCGAGCAGAGCCCGACCCACGGCAAGATCGGGATTGCCCACACGCGCTGGGCCACCCACGGCATGCCGAGTGAGCGCAACGCCCACCCGCACATCTCGCGCGACGGGCTGGCGATCGTCCACAACGGCATCATCGAGAACCACGAGGAGCTGCGCACCGACCTGGAACGGCGCGGCTACAAGTTCTCCTCCGAGACCGACACCGAAGTCATCGCCCATCGCATCCACTATCACCTGCAGACGGTGGGCGACCTGTTCAAGGCCGTGCGCGCCACGGTGGCGGAGCTCGAGGGCGCCTACGCGCTGCTGGTGGTCAGTGAACACGACCCGGAACGGCTGATCCTCGCGCGCGCCGGCTGCCCGGTCGTGATCGGGCTCGGGAACGACGAGAACTTCGTGGCCTCGGACGTGGCCGCGCTGCTGCCGGTGACACGGCGCTTCATCTTCCTCGAGGAGGGTGACGTGGCCGAGGTGCGCCTGCAAAGCGTGCGCGTCATCGACCGCGACGGCAATCGCGCCGAGCGCCCCATCCGCGAAAGCGAACTGTCGGCGGACTCGGCCGAAAAGGGGCAGTACCAGCATTACATGCTGAAGGAAATCCACGAACAGCCGCGCGCGCTGGCGGACACGCTTTCCGAGCGCGTCGCCAACGGCCGCCTGCTCGAGGCGGCCTTCGGCCCGCTCGCCACCGAGATTTTCAAGCGCACCCACAACGTGCACATCGTTGCCTGCGGCACCAGCTTCCACGCGGCCAGCGTGGCGCGCTACTTCATCGAGCAGATCTGCAAGATCCCCTGCGCGGTCGACATCGCGAGCGAGTACCGCTACCGCAGTCCGCTGGTGCCAGCCAATTCGCTGTTCGTCACCATCTCGCAGTCGGGCGAAACGGCGGACACGCTCGCCGCGCTGCGGCTGGCAAAGCAGTCCGGCTATCTCTCCTCGCTCTCCATCTGCAACGTGCCGGAGAGCTCGCTGGTGCGCGAATCGGAGCTCGTGATGCTCACGCGCGCGGGCCCGGAGATCGGCGTCGCCTCGACCAAGGCCTTCACCACGCAGCTGGCGGCGCTGGGCATGTTGGTGGTGGCGCTCGCGCGCCATCACGGCGCGGATGCCGAGCGCGAGCGCGGCCTGGTGACGCGCCTGATCGAGCTGCCCGGGCTGGTGGAGAAGACACTCGAGCTCGATCCGGTGATCCATCGCCTGGCCGAGCGCTTTGCGGACAAGCACCATGCACTGTTCCTCGGGCGCGGCGCGCTGTATCCCATCGCGATGGAAGGGGCGCTCAAGCTCAAGGAAATCTCCTATATCCACGCCGAGGCCTACCCCGCCGGTGAACTCAAGCACGGTCCGCTCGCGCTGGTGGACGCCGACATGCCGGTCGTGACGGTGGCGCCGAACAACGATCTGCTCGAGAAGCTCAAATCGAACCTGCAGGAAGTGCGGGCGCGCGGCGGGGAGCTGATCGTGTTCGCCGACCCCGAGTCGGGGTTGAAGTCCAGTGACGGCGTGACGGTGATCGAGATGCCGCGGCACGTGACGTACGTGCAGGCACCGGTCGTCTACACGGTGCCCCTGCAGCTGCTCGCCTATCACGTCGCGATCCTCAAGGGGACGGACGTGGATCAGCCGCGCAATCTCGCCAAGAGCGTGACGGTCGAATAGCCGGCGCGGACTCCCGCCGCATCGGGTACGCCAGCGTCTGCCCGGCCCGGAGCCAACAGTGGTTCTGCGGTACGATGCTGCGGCCATGGTGACCCGAGCCTCGTGGGCGGATTTTCTCGCCGGACTTGCCATCGCCGGGCTGCTGCTACCGGAAGCGGTCGCCTACTCGGGTCTGGCGAATCTGCCGCCGCAGGCCGGCGTGATCGCACTGTTCGCCGGCCTGCTCTGCTATGGGCTGATCGGCCGCAGCCGCTATGCCATCGTCACGGCGACCTCTTCCTCGGCTGCAGTGCTGGCCTCGGCGCTGGTGGCACTCGGTGCCACCGATGCGACGCAGAAAGTGCTGTTTGCCTCGCTCCTGGTGGTTGGAACGGGTGTTGCGTTCACGCTCGCGGGCGCGCTGCGGCTCGGGGCCATCTCGACACTGATCGCACGACCGGTGCTGCGCGGCTATGCCTGGGGACTCGCCCTCGTCATCGCGGTGAAGCAATGGCCGCATCTGGTCGGCGTTGTCACCCACGGCACCACGTTCTTCACGCTGCTTGCGGAGCTTGTGCACCGGCCCGGCGCCTGGCAGCTGCCGAGCCTCGCCTGCGGAGTCGCCGCGCTCGCGGGCCTGTTTGCACTCGAACGCGTGCCGCGCATTCCTGGCGCCCTGGTGGTGATCATCGCGAGCATCGCCGCCTCGGGCGTGCTCGCTGCGCGCGGGGTCGCACTCACCGGACCCATCCACCTGGCGCTGACGGTGCCGCAGTTCACGCGCCCGCAAGGGGTGCACTGGCTGTCGCTCACGGAGTTTTCGCTCGCGCTGATGTTCATCCTGTATGCGGAGTCCTACGGCTCCATCCGCACCTACGCGCTCAAGCACGATGAGACGGTGCAATCCAACCGCGATCTGGTCGCGCTCGGCGTGGCCAACATGGTCTCGGGCCTTTTCCAGGGTACGCCCGTCGGCGCCGGCTACTCCGGCACCTCGGCGAACGATGCGGCCGGGGCGCGCTCGCGGTTCGCCGGGCTGTGTGCCGCTGCCGTGGTGCTGCTGCTGGTGCTCTCCTTTCTGCCCTGGATCGAGCGCATCCCGCAACCGGCGCTGGCCGCGATCGTCATCCACGCGGTCAGCAAGTCACTGCGGCTGAGCGTCTTCAGTCCCTATCTGCGCTGGAAGCGGGACCGGCTCATCGCCTTCGCCGCGGTGCTCGCGGTGCTGGTGTTCGGCGTGCTGAACGGCCTGCTGGCCGCGATCGCCTTCAGCCTCGCCATGCTGGTGCGCTCACTCGCGAAGCCGCGCCTGGCAATACTCGGCCGGGTCGGGGAGCACGACTATGTGAGCCTGACGCGCTTTCCCGATGCGGTGACGCGCGATGACATGCTGGTGCTGCGTCCCGAGGAGCCGCTGTTCTTTGCCAACGCGGACGCCGTCATGACGCTGGTGCGGGAACGCGTGCTGGCACAACCGCGCACGCGGCTACTGGTGCTGAGCCTGGAGGAATCCCCCGATCTGGACAGCACCGCGCTCGAGGCGCTGTCGGAGTTCTGCACGTGGTTCAGCGCCCGCGGCGGCGAGCTGCGGGTCGCGCGCCTCAAGGAGCAGGCGCGCGACGCCCTCATGCGCGCCGAGGCTCCCCCAGCTGCAGGCCGGGGCGCTCGACTATTCAAGCGTGGACGATGCCGTTCAGGGCCGCTGCGTCACGCCGCAGGGCCGCGCGGGTGCCCACGCGTAGCCGCCGGCAATTCGGGATACTGTCCGACAGCTGCCAAGCTTCCGGTGCGGTAGTGTTGGTAGTTGGATGTTAGTCCTTGTAGGAGGCCCGCGGGGTACACCATGGTCGCGGTCGCGCCGCGGGCATGTCAGGATAACGAAGGCCGCGCGCCACTGCACAGGCGCACGACGGCTCCCAAAACTCGACGGATCGTGGAGGACACCATGGCGGACGACAACAACCCCTACACGCAGACTCACGTCGTGCAGGCGGGTGACACGCTGTCAAAGATCGCGCAGAAGTACTACGGCGATCCGGCGCTGTACGACAAGATCTTTCAGGCCAATCGCGACGTTCTGAAGGATCCGAACAAGATCTTCCCAGGCCAGAAACTGAAGATTCCCTAACGTCAAACACGGCAACAGAGGATTGCGAACATGAAGAAGCAAGTTGGATGGCTGCTGGCCGCAACGATGGCCCTACTGCTGGCCGCGTGCGCAAGCCAGAAGGGGCCCGCCCAGCAGGCGATCGCCAGCGCCGACGCGGCACTCGCCGCGGTGCACGATATGGCGCAGAAATATGTCCCGGACCAGCTGCAGGCGGTGCAGGACCAGCTGCAGAGCGCCAAGGACGCCTTCGCCAAGGGCGACTACAAGACGGTGGTCGCCGGCGCTCCGGCGCTCGGCGCCGCGGTCAGCAGCCTGAAGGATGCCGCCGAGGCGAAGGCGGCGGAAGCGCAGGAAGCCGCGTCGAAGGCCAAGGATGCGTGGAGCTCGGTGAGCACCGACGTGCCGAAGATGGTCGATGCCATCCAGAGCCGCGTCGACATCCTGTCGAAGTCACACAAGCTGCCGAAGAATGTCACCAAGGACACGCTGGCCGGCGCGAAGTCCGGACTCGACTCGCTGAAATCGATGTGGAGCGACGCGTCCAACGCCGCCAGCTCCGGTGACTACACCACCGCGATGAGCAAGGCGCAGACAGTGAAGGACAAGGCTACCGAGATCATGAAGTCGCTCGGGATGACCTCCTAGAGGCAGGATCGCTACCGGCCGCTTCGCCCGGGGCGGCGAGGCGGCCGGTGAGATCGTAGGCGTCGGTCGCCACGATCTCGACGTCCGCCCAGTCGCCGGCGCGCAACCGCCCGGCGTGCTCGATCCGCACCACGCCATCGATCTGCGGCGCTTCGGCGGCGCTGCGCGCGAGCGCGCGCCCGTCCTGCACCTCATCGACGAGCACCCGCGCGCGCTCACCGACACGCAGCGCCAGCCGCCGTGCGCTGATGGCGGCGGCGCGTTCCATGAAGCGCGCGTAGCGTTCTTCCTGGACCTCCGCGGGCACCGGATCGGGCAGTGCGTTGGCGGCCGCGCCCTCCACCGGGGAGTACTTGAAGCAGCCGACGCGATCGAGCTGCGCCTCATCCAGCCAGTCCAGCAGCTGCACGAACTCGGCCTCGGACTCTCCCGGGAAGCCCACGATGAAGGTGCTGCGCAGGGTGAGTGCGGGGCACGTGCGCCGCCACTGGGCCAGGCGGGCGAGCGTGTCGACGGCATGCGCCGGCCGGCGCATGCGCTTGAGCACCGAGGGGCTGCCGTGCTGAAAGGGCACATCCAGATAAGGCAGCACCCGCCCCTCCGCCATGAGTTCGATGACGCCATCGACGTGCGGGTAGGGATAGACGTAGTGCAGCCGCACCCAGACGTTCAGCTCCCCGAGCGCGCGTGCCAGATCGATGAAGCGCGTGGCGTACGAGCGCCCGCGCCAGCTGCCCGCCGCGTAGCGCAGGTCCGAGCCGTAGGCGCTCGTGTCCTGCGAGATGACGAGCAGTTCCTTCACGCCGGCATGGGCCAGGCGCTCGGCTTCGCGCATGACGTCCGCGATGGGCCGGCTCGCCAGCCGCCCGCGCATCGCGGGGATGATGCAGAAGCTGCAGCGGTTGTTGCAGCCCTCCGCGATCTTCAGGTACGCGTAGTGACGTGGCGTGAGCCGCACGCCCTGCGGGGGCAACAGATCGAAGAACGGGTCGTGCAGCGGCGGCAGGTGCTCATGTACCGCACCGACGACATCCTCATAGGCCTGAGGGCCGGTGACCTTCAGCACCCGCGGGTGACGCTCGAGAATGCGCTCCGGCTTTGCGCCGAGGCAGCCGGTGACGATGACGCGCCCGTTCTGCTCGAGCGCTTCCCCGATCGCCTGCAGCGATTCGTCCACGGCCGCGTCGATGAACCCGCAGGTATTGACCACGACGAGGTCCGCAGCCTCGTACGTGGGGGCGACCTCGTACCCTTCGGCGCGCAGCTGCGTGAGGATGCGCTCGGAATCGACCAGCGCCTTCGGGCACCCGAGGCTTACGAAGCCGACCTTGGGCACGCGCGCACTGCGCCGTGCGCGTGGCGCGGCGGCCGGCTTGGGACGCGGGGGGCTCTTGGTGCGCGCGCGGGGCATGGCTCGTTGACGGCCGTCGGACAGCCGCGGGGGTCGCAAAAGGGCGGCTATGCTAGCGGTGCCGGCCCGGCGGCGCCACTTGTGCCGCTAGTCGCCCCGCTCGGGGACGCCGGGACGGCTTCCGCCGGCGGGGCGAGGGGGCCGGGGCTCTCATGCATGCGGTACAGCACGTAAAACACGATCAGCACGACGAGCGGCATCACCAGCCACGGCCATACCGCCGGCCGCCGTTCACGCGTGCCGCTAGCGGCCATAGGTGCCCATGAGTTCGGCGCTGCCGAGCGCCTGGGCGCGTACGTTGAAGCCGATGAATGCCGCCGTCGAGTCGGCGGGCAGCTCGAGCTTTGGCACCTTCAGTGCGTATAGCCGGAAATAGTAGTGGTGCGGTTTGCCCGGCGGCGGGCAGGGACCGCCATACCCGGAAGTGCCGAAGTCGGTGCGTCCCTGCACGGCGCCGGCCGGCAGCAGATTCTTCTGTGTATCACCCGCGCCGGCGGGCAGCGAGGTGGTCGAGGCGGGCATGTTGTAGAGCACCCAATGCCACCAGCCACTGCCGGTTGGCGCATCCGGGTCGTGCACCAGGAGGGCGAAGCTCTGTGTGCCCTGCGGTGCGTGACTCCAGGTGAGCGCGGGGGAAACGTTGCCGCCGTTGCAGCCGAAACCCTTGAACACCTGCGCCTCGGCGATGCGGCCGCCAGGGGCGATGTCCGGACTTGTGAGGGTGAAATTCTCGGGCGGCGCGGCCGCCGCTGCCGTAATCGCCGCGAGCATCAACGCTGCGAACCCCGCTCGGGCCGTCACCCCGTTCGATCTCATGCTGCCCCGCTCCCGCCACCGTGCAGTTACCTCAAGGAGTGTGCAGCGGCCCGGGGCCCCAGCGCAAATCCAAGCGCGGGGCGACAGCAGCGGGCGCGTGCGGATCGCGTACTCGGCTGAACGCCGTTAGCCGCGCGCCCAGTGGCCGCCCGTCATGTGCCAGGTACTGCCAACGGGGCGTCATTCGTGCGCCACCCAGTGGTAACCGGGACGCGGAGCTTCCCAACGACCGCGGTGCCAGGCGTAGCGATCGCCTTCCCAGAACCAGCGCCTCGGATCCAGAAATATCCGGTGGCGGGGGCGACACCGATGCCGGTTGCGCCGTCACGAGACGGCCGGACAACGTCGCGGCCAGCGGGGCGGGCAGTTGGAGTACGTGCGTGCGCATAGGCAATGAAGGTTACAGTAGGAAAATGCGAACACAGTCAGCCGCGGCCGCGAAGGCGCGCAAATTCAGGTCTCGTTCAGCCGCGCGATCAGCGCACGCGGGCACGGGCTTCGACCGCGCCTACTACCAGCGCTTTTACTTCGACGCCCGCACGGCGGTGGCCAGCCGTTCCGAGATGCGCGCGCGTGCGCGGCTGATCGCGGCGATGGCGCAGCACGCCGGCCTGCCCGTGCAGCGCATTCTGGAGGCCGGCTGCGGCACCGGTATGCTGGGCGCGGCGCTGCGACGCCTGCTGCCGCGCGCGCACTATGTCGGGCTCGAGGCGAGCGAGTACCTGTGCCGGCGCTACGGCTGGGAGTGCGGCCGCGTCGAGTCCTATCGCACACGCGCGCCGTTTGATCTGGTGGTCTGCTACGACGTGCTGCAGTACCTCGGGGACGCGGCCGCGGCGCGCGCCCTCGCCAACTTCGGCCGCCTGTGCCGCGGGGTGCTGTATTTCAGCGCGCTGACGCGCTACGACCTCAAGCACAACGCCGACCCTGAACGCACCGATGCCGCGGTACATCTGCGCAGCGCGCACTGGTACCGCAGTCGGCTGCGCCGCGACTTTCGCGACGTAGGGCTGGGATTCTGGCTGCGGCGCGGGGCGCCGATCATGCTGTGGGAGCTGGAGTCGGACTAGAGTGCGGGAGCTACAGCCCACCGGACCGTAGACGAAGACGACTTCGGTTACCGGTACCCCACCGACCCCAGCTGTTCCAGTTGTTCATATGCGGGGTCCTTCACTGCGGGCCGGCAGTATCGACCATACAGCTGCACGGTGGTGCTCTCTTTGGCCCTCGGCGCCTATCGCTACGGTCCGGTCGGCGCGGCACGTTGCGCTCGCTGGCGGCGGCGGAAAAACGGATAAAGCGGCAACCCGAGCAGGATCAGCACGATGGTGGCGATCGCTTCCCTGGGGGTCGTCAGCAGCGCGCTGATTACGACCCACACCATGATGAGCACCACCAGCAGCGGCACCAGTGGGTAGCCGGGTACCCGAAACGGGCGCGCAGCTGCCGGCTGCGAGCGTCGCAGCACGATGAGGGCGAGGACGACCGGGATCCAGAACAGCGCGTACGACATGACCGCCATGTTGGTGAGTTCCTCGAAGGTTCCCGAGGCGGCGAGCACCGCTGCCCACAGGCACGTGAGCAACAGCGAGGTGACCGGCACGCGCGTGTTGGGACTCAGACGCCCGAAGCGGGCAAAGAACAGGCCGTCGCGCGCGGCAGCGAAGGAGACACGCGCACGGGTGAGGATCGTGCCGTTGAGGGAACCGATGCACGAGATGACGAATATCAGCGCCGCCACCGCCACGGCGCGCGTGCCGAGGAACGTCTGCACCGCACGTGCGGCGACCGAGGGCGCCTCGGGGTAGGCGGTGGAGTTGGCACTCGCCACCTGCCAGAAGGGCAGCGCCCACAGGTATGCGAGGTTGATCAGCAGATAGATCGCCAGCACGAGGAGCGTGCCGCCGATGATGGCGCGCGGCAGGTTGCGCTGCGGCTCGCGCACTTCGCTGGCCGCCATGGGCAGATACTGCCAGCCGCTGTAGGCCCACAGAGCGGCGAACAGCGCGGCGCCGAAACCGGCCACGCCACCGGTAGCCGTGCCCGGTGCGGCGGCCAGGTTCCCGGCATCGGGGGTGCCGGAGAACAGGAATACGCCAGCGGCCACTCCGGCGATGGCCAGCACCTTGGTGACGGTGAGCGCGGTCTGCACGCGCCCGCCGAGCATCACGCCGGCGCAATTGATGGCGGCGAACACGGCGATGACGCCCACGGCAATCAGCTGGCGGGGGCCAAGCTCGAGCGCGTAGACGGTGCCGTGCAGGAGCAGCGCGTAGCGGATCCACGGCGCGCCCAGGGCGTGGATGTCGGAGATGAAGATGGCCACGGCCGCACCATAGGCGGCGATGCTCGCGCCGCCGAGCAGGAAGCTGTTGCAGGCGTAGAGGAAGCCCGGGACCTCGCCATAGGCGGCGCGCAGGTACACGTACTCTCCCCCGGCTGCCGGCAGCATCGCCCCGAGCTCGGCGAAGCACAGCGCTGCCAGCAGCGCCACGAGGCCGGCGACCGCCCAGGCGCACAGCACCAGCGCCGGCGTACCGACCGCCTGCGCCATCTGCGCAGACTTCAGGAACACGCCGGTGCCGATGGTGATGCCCACCACCAGCGAGGTGGCGTGCGTGAGGGTCAGGTCGCGGCGCGGCTGAAGTTCCGAGGATTGCATGGACGCTATCGTACAATCGCCACAGGCGCCGCACGGAGCTAAAACATGGCCGGTCACGAATATCACGCGCTCATCCACTGGGCGCGCGGCACTGCTGTCTTCACCGACAATCGCTACAGCCGCGGGCACACGTGGCGTTTCGATGGCGGCATCGAGGTGCCGGCGTCCGCCTCGCCGAGCGTGGTGCGCACGCCGCTGTCGGTGGAGGCGGCAATCGACCCGGAGGAGGCGTTCGTGGCTTCACTCTCCAGCTGCCACATGCTGTGGTTCCTGGATCTCGCGGCCAGGGATGGCTGGTGCGTCGATGACTACCGCGACGACGCCCGTGGCGTGATGGGCCGGGATGGCGCGGGACGCATCGCGATGCTGCAGGTGATGCTGCGTCCGCGGGTGCTGTTTGCGGGGGCCCGCCGCCCCGAGCACAGCGCCCACGAGGCGCTGCACCACCGCGCCCACGAGGCCTGCTTCATCGCCAACTCCGTCAAAACCGTCGTGAGCGTCGAGCTGCCCGCCGATGTCTGAGACACTGCTCGCCTTTTCCGGCACGGTGAACTGTGAGCGCGGCGAAGGTCCGCTCGGGCTCACGCTGCGTGGGGCCGCCGGAGCCGCCGGGGAGGCGCACACGCTCGGCTTCAGCGGGCGCGCACCCGCAGACCTGCCGCAGGCCCTCGCCGCGCCGCGGGTCGAGGTGCTGGGCGAGGGCCGTTACCGCATCGTCAGCGGCGAGCGTGCGTGGCTGCTGGCGGCGCGCGCCGTGCACGTCAGCCGCGAGGTGGCGACGCCGTTCTACCGCGCGCTGCCGCCGCGGGCTGTGCCGCTTGGCAAGCGGCTTTTCTGGCGCACGGTGCTGGCGCTCGCGGGCAGTCGCGCGGGCCTCGCGCTGCTGCGCGCCCTGCGACGCTGAAGGGAACTCGCATGCAAAGCCTCTATTACATCCTCGGGCTCGGCGTTGGCGCAGGACTGGTCGTGCAGGTCGGCATGAACAGCACGCTGCGTGCGCTCCTCGGCAGCCCGATCGTGGCCGCCCTCATCAGCTTTCTGGTCGGTTCACTGGCGCTTGCGGTGTACGCTGGCCTGGCGCGCACGCCGCTGCCAGTGCGCGCACAGCTGGCCGCCGTACCGGCCTGGGCGTGGCTCGGCGGGGTGCTCGGCGCCTTCTATGTCGCCTCGAGCGTGATCGTCGGACCGCGGCTCGGCGCGGCGACCTTGCTGGCGCTGGTCGTGCTCGGGCAGCTCGGGACCTCGCTGCTGGTGGATCACTTCGGCTGGCTCGGCTTTCCGCACCACCCGCTCACCGTGGTGCGCGTGCTGGGCGCGGCGCTGCTGTTCGGCGGCGTGCTGCTGATCACGCGCTAAAGACGTTGCGTGCCGGCGCGCGCCGTCAGGAACTCGGCGAGCGCAGCGGCAGGATCTGCGCCTGCGGCAGCGGCCGGCGCCGCCCGGCGGCGAGCGCGGCGTAGGTCGCCATCTGCGTCTGGAACGCGCGCTGCCAGGTGAACCGGCGCAGCACCCGCGCGCGCGCAGCGTGGCCGAGTGCCTCCAGGTCACGCTCGTAGAGTGCCGCGATCGCCTCGGCCATGCTCGCCGCATCCTGCGGTTCGGCGAGTATTCCGACACTGTCGTCGATGAGCTCGGGGAAGGCGCCGGCGCGCGCCGCCACTACCGGGCGCCCGCAGGCCATGGCCTCGAGTATCACGAGCCCGAAGGTTTCCTTGGTGCCCGCGTGCACCAGCGCATCCGCGGAGGCGATCCAGCCGGCCAGCTCCAGGCTGTCGCGGCGGTAGGGCAGCAGGGTGACGTTCGCCGCCGGGCGTGCCGCGCGCTCACCCCCGATCAGCAGCAGATGGTAGGGCCGGCCCAGGCGCGCGAACGCCTGCAGCAGCACCGGCAGGTTCTTTTCCTGGGCGAAGCGCCCCGCGTAGAGCAACACCCGCGTCCCTTTGGGCAGACCAAGCCGCTCGCGCAGCGGCAGGCCGCGTCGTTCCGGGGTGAACACCGAAGCATCCACGCCGAGTGGCTGGTGCACCACCTGCGCCACGCCGAGGTCCCGGAGGTAGGCGCACATCAGGCGGCTCGGCGCGAACACCACATCGAAGCGCTCGTACAGCCAGCGCACGTAGCGACGCATGGCCGGCTCTGCGCAGCTGCGCCCGAAGACGCGCCCGAGGATCTGCGGCAGATTCGAATGGTAGAACGCGGCGAGTGCGATGCCGCGCCGCCGCGCGACGCGCCACGCGCACCAGGCGGGATGGAAGGCGTCGCCGGCCTCGATCAGGCCAGGCTCCAGCTCATCGAGCACGCGCACCCAGCGGCGCGGATTCAGTGGCAGACGATAGTTGAAGGTTCCCGGCACCCGATAGCCGGCCAGGGTGCACAGCCCGCCGCGCTGGATCTGCTCGTCGCGTCCGGGGACGACGATGGTGTGTTCCCAGCAGGTGTGCGCCGCGAGCCACGCATGCTTGGCCGACAGATAACGCTTAACGCCGCCGCTCGTGGGCGAATAGAACACGGTCGTGTCGACGAGATGCATGCGCTCTGTTGTCGGCTAGCGACCCTTTGGCTCGTCTTCCCGCGCTGTATTCCATTGCACCTTCATGACACAAGTGTGTCAAGCGTGGCCGCGTCACGCGGCCGTCATTTCCACAGCGCCCGCGGGCTTACGCGGCGGGCTTGATGTTGGCATTCAGTCGGAAAAGATTCGCAGGATCGTAACGTTTCTTAAGGCTCGTCAGCCGACCGTAGTTGTCGCCGTACGCCGCGGCCACGCGGCTCTCGCGGTCGTCGGTGTTGGCGATGTTCACGTAGTTGCCACGCGTGAGCGGCTCGACCTGGGTCCAGGCGTGCCGCACCCACTCGGTATTGCGCTCCGCATCGGGGCTGCCAACCTGCCACGCACCGGCAAGCCCCATGTTGTGGCTCGCGCCGCGCCCCCAGTAAGCGGTCGCCGTGGGCGCCACGCGACTGATCGCGCCGCCCTGGGCCTGCATCCAGACATCCAGCAGGTTCGAGGGAGCCGCCTCGATCTGGCCGCATACCGCATCGATCAGGCTGGGGGTGAGGCCAAAGATGAGCCCGCCGCGCACGTACACGCCGAACTTGGAGACGCCCGGCGTATAGGTGCTGCCCTGCAGCTTCAGGTAGGTCGCGGGAGCGAGATCGTCCTTGACGGCCTTGCCGAGCTTGCGCAGCGGTGCGAGCACGCGCGGCGCATCGTTCACCGGGCCGCTGTAGCAGACGTCAAAGGTCACGAGCCGTCCGAGCTTCTCATCACCCTCGAGGTCGATGTCCACATACAGCTCATCCGGCGCGCTGGCGATGTAGTCGGCGAAGTGGCGCAGCAGCTCGCGTGCGCCGGCCATGGGGAAGGAGATCTGCCCGCCGTACATCTGCGGGTTGACCTCGTGCAGCTGGAAATCAAAGCAGGTCACCACGCCGAAGTTGCCGCCGCCGCCGCGCAGCGCCCAGAGCAGGTCCGGGTTTTCCTGCGCGCTGGCGCGCTGCCATTTGCCGTCGGCCGTGACCAACTCTGCGGAGAGCAGATTGTCGGCCGTCAGGCCGATGCGCCGGCCGATGCGTCCCACGCCGCCGCCGAGGGTGAGGCCGGCGACGCCGGTGTCGGCGACCGTACCGGCGGTCGTCGCCAGTCCGAAGGCCTGGGATTCGCGGTCGAGTTGCCCGAGCAGCGCCCCGGACTGCACGCGTGCCCGGCGCGCGACCGGGTCGACGTCCACCGCGCGCATCGGCGAGACATCGATCATGAGGCCGCCGTCGCAGGCGGACAGGCCCGAGAGGCTGTGGCCGCCCCCGTGGACCGCCGTCAGCAGCGCGTGCGCGCTGGCAAAGCTCACCGCGTGCATCACGTCGGCGGCGCCGACGCAGCGCACAATCAGCGCGGGCTTGCGGTTGTAGGCCGGGTTCCACAGGCGACGCGCGGCGTCGTAGCCCGTGTCACCGGGCGCCAGCAGCTCGCCGCGCAGCCCCGCCCGCAGTTCCTCGACGTCGCTGCTCTTGACGGTTTGTGGCCGACCGTCGAGACCTACGATGGCTACTTCACTGGCGCTGTGCGCCTTGCGCCAGGGCGCGAGTGACAGACCAGCAAGCGCGACGGTGGCCCCGGCGCAGAACTCTCTTCTTTTCATTGTGACTGCCCGCGGCTTGTGAATTTCCGGTAGCGTGCTCCTGCGGGATGCGCGCCGTCAAGGCAACGCTTGGCTGCGCGGCAGCTATGGCAAACTAACCTTCACCTCCGGGTGAGACGACATGAACTGCTGATGCCGGCGCATTGAGGGCCCGCGCACCCCGCGGCTGCGTGGTCAATCTCGACGGTCACAAAATCGAAGTGGTGTCTGATGAACCAGTTTCTGCGGCGTCTGGTGGTACTGCAGCCCGGTGAGGCGCCGGCGCTGCTGGCGTCGTTCGCGACACTGCTGTGCATGTTCACCAGCTACGCGATCCTGCGCCCGGTGCGTGATGCCCTCGGCATCACCTCGGGTCTCGAGAACATCCCCTACCTGTTCTGGGGTGTGTTCGTCACGATGCTGTTGCTGCAGCCGCTGTACGGCTGGCTCACCTCACGCCTGCCGCGTTCGGTGTTCCTGCCCTGGGTGTATGGGTTCTTTGCGCTCAACCTGCGTGTCCTTCTGGGTGTGGTTCCACGTCCAGACCGATCACACCTGGATTGCGCGCACCTATTTCGTCTGGGTGAGCGTGTTCAATCTGTTCGTGGTGGCGGCGTTCTGGAGCCTGATGGCCGATGTCTTCAGCCGCGAGCAGGCGGGACGCCTGTTCGGGTTCATCTGGGCGGGCGCCAGTACCGGCGGGATCATCGGACCGGCCCTCACGCGCCAGCTCGCGGTGCCGCTCGGCGCCATCAATCTGCTGCCGGTGTCTGCGGGCCTGCTGCTGCTGTCGATGGTATTCATGGCGCAGGTCATCCGCTGGCAGCGGCGGCAGGCCGCGAACACACCCCAGGCGGTCGCCGCGCTTGCCGCCGGGCGCCCTGCACCGCGCGCCGACAGCGGGGTCGGCGGCGGCGTGTTCGCCGCCTTCGGGCAGGTGGCGCGCTCGCCTTACCTGCTCGGCATTGCCGCCTTCGTGCTGTTTATGACCTGCGTCTCGACCTTCCTGTACCTGGAGCAGCAGGCGTTCGTCGCCAAGGCGTTCAGCACGACGAACGAGCGCGCGCGTTTCTTTGCCACCATCGATTTTTGCGTGCAGGCCGTGTCGCTGGCGATGCAGTTCTTCATGTTCAGCCGGCTGTTCAGGTGGTTCGGCATGCGCGCGCTGCTCGCCTCGGTACCGCTCATCATGGTGGCCGGCTACGCGATCTTTGCGCTGGCGCCGTTCTTCATGGTGCTGGTGGTCGTGTATGCGGTGCGCCGGGTCTCTGACTACGGCATCACCCGGCCGTGCCGTGACTCGCTGTTCACCGTGGTGAGCCGCGAGGAGAAGTACCAGGCCAAGAGCCTCATCGACACTTTTGCCTATCGTGGCGGGGACGCGCTCAGCGGCTCGCTGTACAAGGCGCTCACCGGCGGACTCGGTGCAAGTCCTGCGGCGATTGGCTGGCTGGGGGTGGGGATTTCGGCGGCCTGGACCGTGCTGGCGCTCGCCCTGGGACGGGCCTTCCAGCGGCGCGCGGGCGGCGCGCCGGCCAGCACCTAGGCGGCGCTCGTCTGGGCTTGGCCCGGGGCGCTCGTCTGGACTTCGCCGCTGGCGCCGTTACGCAGCGCGGCGGCGGCGGTCATGATCTCCGCGGCGCTCGCGAAGCGCTCGCCGCGCGCCTTGGCGAGCAGGCGGGCGAGGAAGGTCTGGTAGCGCCGCAGGTCCTCCGGCAGCGTCGGCAGCGGGGAGCTCACGTGCTGCTGCAGCACTTCCATGGCCGTGCCGCCGGTGTAGGGCTTCTGCCCGGTGAGCATCTCGTAGCAGATGATTCCCAGGCTGTAAAAATCGGAGCGCGCATCGAGGGGCTCACCCAGCGCCTGCTCCGGGCTCATGTAATAGGGGGAGCCGAGCAGCACGCCGGTATGGGTGCTCACCGTGTTGCCATCGACTGAGCGCGCGAGCCCGAAGTCGATGAGCGCCACGCCATCGTTCTCGCGCAGCATCACGTTGGGGGGCTTAAGATCGCGGTGCACCAGCCCCGCCTCATGCACCACCTGCAGCGCCGCGGCGATCTGCACCGCGTAATGCAGGGCGTCCATCTCGCTCACGCCGCGCTGGATGCGCGCCTTGAGATCCCCGCGCGGCAGGTACTCCATGGCCAGGTACTCAAAGCCGCTGTGCACGCCGTAGTCGTAGATCTCCACCACCAGCGGGCTGCGTACCGCCATGATCGCGGTGTACTCGCGCTCGAGGAACTGCCGCCCGGCGGCCTCGTCGCGCAGCGTCTTGCTCACCTTGAGCGCAACGTTGTGGCCGCGGTGCGCGCTGGACGCCAGATACACCACCGCCTTCTCGGACTCCCCGATCTTCAGGCGCAGCGTGTACCCCGGGATGACCTCGGCGTTGGCGGCGGCGAGCAGTGCGGCCACACCTGCCGGCTGCAGTGCCTCGCCCTCGCCCTGCGGGGTCTCGGCCGGAGGCGGCGTGGCATTCTGCGCATCGGCTGCCGCGGGACCGGCATGGGCCGCCTGATCGCGCGCCAGCTGCGCCAGGCTTGCGAGGCGGCGCGCCACGCGCCGCTCGACCCGCCGCAGTGCCACCCGCACGGTCGTGCTCAGTCGCTCGGGTGTGAGCAGCCGCTTGGGCAGGTAGTCGACCGCGCCCAGCTGCAGGGCCCGCACGGCGGTGAGCTCGTTGCCGTCCGCGGCGAGCGCGATCACCGCCGGCGCGGCGGGCTGCTCGCGCAGACGACGCAGCAGCGTCAGGCCCTGCGCGGCCGGATCCTCGGGGCTTGCGCCGAAATTGGCCGCCAGCATGAGCAGATCGCAGTCGCGGCCGGAGAACATGGAGCACCAGCGCGCGAATTCGTCCAGGTTGAGCATGCTGATGCTCGCCTGCGGGCACAGCACATCCAGGTGGTGCCGCAGCCACTCGCTGTAGCGGACGTCGTCATCGACCACCAGCAGGCGTACCGGCGGCGCTGAACGGCGCGGCGCGTTCACGGCTGCACCGCGAAGCGTACGCGCACGCGCGCGCGCTGCGTGACGGGCGCTCCGTCGTGCAGCACCGGCTGGTAGCGCCAGCGGCGCACCGCCTCGAGCGCGCTCTGCTCGAAGATGCCGACCGGCTGCGCGCCGACGATCGCGGCCTCGCTCACGGTGCCATCGGCGTTGACCAGGAACTGCACGTCCACCCAGCCCTCCATTCCCTTCTCGCGCGCGCTGGTCGGGAACTGCGGCGGCACGTAACGGGTACGCGTAAGCGTGGTCGCGCTGACATACGCGCCCTCCGCACCGGCCGCGGCAGGCGGCGGTGCACCCGGGGTGCTGGGCGGTGCGGCGCTGAGTTCGGCCTCCACGGCGGCGATGGCCGGTGCCGCAGCACCGGCCGCCTGCGCCTCGGCGAGCCAGTGGCGCGCGCCGGCGTTGTCCTGCGCCCTGGCGGCGGCCTGTGCCTCATCGAGCAGGCGCGTCTCAAAGGCAGTGCGCGCCGCAATCGTCGCCGCCCCGGCAGGCTCCGCCTGCGCCAGCTGCTCGAGGTAGTACTTGGCACTGTCGCTGGCGGGCTCGAGCAGCTGTCCCTGCGCCAGGCGCTGGCGGAAGAGTGCTTCGATCCGCGACCGTGAGCTCTCCTGCGCTGCGCCCCGCAGCTGCTGCGCCGCCTGGTGCAGCGCCGCGACGTCCGCCGGGTCCGCACCGCTCTCGGCGGCGGCATCGGCCCAGTGATCCGCCAGCTCGGCGTTACCCGCGGCGGCGGCCTGGCGCGACTCGCTCTGCAGGCGTGCCAGGAGCGCCGTGCGGACCTCCTGCACGGCCGGCTCGTTCGGGGCCAGCGCCTTGGCGGACTCGATGTAGAAGCGCGCGTTCTGTTCGGCGGGCTCGATGATCGCGCCAGCCGCGAGCGCCTCACGCGCGCGCGCGAGAAAGTCGGCGACCCGCGCTTCGGTCTGCTTCTGCGTCAGCTGCGCGCGCGCCTCATCGACCAGCGTCGAGCGATTGCCGCCACGCGCGGCGTCATCCAGCACCGCGAGCGCTGCACTCACGTCACCCCCGGCGGCCGCGCGCTGCGCCCTGCCGAGCACCAGCCGTTCGCGCTGCGCCCCGATCTGCGCGGTCAGGAAGGCCACGCGCACGTGGCGCGGATTGATGGCACGGGCCTGGTCGGCGAGCTGCTGGGCGGCATCCAGATGGTGCTCCTGCAGCTGGGCTTCGGCGTCGGTCACCAGATGATCGATGACCTGTTCAAGTCCGTTCAGGGCGCGCGGGTCACGCGCATTGCGCTGCAGCGCCGCGCGATACAGTTCGGCGGCATTGGCGCCCGGCGGGGCGGTGAGGGCGCCGGCGGCCAGCGCCTGATCGGCGCGGGCGAGCAGCTGCTCGAGTTCGGCATCGTCGGCGCCGCCCCGGGGCGCGGCGTCGGTCGCTCGCGCAGGGGGCGCGCTGGTGGGTGTGTGGGTTGCGACCCAGAGCGAGCGCGGCGGCCAGGGCGAGAACCCCGCCCGCGATCAGGCCCCAGCGGTTGCGTCGCGGCGGCCGCGCCACGGGCGCAGCAGCGGCGCCCTTGAGCGCATCCTCGTGGCGCCGCCAGGCCGCTTCCACGAACAGCCGCACGCGCTGTTCGGAAACGGGCTTGTGCAGGAAGCGGTGCACCGAGCCCTCGGTGATCTGCGCCGCGAGCAGGCCCTGCTCCTCGGCCGTGCCCGCCACGATCATGACCAGGTCGGGAAACTGGGCGTGCAGTCGGGCGGTGAGCTTGCCGATGGGCGTGGCGACCGCCGCCGAGTCGAGCACGGCAACCCCTGCCTGGTGTGTCATCAGTGCGGCGGCGAAGTCGATCTCGGAGCCGACGGCGCGCACCGGGTGCGCGGCATCGCTCACCGCCTGCAGGGTGCCAAAGAGTTTCGGGTCCTGGGTGAGCGCGATCAGCGGTGCCGGCCCGAGTGCATACGTGCCCGATGCGACGTCGCGGGGCGCCGTCATCTTTGAAGGCTGCGTTTGGGTACTCGTGGCCACCACTGTCACCGCTGGAAAACCCGCCCGTCAGGCTTAGTTGCCCGGCTGCGGCAGCCACGATGACGGAAGGCGCGCAGACTGTCGCTAAGCAGCGCCGGATTCTGTGAAACTGATCATTCCGGCTCCGCAGGAGGGCGGTGGCGACGGCCGGCGCTCTGTGAAACAGCCGACAAAAACCCTCGAAAAAGGGCCCCTGCGGCACCCCGGTGATATGACAAGTTCTGCCCCGTGGCGGGGCGGGGGCACTTCAGTCGCGCGGCAGCAGGAAGCGCGAGCCGTTGTAGGACAGGACGGCCCCCTCCGGCGTGATGCTCTCCACACGCACGCCTTCCGGAAGTGAGTCGCCCTCGCGCAGCTTCTTCATGTTGATCATGACGAAGCGCTCCTCGGGGCGCGCCGCGTACACATGCAGATCGAGGCGCAGCTGCGGCACGTGCGTGCCCGGTGTGGTCGCCCAGTCCTGGTACAGCGGCACCCCGTCCACCGTGCCGCGCCGCACGCGCGAGCCAAGCGGCGCTGCCGGCTCCGCCGCGGGGGCGAGATCTTCCGCATTCTCCACGCCGTTGTGCGGCACTGCCGCCACCGCAGAGGGGGGCAGGTTGTTCCCCATGGCGCCCGCCGGCACGGCGCTCGGTGGGGGGGCGACCGCGGGCGCCGCCGCGCTGGCGGGGGGTGCGCTCGCGACCTGGGGCGGCGGTGCCGATGGCGGGCTCGGGAGCGCGGCTGCCGGTGCTGGCATCGCAGCGGCCGCCGGCGCGGGAGCGACGGATGCAGGCTCCGTGTGCGCCGGACGACGCAGCAGCATCCAGGCGACGACGCCCGCGTTCACCAGGAGCAGCAGCACGATGGCGAGCGCCCACAACGGCAGGCGCGTGCGCGGCGGGGCCACCTTCACTTCGAACAGCGCCGGGCCGTTTTGGCGCTGGCGGTCGCTCTCGGATTTCTTCAGTGCGTCGAGAATGAACGACATCGGTCACCCGCCATGATGAATTTCGATTGCGGACAGGAGCGGCGTGTTGGGAGCGGCCTGCGTCGCGGCCAGCGCGATCTGCGTCTGCAAGCCCGCGATGCCGTCGACGGTGAGCTGATGCTGACGCTGGAACTCGCGCACTTGGGCCGTGAGGTCGGCATCGAACACATCGCTCACCGGGTCGTCGCCGCTCGGCAGTCCCTGCACATGCTGCAGGCTCTGGCGCAGCCAGCGCACCGGCTCGCCGCGCATGCCGGCGGACAGCGGCTTCACGGGTGAAGTGCCTGGCCGCCACAGCATGACGAAGTCCCCGAGCCAGTAGTGGGACAGTTCGCCGATGCCGATGGTCTGTGCGCCGCCAAGCTGCAGGCGTGCCTCCTCCTCGCCCAGAGCCGTCAGCACGACCTGGTGGTTCGCGCCGCCCGGATCGGTCAGCAGCAGGATGGCCGGATGGTTGTAGAGACGCAGCTGCCCGAAGGAGCCGCGCTCGGTGACGCATTCCAGGCCCTGCTGCTGCGCCTGCGTGCACGGATCGATCGTGCTCGGCTGATATTTTGCACCCCACAGCCCGAAGAGCGCGGCGAAGGCACTGTCGGTGTCGGTCTCGGCGGCGTGGTTGGCGAGCAGCTCGGCCAGATGCGGCCGCGGCGCTGGCGCCGCGGGGAGCGTGAGGTTTACCGCCGGCACCGCCGCGGCCCCGTCCGTGGCCGCAGCAGCGGGCGCAGTACTCGCCAGCGGCGCGCTTGCGTGGCCCTTCCAGGGCTCGAAGCTCCACAGCGCGAGCAGCGCTGCGGACAGCAGCGCCGCGATGCCCGCGGTAATCGCCCACGGCAGCCAGTGCGGCGTGAAGTTCCGGCCAAACACCTCGGAGGCGGCGTGGCGCACCAGCGGCGTGGTTACGCGGTGACGGTCGAGTGAGTAGGCCCCGAGCAGCGCCCGGTCGCAGATCACGTTGATCACGCGCGGCACACCCTGCGAGAGGCGGTACACCTCGGCCAGCGCCTGCGGGCTGAAGATATCGGTGGTGGCGCCTGCGACCCGCAGTCGGTGGCGCACGTAGGCAGTCGTCTCATCGCGCGACAGCGGATTGAGGTGGTAACGGCCGGTGATGCGCTGGGCGAGCTGGCGCAGCTCGGTGCGAGCGAGCAGCTCGCGCAGCTCCGGCTGGCCGATCACGATGATCTGCAGCAGTTTCTGCGTGTTGGTTTCGAGGTTGGTGAGCAGGCGCACCTGCTCGAGCACCTCGGGGGACAGGTTCTGCGCCTCATCCACCACCAGCACCACGCGCTGGCCGCCCGCGTGTGCGCGCAGCAGGTAGTGGCTGAGGATGTCCACCAGGTCCTTCAGGCTGCTGAGCGCGGAGTCCGGGACCCCGATGCCGAGCTCCTCGCAGATGGTCAGCAGGAACTCCGCCGGCGTCATCTTGGGGTTGAGGATGAGGGCGATCTCGGCGTTCTTGGGCGTCTGCGCGAGGAGCGAGCGCACGATGGTCGTCTTGCCGGTGCCGACTTCGCCGGTCAGCTGCACGAAGCCGCCCGCCTCGTTGATGCCGTACAGCAGGTGCGCCAGCGCCTCCGCGTGGCGCTCGCTCAGGTAGAGGTAGCGCGGATCGGGGGTGATCGCGAAAGGCTTTTCGTTGAGGCCGAAAAACGTCAGGTACATGGGCTGATGCTACTCGATGCGGCTGCCGCGGCGCAGCGCCCGGGTCCGGAAGCCGCCGCGCCTCAGCAAGTGCGGCCTGCGGGCAGTGCGGCGGCATGGTCAGACCCACGGCGCGGCCGCGGGTGGGCTGTGTGGGACCGCCCCCGAGTGCGGGAAGTTTCGCACCGCGGGCGCCTTCGGGCCAGCGCGCGCCGGCTGCCGCACCGCCAGGGGATCAGGCGGCGGCCCCGGGCACGGGGGCCTGCAGCGGTCCGCAGTCAGGAGCGCGCCCGGCCCTTGTAGCCACTCACGAGCAGGGAGACCGTGATGGCGACGTAGAGCACGCCGGTCGTGGCCTCCAGACCGGCGAGCATCCGCGCCATGGGCCGCACCGGCACGATGTCACCGTAGCCCACGGTGGTCAGCGTGCACATGCTGAAGTAAAGCAGGTCGATCGAGTTGCCGGTCGTGCCGGTCGTGCCACCAGAGGTCTTCTCGAAGGCGTCGGGGTAGATTGCCGCAATGCAGGAGTAAAGCGCGAAGAACAACAGCACGAGCAGCAGGTAGATGCTCCCCGCGGTGTACAGGTGGCCCGCAGTAATGCGGCTCGCGGTCCCAGCCTGCAGATAAGAAAACAGTCCCGCCACGCTCACCGCAAAGGCGATCGTGACCAGCGCAAACTGAATTGCCGTGAGTACCCGATCGCCGGAAATGTAGGCCGCAATGGCGCACGCGACGGCAGCAATCAGGAGCGCGGCGAACGGCCAGACCAGGTGCTTCTTCTGTGACATCCGTACCAGCGCGATGACCAGGGGCACGAACGTCAGCACGGCCAGCACTCCTCGGCCCCAGAGCGGCCATCCAGGAATGGATGCGCCAGGATCAGCAACAGGATTGATCCCAGCAGGAAGAGGTCCTGCGCCGGCTTGTCCGAATTGCTGTCAGTGCTTTGCATCATCCCCCCGCAACATGCGGCGCATCGCCCCCTGGGCGCGCAGGTCCGCACCAGACCCTTATACGCAGATTCCACCCACCTGGAGAGCCGTCATCCCGGTCAGGGCCGCAGGACTACTCCAGGGTGCTGCCGCGGCGCAGCGCGCGGGTGCCAAAGCGGGCCCGTGCCTCATCCAGCGTGGCGTCCACCCGGCTCACGGGCCGCGCCTCCTCAAACAGGCCCAGCTGGGCCGCCGGGGTCAGCTCGGTGAGCACCACCCCGAGCAGGCGCAGCTTCGCCTCCGGGTTGCCCGCAAGCCAGCGCGCCAGCAGGTCCGGCGGCCACTCCGGCGATGGTGCGCTGCTCGTTGGTGGGCGGGGCGACGGCGCGCTGACGCGTGAAGGTGGTGAAGTCGCTGCGGCGAATCTTCACGCCGATGCAGCCGGCCATGAGCTCGCGCGCGCGCAGGCGGCTTGCCGCCAGGTCGGCCAGGCGCGCCAGCTGCCGCTGCAGCGTGCGCACATCGCCGATGTCGGTCTCGAAGGTGTCCTCGGCGCTCAGGGACTTCTCCTCCAGATCCGGCTGCACCGGGCGCTCATCGATCCCGGAGGCGCGCTCGCGCATCCAGCCGGAATAGCGGCCGAACAGCGGCCACAGCAGCGCATCCGGGGCGCTGCGCAGCTGACCCAGAGTACTGATGCCGGCCGCCTCGACCTTGGCGCCGGTCTTGCGCCCGAGTCCGGGGAGCTTGCGCACCGAGAGCGGATCGAGCAGCGCACGCAGGTTTTCCGGCGTGACCACCGTCAGCCCGTCGGGCTTGTGCAGATCGGAGGCAATCTTGGCGACGAGCTTGTTGGGGGCGACACCGACCGAGGCGCCGAGTCCGGTGCGTTCGCGGATGCGGCGCTTGATGGTCTGCGCGATCGCCACGGCGCCGCCGAACAGGTCCTGGCTGGCGGTGACGTCGAGGAAGGCCTCATCGAGCGACAGGCCCTGCACCAGCGGGGTGATTTCCCGGAACACGCCGAATACCTCGCGCGAGACTTCCTGGTAGCGCGCCATGCGCGGCCGCACGCACACCGCATGCGGACACAGCCGCAGCGCGGTGCGCATGGGCATCGCGGAGTGCACGCCGAATACGCGCACCTCGTAGCTCGCCGCCGCGACGACTCCGCGCCCGCCGTCCCAGCCGACGATCAGCGGGCGGCCGGCGAGGGCGGGGTCATCACGCTGCTCCACGGACGCGTAGAACGCATCCATGTCGACGTGCAGCACTGCGCGCGCCACGGCTATCAGGTCCGGGCGCCTACTTCACCACGGTGATGGTGATCTTGGGCGACATGACCGGCGGGCTGTGCGGCACGTGGTTCATATCGGCGAACAGCAGCTGCAGGGTGTGCTTGCCGGGCGCGAGGTTGAGCGTCGTCTCGGTCTGCCCCTTGCCGAAGTGCACGATGTGCTCGTTGGCCGGCAGCGGCGCACTCGAGATCCGCGGGCGCGTCGGTATCGATGAGCAGGTGATGATGGCCGGTGTTGTCGAACTTGACGCCCGCAGGCGCGATCCCCATGCCCTTCAGGCCGAACTGCACCAGCACCGGGGCGTGCACGTGGGCGCCGTTCTTGGGGCTGATGATGTAGACCTCGGCGCCCGCCGGCGCCGGGGTGCGCTCCTGCGCCAGGGCAAGCGAGGCAAGCGCCAGCAGCGCGCTGAAGATCAGGGTACGCATGGTGAGTCACTCCTTTACAGCATGAGAACGCTATAGACACTGGTGGCCGCGAGCATCAAGCGGCGAACAGCAGATAAAAGAACGACAGCAACGCGAGCTTGCTCAGCGTCAGCAGGCGGCCCTGGCGGTAGACGACGCGCATCGAGCGGTACATGTACCACGCAAAGTACAAGAACACCGCAAGGTTCACCCCGGGAACGGCCGGCACCACCTTGCCGAGCAGCCGCAATACTCCGGCGACCAGGAACACGAACGCGTGGTTATGCACGAACAGCAGCAGATGCTCCACGTAGTAGTGCCGCGGGCGCCAGTACATGAGCATCATGAGACCGGCAAGCAGCGGCAGGAAGATAGAACATGGCGCGCGGCACGTTGTGCAGGAACGCCTGCTGCAGCTCGCGGCCATTGTCGATGACGGTCCTGCGGCAGCCCTGCTGCGCGAGCGGCCGCAAGGTGCTTGCCCACGGGCCGTTGTAGTTCGCGTTCGCGCACACCCGGTCGGCGCGCTGCTCCGGGCTCTCATCCGCTTTCGGATGCACGACCGGAAGGTCCTCGAGCTTCTCGAGTAACGACCCCGGCCGTTGCGCGACCCTTGTCGGGGTCGATCTGCACGACCGCAGGTGCTGGCTCACCGCGCTCGCCACCAGGAAGAACGCCACCGAGACTACGAGATACAGCCGCAGCGGCGGCAGGTAGCGCGCGCGCCGGCCCGGCGAGGAACTCGGCCGTCAGGTCCCCGGGCTTGAACAGCAGCGCGCCGAGGGTGCGCCACAGGCGCGAGTCCGCGTGCGTCAGGTCCTCGGTGGCGACCCGCGAGAAGTGCCACAGGGAGTGCACCGGAGGCTCGAGGCGCTGCCCGCAGGCGCCGCAGTAGCGCTGCGTGACCTCGTTGCCGCAGTTCTCGCACCGCTCGCTCGCCGGCGTGGCCGCGGGCGCCGGAGTGGCGCGCGCGCTCGCAAGCGGTGCCGGTGCGTTCATGCCACGTGCGCGCTGGACCTCGCCGCCGGCAGCGCCTGGGTGCCGAGCGCGTCGGGTGCGAAGTCGTCCACGTGGATCAGGTCCATCACTTTGCGATCGTAGTCGCGCAACGCCGCAGCCTCGGTCTCCGAGATCAGGCCGACGGCGAGCGCCTGCTGGATGCGCCCGGGCAGATCGAGCGCCGTCACGCGCCCGGTCTTCACGCCCTCGACGCGGATGCGCTTCTCGAGCGGCTCGAGCTGCACCGCCAGCAGCAGCGCCTCCTGCAGCAGCCCCAGCGCGTTAGTGGGCTCGAGCGTGCGGTAGGTGAACTCGCCCAGGCGCTCGCGCGCCGCACTCGGCATGGTGACGAGGGCTGCCACCCGGCGCCCGAGCCGGTCATCGGGCGCGGAGTAGATGCGGCCGCGCGGGAAGATGAGCGCGCGCATCACCGCCGCGAGCGCCGCGTTGGGGAAGTTGCGCAGGAAACCATGCAGCTGCTCCTGGGCATGGTAGAGCAGGTTGCGGCACGCCCACTCGAGGATCGGCAGGTCCTCCTCCTGGCGGCCCTGGTTCTCGTGATGCTTGAGCAGCATCGAGGCGAGGTACATGCACGAGAGCACGTCCCCGAGGCGCGCCGACAGGTTCTCCTTCTTCTTCAGGTAGCCGCCCAGGGTCAGCATCGCCACGTCAACCGCGAAGGCGAAGGAGGCGGAGAAGCGCACCACGTGCTGGTAGTAGCGCGCCGTGGCGCCGCGCACCGGCGCGCGCGTGAAGCGCGCGTGCGTGAGCGCCATGATGAAGGAGCGCACCGCGTTGGAGAGCGTGAAGCCGATATGCGCGAACAGCGCACGGTCGAAATCATCGACACCACGCGCACGGTCCGGGTTGCGCGCGGCGGTCATCTCGCGCAGCACGAACGGGTGGCAGCGGATCGCGCCCTGCCCGAAGATGATGAGGTTGCGCGTCAGCAGGTTCGCACCCTCGACGGTGATGGCCACCGGCACGATCTGGTAGCCGCGCCCGAGGTAGTTGCTGGGGCCGAGGCAGATGCCCTTGCCGCCGTGCACGTCCATGGCGTCGTTGGCGACCTGCCGCCCCATCTCGGTGGCGTGATACTTCAGGATCCCGGAAGGCACCGAGGGGCGCTCGCCGCCGTCGATGGCCCCGGCGGTCACCGAGCGCGCCGCGTCGATGGTGTAGGTGAGTCCCACCATGCGCGCGATCACCGACTCCACGCCCTCGAACTTGCCGACCGGCGTGTTGAATTGCTGGCGGATGCGCGCGTAGGCGCCGGTGGCCCACACGGCGGCCTTGGCGCCGCCGGTGGTGTTGGAGGGCAGCGAAATGCAGCGCCCCACCGAGAGCTGCTCGACCAGCATGCGCCAGCCGCTGCCGGCGAGCTTCGGGCCGCCGATGATGCAGTCGAGCGGTACGAATACGTCCTTGCCCTGGATCGGCCCGTTCTGGAAGGGGATGTTGAGCGGGAAATGGCGCCGCCCGATGGTGACGCCGGGGGTCTGGCGCGGGATCAGCGCGCAGGTGATGCCGATGTCGGTCTTCTCCCCCAGAAGCTTCTCCGGGTCGAACATGCGGAACGCGAGCCCGATGACCGTGGCGACGGGGGCGAGGGTGATGTAGCGCTTGGAGAAATTGAGCTTGAGGCCGAGCACCTCGCGCCCCTGGTAGAGCCCGCGGCACACGATACCGGTGTCCGGGATCGAGCCCGCATCCGAGCCGGCGCGCGGCCCGGTGAGCGCAAAGCACGGCACTTCCTCGCCGCGCGCCAGGCGCGGCAGGTAGTAGTCCTTCTGCTCCTCCGTGCCGTAGTGGTTCAGCAGTTCTGCCGGCCCGAGGGAATTGGGTACCGCGACGGTGGAGGATGCGGTGGCGCTGCGGCTGGCGATCTTGGCGAGCACGCACGAGTGGGCATACGCGGAGAACTCCAGGCCGCCGTACTTCTTCGGGATGATCATCGCGAAGAAGCCCTTGGTCTTGAGGAACTCCCACACCTGCGGCGGCATGTCGCCGCGCTCGTGGGTGATGTTCCAGTCATCGAGCATGCGGCACAGCTCTTCGCACGGGCCGGCGAGAAACGCCTGCTCCTCCGCGGACAGCTAGCGGTGGCTTGGCGGCCAGCAGCTTTTCCCAGCGCGGCGCGCCGGTGAACAGTTCCCCATCCCACCACACGGTGCCCGCCTCGAGCGCCTCCTTCTCGGTCTGCGACATCGAGGGCAGCAGCTTCAGGTACGCCTTCATGAACGGGCGCGTGATCAGCGCCTTGCGCAGCGGGCGCACGTTGAGCAGCCAGAGGGCCGCAAGCAGCACCCCGAGGAAGCCCTTCCAGATGCCCGCCGGTGCGCCGAGCCAGCTGTAGGCCACGAACAGCACCGTGAAGGTGCACGTGAAGGCGATCAGCGACAGGCGACGGTAAGCGAGAAACAGCACCGCGGCGATGAACAGCAGCGTGATGACGCCGCCGATCTGCGTGACCGCAAAGGCAGCCGCTACGACGAGGAGCAGCGAGACGATCGCACCGAACATCAGGTCATCCTTTTCGCCGCGCCGGCGCGGCGACTATAGCGGATCGCCCTGCGCGGATTCACTCACCCCAGCAGCGTCCGCACTCCATCGCGCTCCTCGAGCAGCTCGGCGTGGGTCGCATCCATGCGCTGGCGGCTGAAGGCATCGACGGCGAGGCCCGTCACGATCTGGTAGTCGCCGTTGCGCACCGTCACCGGATAAGAATAAATGACGTCGGCGCCGATGCCGTAACTGCCATCGGCCGGCACGGCCATGCTCACCCAGTCGTGCGCGGCGGTGCCGTGAAACCAGGTGTGCACGTGATCGATGGCGGCCGAGGCGGCCGAGGCGGCCGAGGAGGAGCCGCGCGCCTTGATGACCGCGGCGCCACGCTGCTGCACCGTCGGGATGAAGGTCTTTTCCACCCATTCGCGCTCGACGAGCGTCGTGGCTTTCTGGCCGCGCACCTCGGCGTGCGTCAGATCGGGGTACTGCGTCGCCGAGTGATTGCCCCAGATCGTCATGCGACGGATGTCGGTGACGTGCGTACCGGTCTTCTCGGCGAGCTGTGACAGCGCGCGGTTGTGATCGAGGCGCGTCATCGCGGTGAAGTTGCGCGGGCTGATCTCCGGCGCATTGGCGCGCGCGATGAGCGCGTTGGTATTGGCGGGATTGCCGACCACCAGCACTTTCACGTCGCGTCGTGCCGCCTCGTTCAGCGCCTTGCCCTGGGCGGAGAAGATCTGCGCATTCGCCAGTAACAGGTCCTTGCGCTCCATGCCCGGCCCACGGGGACGGGCGCCCACCAGGAGCGCGACCTGACAGTCGCGGAAGGCGCGCTGCGCATCGTCGGTGGCGATGACCTGGTTCAGCGTGCCGAACGCGCAGTCATTGAGTTCCATGAGGACGCCGTTGAGCGCCCCCAGAGCGGGCGTGATTTCCAGCAGGTGCAGATTGACCGGGGTGTCGGCACCGAGCATGGCACCGGAGGCGACGCGGAAGGCGAGGGCGTAGCCGATCTGACCGGCCGCGCCGGTGATGGCGACATTGACGGGGGCTTTCATGGACGGGGTCTTCTTCCTGAACGGGAGGAGCCGGCAATTCTAGCCTGCGTCCTTCCCCGGCCGCCCTCCGCAGGCCGGGAGAGACCCGCGGGAAAGACCTCCGCGGACCGCTCGCGGCCCTCCCTGGGGTGCCCTGGAGGCGCCCGGGAGCCCTGGGAACGCCCCCGGGAACGCCCTGCCGCCGGATGACCCCATAATTAGTTTGACACTCAAGTAGTGTTCTAGTAGAGTACAACACCATGGAAGGCGAGGTGCTGAGGCAACCGAACCGACCGGACGCAAGACCTGATTCGACCGACACAAATGACCCCCAAGGAGATGACCATGAACACCTTCGCAAACACACTCTTCCGTGACATGACCTGCGGTGCCGCGGCGACCCTGATCACCGTGGTGCTCGCGATGAGCTTCGTCACTGCGACCGCCGAGCCCTACGGCGCGCACGCGCACAAGACCGCGATCGCGCTGCAGAGCCAGCCCGGTTGGTTCGGCCAGCCTGAACCGGCCGTTTTGGTAGATTAGTCGGCTATTCCCCCGTTACAGGCGTCGTATCAACGATCATGGATCCGCAGTGGGAAAACAGCCAGCCGATCTACCGGCAGCTGCGGGACCGAGTGGTCGCGATGATCCTCGAGGGCGTCCTCAAGGAAGGCGATCCGCTACCCTCGGTCCGCAGCGTCGCCGCAGACCTGCGGCTGAACCCACTCACCGTCCTCAAGGGCTACCAGCAGCTGGTCGACGAGGCGCTGGTGGAGAAGCGACGCGGGCTTGGCATGTACGTCAGCGTCGGCGCGCGCAAGGCGCTGCTCAAGGACGAGCGCCAGCGCTTTCTCGAGGACGAGTGGCCGAAGATCCACGCGACCATTCAGCGCCTTGGCCTGACCCCCGATGAGCTGCAGCGCGCCGCCGCCGCGGCGCCCGTCACGCCCTGGCCGACGCCGCCGGGCACACCGTCCGCAGCCCCAGGTGAGAACGATGACAGCAGTAATTGACGCCCGCGACCTGAGCAAGAGCTTCGGCGCCAAGCGTGCGCTCGAGCGCGTGAGTTTCAGCGTCGCCACCGGGCGCATCGTCGGCCTGATCGGCCCCAACGGCGCCGGCAAGACCACCGCGCTCAAGGCGATCCTGGGCCTCACGCCCTTCGAGGGTCACCTGAGCGTGCTCGGCCGCGACCCGCGCACGCAGCGCGATGAGCTCATGCGCGATGTGTGCTTCATGGCCGACGTCGCCGTCCTGCCGCGGTGGCTGCGCGTGCAGCAGGCGCTCGACTACTGCGCGGGCGTGCACCCGCGCTTCGATCGCGCCCGGGCGCTGGAATTCCTCAAGAAGACCGACATTCAGTTCGGGAGCCGGGTGCGCGAGCTCTCCAAGGGCATGGTGACGCAGCTGCACCTGGCGCTGATTCTCGCGATCGACGCGCGCCTGCTGGTACTCGATGAGCCGACACTCGGGCTCGACCTGCTCTACCGGCGGCAGTTCTACGACACGCTGCTCAACGACTATTTCGACAAGGAACGCACGATCCTGCTGACCACCCACCAGGTGGAGGAAGTGGAGAACCTGTTCACGGACGTCATCTTCATCCGGCGCGGGCAGGTGGCGCTGTCGAGCTCCGTCGAGGACCTCGGCAGTCACTACCTGCAGCTGAACGTGAGCGCAGACGCGGCCCCACGGGCGCGCGCGCTGAAGCCCTTTTACGAGCGCGAGCTCTTCGGCCGCGTGTCACTGTTCTTCGAAGGCCGCCAGGCCGCGGAGCTGGCCCCGCTCGGGGAGCTGCGCACGCCTTCGATCGCGGACCTGTTCGTCGCCAAGATGCAGGGAGCGAGCAACGCATGAATACCGAAACTGCACTCCCGGGGGCCGGCGCGTTGCACGCTGCCGCGGCCGGGCGCAACGCGCCGGACGCTGCGCACGTTGATACGGCGTGAATTCTGGGAGCACCCGGCGCTGTGGCTGGTGCCGCTGATCGTCGCCGCCGCCCTGGCGGTGGTCACGATGTTCGCCAAGACGATCGGCGTGCGGGTGAACGACGTCAGCATCCAGCAACGTCGATGCGGACCCGCGCGCATCCTGGTGCTCAACATGAGCCAGATGCTGTGGGTGGCCGTCCTGTACATCGCCGCTGCTATCGTGGGAGCGTTCGTCGCGCTCGACTGCCTGTACGCGGAGCGCAAGGACCGCAGCATCCTCTTCTGGAAGTCACTGCCGGTGTCTGATGGCCTGACGGTGCTGTCGAAGTTCCTGGTCATCGTCGCCGTGGCCCCGCTCGGGATCTTTCTGCTGGCGGCCGTCGGTCACCTGGTTGCGCTCGGGATCTGGCAACTGCGTGCCGCGAGTGGTGCAGTGCCCGATGTCGCCACCTGGAACACCGTCGCGTGGCTGCGCGGCGAATGCGTCATCCTGCTGTGCCTGATCCTCGCCTCGCTCTGGTACGCGCCGCTGGTCGCCGCCTCGATGCTGCTGTCGGCCTGGGTCAAGCGCAGTCCGCTGCTGTGGGCGATTCTGCCGCTGGTGCTGGGATGCATATTCGAGCTCATCGTGTTCCGCACCAAGCACCTGTGGCACTTCCTGCAGTACCGCAGCGGCGGCATCTGGGACGTCCTCACGCACCGCGACGGCTACTCGGTGGTGAACGGACCGGGGAAGCTGCTGAACGATCTCAACTGGGCCGCCGCCTTCACCGACGTGGACCTGTGGCTTGGCGTGCTCGCTGCCGCGGCGATGCTGTATGCGGCTGCGCGCATCCGTCGATATCGCGACGACACCTGAAGGCGCCGCTACGCCGGTTCGGGGGCCGCATTGCGCGCGGCCGCGAGGCGCAGCTGCCGCGCGAGCCCCACCGAGGCGAGCAGGTAATGCGCGGCGGCCCAGACGTAGAGCGTCAGCGTCACCATGATGCCCGCGCGCGAGCCTTGGGCGAGCGCCTGGGCGCAGGCGCGCGCCAGATCCGCGGCTGCGCCGCCCGGGGCGGCACCGCCGGGACAGGCGGCGCGGAATGCGCCGCCGCCTGCGGCCGCGTCGGCGAGCGCACGCGTGATCGCAGCGCCCATCCCCGCATCGCCGTGCACAAAGTAGCCCTGCGCCAGCTGATCGATCACGAAGCCGGTGAACAGCGCGCCACCGCCCGAGGGCGAGCACGTTCAGGCACACAAAGAGCAGGGCGGTCGCCGTGGCGCGCTGGCGCACCGCGACCACGTTCTGCACCACCCCGAAGCTCGGCCCGAGCGAGATGTACTGGAAAAAGCCCGGCACGGCGAGCAGCAGCGCCGCCCCCTGCCAGCGTGACTGCATGAGGGCCGCCAGATAGAACGGGGTCGACGCCAGCAGGCCCGCCGCGGGTACGAGCGCGTACCAGCGGGGGCTGCGCGCTCCCAGATGATCCGTGAGGAAGCCGCCGGCGAGGATGCCGAGCGCCACGGGCACGCTGCCGACGATCCCGAGGATCCAGCCGGCGGTGGCGTAATCGAGGCCGAAGGCGCGCGGGAAGTAGGCGGGGATGAACGCCCATGAGCCATAGGAGGCGAATGAGGCCACCGTGAGGCCGATGACGATGTTGGCCGCCGGCCAGGTCAAAAACAGCGCCCGCGCCGCTGCGGCCAGCTGCGCGAGCTCCCCGCCGAGGGAGAAGACCGCGGCCGGCGCCACCGGCAACGCCGTCGGCGTGTCCGCGCGCGGGTTCGGCGACCAGGGACTTCAGCAGCAGCGCCAGGAGGACGCCGGGCAGCCCGACCGCGACGCACGCCGCGCGCCAGCCGTAGTGCTGCGTCACGTAACTGCCGACCAGCGCGACGAACAGGTAACCGAGCGACAGACCGCACGAGTACACCGACAGCGCGCTGGTGCGGCGCGCGCGCGCGTAGTAATCCGAAATCAGGGAATGCGCGCAGGGAGAGCAGCCGGCCTCTCCGACGCCCACGCCGACGCGCGCCGCGAGCAGCTGCAGGAACGAGCCGGTCACGGCGAACAGCGTGGTGAACGCGGACCACAGCGCCAGCGAGAGGCTGAGAATCGTGACGCGGTTGAAGCGCTCCGCCAGCCGCGCGATCGGAATGCCGCTGATGGCATAGAGCGCGGCGAAGGCGGTGCCGGCGAGCAGGCCGAGCTGCGTGTCGGTGAGCTTCAGGTCCACCTTCATCGCCTGCCCGATGATGGGGATCAGGCTGCGCTGCGCGGAGTTGCAGGCGTAGACCAGCATCAGCACCCCGAGCACCAGGCGGCGGTAGCCCGGCGCGCGCTGGGCCGCCGTCGCTGACTTCAGGGACACCCGCTGCCTGCTCTTCAGCGCTTGGCTGCCTGGGCTTCTTCGGTCCAGTCAGGCTCGATGTAGAACGGACCGGGGCGCTCGTGCAGCTGTTCGTACTTGCAGATCTGCGGCTCGGCACCGAGCGGGGTCGAGAGCCCGTCGCGGAACGCCCACTCGCCGCGCTCGCTGTCGGCCGCGCGGGCGTAGCTGTTGATCATGAAGCGCCGCTCCTCGCGGCTCACGTTCGGGGCCGAGCCGTGCACGGTGTACAGCGTCCACAAGAGGAGGTCGCCGGGCTCCATCTCGCAGGTCACCGCGGCGCGCGGGTCGAGGCCTGCGCGCACCAGATCCTCATCGGGCGTCGTACCCGTCATGATGGTGCCGTCCTCCGAGAGCCCGAGGTAGCCGTTCAGGTGGCTGCGCGGAATCACGCGCAGCGCGCCGTTCGCCGCCGTCTGCCGGTCGATCGCCAGCCCCGTGTTGAGGCTGCCGTACAGGAGGTTGCGCACCGCCGCGGCGTTGCGGAAGCGTGCGTCCTGGTGGTAGCGGTAGAAGGTGTACTTTGCGCCCGGCGGCTTCCAGTGGATCTGGTGCGTGATCTGCTTGATGTCGCGGCCGAGGAAGGGCTCGAGCACCGCCAGGTAACGCAGGTCGCGGCGCATGCGCTCGAGCACCGGCTCGATCCAGGCGCTCCAGTGCGCCTGCAGCACGACGCGCCGCCCGGCCTGCGGGTCATCGAGCACCTCGAGCAGCAGGTTCTTGTGGCGGTAGGTGGCGTGATGCCGCAGGCCCTCCTGGTACACGCGGTCGGCGGCTGCCCCGATCTCCTGCATGTCCTGCGCGCAAAAGAAGCCGCGGACAATCGCGTAACCTTCGCGGTGCAGCTGCTCGACGAGATCCGTCATGCGGTCCTCTCCGACAAGCGGGACCCTGGCCGCCCGCAGCAAAACGCTAGCACCGTTGGCGCAAGTCCGGGAAGGGGCAAACAGGAATTTGCGCTATCGGAGTGTTCGCTGAGGTAGACTTTTTTGCGCGCGGCGGCCGCCAAGAGCATACCAATGCAGCCCTCGATCGAGCACGCTGGCCGGCGCGATCCGAACCGCGATTGGCCCGGCACTGCACGCCGATGCTTAAATGCACTCAGCAGAGGGAGGCAACATGTCCGAAAAGCGCAATGACCTGCCGCTCGGCACACGTACCCGGATCGTGCACCGGCTGACGCAGGCCTAGCCGGGCCGTACGTGGCCGCCGACGTCCAGCGCACCGCCGACGGACTGGAGCTCACGCTCACCGGTGACTGGGGCTGCCGGCAGTTCGCCGCTCTCGAGGCGCAGCTCGACGCCATCGACCTGAGCGACGCGCGCCAGGTACGCATCGACGCCGAGCCGCTGAGCACGCTCGACCTGTCGGGCGCCTGGGCGCTGCACCAGTTCATCGCCCGCGCGCGCTCGGTGGGCTCCGAGGTCAGCTTCAAAGGCAGCGCCCCGGAGCAGCTGCGCCTGCTCGATGAGACGCTGCAGGAGGCGCAGAAGGGGGTCGAGGCGCCGCCGCCGCGGCCGGTGCCACCCGAGCATGGGCCGATCATGCGGCTTTTGGTGCGGGTCGGGCGCCAGGCCGAGCGCACCCGCGGCAACTGGCGCGAGGGACTGGCTTTTCTCGGACGCACGTTCACCACCGGCGCCGCGGCGCTCGCTGCGGCCGCGCCGCCTGCGGCCCACCTCGATCGCGCGGCACGTGTACGAGACCGGCATCACCGCGCTGCCGATCGTCGCGCTCATCGCTTTCCTGATCAGCGTCATCATCGCCTACATGAGTGCCCGGCAGCTAAGTGGCCTGGGCGCCGACATCTACGTCGTCGACCTCGTCACGATCGGCGTGCTGCGCGAGCTGGGGGTGCTGCTGACGGCGATCATCGTCGCCGGCCGCTCCGGCAGCGCCTTCGCCGCGGAACTCGGCTCGATGAAGCTCAACCAGGAGGTCGATGCGCTGATCACCACCGGCGTGGACCCGTTTGAAGTGCTGGTGCTGCCGCGCGTCGTGGGCCTGACCATCGCGCTGCCGCTGCTGACGGTGGTCTCCGACATCGTCGGCCTCGCCGGCGGCGCCTTCCTGTGCCGCTTCCTGCTCGACATGCCCTTCAGCCAGTACTTCGGGCGTGTCAACGATGCCATCGGCGACACGACCTTCTGGGTGGGCCTGGTCAAGGCGCCGGTGTTCGCGCTCCTGATCGCCGCCGCCGGCTGCTACCGCGGGCTGCAGGTGCGCGACTCGGCGCGTGAGCTCGGCCGGCTGGTCACGGTGGCGGTGGTGGAATCGATCTTCTTCGTGATCCTGGCCGATGCGCTGTTTGCGGTGCTGTTCATGGAGATGGACATCTGATGTACCCGGTCGTGGAAGTGTCCGGACTGGTCAACCGCTTCGGCCCGCAGGTCGTGCACGACGGGCTGGATATGGCCGTCAATCGCGACGAGGTCTTCGGCATCGTCGGCGGTTCAGGCACCGGCAAGTCGGTCCTGCTGCGCACCATCCTCGGGCTGCAGCGCCCGCAGGCCGGCGTGGTGCGCATCCACGGCCAGGACATCACCCAGATGTCCGACGCGCAGCTGCGGCACGTCAAGTCGCGCTACGGGGTGAGCTTTCAGTCGGGGGCGCTGTACTCGGCGCTGACGGTGAAGGAGAACGTGCAGCTGCCCATGGTCGAGTACCTGCACCTCGATGCGCATCCCCTGGACGAGCTGGCGCTGTTGAAGATCCGCCTGGTCGGACTGCCGGCCGAGGCGGGCGGAAAGTACCCCGCCGAGCTCTCCGGCGGCATGGTCAAGCGCGTGGCCCTGGCGCGGGCGCTGGCGCTCGACCCGAGCCTGCTGTTCCTCGATGAGCCGACTTCGGGGCTCGACCCGATCAGCGCGGCGGCCTTCGATGACCTGGTGCTCTACCTGCAGAAGGAGCTGAAGCTCACCATCATCATGATCACCCACGATCTGGACAGCATCTTCCGTACCTGTAATCGTGTCGGGGTGATCGTGGACGGCCGCATGATTTCCGACACCCTGGACCGCATCGTCGACAACCCCAACCCGTGGATCCAGGAGTACTTTCACGGCGAGCGCGCCCGGGCGCGCCAGGGGGAGCGGCATGGAGCGTGACGCCAACTACGCCGCGGTGGGCGCGTTCGTGCTGCTCATTGGCCTGGCGACGGCGGTGTTCGTCTACTGGTATTCCGACAGCCGTGACCACAAGGACTACGACCGCTACGAGATCTATTTCACCGGCAGCGTCAGCGGCCTCGACAAGGGTGCCGCGGTGCGCTACCTCGGGGTCGGGGTGGGGCGCGTGCAGAATATCCGCGTCGACCCGCGCGATTCCGGCCGCGTGCAGGTCGTGGTCGACATCGATACGACGACCCCCGTCTCCACCCACACGGTCGCGCAGCTGCAGCTGCAGGGCGTGACGGGACTCCTTTACATCGATCTCATGGAGGACCGCGACAACAAGCGTGCCGCGCCCGCCGTCAAGGGCATGAAGTACCCGGTCATCCGCTCGGCGCCCTCCAGCTTCGACGTGTTTCTCTCGAGCCTGCCGGAGCTGCTGGCCGGCGCCAACCAGGTGGTGGATCGCGCCCAGCGGCTCTTCGACGACAGGAACCTGAACGCGGTCGCCAGTGCGCTCGCCAACCTCGATGCGGCCAGCCGCGGGCTCCCCAAGACCTCGCGCGACCTGAACGCACTCGTTACCGAGCTGCGCGGCGCCACCGCGCAGCTCACCGAGGCGGCGCACGCGGCGCGCGACTCGATCGAGGCGGCGCGTCCCGATGTCGAGCAAGCGACGCAGCGGCTGCGCCAGGTCGCCGATCACCTGGCCTCCGCGAGCTCCGAGCTCGACCAGATACTGGCGGAAAACCGCCAGGACATCCGCTCGTTCGCGCGCGACGGGCTGCCGGAGATCGAGCGGTTCGTGCGCGAGGGCCGCGCGGCCGCCGCGGACATCCGCGCGCTCTCGAACAGCCTGCGCGAGAATCCGGCGCAGCTGCTGTACGAGTCGCCGGCACGCGGCGTGGAGATTCCGCAGTGAGCCGCCAGTGGCCAGTCACGCTCGCGCTGCTGCTGGGCGCGCTCGGGGGTTGCTCGGGCCTGCTGCAGAGCAATGCCAAGCCCGAGCAGACCTATTACCTGCGCGCGCCGGCGGTGCCGGCCGGCGCCGCAGCGGCGAGCGGCCCGGCGCCGGGTCCGTCGCTGCGCGTGGCGCACCCACTCGCCGACCCGGGACTCGACACCTCGCACATCATGCTGCTGCAGAACGATCACCGCATGAGCTTCTATACCGGTGCGCGCTGGCCCGGACCGATGCCGGACCTGGTCGGCTCGCTGGCGGTGCAGACGCTGCGCGCCTCCGGCAACTGGGCCTCGGTCGAGGATCCGGCGAGCCCGTTCCCTTCCGACTACCTGCTGCAGATCACCGTGCGGCGCTTTGACGCCGACTACAGCGGTGCGCCGGGCGGCGCCGCGGCCCCGGCGGTGCAGGTGGTGTTCGATTGCAGCATCGGGCGTCGCGAGGGCCGTGAGGTCCTGAGCACCTTCGTCGTCGCCGGCAGCGCCACGGCCGCCGCCAACCGCCTGGGCGAGGTGGTGGCTGCCTTTGAGCAGGCCACCGATACGGCGCTGCAGCAACTGGCGCAGCAGGCGCGTTCGGCGGTGCGCGCCGACGCCGAGCACGCCGCTCAGAACGGTGCGGCGCCGGCGCCCTCGAGCGCCCGGCAGAGCCAGTAATCCGCCTGGGACGGATTGGCGAACACGGCAAAGTCGGCGGTGTACTCGATGCCGAGCGCCGCCTGATTGCTCCACAGCGAGTCGAAGTAGTCGCGCGCCTGCTGCGCCAGCGGGGCATCGGCGCTCAGCGTCATCGCCACGTCGGCGTCGAGGTTGTAGTCATCGAGGCTGCGGCGCGTGAAGTTCGCCGAGCCGGCCATCAGCCACAGCCGCTCGCCGCCGTAGACCAGCGCGAGCGCGCTGTGGAAGCGCTCCCCGTGCGTGCGGTACCAGCGCACCTTGACCGCACCGCTGCTGCGCGCCACCAGCTCGCTCGCGAGCGGCTGGTTGGGCAGTCCCGTGGGGGTGAGCGTGGTGGCGTCCTCGCTGGGGTCGAGTATGAGGCGCACGTGCACGCCGCGGCGCGCCGCATCGAGCAACGCCTCGATCACACCGCGGTCGGCGAGCTTGAACAAGGCGATGGCGACGCTGTCGCCCTGCACAGCAGCGCCCAGCTGCTCGAGTAGCTCGCGCCGGATCGCACCCTCGGTGAGCACCTGCACCCGGGCGCTCGCGGGCGTCAGGGCCGGCGGCGCCTGCGCGTCGCAGGCGGAGGGTGCGTTGGCTGCCGGCACCAGCGACTGCGTCTCGCCGCGCCAGCCCGAGAAGCGCGCGATGGCCAGCTCGCTTGCGAGCAGCGTGCGCACGGCGCCGCCGGAGAAGCGCACGGCAACGTTCGACCAGGCGCTCTGCGCATCGAATGGATTGGCGGAGCCGACGAGCGCAGTGAGTCCGTTCGCGCCATCGTCGGCGACGATGACCTTGCGGTGATCGCCCTTGAAGTTGAGCTCACGCGCCAGCGCGCCGGCTGCGCCCGGCGGTCCGCCCCACCAGTGCAGCGTCAGCCGCCACGCACTCGAGTACAGGAAGTTCGGGTCGCGCAGTGCATCCAGGTTGGCCGGCACCACCTCGACGCCCGCCGCGCGCAGCAGCTGCAGCTCCGCAACCGGGGCGGTCCCGTAACGCTCGTTCACCGGATCGGTGATGAGCAGCACGCGCAGCTGCGGATGCTCGTGCCGCTGGGCGAGCAGCGCATCGGTGAGCTCGGCGGCGAGGCGCCGCTGCGGGGCCGCGCCCGCGCCGGTGCCGAGGAGCTCATAGTCGAGCACCAGCACGCGGCGCGCACCGCGCACCATGCGCAGCACCTCGTCGAACACCCCCTGCCTGAGGATGGCGCGTCCGTAGGCGTCGGCGGCGGTGAGGTCCACGGCGAGCGCCACGTCATCCGCGCCCACGGTGCATACCGGGGAGGCGACGTGCATGCCGGGTGGCAGGGGCTTGTGCGTCTGCCACGCCGCCATGGCGATGAAGGCCGCACCGGCTGCGACCGCCAGCCCGCGCCCCCAGCGTCGCAGCTTCACCCCGCGCGCTCCTCGAGCGCCGCCATCACCGCGAGCCAGCGCTCTTCGAGGGTCGCGATCTGCGCCCCCAGCTGCGCGTGATCCTGCGCCAGCTGTTGCTGCTCGGCGGCGGTGAGCTCGGCATAGGTGGCGGGGTCTGCGAGCCGCGCCTCGACCCCGGACCGCTCGCGCGCGAGCGCCGCGAGGCGCCGCTCCAGCTGCTGCTGCTCGCTCGTGAGCGGGCTGCGGCGTGCGCGCGCCTCGGCCTCCTGGCGCCGCTGCTCGCGGCGCGAGGTGCCCTTCGTGGCTGCAGTTTCGACTTCGGGGGCGCTGCTGGCGCGCAGCCACGCGGCGTAGTCTTCCAGGTCCCCCTCGAAGGGCGTGAGCGCGCCGTGGGCGACCAGTACGAAGCGGTCACAGGCACCCCGCAGCAGCGCCCGATCGTGCGAGACGACGATGACCGCGCCGGGGAATTCCTGCAGCGCCAGCAGCAGCGTGTGCCGCAGCGACAGGTCCAGATGGTTGGTCGGCTCATCGAGCAGGAGCAGATTCGGGCGGCGCGCCACCAGGATCGCGAGCGCCAGCCGCGAGCGCTCCCCGCCGGAGAAGTTGAGGGTGGGCTCGAACACACGCTGGCCGCCAAAGCCGAAGCGGCCCAGATGGTCGCGCTGCTGCTGCAGCGTCCAGGCGGCGACTTCCGCCCCGCCGCGGCGCGCCAGCTCACTCAGCGGCGAGCCGCCGCCGTCGAGCTGCTCGACCTCGAGCTGCGCGAAGAAACCGACGGCCAGCTCCGGCGAGGGCGTGCGCGTGCCCGCCTGCGGCGCCAGCTCCCCCGCCACCAGGCGCATGAGGGTGGACTTGCCGGCGCCGTTGCGGCCGAGCACGCCCAGCCGATCCCCCGGGTTCACGCTCAGGGAGACACCGCGCAGCACCTGGTGCGTGCCGTAGCCGGCCGCCGCCTTCTCGAGCGTCACCAGCGGGCGGGGGAGCTTGCGCGGCGGAGTGAATTCCCAGTCAAAGTCGGACTCGGTGTGCGCTTCGGCGATCTCGCCCAGTCGCGCGAGCCACTTGAGGCGGCTTTGCACCTGGCGCGCCTTGCTCGCCTGTGCGCGAAAGCGCGCCACGAAGCTCTCGATATGTGCAGCTTCGCGCCGCTGCTTGGCCAGGAGTGCCGCCGAGCGCTCCGCGTGCGCGGCGCGCTGGGTCTCGAAGTCGCTGTAGTTGCCGGTGTAGGCCCGCAGCCGGCCCGCCTCCAGGTGCAGGATGCGCATGACCGTGCGGTCGAGGAACTCGCGGTCGTGCGACACCAGGAGCAGCGTGCCACGGTAGGCGCGCAGCCACTCCTCGAGCCACAGGAGTGCATCCAGATCCAGGTGGTTGGTCGGCTCATCGAGCAGCAGCAGGTCCGAGCGGCGCATCAGCGCGCGCGCCAGGTTGGCGCGCATGCGCAACCCGCCGGAGAACTCGCGCAGCGGCCGCGACAGGTCCGCGGCGTCAAAGCCGAGCCCGGCGGCCAGCTGTGCGGCGCGGCTCCGGGCCGTGTAACCATCGAGGGCTTCGTAGCGCACGTGCAGCGCGGCGGTGCGCGTGCCGGAGTCGCCGGCCTGCGTCTGCTGCAGCTCGGCCGCGACGGCGGCGAGTTCCTCATCGCCCTCGAGGACGAAGTCGACGAGCGTGGTGCTGGTATCGGGCAGGTCCTGCGCGACCGTGGCGATGGCCAGGCGCGGCGGCGCGCCATACTCGCCGGCGTCGAGCGTCACCTCGCCGCGGATCAGCGCCAGCAGCGTTGACTTGCCGCAGCCGTTGCGGCCGACGATGCCGACCTTCTCACCGCGAAAGACGGTGACGGTCGCCTCATCGAGCAGTACCTGGGAGCCGCGGCGGATGCGCGCGTTGGCGAGGGTAAGCAAACCGCTTTCAGGCCAGGCGTGGAGCGGCCACGTCGCCGTGCCCGAGCAGATGCGCGAAGGGGGCCGGGCCGGCCGCCTGGTGCGCCAGCAGTGCCAGCAGGTCCTCGGCGGTGCACGGCTCGCCGAACAGCCGCCCCTGGCCATAGTTGCAGCCGTTGTCGCGCAGGAACTCCAGCTGCGCCTGCGATTCGACGCCCTCGGCGATGACCTCGATCCCGAGGCTGCGGCCCATCTCGATGATGGTGCGCACGATGGTGGCGTCGTTCGCGTCCTCGGTGGCATCGCGCACGAAGGACTGATCGATCTTCAGCGTGCCGATCGGGAACTGCTGCAGCGCGGACAGCGAGGAGTAGCCGGTGCCGAAGTCATCGATCGACAGGTGCAGCCCCATGGCGTAGAGCTCGTCGAGCAGCCGCACGGTGCGCTGCGGATCGGCCATGAGGGTGGTCTCGGTGATCTCGAGCTCGAAAGCCGTCGGGGAAACGTGGTGGCGGCGGAATACCGAGCGGCAGCGCAGGATGAAGCTCGCCTGGCGCAGCTGCTTGAGCGACAGGTTGAGGGAGATGCGGCCCGGATCGCCGCCCTGGCTCTGCATCTGGCGGTAGTCGAGGCACACGCGGTTGAGCACCCACTCGCCGATGTCCAGGATGAGGTTGGTTTCCTCGGCGAGCGGGATGAACTGCCCCGGGGGGATGTCGCCATGACCCGGCAGGCGCCAGCGCAGCAGTGCCTCGGCACCGATGATGCGGCCGTTGCGCAGGTCGACCTTGGGCTGGTAGCGGATCTCGAGCTCGTCGCGCTCCAGTGCGCGGCGCAGCTTGCTCTTGAGCATCAGCCGCTCGACCGCCGCGGCGTTCATCTCCGGGGAGTAGAAGGCGAAGGTGTTGCCGCCGTTCTGCTTGGAGTAGTACATCGCCGCATCGGCGTTGCGCAGCAGGTCGATCACGTTCTCGGCATCGCGCGGGCAGAAGGCGATGCCGATGCTCGCGGTGAGGAATACCTCGTGCTGATTGAGCTGGAACGGGCGGCTCACCTCGGTGAGCAGCGCACGCGCCAGCTGGGCGATCGGCCCGCGGTTGTCGGCATCGGCCGGCAGGCCGTCGACGGAGATCGCGAACTCATCGCCGGCGAGGCGCCCGACCACGGTCTCCTTCGGCAGCGAGCGCGTCAGGCGCTCGGCCAGCACCTCGAGGACGCGATCGCCGGCGCCGTGGCCGAAGGTGTCGTTGACCTCCTTGAAGCGATCCATGTCCAGGTACAGCGCCGCGACCACCTGGCCGCTGCGCATGCTGCGGGCGATCGTCTGCTGCAGCAGGTGGTGGAACTGCATGCGGTTCGGGATCTTGGTGAGCGCGTCGTAGCGTGCCAGGTAACGGATGCGACGCTCGGCGCGCTTGCGGTCGGTGATGTTGCGCGCGACGAAGATGTTGCCCTGGAACTGCGGATCGTCACTGTCGATGCGCGAGCCGGTGAAGGCCACCGGAATGGTCTGGCCGCTGCGCGTGCGCACGATGGTCTCGCGGGTCTCCTGCGCCGCCTGCAGCAGGTCGAACTCGCCGCGCTCGCGCTCATCGAGGATCGCCACGATGCCCTTGCCGAGCAGCTCTTCCTCGCTGTAGGCGAGCAGCTTGCACGCCGCGGCGTTGGCGATCTTGATCACCCCGTCCGGAGAGGTGACGAACACCGCGTCGGTCATGCTGTTGAGCACGCTGTGCAGGTAGCTCTTGTTGATCGTCGACTGGCGCAGCCTCGCGCGCATGCGCTCGAGCGCCTGCTCGAGCTCACCCAGGGCATCGTCGCGACGCACTTCCACCGGGCGCGTGTAATCGCCCTGGCCGATGCGCTCGGCGCTGCGGATGAGCGCACCCACCGGCCGCTGCAGCTGCCCGACCGCCCGCCAGGCGAGGAGGCCCGCGAGGATCGCGCCGAGGCCCGCCAGGGTCAGTCCCAGTTGCCACGTCAGGCGCGCGCGCGCAACGTTCGCCGCCTTGAGGCGGCCGCCGACGCTGACCGCGGACACCGGCGCCGCCTGCTCGAGGCCGAGCGTCAGCAGCGCCAGCGTGGTCGGGGTCGCAGCCCCCGGGATGTTCTCGACGTAAGTGCGCACCGGCGCGGTCGCCGTGGCGGTGAGCGCGCCGCGCGCTTCGGACTCGCCGCGCCGCCACTGGAACAGGACCTGCCCGGCGGTGCCGCTGACGAGGAGCGAGGCGACCGTGGGATCGTCCATGAAGGGCTGCAGGCGGCGCACCATGCCGCTGTCGTCCCCGGCGCGTACCGCGCCGGCGATCGAGTCCGCCGCATGCGCCGCCAGCGCCTGCGCCCGCGCCGTGAGCTCCGGTGCTACGCGCTCGCGGGCGGCTTCCTCGGCCAGCGTGCCGAGGGTGCGGGTGTCGTCATTGTGGCGCGTGAGGAAGAGGCCGATCACCGCGGCAGCCGCGATCAGCACCACCAGGAAGGCGCTGGCGGCGTACTTGAGCTTGAAGCTGGCGGCGGTCACGTAGCAGGCCGCCGCGGGGGTGCTGCGCACCCACCGGCCCGGCGGCTGATCCCCTTGGATTTATGAGGGATCGATCTTAACCGCCGCTTGCCGCCCAACGCCACTTGCGGGTTTTCAGGCTCCGGACCAGACGCGCTTGATGTGCCCCAGCATGAGCCCACGCATGGTGCCCATCGGGTCGTCCGTGGCGGCGAAGATCGGCGGCCGGCGCCGCAGCAGCTGCCAGTTCTCGCTGCGCAGGATCTGCCGCAGGAACTCGACGTTGCGGTCGATTGCCTCCATATACGGGTTGCGGCCCCCGTAGAGGATCTCCAGGTAGCGGTAGGCGCCGCGGAAGTCGCGGTCGAGGCGCTTGGCGCGCACCTCGGCGATGAAGTCGGGGGTCTGCCGCAGCAGATCGAGGCCGGAGGCGTATTTGACCTGGGGATTGCCGTCGCTGAAGGGCAGCGCCACCCCGCCCAGCACGAACTCCGCATACAGCCGATCGCGGCATTTCTCCAGGTAACAGCGGTCGGCGATCTGCGCGATCATGTCCGCGGTGCCCAGCAGGTGCCCCACCATTATGTCGCGTGGATCGGAGACCTGCTGCTCGATGCGCGCGAAGGGCACCTCGTAGCCGGTGAAATGGATGATCTCGGTGGTGATCGGCACCCAGTCGCCGAGGTCAAGCTGCGGCAGGTACTCCTCGAGGAAGCGCGCCCCGCGCGCGACGTGCGTGCGCGTGAACTCGGCGCCGTTGCGCGAGCCGTGGTCATCGGCACGCCTTAAGTAACCCACGTCGTGGAACAGCCCGGTGAGGACGCCGACGGTGGCGCGCGTGGCGCCCAGGCGCTGGGGCGCATCCTGCTGGCGCTCGTAGCCGACCAGCAGGCGCGCGAGCGCGAGCGTTATGTCGAGGGTGTGCTGGCGATCGTGATAGACGGTGTCGACGCCGTGAAAGCCGCTGATCTCGCCCGCGAACAGCCGCTCGAAATGCGCGAAGGCGTGCTCCAGCGGCTCGAGCTTCAGCTCCGGCCAGGTGGGGCGGAACAGCGCGGCAATCGCCGCCAGCACCGCCGGGGGCGAGCTCACCTGCACGCTGTTGGTGACGTCGAAATCGCTGCGCCGGGTGCTCATTTGGGTGTAAGTAAACTCGGCCTTGGCGCGCGGGCCCCTCCCCTGAAGGGCACTCGCGGCGACTTAGCGGCCAGTCTAGGCAGTCCGGCCGCCCCGCTACCGCGACGCGGCGCACACTTTCGCGGCCGCCACCCCTCAGCCGGCCAAGTCTTCACGGGGCAGCTCGAATTCCGCGACCACCGGGGCGTGATCGGAAGGGCCTCGGCACGGCGGGGCTCGCGGTCGATATGACAGCCGCTGCAGCGTGCCGCGAGGGCCTCGCTGGCGAGCACCAGGTCGATGCGCAGGCCATGGTTGCGGCGGAATGCGAACATGCGGTAGTCCCACCGCTGAAGGTCTGCGGCGGTTGCTCCAAGTGGCGGAAAACATCGCCAGCACGAGTCCACGAGCGGCGTGCGGGCGAGCCACTCGAGCACCTGGGGCAGGCGCACGCGCAGCGAGTTGACGTTCCAGGTGGCGATGCGCATGGCGGGGCAAGAGCGCGGCGGGGTGTCAGTAGATCTTAAGGCCGCCGTACTTCTTACGGATGCTGTGATCCAGCATCCGCCAGCCGAGCGCAAAGCCGACCACGAGCCCGAGCCCGGCGCTCAGCACGGCCCAGAGCCACACGCGCGGCGCGGCCCCCTCCCCGGTCGCGCTGAAGAGCGGCGCCGGCGCGGCCGCGGCGGCTTCCTCGGGCGCTGGCGGTGGCGGCGCTGCCGCGTGTACCCCGGCGGCGGCCTTCAGCTGCGCCTCGAGGCGGCTCACTTCCGCCTTCAGGGCGCTGACCTCGGTCTCGCTGCGCTGCAGCCGCGGCCGCAGGGGTTCATCCGCGGACAGGTAGCTCGAGCGCAGCCAGCCGTCCTTGCCGTTCGCCAAGCGCACGTGCACGGCATCACCGGTGCGCTCGATGAGTTCGACCCGATCGCCACTTTTGAGCGAGGCGACGCGCTCGCCGCCACCCTCGGGGGCACTGTTGACCGAGACCACCAGCTGCTCGACGACGTAGAGCGCTTCGGCGCCCGCGGCCGGCGTGCCGAGCGCGAGCAGGCCGAGGGCTGCGAGGAGCGCGGCGCCTGGTGCGGCCGGCTGCACGTTCAAGCGCTGTGACGCACGGCGCCGAGAATGCCGTGCTGCTTCAGCAAGGCGCGCACGTCGGGGCGGCGCCCGCGGAAATCGATGAAGGCGTCGAGCGCGTCGCGGCTGCCGCCCCGGCTGAGGATCGAGTCCAGGAAGCGCTGCGCGGTGGAGTGGTCGAACACGCCGCTCTCCTCGAAGGCCGCGAAGGCATCCGCGGCCAGCACCTCGGCCCACTTGTAGCTGTAGTAACCCGCCGCGTAGCCGCCGGCGAAGATGTGGCCGAAGCTATTCGGAAAGCGGTTCCACTCGGGCACCGGCACCACGGCGACCTCCTGGCGCACTTCGCGCAGGATCTCGAGGATGCGCCCGCCGTGCTCGGGGGAGTATTCGGTGTGGATGCGGAAATCGAACAGCGCGAACTCGAGCTGCCGCATCATCTGCAGCCCCGCATGGAAGCTGCGCGTGGCGATGAGCCGCTGCTGCTGTTCCGCGGGCAGCGGCTCACCGCTCTGGAAATGTCCGGAGATGCGCTGCAGCACCTCCGGATGCCAGGCGTAGTTCTCGAGGAACTGGCTGGGCAGCTCCACCGCGTCCCAGGCCACACCGTTGATCCCGGCGATGCTCGGGTAATCGACCCGGGTGAGCAGGTGGTGCAGGCCGTGACCGAACTCGTGAAAGAGCGTCAGCACGTCATCGTGCGTGAGCAGTGCCGGGTGCTCGACGCCGGGCGGCAGAAAATTGCACACCAGGTAGGCCACCGGCAGCGCCGCGCCGCTGGCGAGGCGCTTGCGCCCCACGCACTCGTCCATCCACGCGCCGCTGCGCTTGTTGGGGCGCGCGTAGGCGTCCAGGTAGAAGCTGCCCACCGCCTCGCCCCGGCTGTTCTCGATGTCGAACAGCCGGGCGTCGGGGTGCCACACCGGGGCGCCGGGCCGCTCGCGGATGCGCACGCCGAAGAGCCGCTCGGCGACTTCGAACAGCCCGGCGAGCACCCGCGGCAGCGGGAAGTACGGGCGCAGCTCCTCCTGCGACACGGAGAAACGCTGCGCGCTGCAGCCGTTCGGCATAGAAGCCGACGTCCCAGGCGGCGAGCTTGCGGCCGGCAAACGCCTCGAGTTCGGCGAACTCAGCCTGCGCCGCCGCGCGCGCGGCGCCGGCGAGCTCGTGCAGGAACCGCAGCACCTCCGCGACGCTGGTCGCCATGCGCGTGGCGAGCGCGTACTCGGCGTAGTTGCGAAAATCCAGCAGCCGCGCCGCCGCATGCCGGCGCTGCAGGATCTCCTCCATGGTGCGCGAATTGTCCCAGCGGCCGGCGTTCGGTCCCTGATCGGAGGCGCGCGTGGTCCACGCCTCGTAGAAGGCGCGCCGCAGCACCTCCGACTCCGCATCCGTCACCACCGCCACGTAGGTCGGCTGATCGAGGCTCAGCACCCAGCCGGGCAGGCCGCGCTCGGCGGCGCGGCGGCGTGCCTGCTCGATCAGCATCTCGTTCAGGCCGGTGAGCTCAGCGCTGTCGCGCGCGTGCCAGCTCCAGTGGTTGGTGGCATCGAGCACGTTCTCCTCGAATTTCGCCTGCAGCTGCGTGAGCTCGAGCATGGCAGTCTTGAAGCTCTCCTTGCGCTCCGGCGACAGCCCCACCCCCGCCAGGCGGAAGTCACGCACCCGATGTTCCAGCAGCTGGCGCTGCACGGGCGCAAGCGCTGCGCCCTCCTGCTCGGCCACGGTGCGATAGGCGCGAAACAGCGGCTCGCTCTGCGCCAGATCGGTCTGGTAGGCGGATAAGCAGCGGCAGGCAGGCGTTGTAGCCGGCACGCAGGGCGTCGGAGTTCAGCACCGCGTTCAGGTGACTCACCGGGGACCAGGTGCGCGAGATGCGGTGCTGCAGCTCCTCCAGCGGCTCGACCACCGAGGCGAAGGTCGGCTGCGGCACGGTCGAGAGCTCCTCGATCCGCGCCCGGTTTTCCGACAGCAGCTCGCGCACGGCCGGTTCGACGTGCTCGGGGCGAATCTTCAGGAACTGCGGCAGCGGTTCCTGGCCGAGTAAGGGATTTTCCATGCACTTCCCGTCCGCTGGATCGGTGGCCATTGTAGCGGCCTTGGGCACGCAGGCGTTATGCGGCGGCGGCGGCACGCGCGCGGCGTACTGGAACTCGTGCGCCTGCCCCTCATATAACATGGGCTTGGGGCACCTCGAGGGTCTATGAGCGAGCAATACGACTTGGTGGTGATCGGTGGTGGAAGCGGGGGGCTGGCCGCCGCGCAGCGTGCCGCCGAGTACGGCGCCCGGGTCGCCCTGGTGGAGTCCGGGGCGCTGGGGGGCACGTGCGTGAACGTCGGCTGCGTGCCCAAGAAGATCATGTGGAACGCCGCCGAGCTCGGCGCAGCGCTGCAGGATGCGCCCGGCTACGGCTTCAGCCTCGAGGTCCTGGGGCACGACTGGGCGCACCTGCGGCACCAGCGCGATGCGTACATCCATCGCCTCAACGGCATCTATGCCGCCAACCTCGCCAAGCGCCACGTGGAGCTGGTGCGCGCCCGTGCACAGTTCCGCGATGCCCACACCGTCACTGCAGGCGAGCACACCCTGACTGCGGCCCACGTGCTCATCGCCACCGGCGGGCGGCCGCTCCTGCCGCCGATCCCCGGCGCCGCGCTCGGCATCACCTCGGATGGCTTCTTCGCGCTGCCGGAGCGCCCGGCGCGCGTCGCGGTGGTCGGCAGCAGCTACATCGCGGTCGAGCTCGCCGGCATCTTCGCGGGGCTCCTGTCGCAGACCACGCTCATCCTGCGCACCGATGCGGCGCTCAGGTCCTTCGATCCCATGCTCGGGGAGGTCACGCTGAAGGCGCTGCGGGCGCAAGGGGTGGAGATCGTCACTTACGCCGTGCCCCAGCGCCTGGAGCGCGCGACGGACGGGGCGCTCGAGCTTGGCACCACGGACGGGCGGCGGCTGGGGCCCTTCGATGCGCTGGTGTGGGCCATCGGTCGCGTGCCGGAGGTGGAGGACCTGCACCTCGAGCGCGCCGGGGTGGTGCTCGACGCGCACGGCTACGTGCGCACCGACACGTTCCAGGTGACGAGCGTGCCGAACATCTATGCGGTCGGGGACGTCACCGGGCGCGTACAGCTGACCCCGGTGGCGATCGCCGCCGGCCGGCGCCTCGCCGACCGGGTATTCGGCGGCCAGAGCGGTCGTCACCTCGACTACGAGTACATTCCCACCGTGATCTTTGGGCACCCGCCGATCGGCACGGTCGGACTCACCGAGGCTGAGGCACACGAGCGCTACGGTGCGGCCAACGTCACCGTGTTTCGCTCAAGCTTCGTGCCGCTCTACCACGCGCTCACGCACGAGAAGGTGCGCGTCGAGATGAAGCTCGTGACCGTGGGAGCCGAGCAGCGCATCGTCGGTCTGCACGTCGTCGGCGCCGGGGCGGACGAGATGCTGCAGGGATTTGCCGTGGCGGTGCGCATGGGCGCCACCAAGAAGGACTTCGACGACACCGTGGCGATCCATCCGACGAGCGCGGAGGAATTCGTCACGATGCGCTGAAGCGCCATCAGGCGTAGGCGCCGCCGGCGCGCTCGCGCAGCGCATCCATGACGCGGGTGGTCGAGGGTCGCACGCCGCGCCACAGGCGAAACGACTCCGCCGCCTGCTCCACCAGCATTCCCAGCCCCTGGATGGCGCGCGCACAACCCTGCTCCTGCGCCCAGCGCACGAACGCGGTGGCGGAGCGTCCGTAGGCCAGGTCGTAGCAGACCGTCTGTGGGCCGATGACCCCGGCGGGCAGCGGGGGAATCTCGCCCGAGAGGCTCGCGGAGGTGGCGTTGATGATGAGATCGAAGGGCGCGGGCTCGATCTGATCGAAGCCGGCGCCCTGCGTGGTGCCCAGATCGGAGAACGCGGTGGCGAGCGCCTCGGCGCGCTCGGGCGAGCGGTTCGCGATCACGACGACGGTCGGCTCCAGGCCAAGGAGCGGGGCGAGCACGCCGCGCGTGGCGCCACCTGCGCCGATCACGAGCAGCCGCCGGTGCGTGATCACCAGCCCGAGGTTGTTGCACAGATCGCGCACCAGCCCCGCGCCGTCGGTATTGTCACCCAGCAGCTCCTCGCCCTGCAGGGCGAGGGTGTTGACCGCGGCGGCGTGCGCGGCGCGCGCGGTGAGCTGGTGGGCCACATCGACCGCGGCCATCTTGTGGGGCAGGGTGATGTTGAGTCCCTTGCCGCCCTCGGCGAAGAACTGCTGCACTCGCGCGCGGAATTCCTCCGGGCGCACATCGAAGGGCCGGTAGCTCATCTGCTCCCCGGTCTCGCGTGCGAACAGCCCGTGGATGAAGGGTGACAGGCTGTGGCTGATCGGGTGCCCGAAGACACCGTACTGGTCGAGGCCGCTGTTCACGGGGGCGATTGTGACAGCATCCGGGCGCTGCTGCCCGCGTCGGGGCCGTCCCCGAGCGCCGCCACCAGCTCCGGCAGCCACAGCTGCATGCGCTCGAGCAGCAGGTGCGGCGGGTTCAGGATCAGCAGCCCCGAGCCGTTCAGGGCCACGCGCGAATCACGCGGGAACAGCCACAGCTCGCTCACCAGCAGCGGAGCGGTGAGCGTGCGCGCCACGACGGCGTGCCAGGCGCGCGTCTGCCGCGCTTCCTTGATCGGATACCAGGCCATGGCGACCCCGGTCGGGAAGCGCCGCAGCGCCTCCGCAAGTGCCGCGGTGACCGCAGCGAAGTCGGCCTGTGTCTCCTCGTAGGGCGGGTCGATGAAGGTGAGGCCGCGCCGCTCCGGCGGCGGCAGGTGGGCCTTGAGGCGCTGCAGGCCGTCGCCGCGCTCCACGCGCGCGTTCGTGCCGCATGTTGTGGCCAGTGCGGCGATGCTCTCGTCCAGCACGTGCGCCTCGGTGCCCTGCAGCTCAATCAGCAGGGCACGGTCCTGCGGGCGCAGCGCCTGCACGGCCAGGAGCGGCGAGCCGCCGTAGAAGTGGCGTTGCTTGAAGATGACGCGCAGCCGCGCGACAGCGGCGGCGTAGGCGCGCAATTCCTCGGCAGCGCCGGGGGTCAGCTGGAAGCGGCCGACGCCGGCGCGTGCCTCGGCCGAGGGGCTGGACAGGTCATAGGCGCCACGGCCGGCATGCGTATCGAGGTAAAGGAAGCCCTTGTCCTTTTTCTGCAGCGCGGCGAGCAGCGCAAGCAGCGTAACGTGCTTGTGCACGTCGGCGAAATTGCCGGCGTGGTAGCGGTGGCGGTATTTCATCGGGGGCGCCGCGCACGCGGCGCGCGGCGCTTGCCGGGCGGCATGGGAGCGGGGTTGCTCCGGGGTCGCGCGTGCACACAGGGCGCGAAAGCCCGCCGCGACGTAGGGCGCCAGTCGCTGCGTGACGCTGTCCAGGTCCGAGGAGCGGCAAAGACCACCGGAGAGCTTATCGATGCGCCCGGTCTCGGCGAAGGTGAGCGTGAGCGCCCCAGTGAGAAACTGATAGCCCCAGTAAATCTCGCGCGGCGGACATCCAGGAAGCGCGGCGCGCAGCACGGCGATGAACCGATCGACCAGCGGGTCGAAGTGCCGCGTCATCATCACCGGCCCGAACTCCGGGGAGTTGTTCACATAGGCGACGAGGGCAAAGTAGCTCTTCCAGCCCGCACCGCCGCGGGCCGAGCGCTCCAGGAGTGGCTGACAAAACGCGTTGACGATTTCCTCCACGCTGGGGACGCCGGGCAACGCGGCGCGCCGCACGTCCTCCAGCAGCTCGAGGCGCTCGCGGTTCAGTAACTCCGCGCGTCGTTCGAACACGGCCATGAACAGTTCGCGCTTGCCGCCGAAGTGGTAGCCCACCAGCGCCACGTCGACCCCAGCGGTCTGGGTGATGTCGCGTAATGAGACGCCATGGTAGCTGCGCTGCGCAAACAGCTGCTCCGCGGCGTCCAGGATGCGCTCCTTGCCCGATCGCACGGTGGCCTTCTTGTTCATCTTAATGCACTGCAAAAAAAGTGATGAGCGGCGACAGTGTCCAGTGAATCGACCCCGCAGCGCAATTGAGGGCGTCGAGTTGACTTCTCCCTCAACGTTCGTTGAATATCTACTCAACAACTGTTGAGTGTGACTCGAGAGAGGGGGGCACGTGGGCAACAACAAGGGCATCCAGTTCGTCACCGGCACGCTCGTACTGTTCGCAGCCGGGGCAGTGGCACTGCCAGCCACGGTCGCGGCGCAGACGGCCGGCGACACGAGCGCCGGCAGCGGCAACACCCTGGTGGAAGTCGTGGTCACCGCCCGGCGGCGCAGCGAGAACCTGCAAGAGGTGCCGATAACCGTGACGGCGCTCACCGCCGCTGCGATCGAGACGCACGACGTTACCAACGTTGCTGATTTGAACAGCTTCGTGCCCAACATGAAGATCTCGCAGGATCGCGCCACCAGCAGCACCATCAACATCTACATTCGCGGTGTCGGGCAGAGCGATCCGCTGTGGGGCTTTGATCCGGGGGTCGGCGTCTACGTCGACGATGTCTACATGGCCCGGCCACAGGCAGCGCTGCTGGACGTGCTCGACGTCGAGCGGCTCGAAGTGCTCAGCGGACCGCAGGGCACCCTTTACGGCAAGAACACGATCGCCGGCGCGCTCAAGTACGTCACGCGCGATATCGCCGGTCCCGCCACGCTGACGGCCTCCGCCAGCGCAGGTAATTACGACGAGCGCGACTACCGCTTCAGTGGTTCCCTGCCGATCGTTGCCGATCACGTCTATCTCGGCCTGGCGCTCGGCAGTCTGAACCACGACGGCTACGGCACCGTGCTCGCACAGCCCGGGCAGGCGCCGAGTCAGTCGGTGGGCACGACACTGTCGAACAAAGACATTCTGGTCGGGCGTGCCAATCTCACCGTCACCTGGGGTGAGAGCTCCAAGTTGCGGTTGATCGCCGATGACATCCTGGATAATTCGAACGCCTCCGGGGGGCAGCGGCTCAACGACTACCTGGTTCCGCAGCTCGCCAACCCGTTCGACATGTACAACGACATGCCGGCCGACCGTGATTTCTTCCACCGGCAGGGCTTCTCGGGCACCTACACTCAGACCTTGACGAGCCAGCTCGATCTGAAGGTCGTCGGCGCCTACTACGAGGGTCACGGGCAGCAGTTCATCAACTTTGCCGAAGTGGACCAGAACCTGTTCGAGGTGCCGGGGCAGTACAAGGACCAGCAGTCCTCGGGCGAGGCGCAGCTCACGTTCCATAACGAGCTCGTCAAGGCGGTGGGCGGCCTGTTCTACATGGACAGCAACGCCTGCGGCGCCTACAACGGCTCGATCGGCACGCTCACGCTGCTCGGTATTCCCGCCTTCGATCTCTACATTACCGAGCTGGTGAATGGCTGCGTGCAGACCAAGAGCTATGCCGTGTACGGCGATAGCACCTGGAAGCTGACCGACCGGCTGAATCTCGATGCCGGCGCGCGCTGGAACGAGGACAAGAAGACCGCCACGGTGTTCCAGGCGGACTACACCAGCATCGCGCCCACGCAACTGTTGCCCGGCCAGACATTCTTTAACCCGAACGAGGTGCCGGCCGGCTTCTTCCCATTCCCGGGCGTGGTCACGAACTACAACAACACGCGGTCCTTCGTCGAATGTCACGCCGCGTCTGGGCCTTGACTATCACTGGACCGATCACCTGATGGGTTACGTCAGCTACAGCCGCGGCTTCAAGAGCGGTGGTTTTGATATGCGTGGCAACGCCGCGGTGTATCCGGCGACGCAGTACGGCTATAACTCGGAAACCGCAGACAACTACGAGGTCGGCCTGAAGTCCACGTGGCTGGATGACACGCTCCTGCTGAATCTGACGGTGTTTTACGACCCGTACAGCGACGCGCAGATCGGTGTGCAGCAGTTCGTGGAATATCAGGGTGCGCCGAGCAATCTCACCGCCGTACTCAATGCCGGCAAGCAGATCAACCAAGGCGCCGAACTACAATCAGTGTGGCGGCCCACCCACGCACTGACGCTGGCACTCAACACCGGCTACCTCGACTCGTACTACGAGAACTATCTGATTCCCTGCAGCGTGTTCACGCTCGCCCCCGGCTGTGGCCCCGGCGTGGCGAGCGTGAACGTCGCCGACGCGAATCGCCCCATCAATGCGCCCACCTGGACAGTCTCTGGCAACGCTGTGTACTTCTGGGAGCTGCAGCCGGGAACGGTGATGGCGCGGGTCGGCTACGACTGGCGCAACTTCACCAAGGTTGCCAACACCACGCCCAGCGTCACTGACCAGCCCGCCTATGGGGTGTTGAACGCCGGACTTGCCTTCACCACGCGCAGCAATGCGTGGCGCTTCTCCTTCGATGGAAAGAATCTCACCAACAAGTACTACCGCGTCGCGGGATACGACTTCGGCAATCCGCCCATTGCGCCACAGAATTCCTTCATCGGTGGAATCAGCCAGATCGGCTTCTATGCACCGCCGCGCACCTGGACGCTGACCGCGCAGTACCACTTCTGACCTATGGGCTGGTTTGAGGCACCGCAACCGCTGCTGCCGGAGCTCATCGCCCGGCACGGCAAGTGGCGCGCGTCACGCGTCGCGCTGGTGGCGGATGAGCGACGTCTGACGTGGGCCGAACTTGAGCGGGCAACCGCGCAGGTCGGGAACGGACTCCTTGCCGCGGGGCTCAAGCGCGGTGAGCGCATCGCGCTGCTCATGGACAACAGCCTGGAGTTCGCACTGCTGCTGCTGGGCATCCTGCGTTCAGGGTGTGTGGCGGTGCCGCTAAATGTGTCGATCAGCGAAGCCGCGATCGAGGGCATGATTGAGGATGCCGAGGTACGCGCCGTGTTTGCCTCGGGCGCGCACTGTCAGCGGATCGACGCGCTGGATCTGAGTAGCCAGCGCGCGCGCAGCGCGCTGCGTTTTGCGCACTCAGGTCCTGGAGGTCCCTGGCGCGACGTCACCACATGGCGAGCGGCACAGTCGACCGCTGCGCCGGCGGTGAACATTCAGCCGGAGGATGAATGCAACATCATCTACAGCTCCGGCACCACGGGGGTGCCGAAGGGGATCGTGCACAGCCATCAATGCCGGTTGAATTGGGCCGCCGAGCTGGCGGTGGCCCTGCGCTACCGCAGCGACTGCGTCACCCTGTGTTCGCTCGGATTATTCTCCAACATCAGTTGGGTGGCGATGCTCAGCACGCTGTACGTGGGCGGCACAATTGTCGTTATGCCGCACTTTGAGGCGCGCGCGGCGGCGCAACTCATCGAGGCCGAAGCCATCACGCATGGCACCGTCGTACCGCTGCAACTGGAACGCCTGCTGCAACTGCCCGATCTAGAGCGCGCGCGGCTCGGCAGCCTCGATACCCTGATGTGCTGCGGTTCTCCGCTCAAAGCCGAGGTGAAGCGAGAGTTTCCGCGCCGCACCGGTTGCCAGCTGATCGAGCTCTACGGGCTGACGGAAGGCGTCTGCACGATCCTCGCGCCTGAGGATTTCGCAGCGAAGATGACTTCCGTCGGCAAGCCCTTCCTCGGTACCGATATACGCATCATCGGTGATGATGACCGCGAGCTGCCCGCGGGAGCGGTCGGTGAGATTGTGGGCTACGGGCCGCTCCTGATGCAGGGCTACCATGGGCGCGAAGCGGCCAGCCGCGAGGCCACATGGCTCGATGCGCACGGGCGGCGCTGGTTGCGCACGGGCGACCTGGGAGTGCTCGATGAGGAGGGCTTTCTGTACGTGGTGGACCGCAAGAAGGACATGATCCTGTCGGGCGCGCAAAATGTGTATCCGGCGGACATCGAGCAGGTGATGCAGCAACATCCGGACGTGGCCGAGGTTGCCGTGGTGGGCGCGCCGAGCCGCAAGTGGGGCGAGACACCTGTGGCGATCGTGGTATTGCGCTCGGGCTGTGCGCCTGATCGTGAAGCGCTCATCGCCTGGACCAACGCGCGCGTGGGCAAGCAGCAGCGTATCGCGGATGTGCTGTGGCGGGCGTCACTGCCACGTAACGCCAACGGCAAGGTCCTCAAGCGCGAGCTGCGTGCTGCGCTCGGCACCACCGATTACTGACCGAGGCTCCGCAATCATATGGGCGAGTACTGGTTTGCAGGTCACGATGGGCTGAAGCTCTTCAGTCGCGTGTACGCGGGGCCGGCGGCGGATGCTCCGGTCGTGGTGTGCCTGCACGGACTGATGCGCAACGGCCGCGACTTCGAGGAACTTGCACCGCACCTCGCGGCGACGCACCGTGTGCTGGTCCCGGACGTGCGTGGCCGGGGCCTCTCGGCGCGCGATCCCAGCCCCGCGAACTATCAGATTCCGACCTACGTGGGCGATCTGCTGGAACTGTTCAAGGGTCTGGGCGCCGCGCGCGTAAGTGTGGTCGGCACTTCTATGGGCGGACTCATCGGCATGGTTCTGGCAGCGACGATGCCACGGCTGGTATCGCATCTGGTGCTCAATGATGTCGGCCCGGAAGTCGACCCGGTGGGGCTGGAGCGCATTCGCAACTACGCCGGCAGGTCAGCCGCGGTGCATGACTGGGCAGGCGCCGTGCTGCAACTGCGCGGCATCTTTGAGAGCGCGTGGCCTGGACTCGAGGAGGCCCGCTGGCAGCAGCTGGCGCGCCGCAGCTACCGTGCCGACGCGCAGGGCGTGCCACGGGCCGACGCCGATCCTGCGATCGGGGAGGTGGTGCGCAACAGCTCCAGCGCGGCGCCGGATCTGTGGCCGCTGTGGGGTGCGCTGGGCAAGGTGCCGATACTCGCCATCCGTGGCGTCCACTCGGACGTTCTCAGCGCCGCGACACTCGCGCGCATGCAGCGCGAGAAGCCGGATCTGAAGGTGCTGACGGTCAACAACCGCGGCCACGCGCCGCTGCTCGATGAGCCGGAGTGCCTGGCGGCGATCGACGCGTTTCTCGGCTGAAGCCGTTCGCCGGTAACCTCAAGGGCGGCGCGGCCGTGAGCAGCACAGCGGCTCGCTGAACGCATCGCGCGGACCGCTACTTGAGGCCGCGCGCTCCCGGGACGACGCCCGCGGCCTTGGCGCGTGCCTTGCCGGCGGCACGCTTCGGAGCTGCAGCTTTTGTCCTGGCGCGCGGCTTACGCGCCTGCGCGGAACTCTTGACCCGCGCGCGCGGGGCAGCCGGCGGTACCGATGCCGCGGGTTTGCCGTTGCCGCGGCGTACGGCAGCGACCGGCGCTGCGGGGGCCGCGGCCCGCGGCCGCTTTTTTGCCACCTTGTCCGCGGCGCCTGCCCGCGCCTGTGTACCGGCAGCGCCTGCCTCCGCCGCGGCCGGTGTCGCGGCGGTCTTCTTGCGGCCCCAGCGACCGAAGCGGCCGCCGCGCTCGGGGGCCGCGGCCAGCAGCTCGCGGCATTCCTCCAGCGTCAGGCTCTTCGGGTCGCGCTCCTTGGGGATCTTGGCGTTCTTCTTCTTGTCCGTGATGTAGGGACCGTAGCGGCCGTTGAGCACCTGCAGGCCCGCTTCCGGAAAATCCTGGATCAGACGCGCGGCGTCGGCTTCCTGCTTGAGGCGGATGACCTCGCGGGCGCGCTCGAGCGTGATGGTGTAGGGATCGTCCTCCTTGAGCGAGGCGTACTTGCTGCCGTACTTCACGTACGGTCCGAAGCGCCCGACGTTGGCCACGATCGTCTCACCGGCCAGCGTCTCACCGAGCGTGCGTGGCAGCTTGAAGAGCTCCATCGCGTCGGCGAGGGTGACGTGATCCATCTTCTGGCCGGGCTTGAGTCCGGCAAAGCGCGGCTTTTCCTCGTCATCCTTGGTGCCGATCTGCACGAAGGGTCCGAAGCGGCCCATGCGCACGCTGATCGGCTTGCCCGTCGCCGGGTCCTTGCCAAGCTCGCGGGCCATCGCGACCTGCTCGCGGGTGACGGTTTTCTCGATCTTCTCGACCTGGTGGATGAAGGGCTTCCAGAACTTCTCCAGCGGCGTCGTCCACTCCTCTTCGCCGCGCGACACCGCATCCAGCTCGTCCTCCATGGCGGCAGTGAAGCCGTACTCCACGTAGCGGTGGAAGTGTTGCGTGAGGAAGCGGTTGACGATCTTGCCGATATCGGTCGGTACGAAGCGCCGGCTGTCCATCTCCACGTACTCGCGGTCTTGGAGCGTGGAGATGATGGTGGCATAGGTGGAGGGTCGGCCGATGCCGTGCTCTTCCAGCGCCTTCACCAGCGAGGCCTCGCTGTAGCGCGGCGGCGGCTCGGTGAAGTGCTGCTCGGCCTGCAGCGCGTTGAGGCTCACCGTGTCGCCCTCGCGCATCGGTGGCAGCACGTGATCGCCGTCCTCGCTCTTGCCGTCGTCCGTACCCTCCTGGTACACCGAGATGTAGCCGGACTTGATCAGCGTCGAGCCGTTGGCGCGCAGCAGGTGGCGCTGCGTCCCGTCGGCGCCGGCGAGCAGGTCGACCGCGACCGTGTCGTACAGCGCGTGGCTCATCTGCGAGGCGACCGCGCGCTTCCAGATGAGCGCGTAGAGCCGATAAAGATCGTCGTCGATCTTGCCTTCGACATGCGCAGGCGTGATGGCGGCCGAGGTTGGGCGGATGGCCTCGTGCGCTTCCTGGGCGTTCTTCGACTTGGTCTTGTAGATGCGCGGCTCGTCGGCCACCTCATCCTTGCCATACAGGCGCGCGGCGACCTCGCGCATCTCCGCCACCGCTTCGGCGGCGAGCGACACCGAGTCGGTGCGCATATACGTGATGAGTCCGACGCTGCCCTCGCCGATGTCCTGGCCCTCGTACAGCTGCTGCGCGAGACGCATGGTGCGGCGCGCGTTGAAGCCGAGCTTGCGGGCCGCTTCCTGCTGCAGGGTCGAGGTGGTGAAGGGCGGCGCGGGGTTGCGCCGGCGCTGCTTGCGATCGATGGCGATGACGCGCAGCGTGCCCGCGGCGCCCGCGCCCGCGCCGGCGGCCGCCTGGATGGTGCGCTCGACCTCGCGCGCCTGCGCCTCGGTGGTGAAGCTGAACTGCTCGACCTTGGCGCCGCGGTACTCGAGCAGCTTCAGCGGGAAGGGCTGCGCGCTGTGGGCACCCTCGCCCTCGATGGTCCAGTATTCCTGCGCCTTGAAGGCCTCGATCTCCGCCTCGCGCTCGCAGATCATGCGCAGCGCCGGGCTCTGCACGCGCCCGGCGGACAGCCCCTGGCGCACCTTCTTCCACAGCAGCGGCGAGAGGTTGAAGCCGACGAGGTAATCGAGCGCGCGGCGCGCCTGCTGCGCGTTGACCAGTTCGAGCGACAGGCCGCGTGGCTTACCCACCGCCTCGCGGATGGCGTTTTTGGTGATCTCGTAGAACACCACGCGGTGCACGTCCTTGCCGTCGAGGTCGCCGCGCTCCTTGAGGAGCTCCTTCAGGTGCCAGGCGATGGCCTCGCCTTCGCGGTCCGGGTCGGTCGCCAGGTACAGCGCCTTGGACTTGCGCAGGCTGCGTGCGATCGCCTCCACGTGGCGCTCGTTCTTTTCAAGCACGCGGTACTTCATGGCGTAGCCGTCGTCGGGATCGACCGCGCCTTCCTTGGGGACGAGGTCGCGCACGTGGCCATAGGAGGCCAGCACGTCGAAATCGCGCCCCAGGTATTTTTTGATGGTCTTCGCCTTGGCGGGCGACTCGACGATGACCAGGTTCTCTGCCATGACCTAAAAAATGCTCGTTCCTAAAACGAAAAACCGCGGGCAAGCCGCGGAGCTCTCAACGCCACACCAGAATGCGCGGCGCGTTCAATGTGGCGCACTGGGGCGCATGTCGGTGATGAGTCCGCCCAGCTGCTCCACCGCGAGCTCCTGTCCCGGCTGGCTCGAGAGCACCATCAGCACCACCCATTTGAGCGTCTCGGTGTCGGAGTCATCACTGTCCAGAGCCAGCATGCGCTCAATCACCAGCTCGCGCTGCGGCGGGGTGAGCACCTGCGCGGCCTCGAGCTTCAGCAGCAGCCCGCGGCACTCGGTCGTCAGGCGCGCCAGCTCGCTGTCGCTGAACACGCGCACGCCACGCGGCGCGCCCTCGCGCGCGGCACTCTGGGCCGCCTGCTCGTGGCCGAAGGCGAGGTCGGTCAGCCAGTCGAGCGCGCGCTCAACGTTGACCGGGGTGAAGCCCACGCGCTCCAGGTCGCGCGCCAGATGCTCGCGCTCGGGTACGTCCGGCGGCTCATTCATCATGTAGCGGTCGAAGACGTAGATCAGGATGTCGAGAACGCTGCCAGTGATCATGCAAGGTAAACCGGCCGAAGGCGGCCGCCGTGGGCACCCGGGTCAGTGCGTGCGTGCGACGGAAATTCAACGGTCCCGGACTTCAAATGCGGGGGCATCTAACAGCATTTCCCGGGGCTTGTCCAATACCGACGGCCTTGCTGGCGGGCTCGCGGCGCGGGTAAGCCTTTCTGCAGCCTGGGGTTTTCTGGCGAGCGGGTGGGGTTCAGGAGGCGGGCACGCTCACGGCGCCGGTGGGCGCCGTGAGCATGCCGGGGTATCAGGCGCGCGACCCGCGGGCGGCGTGCCTAGGGACTGCGAACGACGTCCCCGATCTCGATGATGTCGGAGGCGCCGACGATCAGGGCGTAGCTGGCGCGATCGAAGGACTTGAAGACCAGCAGCGTGCCGTTGCGCTCACTCGGCAGCTGCACCTTCGGCGCGAAGTCCCGGCTGGTGTCCGAACCAATGTTGCGGCCGCCGCGGTAGACATCCGGCACCACGGCGCCCCGGTGGTCGATCGCCAGCACCGTGCCGGGGTCGACGCCCTGGCTGCGGCCGCGGTTGATGACCACCACCTGGTAGAGGCCGACCAGGTCGGTACCGCCGACGACATCCAGGATGTGGCCGTGCGTATCGGTGCTCGGCGGGTGCGGGGTGAAGTTCAGCATCGTCTGGGTGTCTTCGGAGGCCAGCAGGCGATCTCCGGCCAGCGTCTCGCGCGCCGGATCGATGAGCACGGCCTTGGCCGGCTCGCCGGCGCGCTGCACCAGCGCGGTCGCGGTGTAGATCGCCTCGTAGCCGAGGAGCTTATGGTCATCCGGATCGCGCAGCGGACCGGCGATGTGCACGACCGTGTAGCGCGAGTTCTGGGCGCCGCCGAGGTGTTGGACGTAGATCTCGTTGCCCGTGCCGCCGGTCTGATGCTCGTCGCGGAAGGCGAGCACGTAGGGGGCATGCTTGATCTGGTCTTCGCTGACGATGGTCGGCTTGCGACAGGAAGGCGGCGATCGAGGAGTACGCGATGGTCGGGATCGCGCCGTTCAGCGGCTCGCTCCGCAGGCGCGGATCCAGCCGCACCGTGCCGGCCTGCGAGACGCTCACGTGCGGGCGACCGTCGGCGCCGTAGGCGAGCGCCAGCTGGTCGCCGGGATAGATCAGATGCGGGTTGGGGATCTGGGGATTGATGATCCAGACCTCCGGCCACAGCCACGGGTCCTTCAGGTACATCGAGGCGATGCCCCAGAGGGTGTCCCCCTTCTTGACCGTGTAGTGCATCGGTGCCGTCGGGTTGACCGCGCCGCGGGTGTCGACCGGCGCGCTCGCCGGCGCACGCTCGATGTCGCCGGCGGCGATGGCGGCCTGCGTGGCCGTCATGTCCTCGGGCACGGCGGCGACCCTGCCGGGGGGCGGCAAGGGCGCGGGATTTGACTCTGCCGTGGGCGCGGCCGCGCTATCGTGATGCCCGAAGTGTGAGCATCCCGAAACGGCCAGGAACGCTGCCAGCAAGCCCGCGACGGCGCGAGCTCCAAGTACTTGATTTGAGACCATCCTCCACTCCTCATTGCGCGAGGTGCAACCACACGACCTGCGCGGGAATTCCAGTTCGTTATACTGGCACGGAGGCCCGGGGCATACGAATTAATGTCAACTTTGTGCGCTGGATCACCCTTGCAGGCGCCCCCATATAGCTAACGCCATGGCCCTACGAACCATCCTCGAATTTCCCGACCCCCGGCTGCGCACCCGTGCGCGGCCGGTGACGCGCTTTGACGCCGCACTCGGCGCGCTGATCGATGACATGCTCGAGACGATGTATCAGGCGCCCGGGATCGGGCTGGCGGCCACGCAGGTCGACGTGCACGAGCGCGTAATCGTCATCGACATCTCCGAGGAGCGCGCCGCGCCGCTGGTCCTGATCAATCCCGAGATCCTCGTGCGCGAGGGCGAGGCGAAGACCGAGGAGGGCTGCCTTTCGGTTCCCGGGATCTTCGATGAAATAAAGCGCGCGGCGAAGATCCGCGTGCGCTCGCACGATCGCGACGGCGCCGTGAGCGAGCGCGACTACGAGGACATCCTCGCGGTGTGCATCCAGCACGAGATGGATCACCTCGAGGGCAAGCTGTTCGTCGATTACCTCTCGGAGATGAAGCGCGAGCGCATCCGCAAGAAGCTCGACAAGGACCGCAAGGAGCGCGCCGCGCAGGCGCCTGCCAAGAGCGGCGGCGCGCGCCGCGCGTACTGACGTTGCGCGTCGCCTTTGCCGGCACGCCGGAGTTCGCGCTGCCCGTGCTGGAGGCGCTGTGCGCCCACCATAAAGTCGTCGGCGTGCTGACCCAGCCGGATCGGCCGAAGGGCCGGGGCCGCAAGCTCGCCTTCGGTGCGGTCAAGGCCGCCGCACTCGCCCGCGGATTGCCGCTCGCCCAGCCGCCGACACTCAAGGCTGCCCCCGCGCGCGCCGCGCTCGAGGCCTGGGCACCGGAGGTCCTCGTGGTGGTCGCTTACGGGCTGCTGCTGCCCCCTGAAGTCCTGCGGTTGCCACGCTATGGCTGCCTGAACGTCCACGCGTCACTCCTGCCGCGCTGGCGCGGGGCCGCGCCCGTCCAGCGCGCGATTCTCGCCGGCGATGCGCAAAGTGGGGTGAGCGTGATGCAGATGGATGCCGGTCTCGATACCGGTCCGGTGCTGCTGCAGCAACCCTATGTGCTCGCGCCCGCGGAAACCGGCGGCTCGCTCCACGACGCGCTCGCCCGGCTCGGCGCACAGGCCATGCTCGAGGCACTGCGCGGCATCACCGCCGGCACGCTCCCGGCGCGGGCGCAGCCTGCCGAGGGCGCCACGTATGCCGCCAAGATCCAGAAGTCGGAGGCCCGGATCGACTGGAGGGCCGCGGCGCCCGCCATCGAGCGCCAGGTACGCGCCTTCAACCCGTGGCCGGTTGCCGAGACGACGCTCGCAGGCGAGCAGCTGCGTATCCATGCCGCCCGTTCGGTAGCGAATGACCTGCCATCTGCTTCTAAAAGACACGAAAATGGGATGATCCTCGCCGTTCAGGACGATTTCATGCTCGTGCAGTGCGGACAGGGCTTGCTGGCGGTGACCGAGGTGCAGGTTCCGGGCCGCAGGCCCGTGGCTGCCCGTGAGTTCTCCCACAGCCGCGAGCTGCCGGGGCAACGCCTTGTATAAAGGAGCTTCCTCGCCCGCGGCGCCCGCGCTCGCGGGGGCGGCGCGGGCCGTAGAGGCCGTCATCAGCGCCGGGCGCACGGCGGATGAGGGGCTCGACGCCGCCTTGCACTCCCGCGAACGCGCCGCCATCCGCGCGATCGCCCTGGGCACGGTCCGGTGGTACCTGCGCCTTGCGCCGGCGCTCGACCTGCTGCTGGTCCAGCCCCGTCGGGTCGCCAGTCCCGTGCACGCGCTCCTCGCCTGCGCGGCGCATCAGATCGAGTACTCGCGCAACGCCGCCGAGCCGACCGTGAACGCCGCCGTCGATGCCGTGCGAGTCCTGGGTCACCCGGGCGCCGCCGGTCTCGCCAACGCCGTGCTGCGGCGCTTCGTGCGCGAGCGCGGCGCACTCTTTGCGCGGCTCGACCGCACGCTCGCCACCCGCACCGCCCACCCGACCTGGCTCGTCGAGCGCCTGCAGCAGGCCTGGCCGAACGAGGTTCTGCGGCTGCTGGACGCCGACAACGCGCACCCCCCGATGACGCTGCGCGTGGACCTGACGCGCACCAGCGTGCCGCAGTACCTCGCACGCCTGCAGGAAGCCGATATTGGTGCACAAGCGATACAGTGGCTCCCATCTGGTATTGTTTTGGATCAGCCGAGAGCCGTAAGTCAGCTCCCGGGGTTCGACGAGGGTCTGGTTTCGGTACAGGACAGCGGTGCGCAGCTGGCCGCTGGGTTGCTCTGCGTGGAGCCCGGAATGCGCGTGCTGGATGGCTGCGCGGCACCCGGCGGCAAGACCGGTCACCTGCTGGAGGCGGCCGGTGGCGAGCTCGACCTGACCGCACTCGATGTCAGCGCCGAGCGCGTCGGGCTGATCCACCAGAACCTCGAGCGGTTGCGACGCACGGCGCGCACCCAGGTCGGCGATCTCGGCACACCGCAGTCTTTCTGGGACGGGCGCCCTTACGAGCGGATCCTCGTGGACGCGCCGTGCTCCTCCACGGGCGTGATCCGGCGCCACCCGGACATCAAGCTGTTGCGGCGCAGCAGTGATATCCCCTCGCTCGCCGCCGGGCAGCTGGGGCTGCTGCGCGCCGCGACGGCGCTGCTCGCGCCCGGGGGCCGGCTGGTCTACTGCACCTGCTCGGTGATGCCGGAGGAGAATGAAGAGGTCATCAGGCGCCTCCTGGAGGAGGCGCCACAATTTCGTCCCGCTGCGATGCCCCGAGGCCCGGCGCTGGCGCCGGGAGGGATCGATCGGGCCGTCGGCGTGCAGCTGCTTCCCGGAGCAGACGCGGGGACGGATGGCTTCTATTATGCTTGTCTCGAAAACACAACGGCCGGAACCTGAGCGCCTGCCGTCGCAGGCATCCATGCTACGCCGCGATCCCACAAGGACTGGTTTGACCCCGGGCAGGCAGCTCACGGCGTGGTGGGTCGCGCTCCTGGGGCTGTGGGGCGTGGCCTGGGGCAATGCACTCGAGGGCGTGCTCGAGGTGCGCTCCGCCTACGTGAACGTCGACAAGGGGGTCTTCCTCTTGTATGCACGCATCGAGTATCCGGAGAGCCCCGCCATTGCCGTCGCGCTGCGCGATGGCACCACTCTTACCTTCGACCTGGACGCGCGGGTCGACCGCGACCGGCGCTTCTGGTTCAACGCGGCGATCGTCGATCTCACGCTGCGGCGGGAGCTGACCTACCACGCGGTCAGCGATCGCTACGTGGTGCGCGACACGCGCAGCGGCGACCAGACCACCTTTGCGACGCTGGATGAGGCACTCATCTTCCTCGGCCGCGTGGATGCCTGGCCGATCCTGGTCGAGCCGCAGCTCGATGGCGGCAATTACAACATCAGCGTACGCGCGGGCGTGCGGCGCGGAAACCTGCCCTCGTCCATGCGCGCGATCCTCTTCTGGACCGATGACTGGGCGCGCGTCTCGGAGTGGTACACATGGTCACTCCCGGTGTAGGGCCGCGGCCACCGCGGGGACTGCGCTGGGTCGCCGTCGGCCAGGTGCTGCTGTGGAGCGCGATCGGCCTCGGTGCGTTTCTGCTCTTGGCGAAGAGCGTGCAGAACTCGGCCGAATTCGGCCGCATGCAACTGTGGATCCTGCTGGTCGACATCTGCGGCGTCGTCGCCCTGAGCGTGCTGCTCGCGCGCCAGCTGTGGCGCCTGGTGCGCGACTACCGCGCGCACGTTCCGGGTTCGCGCCTCACGGCGCGCACCGTCGGGATCTTCGGCGCGCTGGTGATCGCGCCGCTCCTCATCGTCTACATGTCCTCGCTCGAGTTCATCAACCAGGGAATCGACAGCTGGTTCAAGGTGGAGGTCAAGCAGGGCCTGAACGATGCGCTCGGGCTGTCGCGCGCCGCGCTGGACCTGCGCATGCGCGAGTATTCGCTGCGCACGGTGGCACTCGCCGAGACACTCGCCGCCACCGACGCCGCCCAGCTGCCGGCGCTCCTGAACAGCGAGCGCCGCATCAGCCAGGCCCTCGAGATCACGCTCTTTGGCCGGCACGGGCGCATCATCGCGGCGAGCCTGGAGAACGCGCTCGAGACGCTGCCCTCGCAACCGCCGCCGGACCTGCGGCGCCAGGTGGAGCAGGAGCGGCCCTACGTGAGCCTCGAGCCGCAGTCCGGCGGACGCTACCTGATCCGCACCGCCGCCGCGCTCCCGCACGGCGCGGCGCGCGGCGAGCCGCGCTACGTGGTCGCGATCTACCCGGTACCGGCGCAGCTCGCGGCGCTGTCGGAAGCCGTGCAGGACTCCTACAACGAGTACGGCAATCTCGCCGCCATGCGCGAGCCGCTCAAGTACAGCTTCCGCCTCACGCTGACGCTGGTCGTGCTGCTCGCCATGCTGGCCGCCGTGTACCTGGCGATCTACTCGGCGCAGCGCCTGGTGCGCCCGGTGCAGGACCTGATCGAAGGCACGCGGGCCGTGGGCAAGGGCGACTTCGCCACGCGCCTGCCGCTGCCCTCGCGCGACGAGATGGGCTTCCTGGTGCACTCCTTCAACGACATGACCAAGCGGCTGCGGCGCGCGCGCTCCGAGGCGACCCACAGCCAGCAGGCGGTGGAGCGCGAGCGTACGCGCCTCGCCATCATTCTGGCGCGCCTCTCGACCGGCGTGCTCGCGATCGATCACTCGATGACCGTGCGCACGGCGAATGAGGCGGCCGGCGCGATCCTCGGCACGGACCTTTCCGCGGCGACCGGCCGCTCGCTCCCGGAGCTGGCCGCGGGCAACGAGCGGCTCGGGCAGTTCGTGGCCGCACTCGCCGTGCGCTTCGCCGCCGGGCGCGAGGAGTGGCGCGAGCAGCTCGACCTCGACGGCGCGGGCGGCCGGCGCACCCTCATGTGCGCTTGCACGCCGCTGCCCGGGGAGGACTCCGGTGTCGGCTTCGTCATCGTGTTCGACGACATCACCGCACTCCTGCAGGCGCAGCGCGACGCCGCGTGGGGCGAGGTGGCGCGACGCCTCGCGCACGAGATCAAGAACCCGCTCACGCCGATCCAGCTGTCCGCCGAACGCCTGCGCCGGCGACTGCTCGCCGGCATGAGCGAGCGCGACGCCGAGATCCTCGAGCGTGGCACGCGCACCATCGTGCAGCAGGTGGAGACCATGCAGAAGATGGTCAACGCCTTCTCCGAGTACGCGCGTGCGCCGGAGATGCAGATCACGCGCTTCAGTCTCAACCAGCTGGTGGCCGAAGTGGCGGACCTGTATCGCTCGCAGGATCCGCGCACCCAGATCACTCTGGAGCTGGACCCCCACATTGAGGCGATCGAGGCCGATCGCGGCCGGGTGCGCCAGATTCTGAACAATCTGGTCACCAACGCGCTGGAGGCCCTCGAGGGCGTGGTCTCACCAACGCTCGAGATCACGACGAAGCTGGAATCGGCCGGGGATGCCGAGTACGCCGCGGTGAGCGTGTGTGACAATGGCCCGGGCTTTCAGCGCGAATTGCTGGGACGCGTGTTCGACCCCTACGTCACCAGCAAGCCGAAGGGGACCGGGCTTGGGCTCGCGATCGTGAAGAAGATCATCGAAGAGCATGGTGGGCGGATCGACGCCGATAACCGACCCGAAGGCGGAGCACGCGTGCGCGTCGTGCTGCCCGTGAAGGACAGCACCCGGTCCGCGACCGGGGCCGCGCGCGAACGCCGGGAGCAGTTGCGGAGGGAACGGGCATGACAGGTTCACACATTCTCGTGGTTGACGATGAAGCGGACATCCGCGGTCTCCTGAAGGAGATCCTCTCCGAGGAGGGTTACGAGGTCGACGTGGCGGCCAATGCCGCGCAGGCGCGCGCCTCGCGCGCCCGGCAGGTACCGGACCTGGTGCTGCTCGACATCTGGATGCCCGACGTCGACGGCATCACGCTGTTGCGCGAGTGGTCGGTCGGCGCCGCCGATGGCTGTCCGGTGGTCATGATGTCCGGCCACAGCACGGTCGAGACCGCCGTCGAGGCGACGCGCCTGGGCGCCTTCGATTTCGTGGAGAAGCCGCTGTCGCTCGCCAAGCTGCTGCGCACGGTGGAGCGCGCGCTGGATGCCGGCCGCCGCCACCGCCAGTCGGGCAAGTTCCTCGGCGCGCCGCTCGCCATCCCGGTCGGCAAGAGCCGCGTCATGCAGCAGCTGCGTGCCGAGCTGCAGCAGATCGCGAGCAATCCCTCGCCGGTGCTGCTGGTCGGTGAGCCCGGCTCCGGGCGCGAGGCCTTCGCACGCTACCTGCACGAGCACGGTCCGCGGGCCAACGCACCGTTCGTGCCGCTGGTCGCGAGCAGCCTGCGCGAGGCCGACGCGGAGGCACGCCTGTTCGGGCGCGAGGAGAGCGACGGCACCAAGGTTCCCGGGGTACTGGAGGAAGCCGGCAACGGCACGCTCTTCATTCACGAAGTCGAGGATCTGCCCGCGGGCGTGCAGCGCCTGCTGGTCGGGGTGTTCGAGTCCGGACAGTTCACCCGCATCGGCGGGCGCGAGCCGGTGCCGTTTCGGGCCCGGCTCCTGTCCTCGGCGCAGCCGGGGATCGAGCAGCGCGCCGGGAGCGAGGTGCTGCGGCGCGACCTGCTGGCCCACCTCAACGTGCTCATCGTGCGCGTGCCGCCGCTGCGCGAGTACGCCGAGGACGTGCCCGAGCTGCTGCGCCACCAGGTCGATCGCATGGTGGATGCCGACGGCCTGCCGTTCCGGCGCTTCAGCGTCGCGGCGCAGAACCGCCTGCGCAACTACCCGTGGCCGGACAACGTGCGCGAGTTGCGGCACCTCGTGCACCGGTTACTGATTCACGGCGGCGGCGAGGAGATCCGCCTGGAGGAGATCGAGCGCGAGCTCGCCGTGCAGACACCGCCGGATGAGCCGCTCGTCAAGCAGGATCTGCTGGCGCTGCCGCTGCGCGAGGCGCGCGAGCAGTTCGAGCGTGCCTACCTGCAGCAGCAGCTGCTCCTGTGCAGCGGCAAGGTCGGACAGCTCGCCAAGCGGGTCGGCATGGAGCGCACGCACCTGTACCGCAAGCTGCGCTCGCTCGGGGTCGACTTCCGCAACATCAGCGACGACTGACGATCCGCCCGCCTGGCTCATGGCAGTCAGTGGCGACTATCTGCAGTACGTGCTCGAGCAGCTCGAAGGCCTCGGCGAGCTGCGCTCACAGCGCATGTTCGGCGCCGCCGGGCTGTACTGCGCGGAGATCTTCTTCGCGATCGTGAGTGATGACACCCTCTACCTGCGCGTCGATGACAGCAACCGTGAGGACTTCACCACGCGCGGCATGGCGCCGTTTCGGCCCTACGCCGACCGGCCGGAAGTGAGCATGACCTACTACGCGGTGCCCGCCGAGGTGCTCGAGGACGGCGCCGCACTCGTCAGCTGGGCGCAGCGCTCGCTGGCGGGTGCAGCGCGCGCACCAGCCAAAAGGAAGCCGCGTCGCGGGAGCCTGCGGACCCGGCGCCGTGCGCCGTCCGCCCGTTCCTGAACCTCTCACGGGTGCAGCTGTGCGGCGAGGAACTTCTCCAGCTCCTGCAGCATGCGCACGCGCGTTGCGCCGTGCGACAGCCAGTGGTCATCGCCGTCCAGCTTCACCAGCGTGACGTTCTTGCCTGCCTCCTTCAACGCGCGCGCCATGTTTTCCGACTGGCTCGGTGCCACCACCGTGTCGTCTGCTGAATAGATGATCAGCACCGGCGCGGTGACGCGGTCGGCTGCGTGCACCGGAGAGTTTTCAACGATCTTCGGGTCCAGGTGCGGCCCGATCGACTCATGCCAGTAGGCGAGGCTGTCTGACTGTGAGCCGCCCCGGTTTTGCACAAACTGCAGCATGTCGGCCAGGTCGGAGACGCCATTGATGCTCGCGGCACAGTGGTACAGCTGCGGCGTGAACGTCGCCCCGGCGAGCGCTGCGTAGCCGCCGTAGCTCCCACCGACGATGCAAACGCGGCCGGGGTCCGCGGTGCCGTCGGCGATGAGCGCCTGCACGCCATCCGTGACGTCGTCCTGCATCAGGCCGCCCCATTGGCGCCGGCCGGCGAGCCGGTAGGCTTCGCCGAATCCCGTGGAGCCGCGAAACTGCGGCTGCAGCACCGCGTAGCCGCGCGTCGCGAGAAACTGCGACCACCAGTCAAACTGCGGCCAGTCGCGCGATTCCGGACCGCCGTGCGGCAGCACGACCAGCGGCAGTTTCCTGCCCTCGCTCCCCGGCGGCAGTGTCAGGTACGCGGGGATCTGCGTGCCGTCGCGCGCCCTGAAGCTGGTGATCCTGACGACGCCGAGCGCCGCCGCGCCGAGCGCCGGATAGGTTTCACCGACGATTTCGGTCTTGTGCGTCCTGAAGTCCACCAGGTAGTAGGCCGGTGCCATAGCGGCGTCGCTCACGAGGGCGATCACACGCTGCTTGTCCTGGGATTCGCTGTAAGGGACCACCCGCAGGTTGGGAAACACCTTCTGCAGAGCCTCTTGGCGCGTCTTCGCCTGCGGATCAAACCAGCGGATCTCAGGAAGGGCACCGCCGGTGTACGCGCCAAGGGGTGTGCGCGTGAACCGGTCGCGTACGACGGCAAGGACTTCGCTCTCGGGGTCCTCGAGCAGCACGTGGGGAGGCGCGCCATCCATGGGAATCGCCAGCAGCTGGCGCGCGCCCTGCGCCAGCGCGCCCAGCGCGACGAGCGCCGTTCCATCGGAGGTGAGACCCTCGAGCCCGAGCGGGTCAGCGCCATCGCGGCGCAGCAGCTCGTGCCATCCGAGCCCGCGCCTGACCATGATGCGGAAACTCTTGTTGCCCGGATCCCATTCGCCGCGTGCGGCCGGCCGGCCTTCCTGATCGACCACCCAGTCGCTGGTATAGGGCGTGCCCTGCTCAAGCAGCGCGCCTTCTCCTGAGCGAGTGTCGACCTCGAACAGCGACGCCACCCACCCGGAATCGCGCCGCTCGTTGGTGAGGCGCGTGCCCAGCCTTTTCGCGCGCGCTGCGGCCGACCAGTCCAGGGTCGACATGACCACGGTCTTGGGCCTCGGCGTGCGCAGCGCTACGAGCTGCAGCCCCGTCACGTGTGAGCGGGTGTCGTTGGTCATCAGCAGCGACCGGGTCTGACCGGTATTCACATCCAGCGCGAGGATGCGGAAGAACTCCCAGCGGGTTATCCGCCTGGAGCTCATCTCTGCGCTGACGCTTACCTCGATGAGCAGGGTCGCGTCGTCGCTCCAGTTAAGGTCGCGCAGTTTGAGGGTGGGGGCGATGAACTGCGTGCGTTTGACCCGCCGCGAAGCAACATCAAGCACCACTACCTTGGTGTCGCCGGCAGTCGTGTGCGCCAGTGCCAGCGTGTTGCCATCGGGGCTGAGCACGACGAAGTCGTCTTCGGGGAGTGCACCGAAGACCTCCGCCGGCGGTGCGGCGGCGGTGGCGGCCGTGGCGAAGAGAAGTGCCAGGACGGTGAACCCGTCCGCGCGGATCCTGCGTCTGGGCGCGTTCACAGCTGCTGCACGGGGATCTGCAGCTCGGTCTCGTATTCGGCCACGCCGTCGGCCAGCATGAGCGGCGGCAGCGTGTAGCCGCGCTGCTGCGCGCCGAAGCGCAGGTAGGTCTCGCGCACCGGTCCGCAGATCCGCGCCCCCTCGGCATCCAACCACCCGAGCATGTGCCCGTAGAGCCGGGGCGCCTGTGCGTAGCTGCCCGCGAAGCGCGCGCATGCGGCGCGTGCGACCGCAGGCACCAGCCGCCCGCTGCAGGCACTCAGGGCCGCCGGCTCGATGGGCACGCACACCTCCACATCCATGTCGCGATCGCGATACTCCATATCGTGGAACAGCAGGAAGGGGCTCAAAGGCGCACGGCAGTCATGGCGCGCGACCTGCCGTTCGGCGCTCTCGAACATGCGCTGTACCTCGCCCCCGGAAGCGCGCACGCGCTCACGCACGGTGAGTGCGCTCACCGCCGGCAGGGCGCGCACCACGACGGCAGAATTGCTGCCGTCCGGTGCCGGGCGCGGCTGTGCGTGCAGCAGCGCATCGAGTCGCCGCAGCCGCTCCTCATCGCGTGCTACCCGGGTCATGAGGCGCCGGCGCAGCTGCGCCAGCTCCTTCAGGTATGCGGGCGCCTCGGGCGCAAGGCGCATGAGCAGTGCCGTCTCGGCGACCGTGCAGCCGAGTTCGCGTAGCAGCAGAATGCGCTGCAGCTGTGGCAGCTGTGCGGCGCGATAGAAGCGGTAACCCGTGCGCGGTTCGACCGCGGCCGGCGCGAACAGCCCGGCCTCATCGTAGAAGCGCAGCGTCTTGACTGACACGTGCGCCAAGCGCGAGAAGTCGCCGATCTTCAGCATTGGGCCTCCGGCCGCATTCTAGCGCCGCCGGCGCAGGCGCAGGTCTTGAGTCTCCCCCTAGGGGAGAGTGCACGATTGCTGCCTCAGGTCCGGGATCGGGAACGCATGAAAGCAATAGCGGCCGGCGTACTGAGTCTGGTGCTGGCGGTAATGGCGGCTGGGCCGGGCAGCGCCGTCGCCGGACCCGCGGCGCTCGCGCGCCGCGCTTCACGGGACGAGGCCTATGCGGGCGTGACCGTGCAATACGCGGCACTGACCGATGCGGCCGGGCGTCGATTGCGGCTGATCCTGACATTTCCCCAGGGCGCCAACGAGCGGCTGCCGGTGATCTTCGTGGCCGGCTGGCTGAGCTGCGACACCATCGAGGCGCCGCCCGGGGACAAGGGCGCGCCCCAGCGGCTCTTCCAGGCGCTCGCGCAGTTGCCCGGCTTTGCGACCGTGCGCCTGGAGAAGCCCGGCGTGGGGGACTCCGAGGGCGACTGCGCCGCCACCGATTTTACGTCGGAACTCGCCGCCTACCAGCAGGCGTTCCGCACGCTCGGCTCCTTCCCCTTCGCCGACGTGCGCCGGGTGTTCGTGCTGGGCTTGAGCAACGGCGGCGGCTTTGCGCCGCTGGTGTCGCAGGGGGAGCCGGTGCGCGGCTACGTCGTGGTCGGCGGCTGGATCAAGACCTGGTTCGAGCACATGCTGGAGATCGAGCGGCGGCGGTTGGCGCTCAGCGGCGTGCCGCTCGCGCAAATGGACGCGCAGATGCAGGCCGTGGAACGGCTCTACAGCGCCTACCTGCTCGAGAACACGCCGCCGCGGGAGATCCTGGCGCGGCAGCCCGAGCTGCGCCGCCTGTGGGAGGGAGATCCGGAGCAGCAGTACGGGCGGCCGGTGCGCTACTACCAGCAGCTGCAGCAGCTGGACCTGATGCGCGCCTGGTCGCAGGTGCAGGCCCCGCTACTGGCGCTGCACGGGGAGTATGACTGGATCATGAGCCGCGCGGATCTTGAGCTGATGGTGCAGCTGGTGAACCAAAATGTGCCCGGCAGCGCGCGCTTCGAGGAATTGCCGCAGACCGGGCACACGCTCGAGCACTACGCCTCGCAGGCGGACGCCTTCGCCGGCCGGGCACTGCCGTTCGATGCGGCGCTCGCCGCGCAGATCGGCGCGTGGTTCACCGCGCATCGCTAGCGGCGCGCACCGCCTCAGTCGCCGACGCGGATCACCAGCGCGTCCACGTCCGCCGCCTGCAGCTGCTTGCGCACCTTGTTGAGCTCATCGAGGTTGCTGATCGGTCCGATGCGCACGCGATGCCACACGTCGGTATCGACGGCGACGCGCTGCACCTTGGCGTCCACCCCCTGCATGGACAGCTGCTTGCGCACGCGGTTCGCATCCGCCTCGTTGCGATACGAGCCCGCCTGCAGCACGTACACGCCGGGGCGCTCGATCTTGGCGGCCGCCGGCAGGTCGCGCTTCACTTCCTTGTCCTTCTCCGGAACGACGACCTCGAAGTTCGGCAGCATTTCATAGAAGTCATACTTCTCGGAGGGCTTGCCCGAGCCGGGGCCGCTGACGTCGTTGTCGGCCCGCGCCGCGCGGTGCGGCTCAGGCCGCGGGCTGTCGGCGGGCTCGGTGCTCCTGTGGACGCGGCCGTTGAGGTAGGCGAACGCCACACCCGCGAGCACCACGCCGGTCACGGCACCATAGGAGAATTCGCGCACGCCGCGCACCTTGAGGGCGCGGCTCGGGGTCTTCTTGTAGTCGCGGGTGGTCAGCTTCGGCATGCGATTGCAGGCATCCGCGGCGCGGGGTGTGTGCTCACATGCTCTCCGGCGCCGAGACGCCCAGCAGCGCGAGCCCGTTGCGCAGCACCTGCTGCACGCCGAGCACGAGGGCGAGGCGCGCGTTGCGCAGCGCGGCATCCTCGACGATAAAGGTTTGCGCGTTGTAGTAGGTGTGGAACACGTTGGCGAGCTCGCGCAGATAGTGCACCAGCGCGTGCGGGGCGCGATTCACTGCCGCCTGCTCGACGTGCTCCGGATAGCGTGTGAGCGTGCTGAGGACGGCCTGCTCCTGCGGACCGTCGAGGCGCGCGGCTGGCGGCGAGCCCCTGTGCACGGTCGAAAGTGAGGGCGCGCGCCCCGAGCTGCTTCATCACGCTCGCCACGCGCGCGTGCGCGTACTGGATGTAGTACACCGGATTTTCGTTGGTGCGCGACTTGGCCAGCTCCAGGTCGAAGTCGAGCGGCTGGTCGTGGCTGCGCATCAGGTAGAAGAAGCGACAGGCGTCGTTGCCGACTTCCGTGCGCAGCTGCCGCAGCGTCACGAACTGCGCTTCGCGCTTGCCCATGGGGATCTTCTCGGTGCCGCGGAACAGGCTCACGAACTGGATCAGGGTCGCTTCCAGACAGTCCCCCGGCTGGCCCATGGCGATGAGCCCGGCGCGCACGCGCGCGACGTAGCCGTGGTGATCCGCGCCAAGCACGTCGATCAGGCGCTTGAAGCCGCGCTCGCACTTGGCGAGGTGGTAGGCGATGTCGGAGGCGAAATAGGTCTTCTGGCCGTTCTCGCGCACCACCACCCGGTCCTTCTCGTCGCCGAACTCGCTGGCACGGAACCACAGCGCGCCCTCGCGCCGCTCGAGCCGTCCCTGCGCCTCGAGCACCGCCAGGGCGTGATCGATCGCGCCGCTGTCGGCCACCGCGCGCTCGGAGGTCCAGTGATCGAACACCACGCCGAACTCGGCCAGGTCGGCGCGGATGTCCGCGAGCATCGCCCCGAGTGACAGGTCCAGCACTTCACGGAAGCCGCCGGCGCCGATGAGTTCGCGGCAGCGCGCGATCAGGGCATCGATGTAGGCTTCCTTGTCGCCCGCGGGAGCATCCGCCGGCAGGCCCGCGAGCACCGCGGCCGCGGGCCGCCGCAGCCGCTCGCCTGCTGCCACGCGCAGCCGCTGCGCCAGCGGCCGCACATATTCGCCGCGATACCCATTCTCGGGAAACGGCAGCGACTCGCCGCAGGCCTCGAGGTAGCGCACCCAGGTGCTGACCGCGAGGATGTCCATCTGCCGGCCGGCATCGTTGATGTAGTACTCGCGCTCGACGCTGTAGCCGACCGCGGTGAGGATGTTGGCAAGTGTGGCGCCGTAGGCCGCCTGGCGCCCGTGACCGACATGCAGGGGGCCGGTCGGATTGGCGGACACGAACTCGACCAGCACGCGCTCGCCCGCTCCGAGGGTGCTTTCGCCGTAGGCGGCGCCGCGCGCATGGATGGCCGCGAGCTCGCGCGCGTACGCCTCGGGGGCCAGGTGAAAGTTGATGAACCCCGCGCCGGCGACCTCGGCGCGCGCCACCAGCGGGTTCGGCGGCAGTGCGGCGAGGATGGCGGCCGCGAGCTCGCGCGGGTTGCGGCGCGCGCTCTTCGCCAGGCGCAACGCCACGTTGCTGGCAAATTCACCATGCTCGGCCTCGCGGGTGCGCTCGACCGTCACCGCGGCGGCGGGCGGCATCTCGGGCAGCGCACTGCCTACGAGCTTGGCCAGGGAGGCGAGCAGCAGCTGCTCGAGTTCTTGCTTCAAGAGGGTGGGATTTTCGCTTCCGCTCGGACGCGCGAGTTTACCGGAAAGCGCCGCGTGATTGGCCGCCTTTGCGCCACTGGAGCCCCTGGAGCCGGCACCGGCTAGAACAGCTCGAGCGGATCGACGTCGAGCGACCAGCGCACCGCGCGCGCACTCTTGAGCTGCTCGACCTGCGGCAGCCAGCGGTCGAGGAAGGTGTGCAGGCGCGTGCGCTCGGCGCTCTCGATCAGCAGTTGCGCGTGGTAGCGGCCGGCGCGCTTGGCCATGGCCGCCGGCACCGGGCCGAGCAGCCGCAGGCCCGGGCTCCCGGCCCCGGCGAGCGCGCGCGCCTCGGTGAGGAAGCCGAGCGCCGCCTCGCGCGTCTTGGCCGAGTCGCGCAGCGCGGCCAGGCGCGCAAACGGCGGCCACTGCGCCTGCTCGCGCTCGGCGAGCGCCGCCTGCGCGAACCCGTCGTAGCCTTCGCTGAGCAGGCGCTGCAGCAGCGGATGCTCCGGAAACTCCGTCTGGATCAACACCTCGCCGGGTTTGTTGCCGCGCCCGGCGCGCCCGGCAACCTGCACGATGGTCTGCGCCAGGCGCTCGGGGGCGCGGAAGTCGGTGCTGAAGAGTCCCTGGTCGGCGTTCAGCACCACGACCAGCGTGACGTTCGGAAAATCGTGCCCCTTGGTCACCATCTGCGTGCCGACGAGGATGCGTGCATCGCCCGAGACCATGCGCGCGACCACCGCCTCGAGGTCGCCGCGCCGGCGCACCACATCGCGGTCGAGGCGGGCGATCTTCACGGGGAATTTTGCCGCGAGTGCTTCCTCGATGCGCTCGGTGCCCTGGCCGACGGCTTTCACCGCAAAGCCGCACTGCGGGCAACGGCTGGGCAGCGGCCGTGTCGGCGCCGCAGTGGTGGCAGCGCAGGCGGCCGGAGGCCTGGTGCACCGTCAGGCGCGCATCGCATTCGCTGCAGGGGGCGATCCAGCCGCACGCCGTGCACAGCAGCGTCGGTGCGTAGCCGCGGCGATTGAGGAACACCAGCACCTGCCCGTCGCCGGCGAGGTGGCGCTCGATCGCGAGCACTGCCGGCGTGGCGATCCCGGACTGCACCGCGTGCGCGCGCAGGTCAACGAGGCTGACCAGTGGCGGCTGCGCCTGCGCGGCGCGCCGCTGCAGGCGCAAGCGGGTGTAGCGTCCCGCCACCACGTTCTGCAGCGTCTCGAGCGATGGGGTGGCGCTGCCGAGCACCACCGCAACGCCGGCATGTCGTGCGCGCACGATGGCCAGGTCGCGCGCCGAGTAGCGCAGCGCTCCCTCGTGCTGCTTGAAGGAGGCATCGTGTTCCTCGTCCACCACGATCAGCCCGAGCTCAGGCACCGGCGCGAACACCGCCGAGCGCGTGCCGAGCACCAGGCGTGCCTCGCCACTGAAGGCGCCGCGCCAGGCGAGGAGGCGCTCGTGGTCGGTGAGCCCCGAATGCAGCACCGCCATCGGGGTATCGAAGCGCTCGCGGAAGCGCGCCAGCAGCTGCGGCGTGAGTGCGATCTCGGGCACCAGCACCAGCGCCCGCCGCCCCGCGGCCAGTACCCGTTCGATGAGCCGCAGGTAGACCTCGGTCTTGCCGCTGCCGGTGATGCCGTGCAGCACGAAGGTGCCAAAGGCCCCGAGGGCGCCCCCGATCGTCTCCACCGCCAGCGCCTGCTCCTCGGACAGCTGCGGAGCCCCCGGGCGCACCTGCGCAGTTCCGGACGGCGCGTCCGGCAAGGCTCTCCGCGCTCGCCAGCCAGCCGCGCGCGAGCAGTGCGCGGGCCGGCTCGCGCCACCCGGGCAGCCGCTCGGAGAGCAGGCTGGCACGGGTGCCGCCGCTGTCGGCGAGGAGGCCCAGGAGCGAGCGCTGCCGCGGCGCCCTGCGCGGCTCCCCGGCCGCATGCGCTGCAGCGCCCTCGGCCGTCAGGATCCAGTGTTCCTCGCGGGCCACGCTCGGCGCTCCCAGGCGCAGAGCCTTCGGCAGTGCGCCCGCGGCCACTTCGCCCAAGGGGTGGTGGTAGTACTCCGCCGCCCAGGCCAGCAGCGCGAGCGCTGCGGGATCGAGCACCGGCTCGGCGTCGAGCACCTCCAGGACCGGCTTGAGTCGCTCCGACGGCACCTCGGTATGGCCGGAGGTCGCAATCACGACACCGATCCGCCGCTGCCGGCCAAATGGCACGCGCACGCGCGTGCCGGCGCGCACGGGCAAGCCGGCCGCGGGGGGCAGATAGTCAAACAGCCGCCGCAGCGGGGTGTCGAGCGCCACCCGCAGGACCAGGGGTTCGGGGATCAGGTTCAATTTAAATCAGTGACTTGCGCCATCGTGCGGCCGTCAACCAAGTGAGCCGCGTGCGCGTTATACAGGCCATGGCTGAGTTTGCTACGCTCGCGTCGCCTTATAGCATGCCGGCCGCATTACACGGCGACGTGGACCTGACGGATCCTTCTGCCCCGAGTCGATCCCGTGCGCTGAACCAGTTTCTGGCCAGCGTCGAGCTCAAGGCATTCAGGATCGCGCAGGCGGCGTTACGCCACGAAGACGACGCGCTCGATGCCGTCCAGGATGCGATGCTGCAGCTGGCCCGCGCTTACGCCGGGCGTCCGCCGCAGGAGTGGAAGCCACTCTTCTACCGCATTCTCGAGAACCGCATCCGCGATATGCAGCGCCGCCGCACCGTGCGCGGCCGCGTGATCGCCTGGCTGCCGTTTCGCGGGGAGGACGAGGAGGACGAGGCCGACCCGATCAGCCAGGCGCCGAGTCCCGAGCCGCAGCCGGTGAAGCGCCTCGAGCTGGAGGAGGCCATGGGCGCGCTGCAGCAGGCACTGCACGCGCTGCCGCGGCGCCAGCAGCAGGCCTTTCTGCTGCGTACGCTCGAGGGCATGGACGTGGCCGAGACCGCCGCAGCGATGGGCTGTTCGGAAGGCAGCGTCAAGACCCATTATTTCCGCGCAGTGCAGTCACTGCGCGCGCATCTCGGAGAGTTCTACCTATGAGTCCGGTGCAGGAGCCGCTGACGGCATTCGAGCGCAACGCGCGCACAGTCCTCGAAGAGGGCGTGCAGCGCATCGATGCGCGCACGCGCTCGCGTCTGAATCAGGCGCGGCAGGCCGCGCTGGCTGCGGCGCAGGCGCCGCGCCGCGCGTCGTGGCGCAGCTTCACCCTGATGCCGGCCGCCGGTGCGGCTGCTGCGGCGCTCCTGGTCGCTTTCACGCTGTGGCACCGCCACCCCGCGGGCGAGCTGCCGGTGCTCGAAGCTCCGCACGCGATGGCGGAGGATGTGGATCTGCTCGCCGACAGCGAGGCGTTGGAACTGGTGGAGGGCGGGGACGGCTCATTCTATGAATGGGCTGCGGCCCAGAGCGACAATGGGGCGAGCGACAGCTGATGTTCAAGAACCGCTCCCTGCTGACGGTGCTACTGGGGTACGCGCTGCTCGGCGTCGCGGCCCATGCCGCGGACGGACCTGCGCCCGCAGATCCGGACGCGGGATTTCTCGAGTTTCTAGGCGGCGTCGATGGCCTGGCCGATGTGAATCCCAATTACCTCGCCCAGGGGAACGCCGCCGCGCCCGCCGCCAGCGCTCCCGCGGCCGCGCCGGCCAAGCCGCCGCCGCTCCGCCCCGCCGGCCAGTGCACCGGGAGTGAAGAACAATGAATAAGGCCCGATGCTGGGTGGGATTCGCCGCAGGGCTGACGCTGGCCGTGCCCCTGTGGGTTTCGGCCCAGGAAACGCAGCCCGCACCCGCAGCGCCCACCGCGCCCGCCGCTCCTGCCACGCCGGTCGAGTGGTCAAAGCTCTCACCGCAGCAGCAGCAGGTGCTGTCGAAGTTCGGCAGCCAGTGGAGCAGTCTGCCCCCGGAGCGGCAGCAGGCGCTGGCCCGCGGCAGCGAGCGCTGGCTGGGGATGTCCCCGGAGCAGCGCGATCAGGCGCGTGAGCGCTTCAGCCACTTCCGCGCCCTGCCCCCCGAGCAGCGTCAGGCGCTGCGCGGCCGCTGGCAGCAGTTCCAGGCGCTACCGCCGGAGCAGCGCGCCTTCATGCGCCAGAATTTCCATCGTTTCCAGCAACTGCCGCCGGCGCGCCGCCAGGCGCTGCGCGAGCAATGGCGCAATGCCACCCCCGCGCAGCGCTCGCAGATGATCGAGCACGCCCGCCAGCAACAGCAGCATCAGAAGGCGCCACATCGCTGAAGGAGTCGGCAGCCACCCCTCTACGCGTTCATGCTGGCCATCGTCTTGTCTTGGCGATCGCGGCCTCGGCACACTCCACCTCGTTCGCAGGCAACCGGCACGGGTCCCTGCCGGATGCTGCCGAGGTAAGCGGCACAGCCGGTCATGAGCGCAAATCCGCTGCTCCGAAATCTCTTCCGGTTAGGCGGATCAGCCTCTACTTCCGGTCGCGACCCTCTGTCGCCGGTCGTAATTTCCCGCAGCTCAATTGAGAATGCGGCAAGCGATACTAACTGCTGCAATATCGTCCTCTACAGGATGACCTTGATCGGGCTATCCGAGACAACGAGAACCCTTCAGAAACGCATTGACGCCTGCAGGCCGAGGATGTTGATGTTGGAGCTGTAGGTGCCGATCAGCGCGCCGGGCACTGGTCCGGCGGACACCAAGTTGCTCGAGGCGTTCTTCACCCACAGATACGCATAACCGAAATCGACCGTCCAGCGCTCATCTGGCCGCCAGCTCGCACCCACTGCAAGCCACGTGCGATCGTCATCCGGCAGACGCGGCGTGCGAAACTCATCCTGCACGGGCGAGCGGTCGTAGGCCACTCCCGCCCGCAACAGCCAGGGCTGACTGATCTCGTACTCAGCTCCGACGCCCGCGCGCCAGCTATTCTTAAAGTTTAGCGGCGTGCTTGACACAGGCATTCCCGCAGCCGGACCGCTGGTAGCGACAATGTTCAGTGCCTGTATCGAGTTCCACCCGGTCCAGGTGTAATCAGCCAAGAGCCGCAACTTTGCCCCGATCTGCTGGGAGATCGCAATCGAGGCCACCTGCGGCAGCTTGAGGTTGGTCGAGGCACCCGAATCCAGCGGAGCGAAAGCCGCGTTGTTGAACCAGAGCTCCCCACTCAAACGATAGTTAACGGCCGCGCGATAGGTCAGTCCGACTTTGGTGCCCTGTCCAAAGTCGCCCAACAGTCCGAGGTTCCATCCCCATGCCCAGTCGCTGCCATCCAATCGTCCCTGCGCCGTAGGGATCAGCGGCGTGAGCGCATTGGTCAGCGTAGCCTTAAGCCGCTGGTAGCTGACGCCAGCCCCTACGGACAGAACATCGTTCAACCGCCACGCGATCGCCGGATTGATATTGAGCGTCTCGACCTTGGACTTCACGGCATAAAACATCCCCGCCCATTGGGAATCCCAGTCAGTACTCAGTCCGAAGGGTGAATTGAGCGACAAACCGACCGCGAGGTCCGGCGTAATATGCGTAAGCGCGTACACTGCAGGCACTACGGTGGAAACGCCACCGTTGCCCCCGTCGCCAAAGACGTTGTACGTCGAACCCGCCGGTGGCCCGCCCGCACTGCTGAAGTTGATGCTTGGAATGACGTAGTCAGCGGCTACCGTCACTTCCGAGCCCGGGCGGTAAATCATGCCCGCCGGATTCCAGAAGGCGGTGCTCGCGTCCTGTATCGCCGCCGCCATGCCCGAGTAGGCCAGACCCAGACCGCTTGCCGACTGTTCCTGCAGCTGGAACCCGGATGCGTACGCGCTGCCATTGACTGCCCCCAGCATTACGGCGAGACGAACGTACATCGACACACCGAAGGCTGCGTGGCGTTTCATAAGAGTCCCCTTGTAAGGCAGCTTCCAAAGCGGCGCTGAATCTCACACTTCCCCGCGCCGAAGGGAATCCGTACAAGTCCCGCTCGTGGGCCCGCCACTACGCATTTGTCCGAATCGCTAATCGTTCGCGATAAGCGACTAATCGTGGGCATACGGACCTTGAGGAGGGCTTCCATGGAAAAGTTTTGGCTCAATGCCTACCCGCCCGGAACACCCGCCGAGATCGATGCAGCCGCCTATCCCTCTCTGGTAGCGATGTTCGAAGAAAGCTGTCAGCGCTTCGCCGAGCGGCCCGCTTACCACAATCTGGGTGTTACGCTGACCTATCGAGATGTGGACAAGCTCTCGGCCCGATTCGGGGCGTACTTGCAGCTAATCGGTCTTAAGCCCGGCGATCGCGTTGCGCTGATGATGCCCAATCTGCTGCAGTATCCGGTTGCGCTGTTCGGCGCGCTGCGTGCCGGACTTACGGTGGTCAACACCAATCCGCTCTATACGCAGCGAGAACTGCGGCACCAATTGAACGACTCGGGCGCCCGGTGCATCGTCGTCCTCGAGAACTTTGCGCATGTGCTTGCCGATGTCCTGGCTGAAACCTCAATTGATCACGTGGTGACAACCGGTGTCGGTGATCTGGCACCGTTTCCAAAGCGCAACGCCGTAAACTTCGTTGTACGACGCGTCAAACACCTGGTGCCGCGGTATGAGCTGCCAGACGCGGTTGGATTCCGCACCGCTCTGGCGCGCGGTGCGCAAGTTGGGCTGTCCCCCGCTGCGATCGCTGGGGAGGACATCGCATTTCTGCAGTACACGGGTGGCACTACCGGCGTCGCCAAGGGGGCGATCCTCACCCATCGCAACATGGTGGCGAACCTGCTGCAGGTGGCCGCGTTCTGGAAAAATCTGCTCGTCCCGGGCGCCGAGGTCGTGATCACACCCCTGCCCCTCTACCATATCTTCTGCCTTACCTGTAACTGTCTGGTGTTCATGCAGCACGGTGGCCTCAACGTGCTCATTACGAATCCGCGCGACATCCCGGCATTCGTGCGTGAACTGCGCAAGTGGCGCATGACGATCATCACCGGCGTCAACACGCTGTACAGCGCGCTCTTGAACCACCCGGAATTTGCGCAGCTCGACTTCTCACAGCTGAAGCTCGGCGCGGCGGGCGGCATGGCGCTTCATCCGAGCGTCGCCGATAAGTGGCTAGCCGTGACCGGGCGCCCCATTGCAGAGGGTTACGGTCTCACGGAGACCTCACCCGTCGTTGCCTGCAATCCATACGATGCTCCGCGCATTGGTACGATCGGCGTTCCGCTGCCCTCGACGGAAGTCAGCATCCGGGATTCGCAAGGCGAGGTGCCGCCCGGGGCTGCGGGTGAACTGTGCGTACGCGGTCCGCAGGTGATGCGCGGTTACTGGCAGCATCCGGAGGAAACTGCGGCCGCGCTGTCGAGCGATGGATGGCTGCGGACCGGAGACATTGCCACGATCGACTCTTCGGGATTTCTGCGCATTGTTGATCGCAAGAAAGACATGATCATCGTGTCGGGTTTCAAAGTGTTTCCGAACGAGATCGAGAGCGTGTGCACTGAACACCCGGCGGTGCTCGACTGCGGCTGCATCGGAGTTCCCGACCCTCGCTCCGGGCAGGCCGTGAAAGTGTTCGTCGTTCTGCGCCAGAGCGACATGATCACCGTGGATCACTTGTACGAGCACTTCCGCGCTCGACTCACCGGTTATAAGGTGCCGAAATACGTGGAGTTCCGCGACTCTTTACCCAAGACCAACATTGGCAAGATCTTGCGACGCGAACTCGCGCGTGAGGAATCCGCGCGCGCGGCATGAGCCACGGCGCTTGATGGGCACGCGCCCGCGCGCTACCAGTGGATACCGCGCATAAGGGTGGCAAACGCAACCACTTCCGGAGAAACCGGGGTGGCGGGGGCTGGGGGGCCGCCTGCGGCCTCGGACTCCGGGAACATCGTAAAGGCCTCACTCATGATGGCCCGATTAATGCTCGGTGCAATCAGCTCAAGAAGCTGCGCCAGGACCCCCAGGCGTGTCGCAGTGCGCTGGGGTTTATGAATGACGGCATCGCAGATAATATCCGCCGCCCGCTCCGGTTGAATGAGCGGAAACTGTTCATAGAGCCGCGTCGGTGCGCTCATCGGCGTACGGACCAGCGGCATGTTGATGACCGTAAAGCGGATGCCGCGTTTATGGTATTCGCCTGCGGCGCAGCGTGAGAAGGCCTCGAGCGCCGCCTTCGAAGCATTATAACCGGCGAAGCGCGTCGCATTACTCAGCACGCCGATGGAAGAGATGCTGATTACGTGACCGGCCCCTTGTCGCACCATCGCAGGCAGCAACCCCAGCGTCACGCGCACGGCGGCGAAGTAATTGATGCGCATCAGCCGCTCGTAGTCGTGGAATCGATCGTAAGTGTTCTCGATGGCGCGCCGGATCGAGCGGCCGGCGTTGTTGATCAGAATGTCAACGCAGTCGTGCTCCTTAAGTACTTGCGCAATGAAATACTCGCAAGCCTCCGGGTCGGTGATGTCGCAGCTGTAGGTGGCGACGCGGCCACCGCGTGCCTCGATTTCCGCGCGCACTCGTGCAAGCTTGTTAGGATCCCTCCCCACGATGAGAATCTTCGCGCCCGCGTCCGCCAGCTGCAACGCGGTGGCGCGACCGATGCCGGAGGAACCGCCGGTCACCAGAACGGTCCGATCCTTCACCGCCTCGCGCAGGCTGCGGCTCTTGAGCAGATCAGGATCGAGGTGCCGTTCCCAATAATCCCACAGGCGCCACGCATAGTCCTCCAGGCGCGGCACCCGGATACCCGCCGATGCGAGCAACGCTTGACTCCGGCGCGCGTCGAACGTCGTCGGGTAGTTGAGCAAACCGATAGCGGATTTTGGAATTCCAAGATCTTGCAGTGCCTGCTCCACGATGTGCTGCATCGGCTTTAGCGCCTCACCCACCGCAGCAGGGGTGACGTGCGCAATTGCCTGCAGCAGGGTCGGCTCAAGCCGCAGGGTCATCGTCGGCGCGTGCGCAGCTCGGGCGAACACGTTCAACACTTCCCCGATGCGCCGGTCCTGCGGGTCGGTCAAGTGAAAGCACAGTCCGTCCAAACCCGGTACATGGGCCAGGTGCCTCAATGCTGCCACGACAAAATCCACGGGGACCAAGTTGATGTGTCCTCCCTCGAAGCCGATGAGCGGTACCCAGCGCGGTACGTTGTCTCGAATCTTCTGGATCAGTTTGAAGAGGTAGCTCGGGCCGTCGATCTTGTCTATTGCCCCCGAGCGCGAGTCTCCCACCACCATGCCGGGTCGATATATACGCCACGGTACGTGGCAGGCGGTGCGGACCAGCGCCTCCGACTCGTGCTTGGTGCGGAAATAGGGATGCTCGAGGCCCTCGGCTTCACTGAACATGTCTTCGGTAAACGTGCCTCGATAGCACCCCGCGGAGGCGATCGAGCTCACCAGATGAAAGCATCCAGCCTGCATTTCGTGTGCGAACTGCAGGGCATTGCGCGTTCCGAAGACGTTCGCGCGCTCAAGATCCGCGGCTTCCGCGCCCAAGTCGTAGAGGGCGCCGAGATGGAAGAAGTGCTTAACGCGCCCGTGAAGCTGACTGCGATTACTGGCGGAAACCCCGAGCAAATCCTCCTGCAGATCTCCCTCGATGGGCACGACGTGACTGCCAGCGTCCCCCCATTCAAGCACCAGGCGGTCAAGCTTGGCGCGCGAGGCGGGCCTCACCAGCACCCAGATGGGCTCCCCGGAGCGACGACCCAGCTCGGCGATGAGACTTCGCCCTATAAAGCCGGTGCCGCCGGTAATGAAGTAGCCCATGATCGCAAGTCCGTCGGGCATCAGTTGTGGCTACGTTACGCGGATAATGCGGCACGGATATCGTGACAAACCGAGGGGTCAAAAGCGGCTGCGAATGAGCGACAGTGGCGCCCCATGAAGACGCCTGAGCGCATGGCGGCCGTCGATCGGGCCTGGTTGCTGATGGAACGGCCGACGAATCCGATGCTGGTCGTGGGTTTGCTCGTGTTACGCGGCGTGCTGAGCCATGCACGGCTGCGGACGATCGTGACTAAGCGCTTTCTCGCCTTCGAGCGCTTTCGCAGCGTACCGGTGATGGATACGCTTTCTGCGAGCTGGGCTCCGGCCGAGCAATTCAACGTCGACGATCATGTGTTGCTGGTGGCGTTGCCAACGCCTGCCGGCAAGCGTGAGCTGGAGGACTTAGCGGGGGAGCTCGCGAGCACCCCGCTTCACGCCGGACGGCCGCTTTGGACTTTTCACCTCGTAGAGCACTACCGGGGCGGCAGTGCGATCATTGTTCGCATCCACCACTGTTACGCGGATGGCATCGCCCTGATGCATGTGCTCATGCAGCTGGCGGACCCCGATCCAGGAGGAGCCGTGGCGCCATCGGCGAACGGCGACCCGCCTGCGGCGGACGCACGTCCCGGCAATCCTAGCGCGGGCTTCATCCCGGGGTTCCTTTCGCAAACATTTCGGGCCGGCACCGCCGTCGTGGACCAAGGTATCCATTACGCACTACATCCCCTCGACGCAGCCACGGCCGCACGCGAAGCGCTCGAACTGGCCGCAGAAGCGGCCCACCTCAGCCTAGGGCTTGCCGATGACCCGCACACCCATCTAAAGGAGTCTCTCACGGGCTCCAGGCGCGTGGCTTGGGCGGAGCCGCTTTCGCTCGAAGAGGTTCGCACGGTCAGTGTTGTGCTCGGTTGCACGATCAACGATGTACTGGTGGCCACGTTGGCCGGTGCTCTCGGGCGCTATCTTGACTTACACGGCGACAATACGACCGGGCTCTCGATCCGGGCCGCCGTTCCGGTAAATATGCGGCCGGAACATGACGCGCCCCTCAAGCTCGGCAACCGATTCGGACTCGTGTTCGTCGACCTGCCGGTTGGCATCCGCGATCCGCTCGAGCGACTTTGCACTGTTCATTCGAGCATGCAGGCGCTGAAAGGCTCCGCACAAGCCCTGGTCACGCTCGAGGTGCTATCGCTGCTGGGCAACTTACCCGCCGCGGTCGAAGAACCGGCGATGCAGTTGTTCAGTGCCAAGGCCAGCCTCGTTGCCTCGAATCTACGAGGGCCGCAGCAACCCCTGTCATTGGGGGGCGTACCCATCTCGCAACTACTTTTCTGGGTGCCGCAGGCCGGGGGCATTGGTACGGGTGTGAGCATGCTCACGTACTGCGGGGACGTGCAGTTCGGCGTGATCGCAGACCGGCATCTGATTGCAGATCCGGACAAACTTGTGACGATGATGGGCGACTGAATTCGACCGGCTGGTGTATCTTGTTTTTCTGGCTGGGGGTTCGCAGGTCGCTTGAATGATGCGAGCGCACCAGCAGCGAAAGGTCTCGGCGTCAGGTCAGCCCGCGCTTGGCGCGTTCGACGTCCAGGCGCTCCATCGCATCGAGCGGCTCACAGGCCGCCGCCTCGGCATACAGTTCCCGCGCCTGCTCCCGGTGTGCAACGGGATCCAGGAGCACTAGTCCATGCGCATATTCCATGTACGCGATGGGCACCCGCGGCGCCAGCTTGATTGCGCGGCGGAAGTGTTCGATCGCGGCGTCTGCCGAGACCTGGTAGCTCAAACGTGCCACCAGCGAGCCCAATTTGGCGAGGATCTCCGCATGGAAGAGCCCGAGAGCGAGGTGTGCCTCGGCGTGGCGGGGCTCAAGCTTAAGCGTGATGTCGAGCGCACGTGCGCACCCGGGATGCCAGCCCGTTCGCTAGGGCTTGAACGATGGAAACACGCTGACTGTAGCGACCCTGGGTAAGCGCCAGCGTGTAGTGCGCGTTCGCGTAGTCGGGCAGCATCTTCACTGCCTGTTCCGCCTGCCGCGCGGCCGTTTGGAGCAGCTTCGTGCTGTTCGCCTCAGCTCGACACCCATATAGGGTGTAAGTGGCTGCTGCCTTGCTGGCTGCCGTCGCACCCAATGCGCCCGTTTTGGCGCCGATCTCCATGGCGCGCAAGAACTCACCGGCGTGAAACGCTCGCCATGCGCCCTCGATACCCTCGGCGAGCACCTGCGCACCTCCGTGCGCATCAACCCAGGAAGCAAATAAGGCGTGCTTCTTGGTCCATCGGCTGATCTGGAGCGCGTCCGGATATGCTTCCCGATCGCCTTCATGCAATCTCGTCCACTGAGCCTGCAGAGCCCTCGCGGAACGGTGGCTTTCTGCTTCCGAGGATGAGGTACTGGTCCGGTTTTCTGCGCATCACGAGGTCCGACTGCGGCAAGTACCAATGCTAAGTGGCGAATAAGGTTTCTATAGTATCCATGTCGGTAAGTAAGCCCAGTCCGGGCAAATACGCATTCCGCGGCAAGTTCCGCGAAAGGGGACGATATGGCGACTAGAAGGAAATCCCGCAAGACCGTTCGCAAGGGCAACGGCGACGGCACCGTCCAGACACAGCTACTCGAGATCGTCAGTCAGATTTGGCTCGCTGGGCTCGGCGCCGTGTCGAAGGCCCAGAAGGGTACGCCGAAGTTGCTGCACGAGTTGGTCACTGAGGGCGCGCGCGTTCAAGCGAACACCCGCGAGGCCGCTGAGAAAGCCCTGCAAGGTGTGCTAGGCGACGTGCAGTCAACGCTCAATGAGAGAATGAGCCAGGTACGTGGCAAGGCGAGCGACGCCTTCGAGAATCTGGAAAAGGTCTTCCAGACCCGTGTGCACCGCGCGTTGAATCAGCTCGGCGTACCGAGCGCCGATGAAGTGGCAGCGCTCAGCAAACGGGTGAACGCACTCAACGTCAACATAGAAAAGCTGGCGCAGGCCCGCCCGTCCGCCTCCCGGTCGCGGCTCATGGCGGGGCGCAAGGCCGCGCACGCGCGAGCCGCTGCTTCCTGAACCGGCGGTGTTGACAATCGAGCCCCGACGCAGGCGCAGGCGGCATGAAGGGCCAGGAAAACTCGCAATCGCGCTGGCGGGGGGTGGACCCTTGGGTGCGTTTTACGAGATCGGCGCACTGCATGCGCTCAGCGAGGCGATTGAAGGTCGCGAGCTGACTGAATTTGACGTCTACGTGGGGGTGAGTTCGGGTTCACTTGTGGCAGCAGGGCTGGCCAACGGCTTCGATACTACGGCGCTTGGCAGCATGTTCGTCAACGACGAGTCGGTGCTCTTTCCGTTTTCGCCGGCGATGCTGCTGCAGCCGGCGCTCGATGAGTATGTGCGGCGCTTGGCTCAGATTCCCGAAGTGTTGATGGACATCGCACGCCAATACGCGCGCGAACCGCTGGGTCGCGACTGGTCGGCCGGCATCGGTTCCTTGGGACGGCTCGCGCCCACGGCTTTCTTTGACAACAGGCCGCTACAGCGTCATCTACATTCGGTGTTCACCTCGGAGGGGCACACGGACGACTTTCGCAAGCTGCGATCGCAACTTTATGTGGTGGCGACAAACCTCAATACAGGCGAATCGGTGAACTTCGGTGGCTCCGGGCCACGAACGCGTGGAGATCTCACGTGCTTTGGTTGCCAGCTGTGCGCTACCCGGCTTGTATCGCGCGATCGAGATCGATGGAGAGCACTACGTTGATGGAGCCTTGGTTCGCACGATGCATGCCTCGCTCGCCTTGGAGGCGGGATGCGATCTCGTGATCTGTATCAATCCACTGGTGCCCTTCGATGCCTCGCACGCCCTTTCACGCAGGCGGACGAACCTTGCCAGGGAAGGCCTGCCGGTCGTTCTCGGACAGACTTTTAGAGCGCTAATCTACTCGCGCATGAAGATTGGCATGGCCACGTATGGTGCGCGCTTTCCGGACGCAGACACGGTTTTGCTCGAGCCAGATCGCCACGACGAACGGCTGTTCTTTGCCAATATATTCCGTTATGCGGAGCGTCGACAGCTTGCCGATCATGCCTATCAGCGCACACGTAGTGACCTTTTGAAGCAATCCGGGGCACTTGCCCCTCTGCTGGAGCGACGCGGATTACGCTTGAACACCAAATTGCTGCGCGACCGGCACCGCTCGTTCTCCACCTCTGCTGAGGAGCGCTCCGAGCAAGCGCGGCACACCGCCCCCCGCCTCGATGAGGCCCTGCGGCGGCTTGAGCGAATGTTGGAACTTCCAGCGCCTAGCGGATAAAACTCCGTGGCGGCTCGATTCTGGCGATGGATCCTGGGCGCCGTACTAGTGCTTGCGATCGCCTCAGCCGCGACCCTCGCCGTTAGCCTCTCATTGCCTGTGGCCATGACATTGGGGGTTGCGTTGGGCAGCGCTGCCGCCCTGCCGATGATATTCACCGTTGTTTCGTTCGCGCTCGCACGCGCTTGCGAAAAGCCGCGATATCCCTTGGCGAACCTGCGCTTAGCCGTGCAGACCGTGTTCAGCGAGGCGGTGTATTTCAGCCGGGCAATTCTCACCATGAGCTGGGATTCCCACGAATACCGTTGCCCTCCCCAGCGGGCGTCGCTCGCGCACCCCGCTCGACCCGTGCTGTTGGTGCACGGTATTCTCTGCAACCGCGCCGTATGGCGTCCGTTGGCGGCGCGTTTGCACGCGGCGGGCTTCGCGCCGATTCACGCCATCAATCTCGAGCCGTTGTTCGCCGATATCGATTTGCAGGCACGGAGCCTGGTGCCCGAACTCCTGGCGCTTCATCAAACGTCCCGTGGCGCGCCGGTGGCCATCGTCTCACACAGCATGGGCGGGCTGGTGACACGAGCACTGCTACGCAGTGTGGGCAGCGAGATGATCAGCCGGGTCATCACCATAGCGTGCCCGCATAATGGAACACGGCTTGTAGGCGGTCTGCGGTGGCCGGCAACACGGCAGATGCGCTGGGACTCGATCTGGTTGCAGACGCTCGGGGCGTCTGAGGGAGGTCATTTCTCCGTTCCGTTCGCGAGTATCTATAGCGTCGAGGACAATCTCGTGGCGCCTGCTGTCAGTGCGCGCCTCACAGGTGCGCAGATGTATCCCATGCGCGGAATCGGCCACCTCGGAATGCTGAGTACGCAGGCGGCGCTTGATTGTGTCATCGCGGTATTGTCGCAGCCGCCGGTCGTATGAAAACGCGGACCCAGGTTGCCGAGCTGCTCGCGCGCAAGCAACTGCTCGACACGCATGCGCATGCCGACGCCCCTTACAACGATCGGGTGCGTGAACTGAGGGCGTGGCAGGCTGAACGTCTGTCGCGGACCTACGCGGACTTGCACGCGGATCCGCACTACACGCAAGCAGTTGAATTCTTCCTGCGTGACGTATACGGACCGGAAGAATTCGCGCAGCGCGATCGCGACCTAGCCCGCGCCTGGCATTACCTCAACCGCGCTTTACCCCGCGCTGCGTTCGACTTATTGGCGCGAGCGATAGAGCTGCACGTGCTCACAGCGGAACTTGACCTGGCGCTGATCGATGCGCTGCCAGCGGGGCCGGTTAGCGCGCAGACATACGAGACGGCCTACTGCACCGTCAACCGGCGGGGAGCACGCGCGCATCAGATCGATCTGGTGGTCGCCATCGGACAGGACCTCAGTCGCTTGGTTCGGCGTCCCTGGGTCGCCCTGGCACTGCGCGCGGCACACAGCCCCGCGCACGCTGCAGGCTTGGGCGCGCTGCAGGACTTCCTGGAGCGCGGCTTCGCTGCCTTCCGTCAAATGAGCGATCCGCAACGCCTCTTGCAGGCTGTTCGTGAGCGCGAGACGCGCTTGATGGATGCGTTCCTCAACCCCCGCCCGCTCACTCCCGCCGAAGCGCCGGCTGCGAAGGGCTCCGATGACTGAGGACGTCTATGACTATGTGATTGCGGGTGCTGGCTCCGCCGGCTGCGTCCTGGCGAATCGGCTTTCGGCCCGAGCCGATCTCAAGGTGTTGCTGCTGGAGGCGGGGGGCACGGACTCCAGTCCATTCATACACATGCCCGCAGGCCTAGCACGACTGGTCAGAAACCGAGACATGAACTGGGGCTACTACACGGAGCCCGAGCCGGAACTTCTGGGACGCCGGCTATATTGGCCACGTGGTCGCGTTCTAGGTGGCAGCAGCTCCATCAACGCGATGTGCTACACACGGGGCCACCATCTGGATTACGAGGAATGGGTCGCACTCGGTGCCGCCGGATGGGGTTACGCGAGCGTGCTGCCGTACTTTCTCTGTGCCGAAGATCAGTCCCGGGGCGCAAGCCCCTACCACGGCGTGCGGGGGCCCTTGTCCGTTGAGGATCTCAAATACCGCAACCCGTTGGACGCTGTCTTCATCGAGGCCGCTACCGAATGCGGCCTTCCGCGCAATTCGGATTTCAACGGGCCAGTGCAGGACGGCGCCGGCTTTTACCAAGTCACTCAGCGCGATGGCCGCCGCTGCAGCGCAGCCGTTGCGTATCTGCGCTCCGCAGCGCAGCGGAAGAACCTCACGATTCTCACCCGCAGCCTGGTCACGCGCGTCGCTTTTCAGGGAACGCGTGCGCAAGGAGTCGAGTACCGATCCCGCGGTGCAGTCCGGTTCGCACGTGCGGAGCGCGAAGTGCTCCTGGCAGCCGGCGCCATCGGCTCGCCGTTGACGTTGCTGCGATCGGGGATCGGACCCGCGGATGAGCTGGGCGCACTCGGCATACCGATAGTTGCGAATCGCGCAGAGGTCGGCCGTAATCTGCAGGATCATCTGGATTATTGCACCCTCACCAAGTGCAGGGGGATGATGACATACGATTTCAATGCCTGGCAGGAGCTCCTTACCGCTCTTCGCTACATGCTTACCCACTCCGGGCCCGGAGTCAGTAACATTGCGGAAGCGGGCGGTTTCGCGCGCACGCATCTTGCGCCGGATGCCCGCCCGGACATCCAACTTCACTTTGTACCAGCCCAACTCGATAACCATGGCCGCAACCGATTACGCGGCAATGGATTCACCATCCATTCATGCGCCCTGAGGCCGCTCAGTCGCGGTCACCTTTCGCTGCGCTCAAGCCGAGCCGAGGATCCGCCGCGCATCTATGCGTCCTACTTGAGCGAAAAGCGTGATGTCGAAGTCATGGTCGAGGGGATCCTTTTGGCGCGTGCGATTAGTCAATCCGCAGCTTTCGCACCGTTTCGCGGTGCGGAGATCTTTCCCGGCGATGGGGTTACCACGCGTGAGGGCGTGGAGCTCGCCCTCAGGCGCAAGGCCGAAACCATCTATCACCCGGTCGGATCCTGTCGCATGGGTAGCGATCCGGCCTCAGTTGTCGATTGCGAATTACAGGTGCGTGGCGTTGAGGGCTTGCGAGTAATCGATGCCTCCGTCATGCCCAAACTCATCGGCGGTAATACCAACGCCCCGACGATAATGATCGCCGAGAAGGCTGCCGACCAACTGCTGTCGCGCTGCGGGTCGATGCACTCGGTCACAGGCCGTTCCTCCGAGGTCGGGTAAGCCACTAGTCCTCAGGAGGTCACGGGCGTTCTCAAGGCGGATCGGACATTTGGAAGAGCCGCCCTAAGGCCCATGCAACCGTCGCTTACATTTCCTAACGCCCATTGAGCCCAATGCACTGCGCTAAGCGGCCATTATTTGCTGGAACGTGACACAATGAGCGAGCGGGCATCGGCCTCGGAAAGGCACACGCTTGCGGCTTTCAAGGGCTCGGCAAGACGCCGAGCGCCGGTAAATTCGCCTAAGGCCCAGGTTCTAACATCTCGTCCTGCGCTCGTTATTCCCGAGGCGGAGGGCGCAGACTCGCGCTCGACCGTGATCGTTCGCTTGAGGCAGCTACCGCGCACGCCGCGCGAGCAGATGGGTGGGGCGAAGTTCACCGCGCTCGAGGACGGTGACGAGCTGGCGCCAGTTGGCGATGAAGTGCATCGTTCGCGCCTCGCCGATCCGGGCGATGAGCGTCTCGCGCCACGCACCGCTCAGCGCGGCATGCTCGCGACGGGCCAGGGCGAGGTACCAGCTGCTGCGGTCCCGCAGCTCGATGTCGATGAAGCCGGCGGCGGCCAGTGCCGCGCGGGTTTCGGCGGGCGAGGCCATGTTGTAGGTGATCCCCTCGAGCCGGAAATACTCGTGCATGTGCGCGGAGTAGGCACCCTCGCCGCCGCGCAGCCAGTCGCTGGCGACGAGGCAGCCGCCCGGTCTGCAGTACCCGCTCACACTCGGCGAACAGGGCGGCTTTGTCCGGGATCTGCACCATCGAGTCCTTGGAGAAGACGACGTCGATGCTCTGGTCGGCGCAATCGAGGGGTCCGGGAAGGACGACGCGCGCCTGCACGCGCTCGCCGAGGCCGGCAGCGGCGATGCGTGCCTGCGCCTTCGCGACCAGGTCGGCGTCCAGATCGATGCCGGTGACCTGCGCAGCGCCGTGGTGTGTCACGAGCAGGACATCGATGGCCCCGAGCCCGCAGCCGATGTCGAGCACTCGGCGGCCGCGCAGGTCGATGCCCTCGAGCAGGCGGGCAATCTCGTCCGCTCCGCCGGGCGAGAGGAAGCCGTCGCCCCAGACATGCTGCAGGAGCGCCTGCATGCCCTCGTCGTACTCGCCGGTCTGCGCCGGCCGCGCGACAAGCTCCTCCATCCGCTGGCCCTCGACCGAGCGGCTACCTCGACGGGCTGCCCGAACCGCGCACGCGCGCCGGGATCGGGATGTTGCACACGTCGATGCGCCCGGCGGGCACCTTGAACCATTCTTCCAGGCGGTTGCGGCGCGCGGCGATATAAGCCTGGAAGGTCGGCGTATCGGTGCGCAGCACCTCGAGCGAAGTGCGCTGCGCCGCGGGTATCTCGCTCGCCACTTGCAGCGAGCGGATCGGCACGCGTTGCTCGGGATGTTCGTAGAACCCCATGGCGCCCGAGCCGCGCGGCGTTGCCGCCAGCAGTTCCATCCCCTGCACCACGCGCCCGAGGAGCGTGACGTTGCGGTCCAGGTGCCGCGGTGCCTGCCCGATCACCACGTACAGCTCGGTGCCGCCCCCAGAATCGACGTCGTTGTCGCGTCCGGCGCCCACCATCCCGTAGCAGTGCACCGCCCAGGCGCGCCCGGTGGCGGGATCCGCGGCCGCCGGGAAGTCCTCGACGAAGCCGACCTCGGGGGCGTAGGTATCCGGGTCGGGGAGCTTGGTGAGGGTGAGCCCGCGCAGCGGGCGCTCGAATTCCGCGGCCAGCGTACGCTGCGCCTCGCCGACGGGCTTCTTGCCGTCGGCATCGCCCCACTGCACCACGTAGTTGTCCTGCGCGCGCATGATCGCCAGACCGTCGAAATAATGGCCGCGCGCCAGCGCGACGACGTTGGCCACGTGGTGCGGGGCGAACAGCGGCGCCAGCTCGATGATCACGCGTCCGGCGGGCAGCTCCATATAAAGAGTGTCCTGCGGGTCAAGCGCGCGCCAGTCCGCCGCCGACGAGGACGAAAGGACCTCGGCGGTCGTGAGCGGCTTCTTCGCCGTCGGCGCCGCCGGGGCGGCGCTCAGGGGCAGGGCGAGGCTCAGCGCCAGGGCTGCGCATGGCAGCGCGCTTGCGATCGGCAGGTGGTAGTTCATTTGTCGTGCTCGTCGGCGTGGAACATGTGCAGCAGGCGGTGCAGCACCGGGGCGAGGACCGTCGTGGCGATCACCAGGAACACCAGTCCGGCGTAGAGCGCATACCAGCCCGCGAACAGCTTGCCGGCATTGGTGGTCGGGTTGTTAACCGGACCCATGCCGCCGAGCAGCATGCAGGCGTTCTCGAACGCATCGTGCCAGTCCAGACCCTCGAAGTGCTCGTACCCCAGCATGCCGATGAAGAGCGAGGCCGCGAGCAGCACCAGTGCAAGTGCGATGTGCCGCAGCAGGCGCAGGTAGAACAGACGCGGCGGCAAGAGCGGATCGGTGCGCCGCTCGTACAGAACCCGGACAGGTTTTTTCGCCACGGCCATCAACCGGTGCGCGTGAAGCCGTCCGCGCTCCACGCTTCGCTGCCGACGCCGTGGTGCACGAAGAACAGCCCCTCGGGGTCGTACTTCTTCTTGAGGGCGGCCAGGCGCGGGTAGTGGCTGCCAAAGTACGCCTGCTGCCAGTGCGCGTTGAAGTAATTGCTCTCGGACAGATACGAGCCGGCCTGTGGTGCGAGCTCGCGCAGAGCGGCCGCAGCCTCATCGATCAGGTGCGCATCGCGCTGCGCGGCGTAGCGATCGAGCGGCGCCTGCCGCATGAGCGGATAACGCGGACCCTCGCCGTCGGCGATGATGGCGAGCGCGAAGGCTTCGGTGACCGCGGGGTTCATCGCGGTATCGAGCGCTGCCTGAATTGCCGCGGCCGGTGCAAACGCCAGCCCCTTGTTGCAATGCATCTCCACCTCTTTGTAACGACTTGCGGCGAACAGCGCCGCCGCGAGGCGCGGCCGCGAGCCCGGATGCAGCAGCGCCGCCGGCACCCACAGCGAATCATAGCCGTGCAGGTAGCTCCCCACCTGATCCTGATCGCCTTCCCACCAGCCGTGGCCCGGGGACGCACCGGAGCGCTGGTCGCGGACCATGTTGCGGTTGCCCTCGACCTCCCACCAGCTGCGCGCCGGCTTCGCTCCGGCGCCGAGCTCATCCGTCACCGTGTAGTCGGGGGAAGCCTTCACCCATTCGAAGAACGGTTGCCAGACCGCGCGGGCGGCCTCGCGGCTCAGGCCCTGGCACACGAACGAGAGCTTCAGCGAGTTGTCGGGATGCAGCGCGAACTGCTCGCCCCAGTGCTCATTGGCGAGGCTGCCCGCGTAGAAGTCGAGGAAGCGCGCGATCAGGCGCCGGAAGGCAGCGTCGCTCTTTGCGCGCACCGTGCCCCATGCCGCGCCGAAGAACTCCGGCAGGTCGTGGGTGCGCAGCGTCAGTTGCGTGACCACGCCGAAGGTGCCGCCGCCGCCGCCCTTGAGGGCCCAGAACAGGTCCGGATCCGCGCAGGCGTTGACCCGGCGCACGCGACCGTCCGCGGTCACCACCTCGGCCTCGATGAGCCCTGAGGCCGCATTGCCGAAGGCCTTGGAGAAGCTGCCGAAGCCGCCGCTCTGGATGAGCCCGGCCACACCGACCGTGGCGCAACCGCCGCCCTGCACGTAGCGGCCCGCGCGGGTAGTGACCGCCGTATACACGTCGATCCACACGCAGCCGGCGCCCACCGTGACCGCCGGCTGCGGGGCGACCTTGCCCTCACAGCCCTGGCCGACGAACGCATCATGCAGGGCGATGTCGTTCATGGCGCGGGTCCAGATGAGCAGCGAATCGGGCGCGCTCGAGGTCCCGAGGTAGCTGTGGCCGCCGCCCTTGATCACCAGGCGCAGGTTGTGGGTACGCGCGAAGTTGACGGCCGCGGCGACGTCGGACGCCTGGCGCGCCCGCACCGCATAAGCGCTCGGGGCGGGGGTCCAGGCCTCGAACCAGCCGGAGACCTGGGTGCCGCCGGGCTGATCGCCGATGTAGAACGGATTGCGGATGTTCTGCAGCACGTCGGCGCAGGCGGCATTTTCCTCGGTGTCCGCGCAGGCCGCGAACAGCGGCTGCACTTCGAGGAGGTTGCCGCCGACGGCACTCTTGAGGGACTGCCACTCGGCCGCGCTCGGCCAGTACGGATCGGAGGGCCGCAGGCGCTGGAAGGGGGACATGACCCGCGCCGCGGCGAAGCGCGAAACGGCAGCGAGCAGCGGCAGCGCGACGGCGGTCTTGAGCAGTTTTCGGCGCTGCATGCGAGACTCGCCGTCCGCCTCAGCCGACCGCCTTGATCGCCTGGATGAGCTCCGCGACGGCCTTCTGCGCATCGCCGTAGAGCATGCGGGTGTTGTCCAGATAGAAGAGGGCGTTCTCGATGCCGGAGAACCCCGCGCCCTGGCCGCGCTTGATCACGATGACGTTCTTCGCCTTGTCGGCGTTCAGGATCGGCATGCCGTAGATCGGACTCGACTTGTCGGTGCGCGCCACCGGGTTCACCACGTCGTTGGCGCCGATGATCAGCGCGACATCCGCGGTCTCGAACTCCGCGTTGATCTCGTCCAGGTCCGCGATCAGGTCGTAGGGCACGCCCGCTTCAGCCAGCAGCACGTTCATGTGTCCCGGCATGCGTCCGGCCACCGGATGGATGGCGAATTTCACCGTCACGCCGCGATCGAGCAAGCAGCTGGCACAGCTCCCAGACTTTGTGCTGCGCCTGTGCGACCGCCATGCCGTAGCCGGGAACCACGATCACCTTCTGCGCGAACGCCATCATCACGCCGACGTCGGAGGCCTCAATCGGTTTCAGGCTCCCCGTGACGGTGCCGCGTGGCCGCGCCACCGGTGTCGCCGAAGCCCGAGAACAGCACGTTGCCGAGGGAGCGGTTCATGGCCTTGGCCATCAGCTGCGTGAGCAGCGTGCCGGCCGAGCCGACCACGGTGCCGGCGATGATCATCGCGGCGTTGTTGAGCACGAAACCCTCAAACGCGACCGCCAGCCCGGTGAGCGCGTTGTAGAGCGAGATCACCACCGGCATGTCGGCACCGCCGATCGGCAGCGTCATCGTCAGCCCGAGCAGCAACGCCACCAGGAACAGGCCGGTCACCACCATGGGCGCTGCGTTCAGGTGCGCGGCGATCGTCACCCCGAGCGCGACAGCCGCTACGAGCAGCAGCAGGTTCAGCAGCTGCTGGCCGCCAAAGCGCAGGCTGCGCTTGATAAGCCCCTGAAGCTTCCCGAAGGCCACGGCGCTGCCGCTGAAGGACACCGCGCCGATCAGCCCGCCGGCCACGGCGAGCGTGCTGCCCGCGTACCCGTGGGTATCGCCGCGGTACAGCTCGACCGCCGCGATCGCCGCCGCCGCCCCGCCGCCCATGCCGTTATAGAGGGCGATCATCTGCGGCATGTCGGTCATCGCCACGCGCTTGCCGCTCCACCAGGCGAGCCCGGCGCCGACGAACATCGCCGGCACGATGAGCTCGTAGTTCGTCATGCCCGGGTACAGGAACGTGACCAGCGTCGCCACCGCCATGCCGGCGCCGGCCCACAGGATGCCGCTGCGCGCGCTCACCGGGGAGCTCATGCGCTTGAGGCCGATGATGAACAGCAGGGCCGTGACGAGATAGCTCGCCTCGATCAGCAGCTCGCGCGAAGCCCCCGCCGGCATCAGTGACTCCTCTTGGCCGCGCCGCGGGCGCCGCTGGACTTGAACATCTCCAGCATGCGCTCGGTCACCACGTAGCCGCCGACTGCGTTGCCGGCGGCCAACAGCACGCCGATGACGCCGATGGCCTTCTCCAGCGGCGTGTGCGCGCCACCGAGCGCCACCATCGCGCCCACCAGCACGATGCCGTGCACGAAGTTCGAGCCTGACATGAGCGGGGTGTGCAGGATGACCGGCACGCGCGAGATCACTTCGTAGCCGGTGAAGGCCGCGAGCATGAAAATGTAGAGCGCCACGATCCCGGTCATCTTCAGTCCTCCAGCGCCTTGCGCGTCGCTTCATGCTTGATGGCGCCCGCGCTGGTCAGGCAGGACTGCGCGAACACCTCGTCGTTCCAGTCGATCGCCAGCTCGCCCTTTACCAGGGCGGGCTTGAGGAAATTGAAGAGGTTGCGGGCGTACATCTCGCTTGCGTTGTAGGCGAGCGTGGCCGGCAGGTTCAGCGGGCCGACGATGCTGACCCCCTGGTGCTCGACGATCTCGCCCGGGCGCGTCAGCTCGCAGTTGCCACCCTGCTCGGCGGCGATATCGACCACCACGGCGCCCGAGCGCATGCGCTCCACGGCGGCGCGGGAGATGATCTTCGGCGCCGGGCGCCCGGGCACCGAGGCGGTGCTCACCACCGCGTCCGCGGCGGCGATGCGCGCGTCCAGTACCTCCTGCTGGCGCGCCCTCTCCTCGGCGGTGAGTTCGCGCGCGTAGCCGCCGCTGCCCTCCGCGCTCACCCCGGTGTCGACGAACTTGGCGCCGAGGGACTTCACCTGCTCGCGGGTCGCGCTGCGCACGTCGTAGGCCTCGACCACCGCCCCGAGGCGCCGGGCGGTGGCGATCGCCTGCAGCCCCGCGACGCCGGCGCCGATCACCAGCACCTGCGCCGGGCGGATGGTGCCGGCGGCGGTGGTCAGCATCGGCATGAACTTCTGCAGCTGGTTGGCCGCGATCAGCACCGCCTTGTAGCCGGCGATCGCCGCCTGCGAGGACAGGGCATCCATCGACTGCGCACGCGAGATGCGCGGCACGAATTCCATCGCGAAACTGGTGATGCCGCGTGCCTTGAGTGCGGCGACTTCCTCGCGCCGGGCGTGCGCCTGCATGAACCCGATGACCACGGCGGAGGGTTTCAGCTGCCCGATCTGCTCCAGGGTGGGGGGCTGCACGGTGAGCAGCACGTCGGCCTCCCTGAGCACCTGCGCGGCGCTGTCGGCCCACGTGACGCTTTTATAAAGCGCATCCGGGAAGCGGGCGCGCTCGCCGGCACCGCGCTCGAGCAGTACCCGGGCGCCTTCCTTGACGAGTTTATCGGCCACCTCGGGCACCAGGCTGACGCGCGCTTCTTGCGGCGCGCTTTCGCGCAGCGCGCCTATTGTGACTGGCATTCAGGCTCTCTTCCGCACGCGTGGCTGGGCGGCCACGTGGTTAAAAATCTGTAATTGAATTAGGACTTTGCGCTGTTGAATTCTTGCACAAACTTGCCGTATCTTACAGCCGCCATGCTGGGCATCGATCTCGAGCGCGCCGACCACGGTCCTTTGCAGGACCTGCGCATCGTTGCGGCCCCCGGCGCGCGCGGGCTGTCGCAGCTGGTGCTGCGCACGGACATCGCGGGCATGCCGCTCGAGTGGATCGACTACAAGGAAGCGGCGCGACTGTATCACCAGGAGCAGGTGGCATACACGTGCGGCTCACTGCTGTACACGCTCTACGGCGGCGTCAACGCGCGCAGTGGTCTGCGCACCATTCTCGAGGTCAACTCCATCGTCGCCACCGTGGGGCACACCGGCAACCCGGGCAACACGCGCCACGACTATGTGCCGCCGCTGAACAACCAGACACTGTTCCGGCGCGATGCGTACCTGTGCATGTACTGCGCGCAGCGCTTCCCCTCGCGCGACCTGTCGCGCGATCACATCCGGCCCTTCAGTCAGGGCGGCACGGACATCTGGACCAACGTGGTGGCGGCCTGCCGCCGCTGTAACAACCAGAAGGCCTCGCGCACCCCGGAGCAGGCCAAGATGCAGCTGATCGCGGTGCCGTTCACCCCGACGTACGCCGAATACATCTTCCTCAAGGGACGACGCGTGCTGGCCGACCAGATGGAATATCTGCTCGCGCACTTTCCGCGCTCAAGCCCGCTGCACGATCGCATCCAGCGCTGGTTGTCCTGAAGCGCGCGCTTCGTGACGCGCCCGCCGGACACTGCTAAGGTGGCGCCGGTTTTGCAGGACGCCGCGCTGCTTTGATCTTCCTCATCGACGCCTCGGTCTACGTCTTTCGCGCGTATCACTCGGTGCTGCCGGATATGCGCGACCGCGCGGGCAATCCGGTGCACGCGGTGTTCGGCTTCGCGCGCTTCCTCGGTGATCTGATCGAACGCCTGCGGCCGAAATACATCGCCGTCGCTTTCGATCAGCGGCGCACCGATTCCTATCGCAGCCGCATCTACCCGGCCTACAAGGCCAACCGCGAGCCCGCACCTGCGGATCTCGTGCTGCAGTTTGAGCGCTGCCGCGAACTGTGCCGGCATCTGGGCCTCTCGGTGTTCGTGGATCCGCAGTACGAGGCCGATGACCTCATCGGCTCCCTGGCCGCCTGCATGCGCGATGTGGGCATGCGCTCAGCCTTCATCACGCGCGACAAGGACCTCGCGCAGCTGATGCGCGACGGGGATCTGTTCTGGGATTTCGGGGCGCGCGAGCAGTTCGGTTATCACGACATCGAGCGGCACTTTGGCGTGGCGCCCGAGCGCTTCGCCGATTACCTGGCGCTGACCGGTGATGACGTCGACAACATCCCGGGCGTTCCCGGGGTGGGGCATCGCACCGCGGCCTCGCTGATGAAGGTCTTTGAGTCCCTCGACGAGATGTACGGCGACCTGCAGCGCGTCGCGCAGCTGAAGCTGCGGGGCGCCGGCACCCTGGCCCAGAAGCTGACCGAGCACCGCGAGTCGGTGTTTCTCAGCCGCCAGCTCACGCGCATCGCCTGCGACCTGAAGCTCGGGACGGACGCCGAAGGGCTGCGGCGGCGCATGCCCAATCTGGCGGCGCTGGATGGCCTGTACGACGAACTCGGCTTCGGGCCGTTCCTGCGTCGCCAGGGCGAGCGGCTCGTGCAGCTGCCGCTGGCGTAGGCTTGAGTGCCGAACGCTGCCGCTCAACCCGCGCTGTCCCGGCATGTCCTCGCCGGCTGAACCGGAGCGCAAGATCCCGAAGCGCGGCCTGGCGCGCGTCGCCGGGGTCGCGCTTTGGGTATTCGCCGCCGGCTTTGCCAGCGGCGCGGTGCAGGTCTGGCTCGCCCTGCGCTCGGGTCAGCGCTGGGCCAACTACCGCGGCGAGGTGATTGAGCCCGCCGAGATGCGCCACACCCTGGTGCTGTTCGTCGCCGCGGCCGCGATCTGCACGCTGCTCGCCTGGCGCTGGCAACGCCTCCTGCGGCGCAGCCCGTAGTATAAATAGCGCCGTGGCCTACCAAGTCTCCGGCAACCTCGTTCTCGGACTGATCCTGCTCACCGTGCTGGTGGCCATCCCCATGAAGATCGGCGCGCACGTGGTCAGGGCAAAGTACACCGGGCTCGTTCGCTGTGGGTTCGCGGCCTTTGTCGGACTTCTGGGCGGTGCGCTGGTATCGCTGTTCCTCGGCGGCCTGATCGGCGGATCCCTCGCCTGTGCCCTGGGATTTCTGCTGGCCATCCGGGCGATGCTCGGTACGAGCTTCCTGGGTTCGATTGGCTTGAGTCTCGTGGCCTTTACGGTGTCCGCTCTCGGAGTCTGGGTGCTCGCCCGCATCGGGCTGCTGCTGGCGGCTCCGGCCACGACCGGCGTGGTCGTCTAGACCCCGGCGAGCCGCCGCACCGAGCCGCGCGCATGGATGTCCGTCTCATCAGCGACTGGCTTCTGCTTTGTACACTCATCAACTATGCCGTCCTGCTCGCATGGTTCGTGGCCTTCAGCGTGGCCCACGAGTGGATGTTCAGCCTGCATACGCGCTGGTTCCGCCTGTCGGCGGAGCGCTTCGACGCCATCCACTACGCCGCCATGGCGCTCTACAAGGTCGGCATCCTGCTGCTGAATCTGGTGCCCTATGTGGCCTTGCGTCTGGCGACGGCGCACGCCGGTCCCTGACAGAAGGCGCGGTGGCCGATGGAGCGCTTCGCCGCGATCGCGCGTGAACTGCGCCGCCTGAGCGGGGTGCGCTGTGCGGCGCAGCCGGAGCGGCGCATCGGCGGCGGCAGCATCCACGAGGCGTACGCCTGGCGCAGCCAGAGTGGGCGCTTCTTCGTTAAGGTGGCCCCGCCGGGTGGCATCGCCGCGCTGGAGAGCGAAGCCGACGGACTTGCCGTGCTGTCCGCGGCGCGCGCGCTGCGGGTGCCAGGCGTCATCGGCTACGGCACCACCGAGCATGCGGCCTTCCTCGCACTCGAGTGGATCGAGCGCGGCACGGGCGATGCGCGCAGTGAGGAGCGCCTCGGCACGCAGCTCGCGGCCCTGCACGCGGTCAGCGCCGAGCGCTTCGGCCACCACCGCGACAACTTCATCGGCGCCACGCCGCAGGCGAATGCCTGGAGCGCCAACTGGGCGGAGTTTTTCCGCGACCGCCGTCTGCGCCCGCAGCTTGCGCTGGCGGCGCAGCGCGGGTTCGCGGCGCACCTGGCACCGGTCGCCGCAGCGCTGCTGGAGGCCGTGCCGGCGCTGTTGCGCAACCACGCGCCGCGGCCGTCGCTCCTGCACGGGGATCTATGGGGCGGCAACTGGTTCGCAAGCGCCGATGGCACGGCGGTGATCTTTGACCCCGCCGTGTACTACGGTGATCGCGAGACCGACCTTGCCATGACCCGCCTGTTCGGTGGATTCGGCGCCGCGTTCTATCGCGCCTATTGCGCCGCAGCGCCGCTGCCGCCCGAGTCCGCGGCACGGGCCGAGCTTTACAATCTCTACCACGTGCTCAATCACGCCAACCTGTTCGGTGGCGCCTATGGCGCGCAGGCGCGCGCGATGATCGATCGGCTGTTGTCGTAAGGGTAAATCCGTACGCCCATTCCCTTGCGCTATGCTATTGAATCCGCAGTCGGTGCCCTGTTGCAGCAACCTTGCGAGAACCCCATGTCGGATAAGAACATCGAATCGATCCTGAAGGAAAAGCGCAGCTTTCCGCCTCCGCCGGCCTTTACCGCGCGGGCGCGCATCAAGCCGGCGGACCTTGAGGACCTGCATCGCCGCGCGCGCGCGGACCATGTGGGCTTCTGGGCGGACCTCGCAGCCAAGGAACTGAAGTGGCAGGTGCCGTTCACGCGCGCGCTGGATGACAGTCGCGCGCCGAACTACCGCTGGTTCACCGACGGGCAGCTCAATGCCTCGGTGAACTGCCTGGACGTGCATCTGGCCGAGCGTGGGCACAAGACCGCGGTCCTCTTCGAGGGCGAGCCGGGCGACGTGCGCCGCCTGAGCTATCGCGAGCTGCACGCGGAGGTGTGCCGCTTTGCAAACGCGCTGAAGGCCCACGGCATCCGGCGCGGTGACCGGGTCATCATTTATCTGCCGCTGGTGCCCGAGGTGCTGGTGGCCATGCACGCCTGCAACCGCCTCGGCGCCATCCATTCGGTGGTGTTTGGCGGCTTTTCGGCACCGGCGCTCAAGGATCGCATCGAGGACACCGAGGCGAAGCTCGTGATCACGGCCGACGGCGGCTGGCGCGCCGGGCAGGTGATCGAGCTCAAGGCGGCGGCCGACAAGGCGCTCGCGAGCGGCTGCCCCAGCGTGCGCCACATGATCGTGCTGAAGCGCACCGGTAAAGCCGTGCCGATGACGCACGGGCGCGACGTGTGGTGGCACGACGCCGTGGCCGGGCATGAGCCGGTGTGCGAGCCCGAATGGGTCGACGCAGAGCATCCGCTGTACCTGCTGTACACCTCCGGCTCGACCGGCAAGCCGAAGGGCATCCAGCACTGCACCGGCGGCTACCTGCTGCAGGCGAAGCTCACCACCCAGTGGGTCTTCGACCTGCGCGATGACGATGTGTTCTGGTGCACGGCGGATGTCGGCTGGGTCACCGGCCACAGCTACGTTGCCTACGGTCCGCTCGCTGCCGGTGCCACGGTGCTCATCTACGAGGGGGCGCCGACGTTCCCCGACGGCGGCCGCTTCTGGAAGATCTGCGCCGGCCACGGCGTGACCGTGTTCTATACCGCGCCCACGGCGATCCGCGCGCTGATGAAGCTCGGCGAGGAGCTGCCGCGCAAGTACGACCTGTCGAAGCTGCGGCTGCTCGGCAGCGTCGGTGAACCGATCAATCCGGAGGCGTGGATCTGGTACCACCGCGTCATCGGCGCGAGCCGCTGTCCGATCGTCGACACCTGGTGGCAGACCGAGACCGGAGCCATCCTCATCTCCCCGCTCCCGGGCAGCACCGCCACCAAGCCCGGCTCGTGTACGCGGCCGCTTCCGGGTATCGATGCCGACATCGTCGATGATCACGGTGACAGCGTGACACGCCCCGATGCCGGCGGTTACCTCGTGATCCGCAAGCCCTGGCCCGCCATGGTACGCACCATCTGGGGCGACAACGACCGCTATCTCGACACCTACTGGTCGAAGTTCGATAACCGCTACTACGTCGCCGGCGACAGTGCCCACCGCGACAAGGACGGCTATTTCTGGATCATGGGGCGGATTGACGACGTGCTGAACGTGGCCGGGCATCGCCTCGGCACGATGGAGGTCGAGTCGGCGCTGGTGGCGCACCCGCGGGTTGCCGAAGCCGCCGTCGTCGGCAAGCCGCACGAGATCAAGGGCGAATCGGTGTTCGCCTTCGTGGTGTGCCGCGGGGCGCGACCCACGGGCGATATCGACGCGCTGGTGAAGGAGCTGCGCGACTGGGTTGCCGCACAGGTCGGCGCCATCGCCAAGCCCGACGACATCCGCTTCGCTGACAATCTTCCCAAGACCCGCTCGGGCAAGATCATGCGCCGACTGCTGAAGTCGGTGGCGCGCGGTGAAGAGATCACGCAGGACGTCTCCACCCTGGAGAATCCGGCCATCCTCGAGCAGCTGCGTGGCCACCATGTGCCCGCGGCACCTGCCAAGGCGGCGCCGCGACGTGCGGCGCCGGCGAAGAAGGTCGCGCACAAGGCGGCGAAGAAGGCGACGAAGAAGGCGACGAAGAAGAAGGCGACGAAGAAGAAGGCGTCCCGCCTCCGCAGGAAGCCTGCCCGGGTCCGCCGCGCCGCCGCCCGCCGCAAGGTGCGCGCCAAGAGCGCGCGCAAGGTCACCCGCCGGGCGGCGCGCAAGCCGGTCCGGCGGGCCGCGCCCAGGCGCATCCGCCGCAGGACGCCGCGGCGCTGAGGCTACGGGTCCGCGGCGCTCGCGCTGAGCGCCCAGCTGACCAGGCGCTGCTGCAGCCGCTCGCCAATGCCGCGGGGCGCCTGCAGTCCCATGCGCTTGAGCGCGGCCCGGTGCTGCGCCTGCGGCGCGCCGTACCGCAGGGCGCACAGCAACGCGCGCGCGCGCGCGGACGCTGAAGCGGTGTGCGCGGCGAGGTGCTTCAGCGCACGCGTCAGGACGATCTCCTCGGTGGTGAGATCCGTCCCGAAGGGGTACTCGCTGAAGAAACCCCGGGCGCGGGCCGCGTGCAGTGCGCCGGCCACGCGCTCGGGCAGGTTGTGCCGGAAGCGCTCCGGGATCGTGTAGTCGGCGCGGATCTTGCCCGCGGCCTTGGCCTGCGTGAGCAACGGCCCCTGGAAGCGCGAGTCCGCGACGTTCAACAGCGCCGCGATGACTTCCGCATCGGTGGCGGCGCGCAGGTCGGCGATGCCGTACTCGGTGATCACGATGTCGCGCAGGTGACGCGGAATCGTCTCATGGGCGATAATTCCAGATGATGTTCGAGGTAGTGCGTCCGTCGCGCGTGCGCGTGGCGCGCAGACACAGGATCGAGCGCGCCTCCGGCAGCGCATGCGCCATGGCGACGAAGTTGTACTGGCCGCCGACGCCGCTCACGCCCTGACCATCCGCGAGCGCATCCGATACGGCGGCGCCGAGCAGCGTCACCATCATGGTCGTGTTGATGCAGCGCGCCGCGCGCCGCTGCAGCGTGCGCAGCTCCTGATCTGGCCCGTACAGCTGATTCACGTAGCCCACGCCGCGCATGCTGAACTGGCTGCGCTCGCTCTCCGGCATCTCGCGCAAGGCGGCGTAGAAGCCGCGTGGCCCGAGAAAGAACCCGGCGTGCAGCACCCGCCCGTTACGCAGCTCGCGCCCCAGACACTCCTCGGCGATGCGCGCGCAGCTGGCCGCATCGGTGAGGTCGGCGCTGATCCACTCCCCGCCGCGCACCCGCAGCCGGCCCAGCCTTGAATTCGACGTCCTCGCGAAACACGCCGTGGCGCTTGAGCTCAGCGAACTGCACCTCGCTCAGCGTCGGCCCGACGCCCGCCGCGACCAGGGCGGAGAGGATGCTCGCGTCAAAGCGTTCCGCCTGGCCGGCGGCCAGCGCCCGCTCGAGCGCCAGGCAGTCATAGGCGCGGCGGCGCAACACGCCGGCGCGGTAGAGCTCAAGCAGCTGATCCACGAACATCTCGCTGGCGGCGAACAGGCCGCGGGTGAACGGGGTGCTGCCACCCGTCGCCTCGATCAGCGGCGCCGCCTCGCCCACGCCCAGCGTCTCGAGCGCGCCGCGCCACGCGCCATTCTGCTGATGCCGCAGGAGCAGCGCGTAGATGAGCGCGTCGCCCATCTCGCCGATCCCCACCTGCAGCGTGCCGCCATCGCGCACCAGCGCGCTGGCATAGAGGCCAATGGCGTGCTCGGCGCTGGCGAGCGCCGGGTTGGGCGGAGCGAACAGGTCATAGTCGTAGCGCGGGTGGTCGACGATGAAGTCGAACTGCTCGGCAGCGAGCTGCGCTTCCCCGCCCATGAAGGGCATCTGCGCGTGCGTCTCGCCGATCAAGACGATGTCGCCTCCCGCGCGCCGCGCCTGCGCGATCAGCGGCAGCAGGTCGGCGGTGACGTCCGGGTTTGATCCGAGGCTCAGCTGCCGTTCGCCGTTCACCGTGCGCTGTGCCACCAGGTGCGCGATCACGTTGATGCCGCGGGCGAGCACGTCGCGTGCTACGTGCGTGTAGTTGGCGCTCAGGTAGTGCTGCTGCGCGTGGGCGCTGTGCAGGAACGCGCCCGGCGTGAGGAAGAACTCGATGATTCGTACGTTGGCCGGCACGCGGTTGGCCTGCAGGGCGCGTGCGTACTCCGGTTCCACGTAGCTGCCAAATATGCGTTCCACCAGTGGCTCGACCAGGCGACGCTCGAGCGCGCCGTGCGCGACCGGCTTCAGCAGCGACAGTGCGGTGATGATGGTGAGGTCGAGTCCGGGATCGCGCAGCGCCCGCCGGTAGAATTCGTTGACCAGCGGGTTGGGCTTGCCGATGCCCAAAGGCAGCGCGAGCACGACGCGTTGTCCCACACGGCGCAACACCGCATCGACGCACTGGCCGACGTCATCGAGTATTTCAGGCATGCAGCTTGTGGCATGCTCCCCGATGCACGCGGCGCCCGTCAACCGCGTCTGCGAGGTGAGTCATGTCACTCCACAAGCCAGCGCTTGATCCGAAGGATCTCGAGCCACGCTCGCGCAGCAGCTATCCCGAGCCTTATCGCTCACGCGTGTTGCCGCGCGAAGTGCGCGCTCTGGGTGACGCCCTCGGTCTTAGCCGCATCGGCGTCAACCTGGTGCGCGTGCTGCCCGGCAAGCAGTCCTCGATGCGGCACTGGCACACGCACGAGGATGAGTTTGTCTATGTGCTCGAGGGTGAGCTGGTGCTGCGCACGCAAGCGGGCGAGCAGCACCTCGGGGCGGGCATGTGCGCCGGCTTTGCGGCCGGCAGCACGGATGGACATCACCTCATTAACCGCAGCGGGCGGCCGGCGACCTTCCTCGTGGTCAGCAACCGCGATCCGCGCGGACAGCGCCTATTACCCTGATCCCGACGTCGACCTTGTGTGGAGTCCGCCGCACGCGCGCGAGCGCATGACGCGCCGCGACGGTACGCCCTGCTGAGGGCGTCGTGGTCAGTGGCCCGCGCCCGTGAGCCGCAGTGCGAACGAGACGCCGACGTCGTTCCCCACCTGGTCGGTGGCCTTCCAGTCGCCCTGGCCGACGCCGTAGTCGAGGCGCTTGATCGTGGTCTGGCCGGACATGTAGCCGGCACTGACACCGGCCTCGGTGGCCGTGCGGAAGGTGAAGGGCACGCGGACTTCGCGGCTCGTGTCGCGGATGGTGAGCTTGCCGATCGCTTCGTAGCCACTCGCGGTCTTCAGGATCTGCGCGGCGCTGAAGTGTGCCTGCGGGAATTTCTTCACCGCGAACAGGTCGCTGTCCCGCAACGCGCCATCGCGTTCCTGATCGCCGGTATCGAGCGAGTTCATCTCGATCGTGACTTCCAGATGACTGGCGGCGAGATTCTCGGGTGCGAAGTCGAGGAGCGTCTGGAAGCGCGTGAACCGCCCCTTGTTGCGCGCACCCGCCTGGGTGAAGGTGAATTCCAGCGTGCTCTTGGCCGGGTCGAGGACGTAGTGGGGGAGCGCCGGAGCGTCGGCGGCCTGCAGGCGCGCTGCGGCACCAAGCAGCGCCAGCAACGCCGCCGGCAGCGCGCTTCGCGACTGGTGTTTCATGGCTCGATCCTTAAGCTTTGTTGGAAGAGAAGGGCAGCATGCGTCGCAGCACATCATCCTTGAGCACGAAGTGATGCTTGAGAGCGGCCAGGAGGTGCACCGTCGCGACGATGCCGAGCGTCCAGGCGAGGATCCCGTGCGTGGTCAGCAGGGCCTGGTACAGCACCTTGTTCTTGGGGACCAGGTCCGGGAGCTGAAAGAACCCAAACCAGCTGACCGGGAACCCACGGGCCGAGGACATGAGCCATCCGGAGAGCGGGACGGCGAACAGCAGCACGTACAGCAGCCGGTGCGTGAGCCGGGCGAGGGCGCGCTCGTAGGGTTTCAGCGTATCCGGAAGCGTGGGGGTCGGATTGTTCCAGCGCCACGCCAGCCGCAGCAGCGCCAGCACCAGGATGGTGATGCCGATGGACTTGTGCCGCGAGAGCAGCGTGAGCTTCTTGGCCCCGGCCGGCAGCTCATCAAAGAGGGTCGCGAGGGTGAACTGTGCGACGATGAACAGCACGATGAGCCAGTGCAACAGCTGGGCAATGGCGCCCCAGCGGCGCGTGGTGTTTCGCAGGATCATAACTGCAAGCTTATGCGGCTGAACGCAAGTTGCCTACTGCAGCGGCTGTCGTGCCTCGCGTGCGCGGCCCTGCTGGCCGCCTGCCCGGCGCCGCCGCGGGTCAGCCCGAGCCCCCCAGCCCCACGCGCCGGGCGCCGCGGCGCATACCGGCACGCCCTATACGATCGCGCCCACCGAGTCGCTGCTGACGATCCGGGTCTACAAGGGCGGCGCCCTCGCCGCCGCCGGGCACAACCATGTCATCGCCTCGCACGCCCTGAGCGGCATTTTCTACGTGGCGGGCGCCCCGCTGGAGAGCCGCTTCGAGGTGCACGTGCCGCTGGAGAGTCTGAGCGTGGATGAAGCGGAACTGCGCGCGCAGGCGGGTCCTGATTTTCCACCCGAGGTGCCGGAGACGGCGCGCGAGGGCACGCGGCGCAACATGCTGGGACCCGCACTGCTGGATGCGCAGAACAACCCCGAGATCGTGCTGAGTGCCGTGCGGCTTGCGCCGGCGCAGTCGCCGCAGGGCGCCGTGCAGGCGCGCGTGCAGGCGCTGGTGCGCGGGACGGCGCACGAGTTCGACGTGTTGGTGCGCTATGAGCGCTCCGGCGAGCGGCTGGTCGTCAGCGGTGACACGGTGCTCAAACAAAGCGAGCTCGGGCTCAAGCCCTTCAGCGCCATGCTGGGGGCGCTGCAGGTGCAGGACGAGATGCGCATCAGCTTCCGCATTCTCGCGCACGAGGGTGTCCCCACCGGGGTTGCGAACCCGGCCGGCCGGGCAGCCCCGGCCGGCCATTGATGGTCGTTACTTGGCGCCGAGCTCGCCCAGCAGCTCCTGGGCCTTGTACACCTTGCGCAGGCCCTCGAAGATGATCTGCGGATCCACGGCTACGGCGCGGTTCATCTGCGGATCGAACCAGAAGTCGCCGGCGATGGAGTGGATGTTGCCGTCGAACATCAGCCCCACGATCTGACCCTGCGCATCGATCAACGGACTGCCGGAATTGCCGCCCACGATGTCGTTGTTGGTCGAGAGGTCGAAGCGCGTCTCCAGGTCCAGGGTCGGCTTGGCCGCGAGCCAGGTATCGGGGACCTTGAAGGGTTCCTGGCCGGTCGCCCGCTCGAACAGGCGCGCCAGCCGCGTGAACGGCTCGACCTCGTGATCGCCTTCCTTCCAGCCCTGCACGGTGCCGAAGTTCAGCCGCAGCGTGAAGTTGGCATCCGGGGGCTCACTGGTGCCATACACCTTGAAGCGTGCCCGCGCGATCTTCTGCGAGGCGGCGGTCTCCGGCGCTTCCACTTCATCTTCGTAGCTCTTGCGCACCGCGCGGGCCTCCGCATCGACGTTGCGCGCAAACACGATCATGGGATCCGTGGAAGCATCCACCGCGGCGGCGCCGCCTTCCCACAGGCGCTTGCGCACTTCCGGGTCGGAGAGCTTGGTGCCGTCCACCAGCTTGTTGGCCAGCGTGTCGGGAGATTCGTTCGAGAGCAGCTGGCGCACGATCGGTGCGTCCGGGCCCATCCACTCGCGCATGCGCTCCAGGCTGAAGGACAGGTTGAGCTTTTCCAGCTCCGGATAGATCGGCACCGGTGCCGCCAGGCGCTGTTCCAGGCGCGGCATGGAGCCTTCGCTGTATTCGCGCAGCCGCTCGGTGTTGGGCTTGCCGCGCTCGGCGGCGGCACGCACCAGCGTGCGCGCGTAGCCAAACAGCTTGCCGGGAAAGCCGGCGCCGAGCCCGGCACCCTGCTCGATCCAGGTGTAGGGCAGATACAGCTGCTCGTCGCGTTGCTCAGCCCTGGCGATCGTCGCCCAGGGGTCACCGATCGACTTCGCCAGCTGCGGATCGGCGGCCACCTTGGCGCGCAGCGCCGCTTCTTCCTTCTGCTTGCTCTGCATCAGGCGGTCATCGAGCAGCGCATCGAGCTGCTTGCGGCGCACCTTGATGGAATTCTCCAGTGAGTTAAGCGGGTCCTCGACGATGCGCGCGGCCTCGGGGCTGGTCTTGCCGTACTCGATCAGGCGGCCACGCAGCTCGGAAGCCCGCAGCAGCCAGCGCGGATAGATCACGTTGCGCAGCATCTCGAGCTCCGCCACCGTCAGCAGCCGGGAGGTGTTGCCCGGGTGCCCGGAGACGAACACCAGCTCCCCGACGTTGGGGCCGGCAGGATTGATGCGCAGGAAATTCGGCGTGGCCGCCGGCTTGCCGTCTGGCCCATAGGCGCGCAGCACCGACATGTCCAGGCACCAGCGCGGGAACTGGAAGTTGTCCGGGTCGCCGCCGAAGGCGGCGATGCCGCGCTCGGGAGCGAATACCAGGCGCACATCGGTGTAGCGGTGGTACTTGTACATCCAGTACTGACCGCCGTCGTAGAGATCGACCGTCTCGCACTTGTACGGGCCGCCCTTGGCGCCCTTGCTGTCCTGCTCGCACTGCTGCTCGAGCTGCGTCATGGTGGCCTTGCGCTTGTCGTTGGCCGCCTTGTCGCCCAGCCCCTTGGTGGCGGCGTCCACCGTGGCAGTGATGTTTTCCGTTTCCATCAGCACGTCCGCGATCTGGGTGCCGCATTTGAGTTCCTGCTCGCGCGTGCGCGCGAGAAACCCCACTGCCAGCAGGTTGCGCTCCTTGCTCGAGTGCTCATCCAGGCACGCCTCGGCGCAGTGATGGTTGGTGAGGATGAGTCCCTCGGGGGAGACGAACGAGGCGGTGCAGTTGGACAAGCGGATGGTTGCGGTGCGCACGCTGTCGAGCCATGCGCCGCTCACGTCCGTGCCGTGCTCGCGCTTGAGCAGCGCGTGCGGAAACTCCTGGAAGGTCCACATCCCGCTGTCGCTGAACGCGGGGGTGGAAATCAACAGAATGAGAGCAAGCAGGGGGCTGCGGCGCATGCCGGTTCCTTTCGCAGGTGATTCTGGGGTGCTCTTCGGGCACTTAGACCGCCAATTATGCAGCAAAGCCCCGGTGCCGTGAGGGGACGACGCGGCCCGCATTATCCGCCAGCACCGCCGGCGCCGGCGGGCTGCCTGCCGCAAAGACCGCGGCATTCGTCGCGTAACGGCCGGCGGCGGGGCGCGCCGTGGCACAAGCGGCCGCACCCGCGTGCGGGTCAGCCGGGTTCCGGCAGCAGCAGCAACGGCGTACCGTCGGGCCCCGCGAGCAGTGCGCAACCGGGCGGCAGTGCCCGCGGCGCTGCTGCGAAGGCGATGCCGCGCTCGCGCAGCCGCGCAATGCGCACGGCCATCTCCGGATCGCGGAACACGAGCATGGGACGTGCGCAAAAGGCCGCACGGTGCAGCGACACCTCGAGGTAATCGCTGGTCAGCGGCAGGTGCGGATACGGGGCCTGTTCCTCGGGAGCCGCCACAAGACCCAGGCCCTCCCAGAAAGCCTGCGCCACCGCGAAGTCTGCAACCGGCAGGCTGACCTCGGCGAAGTTCCCGCACAGCGAGGGCTCGTGCTCGCCGCGAACCACTGGCGAATAAGTGCGTGCCTCCAGCACGGCCACCCCGTGGCCGTCGGGGTCGCTGAAGGCAATCTCGTTGAAGACCTCCTCCCCGGTGCGGCAGACACTGAGCTCGATCCCGGCGGCGGCCAACTCGGCAACACCGCCGGCGACGCCGCTGCGCACGAAGGTCAGTACCGGGGAAGGTGCGGCACGCTGGTGCAGGCCGATGAAGATGCACCCGTCGGTGAGTACGCCATACGGATGGCTGTAGGTGTCGGTGGTGGTGGCGTGGCTGAAGCCGAGCCGCTCATAGAACTCGACCGCAGCGCGAACGTCATCGACCGCGACGCTGAACTCGTGAAACCTTCCGAGCAGTGGCAGCGGCCTGCCGCCCATCAGCCGGACGTGCCACGCGCCGTTTGCGACAGGCTGCCGTGGCCGCTCGTCATCCACGCCTGGCAATGTTGCGCGATCAGGTCAGCGAGGCACTGCGCGTGGCTTGCACGCACGTTGAGGGCGGGCACGTACTCATAGCGCTTACCGCCGGCGGCGAGGAAGGCGGCGCGATTCTCGACGGCGATCTCCTCGAGAGTTTCGAGGCAGTCCACCGCAAACCCCGGGCACACGACGCTCACCTCGTGGATGCCGCGCGCCGGCAACGCGGCGAGGGTCGCAAGCGTGTACGGCTTCAGCCAGCCGGCTGGGCCAAAACGCGACTGAAAGCTCACGCTCCACTCGCCTTCACGCAGCAGCAGCTCATCCGCGAGCAGCCGCGCGGTGTTCTGGCACTGACTCAGGTACGGGTCACCCGCGCGCACGTTGCGCTCTGGAATGCCGTGAAACGACATCAGCAGATGCGCGGTGCGGCCGTGCGCCTGCCAGTGCTCCGCGACGCTGGCGCGCAGCGCTTCGATGTAGCCGGGGTGATCGTGGTAGCCGGCGACGAACTGCACGTCGGGCAGCCGGCGCCAGCCGCGCAGCACCGCGCTCACCGCATCGAAGGCGGCGCCCGTGGTGGCGGCGCAGTACTGGGGAAACAGCGGCAGCGCCAGGATGCGCTGCGCGCCGCCGTCGCGCAGCCGCGTGAGCGCCGCCTGCAGCTGCGGGGCGCTGTAGAGCATGCCGACTTCCACCGACAGCGGCGCCAGCACGCGCTGCGCGAGCACGCTGCGCAGCTCGGCTGCGAGCCGCTCGGACAGAGCGCGCAGTGGCGAACCCGAGCTCGTCCAGATCTGGCGGTACTTGTGGGCGATGCGGCGCGGACGAAACGGCAGCACCACCCCGTACAGCAGCGGCAGCCACAGTGCGCGCGGCAGCTCTACCACGCGCGGGTCGGCGAGGAAGCGGGCGAGAAACCTGCGCACCGCGGCCGGCTCGGGGGCCTCCGGGGTGCCGGAGTTGATGAGCAGAATCCCGATGCGTTCGGCGTCTGCGCGGGGTGGTGCCGGGGTGAGGGAGGCCACGGGCTCACGCTACCGAACAGGCGGCCGGAACGGCTGCGCGCCAGGTCTCAGCCAATGCCGACACACAGGTACTTCAGCTCGGTGTAGTCGAGGATGCCGTACTTGGAGCCCTCCCGTCCGGTGCCCGACTCCTTCATCCCGCCAAACGGCGCCACCTCGGTGGAGATGAGTCCGGTGTTGAGGCCCACGATGCCGTACTCCAGCGCCTCCGCGACCCGCCAGGAGCGCGCCAGGTCGCGCGTGTAGAAGTAGGCAGCGAGCCCGAACTCGGTGTCATTGGCCATGCGGATGGCGTCCGCCTCGCTCTCGAAGCGAAACAGCGGGGCGATCGGGCCAAAGGTCTCCTCGCGGGCCACCATCATCTTGGGGGTGACGCCGGTGAGCACGGTGGGCTCGAAGAAGGTGCCCCCCAGGGCGTGCCGCTTGCCCCCCTGCACCACGCGTGCACCCTTGGCGAGGGCGTCCTGCAGATGCTCTTCCACCTTAGCGAGCGCCTTCTCATCGATCAGCGGCCCCTGGTCGGTCGCGCCCTTGAGGCCATCGCCGACGCGCAGCTGCGCGACCGCAGCGACGAGCTTCCTGGTGAACTCCTCGTACACCGGCGCCTGCACGAGCAGGCGGTTGGCGCAGACGCAGGTCTGCCCGGTATTGCGGTACTTGCTGGCGATGGCGCCGCTGACCGCGGCGTCGAGGTCCGCGTCAGCGAACACGATAAACGGCGCGTTGCCCCCGAGTTCCAGGGAGATCTTCTTCATGGTGCCGGCGCACTGCGCCATCAGCTGCTTGCCGATCTCGGTCGAACCGGTGAAGGTCACCTTGCGCACGATCGGGTTCGAGGTCATCTCGCCGCCGATCGCGCGCGCATCGCCGGTGATGACGTTGAGCACCCCGGCCGGCAGCCCGGCGCGTTCGGCGAGCGCCGCGGCCGCGAGTGCCGAGTAGGGCGTCTGGCCGGCTGGCTTGCAGATGAAGGTGCAGCCGGCGGCGAGCGCAGGTCCCGCCTTGCGCGTGATCATCGCGAGCGGGAAATTCCACGGCGTGATGGCAGCCACCACGCCCACCGGCTGGCGCAGCACCAGGATGCGCTTGTCGGGCTGATGCCCGGGGATCACGTCACCGTAGAGCCGCTTGCCCTCCTCGGCGAACCACTCGATGAAGGAGGCCGCATAGGCGATCTCGCCCTTGGCCTCCGCGAAGGGCTTGCCCTGCTCGGCGGTCATGAGCGTGGCGAGGTCGTCCTGGTTAGCCAGGAGCAGCTCGTACCAGCGGCGCAGGATCGCCGCGCGCTCCTTGGCGGTGCGCGCGGCCCAGGCCGGGAACGCGGCCTGCGCCGCCTCGATGGCACGGCGCGTCTCGGCGCTGCCCATCACCGGTACCGTGCCCAGCACTTCGCGCGTGGCCGGGTTGATCACCGGATGCGTCGCGCCGTCGTTCGCGTTCAGCCACTCACCGCCGATGAAGGCGCGGGTGCGCAGCAGCTGTGGATCACGCAGTTTCATGGAAGTTCGGTCCTCACGTCTTACTCATTGTTGGCCGGGTTGCCCGCGACGTAGCGGTCGAGAAACCCGAGCGTGCGCGTGCGGGCCAGCGCGGCCGCCTGCGGCTCGTAGCTGTCCCGCTGGTCGCAGCTGAAGCCGTGACCGGCACCTTCGTAGACATACACCATCTGCGGGTCGCGCGCAGCCGCCCGCGCCTGCTCCACTTCGGGCAGCGGGATGCTCTTGTCCTGGGCACCGTAGTGGTACATCACCGGACAGCGTGGCTTCTGCTCCAGGTAAGCCGTCACGCGCCCGTAGTACACCACCGCGGCCGCCACCGGCAGCTGCACGGCCGCCAGATAGGACAGGGTGCCACCCCAACAGTAACCCACGGTGCCGACACGGCCGGAGTGCCTGACCACCGCGACCGCGGCCGCGACATCCTTCAGGGTGGTCTCGAGCTTGAGCTGGCTGCGGTAGCCGGCGCCCTCCTGTATCTCAGCCGGCGTGTAGCCGAGCTGGATGCCGCGGCGGATGCGGTCAAACAGGCTCGGGGCAATCACCGTGTAGCCGGCGGCCGCAAAGCCGTCGGCAACGGCACGAATGTGGCTGTTGACGCCAAAGATCTCCTGCAGCACGACGAGCGCGCCGCGCGGCTGCCCGGGTGCGGCACACAGCCATGCCTGAAACTCATGACCGTCGCGGGCCATGATGGTGGTGAACTCACCCATGCGCGGCCTCCATGGCTTCGCCAGTTTGACCGTGGCATTCTAACGCGGCGCACTAGGGAGGAGTCATGCTGGTAGGACCTGCAGTCAGGCGTGTCGCCATACTCGGCGGTTTGCGCATTCCATTCGCCCGGGCCTACACCGCCTACGCCTCCGCGACCAACCAGGACCTGCTTACGGCCGTGCTGCGCGCCGTGGTCGAGCGCTTCAAACTGCAGGGCGAGCGTCTCGGTGATGTTGCCGCGGGCGCCGTGATCAAGCACACCAAGGACTACAACCTGGTGCGCGAAAGCGTGCTCTCGAGCGGCCTGGACCCGCAGACCCCGGGACTGGACCTGCAGCGCGCCTGCGGCACCGGCCTTGAGGCTGCTCTCGACATCGGCAACAAGATCGCGCTCGGGCAGATCGAGGCCGGCATCGCCGGCGGCGTGGACTCCATCAGCGACGCGCCCATCGTGTATCCGCGTTCCTATCAGCAGTTGCTGCTGCGCAGTTACCGCGCCCGCAGTCCCTGGCAGCGCGTGGCGCCCTGGCTTGACCTGCGACCGAAGGATTTCCGCCCCGTCACGCCCGCGGTCGTGGAGCCGCGCACGGGCCTGTCGATGGGACAAAGCACCGAGATCATGGCCAAGCGCTGGCAGATCAGCCGTACCGAGCAGGATCTGCTCGCCTATGACAGTCATCTGAAGGCCGCCGCGGCCTGGCGGTCGGGTTTCTACGACGATCTCGTCATCGAGTACCTGGGTCTCAAGAGCGACAACAACGTGCGCCCGGATACGAGCCTCGACAAGCTCGGCAAGCTCAGTCCCAGCTTCGTCGCCGACGGCACGCTCACGGCGGGCAACAGCACACCGCTCACCGATGGTGCGAGCGCGGTGCTGCTCGCTACGCCGGAGTGGGCGGCCAAGCGCAACCTGCCGGTGCTGGCTTACCTGCGCTACGGCAAGGTATGGGCGGTCGACTTCGCGAGCGGCAAGGAAGGGCTGTTGATGGCGCCCGCATATGCGGTGCCTGCCATGCTGCGGGATGCCGGGATCACGCTGCAGGATTTCGACTATTACGAGATCCACGAGGCCTTCGCCGCCCAGGTGCTGTGCACCCTCAAGGCCTGGGAGTCGGCTGACTACTGCCGGCATGCGCTGGGCCTGCCGGGGCCGCTGGGCGGCATCGATCGCAGCAAGCTGAACATCAAGGGCGGCAGCGTCGCACTGGGACACCCCTTTGCCGCCACCGGCACGCGCATCGTCGCAACACTGGCGAAGCTGCTGGCCGCGGATGCCAACGCCAAGCGCGGCCTGGTGTCGGTGTGCACCGCCGGGGGCATGGGCGTGACGGCCATCATCGAGCGCTGAGGGCGCAGGCGCGATCAGCGCGACAGCAGCTCCACCAGCGCGCGCTGCTCGGCCGTCATGCGTTCCCGTGGCGTCACCAGGGCGCCGCGCAACGCCTGGCGACAGGGACGGGAGTCGTCCTCCCGGTATTGCCCGACCGCATCGGCCAGCAGCTGCTGGACGCGCACCAGGTTGCTGCGGAACTCGCTGAGCACCTGCTCGGCGGATACGTGCTGCGCGGGATCATCGAGCCAGCAGTCGTAGTCGGTCGCGAGCGCAATCGTGCAATAGCCCAGCTGGGCCTCGAGCGCCAGGAATGCCTCCGGCACGTTGGTCATGCCGACCAGGTCGGCCCCGGCGCCGCGCAGAAACAGGCTCTCGGCACGCGTGCCGAGGCGCGGTCCCTCCACGCACGCGTAGGTCTTTTCCTCGTGCAGCCGCACGCCCCCGGCTCGCGCCGCGCCGGCGATGAGGGCGGCGGTGGCGCGGCAGCTGGGCTGGGCGGTGGAGACGTGCCCCACGAGGCCGGCGCCGAAGAAGCTGCCGATGCGCCGACCCTTGGTGAAATCCAGGTACTGCGAAGGCAGCGCCAAGTCCCCTGGGCGTATTTCCTCGCGCAGGCTCCCCACCGCCGAGACTCCGATCAGCGTCGTGACGCCGATGCTCTTCAGGGCCCAGATGTTGGCGCGGAAGTTGATCTCGCTCGGCAGGAGCTGGTGGCTCACGCCGTGCCGGGCGAGGAACGCCACCTCGCGTCCGTGCAGCGTGCCCCGGATCAGGGGAGCAGAGGGCGCGCCAAAGGGCGTGGTGATTTCCTCGGCGCGCGGCGCGCGCAGCTCGGGCATGGAATACAGGCCCGTGCCGCCAATGATGCCGATCATCGATATGCTCCCCGCCCCGGTCGCGCCCGGCAGGCGCGCAGCGGCACGATGCCTGAAATCGGTGCACACCAACAGCTACCCGCGCGCTGTTGCGGGCGCGGGCATGTTGGCGCACCCCCGTCGGGACCGAGTGGGTCACCGGCGGTCAATCCGCCTGAATATGTGGCTCCGCGGCAAGCGGCGGCGCTACGATGCCGGGATGTTGCACACCACGGCCCTTTAACATGGGCGCCTCCTCGAGCCAGACCGGAGCCTCTGCCCCGCCGTTTGCGAGTTTTCGCGCGTTCTACCCCTATTACCGCGAGCAGCACAGCAACCCCGCATGCCGGCGCCTGCACGTGTGTGGGACGCTGTTGGCGCTGCTCATGCTCGGAATCGCCGTCGGCAGCAACCACCGCGCGTGGTATCTGGCGGCAATCGTGGCGGGCTACCTGCCGGCCTGGGTCGGGCATTTCTTCTTTCAGCGCAATCTGCCCGCGACCTTCCGGCATCCGCTCTACAGCCTGTGCGCGGACTTCGTCCTGGTCGCCGAGGTGTTGACCGGTCGCGCGCCCTGGTAGATACGCACCGCAGCAACGTCCATGAGCAGACCTGGCATAGATCGCCTCTTTGAACGGCGCCTTGCGGCGCTCGTCAACGGCGGCGCGCCGCATATCCTGCAGGGCGGCCGCAAAGGCGTGGAGAAGGAATCACTGCGCGTGCTGCCCGGCGGCACGCTGGCGCATACGCCGCATCCGCAGGTGCTCGGTTCGGCGCTCACCAATGAGCACATCACCACCGACTACTCCGAGTCGCTCATCGAGCTCGTGACGCCGGCGTTCACGCACAGCTGGGAGCTGCTGCAGTATCTGCTCGATCTGCACCAGTTCGTATACCGCCACCTCGGCGATGAGCTGCTGTGGGCGACCAGCATGCCCTGTGCCATCGAGGGCGACGCGGACATCCCGCTCGCGCAGTACGGCAGCTCGCACGTCGGGCGCATGAAGACCATCTACCGCAACGGGCTGGGACTGCGCTACGGACGCATGATGCAGGCGATTTCCGGCGTGCACTTCAACTACTCGTTTCCGCTGCCGTTCTGGGAAGCGTGGGCGGCGGCGCGCGAATCGCACAGTCACGACAGCGCCTTCATCTCGGCTTGCTATTTCGACCTGCTGCGCAACTACCGGCGCTTCGGCTGGATCGTCCTCTACCTGTTCGGCGTGTCGCCGGTGGTGTGCAAATCCTTTCTGCGCGGCCGTGAGCTTGGGCTCGAGGATTTCGGCAGCGGCACCGCGTTCGAACCCTACGCCACCAGTTTGCGCATGAGCGATGTCGGCTACCGCAACCGCAACCAGGCGGGGCTGTCGGTGTCGGTCAACAGCCTGGATGAATACGTGCGTGACCTGACGCGCGCCATCAGCACGCCGCACCCGCCGTACCAGGCCATGGGCGTGGAGGTGAACGGCGAGTGGCGCCAGCTGAACGCCAACATCCTGCAGATCGAGAACGAGTACTACAGCTTCATCCGCCCCAAGCGCGTGGCACGCTCGGGGGAGCGCCCGACCAAGGCGCTGCGGCGCGCCGGCGTCGAGTACGTCGAGGTGCGCGCGCTCGATGTCAGCGCTTTCGACCCGGTCGGCGTGAATCAGAACAAGTTGCGCTTTCTGGAGGCGTTCGTCGCCCTGTGCCTGATGAAGGCGAGCGACCCGATTGCCGACTCCGAGCAGCAGGCGCTGGATGAAAACCATATCGCGGTGGCGCGGCGCGGGCGCGACCCGAACCTTACCCTCTGGCGCGACGGACGCACCGTTTCGATGCACGACTGGGCCCGGGAGCTGCTGGACTCAATGGCCGGCATCTGCGAACTGCTTGACCAGGGGGATCCGTCACGCCCTTATTCCGCCGCCTTGGCGACCCAGGCGGCCAAGGTGGAGGACGTGAGCTTGACCCCGTCAGCACGGCTCATGACTGAACTGAACGCCGGCGAGTCGTTTTTTGACCTGGCGCTGCGTATGTCCGCAGCGCACAAGGCTTATTTCCTGGAGTTGTACCCCCCCAATGAGGAGCGTCTGCGGGAGTTTGGGGCCGCGGCCCAGGAGTCGCTGGCCGCGCAGCGCCGCATCGAAGCCAGCGACACGGGAACGCTGCAGCAGTACCTGACACGCTATTTTGCGGACTGAAAACAACAGGCACCGGATTAGGGCATGTTGGAATGCGTTCAGGTTACATTAACGTAACATAATGAAGGGCTTGTCCTATTCGCTTTTGGCTCCGGGACGACATAAACTCCAAGCGCCGCATCGCACTATGGAAGGACGATCGGGCAACGGAAGATAAGAACAGAACGCTGGGACGATCGATAACAAGCAGGAGCGCGTGTGATGAAGAGAAAAGGCGTGGAAGGTCTTCCCGCTGATCCTCAGGACTCTCTGGCCGCGAACGATGAGTTTGCTGACAGCGGTGACGGTTACGCACACCTGACGCATTCGCGTTCGGGCTGGGATCCGTACGATGTGTGGCGGACTCGCGTGAAGAACTCCGCGCGCGTGCAGGAGCACGACACCGACTCGCAACGCTGACGGGACGGCGGTCGCGGGGGGCGACGCTTGTACATGCCGCTTTCACAGGCAGCGCCGGCCGGCGAGGCACTCGCTGCGGGCATGCGCTTGAAGTTCCGCGACCCGGAACTCGAGAAACAATTCATTCAGTACTACCGCGCGAGCGCGCGGCGCTGGGTGCGCATGAGCCTGTTCGTCGCGCTCTCGAGTGTCTGTGGCTTCACCATCATCGACCACGTGTTGCTGGTCGGTCCTCGGCTCACGCGCGCCGACCTCTGGCGCTTCGGGCTGCAGTTTCCACTGGTGCTCATCATGCTGGTGCTGACGCGACCGCGTTGGTACGCACGCTGGTACCAGCCGGCCATCCAGATCGCGGCGCCGATGTTTGCCGCCGGTACGGTGCTCATGGCGATCGAGGCGACGCCGGCGCAGCTGCCCCTGGTGGCGGCACGCCTGCTGCTCGCTACCTTCTACTTCTACTTCATGCTGGGCATGACTTTCGGGGCTGCCGTGCGCACCAACCTGCTGCTGGTTGCAGCCTACGCCGGGGCCGCGCTGCTGGGTGAGTTCGCCCCGAGCGTCGCCATCTACTCCCTGTTCGTGCTGTTCTCCGCCAACCTCATCGGCGGCGCTGGCTGCTATGCCCTCGAGTACGCCAACCGCATTGCCTTTCTTGAGCGCCGGCGCCTTTCGGACGTGGCCATGCACGATGGTCTCACGGGGCTGCTGAATCGCACGGCGCTCGAGGAGCAGGCGCGCGCGCTCTGGCAGCACGCGCAGCTGGCGCGGCTGCCGGTGTCGGTGCTGCTCATGGATATCGATCACTTCAAGGCCTACAACGACCGCTATGGGCATCAGGCCGGCGATGACTGCCTGAAGCGGGTGGCCGCGGCCATCCGCAGCGCGGTGCAGCGCCGTCCGCTGGACATGGTGGCGCGCTACGGCGGCGAGGAGCTCATCGCCATCCTGGCCGGCGGTGACCGCGCCTATGCAGCGACCATCGCGGCCGAAATCCTCAAAGCGGTGACCGATCTCGGCATCGCGCACGCCGGCTCGCCCACGCGCCCGTATGTGACGGTGAGCGTGGGGGTCAGTACGGTTGAGCCAGGCGGGGAGTATCTGCACGAGCGCGCCGTGCGACTCGCGGACCTGGCGCTCTATCGCAGCAAGGCGCACGGGCGCGACGGCTGGACATTGTACGAAGCGGCCGAGCCGTATGACGATCAGCAGATCGAACTGCTGAAGACCGCGAGCTAAACAGAGCGCGCAGGCGCACGGCGTCAATCCCTCGCCAGAGGCATATTCAGCGTCGCTTGCGGGTTCGACTCACAGTCGGGTCTTGCGCTCCCGCCTGCGACCCCCGATCCTCTCGCCATGAACGCACTCTCGGTTCGCGGACTCACCAAGATCTACAAGAACGGCGTGCGGGCGCTGCAGGGCGTCGACCTTGACGTCGAGCAGGGCGACTTCTTCGCCTTGCTCGGCCCCAACGGCGCGGGCAAGACCACACTGATCGGCATCATGACCTCACTGGTGAACAAGAGCTCCGGCGAAGCGCGCGTGTTCGGCCACGACATCGACCGCGAGCTCGAGGTGGCCAAGGCGTGCATCGGGGTCGTTCCGCAGGAGATCAACTTCAATCTGTTCGAGACGCCCTTCACGATCGTCGTCAACCAGGCGGGCTTCTACGGCATTCCGCGCCCGGTGGCGCGCGAGCGGGCCGAGAAGTACCTCAAGCAGCTGCAGCTGTGGGACAAGCGCAACGGCATTTCGCGCGGCTTGTCGGGCGGCATGAAGCGGCGCCTGATGATTGCCCGGGCGCTGATGCACGAGCCGCGTCTGCTGATACTCGATGAACCCTCGGCGGGCGTCGACATCGAGATCCGCCGCTCCATGTGGGATTTCCTGCGCGAGATCAACGCGAGCGGCACGACCATCATCCTCACCACGCACTACCTGGAGGAGGCGGAGACGCTGTGCCGCAACATCGCCATCATCAGCGGCGGCCGCATCGTCGAGCGCGACCGGATGAGCAGCCTGCTGCGGCGGCTGCACGTGGAGACCTTCGTGCTGAATCTGCGGGATGCGCTCGCACAGGCACCGGCGCTCGATGCCTACGTGGTGCGGCTGGTCGACGATCACACCCTCGAGGTGGAGGTTTCGAAGGAAGACAACCTCAACGACATCTTTGCGCGACTGTCGGCCCTGGGCATCGAAGTGGTGAGCATGCGCAACAAGGTCAATCGCCTCGAGGAGATCTTCATGCGTCTGGTGGAGGGCCGCAGTGACGGCGGCGCCGGGCTGGACGCGCCGGCGCTGCCGGGGGAAGTTGCCCCAGGAGTCGCGCGATGAACAGTGTCGCGGCCGCGTCTGCGCCGCCGGTCAGCCTCGGAGTCGTGCGCTGGATCGGCTTCAAGACGATCCTCATCCGCGAGTACGGCCGCATCATTCGCATCTGGGGGCAGACGATCGTGCCCTCCATCGTCACCTCGGTCCTGTACTTCGCCATATTCGGCAGCCTCATCGGACGTCGTGTCGGGGTCATGGGCGGCTTCGACTACAAGCAGTTCATCGCCCCCGGCCTCATCATGATGTCAGTCATCACCAACTCCTATGGCAACGTGGTGGCCTCGTTCTTCGGCGCGAAATTCGGCAAGCACGTGGAGGAACTGCTGGTGTCGCCGCTGCCCAACTGGGTGATCGTGGGGGGCTATGCGGTGGGCGGCATGGTGCGCGGCCTGCTGGTGGGCGCCGCGGTCACCGTCGTGTCACTGATATTCACGCACCTGCACGTGCATCACGTACTGGTGGTGCTCACGGCGTTGCTGCTGACCTCGATCACCTTCGCCCTCGGCGGGTTCCTGAATGCGCTGTTCGCCAAGAACTTCGACCAGGTCAACTGGATTCCGGCGTTCGTCCTGACGCCGCTTACCTACTTCGGTGGCGTGTTCTATTCGGTGAGCCTGCTGCCTGACTGGGCGCGCACGCTGTCGTACGTGAATCCGATCCTGTACATGGTCAATGCCTTCCGCTACGGCTTTCTCGGGGTGTCGGACGTGGACGTCGGCGTGGCCTTCGCGCTGATGGCGGTGGCTGCGGTGGCGTTGTTTACCACCGCCGTGATGCTCATGAATCGCGGTACGGGGATCCGCGATTGACGGCGGTCGCGCTGGTGAGCGCGCGCGCCGCGCGCGGTCTCGATGAGGACATGCCACCGCTGCTCGCGGCCTTCGCGGCCGCCGGCGCGCAGGCCGAGATCGCCGACTGGGACGATCCTGGCGTGGACTGGGGGCGCTTCGATGCCGCACTGCTGCGCTCGGCCTGGGACTACACCGAGCGCATCGCCGAGTTTCTCGCCTGGGTGGAGCGCACCGCGACGCGGACGCGGCTGCTGAATCCGCCGGCGGTGGTGCGCTGGAACTCCGACAAGCACTATCTTGCCGAGCTGGACCGCCACGACCTGCCGATTGTACCGAGCCGCTTTTGCGAGCCGGCCGAGGAGGCCGCACCCGCCCTGGAGGAGTTTCTCGCGCGGCACGCCGAGGCCGAACTGGTCGTGAAGCCCGCCGTCGGCGCCGGCTCGCGTGACACGCGCCGCTACGTGCGCGCGGCGGTGCCGGAAATCCTCGAACACATGCGCAGGCTCCTCGGCGCGCGCCGCAGCGTGTTGCTGCAGCCCTACCTGCCGGGCGTCGATCACGACGGCGAGACCGCGCTGATCTATATCGACGGCCGGCTGAGCCACGCGATCCGCAAGGGACCGCTGCTGCCGCGCGGCGCGGCGGCGACCGCGGCCCTGTTTGCGCCCGAGGAGATCACCACCCGCACCCCCGGCGCCGATGAGCGCGCCGTCGGTGAGCGCATCCTGGCGGCATTGCCCTTCGCATCGCTCCTGTACGCGCGGATCGACCTGATCCGCGGCGTTCACGGGGAGCCCCGGCTGCTGGAGCTGGAGCTGACCGAACCGTCGCTCTACTTTGCCCACGGCGCCGGCTCCGCGGACCGGCTCGTGCGCGCCACCCTGGCGCGCCTGGGGCGTGACCCAAATCCAGGGGCGGAATAATGTGAGAGAACGCACACAATAAGTCACCTAAGCCCTTGTCTTAAAAAAACTTTCACATTCCTGTCACGCCGTTGACGCGCTGCGGGAAGAGGCTGTACGCGTCACTCCATGGGCCACCTTGGGGGGCGAGACCGCATGAAAGCGACGGGTTTCAATGCCTTCATGGCGCGCGTGGATGCCGCGGAATATGGCCTGTGCCGGCGGCTGAACCGCGGCGCCGCGCTGCCGCTGCCGCGCCGCATCTTCCAGGTGGCGAGCCGCCTCGGGGACGGCGTGGTCTGGTACGTGCTGCTGCTCGTGCTGCCGCTGCTCTACGGCGCGAGTGCCGTGCGTCCCGCCGCCGTCATGGCGCTCACCGGTGCCCTGGGGGTGCTCATCTACGCGCTGCTCAAGCGCGTCTTCGTGCGCGAGCGTCCCTTCATCACCCACACGGGCATCGACCGTGCGGCGTTGCCGCTCGATCGCTACAGTTTTCCTTCCGGCCACACGCTGCACGCCGTTTCCTTCACGTGGCAGTGCGCCGCGCACTTCCCCGAGCTGCTGCCTGGTGCTGGTGCCGCTCGCCGCCCTGATCGCCGCCTCACGTGTCGTCCTCGGCCTGCACTACCCTTCCGACGTACTGGCCGGTGCAGCGCTCGGGGCCACGCTGGGCGCGCTGGGCGTGGCGCTCAGCTAGCGTGCCACGCGCAACCTTCTGCGCGGTCCGCGCCGTGCGCTGCTGAAGCGCGCGTGCGGGTCCTGCTCATCTCCGATGTCTACTTCCCGCGCGTCAACGGCGTCTCCACCTCCATCCGCACCTTCCGCAATGATCTGCACGCCCAGGGCATCCAGACGCGGCTGATCGCGCCGCGCTACGCCGACGCGCCCGAGACGGCCGCCGAGCCCGACCTGCTGCGCATCGCCGCCACCACGGTGCCCAAGGATCCCGAGGACCGGCGCATGCGCTGGCGCGCGCTCACGCAGGCGCTCGATGCGCTGCCGGCGGAGGAATTCGACCTGGTGCATATCCACACGCCATTCCTCGCCCACTATGCCGGGGTGCGCTGCGCGCGCCGCGCGGGCGTGCCCTGCGTGGCGACCTACCACACCTTCTTCGAGGAGTACCTGCACCATTACGTGCCGGTGCTGCCGCGTGCGCTCGGCCGCTTCGCGGCGCGCCACTTCACCCGCTCGCAGTGCGCCGCGGTGCAGGCGCTCATCGCCCCCTCGGAGCCGATGCGCACGGTGCTGCTCGATTACGGGGTCACGACGCCGATCCACGTGCTGCCGACCGGGCTTGCCGCGGATCGCTTCCGGCCCGGCAACGGCGCCGCCTTCCGCGCCCGGGCGGGGATCGCGCCACAGCGGCCGCTACTCACGTACATCGGACGGGTCGCGCACGAGAAGAACATCGGCTTTCTCGTGCAGGTGTTTGCCCGGGTCCTCGCGCAGGTGCCCGAGGCGCTGCTGGTGATCGCCGGCGAGGGACCGGCACGCGAGTCGCTGCGGGCGCAGGTCGCCGCCCTGGGACTGAGCGCGCAGGTGCATTTTGCCGGCTACCTCGAGCGCGATACCGAGCTGCTCGACTGTTACGCGGCGGCGGACGTGTTCGTGTTCGCCTCGCGCACCGAGACCCAGGGCCTGGTGCTGCTGGAGGCGATGGCGCAGGGGACGCCGGTGGTCTCGACCGCAGAGCTCGGCACGCGCTCGATCCTGGTGCCCGAAAGCGGCGCGCTGGTGGTGCCCGAGGAGGCAGGGGAGTTCGCCGCCGCCGTCGTGCGCGTGTTGCGCGATGCGCGCCTGCGCGCGGAGCTCTCCGGTCAGGGCCGCGCCTACGCGCGTGGCTGGTCTTCGGCGGCGATGGCGCGCCGCCTCGCCGAGCTCTATGGGCAGCTGTGCGCCCAGCACGCCGGTGTACGCGCGTAGTGTGAACCACTTCACTTAGTAGCCCGGCCCGGCCGTCTTTGCCCGGCGACAGCGGTGCGCCGCGGCGGTTCTGAGCTACACTTTCGTGCACTACGTGAGCGTGTGTCGAGAGCGGAGTATGGGTGCAAAGCGGGCCTTGATCGTGGACGACTCCAAGTCCGCGCGCCTGTTTCTCGCCCGCGTGCTGGAAAAATACGACATCGACGTTGACTCCGCCGAGAGCGCCGAGGCGGCGATCGATTACCTGGTCAGCAACCGCCCCGACGTGATCTTCATGGATCACCTCATGCCCGGCATGGACGGGCTGCAGGCGGTGCAGCAGATCAAGAACGACCCGCGCACCGCGACCATCCCGATCATGATGTACACCTCGCAGGAGGGGGAGCTGTACCTGGGCCAGGCGCGCGCCCTGGGCGCGATCGGCGTGCTGCCCAAACAGATCAAGCCCACGGATGTCTCCAAGGTGCTCTACGAGCTGCACCTCGTGCCCGACCGCCGCACCCCGGAGCAGTCGAGTTTCACGGCGCTCAACGTGCGTCTTGAAGCCGGTACAGCGGAGGCGGCCAGCGGGCCGCTCTCCAAGCCACTGACCGACAGCACGCTGCGCGAGCACTTTGCGGAGCTGCGCCGCGCGCTGGTCGCCGGTGTCGACACGCAGACCGAGCGCATCACCGCCGAGGTGCGCGCGCTGCTGCTCGAGTCCCTGCCGGCTGACTCCGCGCCGCCCGAGCCGCGGGCGGGGAGCGATTACGAGCAGCCGCGGCATGCCGCCGAGCCCCGCGGGGCCTGGATCGTCGCGGGCGCGGCGCTCGCCATCGCGCTGCTGAGCACCGTGCTGTGGTGGCGCACCGAGCGGCTGCTGCAAAGCCTCAATACCCGCGTGGCGCAGCTGCAGGTGCCGCGCGTCGCCTCGCTCCTGCCCGTGCCCGTCGCGGCCGGCGCAGCGCCTGCGGCACCGGACTCCGGCGCCGCCGCGGCCGCCGCCAAGCCGATCGTGGTGCTCGTGCCCTACGGGGCGGAGGCGCTGGGGGGTGCGCGCCTGGAGGTGATCTCCAAGCTCCTGTACCGGCTCGCCGCCGCCAAGGCGCCCGCGCAGGTGGACATCCGCACCTTCGCGGGCCGCTACTGCCTCGCTGGGCAATGCCACCGACGGCTACTCCCCGGCGCCGGAGGAGCTGCCGTTCGCGCGCTGCGACGTAGTCGGTAACCCCGGCGAGGAGCCATCCTCGCCCGGACGGCGTACGCCGCTCGCGCTCGCCAACCTGATCGGGGACGTGCGCAGCGCCAGCCATGGTGCGGTCAGCGTCACGGTCGGCGCGGGCGATCCGGTGAATCTCGCCCAGCCTTACCCGTCCGTTGCGGCTGACCTGACGGCCGGTGAGTGGAACCGCGCGGCCGTCGCCAACAACCGTATCGAGATCCGCGAGCGTTGAACTCCGCCGTCCTCACCACCACCGCCGGGCTCGACGAACTGCAGCCCGCGCCCTGGCTGCGCAACCGCCACCTGCAGTCGATGCTCGCCAGTACTTCCTGGCGGCGCATGCAGGTGCTCGCCCGGGCGCGCCCCATGATGGCGGCGGCGCAGGAACTGTTGCTCGAGTGCGGCGAGGGCGTGCGCCTGCAGTGCTTTCTCTCGTGCCCGCCGCGCCCGCCGCACCGCGTCGCGGCGCGCCGGTGCTGCTGCTGCACGGCTGGGAAGGCAGCGCCGATTCGCTCTACGTGCTGTCGCTCGCGCAGCTGCTGTACGCGCAGGGCTTCAGCGTGGCACGCCTGAATCTGCGCGACCACGGCGAGACCCATCACCTCAATCGCGAGCTGTTCCATTCCTGCCGCCTGCCCGAGGTGGTCGGGGCGGTGGGCGCCCTGCAGCGCGATCACCTCGGTGGCCAGCCGCTGCAGCTGGTGGGGTTCTCCCTGGGAGGCAACTTCATGCTGCGGGTCGCGGCGCAGGCGCGTGCCGCGCAACTCGCGCTGGCACAGGTGATCGCGGTCTCCCCGGTGCTCGACCCGGTTGAAACGCTGGTGGCGCTGCAGCGCGGCTTTCCGGGCTATGAGCTGTACTTCGTGCGCAAGTGGCTGCGCTCGCTGCGCAAGAAGCAGGCAGCGTGGCCCGGCATCTACGACTTCGCCCCCGTGAGCCGCATGCGCGACCTGAAGGTCATGACCGCCGATCTCGTGCACCGCTATACCGATTTTCCGGCGCTCGAGGACTACCTGAACGGTTATGCCGTCACCGGACAGCGGCTGGCGCACCTCGAGGTGCCCTCCAACATCATCACCTCACTGGATGACCCGATCATCCCGGTCTCCGGGCTGGCGCGGCTGGCCCGGCCGGGCGCGCTGTCGGTGACGCTGTCGCGCTATGGCGGGCACTGCGGCTTCTTCGGACGTCTGCGGGGTCCCACCTGGCTCGAGCGGCGCCTCGTCACGCAGCTGGGGGGCGAATTGCCCTAGCGCGCGTCGCGCTTCTCCTCGAACTCGACGACCGCCTGGCCGCTGGTCACCGTGACGGTGCCGTCGATGACGGCGCCTTTGGCCACGGCGATGCTCTGCGCGATGATATCGGCGCGGATGACTGCCGTGGAGCCGATCTCGAGCTTGTGCTCGACCACGAGGCGCCCGGTGATGCGGCCGGCGATCACGGCGGCCGCGGCGTGGATCTCGCCCTCCCACTGGCCGGTCACGGACATGCGCAGTGTTCCGCCCACCCGACCGTCCCCGCGCACCGCCCCGCAGATCACGAGCGGGCCCGGGGTCTCCAGGTCGCCCGTCAGGCGCACGCCCTCGGCGACGAAGGTCGGCGAGTCGCCGATCGAATCGATCAGCCGGCGCTTCTGCAAGTCGTTCATCGGCTGCTCCGGGAAGGGTCGCCCGGAGTCATAATACGTGCCGCCCCCGCCCCAAAAGGCCGACCATGATCACATTCTGCACAGCGCGGACCACCCTGCTCGCCGCTGTGCTGCTCCTCAGCGCCGGCTGCAGCCGCGAGCAGCAGGACTGGCGCTCGGCGGAGGGCGCCGACACCAGCGAGGCGTTTGCGCACTTCCTGGAGCAGCACCCCACGAGCGAGCTCGCCAACCAGGCGCGGCTGCGGATCGCGCAGCTGGGCGAAGAGAGCGACTGGCGCCGCACCGACGGCATCGCCACCATCGAGGCTTACCGGCAGTTCCTGGCGCAGCATCCCAATGGCAAATGGGCCGAGGAAGCACGCATCCGCATCGAGGGGTTTTCGCTCGGCTCGGCCCCGCGCACGGCCCAGGCACCGGCAAACGTCGGGGCGAAGCGCACCGGCGTCAACGCGCTGCAGCTCGCCACGGGCGTGGCGAATCCGCCCCCGCCGCCCGCCGCCCCGGACGTCCTGCGTGCCCAGATGGTCGTGGGGACGCAAGCGGTGCCAGCGGCACCGCCGCCGCAGGAACCGCCACCCGCCGCTGCAGCGGCTGCCACGGGCTATGGCGTGCAGCTCGGCGCGTTTGGCACCCAGGCGAGTGCCGATCGGGAGTGGCAACGGCTGCAGGGTCGCTTCGGATCACAGCTGGGGGGCCTCGCCCCACGCATCGTCGTCGCCAGTGCCGGCGATGGCGGGCAGCTCTATCGGCTCCAGGCCCCGGCGAGTGGCGAGGCGCAGGCGCGGGCCCTGTGCGATGCGCTGAAGGAACAATCGCAGGCCTGCGTACCCGTCATCCCGCGCTGATTTCGCTGAGAAAAAAGGCCGTCGGCTTTCACCGACGGCCCAGGGCCTTCTGAGGCTCTCACTGCTGCGCTTGGCTCCAAAGTGACAATTCGCGTCACCCGGCATGCTCGACCGGATTAGCGGTAACTTCCTGTTTTAGAACGCTTTCCCTGCTTGGCATACGCCTTGCTTTATCGAAATCAGCTGCGAACAACTTCCCCGTGTTCGCTCCTGCGCGCCGCGATGCGACTTCCCCCGCCTCGCGGCGCTTTTTTTTGGGTGATCCGGAAGGGAGACGGGCCATGCGCTCGAGGGGGATCGAAAGTGATGCCCCGCCTCCCCTCCGGTCATTCGTGTGCGGCCGCGAGCGTGGTAGCCGCCGTAGCCTGCGAATTCACATTCTGATGCGCGCGCATGGCAATCATGTTGCGCGCGACGAAGGCTGCCTCCGGCGCGAGTGCCTGGGCGCGCTCGAGGTCGCGCTGCGCGGCGGCTGGCTGCGCATCGAGCCAGTGCAGCACCGCCCGATTGGAATAGGCCACCGCGGCGCAGAGTGCGGACTGCTGGCGCGCCTGCGGACTCCAGAACGGCGACTCGGTCCCCTGGGCTGCGCGCACGGCGGCATCGCAGGCGGCCCGTGCCTGCGCGCGCTGCTGGGTCATCGCATAGGCAACGCAGCGATTGGTGTCGAGCGCTTGCGGGTCCGCGAGCGCCCCGTTGCCCTCGCCCTGCACGGCCTGCGCAGCGTTGCCGTAGTTGCCGCTCGTCAGTGGCTGTCCGCCCGCACGGTTGCTGTAGGCGACCAGCACAAATGGGTCGGGCGTCTCGGCCTGCGCCAATTTCGCGAGCGCGGCCGCGGTGAGGATCCCCAGACTCACCGCTGCGGCGCGCCTGCCGGTGTTGCGGTGGATGAACATGTTGGTTTCTCCTGTCAGTTCGGTTCGAGTCAGGACGCGCCGTCAGCGCGTGTGAGGACGATACGAACGACAGCGCGCCGCGACAAACGAAAAGAATTGGCGCGATGCGTGATGAGCGCTCAGCCACGCTGGTATTCCGTGAGCGCCCAGCGCGTGAGCGCCTGCACCTGGGGTTTTTCCGCGTCCTTCGGCCGGCTCACCAGATAGTAGGAGTCGGCGGTCGGCAGCTGCACCGCAAACACGCGCACCAGTGCGCCGCTGCGGATCCACGAATCACACAGCACCGCCGGTACCAGCGCGACCCCGAGGCCGCGCTCGGCCGCGCGCACCACGGCCGTCATGGTGTCGAACTCGATGACCTGTTTCGGCTCGGGCGTCTCCAGGCCCACCTCGTCTGCCCAGCTGTCCCAGGCGAACGGGCGCGTGCGATCTACGATCAGCGCGAGCGTGCCAAACAGCTCACGCCCGAGCTGCGCGACCCGCTGGGCATGCTCGCGTGCGCACACGGCGATCAGCGGGGAGGAAAACAGCCGCACGCTCTTCATGCCCGGCGGTGCTGCATCCGCGAGCACGATGGAGACATCGGCCGTCGGCGGGTGCGCCGCGGGCCGTGGATCGCGCGTGTCCAGTTGCACATCGATCTGCGGGTTCGCCGCGCAGAACGCCGCGAGCCGCGGGATGAACAGCTCACTGGCAAACAGCGCCGGCAGGCGCACACGCAGCGTGTGCCGTCCGTTGCGTCGCGCCATCTGCGCGAGCGTGCGGTCGAGCGCCTCCAGCAGCGGCTCGACCTCATCGAGCAGCCGGTGCGCGGCGGTGGTCAGTTCGAGCGCGCGTGTCTTGCGTTCGAACAAGCGCATGCCGAGGGCTGTCTCAAGCTCCTTCATCTGGTGACTCACCGCCGAGGGCGTCAGGCACAATTCGTCGGCCGCGAACTTGAAGCTGCGATGACGAGCCGCCACGCAGAACGCCCGCAGATTTTTCAGCGGCGGGGGTCGGGACAAGCGCATCATCTATTACCATCCTTAGTCCGCAGCAACGGTAAAGCAAAAACCGTGCCTCGCCTGGAGCGCCCTGTGTGGGCCCTCAAGGCGGCGCCGGCGGCGGCGCTGCCTCAGGGCAGTGCGCGGCCCGGCAGCGCTGCACCCCGGCAGTGCGGGCGCGGGCGGTTAGAATGGACGAGTGCATGGAATACCGTGATTACTACAAGATTCTGGGACTGGAGCGCGCGGCGAGCGCGGATCAGGTGAAGACCGCCTACCGGCGGCTCGCCCGCAAGTACCACCCCGACGTCAGCAAGGAAAAGAACGCCGAGGAGCGCTTCAAGGAAGTGCAGGAAGCCTACGAGGTGCTCAAGGATCCGGAGAAGCGCGCCGCCTACGATCAGCTGGGCAGCGAGTGGCAGTCGGGCCAGCAGTTTCGGCCGCCGCCGGACTGGGGCAGCGGGTACGAGTTTTCCGGCGGCGCCGAGCGCGGCGGTCCGCGGCGGCGCACCTATCGCGCCAGCGGCGGCGAGGGTGAGTACGCGCAGGAGGATTTCAGTGATTTCTTCTCCTCGCTCTTCGGCGGGGAGACGCCCTTCGCCGGCGGTGGCGGTGGCGCGCGCGCGCCCGCGATCATCATGCCCGCGTCGACATCAGCCTCGAGGAGGCCTTCCGCGGCGCGACGCGCACGCTCGAGTTGCGCCGTCCCCAGGTCAAGCCCGACGGCACCGTGACGCTTGAGACCCATACCGTGCGCGTGACGATTCCGGCCGGCATAACCGAGGGACAGCTGGTGCGCCTGGCCGGCCAGGGCGCACCGGGTGCCGGCGGCGGCGCGGCGGGGGATCTTTACCTCGAGGTGCACATCCTTCCGCATGCGCTCTACCAGCTCGATGGGCGCGATGTGACGCTCACCTTCCCGGTGGCGCCCTGGGAGGCCGCGCTCGGCGCCGCCGTCAACGTGCCGACGCTCGGGGGCGCGGTGGCGATGCAGGTCCCGGCCAACTCGCAGTCCGGGCAGAAACTGCGGCTGCGCGGCCGGGGACTGCCGGGCACGCCGCCGGGCGACCAGTACGTGCAGCTGAAGGTCGTGGTGCCGAGCGCCAGCTCGCCGGAGGCGCGGGCGCTCTACGAACAGATGCGCGACAAGCTCAACTTCGATCCGCGCGCGGATTTTGCGAGGTGAGGCGATGGTACGTGTAACGACGCAGGTGCTCGAGGCCCACGTGATCACCGAGGGTGACTGGATCGCGGTCACCGAGATCTGCCAGCTCTGCCGCATCGAGCCGGATGCAGTGCGCGAGCTCGGCGACCTGGGGGTGGTGCTCGCGCGCGAGACGCAGGCCGGGTGGCAGGTGCCGGCGGCCGCGCTGCCGCGGCTGCGCATCGTCGGGCGCCTGATGCGCGACCTGGGTGTGAACGTGAGCGGGGCGGCGCTGGCCGTGGAGCTGATCGAGGCGCAGCGCGCGCTCGAGCGGCGCCTGCGCCACCTCGAGTCCCTCGGCGCCGGTCACTGAGCGAAAGTCGCGCCGCCCTTGCGCAGCCATTCGACTTCCGCCGCCGTGCTGGTGCGTTCCAGCAGCTCGTTGCGGTGCGGGAAGCGACCGAATTCCTCGATGATGGCGCGATGGTTCTCGGCCGAGCGCAGCGCACCATCGAACACCGCGTGCAACTCCTCGGGCGCCTCCTGCCGCAGGCGCCGGAAGGCGGCCACCGACTCGTCCTGGACTTCGCGGCTTTCGGCGTGCTGCAGCGGCATGTAGAAGAAGATCCGCTCCACCACCGTGAGCGCCGCATCCGCGGCCGATTGCATCCCCGAGAGCGCGAGCGCGAGCGCCTTGTCGTCGCAGGCGAAGGCGCGCGCACTGCCGCGGAAGATGTTGCGCGGAAACTGGTCGAGCAGAATGATCAGGCTCAGGCGCCGGCGCGGGCCGTCGGCCCAGGCGGCCAGCTCGCCGGCCGCTGCGCGCTCCAGCAGTCCGGCAAAACGGGCGCGAATGACCGCATCGCGCCGGCGGCGCATCTGGGAATCATCGCCGCCGAACCAGAAGCGCAGCCGGCGGTTGAGTTCCTGCGGCGAGGGCGCCAGCTGCCCGAACCAGAAATCCCGCACGCTGCGCGCCTCGTCCACGCTGCCTACCCGGCCTTCGATTCGCGATCGGCCTCGAACAGCTTCTCCAGCTGCTGCGCGGCCTCGCGTGAAGTGGCGAGGAACTTGGTGTCGTCTTCCTTCACGGCATACTGCTTCTCGAGCGTCGCCTCGTCGTGCGCGCGGAAGCGCCGTACCGCTTCGCGCGCCGCCGCCGGGGTCTGCGCCCAGCGCCTCGAGCACCGTCGCCGCCATCTCCAGGCTCGAGGCGTAGGTCTCGCGCACGATGTCGCTGACCCCGGCGTCCTTGAGGGCGAACACGTGCTGGCGGCTGCGGGCGCGCGCGAAGATGCGGATGTGCGGGAACTGCTCGCGCACCAGGATCGCGGTGCGCGTGGAGGCCTCGACGTCATCGATCGCCAGCACCAGGAACTGCGCGGACGCCGCGCCCGCCGCGCGCAGCAGGTCCAGCCGCGAGGCATCCCCGTAGAACACCTCGTTGCCGAAGCGGCGCACGAAGTCGACGTGCGTCTGGCTGCTGTCGAGCGCGGTGAAGGCGATGCCCTTGACACGCAGCACGCGCGAGACGATCTGGCCGAAGCGGCCGAAGCCGGCGATGATCACCGGACTGTTGCGCTCCTCGATGGCGTCATAGGGGCGCTGCGGCGGCGTGAGCCAGCGCCGGGCGAACGCTTCGTAGCCGATCAGCAGCAGCGGCCCGAGCATCATCGACAGCGTCACCGCCAGCACCAAGAGGTGCGCGGTCGGCATCGGAAGCAGCCGCTGCCGCGCGGCGAGCACGAACAGCACGAAGGCGAATTCCCCGCCCGCCGGCAGCGAGAAGGCGAGGCGGCGTGCGGACTCGCTGCTTTGGCCCGCGAGCCGTCCGATCAGCGCCAGCGCCAGCACCTTGATGGCGAGGAACCCGCAGGTGACGGCGAGCAGCGTCAGCGGCTCCGAGCGCAGCAGACCGAGGTCCGCCGACATGCCCACGGAGATGAAGAACAGGCCCAGCAGCAGCCCCTTGAAGGGCTCCAGGTCCGCCTCGAGCTCGTGGCGGAACTCGCTGTCGGCGAGCAGCACGCCGGCGATGAAGGCGCCGAGGGAGGCCGAGAGCCCGGCGCGATGCGCGAGCAGCGCGGTGGCGACCACCGTGAGCAGCGCCGCGGCGGTGAATACCTCGGTCACCTGCGCGCGCGCCACCAGCCGCAGCGCCGGCCGCAGGATGACGCGGCCGCCGGCGATGATCACCCAGACCACCACGGCCGCAAGCTTCAGCAGTCCCACCCACCAGGGGCTGCCGCCCGCGTGCGCGCTCGCCTCGCCCGACAGCAGGGGCAGGATCGCCAGCACCGGCAGCACCGCGAGGTCCTGGAAGAGGAGGATGCCGAAGGCGGCGCGGCCGTGCTGCGTCTGCAGCTGCTTGCGCTCGGCCAGCACCTGCAGCACGAGCGGCGTGGAGGACAGCGACAGCCCGAGTCCGATGATCGCCGCCGTGACGGGCGTGTACCCGAGGCCGTAGGCAGCGGCCCCGAGCGCGAGCGTGCACAGGAGCACCTGCGCGGATCCCAGTCCGAACACCGTGCGGCGCATGACCCAGAGCCGCGTCGGCTGCAGCTCGAGGCCGATGATGAACAGGAGCAGCACGACGCCGAACTCGGACACCTGGCTGATGTGTGCCACGTCGCCGATGAGGTTCAGGCCCCACGGTCCGATGGCGAGCCCGGCGGCCACGTAGCCCAGGATCGAGGACAGCCGCAGGAAGCGGAACAGCGAGACCGCGACCACGGCGGCGGTGAGCAGGATCGCGGTCTGCGCGAGGGTAATCATGAACTTGGAGATTCTGGCAGGAAACCGGCGCGCCGTTCACCCTTGAGTTTGCCGCCGGCGGGCCCCATGCCTGCGCCATGCTCGATCTGCCCGCCGCGCCGCAGGAACCCGCTGCCGATCCCCTGGATGCCTATTCCGCCGCCGTGGTCGGCGCGGTCGATGAGGTGGGGCCGGCCGTGGTGAGCGTCTATGTGGGCGGGGCGGACGAAGCCGAGCGCGCGCAAGGCGGGGCCGGCTCGGGTGTGGTGGTGACCCCCGACGGCTACCTCCTCACCAACGAGCACGTGGTGCCCAAGGTGAGCCGCGCGCGGGTTACCTTCGTCGACGGGCGCAGCGTGCCGGCGATCCTCGCCGGGCGCGACCCGGCAACCGATCTGGCGGTACTGCGGGCCCAGGCCACCGCCTTGCCGTACGCGCAGCTGGCGGCAGGCCAGCGCCTGCGCGCCGGGCAGCTGGTGGTGGCGGTGGGCAATCCCTTCGGCTTCGAGTCCACGGTGTCGGCGGGCGTCGTGAGCGCGCTCGGCCGCTCGCTGCGCAGCCGCCACGGCCGCCTGATCGAGGGAGTGGTGCAGCACTCGGCGGCCCTCAACCCGGGCAATTCCGGCGGCCCGCTGGTGGATGCCCAGGGGCGCGTGGTGGGGATCAACACCGCCATCATCGCGATGGCCCAGGGCCTCGGCTTTGCCATCCCCGCCACCACAGCCCAGTGGGTGCTCACCGAGATTCTCACCCAGGGCCGGGTGCGCCGTGCGTGGCTCGGCGTGGCCGCGCGCGACCGGCCGCTGGACCTGCGACTCGTGCGGGCGCTGGGACTGGCCGGCAGCCGCGCGGTGGAGATCCTTTCGCGCGAGCGGCAGGGTCCGGCCGCGGGCGCGGATCTGCAGCCCGGCGATCTCATCGTCGCGGTGAATGGCGAGACCGTCGATGGCATCGACACGCTGCACCGCCTGCTCGGGCGCGTGCCGCCGGGCCGTGAGCTGACGCTCGGGCTGGTGCGGCGCACGCAGCGCCTCAGCGTCACCCTGCTCGCCCGCGAGCCGCAGCCGGAGTGAGGCCGCGGGCGGTTGCGCCGACGCCAGCCGGCACGATCGCGAGCGACTAGTTCACGGCTGCATCGGGCCCGTAAAGCGCATCGCCGACGGGCGTGCCGCGTGCCGCCGGTGCAGGCACCATCTCGGTCTCGATGAGCGTGAAGGGAATCGTCCCGGCCGCGTTCAGCTGCGCGAAGAACTCGGCCAGAGTGAAGGGCTTGCCCGCCGCCTGCTGCTGCGCGGCGTAGTCGCTGATGAGACGCTCGAACTGGAACTTGCCGGTGATGTAGCTCGTGCCGTAACCGGGCTGGCGCAGGTAAAGGAGCTGCTCGAACGCGACCAGCTCGCTGGCGGGGTCGGACCAGCCGCGCGGCGTCCACTGTGCATGGAAGCGGCCGGCCTGCTGCAGCGTGAGCTGGTTGGTCTGTACGTAGAGGGAGGCCAGGCCCCGGGCGGCCCGATTGGCCAGCATGATCCAGACGATCTCGCGACCGCGCGGGTCATCGTCATACAGCCCGGCCTGCATCAGGGTTTCCTCCATCGCCGTCGCCAGGCCCTCGGAGCGGCTGTCGAACATGTTGTACAAGGCCGGCAGGCGGCGAATCGCGCTGCGGTTCGGCTCCTCCTTCATGCGTGCCAGCTCAATCCAGTGATAGTCGTGGGAGAACAGGCCCAGCGGCTCGCGCGCGGTCGCCTGCAGGAAGAAGTTCCGTTTCTCGGGCGGCACAAATTCGCTCACCTGCTGCGCCATCGCAGCGCGATAGTAGTCCCGCTCCGGGACGATGCCGGAGCTGATGAGGAAGTCCGTCAGCTTCTTCATGCGCGCCACGAGCAGCGTGCGCCAGGCCTCGGGCGTGTTCGCGGGCTCGAGCGGTGGCAGGGCGCGGTTGCGGAACTCCTCGAGTGCCAGACTCGCGCGGGCGCGCTCCAGTTCCCGGCGCAGCAGCGTGACCTGCTGGTCCCAGTCGTAGGGCACCAGATGCACATGCTGCATGTACCAGTTGTAGTTGTCCTTGCCGACCCCGGAGGGGCCGGTCTTTTTCGGCGCCTCCGACTCGATCCAGCCAACGAAGGCTTCGGTGGCTGCGTGCGCGCGCGCCAGCGCCTGCAGCAGTGGCTGTCCGGCTTCCTCGAGGCTCGCGTGCTTTGCGCCCTCCAGGGTGCGCATCGTGAGCGTCCCGGCCTGCAATGCGGCCAGCACCTCGCTCTGTTGACGCAGGGTGCTCACGCTGTAGACCCACAGGTCGCGGGCGGTGCTGTCGCGCAGATTGCTCTTCGCCTGCTCCAGCAGCGCCGGTACGGCCCCCAGCAGGCACGTCAGGCTCTCCTGGTCCGCGCGCGACAGCGGGTAGCGATACCAGAACAGGTCGATCGTCGGCGCTGCCGAGGCGCCCTCATGTTGGGGCACGTCGCTGCGCTCGCCGAACACGGTGGCATAGAACGAGGGATCGCGCGCCCAGGGCTGGCGCACGCGCAGATCGAAGTCCAGGCCGTTCATCTCCGCTTCGATCAGCCGGTAGTCGACCTGCTGCCGGGGTGCCCAGCCGCGCGTGTCGAGCTGATGCAGCCGCTGCTGGTAGGCAGGCAGCTGCGCGGCCTTGGCCCTCATGGCCCGCGCACCATAGTCGGGGATGCAGCGGTTCACGGCGGGTTGCTCGAAGTGCCGCCACTCCTGCGCCAGGCCCACCAGCGTGTCGTAGTCGCCCGCAGCACGCGCTTCGCCGGCGCCGCCCACCAGCACACACACCATCAACGTCCACCCTGCACGCATCTTCGCTCTTCCTTCCGGAATCCGGATTTGCCGGCAGTGTGCACCAGGCGCGGTGCGTGCCGCGCCGCTGATTTACGTCCGCTGCGCGTCCTGCCAGCACTGACGACTGAGCCGGTAGAGCACGTGGCGGCTGAAGGGGTGCCCGGCCGGCAGTTGCGGGTGCGGGAAGTCCCCGGCGGCGTCGTGGCGCAGGCCGAGTCGCTCCATGAGGGCTCGCGAGCGCTGATTGGCCGGGACCGTGAACGCGACCACCTCCTCCAGCTGCAGCTGCGCGAACGCGAAACGCAGGCACTCGCGCGCCGCCTCGGTTGCCAGCCCCGCCCCCCAGTAGGGCCGCGCCAGGCGCCAGCCGATCTCCACGCAGGGCGTGAAGTGGGCCTGGAAGGCGGGCACGGCCAGTCCGAGGTAGCCGATGAAGGAGCCGCTCGCGCGCAGCTCAAGCGCCCACAGTCCCCAGCCGTGCGCCTCGATCCGGGCCTGCGCCTGCGCGGCCAGCGCGTCGCTTTGCGCCCGGGTGAGCGCCCGGGACAGGAAGCGCGTGACGCAGGGATCCGCGTTCAGCGCGGCGAATGGCTCCAGGTCCGACTCGCGCCACGCGCGCAGGCGCAGGCGGGCGCTCAGCAGTGCGCGCATCGCGCCCACCGCGCGGAAGCGCTTGCAAGCCGTTTGCGGGCCGGTATTATCGAACGCATAGTGATGGTGTAAGACGGTCGACCGACGGGACGGTATTTTCCCCGCTTCGGCTGCTCATTCGCGGGCTTCTTGGGTCTCGCGGATCTCCTTCAGCGCCTGCTTTGCGGTCATGCCCTCTGACGAGCCGCGGACGGACCGTCTGCGCGGGGCGGCCGTATTTAAGACTCACATTGAGGCCTGCACCATGCACTCCCGGACTCTGGGACTCTACAAGGACGCCTACGAGCGCGACAGCTGCGGCTTCGGGATGATCGCCAGCCTCGACGATGCGCCGAGCCACTGGCTGGTGCGCACGGCCATGAGCTCGCTCAACCGCCTCACGCACCGCGGCGCCATCGCCGCGGACGGCAAGACCGGGGACGGCTGCGGGCTGCTGCTGAAGAAGCCGGAGAAGTTCCTGCGCGCGGTGGCCGCCGAGGCGGGCATCACGCTCGCGCCGCGCTTTGCCTCCGGGCTGGTGTTCCTCTCGCCCGAGCCCGCCGCCGCCGCGCGCGCGCGCGCGACGCTCGCCGAGGCGCTGACACGCCAGGGCCTCGGGCTTGCCGGCTGGCGCGTGGTGCCGACCGAGCCGAGCGCCTGCGGTGCGGAGGCCGTGAAGTCGCTGCCGCGCATCGAGCAGCTGTTCGTCAACGCAAGCGCCGCCGTGCCCGACGACGCGGCGTTCAACCGCCGCCTCTACATGGCGCGGCGTCTGGCGGAGAAGGCGCTTGAGGCCGATGCGCACTTCTACGTGCCGAGCCTTTCGGCGAGCACCATCGTCTTCAAGGGCATGGTGATGCCCCGCTACCTCGCGCAGTTCTACCCCGACCTCGCCGATGAGCGGCTCGAGAGTTCGGTGGCGGTGTTTCACCAGCGCTTCTCGACCAACACGCTGCCGCAGTGGCGCCTCGCGCACCCGTACCGCTACCTCGCGCACAACGGCGAGATCAACACCGTGCAGGGCAACCGTAACTGGGCGCGGGCCCGCGGGCCGCTCCTGAACTCTGCGCTCCTGCCCGATCTCGGCGAGGCGTTGCCGCTGGTGTCGCTCACCGGTTCCGACTCCCAGAGCCTGGACAACATGCTCGAGGTGCTGCTCATGGGCGGCCTGGACCCGCTGCATGCCATGCGCCTGCTGATCCCGCCGGCCTGGCACGGACTCGACACGCTCGATCCGGACCTGCGCGCGTTCTACGAGTACTACTCGGTGCACATGGAGCCCTGGGACGGGCCGGCCGGCGTGGTGCTGACCGACGGCCGCTACGCCCTGTGCACGCTCGACCGCAACGGCCTGCGGCCCGCGCGCTACTGCATCACCCGCAATCGGGTGCTGACGATCGCCTCCGAGTCCGGGCGTGTGGGACTACGCGCCTGCGGATGTGGTGAAGAAGGGCAAGCTCGGGCCCGGCGACATGATCGCGCTCGACCTCAGGAGCGGCACGCTGCTCGCCTCGGCTGACATCGACCAGCTGCTGAAGCACCGCCATCCCTACAAGACCTGGCTCAAGCAGGGCGTGCGCTACCTGGAGAGCGACCTGGTCGACCCGCGCCTCGCCGCCGAGCCCATGGACCGGGCAACCCTCGGGCTCTATCAGAAGATGTTCAACGTCACGCAGGAGGAGCGCGACGACATCATCCGCGTGCTGGCGCAGGACGAGAACGAGGCGGTCGGCTCGATGGGTGATGACACGCCCATGCCGGTGCTCTCGCACCGCGTGCGCTCGCTCTACGACTACTTCCGCCAGCAGTTCGCGCAGGTCACGAACCCGCCGATCGATCCGCTGCGCGAGACGATCGTCATGTCACTGCAGACCCAGATCGGACCCGAGGCCAACATCTTCGAGCCGGCCCCCGAGCATGCGCGCCAGGTGGTGCTCGGCTCGCCGATCCTCTCGCAGCGCAAGCTGCGCCAGATCCTCGCCATCGAGGAGGTCACGCACGAGTTTCTCGACCTGCAGTACGCCCCGGCGGAAGGGCTGCGGGGTGCGCTGGCGCGGCTGTGCGCGCAGGCCGAGAGTGCGGTGCGCGAGGGCAAGCTCGTGCTGCTGCTCTCGGATCGCTATCTCGTCAGGGACCGCATCCCGGTGCACGCACTGCTCGCCACCGGCGCGGTGCACCAGCACCTGGTGAACACCGGCCTGCGCTGCAAGTGCAATCTCCTGGTCGAGACCGGCACGGCGCGCGAGCCGCACCACTTCGCCTGCCTCATCGGCTATGGCGCCACCGCCGTCTACCCCTACATGGCCTACCAGGTGCTGTTCGAGATGATGCGCAAGGGGCGCGTCAAGCTCGACTTCGCCGCGCGCCTGGAGCTTGGCCGCAGCTACCGCGCCGGCGTGCGCAAGGGACTGTTCAAGATCATGTCGAAGATGGGCATCTCGACCATCTCGAGCTACCGCAGCTCGCAGCTGTTCGAGATCGTGGGGCTCGCGGATGAGGTGGTGCAGCGGTGCTTCACCGGCACCGAGAGCCGCGTGCAGGGCGCGGACTTCGATGACCTCGAGTCCGACATGCGCGAACTGGCGCAGCGTGCCTGGAACCCGCGCGAGCCGATCGAGCAGGGCGGCCTGCTGAAGTACGTGCACGATGGCGAGTACCACATGTACAACCCGGACGTGATCGCGGCGCTGCAGGCCGCGGTGGTCGCCGGCGACTACGGGCTCTATCGCCAGTACGCCGCGCTGGTCAACGGGCGCCCCGCCTCCACGTTCCGCGATCTGCTCGCGCTCAGGCCCGGCGTCGCGATCCCGCTTGCGCAGGTGGAGCCGGTGGAGGCGGTGCTGGCGCGCTTTGACAGCGCCGGCATGTCACTCGGGGCGCTTTCGCCCGAGGCGCACGAGGCACTGGCGATCGCGATGAATCGCCTGGGAGCCCGTTCCAACTCCGGGGAGGGCGGCGAGGACCCGGCGCGCTACGGCACCGAGAAGAACTCCAAGATCAAGCAGGTCGCCTCCGGACGCTTCGGCGTGACCCCGGAGTACCTGATCAACGCCGAGGTGCTGCAGATCAAGATCGCGCAGGGCGCCAAGCCCGGCGAGGGCGGCCAGCTCCCCGGGCACAAAGTGAATGACATGATCGCCACGCTGCGCTTTGCGCGCCCGGGCGTGGGCCTGATCTCGCCGCCGCCGCACCACGACATCTACTCGATCGAGGACCTGGCGCAGCTGATCTTTGATCTGAAGCAGGTGAACCCGCGCGCGCTGGTGTCAGTGAAGCTGGTCGCCGAGCCGGGCGTCGGCACGGTTGCCGCAGGCGTCGCCAAGGCCTACGCCGACCTCATCACGATCTCCGGCTATGACGGGGGCACCGGCGCCAGTCCGCTCTCGTCCATCAAGTACGCCGGCACCCCCTGGGAGCTCGGTCTCGCCGAGACGCACCAGACGCTGCGCCTGAATGACCTGCGGCACCGCGTGCGGCTGCAGACTGACGGCGGACTCAAGACCGGGCTCGACGTGGTGAAGGCGGCCATCATCGGCGCCGAGAGTTTCGGTTTCGGCACCGCGCCGATGGTGGCGCTCGGGTGCAAGTACCTGCGCATCTGTCACCTCAACAACTGCGCCACCGGAGTGGCCACGCAGCACAACGTGCTGCGCTCCAAGTACTTCGTCGGACTGCCGCAGATGGTGATGAACTACTTCCGCTTCGTGGCCGAGGAGGTGCGCGAGATCCTCGCCGGCCTCGGCGTACGCAGCCTCGCGGAACTCATCGGCCGCACGCACTTCCTGCAGGTGCTGCCGGGAGCCACGCCGCGCCAGCGCAAGCTCGACCTGACGCCGATCCTCTCCGATGCCGGCCTGGCATCGACGGTACCGCAGTTCTGCACCACGCCCACCAATGCGCCGTTCGATCAGGGCGAGCTCGCCGAGCGCATGGTGGCCGATATGCTGCCGGCGATCGAGGCCAGGTCCGGCGGCGAGTGGACCTACGAGCTGAAGAACTTCAACCGCTCGATCGGCGCCCGCCTGTCCGGGGAGATCGCGCGCCGCTGGGGCAACTACGGCATGAGCGAGGCGCCCCTCACCGTGCGCTGCAGCGGCAACGCCGGCCAGAGCTTCGGGGTGTGGAATGCCGGGGGCCTGCAGCTGTATCTGGAGGGCGATGCCAACGACTACGTGGGCAAGGGTATGGCGGCGGGCCGCATCGTGCTGCGCCATCCGCGCAGCGCGCACTTCCTCGCCAAGGAGACCGTGATCATGGGCAACACCTGCCTGTACGGGGCGACCGGCGGGGAGCTGTACGCCGCCGGGGTCGCCGGCGAGCGCTTCGCGGTGCGCAATTCCGGCGCGGTGGCGGTGCTCGAGGGGGCCGGCGATCACTGCTGCGAGTACATGACCGGCGGGGCGGTGTGCGTGCTCGGGCGCACCGGGGTGAACTTCGGCGCCGGCTTCACCGGCGGCTTCGCCTATGTGCTCGATCTTGAGCGCAATTTCGTCGACCGCTACAACCACGAGCTCATCGACATCAGCCGCATCCATCCCGAGGCCATGCAGTCGCACGTGCAGCACCTCGAGGGGCTGCTGGCGCGCCACGTCACCGAGACCGAGAGCCCCTGGGCGGCGGAAATCATGAATGACCTGCGCACCTACCTGCCGAAGTTCTGGGTGGTGAAGCCCAAGGCGGCCTCGATCGATTCGCTCATCGATAACCTCAGGCGCGCGGCCTGAAGCGCCCATGGCCGACAAGCATCTGCAGTTCCTGGACATCCCGCGCGCCGATCCGGCCAAGAGCCCGGTGGAGGTGCGCGTCGCCAGCTTCCGCGAGATCTACGCGCCCTACGATGCGAGTGCCGCCAGCCAGCAGGCGGGTCGCTGCCTCGCCTGCGGCAATCCGTTCTGCGAATGGAAATGCCCGGTCCACAACTACATCCCCAACTGGCTGAAGCTGATCGAGGAGGGCAACCTCTTCGAGGCCGCTGAGCTGTCGCACAAGACCAACTCGCTCCCCGAGGTCTGCGGCCGCATCTGCCCGCAGGACCGCCTGTGCGAGGGCGCCTGCACGCTCAATGACGGACTCGGCGCCGTCACCATCGGCGCGATCGAGAAATACATCACCGACGAGGCGCTCAAGGCCGGCTGGCGTCCGGACATGTCCAACGTGCAGGTGAGCGGCAAGCGCGTCGCCGTGATCGGCGCAGGCCCCGCGGGACTCGCGTGCGCCGACATCCTGGTGCGCAACGGCGTCGCTCCGGTCGTGTTCGATCGCTACGAGCGCATCGGCGGACTGCTCACCTTCGGTATCCCGCCCTTCAAGCTCGAGAAGGAAGTGCTGGAGCGGCGCCGCGAGATCATGGAAGGCATGGGCGTCAGCTTCCGCCTGGGGGTCGAGATCGGCACCGACCTCACCTTCGAGCAGCTGCTGCAGGAGTACGACGCGGCGTTCCTCGGCATGGGCACCTACCGCGCGGTGCGCGGCGGCTTCGCCGGCGAGGACCTGCCGGGCGTGCACGAGGCGCTGCCGTATCTGATCGCCAACATCCGTCACGAGCTCGGGCTGCCGGGTGCGGGCGCGGGACTGGTGAGCCTGCGGGGCAAGCGCGTCGTGGTGCTCGGCGGCGGCGATACCGCCATGGACTGCAACCGCACCGCTATCCGCCAGGGCGCCGAGTCGGTCACCTGCACTTACCGGCGCGACGAGGCCAACATGCCCGGCTCGCGGCGCGACTATAAGAACAGCCGCGAAGAGGGCGTCGAGTTCCTCTTCAACCGCCAGCCGATCGAGATCGTGGGTTCCGAGCGCGTGGAGGGCGTGAAGCTCGTGTCGACGCAGCTCGGCGCGCCCGATGCGCGCGGCCGGCGCGTGCCGCAGGCGTTGCCCGGCTCGGAGGAGATCGTCGCGGCGGAGGCCGTCATCATCGCCTTCGGCTTTCTGCCGAGTCCGCCCCAGTGGCTTGCCTCTCACGAGGTGCGGCTGCACGAGAGCGGACGCGTGCGCGTGTCCGCGAGCGCGCGGCATCCCTTTCAGACCACGAATGCGAAGGTATTCGCCGGCGGCGACATGGTGCGCGGCTCGGACCTGGTCGTGACGGCGGTGTTCGAAGGGCGCGAGGCGGCGCGGGGCATCCTCAACTTCCTCGGCGTCGGTTAGCGCGCGACATAAAAAAAGCCCCGCGCTGGCGGGGCTTTAAAGTTCTGTCGCCTCGAACGACCCGGTGGTTCGCTGTCAGCTCCTTCCGAGCAGCGCTGCGGACGTTCTGTCCGCCCCTACATCGGCACGTTGCGTCACTACGAGCATCTAAACTTTTCGGCTGAAACGCTTGGAGCCCCGGCTCCGGCTTCTATCGCGAGGCCCGCGTGTTCATGCACGCGCTGTATCGTTCCTGACAATCACAACAAGTTCGCAATTGTCGTCACCCGTGCCCGCGTCGATCCCCGAGTTTTCTGTGTTTATCCTTCCAAACACCTATGGCTTTCGCGCATCACAATCACCGTCTTGCGCCCGGCCATCTCAAAAAATTCTTTTAGCGACGGTGCCTTGGACGCTAATTGTACTCGGTCCATCCGAAAAAGCGATGTCGTACTTTAGAGACATCGGGAACGGAAACGGCCCCGCGGGATGAGTTGACATAAGCGGTACCGGGCCCGTGGGGCGGCCGGGCGGTGCGGGTCAGCGCGCCAGGCGCACCCGGAAGCGCACGCCCCGGCCTTCGGGCAGATTTCCGGCGCTGGCCGCCCCGCCGTGAAACTCGGCGATGAGGCGCACGATGTACAGACCGAGGCCAAAGTGCGGGCGACTGTCGCCCCCGGGGCGCGATTGCCACAGCGACTCGAACGCGCGCCCGGCGAGCTCGGGATCGAGGGCGGCGCCGGCGTTGTCCACCTCGAGGAGCGCCGCGTGCGGCTCCGCCAGCAGCCGCACGGTGATCGTGGAGCCTGCGGGGCTGAAATCCACGGCATTGTCGATGAGCTTATCCAGCAGCTGCACGATCAGGTCCGGAGCGCCCCGTACGGGGAGCTCGCGCAGGGCGCAGTCGAAGCCGAACTGGCGTTCCGGGAACGCGCCCCGGTAGGCGGCCACCGCCGAGGCGAGCACCGGCACGAGGTCGAAGCCCACGCGCTCGGCGCTGCTGATCGCCTCTTCCACCCGCGTGGCCGCGCCCATGGCCTGCAGGATGCCGTTCAGCCGCTCGGTCCCCTGACGCGCGCGCTCGAGGTAGGTGCGGGCCGCCGGCGGCACCTCCTCGGAGTCCAGGTTATCGAGTGAGGAACGCACGATGGTGAGCGGCGTGCGGATCTCGTGGGCGAGCTTGCCCGCGAGCGTGCGCAGGTAGCTCGTGTACTCGTGCAGGCGCGCGAGCAGCGTCGCGAAGCTGCGGGCGACGTCGCCGAGCTCGTCCCGGGCGGTGGTCTCCGGGAATGCGGTGACGAGCGCGCTGCCGGTCAGGGCGGACTCGCTCGCGCGGCGCAGTCGCGCGAGCCGCAGCGCCAGCCACGCGGCGAACACCAGGATCGCGGTCACCACGATGGCGCTCGTGGCGAGGGTGAAATTCAGCATGTGGGTGAGTGCGCGGTCGCGCAGCCGTATCCAGCGGTCGGGACTGCGGGTTACCTCCAGCTGCCCGATCTCGACGGCGTGATCGCGGTCGTAGACGGGACTTCGCGCGATGAGCGGCTGGCGCTCTCCGGGGCGGTCGATGAAGCGCCGGTAGAGACGCTCGAGCATCGGGGTGTCGCTACCGAGTCCGGTGGGCTGCGCGAGCGCATCGGCGCGCGCGAGCACGCGGCCGGCCGGAGTGGTGACGGCGAGCCGCAGGCCAGGCTGCAGGAACTGTCCGAGGTAGGTGTTCAGCTGCGGGGCGGCGAGGATCAGATGCCCGATGGTGTGCAGGTCATCCGGGCGCAGCGTGCCGTAGCTCACCGGCAGCGCGCCGCGCGTGTCGCGGTCATCGATCAGCACGCCGAAGCCCTTGCCGATCAGGGACAGCGGCACGCGCAGCTCGAGCCGGTAGCCGTCCGGGGCCGGCATCCAGGCGCCGCGGATACGCGGCTCCAGGCGCGCGCTCTGGCGGCCGTACTCGCCGCTCTCGATGCGCCGCGCGATGACCGCACCCGGGGCGGTTGCGGCGATGAACACCTGCTGCTGCTCGCCCTGCGGGTCCTCGAAGCCAAGCCACACGCGATCGCCGAAGGTCGAGGGCTCGAGCGGGTTGTTCCCCGGGGCGTCGAACAGCGGGTGCTCGTCGTGCACCTCGAGCAGCAGGTACAGCATGCGCTCGTGCACGCCGGTCAGGATGGCGAAGCGATGGCGCGCGTCCTTGTCGAAATGGCTCCAGGCCGCCGCCTCGTGCGGCCAGTCATCCACGTAACCGTCGAGGAGCGGCGCGGCACTCAGGGTCACCGGCTCCAGATCGTAGGGCGTTGCCCTGTAGAAGTCGGGGTCGGCCGCGGCGGGCGTTGCCGCAGCTTCCGCGGCGCCCTCCGCCTGCACGGGATTTGCGGGCGCGCCTTCGCGGTAGAGCAGGTCAGTGCGCCCCTGCAGCGAGGTGGCGATGGTCTGCGCGAGCGAGTTCAGGGAGTCGACCTCGCCCTGGCGCAGCGCCGACTCCATCTCGCGCGCGTAGCGGCAGCCGGCCCACGGCAGCACCAGCGTGGCGAGGCCAAGCAACAGCAGCTTCAGGCGCAGCGACATGCGGGGTGGCTCTATTCCACCCAGCGGTAGCCCATGCCGTATACGGTCTGCAGCGCATCGAACTTCGGATCCAGGGCCTGGAACTTGCGCCGGATGCGCTTTACGTGCGAGGTGATCGTGTTGTCATCGAGCACGACGTTGGCCGCATCCATCAGCTGCGTGCGGTTGCGCACATGCCCCGGGTGGCGCGCGAGCGCGTGCACGATCCAGAACTCGGTCAGCGACAGGAGCACGACGCGCCCGTCCCACTGCACTGTCATGCGCTCGGCATCCAGCGCGAGTGCGCCGCGGCGGATCATCTGGTCCGCGGCCGCCGGGCGGCGCAGCGCCTCCACGCGCCGGAACAGCGCGTTCACGCGCGCGATGAGGTGCGGCAGGCTCAGGTCCTTGGTGAGAAAGTCATCCGCACCCAGCCGCAGGCCCGACACGGCATCGAGCTCGCTGTCACGCGCAGTCAGAAAGATGATCGGCAGCTCGGCCGACAGTGCGCGCAGCTGCCGGCACAGCTCGAAGCCGCCTTCCGGCTCGTCCTCGAGTGAGATGTCGATGACTGCCAGATCCGGCAGGCGCGCGCCGCACGCCTCGAGCGCCTGCGCGCGGTTGGCGTAGCTGCGCACCGCGTAGCCCTCGCGCGAGAAGGCCGCGGCGTAGTTGTCGCGAATGGCTGGCTCGTCCTCGACGATGGCGATCAGGCGCTTCATGGCAGTCAAGGCTACAGGCTGCGGACGCGCGGTTAAAGGGAGCCGCGCCGCCACAATGCGCCACAATTCTTCGTCGTCGCAGCACCATCGCGCCCGCGCCGTGCCGCCGGCGAAGCGCGAACTACTCCCGCACGGTCATCCAACACGGGAGTTCACACGATGCGTACCCAGTCTCAGGTGCCGGCCGGCGATCCGGACCTCTGGGGGAAACTCGCCAACTGGCTCGCGCTGGCGGCGCTGCTCGCCCTCGGTGTCGTCTGGCCGCCCGCGGACGCCGGCGAGCCGGGCGCCGAGCGCGCGGGGAGCCTGTGGCTGAAGTCGGCGCCGGACGCCACGCCCGCGGCGGCGCTGCGCCAGCAGACGCGCATGCACGCCACGGTGACCGGCAGCGTCGCACGCGTCGAGGTCACGCAGACCTTCAGCAATCCGGGGGACGACTGGGTCGAGGGACTGTACGTGTTTCCGCTGCCCGCCGACTGCGCGGTCGATGAGCTGCGCATGCAGGTCGGCGAGCGCACCATTGTCGGTGAGATCCGCGAGCGCGCCGCGGCGCATGCCGCCTACGAGCAGGCGCGGCGGGAGGGCCGACGTGCGAGCCTGGTCGACCAGGAGCGGCCGAACATGTTCGTCAGCTCGGTCGCCAACATTCCGCCCGGCGGCACCGTCACGATCAGCATCGCCTACCTCGACGCGATCCCGTACCGCGACGGCCGCTACACGCTCTCGCTGCCGCTCACCATCACGCCGCGCTACACGCCCGGGAGCAATGCGGACACCGCGATCGCGAACCCCGCCACGCCGGAACTCGTCACTGCCGGCACGCAGCAGGTGGCCATCGAGGTGGAACTCGATCCCGGCTTTGCGCTGGAGGGGGTGCAGAGCCTCTACCACCCCATCCGCACGAGCACGAGCGCGCGCGGCGAGCGCATCACACTCGCCGCCGATGAGGCGCCCGCGGACCGCGACTTCGAGCTTACCTGGAAGCCGCAGCTCGCCCCCGATACCCAGGTGGCCGCCTTCGCGGAGGCCGCCGGCGCGGGCAGCTACCTGCTGCTCCTGCTGACGCCGCCGCAGATGACGACACGCCAGATACTGCCGCGCGAGGTGATCTTCATCATCGACACCTCCGGCTCCATGCAGGGTCCGTCGATCGAGCAGGCGCGTGCTGCGCTTGAGCTCGGGGTCACGCGGCTCAAGCCCACCGATCGCTTCAACGTCATACGCTTCAGCGACGACGCCAGTGCGCTGTTTCGCACCTCGCAGCCTGCCGGCAGCGCCAATCTCGCCGCGGCCACGCGCTTCATCGGCGCGCTGCGGGCGAGCGGCGGCACCGAGATGCGCACCGCACTCGAGCTGGCCTTCGCGAGTGCGCCCGACCCGGAGCGGCTGCGGCAGATCGTGTTCATCACCGACGGCAGCGTCGGCAACGAGGACGAGCTGGTGCGGATGATTCGGGCGCGCACCGGCAGCGGGCGGCTGTTCACGGTGGGCATCGGGGCGGCCCCCAATGCCTACTTCATGCACGCCGCCGCCGCCGCCGGGCGCGGCAGCTACACCTTCATCGGCGACCGCGCGCAGGTGCAGGAGCGCATGACGGATCTGTTCCGCAAGCTCGAGCAGCCCGCGCTCACCAATCTCGAGGTGCGCTGGCCCGGCAACGCGCCCGCGGAACTCGCCGGCGCGCCCCCCGCGGATGTCTATGCCGGCGACCCGCTGGTGATCGCCGCCCGGGTGCCAGTGCTGCCGCAGGGCCTGCTGACACTGTCCGGCAGCAGCGAGGGACACCCGTGGATGCGGCAGGTCGCGATCAGCGCCGTCAGCCCTCAGGCGGGAATCGGCAAGCTCTGGGCGCGCGAGCGCATCAGCGCGCTCGAACAGGACGGCGGCGCGGCGCAGAACGAGGCCACGCGCCAGGCGATCATCGGGCTCGCGCTCGCGCATCACCTGGTCAGCAACTTCACGAGTCTGATCGCCGTCGACGTCACGCCGGTGCGGCCGGCAGGGGAACCCTACGCGGGGACGCAGGTGCCGAGCGCCGCGCCGCGCGGCAGTTACTGGGCCGAAGGCTCGACAGGCTTCGCGCGCACCGCGACCCCGGCACCGCTGCTGGCGTTCGTCGGCGTGTTCGCGCTGGCGCTCGCGGGGGTGCTGCTCGCCACGGGCCGGCGGCCCGCGGCGCGCGGCGCGTCGCGGCCGTGAGGGCCGTCCGCGGCGCGGGCGTCCTGGCCGCACTGGTGGGGCTCGGCTGTCTTGCGCAGGCGGGCTGGATTCACCTTAAGGCACACCTGGCGCAGGCGCTGATCGCGCGTGCGTGGGAGCGGCGTGAGCACGGTGAGCGCGACGCGCGCCCCTGGCCGTGGGCGGACACGCAGCCCATCGCGAAACTCACGCTCCCCGGTAAGCCGGTGCGCGAACTGTTCGTGCTCGAGGGCTCGAGTGGCCGCAACCTCGCATTCGGCCCGGCGCACGACCCGGCGAGCGTGCTGCCCGGGGAGCGTGGCAACAGCGTCATCGCGGGGCACCGCGACACCGCCTTTCGTGTGCTCGGGTCGCTGCACGTGGGGGACCGGCTGCAGATCGAGCGCGCCGGCCGCAGCCACTGGTTCGAGGTGCGTGACGTGCGCATCGTCGACAGCCGCCGCACGCGGCTTGCGCTGGCGCACGAGCGGCCGCGCCTGACGCTCGTGACCTGCTACCCGTTCGCCTCGATCGAATACGGCGGACCGCTGCGCTGGGTGGTCACCGCCGACCTGCTGGACGCCCCGCCGGCGGCCCTGCGCCGCTAGAACGCGTTCAGTCCCGTCAGCTGCCGGCCGATCGTCAGCTGGTGGATGGTCTCGGTGCCCTCGTAGGTCACCACGCTCTCGAGATTGAGCATGTGACGGATGGGCGCGAATTCGGCGCTGATGCCGGCGCCGCCCAGCATGTCGCGGCAGTCGCGCGCCACATCAAGCGCCATGCGACAGTTGTTCCACTTGGCGAGCGAGACGTGCGCGGGCTGCATGGTGCCCGCGTCCTTCATGCGACCGAGCTGCAGGGCGAGCAGCTGCGCGGTGGTGATGCGGCGCGACATGTCAGCCAGGCGCGCCTGGATCATCTGGTTCTGCGCCAGGGGACGCCCGAACAGCGTGCGGGTCGCGGTGTAGTCGATGAGCTCCTTCAGGCACGCCTGCGCTGCCCCGATGACACCCCAGGCGATGCCGTAGCGCGCCTGCGTCAGGCACGCCAACGGGCCCTTGAGCCCGATGACGCCCGGCAGCACGCGCTCCTCGGGCACCACCACGTTGTCGAAGAACAGCGCCGAGGTTACCGAGGCGCGCAGCGAGAACTTGTGCTGGATCTCGGGCGCGGAGAAGCCGGCCGAGCCCTTCTCCACGAGGAACCCGCGGATGCCCTCCGGGCTCATCGCCCACACCACGGCGAGATCGGCGATCGCACCGTTGGTGATCCACATCTTCGAACCGTTCAGCACCCATTCCGCGCCGCGCTTCTTGGCGTGGGTCTTCATGTTGGCCGGATCGGAGCCGCCGTGCGGCTCGGTGAGACCGAAGCAGCCGATGAGCTCGCCGCGCGCCATGCGTGGCAGGTAGCGACGCTTCTGCTCCTCGGAGCCGAAGGCGAAGATCGGATACATGCACAGCGAGGACTGCACCGAAACAAAGCTGCGGATGCCGGAGTCGCCGCGTTCGAGTTCCTGGCAGATGAGCCCGTAGCACACCGCGCTCAGTCCCGCGCAGTCATAGCCCTGGATCGATGAGCCGAGCAGCCCGAGCTCCGCCAGCTTCGGCACCAGCTCCTTGGGGAAGCGGTGCTCCTCGAAGGCCTTGCGGATGAGGGGCAGCACTTCGGCATCCACCAGCCGGGCGACCGAGTCCTGCACCAGGCGCTCCTCCTCGCTCAGCATGCCGCGCACGTCATAAAGATCCAGCGGATCGATCGCGGCAGCGGCCGTCTTGGCGGCGCCAGGTTGGGGGGTAGCGGCCACGGCACTCTCCTGTGGGAAACCTTAACGGCGGCGCGCGCCGCCTCAGCGGGCGCGCATGATAGCGGGTATCCGGCCGGGGCGGCACCCGCGCCCCCGCGGGGGCGACGGTGGCGTGGCGGGCGGGGTTCGTGCAACCCTTGCCGACCATGAAAATCCCCGAAATTCTGCTCATCGAGACCGTGCACCAGCCGGGCAGTCTTGTGCGCGTACTGCAGGTGATCGCCGATGCGGGCCTCGCCATCGAGCACCTCACGGCACTGCGCCGTGACCAGGGCAAGACCCTCTGGGAAATCACGCTCGAGATGGATGAGGAGGCCGACCGCTCGCTCTACGAGCGCATCGCCGCCCTGCCGATCGCGCGCTTCGTCGGCAAGTCCGACCGCGTCTTCAACCGCCACCGCGGCGGCAAGATCAGCACGGTCGCGAGCCTGCCGATCAATACGCGCCAGGTGCTGCGCGACGTCTACACCCCCGGGGTCGCGCGCGTGTGTCTGGCGATCCAGAAGGACCCGCGGGCGGCCCGCGAGTACACCGCGCTCGCGCGCACCGTCGCCATCATCACCAACGGCACCGCGGTGCTCGGGCTCGGCAACATCGGCGCGCTCGCGGGCCTGCCGGTGATGGAAGGCAAGGCGGCACTGTTCGCCGAACTCGTCGGCATCAACGGCGTGCCGATCCTCATCAATGAGACGCAGCCGGCGCGCGTGGTGCAGACCGTGCTCGCGATCGAGTCCTCCTTCGGCGCGATCCAGCTCGAGGACTTTGCAGCGCCCGAGTGCTTCGAGATCGAGCAGGCGCTGCGGCAGCGCCTGGCGAAGCCGGTGATGCACGACGACCAGCATGGCACCGCGGTGGTGGCGCTTGCCGCCCTGAAGAACGCGGCGCGCTACTCCGGCCACGACCTCGCCGCCAGCACCATCGGCCAGATCGGACTGGGGGCCGCCGGCACCGGCATCGCACGCCTGCTGCGTGCCTACGGCGTGAAGCACATCCTCGGTACCGACCGTAACCCGGCCGCGGTGGCGCGTCTCGAGTCCCTCGGCGGGGAGGGCACGACGCTCGAAGGGCTCATGCAGCGCGCCGACATCGTGATCGCGACCACGGGCGTGAAGGGGCTCATCCGCCCGCAGTGGGTGCGCCCGGGGCAGGTGATCCTCGCCCTCTCGAACCCCGACCCGGAGATCGAGCCCCTGGTGGCGCGCGCACAGGGGGCGGCCTTCGCCGCCGACGGCAAGGGCATCAACAACCTGCTCGCCTACCCCGGGCTGTTCAAGGGCGCACTCGAGGCCGACGCCCGCGCGTTCTCGGACGCGATGCTCATGGCCGCCGCCGACGCCATCGCGGCGCTGGCGCGCGGGGATGAGCTGGTACCCGACCCGCTGGAAAAGGCCGTCCACGAGGCGGTGACCGCGGCGGTGCGCACGGCCGCGGATGAGGCCGTGCCCGCGGCCGGCTAAACTCGCGCCACCGCCCTCACCCCGACCCGGCCCAGAAAGCACGCAGGCCCATGTCCGGCACCGCCGTCTTCTTCGCGCACACCGCGCGCGCGCCCGCACTGCGGCGCAGCTTCTCGCCGCTGCAGTGGACGGCGATCGGGGGACTGGCCATCCCGCTGTGGGCACTGTGGCCCTCGCTCGCGATCCGCACCGCCGCGGTGCCGCCGCTTGAGACCCTGACACTCATGTTCCTGTGCGGCTTCCTGAGCTTCACGGTGCTACACGCCCTCGCCGGCGATGGCGCCGAGCCCGCCGCGCCGGGGGTGCGCGGCTGGTTGCCGCCCCTGGTGTACGCGGCGGCACTGGCCGGCGGGGACCTGTGCTTCCTCCTGGCCACGCACCGGCTGCCCGCGGCGCAGGCCAATCTCCTCGCCTATCTGTGGCCGGTCATGATCGCGGTCATGGGGGCCGCGGTCGGGCTGTTCCGGCTGCGCGCGCGCCAGGGACTGGGCCTGGCGCTGGGCTTCGCCGGCGCCGCGATCCTGTTGTGGGACGGGCGTATCGCGCCGTCGCTGAGCGGGGTGCTGCTCGCGGTGCTCAGCGGTGCGTTGTGGGCCGCGTACTGCGTCTTCCGGCTGCTGTGGAGGGCGCCGACCGGATATCTGCTCGCGCGCGGCTGCGCCATCGCGACGCTGCTGTGCGCGCTGCTGCACGCGCTGTTCGAGCCGACGGTGCGGCCAGACGCCCGCGCGCTCATCGCCTCGGTGATCTCCGGCACCGTTGCGCTCGGACTCGGCAACTTCGTCTGGGATCAGGGTTTCCGGCGCGGCGACAGCCAGCTGCTGGCGGTGATGGCGTACGCGACGCCCCTGTGCAGCGCACTGCTGCTCGCCCTGCTGGGGGCCGCGATGCTCACGTGGAATCTGCTGACCGGCGCCCTCGTCATCGTGCTCGCGGGACTCCTGTCGCGCTCGACGGCCGCCGCCGCCGCGCCACCCTAGACGGCGCGCCGCGGCGCGCTTTCAGTACGGCACGCTCAGCCGCCGGTACGCGGCCGCGAGCAGCCACAGCGGCCCGATCAGGAGGAACTGCAGGTCCTTGAAGAACGAGGGACGCTTGCCCTCGACCGCATGGCCGATGAACTGGCCGATCCAGGCGATGACGAAGATGACGAGTGAGGTGGCCCACAGCGGCCAGGGCAGCGTCGCGAGCGCGCGCGTGCACAGGAGCAGCGCGGCGAAGGCGAGGACGAGGCCCGCGGCGAGGCGTGGGGACAGCGCCAGGTAATAAAGGAGTGCGGCGAGGCTGGTGAGCGTCGCCCAGTTGGCCCAGGGGGACAGCGCTGCGAGGGCTGCGGGCACCGGGAGCGACCACAGCAAGCCCATCACGGCGAGCACGATCGGCGGCACGCAGATCCAGTGCAGGAGCTTGTTGGTGGGATGCTGGTGACTCGCGCCGTACTCGGCGAGCCAGTCGCTGACGCTGCGCATGCCGGCAACGCTACCGTCCCTGCCGGGCGCGGAGCAAGTCCGCACGCCCGGCAGGGACGGGATTTCTTTGCGCTAGGCGGCCGCCGCCATCAGGCCGCGCAGCTTCCCGAGGGCGCTCGACTCGATCTGGCGGATGCGCTCTGCCGAGACGCCGTACTTGTCGGCGAGCTCGTGCAGCGTGGCCTTGTCGTCGGTCATCCAGCGGCGCTGCACGATCTCGCGGCTGCGCGCATCCAGCCGCTCCATGGCCTCGTGCAGCCGGTCCGACTCATCCTCGCTGCTCTCGGCGCTCTCGACCTGTTCGGCCGGGTCCGCATCGGGTGAGGGCAGATAGGCCGCCGGGCTGTACACCTCTTCCTCGTCCGACTCCGGGGTCGGATCGAAGGACAGGTCGCGCGCCGCCAGGCGCTTCTCCATCTCGGTGACCTCGCGCTCGGTCACGCCCAGATCGCGCGCCACGGCGGCGGTTTCCTCGGCTGACAGCCAGGTGAGGTTCTTCTTCATCCGGCGCAGATTGAAGAACAGCTTGCGCTGCGCCTTGGTGGTGGCGATCTTCACCAGCCGCCAGTTGCGCAGCACGTACTCGTGAATCTCCGCGCGGATCCAGTGGACCGCAAAGGACACCAGGCGCACGTTGAGCGAGGGGTCAAAGCGCTTGACCGCCTTCATCAGCCCGACGTTGCCTTCCTGGATGAGGTCCCCGACCGGCAGCCCGTAGCCGCTGTAGCCGCGGGCGATGTGCACCACGAACCGCAGGTGCGAAAGCACCAGCTTGCGCGCGGCGTCCAGGTCCTCCTGCTTGCGAAAGCGCTCGGCGAGCTCACGCTCGTCCTCGCGCGTGAGAACGGGAATGCGGCCGACCCGGTCGAGGTAAGCATCGAGGCTTCCCAGCGGCCCGGCCAGCGCGTGGTCACCCAGGCGGGTGACGATTGCGGTACCTGCAGTCATCGGTTCTCCCGTGGATTGGATCGGCATTCTAGCAGTCACCACCTTAGAGTGCTAAAGGGTCGAGAAGTTCCCGCCCGCGCCCCCGCTAACGCCTTGTCGAACAACAGCTTGCGCGCCGGTGCGCCGGGTGCGAATCCCCCAAAGGAGGGGCTGCGGGGGCCCATTGGGGGTGGAAGGCCTGGACCTGATCTTGGCAGTAGCCGCAGCGAGGCGGGAAGGCGCAGACTGCCGTGGGATTGGACTCGCCGGGGGCGGCGAAGTGCCCGCCGGGGCGCCGATTGGGGCCGGGGCGCGTTTGGGCGTAAAGTCCGGCGCGCGCCGCCTGCGGGCAGGTTCGATAACACCAATAACGAACGGGGGAGGTTTCCATGGTCAGCGTCGCATCGCTGTGGCTGCCAGTCGTGCTGGCGGCCGTGTTTGTGTTCATCGCGAGTTCGGTAATCCACATGGCGCCCTTGTGGCACCGGAACGATTTCCAGGGCATGGCCCACGAGGCGGAGGTGGCGAACGCGCTGCGGCCGCTGAATCTCGCGCCCGGGGAGTACATGCTGCCCTGGTGCGCTCCCAAGGACCGCAAATCGCCGGAATTCGCCGAGCGCATGAAGCAGGGACCGGTGGCGATGCTCAGCATCCTGCCCAATGGCCCGATGTCGATGGCCCGGCCGCTCGCGCTGTGGTTCGTGTACCTGCTGATCGTCGGCGTATTCAGCGCGCTCATCGCCGCCCACACGCTGCCGGCCGGGACGCTGTACCCGCGGGTGTTCAAGGTGGTGCTCACCGCCTCGTTCATGGGCTATGCGCTTGCGCTGCTGCAGAACTCGATCTGGTTCAGGCGCCCCTGGTCGGCGAGCTTCAAGGGGTGCTTCGACGCACTCATCTACGCGGCGCTGACCGCCGGCACCTTCGGCTGGCTGTGGCCGCACGCGGTGCCCTGAAGCGCTGCCGCAGGCCCGTTTGACACTGCGTGGCGCGTGCCGTCGACTGTGTCACGCGCCGTTCGCGTTATGACTGCAAGCGTCCCGAAAGCCGGTCTTTCGTGTTATTGCTTGACCCAACACGCGTGAAAACTTAAAAGTACGTCACGTATGCGTGACATAAGGCATGCTTTGATACAGTCAGTCACGCACTAACGATGAGGCTCAGGGGTCGATGAATCAGGGACGCTGGGTAGGAACGACGGCAGCACTGTGCCTGTGCTTGGCGACCTCGCTCGCCGCCGCCTCGGGCCAGCGGGCCGGCACGCCGGTGAATTACGCGCACCACGCCGCCCCCGGCGAGCCGGTACTGAGCTCCTCGGCCGCGCTGGTGCTCGACACCACCCATTCGGCGGTCCTCTATTCGCGCCACTCGGACGTGGCCATGCCGATTGCCTCGATCACCAAGCTCATGACCGCCCTGGTCGTCATGGATGCCGGTCAGCCGCTCGATGAGGTGCTCATCGTCAGCGAGGATGACCGCAGCCTCGGCAAGGGATCCGCCTCGCGGCTCTCGCCCGGGACGCGCCTGACGCGCGGGGACCTGATGCACCTGGCGCTCATGTCCTCCGAGAACCGCGCCGCGCATGCCCTGGGGCGCAACTATCCCGGCGGCGTCGCCGCCTGCGTGATCGCCATGAACGCCAAGGCGCGCGAGCTGGGCATGACGAGCGCGCGCTTCGTCGAGCCCACTGGCCTCTCGGATGAGAACGTCGCCAGCCCCGAGGACCTCTCCAAGCTGGTCATCGCCGCCGCCAAGGTGCCGGCGATCCGCGAGTACTCGACCGACAGCGACTATGTGGTGCAGGTCGGGCGCCGGCCGCTGCAGTTCCGCAACACCGACTCGCTGGTGAGCAAGTCCGACTGGAACATCGTCGTGCAGAAGACCGGCTACATCTCCGAGGCCGGGCGCTGCCTGGTCATGCAGACCGTGATCGAGGCGCGCACGGTGGTGATCGTGCTCCTGAATTCCTACGGCAAGCGCACCCGCGTGGCCGACGCCCGCCGCATTCGCCGCTGGATGGAGGCGACTCTCGCCTCCCGCGGCGCGCTGCCCGCCAGCACCTGAAGCCCCGCGGCGCGGGCGGCCGCTGCCAAGACCCGTAGGTTCCCCCGCCGCGCCTTCAGGCGCGCGGCTCGATGCTGCGCAGGTGGCGCGCGGCGGAGATCCAGGCGCCGAGCCAGCCGAGCACGAAGCCCGCCGCCGAGCAGCACCGCCACGTCCTCGGGTGCGAGTCCCTGCAGCTCGAAACGGCTGCCGTAGAGCCTGGCGAGGCTCGCCACCGGCTCGCGCAGGATCAGCAGCACGAGCGCGAGGATCGCCCACGCCAGGAGCGCGCCCCCGAGCCCGTAGAGCACACCCGTATACAGGAACGGCCGGCGCACGAAGGCGTTCGAGCCGCCGACGAGCTTCGTGACCTCGATCTCCGCACGCCGCGCCTGGATCTCGAGCCGGATGGTGTTGCCGATGACCGCGAGCACGCCCACCCCGAGGAGCGCCGCGGCGATGAACAGCAGCCCGCTGCAGCACCTCGAGGATGGCGTTGAAGCGCATGACCCACTCCGAGTCGACCTGCACCAGGTCCACCTCGGGCCACGCCGCGAAGTAGCGGCGCAGCGACTCGAGCGCCGCCGCGGAACTCGCGCTGGCGCGCGGCCGCACGTGCAGCACGTGCGGCAGCGGGTTTTCCTTGAGCGCGGCGAGCGCATCGCCAAAGCCCGAGTAAGTGCGGAAGTCCTCGAGGCCCTTGTCCGCGGGGATGAGCGTGACGTTCGCCACGACATTGCGGGCCCTGGCGTTCTGCGCCAGCTGCTGCGCCTTCAGCAGCGGGACGTCGGTCTTGAGGAACACCGAGACATCCACGGCGCTCGCGAAGTTGCCGGTGGCCGCCTGCGCGTTGGCCACGAACAGCTTGCAGCGCCGCCGGCAGCACCAGCGCCAGCGCAATGACCAGCAGCGTCAGCAGCGTCGCCAGCGGGCTGCGCGCCAGGCGCCCGAGCGAGCCGAGCAGCGCCTGCAGGTGGCGCCGCGACGGGATTCATCGGGTGGCCACCAGCGAGGGCAGCGGATCGACGGGCGGGTCGCCCTGCAGCGAGCCGTTCTCGAGCGTGATCACCCGCTCGCCGAACTCGCGCACGATGTGCAGGTCGTGCGTGGCGACCACCACGGTCACCCCGACATCCTGGAAGCGCCGGAACAGCCGCATCACCTCGAGCGACAGGTCCGGATCGAGGTTCCCGGTGGGTTCATCGGCGATCAGCAGCGCGGGCTTGCTCACCACGGCGCGCGCGATGCCGACGCGCTGCTGCTCCCCGACCGAGAGCTCCAGCGGCAGCATGCGCTCCTTGCCCAGCAGGCCCACCTGATCGAGCGCGGCGCGCACGCGCTTGTCGATCTCCTTGAGCGGCGTGGCCGCGACCGCCAGCGGCAGGGCCACGTTGTCGTAGACCGGGCGGTCGGCGAGGAGCTTGTGGTCCTGGAACACCATGCCGATGTTGCGGCGGAAGGCGGGGATGTGGCGCGCCTTGAGCGTCTGGGTGTTGCGGCCGCTGACCAGGACGGTGCCGCGCGTCGGACGCTCGAGCAGCGCGATGAGCTTGAGCACCGTGCTCTTGCCGGCGCCGGAGCGGCCGGTGAGGAACACCATCTCGCCATTGTGGATGTTGAAGCTCACGTTGGTGAGCGCTTCACGGCCGTTGGCGTAGCGCTTGCTGACGCGTTCGAAGACGATCATGCGGCGCCGGCCTCCCCGCCGGCACGCGCCTGCGGCCCCTCGACCAGGGCGGCGGCGAACGCCTCCGCGTCGAACTCGCCGAAGTCCTCGCTCGTCTCGCCGATGCCGAGGTAGCGGATCGGGATCCCGAAGCTGCTGCGCGATGGCGATCACGATGCCGCCTTTGGCGGTGCCGTCGAGCTTGGTGAGGACGAGCCCGGTGACCCCGACCGCCTCCTTGAACTGGCGCGCCTGGGCGAGCGCGTTCTGGCCCTGGTTGGCATCCAGTACCAGCAGGACCTCGTGCGGGGCGGAGGCGTCGACGCGCGACAGCACGCGCCGCACCTTCTTCAGCTCTTCCATCAGGTGCGACTGGCTGTGCAGGCGCCCGGCGGTATCGGCGAGCAGCACGTCGCAGCCGCGGGCCTTGGCCGCCTGCAGCGCATCGAACACCACCGCGCCGGGATCGGCGCCGGGCTGCTGCGCGGCGAAGGCGGCGCCGGAGCGCTCCGCCCATACCTTCAGCTGCTCGATCGCGGCGGCGCGGAAGGTATCGCCGGCGGCGAGCAGCACGCTCTGGCCGTCCCGGGCACAGCGGGCGGCGAGCTTGCCGATGGTGGTGGTCTTGCCCGAGCCGTTCACGCCCACCACCAGGATCACGAACGGGCGGCGCCTGGCATCGATCACCAGTGGCTGGGCACAGGGCGCGAGGATCTGCACGATGCTCGCGCGCAGCGCGCGGATGAGCGCCTCCACATCGGTGAGCTCCTTGCGCGCCACGCGGCGGCGCAGCTCCTCGAGGATGCGCTCGCTCGCCTCCACGCCGACGTCTGCGCTGATCAGCCGCGTCTCGAGCTCATCGAGGATGGCCGCATCGATCTGGCGGCCCCGCAGCAGGTCCGCGAGGTCGACGGTGAGCCAGGAATTGCCGCGGTTCAGGCGGTTGCGCAGGCGGCGCAGGAATCCCGGGCGCTCGTCGGGGGCGGATTCGGTGGCTCGGCGGAACATCAGGGCGGCATTGTAGCGGCCAAAAGAGCAGGGCGGCCGTCAAAGGCCGCCCCTGCATCTGTGGCATGCGAACCGCTGATGCCGTCTAGGGCTGGATCACCGTGGGGTTGCCGATGAGGATCGTGGTCCCCGGCGGGGTTGCCGGGAAGGGTACGAGCCGGCACCGGCTGCCCGCTGAAGGTGAGCGCCTCGAGCTGCATTTCCTCGGTCACCGCCAGGCTCGCCGTCGGATCGATGATCGAGCCGTGATTGCCGGCGGTGAAGTTGACGAAGGCGCGGAAGCCCGCCGGGTTCACCTGCGGTCCGGGGGCGGCCGCGCCGAGCTGCGTGAGCGCGGTGGCGGTGGCAGGGGCGGGCAGATAGGCCGAGGCGGTGATGAGGCGCTGCGTGGCGACGTTCGGCACCACCTGGTCGGGGAGCGAGGTGTTGCTGCCGACGACCTGGATCAGGTGAATCGGATGCGCCGCGGTGGCGTAGGCGATGAAGTTGATCGGGTCACCGGAGTCGACCGCGGTCTGCGCATCGCGGAAGAACTGCTCGTAGATCGTCGTGCCGGGGAACACCCCCTGGGCCTCAAGACCTGCGTTGACCTGCGGGCCGAAGGTGGGTGACTCGCGCAGCAGGTCCGCGATCCCGCCGCCGGGCACGGCGAGCGTCGCGGTGCCGATCTCGCTGGGCGGGACGACGGCCAGCAAGGTGCCCCCCACGATGGCGCCCAGGGAGTGGCCGAGGTAGTGGATGCGCGGCGGGGTTGATGCCCCCGGCGGCGCCGAGGTTCAGCTGCGGCAGCGTGCGCGTGAGCGCGATGAGATCGGCGACGCCCTCGCGCAGGTTGTCGCGCGAGGTCAGCACGCTCGTCAGGTTGATGAAGTGCGAGCCCGAGGGGTCGATCTGTCCGTCCGCGCCGGGCTGACCGGTGGCGTTGCTCGTCGACATCGAGATCGAAGGTGCGCTCGATCGAACCGCTGGCCGGCAGCCCGAGTCCGGTGTACAGCGGGTTCGCGCCGGCGGCGTACAGCGGATCGCTGGTATTGGTGACCCCGTGCAGCGGCAGGTCGATGGCGACGACCACGTAGCCGGAGTCGGCGAAGGAGTCGGCCACGCCGAACATGTCCTCGCGGCTGCGCGTGATGCCGTGCTGGAAGATCATGACCGGCCAGCCGCCCGCCGGCGGCGTCGCCCCCAGGGCGGAGCTGGCGTTCGGCACGGTGACCAGGACCGGGATCTGCAGCGTCTGCGTGGGCACCGGCAGCGGGTTGAAGCGCGTGACGAAGGTGCTGGTGGTATCCAGCGGGAAGGGCGGCGCGTGCCAGTACTCGGTGAGCGGTGCGCTCTTGCTGAGGTAGTAAGGGATGGTGAGCACGCCGACGTAGACGTCCGCATGCCCCGGCAGGCCCAGCGGGATGGCCGCGGTGGTGAATCCCGGCGGATGCTGCACCTTGAGGGTCTGCGCCGGGGTGGTGGCGGAGACCAGCTGCAGCGTGTCGAGGGTCGATTCGGTGGTGAAGCTGAACGTGAGCACGATGTTGGCCGGGTTGACGCCGATCGCCTGGGCGATCTGCAGCTGCGCGCCGGTGAGCTGGCACACGCCGTTCAGCGTGGCGTTCGTGATGCTCGGGCAGGTGGCGCCCCCGGTGGCGAGGGCCTGTCTTGATGTTGGCGTAGTCGGTGTCCGGCACCGCCGGATTGCCCTTGGTGTCCTTGATGCCATTGGTGAGGATGACCAGATAACCGTTGCCCGTGGCGCAGTTCGGGCCGAGGAACTGGCCATTCTTGATGCAGGTGCTGGGCATGAGCGGATGCAGCGGCTTGATCTCGAGGATCGTGGCGCCGATGCCGTTGAGTTCCTCGCCGGGACCGACCGAATAATCGACGCCGAGCGTCAGCGGGGCACCGGCGACGCCGATCGTCGCCTTGGTGAGGTTATCGGTCACCACCGGCACGACGATGACCGAGGCGGCGGTGAAGCTCGTCGGGTCGAGCGCGCCGCCGAAGTTCTCGCGGATCACCGCGGTCGTGGAGAAACCGTCGAGTCCGTTGATGGCGGCCTGGTTGGGCATCACCGGATTGGGCGGCTGGATATTGATGGTGCCGTCGGTCGAGCCGGCGAAATACAGATCCGTCGGGTAGGGCAGCACGCCCGCGTTGACCTGGAACAGTGCCGTGCTCGAGGTAGGCGGAGGCGGAGGTGTGCCGCCGCCGGGCAGACTGCCGCTGCCGGTGTTCCCGGGACCCACCGAGCCGTATCCGCCGCCCGAGCAGGCGCCCAGCAGCAGCGCGGCCGCGACGATGCCAGTTGCGACAAGTCTCTTCATATCGCTGCAACCCCCAAAAGCCGTCGCCGCTGCGCTAACGCACAGCCTCGAGGCGCGGCTTCATTTTCATGAGCTATCGAGGCGAACCACCTGCGGTTCTTATGCCGTGGCTCACCGGCCGTATCCCCTCCTGCCGGTGCTGTTTTTAAGCGCTTCGCTTATGGACGAGACAAGCTAGGTTACGCTTAGGGGAAGAACAGTGGCAAGGTGGCGCGTGCGTCCACGGGAGTGATCTCACTTGGGCTCTGCCGGGAAGTCGGAAGTCCGCCCGCGCGCGCCGCCGCGCCGCGGCGCGCGCGCCCGCGTGCTGCGGATCATCGGTGGCAGCTGGCGCGGCCGCAAGCTGCGGTTCCCGGACCGCCCGGACCTGCGCCCGACCCCCGACCGCGTGCGCGAGACGCTGTTCAACTGGCTGGGAACCCGCACGGTCGGGGCACGCTGCCTGGATCTGTTTGCCGGCAGTGGTGCGCTCGGGCTCGAGGCGCTGTCGCGGGGCGCGGCACACGTGAGCTTCATCGAACGCGACCCGGTGGCCGCGCGCGAGCTGCGCGCGCGGCTGGTCGAATGGCAGGCCAGCGGCGGGGAGGTCGAGTGCACGGACGCGCTGCAGTTTCTCAACGGCGCACCGGTGCCCTTCGGCGTGGTGTTCCTGGACCCGCCGTTCGGCTCGGAACTGCTGTTAAGCGCCGCGCGCCGCCTGGCGGAGCGCGGCTGGCTGCTTCCTGAGGCCCGCATCTATGTCGAATCCCCGGCCCGCGGCGGCGCCCCGGAGCTGCCGGGCGCCTTTAGCCCCCTAAAGGCCAAGCAGGCGGGCGAGGTCGGTTATCATCTGTACGCGTACTCTGGCGGGCCCGTCTGACTTGGCATGAAACGCAACGCCGTCTACCCCGGCACCTTCGACCCCATTACCAACGGACACCAGGATCTGGTGCGCCGCGCGGCCGGCATCTTCGATTCGGTGATCGTCGCGATCGCGGCCAATACCCACAAGACCCCGATGTTCTCGCTCGATAAGCGCGTCGAGCTGGCGCGTGCGGTGCTCGCGGACATGGCGAACGTGAGCGTGCAGGGCTATGCGGGGCTGACGGTCGATTTCGCGCGTCAGCACCAGGGCTCGGTCATCGTGCGCGGCCTGCGTGCGGTGTCGGACTTCGAGTTCGAGTTTCAGCTCGCCAACATGTCGCGCCATCTGGATCGCAATTTCGAGACCGTGTTCCTCACGCCGCAGGAACAGTTCACCTTCATCTCCTCCACGCTGGTGCGCGAGATCGCAGTGCTGGGCGGCGACGTGCGCCGCTTCGTACACCCGATCGTGGAGGCGGAGCTGAGGAAGCAGCGGCGGCCGTAGATGGCACCGCCGTCCGCCCCAGCACCACCGGGTCCTGCGCTTGAGGGCGCGTGGGTGCCGATCGCGGCCAGCGTGGCGAACAGTGCGCTGCGCGTCGAGGAGCTGCGGGTGCGCTATTTGCTGCTGCAGGGCGGCGGCTATCGCATCATCGACCGCAGCAACCAGGTGGTCGATCGCGGGCATTACCGGCTGGACGACGCGCGCTCACCGCCCGCCATGGACATCACGGGCGAGGCCGGCCCCTACGCCGGGCGCACCCTGCTTGCCGTCTACGAGCTGCGCGGCGATGAGCTCACCGTCTGCTACGACCTCGAGCGCCAGCAGCGGCCCGCTGACCTCAAGCCGCGGCGCGATCAGCCGCTGCTGCGCATCACCTACGCGCGCGCGGGCGCGCTTTCCCCCTGACGCCCTTCGCGGCGCGCCGCGGTGACGCGGGCGCGCTCTTGCGCCGCGTGCGGGTCGGCGCGGCGGCCCGGCGGCGCCGCTTCAGCCGCGGCAGCCGGACGCGCTCGGCCGGCGCGGGCAGGGTGCCCGCGCGCTTCAGTTCCAGCGCGCGCCACAGGTACCAGGCCGCCGCGCTGCGATAGGGCTTCCAGCGCTCCCCGTAAGCGGCGAGCACCTTCGGATGCGGCAGCGTGCGCAGGCCATAGGCGGCCATGAAGCCCGCGCGTACGCCGAAGTCATCGACCGGCAGCACATCCGGGCGGCCCATGCGGAACATGAGCAGCATCTCCACCGTCCAGCGGCCGATGCCGCGCACCTGCGTCAGGCGGGTGATGATCTGCTCGTCGGTGAGCGCCACGAGCTCGGCGTGCGCGGGCACCAGGCGCTGCAGCGTCTTGGCCGCCAGGTCCTTCAGTGCGGCCACCTTGGCGAAGGAGAAGCCGGCGGCGCGCAGCCTCTCGACCGGGGCGTCGAGCACGCATTGCGGGGAGGGGAAGCGCCCGCCGCCGCACGACTCGGTCAGGCGGCGCAGGATCGTGGTGGCGGCGGTGCCGTTGAGCTGCTGGTGCGCGATCGCCTGCGCGAGCGCCTGGAACGGGTGGACCTCCTCGGGCGCCTCGAGCGCATACGCGCCGACCGCGCCGATCAGCGCGGCCATGACGGCATCGGTACTGGCCAGATGTCTTTGGATGTGGCGGCTCATGCTGAACTTTCCGCGCCGCGCGGCGGCGCACTACTGCTGGCAACCCGGGCAATAGTAGCTGGAGCGCTGCCCCTGGGTGATCGCGCGCACCGCCGTGCCGCAGCGCCGGCAGGGCTTGCCGGCGCGCTCGTACACGTACAGCCGCTGGCGGAAGTAGCCGGGCGCGCCATCGGCCCCCAGGTAGTCGCGCAGCGTCGTGCCGCCGGCGCGGATGGCGAGCCTGAGCACCGTGCGGATCGCGCGCACCAGGCGCGCGCTCTCGGCGCGCGTCAGCGTGGAGGCGCGCCGCTGCGGCCTCAGGCGGGCGCGGAACAGCGCCTCGCTCGCATAGATGTTGCCTACCCCGACGACCAGGCGGCTGTTCATGATGAGCTGCTTCAGCGCCACGCGGCGACCCCGGGTGAGGCGCCACAGGTAGTCCGCATCGAAGGCCCGGGCGAAGGGCTCGGGGGCGAGATGTTTGAGCAGCGCGTGCTGGCGCGGATCGTCGGCGGTGTACAGGAGGCTGCCGAAGCGGCGCGGGTCGTTGAAGCGCAGCGCCAGCCCGGAATCGAGCAGCAGGTCGAAGTGATCGTGCTTCAGGCGCGGCGTGGCGCGCGGCACGGCGCGCAGGTTGCCCGACATCCCCAGGTGCAGCAGCAGCGTTCCGCGCTCGAGCCTGAGCAGCAGGTACTTGGCGCGGCGGCCGACCTGCTGGATGCGGCGCCCGGCCAGCTCGCGCGCCAGCCCGGGTGCGATCGGCCAGCGCAGGCGGGGATCGTAGACGGTGAGCGCGACGATGCGGCGCTTGCGCACGTGCGGCGCCAGTCCGCGCCGCGTGGTCTCGACTTCGGGGAGTTCAGGCACGCGCTCGCGGGCCAAGCGCGCCGGGTTACTTGATCTTCGACTCTTTGTAGGCGACGTGCTTGCGCGCCACCGGGTCGAACTTCTTCACTTCGAGCTTGTCCGGATGCAGGCGCTTGTTCTTGGTCGTCACGTAGAAGTGGCCGGTATTGGCCGTGGACAGCAGCTTGATCTTCTCGCGCATGGTGGCTCCTTGGGTGGCCTTAGATCCTGCGGCCCTTGGCGCGCAGTTCCTCGACGACCTTGTCGATGCCCTTCTTCTCCACGGTGCGCATGCCGCTGGTGGTCAGCCGCAGCGTCACCCAGCGCTTCTCCGTCTCCACCCAGAAGCGCTGCGTATGCAGATTGGGCAGGAAGCGGCGCCGCTTCTTGTTGTTGGCGTGAGAGACGCGGTTACCGACAGCCGGCTTCTTGCCGGTGATCTCGCAGACGCGGGACATACGAACAACCTTGAAATTTCAGTGACTTAGGATAGAGGACGGCGTCCGTCTCGGTATCCCGGGCCGGGCTTTATACCAGCCCGGCGGGCCGATCTCAAGGCGATCAAGCCGCGGGGCCCACGCGATCAGGCTCGGGGGGTCGGTTGCGGATCGCGACGCTGGGGTCGCCGGCCTCGATCCAACGCCCGCTCCAGAGCTGTGCAGGATCGGACGCGGGAGAGCGCCCCGCCTGTCTCGCTTCTTGCCGGATGCACTAAGCTGAGGCGTTGCCTTAATAGTGACGCGGGGTCTGCACATGATCAAAGGCTTGGCCGGGCTCGCTGGATTGCTCGGGGTCCTTGTGCTCGTGGGTTGTGCCGCGCAGGCGACCGGGGCGGCCCAAGATCAGCTGCGTGAGCGCTGCAGACAGGAGGGCAAGCGGCCGTTTCTCCTGGAATCGGATCAGCCGGGGCCGCTGATGGTCTCCGTTTCTGGTTACTGCGTTGGCTGGGCGGATATCGTGCACACGAGTCCCGCATTCGGCGCCGATCTGGTGGGTGGTCCCCAGATCCACGGCGCGGGCGTGATCGATGTGTACCCGCACACCATTGCCGAAGGCGCCGGCATTCAGGTGTGGGACGTGATCGTTGAGTACTCCGGCGAGTCGATCCAGCGCCCGGGCGATCTGAAGCGTGCTCTTGCCAAGACCGTGGCCGGGGACCGTGTGCCGATCGCGCTCCTTCGAAATAAACACATGGTTTCCACCACCGCGCAGTTTTGAGAGGCTTGTCAGAGTAATCCGCGCTCGCAAAACGAGAAGGACTCGCCACCTGCGACGATGAAGTGATCGAGCACGCGGATATCCACCAGCTCCAGCGCCTCCTTCAGCCGGCGGGTGATGAGCTCATCGGCCTGACTTGGCTCGCGGCGCCCGAGGGATGATGGTGCGCCAACATCAGCGCCGAGGCATTGCGGGCGAGTGTCAGCCTCACCACCTCGCGCGGGTGCACGCCGGCGCTGTCGATAGTTCCCCGAAAAAGCTCGACGAAGGCAATGAGCCGATGGCGATTATCCAGAGTAGGCGGCGAACAGCTCGTACTCGGGCGCTCCCAGTTTGATGCCAGAAAGTCGCGCGTGGTTTCCGGGGCCGCGAGCGCTGAGCCCAGCCGCAGCGTCTCGCGGAAGTGCCGGCGCGCCAGTTCCACCGCGCCTGCAGGATCGCGTAGCGCGCCGGCCCCATGCCCTTCAGCGCGGTAGCGCGACGCCCGCGCGCTCAACAGGACCCGCAGCGAACCGAAGTCCGTGAGCGCGCGCGCCAGTTCCAGGGCCGAGCAGCCGCGCGTGCCGGCGCCGAGCAGCGCGCCACGAGCTCTGCGTCCGAGAGGGCTGCGCGCCGCGCTCCAGGAGCTTCTCGCGCGGGCGCTCGCCCGGCGGCCAGTGCCGGATGCTCATGCTGTGTGCTTCTAAGGAAAGACTGTCGTCAGTCTAAGGAGGGCCGCAGCCGGCGGGCAGGGGCACAAACTGCCCGGAATCTGGTGTTTTCCGTCCCGGATGTGCGCTCAGTTTGCGCGTCGGGGGCAACGCGGTGCGATAATCTTGCGGAACGGAAACATTCCATGCAAGGCAAGCGCATCCTTCTCGGCGTGACCGGCGGCATCGCCGCCTACAAGAGTCCGGATCTTGTGCGGCGTCTGCGCGAGCGCGGCGCGGAAGTCCAGGTGGTCATGACCGCGGCGGCACGGGAGTTCGTCACCGCGGCCACGTTCCAGGCCGTCTCCGGCCGCAGCGTGCGCAGCGAGCTGTGGGATCCGGCCGCGGAGGCGGCGATGGGCCACATCGAGCTCGCGCGCTGGGCGGATGCGGTGCTGATCGCGCCGGCGAGCGCGGACTTTCTGGCACGCCTGGCCACCGGTCAGGCCGATGACCTGCTCGCGACGCTGTGCCTGGCGACCGCCGCGCCGATCGCGGTGGCGCCGGCCATGAATCACCTGATGTGGGACAACGCAGCGACCCGCGCCAACGTCGCGCTGCTCGCCGAACGCGGCATCCACATCTTCGGCCCGGGCGCCGGCGATCAGGCCTGCGGGGAGAGCGGCCCGGGACGCATGCTCGAGCCGGCGGATCTCGCCGAGCGCGTGCAGGCACTCCTGTCCGGCAGCGGCGTGCTCGCCGGCCGGCGCGTGCTGATCACGGCCGGCCCGACGCGCGAGCGCATCGACCCGGTGCGCTTCATCAGCAACCGCTCCTCCGGCAAGATGGGTTTCGCCGTCGCCCAGGCGGCGCGCGAGGCCGGCGCCACCGTGGTACTGGTCGCAGGACCCGTGAGCCTCGCCACCCCCGCCGGGGTCACGCGCCTGGACGTGGAGAGCGCCGCCGACATGCTCGGCGCAGTGTTGCGTGAGCTCCCAGGCACTGACGTATTCATCTCCACCGCCGCGGTCGCCGATTACCGGCCGGCGCGCGCCGCGGAGCAGAAGATCAAGAAGACCGCTGAGACACTCGAGCTGGCGATGGAACGCACCATCGACGTGCTGGCGACGGTCGCCGCGCGTGCCGAGCGGCCCTTCGTCGTGGGCTTCGCTGCCGAGACCGAAGCGGTGGAGCAGAACGCGCGCACCAAGCTGCTCAAGAAGAATCTCGACATGATCGCGGCCAACGAGGTCGGACACGACAAGGCCTTCGACTGCGAGGACAATCAGCTCGTGGTGCTTACCCGCAATGCCCGCCACGAACTGGCGCGCGCGAGCAAGCTGACGCTCGCGCGCGGGCTGATCGCGCTGATCGCCGCCGAACTCAGCGCCCGCGGCAACGCGCGCCAGCGCGGCTCGGCGCTCGCTTGAGTTCCCCGCGTTCCGCTACGGCGCGCACTCAGGGTGCGCATCCTCGATGCGCGCCTGGGGAGCGAGTTTCCGCTGCCCGCCTATGCGACCGATGGTTCGGCGGGCCTGGACCTGCGCGCCTGCGTGGCGGCGCCGCTGGTGCTCGCGGCCGGCAGCGCCGAACTCATTCCGACCGGCCTTGCGATTCACGTGCAGGATCCGGGGCTTGCCGCCCTGATCCTGCCGCGCTCCGGACTCGGGCATAAGCACGGGATCGTGCTCGGCAATCTGGTCGGACTCATCGACTCGGATTACCAGGGGCAGCTGATGGTGTCGTGCTGGAATCGCAGCGCGCGACCCTTCACGGTCACCCCGGGGGAGCGCATCGCGCAGCTCGTGGTCGTACCGGTGGTGCAGGTGCAGCTGCAGATCGTGGAGGACTTCACCGCGAGCGCCCGGGGTGAGGGCGGCTTCGGCCATTCCGGCCGCGCCTAGCCGCGCGCAACTACTGGGTGTGGATGGTGTGCAGTTCCTGGTAGCGCACGATGTCGGCGTCGAACTGCGAGCGCAGGGTCTTCTCTTCCTCCGCCTTGGCTGCCAGCGCCGAGGTCTGCTGGCGCATCTCGTCCACCGTGCGCACGAGGTTCTCGGCGAGGTCGTCGGGCATGCGCCGCGCATTGGACGTATAGGGTAAGAACGACAGCGCGCGCGCCTGCAGCGCCCCCAGGCGCGAGCGCAGGCTCTCGACGTACGCATCCGCCGCGGCGCGCTGGCCGCGCAGCTGATCGAGCCGCACGTCGCGCAGCGCCTCGATGTCGGCGACGGAGGTGTAAGTGGAGACCAGGAAGCTGTCGTGCTGGCGCTGCTTGAGCGACTCGGCCTTCTTCTTCGCCGCCGCGGCCGCCTGCTCGGGCGTGAGGGCAGCGTCGATGTGCGCGACGGCGATGCCTTCGTGGTTGAGCACCGTGCGGTCCTGCTGCGCATACTGCGGCGGGATGTTGTCGCCGTAGTGCACCACGCCCTGCTCGTCCACCCACTTGTAGGCCACGCCGCCCTTCTTGGAGGAGGACGAGGGGCTCGGTGCGGCCTGCGCGCTCAGCACTGCGAGCGCTGTCGCGGCCAGCAACACGGGAAGGACGGAGCGCAGCAACGGGCGGGAAGACATATGAATAGTTTCCGGCCGCCGATGGGGCGCTGGCAAGCTCAAACGACGCCGAAACGCTGCCGATAGGCCTGGAGCGATGTGAGCTGCTCGGCAGAAATGCGCGCACGGCCGTCGGCCGCGTGCGACAGCGCTTCGATGAGGTCCGCGAGTGTGACGATGCTCACACACCGGAGGTGCTCCTGCTGCTCGACCTCCTGCACCGCGCTCAACGGGCCGCTGCCGCGCTCCTGCCGGTCGAGTGCGAGCGCGACGCCAACCGGCGTGGCGCCGGCGGCGCGGATGATCTCGAGCGACTCGCGCACCGCCGTGCCCGCGGTGATGACGTCGTCCACGATCAGCACCCGTCCCTTGAGCGGCGCACCCACGATGCGACCGCCTTCGCCGTGCGCCTTGGCCTCCTTGCGGTTGAAGGCATAGGGCACGCTGCGCGCGTGCCCGGCGGCCAGCGCCACGGCCGTGGCGGTCGCGAGCGGGATGCCCTTGTAGGCCGGGCCGAAGAGCATGTCGAACTCCAGGCGCGCCTGCACGATGGCCGCGGCATAACACTGGCCGAGCACGTGCGCCGCCTCACCGTCGCTGAACAGCCCGGCGTTGAAGAAGTAGGGGCTCTCGCGCCCGGACTTCAGCGTGAAGGAGCCGAAGCGCAGCGCAGCGCGCCTCAGTGCCAGGTCGATGAACGTGAGCTGGTATTGGTGCATGGCATATGATTGCCTGATGCGCGTCATCACCGTCAACGTCTGTGGCATCCGCTCGGCGGCAGCCAAGGGACTGTTTCGCTGGCTGCGGCGGCAGCGGGCCGATTTCATCTGCCTGCAGGAGACCAAGGCCCAGGAGCACCAGCTCGCCGAGCACGACGTGCAGCTGCCCGGCTACCACGCATTTTTCCATGACGCGCAGCGCAAGGGCTATGCCGGGGTGGCGCTCTACACGCGCCACAAACCGCAGCGCGTGCTCAAGGGCTTCGGTGTGGGGGAGTTCGACGGCGAGGGCCGCTACCTCGAGGCGCAGGTCGGGGACCTGTCGGTGGTGTCGCTCTACCTGCCCTCGGGCTCGGCGGGTCCGGAGCGCCAGGCGGCGAAATGGCGCTTCCTCGAGGCCTTCACGCCGCACCTGGCGCGGCTGCGCCGCCGCCGCCGCCACTACATCCTGAGCGGCGACTGGAACATCGCGCACCAGCCGATCGACCTGCGCAACTGGCGCGCGAACCAGAAGAACTCGGGGTTCCTGCCCGAGGAACGCGCCTGGATGGATCAGCTCTTCGGCCCGGCCGGCTACGTGGATGCATTTCGCGAGGTGTGCCCGGGGCCGGACCAGTACACCTGGTGGTCGAACCGCGGCCAGGCGCGGGCCAAGAACGTCGGCTGGCGCATCGACTACCAGGTCGTCAGCCGTACGCTCGCGGGCAAGGCGCGCCGCGCGGCCATCTATAAGGAGCAGCGCTTCTCCGATCACGCGCCTCTCACCCTGGACTACGATCTTTGAGCGCCCCCGCCGCCCCGGCGCCGCCGTCGTACATCCAGGTACTCGCGAGCCCGAAGATGCTCGCCATCATGGTCCTCGGCGCCGCCTCCGGGTTTCCGAACCAGCTCACCGAGAGCGCCCTGCAGGCATGGCTGAAGGACGCCGGGGCAACCAACACCACCATCGGCCTGATGTCGTACGTCGCGCTGCCGTACCTGCTGAAGGTGCTGTGGGCGCCACTCATCGACCGTTACCCGGTGCCGCTGCTCGGCCGCCGTCGCGGCTGGATGCTCGTGACCCAGATCGCCCTTGCCGTGAGCATCGCGCTGCTGGCGCTGCAGAACCCGGCCGTGTCGCTCGGCGCCGTGGGCGCCTGTGCGCTCGCGATCACCTTCTGCTCCGCGACCCAGGACATCGCCTTCGACGCCTACCGCACGGACGTGTCGGCGCCGAGCGAACGTGGCATGGCCGCCGCGGCCACCAATCTCGGTTACCGCCTGGCCGCATGGATTGCCTCGGCGGCAGCGCTGATCATCGCCGATCATTTCGGCTGGCGGCCGGCGTTTCTGATTCTCGCCGCGATTATGCTGGCGTTCGGCTTCGCCACCGTGCTCGCGCCGAGCTCGCACAACAGTTATCAGCCGCGCTCGCTGGAGGAATCCATCGAGGAGCCGCTGCGGGAATTGTTCAGCACCCGCAATGCGCTCGCGCTGCTGAGCATCGTGCTGGTGTTCAAGGCCGGCGACGCCTTCGCCAACAAGCTCTTCACGCCCTTCATGATGGACGTGGGCTTCAGCAAGACCGAGATCGCGGTGATCGTCAAGGCACTGTTTACCGCGAGCGCGCTGATCGGCTCGGTGCTCGGCGGAATTCTCATGGTGCGGCTGGGGTTGCTGCGTTCCATGCTGATCTTCGGCGTGCTGCAGGCGTTGAGCAACCTGCTCTACTGTGCGCTCGCCCTGAGCGGCAAGAGCTATGCCGTCATGGCCGCCGCCGTGATCATCGAGCACATCGCCGGCGCCATGGGCGGCATCGCGCTCGTGGCGCTCATCATGGCGCTGTGCGACGCCCGCTACAGCGCCTTCCAGTATGCGCTGCTGTCCGCGCTCGCGCTGCTGCCCCGCTACAGCCTGGGGTATCCGGCCGGCTGGATCGCCGATCACGGCGGCTGGTACACGTACTACGTCGCGAGCTTCGTGATCGCGCTACCGGGTCTGGCGCTGGTGTGGTGGAAGCGCCGGCACATCGAGGCGCTCGACCACGCGCGCGCCGCGATGGCCGCGTGAGCGCGGACGAGGAGGCCATCGACCTCACGCGGGTCATCTGCCGCGTGGCCGAACTCGAGCCTCACGTGGCGCGCGCCTTCACCATCGGCGAGGGCAGCTGGCCGCTGCGCGGGCTGGTGCTGCGCGTGGGGCATCAGGTGCACGGCTACGTGAACCGCTGCCCGCACGCCGGTCACCCGCTGGATCTGATCCCGGGGCGCTTTCTCACCGCCGACGGGCTGCTCATCCTGTGCAGCTCGCACGGTGCGCTGTTCGAGAAGTCGACGGGGCTGTGCGTGGCGGGTCCGTGCGCCGGTCAGGCACTCGAGCGCGTGGCGCTGAAAGTCGTCGCCGGCTGCGTGATGCTGGGCGCCGAAGTCGAGCTAAGCGGGCCGAGGGATGCGCCGCGTTAGGCGCGCTACTCGAACAGGTCGATGCCGTCCAGGGAGCTGGCGCGCAGGTCGCGGTCGTCATTGAGCGAGTCCGCAGCACTGCCGCGCCCTGCGTCGTCAGAATTCTCGACGTCCACCGAGCCGCTCCAGTCCTCGGGCGCTTCCGCGGACTCGAGCGTGCCTTCGTCCCACTGCGCTACCCAGTCCTCGATGTCCATCTCCTCGACGGTGCCGTCGAAGTACTGGATCTCGATCGTGCCATCGTCGTCGTCGACGCGACCACTTCGAACAAGGCGCCGCCGTTGAGGCGATACCAGTCGCCGATGCCCGGTTGCTGAGTCGCCATGAGTGCCATCTCCTGGGACAAGACCCGATGCCGAAGTGCGTCACGAGGTGCGCACGTTCTACAATTCATGTTGCTCCTCGGGCGTGACGCTTTCAAGAGCTTATTTGCCTGCGCAGCAGCACGAGCGGACACGGTCACGGCATGGCCGCAGGTTGATAACTCTTGGCGCACAGCACCATGTTCGAACAGCCCCTGAAATTTCTGGTCGTTTTCTTTGTGGTGGTCGAGCCCATCTCGCTGATTCCACTGTTCTCCGGCCTCACCACCGGCGCCACCGCGCAGTACCGGCGGCGCATGGCGCTCAAGGCGGTCGTCATCGCGGCGGCCATCCTGGTGCTGTTCGCGCTCGGCGGGGCGAGCTTCCTCGAGCTCATGGGAATCAGCCTGCAGGCGTTTCGCATTTTCGGTGGCATGTTGCTGTTTCTGCTGTCACTTGAGATGGTGTTCGCGCGCGAGTCCGGCACCCGCACCTCATCGATCGAGGCGGCCGAGAGCAAGCGCCGGGCGGACATCTCCGTCTTTCCACTGGCCTTTCCCTTCATCGCAGGTCCGGGCGCACTGGCGACGATCCTCTTGTGGTTTGGTCCGGTGCACCTGCAGGCGAACGCTGCGCTGTTCGCCGCCTACCTGGCCGCCGTGCTCATCGTGCTCGCCATCGCGTTCGTGCTCATGGTGCTCTCGGAGCCCCTCATGCGGGTGATCGGGGTCACCGGCGCCAACGTTTCGAGCCGCTTGCTGGGGGTGATCCTGGGGGCACTGGCGGTGCAGTTCGTACTCGATGGCCTGCGCCAGGCCTTCGGCGTCGGCTGACCCTTAAGGCCGCTTGCGGTAGGCGAGGTCCCAGACCTCGTGGCCGAGGCGCTCGCCGCGGCGCTCGAAGCGCGTCGGCTCGCGCTCGCCCGGGCGCGGCACGAAACCGCCGTCCGCGGCGAGATTCTCCAGCGCGGCGCAGGCATTGAGCGTCTCGAGCATGTGCTGCGCGTAGGGCTCCCAGTCCGTCGCGAGGCGCAGCTGTCCCCCCGGCGCGAGCCGGGATGCGGCCAGCGCGACGAACGCCGCCTGCAGCAGACGGCGCTTGTGGTGGCGTTTCTTGGGCCACGGATCCGGAAACAGGATCAGGATCTCCTGCACGCTCAGCGGCGCGACCTGCGCGGCGAGCACGTCCACCGCGTCGTGGCAGACGATGCGTACGTTGCGCAGCTGCTGCGCCTCGAGCGCCAGCAGCAGCCGCCCGATGCCCGCGCGATGCACCTCGATGCCGAGGAAGTCGCGTTGCGGGTGCGCGGCCGCAAGCCGCAGCAGGTTATCCCCGTTGCCGAAGCCGATCTCGATCGTGCAGGGGGCCGCGCGCGCGAACAGCGTGCGCAGGTCCAGCGGCTGGTGGGTGAACTCGAGCCCGTACTTGGGCCACAGCTCGGCGAGCGCGCGCTGCTGCGCCGGCGTGACGCGCCCGGCCCGCGTCACGAACGAGCGCACCGCGCGTGGATGTTCGACTTCGGACATAAAGCTCGCCGGACGCAGGAACGCCTCCTGACGTTTGATTCTAACGGCTCGGCGCGGCTTTGCGCGGCGGAAGAGGCGCGATGTCTGCTTCCCGTGCTATAAGCCGCGCGGTTCCTCCAAGGGAGAAAGATCGATGCCGACGAGAATCCTGGCGGTCGGACTGACTGCCCTGTGGGTCTGCGCTTCCGGCGCCTATGCCGATGAACCCGCCAAGCCGCCCGAGACCGCCGCCGCAGGCAGCGCGCAGCTCATGCAGCTGTGCAAGATCGACATGAAGGGCGACAAGAAGGACCAGTGGATGCGCTTGCCCAAGGCGGAGAGCTCCGTCACGCAGCATCGCATCACCGCCGCGGGCGGTAAGCCGATCGACTACACCGCCACGGCCGGCACCTTGATCATCCGCGACGATGAGGACAAGCCCATCGCCAGCATCGGCTACGTGGCCTACACCCGCCGCGACGTGAAAGGCGGCGCACGTCCCATCACCTTCGCCTTCAATGGCGGCCCCGGCTCTTCCTCGCTGTGGCTGCACATGGGCGTGCTCGGTCCCCGGCGCGTGGTGGTCGCGGATCCGGCACCGACCCCTGCGGGCCCCTATCGCACGGTCGACAACGAGTTTGGCCTGCTCGACAAGAGCGATCTGGTGATGATCGACCCGGTGGGCACCGGCGTCAGTCATGCGGTCTGCGACCACAAGGACGATGAGTTCTGGGGCGTCGATCCGGACATCGACTCGGTGAGCCGCTTCATCGCGCAGTACGTGAGCGACAATGAGCGCTGGACCTCGCCGAAGTACCTGCTCGGGGAAAGCTACGGCACCACGCGCGGGGCCGGCATCATCAACTACCTGCGCGGGCGGCGCGACCTCGCCTTCAACGGCCTGATCCTGGTCTCGGTGGCGACCGACGTCGAGGCGATCTTCGCCGAGTTTGCCGGCAACGACCGTCCCTATGCGGTGTACCTGCCCGGCTACGCCGCGGTCGCCTGGTACCACCACATGGTGCCGAACCAGCCGCCGGCGCTCGAGCCGTTCCTCACCGAGGTGCGTGCCTATGCCGCCGGTCCGTATGCAACGGCGCTGCTCAAGGGTGACGCGCTGAATGAGGCGGAGCTCGACACGGTGGCGCAGAAGATGCACGACTACACCGGGCTGTCGGTCGATTACCTCAAGGCCGCCAACCTGCGCGTGTCGGAGAACGCGTTCACGCACGAGCTGCTGAAGTCACAGCGCAAGACCATCGGCCGTCTCGACGGGCGCTTCGTCGGTCCGACCTGGGATCCGCTCGAGAAGGAGGCCGACTACGATCCGCAGTCGGCGGCCATCAGCGCCGCCTACGCGGCCACCTTCCTGGATTACTACCATGGCGAGCTGAAGGCCGGCCAGGGCGTGACCTATCACCCGACCAACTTCGCGATCGGTGAGAAGTGGCACTGGCAGCACAAGACCGCGCACGGCGAGCAGCCGGTGGTCAATACCGGGGTGGATCTGGCGGAGGCCCTGATCAAGGACGCGAACTTCAAGGTGCTGGTGCTGAACGGCTACTACGATCTCGCCACGCCCTTCTCCGCGACCGAGTACGTCATGAGCCATCTTGGCGTGCCGGCAACGGTGAGCGCGCGCGTATCGATGAAGTACTACGAGGCCGGTCACATGATGTACGTGAACCCGCCCTCGATTGCCAAGATGAAGCGCGACCTCGACGCCTTCATCGACGCCACGAACCGGCCCTAGAAGCCTGCCCGCGTGCAGGGCGGTCCGGGCCTTGCCCGGGGCCGCCCTGCAGAACTCGCGCCGCGGACTCAGCGCCGCACATGCACCCGTCCCTCTAACGAGGGATGGCCCCGCCCGCAACGGGTGACCGCGGGCGTGCGCGACTGTGCGGGTCCGCGGTACTGTCGGCGCGGGTGCGCGCCGCTCACGGCGGTGTGTCGCCTGGGGCAGGATAAGTGCGAGATCTGGGCGGGCTGCCAGTTCCAGACGATCGACCAGGCGAACGCCGCCGCTCAGGTGGGCTTGAAGCCCGAGCAGGTGATCATCTACACCCTCGCCGCCGGGGGCACGTTCGGGCGGCGGGCGAATCCGGAGTCCGACTACATTTGCGAGGTTGCCTCCATCGCCAAGGCCACCGGTGGTAAGTACCCGGTGCGACTGATCTGGACGCGCGAGGACGACATCACCGGCGGCAAGTACCGGCCGCTGAACTTTCACCGCATCAGCGCCGGGATCGGCAAAGACGGCACGGTGGCTTACCGCCAGCGCATCGTCGGCCAGTCGATCCTGGACCGCACGCCCTTCGCCGCGCTCGTTAGGAACGGCGTGGACCATACCGCGGTCGAGGGCAACGCTGCGGCGCAATATGACTTCGATCACGTCGAGGTTTCCTGGACGTCGGCAAGTGTGGGTGTCCCGGTCCTGTGGTGGCGATCGGTCGGCCACACACACACGGCGTTCTCGAAGGAAGTGATGATGGATGAGCTTGCCGAGGCAGCAGGTGCCGATCCGGTGGCCTTCCGTCTTGCGCATCTGGGGACGCACCCACGGCACGCGGCGGTGCTGCAACTGGCCGCCGACAAGGCGGGTTGGGGTCAACCGCTACAGGGTGGCAAGGGGCGCGGTCGCGGCGTCGCCGTACAGGAATCCTTTGGCACGGTGGTGGCGCAGGTCGCCGAGGTCACGGTGACAGGCGACAAGATCAGCGTGGACCGGGTCGTGTGCGCGGTGGACTGTGGTGTGGCAGTGACCCCCGATGTGATCAAGGCGCAGATGCAGAGCGGCATCGGCTTTGGCCTTTCGGCGGCGCTTTACGGCAAGATCACCCTCACTGACGGTCACGTCGACCAGACGAACTTCCACCAGTACCAGGTGCTGCGCATCAACGAGATGCCGAAGACGATCGAGATCTACATCGTGCCTTCGGCCAATCCACCGACGGGTGTCGGCGAGCCGGGCACGCCGCCGATAGCGCCGGCGGTAGCTAACGCGGTGCGTGCGGCTAGCGGAATCCGGCTGCGCTCGTTGCCTTTCGACCTGGCGGCCGCCCGCAAGGCGTGATCACGGGCGTGCGAGGCGGTGCGCGTGCGCGGTACCGTTGGCTCGGGTGCGGAGTCAGACGGCGGCGAAGGCGCGCGCGTCCGGCGTCCAGGGCGGCGCGCGCTCCAGGGCGGCCAGTACTTCCTCGGGCGTGTCCACGAGCTGCCACATCTTGAGATGGCGCGGGTCCATGAAGTGCTCGTCGACGGCGTGCTGCAACAGCTGCACGAGCGGCGTGAAGAAGCCGCGCGTGTTGATGAGCACGATGGGGTTGAGGTAGAGGCCCAGTCGCTTGAGCGTGATCGCTTCGAGCAGTTCCTCGAGGGTACCCGAGCCGCCGGGCAGCGCGATGGCGGCCTGGCTCATCGTCAGCATCGCGTGCTTGCGCGTGCGCAGGTCCTCCACCAGCTGCAGCTCGGTGAGCCCGGGGTGACCCCATTCCAGTTCGGCCATGAACTGCGGCAACACCCCGATGATGCGCCCGCCCGCGGCGAGGACGCCGTCGGCCAGCGCGCCCATGGAGCCGACCGCGCCGCCACCGTAGACGACGGTGACGCCGCCCTGCGCGAGCACGCGACCGAGCCGCCGCGCCGCATCGCGGTAATCCGGGTGCGAACTGCGGCTCGAGGCGCAGTACACGCATACGCTGCGCGCGGGAGTGTCCGCCGCGGAAGAATTCATGGGCGCCCGATGTTGTTCGAAAGGGCGCACATTATATAGAGGCGGACGGACGCGCCGTGCGGGCCGGGTACCGCGGGCGTGACCGTCAGTGTTCGGTCGGCCGCGGCGCGGCCGAGGGGAGCGTTGCGAGTTCGCCCGCCTGGTTCACCCAGTCGGCTTCGATACGGCCCTGGAAATCCTCGAGCTGGCTGTCGACGTACTCCACGTCCTCGGGAGACCATTCGGCGATCTGCCAGAAATAGAACACACCCACCTCGTGCAGCGTGTGTTCGAGGACCTTGGGGAGCCCCTTGATCTGGGTGAGGTCGTCGGGCTCGCCGTGGGCGGGGTGGGTCAGCAGGTTGCGGCTGCCCTCGCGCACCGGCGCCCTCGGCGGCGCGGAATCCGCCTCCGCAGTCTGCGGCGGCGGCGGGACGCGCAGCGCGCGTATCGCACCGGTCAGCTCATCCAGGCGTGTCTGCACCGGGAAGAGGGCGTGCTCGATCGCGGTCAGGCGCTGATCCGTGGAACTCAGGTCGGGCGGTTCCGGAATGCGCAGTGCTTCCACGCGGCGCGTCAGCTCATCGAGGCGTGCGTGCAGCGGGGTCAGGTCGGCCGGCGCCGGGATCTCGATGGCGCCCACGGCCGCCTGCACGCCGGCCAGCTGCTGCGCGACCGGCTCGAGGTTCACCGCGGGGCGGCTGCCGAGGCGCTCCTCGAAGCTGCGGCGCCACGCGTCCCAGTCCTCGCGCGAGCGTGCGTACTCGAGTGTCACGTCCTCGTAGTGACGGCGGAACCACCAGTAAGCGGCGCCGGCGCCGCAGGCGGCGGCCAGCCCCAGCAGCAGAAGGATCTTGATCAGGAGAAAGCCCATGCCAGCTCCTCGCTATTGCTTGGAAACCGTGTGGAGTTCGATGCGCCGGTTGCGTGCGCGCCCGGCCTCGGTCGTGTTGTCGGCAATCGCCCGGCGCGCGCCGTAGCCCTTGGCGCTCAGCCGCTCGCCCGCGACCCCGCGCGCGATCAGGGCGGTGCGCACCGCGGCGGCGCGTGCTTCGCTCAGGTGCTGGTTGACGCGTCCGCGACCGACCGTGTCGGTATAGCCCTCGATGCGGATCTTGCCCGGACAGGTTTTGATCTGGTGCGCCAGGCGGTCCAGGAGCGCACCGCTCTTCGGATCGATCTTGGCACTGCCGGGGGCGAACTCGATCTGCTCGTTGGCGAGAAGGCTGGCGAACGCGTGCTCGCAGCCCTCGCGCGTGAGCGGCGCCGCGACGACGCCCGGATGCGCCGGCGCCGTGAGCGGTGCGGTCATGGGCGCCGCCGCCGCAGGTGTGGGCGCCGCCACCGGCAGCGGGGCCTCGAAGTCGCCGCTGACACTGCCGGCACAGGTGTGCCGTCCGAGCCAGGTCGGGCAGGTCGCGCCACGCGTGAGCGCGAGGGCGCGCGCACCGTCCCCGGTGGCCGGCTCGAGCCCGGTGAGCTTTACGCGCTGACCGGATACCGCCAGATGGACCCAGGCGAAGCCGGCGGCGTCCAGCTGCGCACGCAGTTCCTGTTCGACGGGGAACTGGATCGCGTTGCGGGCGAACGGACCGAGTGCGTAGAGCGTGACCGCACCGAGCGCGGCGAGCGGCACAAGGCCGCGCCAGAGGAAGGGCCAAACCGGGGGATCCCGCCAGACGATGGGATGGCGTTGCACCAGGATCGCAGTTGCCATCGAGCTCTCCGCTGTGTTGGTTGCCGCGTCGAAGGCCCGGAAAAATCGTCCGCGCCAACTGTATACCCACGGGGGCGCAGGAATCCATAGTGCTGCGTTCACGCCTGCGGCTGACATGAGGCGGCGGCATACGACCGGACCGGCAACTGCGCCCGTATAATCGCCAGCCCCGGCAACGATCTGACAGAGAGTCGCAAGCATGCAAGACGTCCCTGGCCTCGAGCGCGATGCGCTACTGGCGGAAGCCTCGGCACGCACGGGCGGATTGCAGGACTTCGGTGACCGCCAGTTCCTGGAACCGCTGGCCATCCTGCTGCATTCGCTGGAGCAGGAGGCGCACCTCACCGGCATCGGCCGCATGATCGCGCGCGAGCGCGTGCTGGGGCACCTCGTCAACCGCCTGCTGTACGTGCGCGATCGGGCGCAGAACCCGGCCATCGCGCAGGAAAAGATCGTGCAGCCGGTGTTCATCATCGGCCTGCCGCGCACCGGCACCACGATCCTGCACGACATCCTCGCCCAGGATCCCGCCAATCGTGTGCCGATGACCTGGGAGTGCATGTTTCCGTCGCCGCCCCCGGAGCGGGCGAGCTTTGAGACCGATCCGCGGATCGCGCGCTGCGAGGCGGTGCTGGCGCCGGTCGATGCGGCGATGCCGGGGTTCAGGGCGATGCACCCGATGGGCGCGCGGCTGTCGCAGGAGTGCGTGACCCTGATGGCCGACAGCTTCTGTTCGCCCCTGTTCCACAACCAGTTCCGCGTGCCGGCTTATCAGGACTGGATGGACCATGCCGACGCCGGGCCGGCGTACGCCTTTCACTTGCGCCAGCTGCAGCACTTCCAGTGGCATTGTCCCGGTGAGCGCTGGGTGCTGAAGACCGGCGGCCACATGTGGGGGCTGGAATACCTGCTCCAGGTCTATCCCGATGCGCGCATCGTCTTCACGCATCGCGACCCGGTGAAATCGATGACCTCCTATGCCTCGCTCACCACGCTGGTGCGCTCGATGAGCAGCCTGCAGGTCGACGGACAGGAGATTGCGCGCGACTGGACCCCGCGCCTGCTGCACGCCGTCAATCACGCCCTCGAAGTGCGGAACTCGGGCGACTATCCGCGGGCACGCTTCTACGACATGTACTTCTCCGACTTCATCTCCGACCAGTTCCGCGAAGTACAGCGTATCTACGCCGCCCTGGGCCTCGAGATGACCGCGCAGGGAGCGGCCCGCATGCGCGCCTTCGTGGGCGACAACCCGCCGGGCAAGCACGGCGTGCATGCCTACACCGCCGCGCAATACGGCATCGACCCGGGCGCTGTCCGGCGCGACTTCTCCGGCTACATCGAACGCTTCCACCTGGCGCCGGAGCCGGAGGCGGCGCCCCGCGCGCACGCCGCCCCGGCGACGATGCAGGCCTGGCGCACCCACGCCTACGGCGCGCCGCTCGAGGCGCTGAAGCTGGATGAGGTGCCGGTGCCGGCGCCGGGACCCGGAGAGCTGCGCATCCGCGTGCAGGCCATTCCGCTCAACCTGAACGACCTGGAGCGCATTACCGGCGGCAACATGATGATCGAGGTGCCGCTGCCGTACAGCCCGGGCATGGAGGTCATGGGGGTCGTGGATGAGTGCGGAGCGGGAACTGAGGCCTGGCTCGGCAAGCGCGTGGTGGCGACGACGAAGAACGCCGTCGGCGGCTACGCGCAGTACGCCATCTGCCCGCCCGCCGGAACCTTCGAGATGCCCGCGGACATTGCGCTGCCGGATGCCGCCGCGCTGTACTTCCCGTTCCACCTGGCCTGGATGGGGCTGCATGACCGCGCCGCACTGCAGGCTGGCGAGAGCGTTTTGATCCATGCAGCGGCCGGCGGGGCCGGCTCGGCCGCAATCCAGGTCGCGGTCGCGGCCGGGGCGCGCGTGATCGCAACCGTGGGGAGCGAGGCAAAGATGGCGCTGTGCCGCAAGCTCGGTGCCGAGCTGGTGCTCAACTACGCGGCTGCGGACTTTTCCGCGGCTGTGCTGGAGCACACGCAGGGGCGCGGGGTCGATGTGGTCTTTGACAACGTCGGCGAGGCGGTGATGGAAAAGTCGATGGCCTGTCTGGCGTACAACGGACGCTACCTGATGATGGGGTTTGCCTCCGACAAGCGCGTGGCCGACCGCCCATTCATCGTGCCGCGGCGCGTCGCGCTCGGAAACATGCAGCTGTGCGGGGTGCTGCTGGCGTACGTTGACGATGCGCTGGTGCCGCATATCAAGAAGGCCCGGGGCTGGAACTTCGCCGCGCATTCGCGCGGCGCCGAGATCCACGCCAATATTCTCGCCGGGGTGCGCGCCGGCAAGCTCGCCGCGGTCATCGGGCAAACGGCGCGCTTCGAGCAGATCCCGGCGGCGATTGACGCCATGGGCAATCGCGGCACGGTCGGCAGAACGGTCGTTCTGCTGTGAAGCATGAGCCGTGAGGCCACCGCCAGCCGTCAACGCGCCGCTTGAACTCGATCAGTTGCCTCGCTGGCCGATTGCCCAATAGAATCGGTGACCCGCGCGGGTGTAGTTCAATGGTAGAACTGCAGCTTCCCAAGCTGCTAACGTGGGTTCGATTCCCATCACCCGCTCCACTCCGAGCTTCGCCGACCGGCTATATTTCGCGGCGCATCTTAGAGCTGTTATGCGTCCGCCCGACGCAATTGCCGGAGAATGATGTTCAGGTACGCACGTCTGTTACTTACGGCGAGCACCCTGCTGCCCTGCGCACTCACCTGCAACGCGGCGGCCGCAGCGAGTAACGATATCGAAGAGCTAGCCGGGACCTACGAGTACCTGGTCAGTTACCGTGATACACATGGTGGTGCTTTGTATCGAACAACCGATGGCGCGCTTAAGGGTTTGGTGCTTCCTTACAGCTTCTCGGATTCCGAACGGTACTGGGGCGAATACGTCTGCAGACTGCCCGGCGTGATTTGCTCAGTTTTCGACTACTACGATCCCAGCGACTACGCAATCAAAGCGCGAAGCGGTGAGGGCGCACTTCTGCAGACGGAACGAATCAACGTTCACAACGGCACAAACATATACGACGCCGCTACCTGGCAGATCGCCGTGGTGCTCGGCGCGGTCAAGAACCACTTTACGAACTTGCTTGATCTGGATGCTTACGAATTAGCTTCCCACCAGAATCAGGTCCTCAGCCAGATACACGACACTCGAGGCGTGCCAACCGGTAGCCGTGCGTCAACGATCGGCTCTCTGTATGTATATAACGGAACCCGGATTACAGACCCGAGATCCGCGTATGCATTTCGAATGACAGCGGCAGCTTGGCTTGCGCCCGACCCTCTGAAAGATTCGCAGTACGCACACTTCATTACCGTAGGAAAGCTTCCAGGCAACAATCCCCTCTACAGATTCGGACATCTTTCGTGGAGCGACTGGAAACCCATAACGGGTGACAACGCCTGGGCCTTCTTGGTCGGGCCCCTGCAAGCCGCCTATCTTCACTACGTCGTGGACTAGAGGCGACAAGTGTGTCCCGTTCTCGGAGCCATCCGTACAAAACGCCATTTCGGTGCTAGGCGCGTTTGCCGCAATGCAATCGGCGGCAGGAGCGGTCTACTACGCCCCTTCGGGTACGTTGCAGAATCAAGGCGGAGCATCGGTCAGCCCTTACTTCGTCTCGATTGAAAACAACCTGTCGCTGTTCGCAGGTCTCAACATTTTGAAGTCCACGCTTGCGGATGAGCTAGCCGCAGACAGAGGGCTTAACTCGGACGCCAAGAATCAAATCGCGAATACCTCGAAGCTGATTGACACGATGGTATCCGGGGGCCGGCTACCGGATGCGCGCCACACTAAAGGCCTACGAGAATTTCTGCACGCCCACGCGTGGCGCGAGGGCGAGTTCGTTACCGGTGGGTTTGCGAACGAGCCCGACTCCAAAACGGAATGGCGCCCGATGCTTGAGCCAAAGGCAGTGGACGTAAATACCTGGGGCGTAGCGGCACTCGGATCAGAGCAAATTGACGCGTGGTTCGGCTTTGGGGCGGCATACCGGCTATGGGAGCGGCTCAAAGATTGGGGCGCGTATGGGGAGGGCCAAACCCTTTGGGGCGTTGGCTACTCAGATGCCGACTCCAACGGAAGGACGCAGGAGGGAAATTTCCGTGCGGGGGTGCTGTCCGCTGAGTGGACAGCTGGAGCGATCATCATGGTCCGAAACATGATCCATCACTATCTGGCAACACCGCGGAGTGCTACGGAATCTGCACAGGCACAGGTCCTTGTATCGAAACTTAAGGATGACGAATTTCGCATGGTCGCAGGTGTCCAAAATCTGCGATACGGTCGTTACATCCAGGCCAGTCTCCCGGGGAAACCTGCCGACTACGCAAATCTCATCGTGCAACCAACGACGCCTGTTAGGAGCGAACCGTACCTGTACTCCAGCAGACGATATTTCATTCCGTTTGGATGGTACGGAAACCCGATTCCGAGCACTGCCGCGTCCGCCTGGGTAATCCTAGTCGCTGACCGTTTTGATCCGTTTGGATACGCGGGCAGGCCAAACTAGCCTGTGACTGACTGCTCCTGGCCCGCCTGCTGACGGATTATGTCGCGCTTCCAGTTGTGATCCGGAGGCGCCGTTAGACCTTCTGCGGCGGGACCGGGTCCAGTAATCTCCGGGTTGTGTCGTCAGGAAGATCGACGGCGGCATCGAGAACATCGTGCGGCACAAGGGAAAGGTCACCATTTGGAATTCAGACCGGGGGTTCGGTTTTGTCACACCGGCCGGGGGCGGCGAGCCGGTGTTCATGCACATCACTGCGATCGCTGATCGATCTCGCGCGCCGGCTGCGGGTGAAACGGTTACGTACGACCTCGCCATCGACGAAAAGAATCGTCCTCGCGCCGTCCGGGTGAGGCGATTCAAGTCCCATTCCATTGATCGTCGCCTCCCTGTTGGTGCTCCTGGTCGTCGCTGCGACCCTCGCGGGCCGGCTGCCCCAGGCCGTTATCCTGACCTACGGCATCGTCAGCATTTTCACGTATCTGGTCTACTGCTACGACAAGTCGGCTGCCCGGACCGGTCAGTGGCGGACAAAGGAAAGCTCGCTGCTCTTCCTCGGGCTCGCGGGCGGATGGCCCGGAGCGGTCGTCGCCCAAAGACTGCTACGCCACAAGTCCGGAAAGCGTAGTTTTCAGGTGGCATTCTGGGGAACCGTCGTGATGAACTCGATCGCTCTCGGATGGCTTCTCACGGAGAGCGGTTCGAAGCTGTTCGAACAATTGCTGAAATGACCGCGTACCGATGGCGGCTGATGACCCCGAAGCGGGCGCTGGCGACTGTCAGCGTTCGGACGCCCGACGCTCCGGCCGCTTCTTTGGAAGTCGGCTCACCGGCGCATGTTTTCATCCAGAAAGGCAAACACGTCGGCCTCCCATATGCTCACGCCGAGATGGAGAAAGTCGTGCCCCTCGTCCACGGTGGCGCCGATCGGCGGATAGATCTTCAGGCGATGCGGCTTACCGGTCAGCTCGCGACGGGCGTCCAGTACCTTCCCTGACGAGAGGGAGTAGTCGTTCTCGGCGTGAATGAAGAAGACCGGTGCCGCCACGTGGTCGATGGCGGCGAGGAGACGCGCTCGTAATGCCGACGAGCGATCGAAGCTGTAGCCGGCTGCGGAGAAGACGACGACGGCTCGCAGCTTCGGCTCACGTTCGGCCTGCAGCACCGTCAGCGAACCTCCGAACGAGTGGCCGATCGCGGCGACATCCGTCGCGTCGACGTAAGGGAGCGCCCGCAGCAACTTGAGTGCGGAGTCGGCGTCGGCTATCTCTCGACCTTCCAGCAACTGCAATTGCAGTGCATTGCGCGCGTCTTCCCCGTGCGTAGCAAATTCGCTGTTCAGCAGGTCGACAGCGTTAGTCCCCTGGTCAGTGGAAGGCCCGACACCGCGTCTGAACAGGTATAGGAACACGTAGCCATGACGAGCGAAGAGCGGGCCAAGTGTTTCGGCATTCCGCTCGTACGGCCCGAGACGTTCCAGATCTGCGCGGGTACGGCCGCTGCCGTGATTCAGCAATACGGCGGGGAACGGACCTCGGCCCTGCGGGCGCCAGAGCATCGCATGGAGGGTAGCTGCCCCACTCTGGACAACGACGGTTTCAGGCGCGCTGGGCGTCTGGCCCCAAGCCGTTGTGAGCGTCAGCGAGAGAGCGAGCGGCGCGAGCACATGAGCGTACAGCTTTGCCATTCGGCACTCCTCAGTCGCTGGATAGCACGGACAACCAAAGGCGGTCCAGTTGTGCGCCGAACCGTACGAACAGTGGGTGCCAGGAGTTCAGCGTGGGCCGGCGATCGCAGGCCGGGCCATACCGGTTCGCAATGTATGAATGAGTGCTCTTGGGTGCTCGCATCTCGTCGTCGAGTGTACGCGATTGGCCGCAGTGAGACGTTCACCTCGGGTTCCCGGTTCAAGGTCGCTTATGACCCCGTTTCTGCCTGTCGCGAACGGTCGCTTACACGCGCTTCGGCCATGCACGATTCAATGCGACAAGGTGTCACCGATGCGACCCAGGCGTCGACGTCGCAGGATTTCAAGCGCGGCGAAGATGGGAATCCCGGTACCAATTAGCGCGACGGCGGCCAGTATCTCGAGCGTACCGCGCGTGATCGACGCCACTATCAGCGCCCCGGTGCCGGCGAGAAAAACTATTGCAATGACGTTCGCGCTCCAGAACGCGCGATCGCGCGCGCGCCGCGGTTGTCGGCGGCTGTTCCACAAGAAACCGGCTGTCGTAAGAGCGTAGAACACGAGGAATGCAAACGTCGTCATATTCGAGAGTCGATCGTAGGTCCCGACGACGGCAAATACCGCCGCCAGGCTGCCGACCACCCAGATCGCGCGAGTCGGAGTGCCGGATCGCCGCGAAACGGCTGCAAGGGTAGGCGGCAACAATCCATCCTGCGCCATCGACATAAGCACGCGCGGGATGGCGAGCACATTGCAGTGCGCAGCGCCGAGCGCCGACACTGCGAATATGATCGGCAGGCCGGTGGCAACTCGAGTGCTGAGAACTCGCTGCAATGCCTTGCTGGCGACGCTAGGAGCGTTCGGATAGGCGGTGGAATTCGCGGTGACTATGTCCTGCAGCGGCAGCGCATGGAGAAACGCGAGATTCGCAATGATGTAGAGACCGGCGGCAATAACGACGCCGGAGACGAGTGCCCACGGCACGACCCGCGCAGCGTCTTCAATCTCGCCACCAAGAATGGCGGCATTGGCCCAGCCGTTGTAGACGGCCATCACCGCCAGGAGGGCGCCGCCGAAGGCCAGAACACCGGGGTCTTGCTGCGGCGTGAGAATTACCGTTGGCTGCGGCGCTGAGGGACTAAATGCCGCGATCGCCGCAATCAGCGTGGCTAGACCGATGACCTTGCAAATCGTGACGAGCAGCTGAAAGTTGCCCGCGCGGCCGACGCCCATGCTGTTGATCCACGAGAGCCCAAGAATCACGGCGACGGTAATCGCTTGGCGCGGACCGATTTCAAGGTAGCGGACCGTGTGCCCCGCCGGCAGCGGCACCTGGATCCACGGGCTGCCTAACGGAATCAGATCACCGAGGAAGACCGTAAATGCGACTGCCAGGAACGCAATCGTCGCCGGACTTACGATTAGGCGCATCCAGCCGTAGAGAAACGCTGGTAGCTTTCCGAGCGTCGTTCGCAAAAATAGATACTCGCCGCCAGTACCCGGAATACTCATCGCCAGCTGCGCATAAGTAAGCGCGCCGCAGAGAGTTAGGACCCCGCCGACCAGCCAGACACCCATAATGGCTGCCGGAGAGCCCATTAGCTGCGCAATGGATGCGGGCCTGATGTAGATGCCGGTTCCGAGCATCGCCCCAACAACGATGGCGAGCACGTGCCGGCGTCGCAAGTCGCGTCGCAGGTCTCCCTCGCCCAGAAATGGCGGATCGGTCGTTGATGCTGTACTTAGCAGACGTTCTCTGGATCGGTAGCGCCCGAGGTACTGCAGTCGCCGGGCACCCACCTCGGTTGATGTCGACGCACCGTGTAGGCTGTTAGAGATACGCGCTCGCGTCAAGGATTCCAATTCAGCGGCCGGCGGCGTTGGTATACGGAACGCGCCGTGATCGGGCCACCGCCAGAATCCGCAATCTCAATGATCCGCGACCGTTGTCCATCCGTCGTGAACGTCCGCATTCCGGCTCCGAATTTGCACGCGTCTAAGACGGCTATTGGCCGATTCTGTTGAAAAACTCATTTCCCAGGGACACGTGATTTTGCAGGCGAATGCAAAAGCGGCTGAAAATCTGCATGGAACACGCGGTATGGCGCACTGTGCGCAATTGTGGTCGGAGATCGTCGGAAACCGCTCTCCCCTCGGCTCGCTCGAATTTCAGCCGTTTTAGAGCCCTAGAATTTTTTCACCGATACCACTCGGCGAGTCTTTCAACAGAATAGGCCGATCAGCGACGGTCGCCGGGTTATGCCTGCTGTTGACCCATAGCGGTCCGTTACGACCGACTGCTTTCAGGAAGCCAATCTCGGGAACGAGGCTTGGCCGCCCCCGTACTACCGGAATCCGAAATCGGACGATCCTCCCAGCGCGAACAGCGAGCGCCAAAACCGAAAAAGGACGCCCGGGCGCAACGAGCTGCCCGGGGGTCTGGGTCAGGCGGCGCACTTGCAGGCAGGCGTGCAGGTCGCGCCGGGCCGGCACTTGCACGTAGGGCCGCACTTGCAGGCGGGCCCGCACGCACAGGAGGTGGCAACCTTTTTGGTGGCGACGGTTGTTGCGGTTGAATTCGAATTAAGACCTTTGGCGGCAGAGTTCATTTGATGCTCCGGTGGATTGGTGGCTGGACGAGAGAAACTCTACCTACCCAGGGCAGCAACAAATTGAACAAAGCGGCTATTCGGGTCGAACGCTAGCAGGCGCAATTCCGAACATCTTCCTGAAAGTGCGCGAAAAGTGCGCGGAGTCGGCGAAGCCTCCGGTGTGGGCAGCCTCAGTCAGACTTTCACCGGCGACATATGCAGCGAGCGAACACTCGAGCCGCTGCCACAATAAGTAGGCCCGGAATCCCACTCCCGTTTCCTTCATAAACAGATGGCGAAAGCGATCTGGTGAGAGTGCACTGCCCCAGCCATCGCACTTAGCGGAATCGAGCTGGAAGCCGCTCGCGTATTAGCTCCAATGCGCGGACAATCCGTGCGTCGGGAGGGCTCTTAGACTCAGGGATGCCCCCGGAAAGTGCGGCGATTGCCGCGCGAGCGAGCTCGATGAGCGCTGCATCGCTAACGCGTCGTTCGGTATGCGGCGGCAAGCCCCACTATATGTTGCTCAAGCGTTCCGAACGGCAGCTCGATGATGCCCTCATTGCGGTAGCGCCGGTGCAATTGCCGTCCCTGCGTGCGATTCCGGTTCAACGAATATCTGCGCAACAAACTGCGCACGAGCCTCAAACGCGTGAGGCTGGTGTGCCGGCACAAGGGCCGCGGTGTAACTTGTCCAACTTCCTGAAGGACTTTGAAATCGCACCTTACTGCGAGGGAACGGCAACGCAATCTGGACCGCGTGGTGGGCGTGAAGACCGGACGGTTCGCCCGCGAGGCCGATCGAGAGGCTGCCGCCGCGCCAAAACAGAATACGGCCGGTTGCAGTTAACTTCATAAGACTCAGGCTGCAGCGCGAATGCGCCCGCTTTTGAGCAACCATGCCAAATATGCCGCGGCGGTAAGATCGTACGTGAGACAGAACTTGGGCCACCACACCGGCGCGCCGATATTGGCTATGAAAGTGTCATGGGTGAGATCGAAAATGCCAGGAGCCGCTAGCGCAAATACCACAACCCAGAGTGACCACCTGAAGCCTGCTACTGCAAGGGCGAGGAAGGCTGCGCCAACGAGTGACTCAAGAACGAGTGCATGCGTGGACGCGCCCATCACAGCAAACAGCGCATAGTAAGTGGCGATAACCATCGTCACCACTGGATAAAAGGCCCGATCGCGATCTAGGTCCAGGCTGTAGCGAACAGCCCTATTGCAAGTGCAAGCAATACTCCGGACAGTAGTGCCATGACACACCCCTTTGCGCCTCAGCCGCGACGGCGCCGCGACACAAGCGGTGCTGCGCAGACAAACTCGTTGGCCGAGGCCTCCTCAAGCATCCATCTACCCATCGCCTCGTACGACACCGGTGCCCAAGAGTTTAGGGCGCCGCTCCAGTCCGCCGATCCTACAGGATGCTCGTTCTTTCCCCGTGAGTTGACGCCGGCACGGACAAGCGTCCAGCGCAGCGAAGAAAACGCGCCGCTACCGAGAGCATCAACCACTCCTTGTAGTTCTGAAGCCCCGCGGCCGGTTTTGCCCGGCATCCATGAAAAGAAGCGCAATGCCCGGCTCGCGGGCCTGCCCGGCATGGACGCGAGGAGCGTGCTGATCACAACAATTCGGTCGACGCCGGCAGCTAACATCGACTCCTCAATTGTAGCCATGTTTGCCGAGAGAAAGGCTGAGCGATCAGAGCTCGTTGATGTCACCCCTAGGGCGGCGAGCACGGCCTCCGCGCCGGTAAATGCTTCTGTCAGAGCGGGCCGATCGGTGAGAGACGTGATAACCGCTACGCGGGACGCGCACGGAACTTCTGTGATGCGCTCCGGTCGCGAGCGGACTATGGCAGTGAACTGGATTCCCTCCGCTTTACAAACTCTGAGGATGCCTTGACCTAGTCCACCCGCAGCGCCGAGAACAGCTACGCGATGAGGTAGTGGGCGACCGAGGTCACCAATAGCTGGTTTCGTCACAACTCAGTTAAACACTATTGGAAATGAACGCCTTAGACACACGACTCTCGTGACCAGACAGGCGCAAACGACAGCAGTCGGGAGCTACAACGTGCGCGCTAACGGCCAAGGGTAACTGAGCGACACGAAGGTCGGAGTCGAACGCTTTGTTAGGTGACAACGGATTTCCTGGGCGATGATAATGCCAAATACGCGATATAGACCCCGATAAGAACATCAACCGACGCGCAGAACTCAGGCCACCACGTTGGAGTACCAGCATTTACAAAAAACAAGTTGTGACAAAAGTCGTAAACAGCATGCATGACGTAACCGGCGGCTAGCAATAACAGGGTGACAAGCGATTTGAATTTGTAGGCGCTATAGGCAACAGCTAGAAATGCCAAGCCCACCAGAAATTCTTTAAGCAAAGCAACGGAATCGGATGCGTAGATCGCAAACACCCAATAGTTAACGGGAAACTCAGCCAGAAGAACTGGGTACGCCCACCTGGCTTCTTCTAGCCCCCAGGCTTTAAAGAGCAGTACCACGACAACCGCAATGCCAACCCCCGTTGCTAATGCGTACATGTTCATTGTTGTTGCCTCTCAGGTAATCAACGACCGGCGTCCGGACTCTCCGACAAAAGTGGGTGCGCTTTCAGGCCCATACAATTCTGTTCCCATTGAGGTCTTTGTCTCTGCCTGTCTGTTGATTACAAATGATACCCCGCTCGTGTCGCAGCCTGCGATCCCTGCAGCTGCACTGTTGGCCAGGGAATGCACCGGCCGCCCGAGAGTTCCGTCTCGAATGATGGCGTCGCCGCTGCAGCCATCTGTCGACCGTGATTCTGAAGGGCTGCTTTGGCGTCGGCATTTGAGGGCGCCCAGCGTCGGCTCTTGGCCGAGGCTGTGTGAAAACTCATTTCGCCCGCCGCGTAGGATCGCTAACAGGCGAATTGGAGCAGATATGTCGCCTGAAATTGCATCTACGTGGCTGAAATTGACAGGCAAAAAACGGTCGCGGGAGTTTTCACACAGCCTCGACCCTTCAGGGACATTGAGCCTGCTCCAAAGGCGTCATCCAGAATCGCCTAAGCGGACACTCAGTTGTATGCGTCGGAGAGCGACGCGGGCTACAGAAGTGTCGGCGTACACCGGCAGCCTCTTCGAGCTTTCCCTTTTTCTCCAAGTTCAGGTCATTTGTGCATAGGGGCGGCGGTCCGGGACGCTCGGCTTGTCACCGGTAAAATATGTGACGTCCGATGCGCGTCACCATCTCGTGTTGGTTCGCCCAGCGCGGACGGATGTAGGTGGCATGGTAGAACCTGACATCGCCCGGCAACGGCAGCGCTCGAAGGCCGGCCAACGCCTCGTGCGCCAGCTCCGCGCACCATGCATGCAGCAGCGGGTCCATGCCCTTGGGCCGCCAGCGTGCCCCCAGCGTCCAGCTAAACGCGGCCTCCTTCTTGCCGGTGCGTAGATTGATCGCCTTGAAGTAGACGGCATTGCAGACCGACACGCCGGCATCCCGGGCGCGGTTCAGCGTCACCTGTGCGACCGCGAGCTTGCCGTCCAGCGGCTCGTGCGCGGCCTCGTAGTAGATGTTGTCCGCAAGGCAGCGCTCGTCGGTGCGCTCACCTGCGGTCGCCAGGCGCACCTGTGCCAGCGCAGGGGGCGTGCCTAATGCGCACGCGACAAGCAGCGCAATACCCAAAATCTCCCGCGACAATATGTCCACGATCTTAGATTTCTAGTCCGGCCTGAATTGGATCATGCCGACTTCGTTACAGAGCTCGCAAGGACAGCGTTGCTCACGAGCCGGATACTTTTGCCAGCAAACCGCAGAACAACATAACGCGCATATCTGTTCGCAGTCTTAAGTCAATCTGCATGCTCGCGGACCGTCGCTTTGTAAGTTCCGTGCCGGATCAGCTGGTGCGGGTTCCCGATCGATTCGCAGGGAGAGCGGCGTCCACGAACTGTCCGCGTAGTTGAGCCGCGGGTCGCGAGGTTTCGGTCCGTGGACGAGTCGGGGAAGGTCCAAGCTGCATCGGAGCGCCCCACCGATTGGTCTGCTCCCGCCGCGCCGCGGACTGTTTGGGACCGAATCAAAGATTCGCAGGTAGCTACGGCGCTGGCCTAAAGGTGTTCGACGAATCGGGTGGCGTAACCGCGCGAGCACTCTGCTAGTTGCGGTCTCACCCATTGAGCGGCGCCATCCGTTTAGGGACCTCGATCTACGCATTCGCCACAGTTCATCCGAACGCGATTCCCGCGGCCATTGCCGCCAAAAGGCAGGCCGTTCCGATGGCGAGCGCCCAGACTGGATTACGAGAGTAATCGGCTCGCATTGACTCGGTGCGAGGCTCGGGATCGAGACGACCGTTCTGCGCGGTGAGCTTGTTGGCAGCCTCACGAACTTGCACGACCGTCTGCTCTATACAATCCTCGAGAGCATGTGAGGAAGCATGATCGACGCGATTGGCAGGAAGCGGAGCGGGTGAGTTCATGACAGCCTCGACAGCGACATAGGGAATGAAACGCGACGCACTTTGGGGACTGTAAGACCGCAGGCAGATGGGCGCGCCCGCATAGGTTCGACCGACAGCTCGCACGAAGCGAAAATCATCTCCGTTTGGCGCGTGCGAGCCGCCGGTCGAGAACCGCTGCTTCCGCTATCGGCTGACTTGAGATTCATCGAAGCAATCTCTGCGGCGGCCGTGTTCGGTTGCTACCGCGCAGCCTGCAAGATCAGGCGAGGAACGGCGGGCTCTGTCAATGCGGCTGCTGTTCCTTGGCGCTGATCTCGTTGTTCGATTCGGCACCCCTCACGCGTACACGCGGACGACGGCAAGCGAGCCAGGTGGTATGCACCACCAAACACGAACTGCCCGCGCATCGTGGCCGCATGTCCCGGCGTGGTGCAGAAAAAGGCATAGCGCTCGCCCCGCACGAGGCCTTTGGTGCCGAATTTAAGCGTCGTGCTCTCGCCGCTGCCGACAATCTTGATGGCGGCGACTACTCGCTTGTCGTGCTGTGGCACGTACCCATTTCTGCGACCGGCGGCCTGGCCCGCATCGACAACGGCGGCCACGTCCGAGTCCTTCGTGAGCACCCAGTCGTGCCCCATGGTGGAAGCCGGCATCTTGCTGGCGTGCAGCAGCATGATCTCGACGTCCGCACAGCTCGCCGGGACAGCCAGCTGAGGCGTGTTGTACTGCATCATGTCGTTGCTTTCGATCGTCAGTTGGCAGGGGTCGGGGCCCCATGAAGTCTGCTGCCGGTAAGGGTCCTGAGCACACCCGGCCAGACTAGATGCGACGCTGCCCGCCAGCAGCAGCAACCCGGAAATCAGGCATCGAGGACTTGTCATGTGCTTTCCTAAATGGCTGTCAGTGGCCAGAAACGTAGGCAAGGGTTTCAAGCGTCGATGCGATACGCCGCTAACAGTGTTCCCGGAGCACTATGATGTTTAGGCGCCAGCTGACCCTGTGCTCGTTCCAGGAGCGCGGTGACTGCCACCTCGACGAAGCTGATGATGTTGCAGAACACTGCGGTGCCATCTCGAGTCGCGGTGCGCACGACGGCTTGGTTCGACAAGGAAGGCAAGGCGCGGCCCGATTGGCCCTTCTGGCGCATCAGGTGTTCACCCAGAGGTACGTCTGGCGATTACTTACAACCAGCTCGGACAGCCCGCGGATGCTGACTCCATGGTTCGAAAGCTGCGGGCCTCGAGGGGCGACGCTGTGGCTTACGATCTGGGCAGGATCTACGCGCAATGGGGAGACTCAGAAGAGGCTCTCAAGTGGCTGAGCGCAGCGATGCGCATCCACAGCCGTTGGCTGGAGCGGCTCAAGACGGGGCCCGCTCCTCGATCCGCTGCGCAAGCCGCGCTTCCAGGCGATTGAGCGGGAGTTGAAGTTTCCGAGCTGAGTGGCGGTGCGGTTCCTTCGGTCGTTCGAAGATCGTTCCAGTGTCCGCTATGTAGAAAATTGAGGTCTCTGCTCGAGTGGCCGGAGTTGGGCCGTCTGCTGACGGATTAGCCCATAGGACCGGTCTTGACCCGAACTCTCTCTGGCGTGAATGGCGGCTATCCAGTATTTCGACGGCGAGCGGACCTCTCCGCAGCGGGGTGCCGACGTCGCGACAATCTCAGCCAGTGGCCAATTGCGCGATGGCGTCCGCATGGATACCGGCGCAGTCGATGAGCGGAAATTCTGTGTCTCGTTCGTTGAAGGCCAGTGCGAGATCGGTGCCGCCGAGCATGATTGCCTCGACGCCAGATTCCTTAAGCAACTTTCTGCTGACCGCGGCGAAGACCGCGCTCTGAGCTGCTGTAACGACGCCGGACGCTGCCATCGCAACATAGGCCTCGTGCACATCTTCCAGATCCTGGCCGCTGGGCGCGACGATTTCCACACGGGAAACGCCTCCATAAAGGCGCGTCTTCATCACCGTGCGGGTTCCGAGGATGCCGATCCGTTCGAAGGCTCGTCGTTCAATGGCGCGGTTAACTTCGGAAATCATGTCAACAACGGGTAGCACGGACGACGCCTTGAACGCGTCGATACAGAAGTGGCCGGCCACGGACGTGATAGCGACACACTCGGCTCCCGCCGCCGCCAAGCGGTTGGTCAGCTTCATATAGATGGCGACTTGGCTAGCGGCGTCATTACTGGCGAGATTCCCGAGGAGCGTTGGTGTGTCGGCATGCACGATCGTCAGCTCAAGCGCCGCCTTCCTGCTGGCAAACGTTGAAATCAGCCGCCGATAGTAAAAATCAGTCGCCGCAGGGCCAATCCCTCCGATAAGGCCAATATGCATTTACCAGCTCTCCACGAATCCACGCCCGGTCGCAGCCACCCAAGCTGAGCTTACGCCGGCACGGAGCACCCCGCTGAGGGCAGATCCGGACCCTGACCTGCCGGCCACGACGTCTTCAATTGGGCAGTCTAATTTCAGTTGAGGCCGACCTTTCGCTCGAATGGTTTCGTTCGAGACACCGAGTTACCCGATCTTTGAGAACGAGCGAACAGAACCAGTTCAGGGATGTCGATTTAGGCTCATCTCGAACGTCTAGTAAGCGAGCGGTAAAATTGCGTATCCGGCACTCAACGAGACATCCAGCAAAGGAGAAATCACCATTACCCTTCCGATGACCCCTACCATTACCGCCTTTGAACGGTCGCCCGATGGCGGCAGGGGACTAGCGCGTGACATGCGCGTTCGCTGGGCGCTTGAAGAAGTGGGCCAACCTTACGAGGTTCGTTTTGTTTCGTTCGGGGCGATGAAGGAACCCGCGCATCGAGCGCTTCATCCTTTCGGGCAGATTCCGACCTATGAAGAGGGTGAACTTGCGCTGTTCGAGTCGGGGGCGATCGTATTCCATATCGCGGAGCGCCATGCAGGCCTGCTGCCTGACAATGCGAATGCCCGGGCGCGCGCGATCACATGGATATTTGCCGCGCTCAACACGGTTGAGCCGCCGATCCTTGATCGCGAAACCACCAGGCTCCTCGAGGGCGACAAGACCTGGTACGAGCAGCGCCTGCCTGTCGTCGAGGATCGCATCCGTGACCGGCTGGGCGAACTCTCCGGTCGCCTTGGCGATGCCGACTGGCTCGATGGTGCGTTCAGCGCGGGCGACCTGATGATGGTGGCGGTGCTGCTCAGGTTGAAAGCATCTCGTATGCTGGACGGATATCCGAACCTCTCTGCCTATGTCGCCCGCGGCGAAGCGCGGCCCGCCTACAGGCGTGCCTTCGACGCTCAGTTGAGGGTTTTCACTGGCAAGCCACCGACCCGCTGATGAAGGTCAGCTCTGGGCTCGACGCCGTCATTGTGCTTCGCCACGGCCTGCGCGGGTGCGCCCTCTGACAAGCCGGTCTAAGACAAGGCCCGCAGATCACCCTTCGGACGACAGCCAATGACAGGTTCAGGCACCGAATTTGGGTGGCTCTTCAACTCGTCTTGGCCGCTCGGCGACGCTCGCTGCGATTGTGCCTGCTCTTGAATCGAAGGAATCATTTCGGAAGGGCAGCCGAGCTGTTCATGATTCGATCAGCATATGGCTCGATGAGGCGTCGACGCTCAGCGAAATCTACGTCAGCGTGAGCTGGCTACTTTCTCCCATACCAGCGCGTAATGAGCCTCCGTGTCACTGGCCGGGTCCGCGAAGCGTGTTGTGAGGGTGAGGGTGTTCCCGTTCACCTCAAAGAGTCGAATCTGAACGGTACCAGTCCAGACTTCGTTCCAGGAAATATCGACGTGGTGGATGACCTTGCCGGCCTCTACCGAGTACGTGCCCGCGTACGCGAACATCGTGTCGTGCAGCGCCGCCCGCTCGTTGTCCGTCGAAGTGGAGCCGGCCGGCACTATCCGACCGTTCGCGGCTCCGATCACCTGCATGCGACCATCGGCGGAGTAACTGAGGTAACCCGTTGGGTTCTGTCCGTATGGAGTTGAGCGCACGCCTGCGGCCGTCGTTACGACGCAGGACTTCAATTTCCATGTGCCTAACAAGGGCTTCCCATCCACAATGAGCGGCAGCTTACTCGCAGGCATTTTCGCGTGTCCAATGTCGCCTGCTTCACGAACACGTCACCCCAGACTTTCAACGGGGCTTTTGAGTGGCATCCCTGAAGCTCGCCGTACCCTCGAGAACCGCCGTTGGCTTCATGTCCTAACGCCAGGTTGGTCCTTGCCACGCCGCAACTGCTACGCTGCGAGCCGGCTTGATCGGTGAGCGCGCCCGACGGAGGCCCAGGCGCTTCTCGGGAGCGCAACGACTGATCTACGGTGAGCGGCCAGCGACTAAACGCTAGAATGCGCAGCGCCTATGAGTGAAATTCATCGGTGCGGCGCGACAGCTTAGGAGACCAGCATGGGAATCGTTCATATCGCCGCCCCGGCGCTCATCCCCGGCACGCAGTTTGAGGCCGGGCCGCGTCCGCCGCCTGTCGGCAGCAGCCCCGCGCCGCAACTGTCGAGCAAACAGGCCTTTGCCGCCCCGGGGGGCAACGTCACCACCGGCACCTGGGAGGCGACGCCGGGCCGGTTTGCCCGCGCGGTCGTCGATGCGGAGTTCAGTCACTTCATTTCCGGACGCGCGACCTTCGTCACCGAGGACGGACAGACCTTCGAATTCCGCGCCGGCGATGCCGCGTACTTCCCGCCGCGTACGCGCGGGATCTGGACCATCCACGAGACGCTGCGCAAGACTTACTGCGTCTGGAAATAGGCGGGGCGTCCGAGGCTGCCTGGCTGCATGCCGACCCTGCTGCTTCTGCTGCGCAATATCCCGAATGCGCTCAGCGCCGCACGCATCGGCGCGACCCCCGTGCTCGGCTACTTCGCCGCCGCGGGGGCCGAGCACTACTTCACCTGGGTGCTGGTGCCGGCGCTGCTCAGCGATATCGCCGATGGCTTCATTGCGCGCCGCTTCGGCCTGACGTCCCGGCTCGGTGCACTGCTCGACTCGATCGGCGACGCACTTCTCTTCTTCGTGGCTTTGTTCGGTGTGTTGGCGTTCTATCCTGAGCTGCTGCATGCGCACGCGGTGGCCGGGCTGCTGCTGATGGGCTCGTGGATCGTGGAGATCGCGGCGGCGCTGATCCGCTACCGACGTCTCTCGAGCTTCCACACTTACCTGTCCAAGGCAGCCGCCTACCTGCTGGGGATCAGCATCGGCGTGCTCTTCCTCTGGGGTCTGCCAGCGGCGCTCCTGTATGCCGCGGTCACGGCGAGCGTGGTGGCCAACCTCGAGGAGCTCGTGCTCATCTGGCTGTTGCCACAGTGGCGGCCCAATGTTCGCGGCCTTTACTGGGTGCTGCAGGAGCGCCGACGGTCGGCCGCGTGAGGCGCTGGCTCGCGATCGTGAATCCGGCCGCGGGCCTGGCGCGAACGAATCGCAGGCTGGTGCGCCGGCTCGCCGCCGAGTGGGGCGCGCACTTCGAGATCGCCACCACGGCAGGTCCCGGCGATGGCGTGCGGCTGGCGCGTGAGGCGGCCTGCTACGAGGGCCTGCTGGCCGTCGGCGGTGACGGCACCATCGCCGAGGTCCTCGGCGGGATGCGAGCTGCCGCGGCAGACCCTCGCGCTGCTGCCGGCCGGGCACGGCAACTGTCTCGCCCGTGACCTCGGCATCGGCTCCCCGGAGCTGGCGTTCGCCGCGCTGGGCCGCGATCGCACCGCGCCCCTTGATCTGATGCGCGTGCACATCGAGTTCAGTGATGGCCGGCGCGCGCAGCGCCTGGCGGCCAGTACCGTGGCGGTGGGCTACGTGGCCGACGTCGTGGCGCTCGGGTGCAGGCGCTTCGCGGCGCTCGGTGGATTGGCGTATACCGCGGCGGCGCTACTGACCTGCGCGCGGGCGCGGGAGCTGCGGCTGGGGGATGGCACTACGCTCACGCCGCGGCGCCTGACGAACCTCGTCATCAACAATACGGCCCACCTGGCCAACTTCCGCGCCTTCCATGATGCGCGGCTCGACGACGGCCGGCTCGATGTCCTCGAGGCCAGTTACGGCTGGGGACGGCAGATGCTGCATAACGCGGCAATTCTCGCGCGCAGCAGGCGTTTCGGGCCGGCGGCACTGTGGCAGGCGCGCGTGGTGGCCATCGACAACGTGCGACCCGCGCGTCTCATGGTGGACGGGGAGCTGCTGGAGGAGGTCTCGCGCGTGACGCTCGAATGCCTGCCGGGTGCGCTCAGCTGGCGCGGGGCTGGGCAATGATCCGCGCGCTGCTGGGGGTGACGCTCCCCGGATTTCTCCTGGGGGCCGCGGGGATGGCGCTGGCGAACCGGCGCGTGGCGCCGCAGGTGGCACGGCAGCGCTGGCTCAAGATCGGCGTGTTTTTCGCGATCGTGCACGGCGTGCTGGGTTTCGCGGCCCTCGGCACGACGGCGCTGCGGTGGCTGTTCCTTGCCCTCATCGGCGGCTGCCTCGTCGAGTTTGCCCGCGCGTGGCAGCGCATGCCGCCGCCGCGGCCGGCGCGCGCCTGGGCGGTTGCCGGGGCGCTCGCCGTTGCGGCCGCTGCCGGCACGCTGCGCAACGACGCGCCGGTGCTGCTGTGGTGCTTCCTCGTGGTCGCCTGCGCCGATGGCTTTGCGCAGGTGTGCGGGCAGCTCTTCGGCCGCCGTGCGCTGGCACCACGCCTGAGTCCGGCGAAGACCATCGAGGGCGCCCTCGGCGGCATGGCGGCCGCCGCCGTCGGCAGCGTCGCGCTGCGCGCGGGCCCGGCGCTGTCGGTCGCCGCGGCGCTCGCCTGGGGTATCGCGATCTTTGGCGCCGGGCTTTGCGGGGATCTGGCTGCCTCGTGGCTCAAGCGACGCGCCGGGATCAAGGATTACTCAAACGTCCTGCCGGGCCAGGGCGGTCTGCTCGACCGATTCGACAGCCTGATAGGTGCACTCACGTTGTTAGCTGCCTTTGCGTGAAGCGAGGGCCTCCTATCGGAAACCCTAATGGTTGCCGGGTGTCCCGGGCGTAGATTGCGGATTGCTAACCCGGTGAACTGTTCAACCGGCGGGAACCTCATCGAATACGCCTGCCGTCCACACTTGATTCCGTCCGGCTTCCTTGGCGCGGTACAGCGCGGCATCGCAATCCTGCACCAGCGTCGAGATGTTGCTGGTATCGCGTGCCATGGCGATGAGACCCACACTCACCGTGACCTTGCGTCCTAAGAGAGTGGACCGCTCCACTTCCGCTCGAACGCATTCGGCGAGCACCCGCGCGCCGGCGAGATTGGTTTCCGGCAGTGCAATGGCAAATTCCTCACCGCCCACCCTGGCCACGAGGTCAGTCGAGCGTGCCAGGGATGCGAGCAGGGCGCCAATGGCCTTCAGTAACTCGTCGCCGGCGGGGTGCCCGTAGGCATCGTTGTAGGACTTGAAGCGGTCGATATCGAGGAGCATGAGCGACAGCGCATGACCGTGGCGCTTGGCCAGATTGAAGTTCTCCAGCAGGAACGCATCAAAGGCACGGCGGTTCGCCAGCCCGGTCAGCGGATCATGCTGTGACAGCTCGGTAGCGGCCATGCGTTCGGCGTCGATGAGCGTGATGCGGTGGGCCAGCAGCAGGATCAGCCACACCGAGCCCAGGGAGGAGGCCGCCGCGTAAAGGGCCCAGTCGAGCTCCTTCGGGAGCAGGTCCAGTGTGCCCTCGCGACTCAGGAACCAACCGAGAAGCGGCGGCGCGAAAATGGCCGGGGGCAACAGCCAGCGGCACACGATGCCACCCGTGCTTTTCGCAAGCACGGTGCGAATCGGCCAGGACACCGGCTCTGCCGCGAGCACGCCGATGCCCAGAAACAACATGATGGCCGCCGTGTGCAGAGCAACCGTACCCAATTGAGGCTCCTCGTGCAGCACCTGGGCGCCGAACAGGTACGCGTTCAGTACCGCCCAGGCGATTAGCGCCGTCGTGAGTCCGGCGAAGGTCTTCAACCGCTGCAGCCGTGGCCGCCGCGTGCACAGCAGCGCCGCGCCGAGCAGGGCGATCATGAGCGCCGTGAGCCTCGCCGGCCTTCCGGGAAACCCTGCGGGCAAGGTCGCGGTGTCTATTGACAGCCACTGGTCTATGCCCGCGTTCCAGTCCAGAGCGTACTCGGCGAGTGTTACCAGGCCGAGGACCAGCGCGACGCTCGCAGCCGTGTCACCGAGGACGCGGGACTTTCGGCCACTGACCGTCAGCGCCAGTGCGGCCCCAAGGGCGACGATCCCCGCTGCCGTGTTCGGTTTCATGGTGCTTAGCCCCGGCAGCACGCTTTTCAATGCATCCACGTTCAGCAGCCATCCTCCAAGGAAAACGATGCCCCCCACCAGTGCAGCGGCGCAGCCGATGAGCACGCAGAGTCCAGCGAGCACACGCCGGGCTCCCGAGTCGATTACGGGCGTTTGCGATGTCAATGAGCCTCTGACTCGCAGGTGCGTGGCCTCGGATTTAGTCCGTGTTGTCACTGGCGTTCCCGATGCTTCCCGCGTCCCACTGTGCCATGCCGATCATTCCTGCTCACTACGTAGAACTGCGGACTATCGGTCTGCGCGACCTCAGTGGTGGTCACGCTTCGGCAGGATAACCGGTGTCCGGCGGTAGGCGCGCGATCCATGGCCCGCAGATCTGCGGGCTTACATCGCGCGACCTAAGTACTTGGGCCAATGGCAGGCGCTCAAGGGCCCGCGAAATAATAGCCACGCAACTACCGATCGCTAATCTCTAGTACCCGAAAGGGGCAGCCATGAAACCGGTTCCTTCGTATGCAGCGTTCTGCCGTCTCCTGGCGCTGAGCGCGCTGCTTGTCCTGTGTGCCCCTGCCCAGGCGCAGTCCGACCCGTTGCCCTCGTGGAATGACGGCGCGGCCAAGCAGGCCATCGTCACCTTCGTCAAGGAAACCACGACCCAGGGCAGTCCCAAGTTCGTGGACCCGGTGGCCCGCATCGCCACCTTCGACCAGGACGGCACGACCTGGGTTGAGCAGCCCCTGTACTCACAGGTCATGTTTGCGTTCCACCAGCTCGGGGTGATTGCCGCGAAGGATCCGAAGCTCAAGGAGGTGGAGCCGTTCAGGACCGTGCTCTCGGGCGATCGGGAAGCGATTGCCAAGCTGACGCTGCCCGATCTGGAGAAGATTCTCGCCGTTACCCATACGGGCATGACGGTCGAGGTATTCCAGAAGAGCGTGCAGGACTGGATCACGACCGCGCAGCACCCGCGCTTCCACCATCTCTATACCGAGTGCGTCTACCAGCCGATGGTCGAAGTGATGCAGTACCTGCGCGCGAACGGTTTCAAGACTTACATCGTGACCGGTGGCGGCCAGGACTTCGTGCGGGTGTATTCGGAGCGGGTCTACGGGATTCCGCGCGAGCAGGTCGTCGGCTCGACCGCCGGCACGACGTTCGGCTACAAGGACGGCAAGTCGGAGCTCACCAAGGAGCCGCGGGACGTGCGGGTCGATGACAAGGACGGCAAGCCCATCGGCATCCATCTGATGATCGGGCGGCGCCCGCTGGCGGCCTTCGGCAACTCGGGTGGCGACCAGGAGATGCTCGAATACACCCAGGACGGGGGCGGGGCGCGGCTCGAGATGCTGGTGCATCACGACGACGCCACGCGTGAATACGCTTACGGCCCCGAGTCGAAGGTCGGCACGTTCTCCGATGCCCTCATGGCCGAGGCCCAGAAGCGCGGCTGGGTGGTCATCAGCATGAAGAACGACTGGAAGCGCATCTTCGCCTGGGAGAAATAGGAGCCCGGCGGCAGTCGCCGGTGGGGATTTGCCTGGGTCGCGGCACGCGCCTCAGTCGGACTTGAGCAGACGGTTGTAGCGCGCGAGCACCTCGCGCAGCTTCTGGTGCGAGAGCGCGGTCACGTGGTGGCCGTCGATGCCGGTCATGTCCTCGGCGGCGACGAGCGCGTTGATCACCGCTTCCTCCGTGGCCTGCACGGTCGCGTCAAAGATGGGATCGAGCGAGCCGTTGGGCAGCATGTGCAGCTCGGTGAGGTGCGGGCTGACGCTGGCCTCCGGGTTGGCCGTGGAGAAGGCGATGAAGATGTCGCCGGAGCCATTCCCTGCGGTGCTGCCCGTGCGTCCGAGCCCGAGTGTTACGCGCCGTGCGACGCGCTTGAGCTGGTGCGGCAGCAGCGGCGCATCGGTCGCGACCACCACGATGATCGAGCCGGTCTCGGCCACATCCGAGGGCACGAACGCATAGGGGTCCTCACCGAAGATCTCCTGCCCGACGGGGATGCCGGCGACGCGCAGGTTCGCGCGCGTGCCGTAGTTGCACTGCACGAGCACGCCGACCGTGTAGCCGCCGTCCTTAGGGGTCAGCCGGCGTGAAGCGGTGCCGATGCCGCCCTTGTAGCCGTTGCAGATCATGCCCGTGCCCCCGCCGACGTTGCCTTCCTCGACCGGACCGGCGTGCGCGTGCTCGAGCGCCTGGAAGACGTGCTCGGGCCTGACGTGAAAGCCGTTGATGTCGTTCAGCCACCCGTCCCAGGTCTCCGCCACCACCGGGAGCGACCACCAGGCGCCGGTGTTGTCCTCCGGTCCGTGGGCCACGCGCCAGGCGATGACGGCATCACGCACCACCCCGACGCTGTGGGTGTTGGTGATCATCACCGGGCCTTCGAGGAATCCGCCTTCCTCGAGCCAGGTCGTGCCGGTCATCTCGCCGTTGCCGTTTTCCGCGAACCAGCCGGCGAAGGAGAAGCGCTGGATGGAATCCAGGCCGCGCGGCAGTATGGCCGTGACCCCGGTGCGCACCGGGCCCTTGCCGATGACCAGCTTGCCGCTGCCGCTGATGAGGGTGGTGTGCCCGACGAGGACGCCCGCGACGTCGGTGATGGCGTTCAGCGGAGCCGGAGTGCCCTCGAAGGGGACGCCGAGGTCACGGGCCCGCACGCGCGGGGCAGCCTCAGCGGCCCGGGCTTCAGGCAGCGGGCTTGCGAGGATCAGGGCGGTGAGGCCGGCGAGGACGAGGGTGGGCCGCATGTTGGACCTGTCAGGTGAGGGATCTGGCAGGGCGCCACCTTGCCCGGGCGGGGGCCCGCGGCGCAACCGTCGGGCGCCGCCGGACGGCGTGCCGGGTGCGTCCCGGGTCTCGCGGCTGTGACCATTTGGTGACATTCCCCCGCGCCGCGGGCGGCTAAGCTAACTCATGCACCAGATTGGCGTGGTGGGCCTGTCCTATCGTCACGCGGGCGTGGAGGAGGTCGCACGCTTCTCGCTCCCGCGCGCCGAGGTGATCACCCGCATCTCCGCCCTGCGCGCCTCGCTCGGCGCCGCCGAGATCCTCTACCTGGGCACCTGCAATCGCGTGGAAGTGGTGTTTGCCAACGAGGACAGCACCGCCGCCGGCGATGCACGCCTCGAGGTGTTTCGCGCGCTCGCCGGCCGCGAACCCGATGGGCCGGAAGCCGCACGCCTGCTGCGCGCCTGGACCGGGGAGGCGGCGGTGGAGCATCTGTTCCTGCTCGCCTGCGGCCTGGATTCCGCCCAGACCGGCGAGCAGGAGATCGCCGCGCAGCTGCGCGGCGCCTGGGATGAGGCCCGCAGCGCCCACACCTGTGGCCCGGTGCTCGATCGGCTGATGGGCGAGGCACTGGCGATGGCGCGGCGCGTGCAACGGCTGTCCGGCGGCGTGCGCGCACCCTCGCTCGGGGACCTGGCCGCCGAGCGGGTGCTCAAGCACCTGGGCGAGCGCAAGCTCCCGGTCGCCCTCATCGGGGTGTCGCCCATGACGCGCCGCTGCGCGAACCGGCTCGCGCGCCAGGACCTGCCGCTCTTCATCGTCAATCGCTCCCCCGAGGCCGCCGCGGAGCTCGCCCAAACGGTCGCAGGCCAGGCACTCTCGCTCGAGGCCTTCCGCCGCGCACCCCCGCAGGTGCACGCCGTGGTGCTCGCGGCCGGCGGCGGCGAAGCGCTGCTGGATGAGGCGGCGCTCGGGCTGCTGAAGCGCCACGGCGCCCCGCTCCTCATCGACTTCGGCGTGCCCCCCAACGTGGACCCGGAGGCGGCACGGCGCGCCGGCGTCACGCGCATCGGCATGAGCGATCTGATCGCCGCTGCACAGCAGCGGCGCCTCGGCGAGCTCATGCGCCTCGCGCCGGTGCGCGCCGCCATCGACGAGCGGCTCACCCACCTGCGCACCGAACTCGCCACGCGGGCCTTCGGCCCTCACCTCGCGGACCTGCGCCAGGCGTTCGAGCAGATCGCGGCCGAGGAGGTCACGCGCGCGCTCGCGCACGAGCTGCGTACACTGGATGATGACGAGCGCGGGCAGCTGCAGCGCCTCGCCTCGACCGTGGCCCGGCGCCTGGCACACCTGCCGCTGGCGGGCCTGCGGGCGGCGGCGCTGCACGCCGAACCGGATGCCCTGGAAGCTTTTTTTGCGGCCGCCAAGGGCGGCCGCACGCGCACCGATACGGAAGAAACATGAGCGACGTTGTCCCTGCGAGCCCCGGTGACCAGCATCCGCGCTCGGCCGAGCTGTATGCGCGCGCCTGCCGCGTCATTCCCGGCGGCGTCAGCTCCCCGGTGCGCGCCTTCCGCGCCGTCGGCGGCACGCCGCTGTTCATCGAGCGCGGCGCCGGCGCGCAGGTGTTCGACGCCGACGGGCGCAGCTATCTGGACCTGGTCGGCTCCTGGGGGCCGCTGATCGCCGGTCACGCCCACCCGCAGGTGCTGGCGGCGGTCCGCGCCGCGCTCGAGCGCGGCATGACCTTCGGCGCCCCGTGCGCAGGTGAGGTGGAGCTGGCCGAGCGCGTGGTGCGCGCCTATCCGGCCGTGGAGCAGGTGCGCTTCGTCTCCTCCGGCACCGAGGCGGTGATGAGCGCCATCCGCGTGGCGCGCGCGTTCACCGGGCGCGACCTGATCGTCAAGTTCGCCGGCTGCTATCACGGCCACGCCGATCACCTGCTGGTCGCGGCCGGCTCCGGGCTCGCCACCTTCGGGCGCCCTTCCTCGGCCGGCGTGCCCGAGGCCTTCACCGCCGCCACGCGCGTGCTGCCGCTCGATGATGAGGCGGCGGCGCAGGCGCTGTTCGCACGCGAGGGCGCGCGCATCGCCGCCGTCATCATCGAACCGGTGCCGGCCAACCACGGCCTGCTGCTGCAGCGCCCCGAGTTCCTGCAGCAGCTGCGTGCGCTCACGAGCGCCCACGGCGCGCTCCTGATCTTCGACGAGGTGATCTCGGGGTTTCGCCTGGCGCGCGGCGGCGCGGCCGAGCTCACCGGCATCGCGCCGGACCTCGCCACGTTCGGCAAGGTCATCGGCGGCGGCATGCCGGTCGGCGCCTTCGGCGGTGCGCGGCGCATCATGGCGCGGCTCGCCCCGGAAGGGGACACGTACCAGGCCGGCACGCTCTCGGGCAATCCGGTGGCGATGGCGGCGGGCGCGGCGACGCTGGATCTGCTCGAGCGCAGCGACGGCTGGCGGCAGCTGGAGAGTCGCGGTGCCGAGCTCGAGGCGCTGGTGCGCCCGGTGCTCGCGCGCGCACCGTTCCCGCTGCACTGGGTGCGCGCAGGATCGCTGTTCTGGCTGTCGCTGCACGGCGCCGGTGCGCCGCGCACCGCCGCGACCCTCACGGCGGCGGAGAGCGAACGCTTCGCGCGCCTCTTCCATGCCATGCTGGCGCGCGGGGTCTACCTGCCGCCCTCGGCCTACGAGGCGTGCTTCCTGTCCCTTGCCCATAGCAGCGCGGACCTGCAGCAGTTCACGGCCGCGCTCGCTGAGACCCTGGCGACGCTGGCATGAAGGCGAGCCGGGTCTTTCAGCTGACGACGCTGGCCCTGGTGCTGGTGTCGGTCGTGCAGGTCGGCTGGTGGCTCTTCGACCAGCGCAGCTACGCGCGCGCGAGCGTGGAGGCTGCGCGCGCCGCCTACGGCGAACAGGTGCGTGCGGCGGGCGCGCTGCTCGCCGCCGGTACCCCTGCGGCCGAGGTCGAGCAGCTGTTGCCGAAGATCCGGGTGAGCGACGGGACGGCCGCACTGGCGCCCGAGGTGGCGGCGGCGCTGGCGAACGAGGCACGCAGCCGCCAGCGCCAGTACGCGTGGGAGGGGTCGTTCTTCCTGCTGGCGCTCGGGCTGTGCATCGCGGTGATCGCGCGCGCGCTGCGCGCCGAGGCGCTGGTGCACGAGGAGCAGGACAGCTTCCTCGCGCTGGTGAGCCACCAGTTCAAGACCCCGCTGGCGAGCCTGCAGCTCTCGCTCGAGACGCTCGCGCTGCGCGCACCACCCCCGCAGCAGGCGCAGGTGCTCATGGAGCGCATGCTGGCGGACCTGGCGCGCATGGAACTGATGGTGACCCAGATCCTCGAGAGTGCGCGCCTCGAGCGCGGCCGGGTGGATTTCAAGTCCGAACCGCTGCAGCTCGCCGGCGCCGTGGGCCGCGTGCTGGCACAGCTGGAGGAGCGTGCCCGCCAGGCGCAGGTGACGCTCAACGCCAGCATCGCGCCCGAGCTGCAGGTGAAGAGTGATCCGCTGGCCCTCGATGTGGTGGTGCGCAACGTGCTCGAGAACGCCTTCGCGGCGCTGGCGCCGGCCGGCGGCGGCAGCATCACCATCAGCGCCCGCCGCCTGGCGCACGAAGTGGAGCTCACGGTGCGCGACACCGGCATCGGCTTTGCGGCCGGCGATGGCGCGCGCCTCTTCGAGAAATTCACGCGCCTGCAGTCCCGTGGCGCTGCCGCCTACCACGGCACCGGGCTCGGCCTGTTCATCGTGCGGCGCCTGATGGAGCTCGCGCAGGGGCGCGTCAGCGCGCACAGCGACGGGCCGGGGCAGGGCGCGCGCTTCGTGCTCGCGTGGCCGGCGGTCGCGGAGCCGCGCCCGTGAGCCCGGAAACGGCCGCGACGCGCGTGCTGGTGGTGGAGGACGATCCGCACCTGGCCGCGGGCGTCATGGAGAATTTGCGCGCGGAAGGCTACGAGGTCAGCGCCGCAGCCGATGGCGAGCAGGCGCTCGCGTGGCTTGCGGGCGCGAGCTGCGCGCTCATCGTGCTGGATGTCATGCTGCCCGGGATCGACGGCTTTGGCGTGTGCCGCGCGCTGCGCGCGCAGGGCAACAATACCCCGGTGCTGTTTCTCACCGCGCGCGGCGACCCGGCCGACCGGGTGCGGGGCCTGGAAGCCGGCGGCGATGATTACCTCGCCAAGCCCTTCCACCTGCAGGAGTTCCTCTTGCGCGTGCGCGCCATCCTGCGGCGCTGGGACTGGTATCGCGGTGCCTCCGCCACCCCGGCCACCGCGGTGCTCAGCTTCGGGGGCAACGAGGTGGATTTCCGCGCCTTCCGCGCGCGCACCTGGAATGGCGAGAGCCAGGAGCTCACGGAGAAGGAAGCGATGATCCTCAAGGTGCTGGCCGAGCACGGTGGCGAGATCGTCTCGCGCGAGGACCTGCTGGAGAAGGTCTGGGGCTACGATGTGTTCCCCTCGACGCGCACGGTCGACAATTTCATCCTGCGCCTGCGCAAGCGCTTCGAGCGTGACCCGGCCAAGCCGCGGCACTTCCTGACCGTGTGGGGCGTGGGCTACCGCTTCCTGAAGGAGGGCGAGTCGTGAGCGCGAAGCCGCTGCGCATCGGCACGCGCGCCTCGGCGCTCGCGCTGTGGCAGGCGCGGCACGTGCAGGGGCTGCTCGCCGCGCAGCCCGGCGCCCCGCCGGTGGAGCTGGTGCACATCCGCACCGCCGGGGACGTGCAGACCGAGGTGCCGCTGTGGCAGGCGCCCGGGCGGGCGTTCTTCACCAGGGAGATCGACCGGGCGCTGCTCGAGGGCAGCGTGGACCTCGCCGTGCACAGCCTGAAGGACCTGTCGACGCAGCTGGAGCCCGGGATCACCCTCGCCGCCACGCTGGCGCGCGCCGACCCGCGCGATGCGCTGCTCACGCGCGCGGGCGTCACGCTCGCCGCGCTGCCGCAAGGTGCGCGCGTCGGTACGAGCAGCCTGCGGCGCCGCGCTTTCCTGCGCCGCGCCCGTCCGGACCTCGAGCACGCGGAGCTGCGCGGCAACGTGCCGACGCGCGTCGAGCGGCTCGCCGCCGGCGACTACGATGCGATCATCCTCGCGGCCGCGGGCCTGGCGCGCCTCGGGCTGCTGGAGCGCGTGAGTGAGTTCCTGTCCCCGGAGGTATTCGCGCCGGCGGTATCGCAGGGCGTGATCGGCGTCTGCGCGCGCAGCGGCGACGCTGCGACGCTCGGGTGGCTGCTGCCACTCGATGACCGCGAGGCGCGCCTCGCCGCGAGCGCCGAGCGCGCGCTGTTGCGTCGCATCGAGGGCGGCTGCCAGGTCCCGCTCGGGGCGCTGGCCACCGTGACCGACCGCATGCTGAGGATTCACGCCTGCGTGTGCGCCCTTGATGGCAGCCGGCACTTGAGCGCCCAGGGCGCAGGTCCCGCGAGCATCGCGGACGCCACCTCGCTCGGTGAGCGCGTGGCCGATGATCTGCTGGCCCAGGGCGCGGGCGAGCTGATCGCCCGGGAGCGCGGGCAGTTCACGGTGCCGGCACCATGAACGCCGGCAGCGAGACGCGGGCCGTGGTGGTGACGCGCGCGGAGGCCGCCGACGGCCCCCTCAGCCGCGCGCTGACCAGTCTCGGGCTGAGGGTGCTGCTGTGGCCGGCGGTGCGCGTGGCGCGCGCGGAGCCGGCGGCGCTCGCGGCCGCGCTGCGCGCGATCGGGCGCTTCGACTGGATCGTTTTTGCCAGCCGCCACGCGGTGGCGGCTGTACTGGGCGAGCTGCCCGCGGCGCCGCCCGGACTTCAGGTCGCCGCGATCGGCAAGGCGACCGCGCAGGTGCTGCGCCAGCGCGGCTGGCCGGTGGATCTGGTTCCGGACGAAGCCAGTGCCGCCTCGCTCGTGGCGGCCTTTGGCGCGCGCGTCGCCACCGAGCACGCGCGCCTGCGCATCCTCTATCCGGCCAGTTCCCGCGCGCTGCCGACGATCGCGGCGGGCCTGCGGCAGCTCGGCGCCGAGGTGCTGCAGGTGGAGGCCTACCGCACCGAGGGGGCGACGCTCGATGTGGCGCACTGCCGCGACTGGATCGCGCGCGCCGGCGTCGCCGCGGTGACCTTCGCCAGCCCCTCGGCGGTGGATGAGCTCGCCGCCGCGCTCGGTGCCGAGGACTTCACGCGCCTGTTGAGCCAGGCGAGCGCCGTGGCCATCGGCCGCACCACGGCGCGCGCCCTGAGCGCGCGCGGTCACCCGAGCGTCATCGCCGCGACCGCCACGCTCGAGGGGCTGGCTGCGACCACTCATCGTTTATTGCAGTCGAGACACTAGCCATGGGATTCCCGAACGTACGCGCGCGGCGCACCCGCCAGTCGGAAGTGTGGCGGCGCATGGTGCGCGAAACGCATCTGCGGCCCGAAATGTTCATCTACCCGATGTTCGTCATTCCCGGACACGCGGTGCGCAATGCCGTGGCGAGCATGCCGGGCATCTTTCAGCTCTCGGTCGATGAGGCCGTGAAGCACGCGCGCGAGGTGGCCGCCGGCGGCGTCTCCGCGGTGCTGCTGTTCGCAGCGCCCGCGCACAAGGACGCGCAGGCGAGCGCTGCCCTGGACCCGCGCGGGCTGGCCGCGCAGGCGATCGGGGCGATCAAGGCGGCCTGTCCGCAGCTGCAGGTGTGGGCGGACGTGTGCCTGTGCGGGGCGACCGACCACGGCCACTGCGGGCACGTCACCCCGCAAGGCACGATCGACAACGACGGTTCCGTGGCGACGCTCGCCCAGGTGGCCCTCAACTACGCGCGCGCGGGTGCCGATGCGGTCGCCCCGAGCGACATGATGGACGGGCGCGTGGCGGCGATCCGCGCGCTCCTGGATGCGAGCGGCCACGCCACGACGCCGGTGGTCGCCTATGCCGCCAAGTACGCCTCCGCCTTCTATGGCCCGTTCCGCGAGGCGGCCGAGTCGGCGCCGGCCTTCGGCGACCGGCGCTCCTATCAGATGGATCCGGCCAATGCGCGCGAGGCGCTGCGCGAGGTGCTGCTCGATGTCGAGGAGGGAGCGGATCTGGTCATGGTGAAACCGGCCGGCCCGTACCTGGACGTCATCCGCCAGGTGCGCGACAGCGTGCGTGTGCCGCTGGTGGCCTACCAGGTATCCGGAGAGTTCAGTCTCATCAAGGCGGCGGCCGAGCGCGGCTGGATCGAGGAGCGCGCGGCGGTGCTCGAGACCCTCACCGGCATCCGCCGCGCCGGCGCCGACCTCATCATCAGTTACTTTGCACCCGAGGTGGTGCGCTGGTTGAGCGCATGAGCGGTACGGCGCCGAGCGCATTCCTCGCGGCCTGCCGCCGCGAGCCTGCGGCCCACCGGCCGATCTGGATCATGCGCCAGGCCGGCCGCTACCTGCCCGAGTACCGCGCGCTGCGCGCCAAGGTGGACTTCGAGACGCTGACGCGCACCGCGGAACTGGCGGCGGAAGTGACGCTGCAGCCGCTGCGGCGCTTCGAGCTCGATGCCGCGATCCTCTTCAGCGACATCATGACGCCGCTGCAGGGGATGGGGGTGGAGCTGAAGTTCGAGCCCGGCCCGGTGGTGCGCGAACCGATCCGCACCGACGCGCAGATCGATGCACTGCCGCCGCTGGTGCCCGCGCGCGACGTGCCGTTCGTGCTCGAGTCGATCCGCCAGGTGCGTCCCCAGCTGCCGCGCGGCGTGCCGCTCATCGGCTTTGCCGGCGCACCGTTCACGCTCCTGTGCTACCTCGTGTGCGGCAAGCCCTCCAAGGAGTTCGGGCCGGCGCGCGCCTTCCTCTATGCGCAGCCGCAGTCCGCGCAGCGCCTGCTCGCGCACCTGGCCGACGCGATGGCCGAGTACCTGCGCGCGCAGGCGGCCGCGGGCGCCCAGGCGCTCATGCTGTTCGAGTCGTGGGCGGGACTGCTGGCACCGCCGGAGTTCACGCGCTTCGCGCTCGCCGCCGTGCGGCGCACGGCCGCCGCCCTGCGCGCCACCGGCGTGCCGCTCATTTATTACGTGAACCAGGGCTCCGCCCTCATGCACGCGGTGGCGGATCTCGATGTGGACGTGATCGGCGTCGACTGGCGCACCCCCCTGGGCCAGGTGCGCGAGATCCTGGGACCCTCCAAGGCCGTGCAGGGCAATCTGGACCCGGCGGCGCTCTTTGCCGCGCCGCAGGAGCTGCGCCGTCACGTGGCCGCCGTCCTTGAGCAGGCCGGCCCCGCGGCGGGGCACGTCTTCAATCTCGGTCACGGCATCTGGCCCGAGACCGACCCGGAGCAGGTGGCGCGCCTCATCGATTACGTCCATGAACACCGCTGAGGACCTGAGCGTTCCGGCCACGGCGTTCTTCCGCGACCTGCAGCAGCGGATCTGCACCGTGTTCGAGGCGTTTGAGCCGGTGCAGCGCTTCGAGGCGCGCCGCTGGAGCAAGCCCGAGGGGCATCGGCTGCAGGGCGGGGGCGAGTCGCGCGCGATGCGCGGGCAGGTGTTCGAGAAGGTCGGGGTCAACGTCAGCCACGTGTGGGGCGTGCTGCCGCCGGAAGCGCGCGGACAGGTCTCGGGTGCGCGCGAATCCGAGGGGCGCTTCAGCGCCTGCGGCATCTCGCTCGTGGCGCACCTGTGCAATCCCTACGTACCGGCGGTGCACCTGAACCTGCGCTACCTCGTCACCAGCCGCGCCTGGTTCGGCGGCGGCTCGGACCTCACGCCCACGTTTCCGTTCGAGGAGGACACCGCGCAGTTTCATGCCGCCCTCCAGGGGGCGTGCGATGGTTACCGCCCGGACGCCTATGCCCAGTTCAAGGCCTGGTGTGACCGCTATTTCTACCTGCCGCACCGGCAGGAGCCGCGCGGGGTCGGCGGGATCTTCTTTGACGACCTCTCCAGCGGCGACGCCGCGGCCGATTTTGCCTTCGTGCGCGCCGTGGGCGAGGCGTTCCTGGAGGTCTATCCGCGGCTGGTCGCGCGCCGCAAGGACACCCCCTTCGACGAGGCCGCCCGCGAGCGGCTGCTGCTGAAGCGCGGCCGCTACGTGGAATTTAACCTGGTGTACGACCGCGGCACGAAGTTCGGCTTCCAGACGGACGCCGACCCGGAGGCTTACCTGATGAGCTTGCCGCCGGTCGTGAAGTGGTGAGGCTCCTCAGCGGGCGGGGGCGCCAGTGGATCGGCCTTCAGCCAGCGTCGCGCGGTCGGCCAGAAGCGGGCCGGATGTAGCCTGGCGGCCGCGCGCCAGCGCTGCGACAGCACCTCGGTGATCGTTTCCAGCGTCTCGCTGTGCGGACGCCAGAAGCGCCCCAGTCCATGGTCGGTTTTTCTCATGTCGCAGTCCCCGCACTTCCCGTGATCCCGCCCCGCCCTGCCGTCCATGGGGGCTAGACATAAAGAGTAAAGCCGCACCGCGTCAGTTCCGTGAAAAAGTGTTGCCCCGGAGCGACGTTGGCTTTAAACCGGGCCGCGGGTGAGGCGCTCTAAGGGACAGATGCAAGCTCAGGCCGAAGACAATGCGGTGGAATGGGAGGCGGCACTGGTGCAGCGCGCAGTCCGGGGCGACACGCGCGCGTTCGAGCGGCTCTATCGCGAGCATGCCGGCAGGGTCTACGGGCTGTGCCTGCGCATGACCCGGGACGCCCAGCTGGCGGAGGACTGCACGCAGGACACCTTCATCAACGCCTGGAAGGCGCTGCCGCAGTTTCAGACCCGCAGCTCGCTGTCGACCTGGCTGCACCGCATCGCCGTGAACGTCAGTCTCAGCAGGCGGCGCCGGGCGACCCCGGTGCTGGAGCCGCAACCCGAGGAAGCCGGGGACGAGGGGACCGGCTGGCTGCTGGAGACACCGCTTGAGGTGCAGGAACTGGAGAGCGCGATCGCCGAGCTGCCCGATGGGGCCCGTGATGCGCTGCTGCTGCATGCCCTGTACGGCTACTCCCACGGGGAGGCGGCGCAGATGCTGGGGATCGCCGAGGGCACCTGCAAGGCACAGCTGCACCGGGCGCGCAAGCTGCTGCGCGAGCGACTGAAGATGGAGGTCAACTGACATGTCCGCTCCTGAAGAACGCAAGGTGCGCTCGCTCGCCGAGCTGCCCGCCACGATCGAGCCCGGGCGCGACCTGTGGCCGGCGATCGAGGCGCGTCTGACGGGCCCGTCGCTGCCGCTGCAGGCGGCGGTGCCGGCGCGCCTCGCGCGGCTGCGCTGGCTGGCCGCCGCCGCCATGGTGGCGAGCGTCGCGGTCGGGGTGTGGATCGGCCGGGACCTGTGGCCGCTGCCGGGCGCCGGCACCGGGTCAGCGCCGCTCACCGCGCAGCGCCCGCTCACCGAAGGCGCCGCGGTCAACGCGGCCTACGTGAGCGACCCGCGCTACCGCCGCGAGCGCGCCGAACTCATGCGCTCGGTGCAGGCGCAGCTCGAGACCATGCCCGCGCCGGCGCGCGCCAAGGTCGCCGCCAGCCTGGCGGTGATCGAGAGCGCCAAGAAGGATCTGGAGAACGCCCTCGGCAAGGATCCGAGCAACGCGCTGCTGCAGGAACTGCTCATCAACACGTACCAGGATGAAATGCGCGTGCTCACGGACGTGCATGAAGCCGGCGACGCCGGCAGGGGAATCTGACCATGCGTATCACCTATCAACTCATGGCCTGCTTCGTGGTGCTCGTGGCGAGCGCCACGGCGGCGGCCGATACCCGGATCTTCGACAAGCAGGTCGACGCAGACGCGCGCGGCGTGGTGGAGATCAGCAACACCAGCGGGCGCGTCGAGGTCTCCGGCTGGGACAAGCCGCAAGTCAGCGTGCATGGCGAGCTCGGCGGGGGTGTCGAGCGCGTCGACGTCACGAGCGCGTCTGGGCGCACCCTGATCAAGGTACTGGTGCCGGGGCACTCCTCGGGCGACGGCGAGGCGAACCTGCAGGTCCGGATTCCCAAGGGGAGCGAGCTGCGCCTGTCCACCGTCAGCGCCGATGCAAGCGTGAGCGGGGTGCTCGGCGTGCAGCGGCTCACCGTGGTGAGCGGCAGCCTCATCACCGAGATCGCCGGCGCCGACCTCGAGCTGAAGAGCGTGAGCGGGGACGTCAAGGTCCGCGGTCATGGCCAGAGCGCACGCCTGTACATCTCCTCGGTGAGTGGCGATGTGCACCTGGAGCACGGCGCGGGCGATCTGGAAATGTCCTCCGTCAGCGGCGCGCTGGAGGTGACGCTCGACTCGGCGCACTCGGTGCGCGCGCGCACCACCTCCGGGGACCTGCGCTTCGAGGGCAAGCTCACCCGCGATGCCTCCTTCGAGGCCACCTCGGTGAGCGGTGACATGAAGGTGCGCGCCCCGGCGGAGGGCGGTTACAGCTACGACCTGTCCTCCTTCAGCGGCGACATCGAGAACTGCTTCGGCGCCAGGAGCGACAAGAGCGGCGGTGTGGGGCACTCCCTGTCCGGGACCCTGGGCGCGGGCGCCGGGCACGTGCGCCTGAAGACCATGAGCGGCGATATCGAGCTGTGCGACCGGACCTGATCTTCCCAGTGGGGGCTCGAGCGAAATCTTTGCGCAGAATCAGCGCGCGCATCGCAGCCGCTGAAGCTCGTGGGGCGAGCACGCGCGGTCACAGCGGGGATCCAAGCTCAGCGTGGGGTGGCTGCGCTGCGTTGCAGGAGCGCGGCTTCGGTTTGCTGGGCGTTCACTGATTTAATGGTCGGCCCGAGTCGTACATGAGGTGGCCCTGCGATCGGTCGCTCCCCAAGGTGAAGCGATGACCACTTGGAGCATCCCAACCCTTTCGCGGTCAATCTGGCGCGTTCGCATAGGATCGCCCGGCATCGCGTCCATCCCCAAGGGCACCGGGTCCCAAGGCTGCAGGGCCTGCTGATTTAATCGGTCCGACCGCCCGGTGCTCCTGATCGGTACTCCGATGGCCAAGGTCGCCATACTGGATTGCGGACCAAACGACCCCCGCGGGAGATCCCAGATTAAGCGTCGGCCGAACTCGATACGAACGTCGGAGTGAGGCACGATCTGTAAATCGATCAGCTCGCGTTGCACGGGAGCTACTGCAACCAACTGCGTCGTGGTCGGCCGCTTGCGAAACTCCCCCATCCGCAAGCCGTACTGCGGCTGCGACGCGTTGCCACGGGACGACAGGGGCAGCGTCACGTACAGCATGAATTGCGGACCACATGAAGCAGGCGCCGTGCCGACAACGGAGCCCGCGCCGGCGGCGGTGATCGAAATGATCGAGGGCCAGCCGAACATCATCAGGCATAACAGGCAGGTTGCGGGACTTCGCAGCACGCTGCGTCTCCAATCTGGGCACGCGCCTACTGTGGCCCTCAGTTCTCCAGAGGTCAGTTCGTCAGCGCACCTTGGCGCCGTGCTGATCTGTTTGATGCATCGTGGTGCGCCCAATGTGGCTGGAAAATCGAGTCAGGGGGTTGATCAGGGCGGGGCTGATCGGACGGCTTCGTTTTGTGAAGAGTAGCCGGATTGCTTCGTCTGCACCCTGGCCGCGCTCCACGCAGGAAAAAAAGAGGGTCGCCAGCACGGACAAGCGCCAGCGGACCCTGCTGAATCCATGCGCCGCTCGGGGGGACGAACGACGTTGGGAAGGCCGGATTCAGGCGCGAAAGGTTAGCCGGCCACCATGAGCCAGTCTGTACGGTATCGAACAATCCAGGGATCCGAGCTCGCTGGCCTGTAGCCTGCGCGACTCATTTTCGTCGGCGCAGCCGGGCTGATATTCAACTGCGGGCGCTTCCCGTGAGGGAACGGCGCGGCGCAGTCGCTAGAATGCCCGGCGTGAGCAGACCCGCGATCGCACCCCGGCTTCTGGCCTGGCATGGAAGCGCCGGGCGGCACGACCTGCCCTGGCAGCAGAACCCGACGCCCTACCGGGTGTGGGTGTCGGAGATCATGCTGCAGCAGACCCAGGTGGCCGCCGTCATCCCGTATTACGAGCGCTTCATGGCGCGCTTTCCGGACGTGCAGGCCCTGGCCGCCGCCGCGCTCGATGAAGTGCTGCACCTGTGGTCGGGGCTGGGGTACTACGCGCGCGCCCGTAACCTTAAGCGCGCCGCCATCCGCGTCTGCGCCGAGCACGGCGGTGAGCTGCCCCGCACCTTCGATGCGCTCGCCGACCTGCCCGGCATCGGCCGCTCGACCGCCGGGGCCATTCTGGCGCTCGCCTGCGGCGAACGCTTCCCGATTCTGGACGGCAATGCGCGGCGCGTGCTGGCGCGTTACTTCGGCATCGCCGGAGGAGCGGCGGATGCGGCATCGCGGAAGAAGCTGTGGCTGCTCGCTGAAGAGCAGACCCCGGCGGCCGGGGTTGCCGCCTATACCCAGGGCATCATGGACCTTGGCGCGACGGTGTGCGTGCGGCGCCGGCCACTGTGTCCGCAGTGTCCGTTGCACCGCGACTGCAGCGCCCGCCGCAGCGGGCTGCAGCACGAGATCCCGGCGCCGCGCCGCGGCGGCGCGCGCCGCCGGCGCAGCGTCTACATGGTGGTCGCACTCCAGGACAGCGGCGAGGTGCTGCTCGAGCGCCGGCCGGACAGCGGCGTGTGGGGCGGCCTGTGGTGCCTGCCGGAGTTCTCGACCGCGAGCGCGGCCGGCGCCTTCATCCGCGATTCGCTGCAGGCTTCAGCCGGGCCGATGCGCACGCTGACGCCGCTCGAACATGGCTTCACACACTTTGACCTGTCGATCACGCCGCTCCTGGTGCACTGCGCGCCGACGGCCGCGCAGGTGGGTGAGGGGACGACGCTCTGGTATAACATCCGCTTGCCGGCGCGCGTCGGACTGCCGGCGCCGATCACGACCCTGCTGGCGGGACTGGCGCAGGCGTCGCTGTTCGATGCGGGTTCTGCTGAAGGAGGTTAATCGACCGTGCCACACCAGGTGCAGTGCGTCGTGCTCAAGCGCGAAGCCGAGGGACTCGAGCGCATCCCCTATCCCGGAGAGCTGGGCCGGCGCATCTACGAGAACGTCTCCAAGGAAGCCTGGGCACAGTGGCTGCAGCAGCAGACCATGCTGATCAATGAATACCGGCTGACCCCCATCGAGCCCAAGGCGCGCAAGTTCCTCGAGGGGGAGATGGAGAAATTCTTCTTCGGGACCGGCTCGGCGGCCCCGCAGGGCTACCAGCCGCCCAAACCCTGAGGCCGGCGCCTCAGAGGTGAATCAGGCCGCGCTTGTGCGCTACCGCCACCGCCTCGGTGCGGCTGATGGCATCCAGCTTGGTGAGAATGGCCTTCACGTGCGTCTTCGCCGTGCCCTCGGTGATCGACAGGCGTCGGGCGATGTCCTTGTTGCTGCGTCCCTCGGCGACCAGTTGCAGTACGTCGAGCTCGCGCTGGGTGAGACTCGGCTTGCCCATGCGCTGCAGCGCCTTCGCGGCCACGGTCGTGGAGGTATAAGGGCGATCCTCGCTGACCGCGCGGATGGCCGACAGGATCTCCGGCCGTGGCGCATCCTTCAGCAGGTAGCCCTTCGCCCCCTGCGAGAGGCACTGGAAGATGTCCTCGTCGCCATCGTAGGTGGTCATGACGAGGATGCAGGCCTTGGGGTGGCGCTCGAGCACCTGCTGCACCACCGCGACGCCGTCGCGCTTGGGCATGCGCAGATCCAGCACCATGACATCAGGGCGGTGTTGTTCGTAGAGCGCGATCGCTTCCTCGCCGTCACCCGCCTCGGCCACGACCTCCATGTCCGCCTGCTGGTTGACTATGGCCGCCAGGCCGTCGCGCACCACCGGGTGGTCATCGGCGAGCAGCACGCGGATCTTGGTCTTCAGGACCGCGGACATCACGAGGCTCGCTTCAGCAGGCGCACGCTCACGCGCGTGCCGGCCCCGGGCTCACTCTCGATCTGCCACTCCCCGCCGATCGCGCCGGCGCGCTGGCGCATGCTGGAGAGGCCGAAACCATCGCGCGCCGAGAGCTCGGGTCGCTGCTGCATCCCGACCCCGTCATCGGCGACCGCGAGCGACCAGTGCTGCTCCTCATCCCGCATGGTGATGCTCACCCTGCGCGGACGCCCATGCCGCATGGCGTTGCTGACGGCCTCCTGCGCGATGCGCAGCAGCTCGTGCTCGTGCTCGGGACGCAGCCCGGTGGCGATGCCGCCACCGTCGAAGGTGCACGTGACGCCGCCGGGAACCGTGGAGCGGTCGGCGAGCTGGCGCAGCGCGATCTCAAGCCCGGCGCGCCGCGTCTGATCCAGGCGCAGGGCCATCACCGAGCGGCGCGCCTCGGCCAGCCCGTCGCGCGCCAGCTCCCGGATGCGTGACAGCGTCAGCGCGAGCTCCGAGCCGCGTTTCTTGCAGGAGGGGAATTCCTCCACCGCGCCCAGCTGCAGCAGGATCCCGGTGAAGGACTGGGCCAGACCGTCATGGATCTCCTGGCCGATGCGGGTGCGCTCCATGAGCACCGCGGTCTCCTTGGCGGAATAGGCGAGGCGCGTCAGCTGCACCGCAAGCGTCGCCTGCTGCACCAGCGCGACCAGGAGGCCGCTGCGCAGGACCTCCTCGGCGTTGCGCTGAAAGGTGAGCGCCAGGAAGCCGACGCTGCGCGCGCCGAACACCAGCGGGTAGATCACCGTGCCCTGGGCGTTCTTGCTGCGATGAAATGCCAGCACGCCCGGCCAGATCTCGCTCGTCTGGCGTGCGACGTTGAGGTAGATCGGCTCGCGCAGTTCACCGAAGCGCTGGGTGAAGACCGAGCCGGCCACCGGCACGCTGGTGGCGTAGGCAGGCTGCGCCAGCTGCCCATCGCGCACGTGCGCGACGATGCGCCACTCCTGCAGGGAGTCCTTGAGCACGATCACGACGCCGGAGACGGCATCGAACTGGCGCGTCGCCTCGAGCAGCATGTGCCCCATGAAGCTGTGCAGGTCGGTCTCGCCCGCGAGGCGCTCGAGGTTGCCGCGGATCACGGCGTTGGCCTTGGCGAGCTCCGCCACGCGCTCCTCGGCGGCATGCTCGCGCTCGCGCCGCACGTCATCGACGAGGCGTTCGCGGTGCAGCGCGGCACCGATCACGCCGGCGGCGGTCTCCAGCGCGGCGAGCTCGGAGGCCTCGATGGCGCGGTGCTGGCGCGTATTGTCAAAGCCCACGATGCCCATGAATTCGCCGGCCACGAAGATCGGCACGATCGCCTTGGTGCGCGTGCCGACCCCCTCGATGCCGGCCACCGTGTGCCCGCCGGAATTCTCGTCCTTGCTGAAACACACGCTGCGCCCGGCGCGCAGCTCGGCGCACACCGCGGCGAAGTCGCGTTCATCGCAGGAGCACACGCTGGCGTCGCCCAGATTCGGCGTCACGCCGGGCCCCACCCACTCGCTGACCACGACCAGCAGCGGCTCCCCGTGCGGACCGGTGCGCGTCTCCATGACGTTCACGCGGTCCACGTGGGCAGCCTCGCCGATGATGCCGAGCACGCGCGGAATCGCGGCGCGCACGTCCGGGGCTTCGAGCAGCAGGCGGCTCGCGCTGGCGGAGGCGCTCAGCAGTCGCTCGCGCGCCTGCAGGGATTCGTTGATGCGCGTGAGCTCCTCCCCACAGGGCTGGATTTGCGGTTCGCGCAGGGCCACGTTGGCGTTCATGACAGAGGATTTCCACGCAGGCTTCTGAAGCGGAACCGAAAGTTTACCGCGCCGGGCGCGCGATCTCATGTCGCCGAGCGCGGCCTCTATCTTATGGGGGAGCGCCAAGGGGGCCGCCTGGGGGGCGGCCGGGGCCTGTCGGGCCCTCCGGGGGCCTAACCTCGCGGCTGCGCGAGTCCTGGCCATGATCTTAACCTCCCGCCTGCCGGACGTAGCGTGGCGGGGGCGCCAGTTCCCAGCCGCCGCCGAGGGCCTTGTAGAGCGCGATCAGGCTGGTCGCCGCATCCGTGCGCGACTGCGCCAGACGGCTTTCGGCCTCCAGCTGCGTGCGCTCGGCGTCGAGGACGTCCAGAAAATCCACCATGCCGCCTTCGTAGCGCGTGCGTGCGATGCGCGCCGCCGTGCGGCTCGCTTCGGCCGCGTCGTTGGCATCCTGCAGGCTCTCGCGCGTGCGCGCGTGGGTGACGAGCGCATCTTCGGTTTCCTGCAGGGCGCGCAGTACCGTCTGCTCATAGCCGGCGAGGGCGACGTCCGCCCGCGCGCGGCTGCCGGCGACCTCGGCGCGCACCCGCCCGAGGTCAAAGGCGGCCCAGGAAATTCCCGGGGCGATGACGTAGCTGCGGCTGGCGGACTGGCCGAAGTATCCCGGCTCCGTGGCGGCGTAGCTGAAATTGCCGGTGAAGGTAACCTTGGGGAACAGGTCGCCGATGGCCACCCCGACGAGCGCGGTGGAGGCGGCGAGCTGGCGTTCGGCGACGCGGATATCGGGCCGCCGCCGCAGCAGCCCCGCCGGATCGCCCACCGCGGTGAGCTGCGGCAGGCCCGGCAGCTCGCGTGCCGGCTCCAAAAGCGCAGTGAGCGCGTTGGGCTCGCGGCCCGTAAGGACACTGAGGCGGTGGATGGAGCGCGCCACGGAGGCTTCGAGCGGTCCGATGGTGGCCAGCGTTGTGGAAAGCTGCGACTGGGCGCGCGAGGTATCAAATTCGGTGCCACGCCCGGCGCCGAGGCGCGCCTGAGTCAGCTGCAGCGTCGCGTGCTGGTTGTCCACGTTGCGTCGTGCCACGGCAAGTTGCGTCTGCTGACCGCGCAGTTCGAAGTAGGTGCGGGCGACTTCGGCCGTGACCGAGACCTGGGCGTCGCGCAGCGTGGCCTCGGCCCCCTGGACCTGCGCGCTCTGTGCCTCGACATTGCGGCGCACGCGTCCGAAGAGGTCGAGCTCCCAGTAAGCATCGAACCCGACATCGTAGAAGCGCGTATTGAGGGCGGTGCCGGTAAGACTCTGCACCTGCGCGAAGCGCTGGTTGGTGTAGCCGCCGGACATGGTGACCGTGGGCGCAAGGTCGAACTGCGCCTGGCGGCGCTCGGCGCGTGCCTCGACGAGGTGGCCGAGCGCGATGCGCAGGTCATGGTTGGCTTCCAGGGCCTCCTCCACCAGTCGGTCGAGGGTGTCATCGCCGAAGCGCGTCCAGAACCGTGCCTGCGCGTCTTCGCCCGAATACAGACCATCGGCGGAGCCGGTGAATTGCGGAGCGACCGGCGTCGCGGGTTTCACGTAGTTCGGCCCGACCGCACAGCCGGCGAGCGCCGCGGCCAGCACCGCCCCCGCGAGCCGGATGACGCCCGGGCTTGCCCGGTAACGCGGTTTAACTTCAGTCATGCGGAGTCTCCGGGGCTGCGAGTGCCGCCGCCGCGCCGGCTTGCGCGCGCTGCCCGGAGGTGCGCCGCACGAGCACGTAGAACACCGGCGTCAGCAGCAGCCCAAAGAGCGTGACCCCGAGCATGCCGGCGAACACGGTGACGCCGAGCGCGTGGCGCACCTCGGCTCCGGCGCCCGAAGCCAGCACGAGCGGCACGACCCCCATGACGAAGGCGAGCGAGGTCATGAGGATGGGCCGCAGCCGCAGGTGGGCGGCTTCCAGCACGGCCGCGCTCGCGTCGCGCCCGCGGTCCTCCTGCAGGTGCTTGGCGAACTCCACGATCAGGATGGCGTTCTTGCAGGCGAGGCCCACGAGCACCAAGAGTCCGATCTGGGTGAAAACGTTGTTGTCGCCGTGAACCAGCCGCACTGCCGCAATCGCAGGCAACAGGCACATCGGCACGATGAGTACGATCGCCAGGGGCAGGCTCAGACTCTCGTATTGCGCGGCGAGCACCAGGAAGACGAACAGCACGCACAGCGGGAAGACCAGGCTCGCCGTGCTGCCGGATACGAGTTGCTGATAGGCGAGGTCGGTCCACTCGTACGACATGCCGCGCGGCAGGGTCTCGTCCAGGATCTTCGACATCGCCGCCTGCGCCTGCCCTGAGCTGAATCCCGGCGCAGGACCGCCGTTGATGTCCGCCGCACGGTAGGCGTTGTAGCGCTGCACCACGTCGGGCCCGAAGGACTGGGAGATGCTGAGCACCGAGCCCAGCGGCACCATCTCACCGTTGCCGTTGCGCGTCTGCAGCGGCAGCACGTCCTCCAGGTGCGAGCGGTAGGGCGCATCCGCCTGCGCCACGACCTCATAGGTGCGGCCGAAGCGATTGAAGTCGTTGACGTACAACGAACCCAGATACACCTGCAGCGCCTCGAACACGTCCGAGAGCCGCACGTTCTGGCGCTTCACCTTGACACGATCGACGTTGATGTCGAGCTGCGGGACGTTGATCTGGTAGGTGCTGAAGGCGCCGCCGAGCGCCGGGTCCTTGGCAGCGCGGCCGAGGGTGTCCGAGAGCGCGCTGAAGAGCGCCTCGGGACCGGCGTCGGTGCGATCCTCCACCTGCAGCTTGAATCCGCCCAGGGTGCCGAGTCCGATCACCGGCGGCGGTGTGACGGCCATGACGAAGGCGTCCTGGATGCCCGCCAGTTTCGCATTGAGAGCGGCCGCGATGGCGCGGCCCGACAGATGCGCGTCCGGCGCGTTGCGCGAAGTCATCCAGAGGAAGAAAGATGAGTGCGGCGCTCGAGCTCTGGGTGAAGCCATTGACCGACATACCCGCGAACTCCACCGCATGGGCGATTCCCGGCTGCTTGAGTGCGATCTCGGCGATACGCCGCGTCACCGCTTCCGTGCGCTCGAGCGAGGCCGCCGGCGGCAATTGCGCCACGGCGACCAGGTACTGCTTGTCCTGCTCGGGGATGAAGCCGGCCGGCACGGCCTTAAAGCCGAGATAGGTGAGCCCGATGAGACCGGCGTAGAGGGCCAGGGCCACGCCCCCGTGGCGCATCGTGATACCCAGCGCGCGCGAATAGCGCTCGCCGCCGCGGGCGAACCCGAGGTTGAAGCGCTTGAAGAACCCGCCGAGGAAGCGGTTCATGACTCGGGACAGCCCGTCGGGCTGCGTGCCGTGGGGCTTGAGCAGCAGCGCCGCGAGGGCTGGCGACAGCGTGAGGGAGTTGAAGGCCGAGATTACCGTGGAAATAGCGATGGTGAGGGCGAACTGGCGGTAGAACTCGCCGGTCAAGCCGCTGACGAAGGCCACCGGACCGAACACCGCACACAGCACCAGGGTGATCGCGATGATCGGACGGCTGACCTCGCGCATGGCCACCTTGGTGGCCTCGCGCGGCGTGAGGCCCGCAGCGATGTGGCGCTCGACGTTCTCGACGACGACGATCGCGTCGTCGACCACGATGCCGATGGCCAGCACGAGTCCGAACAGCGACAGGGTGTTGATGGAGAAGCCGAACGCCAGCAGCACCGCGAAGGTGCCGATCACCGACACCGGCACCGCGATCAGGGGAATGAGCGAGGCGCGCCAGGTCTGCAGGAACAGAATGACCACCAGCACGACCAGCGCCACCGCTTCCAGCAGGGTATGCAGGACCGCATCGATCGACTGGCGCACAAACTGCGTGGGATCGTAGAGGATCCCGTAGTCCATGCCCTCGGGGAAGTTTTTCTTCAGCTCCTCCATGGTCTTACGCACGCTGGCGGACAACTGCAGCGCGTTCGCTCCGGGGGACTGGAACACCGGAATTGCCAGTGAGGGCTTATTGTCGAGAAGACTGCGCACGCCGTAGGCCTGGGCACCCAGTTCAACGCGCGCGATATCCCCCAGGTGCACGATCTGGCCGTCATCGCCGGTCTTGACGATGATGTCGCGGAACTGCTGTTCGTCGCTCAGGCGCCCGGCCGCGTTGAGCGCAATCTGAAACTCGGTGTTGTTCGAGGGCGGCGCACCCAGCTGTCCGGCGGCCACCTGCACGTTCTGCTCGCGGATCGCCGCCACGACGTCGCCTGCAGTCAGGCTGCGCGCGGCGAGCTTCTGCGGATCGAGCCACACCCGCATCGAGTAGTCGCCGCCGCCGAAGACCTGCACGTCGCCCATGCCCGGCAGCCGCGCCAGCACGTCCTTGACGTTCAGCACCGCGTAGTTGCGCAGGTAGAGTGCGTCGTAGCGTCCGCTGGGCGAGGTCAGGTTGACGACGAGGGTGAGATTGGACGAGGCCTTGACGGTGTTGACGCCAAGGCTGCGCACCTCCTCGGGCAGGCGCGGCAGTGCCTGGGAGACGCGGTTCTGCACCTGGACCTGGGCGCGATCGATATCCGCGCCGATGCGGAAGGTCACCGTCAGCGTGAGCGAGCCGTCCATGGTGGAGGTCGAGGACATATAGAGCATGTCCTCGACGCCGACGATGGCCTGCTCGAGCGGTGCCGCCACCGTGTCCGCGATCACCTTGGGATTGGCGCCCGGATAGGAGGCATGCACCACCACCGACGGCGGCACGACCTCGGGGTACTCGCTGATGGGAAGCTTAAAGAGCGCGATGAGACCGGCGATCGTGATGAACGCCGAGATGACGCCGGCGAAGATCGGACGCTCGATGAAGAAGTCGGAGAGCCTCATCAGGGTGTTCCGCCGCCGTGCACCGCATTGACGTTGCCGGCCAGCAAGGTGGCTGCATCCCCGGCTCCGCGTTCGCCCATGGCGACGCGCTGCGGCTGCACCTGCGCGCCGGCGCGCACGCGCTGCAGGCCATTCACGACGATGGTCTCGCCGGGCACCAGCCCTGACTGCACCACGCGCAGCCCATCGATGATCGGGCCCAGCTGCACCGGCCGGTACTCGACCTTGTTGCCCGCGCCCACCACCAGCACGTACCGCACGCTCTGGTCCGTGCCGATCGCACTGTCGTTGACGAGGACCGCGTCGTACTGCCCGGTGCCCATCAGCTTCACGCGCGCGAACAGACCCGGGGTAAATTGCCGCTCGTGATTGTCGAGGAGCGCACGGCCGCGGATGGTCCCGGTGGCCGGGTCGAGTGCGTTGTCCACGAACACCATGACCCCCTGGTGCGGATAGCCGTTTTCATCGGCCAGACCTACCAATACGGGGTTGCGCGCATCGCGCGAGCTCGGCCGCGTGCCCTGGCGCGCGAGCTTGGTGTACTTCAGATACACCTGCTCATCGCCGTCGAAGCTCACATAGATCGGGTCAAGCGACACCAGCGTCGTGAGCAGCGTCTGCCCGTTGGTGACGAAGTTGCCGCCGGTAACCATCGCCCGGCTGATGCGCCCGGAGATCGGCGCGGTTACGCGTGTGAAACTGAGGTTGAGGGCGGCGGCATCGAGTGCCGCCTGCGCAGCCTCGACGTTGGCCTGTGCCTGCTCGCGACCGGCCGTGCGGGTGTCGTACTCCTCCTGCGAGATGGCGTGCTGGCCAAGCAGGCTCGTTGCCCGATCGCGTTCGGATTTTGCGAGCACGAGCTGCGAGCGCGCTTGCGCAAGCTGTGCGCGTGCCTTGTCGCGCTCCGCTTCATAGGGACGCGGATCGATCACGAACAGCGTGTCGCCCTTCTGTACCTCGCTACCCTCGGTGAAGTTGACCGAGGAGATGTAGCCGGAGACGCGCGGGCGGATCTCGACGTGCTCCACCGCCTCGAAGCGGCCGGTGAACTCATCGAACTCCGTTACCTTGCGCGAGATAGCCTGCGCCACGGTCACCTGTGGCGCAGGCGCCGCCCTGGATTCAGCCGCCTCGTTGCGCGCGCAACCGGTCAAGCTCAGTGCCGTGGCGACGGCGGCGATTGATAGAAGAAAAGTATGGCGCATAGGGTCCTCCCGATATGTGCTGACGTCCTGTGACAGCGGTCGCTTCCCGAGGGACCGGCGCCGTGCAGCCATTCTTGTGTGCAGGCGGCGCCCGTGACATGCACCAGCCGGAGCGCCCCGGACGTTTCTGCCGGAAGGCGCGGGACTCTCTCGCACGAGCGAGTACGGATCTGCGACAGGAGTACCCGGCCCATGCAGACTTGACGAATCAAGGAGTTAGCGGCGCCATTGCTTGACGACCCGGGCGCGGGCCGGTCTAATACGCGCCCTTCCGCATCCGGCGGCCAGGTAGCTCAGTTGGTAGAGCAGCGGATTGAAAATCCGCGTGTCGGTGGTTCGATTCCACCCCTGGCCACCATTTAAATCAGCAAGTTACATCGCACCGCTGATGCGCGGGTACCGGCGATGTACCCATTTGGTTTCCAACTTACGCCATTTCCAGACTTCACCTAAAGCAACGAGTCGCTTGCGTCGCCCCCACGCTGCGCCCTTGTAGCTTCTTCAGCTTTTTTGTGAGTTTCGAGCAGGCCTCGAATCGCAAGTGCGGCGCAGCTCGCCGGCTCAATATTTGCAACGAAGGTACCAACCAAATGACGTGAGAGCAATTCGGCTACTCGCATCCCGAGACCCTCGTCGCGCACTGTCAGGATCATGCTTCGACACGTGTACATAGCCGCGAACCTGTTCTGTCGATCAGAAGCAATGATCGCCAGCTCGAGTGCGCTGACGCGGTCTGTGGCACTGACCGCCGGTGAATCAAAGAGAATCCTCATGTTATCGGCGATTTCCTCCGTGTAGCTCCAGGAATACGTCGCTTGCTCCACCATTTGGCGATACCGATTGGCACGATCAGATTCTTGAACAGGTCATAGGCCAGGTCTTGACCTTCGATATCGCCGGAGCCGTCGTGCGGCTCGATGGGGGGCCGCGTCTTGCGCGGGCCGTGAAATGCTTGTCACCTCTACGTCACCTCAAAACAACCAAGCAGTCATAGAGCTTCCACGCAACTCGTCCTCCGTGGTATCCGAGACGCGATGACGCTTTGGAAGCCTATTCGCAATAAGCACGGGTGCTTGCCAACTCACACCTCAACCCGGGGCAACAGGGGGGGCGCCGGGGTAACACTGCTCCCCCCTGATCTGACAATTGACGAAAACCTCAATTGGTCTCGAGGTACCCGAGATCGAAGCCGTTACCGTGTCGGTTGCTGTGATGCTTTGGCTGCCAGTGGTTGGCAGTCTCGCCGAGAAGGTTCCCGTACCGTCCGTCAGCGTCGAGTCCGCCGGAAGCACCGCTTGCGCCTCGCTGCTCGTAAAATGCACGGTCCCGGCGTAGCTGTCGGCAATATTATTCGCGGCGTCGCGCGCCGTAACGGTGAAACTGAAAGCCGTTCCTACCCGGACAGGGGTCGGAGCAGAAACGGAGAAGTGAGTTGGTGGGGCTATTGCGCCGACAGTAATTGAGGACGAAGTGCCGGTGATCGAGGCCGTGACCGTGTCGGTCGCCGTGATGGTCTGGCTTCCGGCGGTCTGCAGTGTCGCCGAGAAGTTTCCCACCCCGTTCGTCAGCGTCGAGTTCGCGGGGAGCGCCGCCTGGCCATCGGTGCTCGTAAAATGCACGGCCCCGCCGTAGCCGCTGAGAACATTGTTCGACGCGTCGAGCGCCGTAACTGTGAAGCTGAAAGCCGTTCCCGATTGGGCCGTGGCCGGAGCGGAGACGGAGAAGTGAATTGGTGGGGCTATTGCAACGACAGTAATTGAAGTCGAAGTGCCGGTGATCGAAGCCGTCACCAGGTCGGTCGCCGTGATGCTTTGGCCTCCAGCAGTCAGTAGGGTCGTCGAGAAGGTTCCCGTACCATCCGTTAGCGTCGAGTCCGCCGGAAGCATGGCTTGGGCGTCGCTGCTCGAGAAATGCATGGCGCTGGTGTAGCTCTTGGCCACATTGTTTTCGGCGTCGAGCGCGGTAACTGTTAAGTCGAAAGCTGTCCCCGATTGGACCGTGGTCGGAGCCGAGACGGCGAAGTGAGTCGGTGGGCCAGGGCTGACATCGATTGAAGGCGAAGTACCGGCGATCGAAGCCGTGACCGGTCGGTTGCCGTGATGGTTTGGCTACCGGCGGTCCGCAGCGTTGTTGAGAAGGTTCCAATACCGTTTGTAAGCGTCGAGTTTGCGGGGAGCGCCGCCTGAAGCTGTCGGTACTCGTGAAGCGAACTGTGCCGGAATAAGTAGTTGACCGTGTCGTTCGACGCGTCGAGCGCGGTGACCGTCAAGGTGAAAGCCGTCCCGGCGGTCGGGGATCGTCGGAGCGGTGACGGAGAAATGAGTGGCGGGTGCAGGAGGCGGGCTTGACGAGCCGCTATCGCCACCACCACAGGCGCTGAGGAGACACAATCCGCAGAATGAGAATGGTAGGAAGAAAGACTTTTTCATGACGCCCGCGAAGAAGGGCATCCCCTGCGTTGCCCGATTCTCCTTGACCTGGCGATTCGATCGTACTCTCCGCTCTCTGCTTGTCATTACTCTACTCTCCCGAGACTTGGACGATCGGGTTGCCAATCGTCTCCCCTGAGAGCCAAGAGTCCACCAAGTCGACTTCGGCCCACTTATTTTTAAAATCCGCTCGTCCTCTGCGGTAACGAGAGTGCGGGGCCCGGATTTCGCCACGGCAAACAGTTCGGGCGTCGCGGTGACATGCTGTCCTTGCGACAAGTCTCGCGTGTTAGTCTGCGCCAACCGTCGAGGATGACGCGGTCTTAAAACCTGTAGTCCACACCGAAGCCGAGAGTGCGGGGTTGCAGGATTTTGTAGATGGGCGGACTGGAGGGATCCTCAGCTACGGTCTGCAGGGAGGCCCGCATGTCGGTGAGATTTCGGACAAACGCTCTGAACGTGAGCGGTCCTTTCGTGATACCCGCGTTCAGGTCAATTACCGAGTACGACGGCAGTTCGTAGCTGGGCCCTCCGCCAAGGGAGCGACTCTGCACGACCAGACTCCATTCCTGGTCAATCCAGCGGAACCCGCCGCCGGCATGCGCCTGCCAGTCGCTCGTGAGTGCCCAGGCGAAATCGACTGTCAGGGACATGCTCCACTTAGGCGTATTCGGCAGCTGGTAGCCGGTCAGGATGGATTGGGCCCCAGGAAGCACCCGCGTAAACTCGGCCTGCGTGTAAGCCACGTTGTATCCCACAGTCAGCCCCGCGCGGGGCGTATAGGAGCTCTCGAGCTCCACGCCCTGGGACACCGCGCTACCGGCATTGGCGGTATAATTGACTCCACCGTTCGGAATGTTGATCTGCACGTCTTTCCAGTCCATATGAAACACCGCCAGGTTCGTGAGCGCGCGATGTTCTAGGAAGTCGGCCTTCAATCCCGTTTCGTAGTTGGTCAGCGATTCCGCCCCGACCGCTGGCGGGATCCCTGCCAGGAAGCCGTTGGGGGTGCCGGGCTGGGAGCCGGTGGCGACACGTGCGTAGAGCATCATCTGGGGGATGAAGCGGTACTGGGCTGTCGCCATCCAGGTCGTCACTCCTTCCGAGCTGCCGCCTGGCACGTCGTCCACTTCGCCGATCGTGCCGCCACTGATGTAGGTTGTTGCCTGGTCATTGTGAGCGTAGCGAACTCCCCCGGTCAGGTCGACGTGCTCGCTCGCCCGCCACGTCAGATCCCCGAACACCGCCCATTCCTTGAACGTGTTTGTCCCGGTGAAGAAACTCAGGGCCGGGGCAAAGAATGCGATCGGCTGGTAGGCGTTGTCGAATGCGAGCAGCGCTTCATCGTCCGTGCCATTCTCGTGCGTGTAAAAGGCTCCCAACCTCCAAGCGAGTCGCGTACCCAGTGACGCAGAGAGGTGTAACTCCTCACTGAATTTGTCCAGGCCCAGATCCACATCGTCGCGCGCTAGGCCTGCCGGGATCGCCCCGTTGGTCAGCAGCGGGTAGCTCGCCCCAAAAATGCCGGTCAAGTCGAATTCAAAGTGAGTTTGGGTACGTGACCAACCTGTCACAGAAACGACTTCAAGTGAGCCGCGATTCCAGTGCACGCCTACTGAGTAAAGATCAATATTCTTCTTGAGGGGCTGCAGGAACGCATTGATATCCGTGAGATCGCCATACGGTTCCCACGCCCTTGAGGATATAGGCGTCACCGGTGCCCGGCACGTCGGCAACCCCGGCCGCGTACATGTCGAAGTGGGAAGCCGAATCGATCCGTTGCCAGAAGGCGCTACCCGTTACCGCGAGCGACTCGGCCGGACGCCACAATGTTGCGATGCGACCGCCGTACCGACGCAGCACATTGACGTCTTTGGCGCCCGTGTGAACGTTGTCGATGTAGCCCGGCGTGTAATCGTCATAGGCACTGATCCGCAAGGCCAGCCGGTCGTCGACGATCGGAGCGTTCACCATGGCTCGCACAGAGGCGCCAGGCTTAGATGCGCCGTGGATCGTGTCGACATCGGCTCCGAATCTCGCTTCGAACGCGCTGAGGCTGGGCGGCTTGAAGACATACTTGATCAGGCCGCCGAAGGAGTCCGCGCCGGTGAGTGTCCCTTGCGGTCCGCGCCACACTTCAAGTCGTTCGAGGTCATACGGGAGGAGATCCAGGGAATACTCTTGGGCGCTGAACCATAGGGCCCACTCGGGCCCATCGGGACTTCATCCAAGTAGAAGCTCACGGTGGCGGCGGTCAAGAGCGATAAAATGCCGCGCACATTGAGGACGGTATTCCCGACCGATCCACCGCTAGCGGCATTGACCCCCGGAAGATAGGCGGCGTAATCGGACAACTGCTCGAGTTTCTGCATTTCCAGACGCTCCCCACTGACCATACTTACCGCCGCGGGGATGTTCTGCAAAGTGGCGGCATACTCCATAGGCCCCGGGTAACGTGTGCCCGTCACGGTGACCTCGGCTCAACGCGTCGGACCAGGGCACGGCACGGCGTATTGCGCGCCGTGGCGGAAAACCCATCGACCCAGCGGCTGGCCCATCCGGCTCCGCTTCGAAGATCCGCACCGTGCGGTCGTTGAGGAACTGGAAGCCCAGACCGGTGCCGGCGAGGAGCTCCGTCAGCGCGGCGGAAGCGGAGAATTCCCGCACGCGCCCCCTGGGATGCACGCGCCTGGGTGAGGTGTGATTCGTAGACGAGTTGCAGCCCCGTCTGGTGGGCAAATTGGACTAGCGCAGCGTCGACAGACTGCGCCGGGATAGTAACCGCAACTACCGTGTCTGCCCGAACGGGATTGCTGATCAATCCCAGCAGCGTCCCCAGCACACTGCAAGCGAGCGGGCGCGTCCGCGCACGCCGGATCACTTTGCGTTCGGGGCTGGCTCCCGCGGGGTAGGCGCTCGCTTAAAGACACGGATTCGGGTCGCGGTCTTTTGCACGATGACATCTTTCAGCGTGGCGAGGAAGGCCACGAACGAATCGGTATCATACGCGTCAAAGACGCCGGTGATGGGCACCGAGCGCAGCGTCTTGTCGTCAATCTCAATTGCGATCCGTCCGTAGCGGTTGAATTCGTCGGCTACCGCACCAGGGGCTCGTTCGCAAAGGCAATCTGCTTGCGCAGCCACGCGCCGGTGATGCCCGCGTCCACCGGCCGCGGCGATCCAACTTGTTCGCCCACTTCAACCTGGTATCCGGCCGGCAGTCGCAGTGCGGCCGGCGGCGGCGAGGCGTTTGGCGTGAGCTGCGGCGGACCGGTGTAGACCGCAACCGTGCCCTTCAAGACCGAGACTAAAACCGTACTGGGCTTACGATAGACGTCAAACTGCGTGCCGACATCAACGATCTGCGCATTGCCGGCCGCCACCCGAAAGGCTCGCGTAGCCTCGTGTTTGCACCTGGAAGAATGCCTGGCCGCGCTCGAGATCGATCACCCGCTCGCGGCGCGAGAAATGCACGGTGACCTCGGAGTCGGTATTTAGATTCAGTACAGAGCCGTCCGGGAGCACCCGCCTGCTTTGCTCGCCGTGTGCGGTGCGATAGGTCCTCGGCAATCCGAAGCGCTCGCCGTCGCGCGTCAACCAGAGGGCGGCCATGGCCACGAAGACCAACACCGCGGCGGCGGCAAGCCACCGGACGGGCGACCCGCGGTCCCGGGGCATCGTGAGCACCTGCTGCGGTTGCGGCTGATCGAGGGCGACCACGTTGTCGACCTCCGTACGGGCACGCGCGAGCAACGGTTCGAGTGGGATCTGCGCCGTACTCGCGGCCGACTTCAGGTCGCCCGCCAGTGCGACAGTGGTTAGGTACGCTTCGATGTGCACCGGGGAGGTTTTCAGCCAGGCCATAAAGCGGGCCGCCGCCTCGGGATCGAGGGAGCCACCGCGGTTTTCTACATACCATTCGTTCGCCTGCTCGGCGATCGCGGCTCGAATCTGTTCATTGCTGGGAGTCATCGGCTTACCTCAGGCGCGCCATGCGGCGGCGGCAGTGGCTGAGGGCCTGGGTCAGGTATTTTTTTACCATTCTCGGCGACACCTCCAGACGCGCCGCGATTTCCTCGTAACTGAGTTCATGGTGATACTGCAGGATGACCGCGGCGCAGCACTTGGCAGGAAGCTGCTCCAGCACTTCGTGCAGCCTTGCGACCCGTCGTGTGGCGTCCAGTGCCGTGTCAAATCCCATCAACTGCGCCACCAGTTGCGGGGCGTTTGCCTCGTCGATCGACGCGTCCTCGGCCTGACGGCGGTCCTTGACCGCATTTTCTCTGAGCAGATTGGCGGCCACGGTGAAAAGGTAGGCCTCTGGATTGCGTATCGCGTCGGTGTCCGTGACTCGCAGCATCCGCAGATACACTTCCTGTACGAGGTCGGCGGCGTCCGACTTAGTGCGCAGGTGCCGATAGAAGAACGCCTGCAGGGCGCCACGGTGCGCAAACAGTCGTTCGACGAAAGCCTTCCTGGGTTCGGCCATCGGCGGCTTAGCTGACCATGCTGTGAGTCTGCCTCACTATGAGGGGTGGGCGGGCATTTCGGGCACCCGAATCTTCGACGCACCGATTTAGGTGCCCGAATCCACCCGCGCGGCCTCCTGGCCTCCCGAACAACACCATTCGGCTTCGCGAAGGCGCGCCGGCGACCCGGGAGACCGAGTTAACCGCCGAGGGTCCATCCTCTCGAGCACTGCTGTGTACTGGGCGGTGCCACGGTAGGGCACCTTCGATGTGATCGGGAGAGAGCGATGCGTCGTTTAACAGCCTATTCGATCGTATGTCGTCGCCGGTTCCGAGCTGCATCTGCAGCATCTTTCCGCACAGAAATTTACAACACTAAGGACAAGCAAAAATGGATAACAGAAAACCGATGGGGCTTCCCTACGCCGAATGCGCCGCGCTGCTGACTGCCCTGGCACTCGTGGCACCGCTGGCGGTTCACGGACAGACAGCAGGACTTTCTGGCGCCACCTCGCGCTACATTCTCAAGGATCTGGGCACCGCAGGTGGCCCGAACAGCTATCTCCAGGACACCCCGAGGCCGGTCAACAACGAAGGGACGGTCGTTGGAATCGCCGATACGTCCATTCCAGACCCCTTCGACCCCGCTTGCTTTTATGACTGCTTCGTCGTGCACGCCTTTCAGTGGCAGCGTGGCGACCTGAGCGACATGGGCGCGCTCGCGAGTGGCGCCAGCAGTGCTCCCAATTCGATCAATGCGTCGGGCGTCGCCGCCGGACTCTCCGAAACGGGCACAACCGACGCGACCGCTCCATTTCCACCAGAGTTTCATGCCGTGGTTTGGAAAGACGGCCAGATCATCGATCTTGGCACATTCGGCGGTACATTCAGCTACGCGGCCGACATCAATGACTTTGGGCAGGTCACTGGGTTTGCGCTGAACGGGCACTCGGATGCCTTCGTCCCTGGTGACGACGCTCTCGCCATGGAATGCGGTGCAGGATTGGTGCCCAGTGAAATGCGGGCATTCATTTGGCAGCAAGGCCGCGGTATGCGCAACCTCGGCACGCTGGGTGGCCCGGAAAGCTGCGCGAAGTACATCAATCAGCGCGGACAGGTCACAGGGATGTCCTATACGAGCTACACACCGAACGCAGGCACTGGTATCCCCGCCTTCGAGCCGTTTATCTGGACGAACGGCAGAATGATTGGCCTCGGCGGCCTGGGTGGTACCCAGGGATTCGCGAGTGGGATCAACGATCAGGGCCAGGTGGCCGGCGAATCGTACCTGCCGGGCGACCAGATCATACATGCGTTCTTCTGGGATCACGGTGAGATGACTGATGTGGCTCCGGCAAGTGATTATGCCGTCGCAAACGCTATAAACGACAACGGAGAGGTGGTTGGCGGAGCACATCATCCGGGTGCTGAGCACGGGTTCGCGTATCTGTGGCGACGCGGTGTCCTGACTTACCTCGCCGCATGCAGCGAGGCGCTCAGCATCAATTCGAAGAGCCAGATCGTGGGACAGGCTTTTGATTGCGAAGGCAATGGATCTCACGCCTTCCTCTGGGAGAAAGGCGGTCCTGCGATCGACCTTAACACCCTTGTCGCCCCCGGCTCGAATGTGACGTTGACAACGGCAACCCATATCACCGACAGCGGCGTGATTGCCGCGCAGGGGATACTCGCCAACGGCGCTGAACATGCATTCCTGCTTATCCCGAGGAACACGGCGAGATGTCCACCGACCGGAGCGCTCAACTGCAACCAAGAGTGATTCGGTGCAGGCGCTCGCCCTGTCACTCATCGCCGCACAGCTATGGACGACCGTAGATTCTCTTGCCTCTTTGGGTCACTTCAATCGTCCGTGAAGCGCTCAAGTTCGCCATCACGGGCGTCGGTGAAAGGGACGCATACTTACGAATGCGCTTCGAGCAGGAGCTTGAACGGCGTCTCTGTCGCACGCCGAAGCCGCTATGACATGTGAAAGCGACTTGATGCGGGCGGACATTGGAGCGTGAACCAGCCATCCGGCGTCGGTGACCCGAACTGAGGGGTGACGATGAAGATTAGAATGAGGGGAGGACAGGCAGGGTTTTCGGTTTCCACTTTGGTACCCAATCCAGCGCCACCCAGCAGCACCCAGGAGCACCTACCGAGGGGCGGTGATCGTCTAATAGGTTGTTTTAGATGCTCTTGGGTGATCCTGGGTGCAAAATGCCGCGGATTGAAAATCCGCGTGTCGGTGGTTCGATTCCACCCCTGGCCACCATTTAGAGTAGCGCCTTACAGAATGCCTCCGCTGTGACTCCCGCAGCCGCCGCAGCACCTGCGGTAGGGGCCGCGCCAAGAACTTCCCCGAGCACCGCCGTTGCGCACTGAAGCCTCCGGCGTTACAGCGAGTTGAGGAAGGCAACCAGGTCTGCCTTCTGCTCGTTGCTCAACTGCATGCCAAAGCGCTCGTTGTAGAAATTGACCAGCTGTCTTAGGTTTGTGGCCGCGCCGTTGTGGAAGTAGGGGGCGCGGGCGGCGAGCCCCCGCAGTACCGGCCCCTTCGTGCGATTGAAGTCGGCGCACTTGCCAGTGAGCAGAGCTTTGCCCGGGTCGCTGGTATAGAAGGACTCGGGCTCGTCCGGTGCGAAGGGGTTCGGGCAGCCGCTGACCAGGAACACGGGCAGGTCTGGCATGTCGAGCTGCGCAAGTCCCGCTGCGATTGCTGGATCGGTCTCCATGCTCGGGTGCACGGCGTGGCTCGTGCCGATGTCGAGCGCTAGTGGCAGCGAGTGGTTACCAACATTCGGCGTGTCGTGACAGCTGGTGCAGTGGCCCACGAATGAATCGGGCCGACCGATAGCTGCGTTATCATTCAGACCGCGCACGTTGGCGATCCGTATCGGCGCGGTGTTGAAGAGTTCCTGGCCAGCAGCTATCGCGCGCCGCGCATCGGCGAAGCCACCGAAGTCGTTACGGCCATCCGGCAGCGAAGCCCACGCGTCAAACAGCGTCACGCCGCGCGGGTCGAATGCCGCACCACTCGGGTTACCCCCCAACGAGTCATTGATTCCCGGATAGTAGACCTCCTCCGAGAGCGGGCCCGGGCCACCGTGCGCACCCGCCGCATTCAGCACGCCGGCGAACTGGTCACGCCACTGCGCGGTGAACAGGCCGAGTTCGAAGTTCACAATGTCCGCCAGCTGGGCGTCGGTCGGTGGATGCGCCGCCTGTGCGTGTCCGGTGGTGGCGTCCATCGCCTGATGCTTCAGATCGGTCGTGAGATTTGCCAGAAACGTCGTACTGCCCGTCAGCGGTACGATCGTCTCACGGCCGTCGAACATGACGGCGCTCAGGAAACCCAGGTTGGTAGTGGGCAGCGGCCGCCGATACACGGAGATCATCGTGCTATTTTTTGTTGCGTCGAACTGCAACGCACAGCCGTACGGATCATGGACGACGCTGATGGTGAATTCCGCGGGGGCCGGGAGTGGCAAGGCAATGCGGATGAGCCCGCTGCGCAGGATGAGGCTGTGCCCCCGACGATCGCCCTGCGGCACGTTCGCGCAGTTGGCGCCGTCAACGGGCGCGAACAGCGGGTCCTGGCCGTGAGTACGCTCGAAGCGGTTACGTATATCGTCGGGACTCAAGCTGAACGCCTGGCTGGCCACGTGACACGAGGAACAGCTGCGCCCGTTGGTCCCAAGACTCTGGAAGAAGGCGCCGTCGGTACGGGTGCGGCCATTCACGTTGACCGTTGCCAGGATGCCGCTCGGATCCGGCGACACACGCACCTCCGGGACACGTGTCGCGCCCGGATCAGCGAGCGCCGGAGCGATCATTGCAGCCGCGAGTACAACTGAAGACAGGTTCTTGTTCATTCGACCTCCCCGCCCGCAATACGGGCTACTTAGCTAATCGGAATCCGGCCGGCAAAGACGCCAGGGGCCTCTGAAACACCATGGTGCAGTGCGTACCAGACATAAGGTCTCCGCTCGAACCTGAGCCGACTGGCGCGCCGGCCGTCGTTTAGGCACTCTCGGAAGCAGGAAGGGAAGCGATGACCACCCCAGATTGGCGGACTGCGCTTGAGAACACCGACGCTGCAATGGCCGGCGGCAAGGAGCAGTTGTTTGCCGCACTGTATGCGGAGCTGCACCGGCTCGCGGAACGGCAGCTTAAGCGCGGCTCCGGGGTGATGGTCAGCCCCACAACCCTGCTGCACGAGTCCTATCTGCGGTTCTCGGCTGGCGCTGCACAGTTTCCGGACAAGGAGCGCTTCATCGGCTACGCCGCTCGTGTGATGCGGGGTCTTCTGATCGATCTGCTGCGCGAGCGCCGTGCGCTGAAGCGCGGCGGGGGCTTTCACATCACCCAGCTCAATACCGAGATCGCCGAGACCCACGCGAACGCCGAGGAAGTGTCGCGGCTGTCCGAGGCGCTCGATGAGCTGGCGGCGAACGATGCGCGCCTCGCCGAACTCGTCGATCTTAGGTACTTCTGCGGCTACACGTTTGAGGAGATTGCCGCGCTGCGCGGCAGCTCGACGCGAACACTGCAGCGGGACTGGGAGAAGGCGCGCATGATCCTATTCCAGAAACTCGAGGACACGCACTGACCTGTCGCCCGGTCAACGCGGCGGCGTTTTCTCCGGCCAGATTACGATGCTGATGAATGTGGATATCAAAGCGAGGAGCCAGGTCGCGTGCGCCTCTGCCGGATCATGAACCACCGATCATCTGTCGCAAGAACCCATGGAGCACGCATCGGAGCATTCGCCTGAGGAGGCCTGGGGCTCGATCAGCGAGTACCTCGACCGCGCACTCGATCTCACCGATGCCGAGCTTGAGATCTGGCTGACCGAGCTGCGCGCGCGCGAGCCGCAGCTCGCGGCACAGCTGCAGCAGCTCTTGGCCCAGCGTGAGCGCGAGGGGTTTGCGGATTTCCTCGGCGCTGGCACGTCGCCTCTGGCCGGAATCGAAACGGGAACGCTGATCGGACGGCGCATCGGCGCGTACCAGATCGAGGCCGAAGCCGGCCGCGGCGGAATGGGCAGCGTGTGGCGCGCGCGCCGTGTGGACGGACGCTATGAAGGCGTGGTTGCAATCAAGCTGGTGCACGCGGCTTGGCTCGGCCAGGGTGCGGCAGAGCGCTTCTGCACCGAAGGTCAACTGCTCGGACGGCTCGAACACCCGCACATCGCGCGGCTGCTCGATGCGGGTGTTGCCGACAGCGCGCAGCCGTATCTCGTCCTGGAGTACGTCGAAGGAGAGCCGATCGATGAGTACTGTCGCCAGCACGCGCTAGGCATCGGCGCCCGCATACGGCTCTTTCTGGACGTGCTGCAGGCGGTAGCGCATGCCCACAGCCACCTCGTCGTACACCGGGATCTCAAGCCGGGAAACATCTACGTTACCCACGATGGGGTGGTGAAGCTGCTCGACTTCGGCGTCGCCAAACTGCTGCAGGGCGATGGCGTCACGAGCGCGCTGACACAGTCAGGACAGACCGCGCTCACCCCGCAGTATGCAGCTCCTGAACAGTTGACGGGTCAGGCGGTGACGACGGCAACGGACATCTACACGCTCGGACTCGTGTTGTACGTCCTACTGACCGGTACCAGCCCCTTCCCTGCGGACAGTGAGTCCAGGGCCCAATTTATCCAAGCCGTGCTGACACTGGATCCTCCTCGGCCTTCGACCGTGGGTGCCATCGAGACAATCCCGCGGCGCGCGCTCCGGGGCGATCTCGACAACATACTCAGCAAGGCGCTCAAGAAGGATCCGCTCGAGCGGTACCGGTCAGTGACCGACTTTGCGGACGACCTGGAGCGGCTGCTGGGGCACGAACCCGTGCATGCGCATGCCGACACCGTGGGCTACCGCGTCAGTAAGTTCGTCCGCCGCCACCGCGGCGGGGTGCTCGGCGCGCTACTGACTACCATCGCCCTCGTGGGCACGACGGCATTTGCGCTCTACCAGCTGCAGGAGGCCCGCGCCCAGCGCGATCTGGCGAATTTCGAGGCGGCGCGGGCGAGTGCGCAAAACGAGATGAACGAATTCCTGATGGGGGACAGCGTGGGCCAGGCGCCACACGAGGTCGCCGTGCGTCGCCTCGAGCGTGCGCGCGCTCTCATACACCAGCGCTTCAGCGATAACCCAATGGTGCAAGCGCGGCTACTGATCAATCTTTCCGGGCGCTACATCGACCTTGGCGATTCGCGCGGCGGTGCTGCTGTGATGCAGGACGCGGAGGCCATAGCGAAAAAACTCGATGATCCGCACCTGAGCGCCGATATTGCCTGCGGCAGGGGGGAAGACGCGGTCGCAGCGGGGGATCTGGCGGCTGCACACGCGCAGGAAGCCGTCGGGCGTGCCAACATGCAGCGGCTCAAGGTGGTTCCCAGCGGGCTCGTGGCCGAATGCGCCATAGCAACCGCGCACATCGCGCAGTCCGAGGGAGACTACGCGCACGCTGTCGCGGTGACACGTGAGGCGATGCTGCCCCTGGAAAAGGCAGGACTGCAGCGCACATCCCGCTATACCAGCCTCGCGCACGAACACGCCCGCTCGCTGGTGCTCGCGGGGGATTATCGCAACGCCTGGGCCGCCGAGCAGGCGGTCATGGCGATCGTCACGTCGGTGGGTCGTGACAACAGCGCACCATCCTTTGCAATGCTCAATGTCGGCCTCACCGCACTGCTCAACGGGGGTCAGCCGCGCAGGGCGCTTGAGGTACTAGAGTCCGCTGAGGCCAGGGGACGAAGCGCTGCACCCAGCATGGAGTTTCCCTTCTATCTAGATGCCACACGCCTGCTGGCTCAGTCTGCGGCGGGTGTTGGGCCGATGGCAGACAAGGGCCTCATGGAGCACGCTGCGACCGCCGAGCAACAAGGGATGGGCTTCGTTATTTTGTTCTACCGGATTGCGGCGCTCCGCGCCGCGCTTGAGCGCGGTGACGTGGCTACTGCCGAAAATTACTGGTCGTACGTTAGTCCGATGGAGACCAATCTCGGCGATGCATCCGGGCGGCGCAACGCCATGCGAGCGCTAATTGCCCACGCAACGCTCGATCTCGCCCGGCACGACACAGTCGCGGCGAGTCAGCACACCACACAGGCAATCGCGCTTATCCCTGCAGCGCGACGCGGCGCTGAGCCAGAATGGCGTCGGCTACTGCTCGTGCGAGCTCAGATTGAATACGCGCTCGCGCAATACGCAGCCGCCGCCTCGGATGCCGACGCAGCTGTCGCCCGAGCACGGCAGGAGGCGGTTGACCCCCAATCCTCTGCATGGATTGGAGAGGCGCTCGTATGGCGGGCAAGGGCAGAGCTAGCGCAAGGTAAGCGCGACGCGGCGCGGGCGAGTGCGCAGGAAGCGATCCCCCACCTACAACAGAACCTGGATCCCTCTCACCCGCTAATTGCGGGGGCGCGCGGACTTGCAGTGGAAACCACTATCATGCGAGGCAATCTTGGGACTTCTGATGCCGTAAAGCAGCGTTACGACAGCATGTACTGGCTGCCGTTATTTCAGCACTACGGGGTGAACCCCACGACCCATCCCGACCCGTTCCGGACACCGGACGATGGCGACGCGAAGGGAACCACGAATCGCGGATAAGGCCCGGAGGATGGCGCACACGAAGAGTGTTTCCAGTCTGGTACCCAGCCCAGTGTCACCCAGCGTCACCTAGCGGCGTCTAGCGTAAGATGGAAATCAGCTAAGTCCGTCTATTGGAAGCTCTTGGGTGAGCCTGGGTGCAAATTGCCGCGGATTGAAAATCCGCGTGTCGGTGGTTCGATTCCACCCCTGGCCACCATTTTCATCAACATCCATCGCCGTCGCGCTGCTAGCAGAGTTGATGTTGCGGCGCGGCTCGGCGTTCGCACGCGCCCAGCGGGGGCATCCGCCGGACCAAGCCGTTGAAGCTCGGTCAGTCTTTTTCCGTGAGTGTCTGCTCGAGCGCCTCGATCAACACGTCCGCGTGCTGCGTCTCGAACGTCAGCGGCGAGCGAATCTTGAGCACATTGCCGTGGCGGCCGGTTGAGCCAATTAGCACACCTCGGCGGCACATCCCATTCACCACCCGCTTGGTTTCGGCAGAGCCGGCGAGTCCGCTCACCGGATTGGCCTGCAGCTCCACGCCCACGAACAATCCGACGCCACGCACCTCGACAATCCCGGAGCATCGCCCGGCGAGTGCGCTGAGGCCGCGCTTGAGATACTCGCCGGTGCGGCGGGCGTTCTCGAGGAGATTCTCGGTGCGGATGACGTGGAGCACCGCCAGCGCCGCTGCACAAGAGACACTGTTGCCTCCGTAGGTGTTGAAGTAATGCTTGTGTTGGGCGAATCGGGCAAAGATCTCGGGACGCGCAGCGATGGCGGCGACCGGATGTCCATTGCCCATAGGCTTGCCCATCGTGACGAGGTCCGGAACGATGCCATGGCGCTGAAAGCCCCACATCGCTTCGCCAAGCCGGCCAAAGCCCGGTTGCACCTCGTCGGCGATGAAAAGACCGCCAGCCGCCTGCACGTGACGCACGGCATCGGCGAGAAATCCCTTGGGATCCGTAAACACGCCATCGCTCGAGAAGATGGTATCGGTGAGCAACGCGGCGAGCTGGACGCCGTCGCTCCGCATGCGCTCGATTGAGTCGCGGACGTGCTCGCCGAACGCCGCGGCACCGCCCGCGGCTGCCGGCGAAGGCACCGTGTAGACGCCGGGTCCGAGCGGCCCACCGTCCTCGGGCGACATGCCGGAGAGGACGTCGGTCACCCCGTGGTACGAGAAATCCGTAATGATGAATCCGGTGCCGCCGGTCACCGCCTTGCTGACGCGCACCGCGAGATCGTTGGCCTCGCTCCCCGTGCAGGTGAAGACGACGTTACCGAGCTCGGGCGGCATAGTGGCGAGCAGCTCCTCGGCGAGTTGCAGAGGCAGCTCGGCGAGATATCGCGTGTGCGTGTTGAGTGTGCGTGCCTGTCGCGTCAGCGCGTCGACGACGTACGGATGGCAGTGACCCACCACCGGGACATTGTTGTAGGCGTCGAGATAGGCTCGCCCCTGCTCGTCATACATCCAGACGTCCTCGGCGCGCACGATCTGCAGCGGTTGCTCGTAAAAGAGCCGGTAGGTGGGGGAAAGCACCCGCGCACGGCGTGCCAAAGTTGCTGAGCGGCCAACGGGCGGTTGAGTCGTCACACCCGGATCTCCTCGAGCAGCGATCGGTCGGCTATATGAAGTCGCGTGCGCATGAAATCCCGATCGAGCGCCTTGAAATGACCGCTGGTTGGGTTGCGCTGCACGTGCCATTCGTGAATGACGAGGGTCATGAGGAGCCGCGCCGCCACCAGTGCACCGAGCAGCGCCAGCTCACTTTGCATGAGTGGGACGCACGCATGATAGGCGCTCGTGACGTCGAGGATGGACTCGTGCGCCTCCTCCGGATCCAAGCACTCCGGGGAGATGAGCTCGGCGGCGCAGACCGCCACGTCCGCTATCAGCGCCGTATGGGTCATGTCGCCGAAGTCAATCACCCCGGTCACGCGCTCCTCGTCGGTGGAGTCCACCAGGATGTTGAGAGGATTCAGGTCGTTGTGCACCATTTGGTGCCGCAGGTGCGGCAGTTGCGACTCGATGCGGGGAACGAGGCGCTCGAGCAGCTCGCGAGCGGCCGACTGATACGGGAAGCCAGGCAGCTCCTCAAGGAGCCAGCGCATATGTCTCGTGTGGCGCACGTCCCAGACGATCGATCGCTTTGCTGCCGGGTGATCGAAGCCGCGAAGCGCGAGCGTCATTCGAGCTCCGATGCGGCCACAGGCGGCGCGTTGCCGCTGGGATCGGATTGACGCACCGAGGAGCCGGCCCGGCAGAAACGTCAGGACGCGGGCGGTGCGCTGGGCGCCGCACTCGTCGCCGAAACGAACGTGAGTGCCGCCCGTACGGTCGCGCAGTACACGCGGGCACGGCAACCCCGGATCGGTCTTCTCGATATGCAGCAGCGCCGCGGTCTGCAAGTCGGTCTCGGCCGGACTCTCGGCCGGGTTCGCGATTTTCAGAACGTATTCCGCGCCGTCATCGGCGGTCAGCCTGAAGTTCTCGTCGCGTTCACCGGTGAGTCGTGTCACCCGCGCCTCGAGGCCATAGTGCTGGCGCACTAGGGCCAGGATGCACTCGATGGGCATCGGCCGCGATGGCGCGACCATCGTGGCCAGAAAAGCGTGCATATCGGCGGACATCAGAAGCAAGCTCCCTGGAGTCATTTAGAATGGTGCTTTTACTGTTTCCTACTTGCTTTGTGAATAGACTTGCGGATGGCATCGACCACGAAGTCCGTCGATCGAGAGGATGTCACAACCATGGGGGTTGACTAGGACTGAAAATCCGCGTGTCGGTGGTTCAATTCCCCCCTGGCCACCATTTAAATCAAGGTCCTTACCGGGCACATCGGTAACGGATTATTCCGGAGACATGGGTAACACTTTAGCAGTGAAGGGGTTCGGGGCGCACTCGACCCGGTTGCACTGATCGTCGAAGAACCCCAGGTCGTAGTGCATGAAGCTGATGAGCCATATGTGCTCGGAGACTTCCCGCACACCGACGTTTTGTCCAGCGAACACCTGACTGAGGTTGACCTTGCGCCGTCCGAAGCACAGGCGGCCGCACTGCGTGACCGTGACTGTCATGTCGTGGAAGGGATAATGCAGCTCTGGCAAGCCGGTGTAAGGGCGCGGTGAAGGCTTGTAAAGCTCGCAGGGGTAGCGCATGCCGATAGCCTGGTGTGGACGCTCCTGGTTATAGATGCGGATGAACTGATCGAACCTGACTTGTTGTTGCAGGAAGTTTTTCCCCGGCGGCTTAGTGGCTTCCTTCTTCAGGGTCAGGTGCATGCGCTCGTGACGGCCGTTTTGTTCCGGGTGAGCCGGTTTGATGCGCTCGATGCCGATCCCTAGTCGCAGCCACCACACCGAGAGCTTGGACAGACCAAAGAAAGCGCTGCGACTGGCAAAGGGAGCGCCGTTGTCGCTGCGGATGATTCCAGGCAAGCCAAACTCCTGGAAGGCACGCTCAAAGATGCTAAAAGCGAGCTGTTCTTTGGTGCTTTGTAGGGCCTCGCAGCACAGCAGGTAGCGGCTGGCAAAGTCGGTGACGGTGAGTGGATAGCAGTAGCGGCGATCGGCGAGCATGAACTCACCTTTGTAATCAGCGCACCACAGAACGTTGGGCGAAGTGGGACGAGACAGCGGGGTGCCCTGCGCCCTGTAGTGCGAGCGGCGTCGGCAGCGACTGACCAGCCCATGACGATCAAGCACCGCATGCACCGTGCTGATGGCTGGCAGGGCAATGCCTAGGCCTTGGCGCTTAAGCTTCTCCCGGATCTTTGGGGCACCCCAGGTTGGATGCTCCCGCCGAAGCTGCACGATGCGTGACTCGAGCAGCTCGGGCAATCGATTGGCCTGCCGATACGGTCGCCTGGAGCGGTCGGTGAGGCCCTCAAGTCCAGTCCTCTGGTAGCGCGTAAAGATCTTGTAGCCGGTCTTGCGAGAGATATCGAACTCTCGGCACAGATCGCTCATCCGCTCGCCCTCAAGCAGGCGAGCCACAAATCGCAGCCGTTCGTCCACTTTGGAACACTCCTGCCACGGCATTTGCTGTCTCCCTGCAAATGCCAGAAGTGTTACCTATGTGCCCGGAATGACCTGTAACCTATGACCCCGAAAGCTCACAATGCATTACTGAAGAGTGACGTGGAAGTAGAGCCTCCAATGTCGGTTCCTTCCTATCGAGCAAGCGCCCCAGCCAAGCATCGATTTTAGCGCCTGTGTCTTCACGCAATCAAGAATGTCGCTCATCGGATCCACTAGAGGCATGCTTTGCTCCGTCTCGGCTTTCATAAAGGCGCCCGAAGCATGACGTCCGTCATGCAGTTGGTTCCACGCCTGATCGCAGTCATTACACTCGCGGTCGTGCCGTTGGCGCTACAAGGCTGCGCGGCCCTTCAGGGCCACGATCCACTTCATGTGACGGTCGTTGGCATCGAACCGCTGGAGGGTCAGGGCCTGGAGCTGCGCATGCTCGTAAAACTGCGCGTCCAGAATCCAAACGACGCACCGATTGACTACAACGGTGTGGCACTCGAGATGAAGGTGCGTGGCAAGACTTTCGCTAGCGGCGTCAGCGATGCCGGCGGTAGTGTGCCGCGCTTCGGTGAAGCCGTCATCAGTGTGCCGGTGACCGTCTCTGCGTTTGGTATGTTGGGTCAGGCGGTGGACATGTTCCGGCGCGGCGCCAGTGAGCCAATCACCTACGAGATGACGGGAAAACTCAATAGTTCGAGCTTCAACAGCACCCACTTCCAGACCCAGGGTGAATTTAGTTTGCCTGGAACGGGAGCCGCCGACCATGCCGACTGAGGGACCGCGTGTAGAACTGTCGCGAGTTGTTGGCACCTGTGAATGTGTAGGATTCACGGGCACGTTTCCTCGTTGGTTGAGCCCTGACCGCTAGAATGAGCGGGCCTTTCACGGAGGGAAGCCAGTGCGTGCACTCAAGCTGACGGGGATCGTTCTGGGCGTGCTGGTTGCGCTGATCGCGCTGATGTTCATCGGCGTACGCCTGTTCGTCAACCCGAATGACTTCAAGGGCCGCATCGAGAAGGTCGTCAAGGATCAGACCGGGCGTGAGCTGCATCTGCCCGGTGACATCAAGCTGTCTGTGTTCCCCTGGATCGCGCTCGAGCTCGGGCCGGTGAGCCTCAGCAATCCGACCGGCTTCCCGGCCGAGCCCTTCATACAGGTGAAGCACCTCGCGCTGCACGTGCGCCTGCTCCCGCTGCTGCACAAGGAGCTCAACATCGGTCGCATCGACATCGACGGGCTCGACCTGCGGCTGCTGAAGAACACGCAAGGCAAGGGCAACTGGGAGGACTTCGGCGGCAAGGAGACGCCGGCGCCGGCCCCGGCCGCCTCGGGGTCCTCGATCCCGGCGCTGCGCGATCTGTCCGGTGTAACCATCAAGGACAGCCGCATCAGCTACCAGGACATGGTCGCAAACGGCGTGAACCTCAGCATCGGCCGCGTCGCGGCGGGCGCTACGACGCCGGTGTCCCTGGAAACCCAGCTGACGAGCGGCAGGGGCGCGGCGCCCCTAGAGCTGTCCCTGAAGCTCGATCTCGCGCCCGACTTCGCGACCAAGAAGTATCAGGTGTCGAAGCTTGAGCTGCAGGGCGCGCGGGCGGCCGCGGACGGGGTACGTGCCCTGCAGGTGAAGTTCGACACCCCGGCGGCGACCGCCGATCTCAGCGCGCAGACCCTGAGCGTACCGGCCTTCAGCGCGGAGCTCGCCGGCGCGAAGCTCTCGGGCGAGTTCAGCGGCAGCAAGATCGTCGATGCGCCCCGCTTCAGCGGCAGCTTCAAGCTTGATCCGGTCTCGCCGCGCGACCTGATGGCGGCGCTCGGCATCGAGCCGCCCAAGACCCGCGACGCCGCTGTGCTGAAGAAGCTCGCGGGCAGCGGCGCGTTCAGTTATGCCGGCAGTGTCCTCGGGCTGCAGAAGTTCGTGCTGCAGCTGGACGACTCGACGCTCAAGGGCGAGGCCACCGACAGCCTCGCCAGCAAGGTCATAACCTTTCAGCTGGCGCTGGATCACATCGATCTCGACCGCTACCGTCCGCCCGAGGAGAAGGCCGCAGCCGCGCAGCCGGCGGTCAACAGCGCGGGGGGGCAGGACGACACGCTGAAAACGCTGCGCCTGAATGGCACCGCCACCATCGGGCAGGCGACCGTTTCGAACCTCAAGGTGACGCACGTGAGCGCGACGGTTGCCGCCAAGGACGGCATCGTGCACCTGGCACCGGTGCGTGCCCAGCTCTACGGCGGCGCCTTCAGCGGCGACATCACGCTCGATGCCCGCACCCCGGAGAACGCCTTCAAGATCGATGAGACTCTGACTAATGTCGACATGGCCGCGCTCCTCAAGGACTTCGCCAAGTCGCAGCGACTCTCGGGGCGCGGCAACATCAGTGGCACGTTCGCCGGCGGCGGCTCGGGGGATGCGATGCTGCGCAGCCTCAACGGTCATGTGGCAGCCAATCTCGACCACGGCGCGCTCGAGGGTGTGGATCTGTGGTTTGAGATCAACCGTGCAATGGCGGTCATCCAGAAGCAGGGGCTGCCCTCGGGCCAGAGCAGCGGCCGGACCACGTTCGACTCGTTTAAGGCCTCGGCGGACCTCGCTGGCGGCGTCGCCACCACCAAGGATCTCAACATCGTCTCACAGAACCTGCGTGTCACCGGTCAGGGCACGAGCAACCTAGCCACCGAGGCGGTGAGCTACCAGATCCAGGCGACCGTACTGAGGAAGGCGGCGCCCGGCCCGGTTGCCTCCGGCAACGTCCTTGCGCAGATCCCGGTGAACGTGAGCGGCACGATGGGCAGCCCGAAGGTCACCCCCGACCTCGAGGGACTCGCCAAGGCGCGCGTGCAGCAGGAGCTTGACAAGCACAAGGGTGAATTGCAGCAGAAGTTGCAGGACCAGCTGAAGGGCCTGTTCAGCAAGTAGCGTGTAGACCAGGGTTCGAGCCGAATAGAGTGTCCAATATTAAGTGGCGCTATCTCGGGGAATCAGCGACGTCCCCCCGGTTTTGAGTAGCGGTAGGATTTAGAGTCTAACCCCGGGGCACGGGAGGTTGGACGTGAAGAAGCGGTTTAGCGAGGAACAGATCATCGGGATCCTGCGTGAGGCAGAGCGCGGGGTCGCGGTGAAGGATCTATGCCGTCGGCACGGGTTCTCGGAGGCGAGTTACTACCTGTGGCGCAGCAAGTTCGGCGGGATGGATGTGTCGGATGCCAAGCGTCTGAGGCACTGGAGTCGGAGAACGCGCGCCTGAAGAAGCTCCTGGCCGAGTCGATGCTGGAGAACGAGGTCACCCGTGAGGCCTTACGAAAAAAGTGGTAACCGCACCGGCCCGGCGGGACTGGTGCGGTGGATGCAAAGCAGAGGACTCACGGAGCGTCGCGGACTGCAGATGGTACGCATGAGCGCAAGCTCACTGCGTTATCAGCCGCGGCCCGATCGCAACCACACCCTGCGGGCTCGCATCGTGGCTTTGGCTCAGCGCCACCGTCGTTACGGTGCGGCGATGATCTATCTGAAGCTGCGCCAGGGTGGCGAGCTCATCAATCACAAGCGAGTCGAGCGGCTGTATGCGCTGGAGAAGCTGCAGGTAAAGCGTCGTCGGCGCAAGAAGATCCCGCTGGCCGAGCGTCAGCCTCTGGTGCGTCCAGGGTCCGCGAATGAGGTGTGGTCAATGGACTTCGTGTTTGACCGCATCGCCTCGGGCCGCACGATCAAGTGCCTGGTGATCGTCGATGACGCCACGCACGAGTCGGTTGCGGTGGTGGCCGAGCACAGCATGGGTGGCAACCAGATGATGCGTGCCCTCGATCAGATCTGCTCCCTGCGTGGACGCCCAGTCGTGATCCGATCGGACAACGGACCGGAGTTTAGCGGGAAGGTGATGCTGAACTGGGCCCACCGTAACGGCATCACTCTGCGTCCCATCGAGCCTGGCAAGCCGAACCAGAACGCATACGTGGAATCGTTCAATGGGCGACTGCGTGATGAGTGCCTGAACGAACACTGGTTCACGAGCCTCGAGCACGCCCGTGCAGAGATCGAACGCTGGCGGCGAGAGTACAACGAGGAGAGACCGAAGAAGTCACTCGGCGGGCTGACGCCCGCTCAGTACGCAAAGCAGTTGGCCGTTAAGGCCGTTACAATCACGGAAAACTCTAATGCCCTACGCTACTGAGAGCGGGGGGACGTCGCCACCTCGCAAGGCTAAAATAACCATGGACGCTGTCATCATCGACCAGTAGAGTCGGTGACTCAGCACGCGCGAATTGGGTGGTTGAGGGCGAGCGCCATGGTTCCGAGGCCACGTGTTCCGGGAACAAACCGCAGCGTGCTGGTGATCGTCCTTACCGTTGCGGTCGGATTCGGTGGCGCGCTGGCGCACCGGGCCGCCGCCCAAGCCAGCAAGCCTGCACCTGCACCACAGAGCGCAACCGCGCCCGCGGCACAGAAGGCAACACCGGCTCAGGCGCAGAACCAAGCGCCGAAGATTCCGCCGGATCAGCTCGACTCCCTGGTGGCTCCGATTGCGCTCTATCCGGATCCCCTGCTGGCGCAGGTCCTAGCTGCCTCCACCTATCCGCTCGAAATCGTTCAATTGCAGCAGTGGATTACGAAGAACCCCGGGTTGAAGGACAAGGCGTTAGCCGATGCCGTGGGAAAGCAAGCCTGGGACCCGAGCGTGCAGTCCATGGCTGCATTGCCGGACCTCGTGAAGCGTCTGGCCAACGACATTCAGTGGACGACCGACCTTGGCAATGCGTTCCTTGCGCAGCAGAAGGACGTAATGGACGCCATCCAACGGATGCGCACGAAGGCCCAGGCGAAAGGCACGCTGAAAACGACCGAGCAGCAAAACGTAGAAACGAAGACCGTGGAGAGCGGCCAGCAAGTGATCGTGATCGAGCAGGCGAATCCGCAGGTCGTCTATGTACCTTCGTACGACCCCGTCGTGGTCTACGGTGCGCCGGTCTATCCCTATCCCCCGATTTATTACCCCTACTATCCGCCGGGAGCTGCGTTCGTTTCATTTAGTTTTGGATTCATGATGGGTGCGTGGATGAGCGGTGGATGGGGTTACGGGTGCGGCTGGGGAGGAGGCGACGTCTACATCAACCACAACAATAACTTCGTCCGTGCCGGAGGCGGTGTCGGGCGGTGTGGGCGGTGTCGGCGGCGTCGGTGGAGTTGGAGGGGTTGGCGGGGTCGGTGGAGTTGGCGGGGCCGGTGGAGTTGGAGGGGTCGGGGGCGTCGGCGGGGTTGGTGGAGTTGGCGGTCCGGGCCGCCCGGGAGGCCCGGTGGCGAACGCTGGTGGAGTCGGAGGTCCCGGTGGCGTTGGAGGCCCCGGGGGTGGGCGCAGCGAGTGGCAACATCGCCCTGAGCATCGAGGCGGCGCGGCGTATGGAGATCGGGCGACGGCGGAGCGCTTTGGCGGCAGCACGCGCGGCGCCTCCGCGGCAACGCGCGAAGCCAGTGCGCGGCAGCAGATCAGCCGGCAGGGCGGGAACATACAGAGCGCTGGCGTGAGCGATCGGCGCGCTGGGCCCAGCGCGGGTGACCGAGGCACAGGTCCCGGTGCCGGCGGCGGACCGGGCGGTGGCGCCAGCCGACCGGGTAGCGGCGGACCGGATAGCATCGGCGGCCGCGATCTCTCACGCGACAGCTCAACGCGCGGGGGTGGCCGTGATGCCTTCTCATCCTCCAGCGGCTACAACGGATCGCGGGCTTCTGCCTCTAGCCAACGCGGCTCATCGAGCTTCGGCGGCGGGGGCGGGGGCCGTGGTGGCGGCAGGAGTGGTGGTGGCGCGAGGCGCAGATGAGCCGCGCGAAATCGCTACTCGTTGGAGCATGAGCATGAAATCGCGGTCTTCGAAGACACCGGGGTCGGTTATCGCGCGCATCATGAGTGCGATGCTGGGAGCCGTCCTGATCACATCCATGGCTGCGCAAGCGGCCCCCGCCACCAAGTCGACGAGTGTCACACCGCGCGCGGTAGGGCCGCAGACGTTTGATTCTGCGGAGAAGGCTGCCGATGCCCTGGTCGACGCTGCGGAGAAATTTGACGTGTCGTCGCTCATCCGGATCGTGGGTCCGCAGGGGGATGGTCTCATCCTCACCGGTGAGTACGCACAAGACCGGGAGCGCGCTCAGGAATTCGTTGCCCAAGCGCGCAAGAAAAAGCACGTTGCTCTAGACCCCAAGACCGACGCGCGCGCGTTCCTGCTAGTCGGCGAGGAGAACTGGCCGTTTCCCCTGCCCATCGTGAAGCACGACGGCCGTTGGTCGTTCGACGCCACCGCGGGGCGCCAAGAGCTGATGTTCCGGCGCATCGGCAGCAACGAGCTCGATGCCATCGCGATCTGTCACGGCTACGTAGACGCGCAATTCGAATACGCGTACCGCAAGCGCACGGGTTATGAGGCGCCTCAGTATGCGCAACGCATCATCAGCAGTCCCGGCAAGCAGGACGGGTTGGCATGGCAGAGCCCCGACGGCACCTGGGGAGGCCCGATCGGGGAGAAGATCGCCCAAGCCCTGCAGCAGGGCTACAACCTGAAAGCCGAGCCGTACCATGGCTACTTCTTCAAGGTGCTGAAGGCTCAGGGTCCAGCCGCCCCGCTCGGGACCATGGACTACGTGGTGGCAGGCGTGATGATCGGAGGCTTTGCGCTCGTCGCCGCACCTGCCGAGTACGGTGAGACTGGCCTGAAGACCTTCATGGTGAGTTACACGGGTGTGGTCTATGAGAAGGACCTGGGCCCTGACACGCTCGAGGAATTCCAGAAGATGGAGCGCTTCAACCCGGATAAGTCCTGGACGCCCGCCGTGGATTAGCAGCGCGCTGGGGGCGGGCCCGGGGCCGACTCTCGCGCCGTAGACTTGGTGTTTCTTAAGGTGACGCTCATCGAGCCGGTGAACTCATCGTCAAGGCGGGGCATCCGCCCTGAAGGCGCTCAAGTCCGGCATCCAGAGCGGCAGCAGATTGACGCCTGGCCACCATCGAATCAATTGCTAGCGTTGTGCGTAGTCCCTACAGCTCAAAGTGTCAGCAGGAGCCCGGTGCTGCGGGCTGCCGCGCGGCTTTAGCACGCAGCCAAGTGTGAAATGCCGCGACCTTGGGCAGACCACAGTGCTTGGGTGGGCAGACGAAGTAGTAGTCGCGCCCATTCGGCGTGACGCTCTTACTCGCGATGGCCAGCCTGCCCCGTTGCACATCGTCTCGCTTCGCGCGGGTTACATGTGAGATGGAACCGATCCCCCCGTCGGTGGCGTAGTAAACCGGAACCGTTTCAGTCCGAGCTCGATCACATCACCGTCGGCAAGCCGCGCGTGGCGGATGCGCTGACGGTTCACGGTCACACCATTGACGCTACGTACATCCTCGATAAACGCCCCCTTTGGCCCGATCGTGACGACGGCATGCCGCCGGCTGACCGACGAGTCCTTGAGGCGTAAATCACTCTCGGGCGCCCGGCCAATCGTCGTGTGCGGCCCTAGCGCCAACGCCGGCGCATCGCTGTCGTCCAGCGGGATGAGCGTTGCGCCATCAACCGGGTACTCGATCGTCTCGGAAAGCGGGTTGCTGTGCCCACGCTCGATGCCGACTTTGATCCGACTTAGCACCTGGGCGCTGGTGCTCGCATAACGCTCCAGGCGTCGCAGCTGCAGCTCCCTTTCGTCCAGGGCACCGCGCGTCCACTCGAGTTCCAGCGCGAGTTTTCGCTGTGCAACGTCCAGGGCGCCCGCTCGCTCGGTCTCGCGCTGCAGCTCGCTTCGGACGCGCCCGAGTTCGTTCTCTAGCGGGCGTATCGACGCCTCAGCTTGCTCCGTGAGCGCCCTGGCCTCAGCGAGCTCTGCTTGCAGGTTTGCACACCTATCGGATTGGTAGGTAGCTTCGCGCTCCATGCTGGCCAGCCGCTCCTGCCGCGCCGCGAGCTGCTCGAGGTGCATGTTAAGGGCCGTCTCGGTCGCCTGGGCCGCCACTGACCGGTCTGACGCGTGTCGTATCGCCGCCTGCAGTTCTGCGTGCAGTGTACTGACACGGGTACGCTCTTCGATGAGCTCGCCTTCCCGAGCTTCGATCAGCGCGTTCGCGCGTTCCGTGGCCTCAGCCTGCACTTGCAGCGCGTGGCTCAAGTTGCTCGCGAGGGCCTCGAGTTCTGCCAACCGCGCCGCATGGGCCGAATCCTTCGACTGCACGGTGCGCAGCGTCTCCTCCAGAGCCGTGCGCATGGCATGCGACTCAGCGAGTTCCACGTCGCGGGCAGCCACGGACTCGGTGCTGCGCCGGTGCTGCTCCTGGAGCGACTTAATCTCGGTGGTCAGTTTCTCGCTGTGAACGCATAGCTCCTGGGCGCTGGCGGCGTTGCTTTGTTGTTCGCGTACGTGGCTCGCGGCGAGTTCCTCGAGCGCGGCAGACCGAGCTGTGCGATCTGCTTCCAGATGCGTGATGGTCGCGTCGCGTTCGGCAAGTTCGGCGTGCGCCTTATCGATGGTCGCGGCGAAGTCCGCGCGCTCGGCTTCGACTCGTTCCAGTAGCCGACGTGTGTCTGTGAGCTCGGCGTCTAGCTGGTGCCATACATCGTCCCACAGAGTGCGTTTCCACTCGTTTGATTGCGCGTTCTCGGTTAAGCACGCGATGCGCGTGGCCAGCGCCTCGCGCTCTCGCGCGAGATCAGTGGCGGCTGACTGCCGAAGGTCACTCTCCTGCTGAATGACCGCCATGCGCTCGGCGCGTTGCGCGAGTTCGCGATCGGCCTTTGCAATGTGCACGCGGAGGCTCGCGAGCTCGCTCTCCACCTGCGCGATCCGGTTTGAGCGCTCGTCCAGGGCTCGCTCGAGCTCGGCCTGGCGCTGTTGCATCTCACGTTGTTCTCGTGCTCTCGCGGCGAAGGACTCGCGTGTTCGAGCGAGCTCTGTCGTGGCCGCGGCACCGCGCTCGGCGGCAGTTGTGAGCTCCTTTTTCACCTCTTCGAGCTCGGTCTGTAACTTCGCGGCGCGAGCCTCTGCAGCCTCTACCGCAGCATGTTTGTCGAGCGCCAGGCGCTCGCCATCGTTGGCGCGACACAGGGCCGTATGCAGGGCTGCTTGCGTGACCTCGAGCTCGAGCGCGAGATTGTCGGCTCGCGCCTGGGCGGCCGTGTGCGCTGCGCGCTGTTCCGCCAAAGCGCGGTCGTGCGTGTGCGCGCGCTGCGCTTGCGCCGTGATCCACGCTTCGATATCGCGCAGCGTGTCGTCCGGAGGTAGCTTCGCAAGTGGCTTTGATCGACTCTCGTCCCAAGCCGTGTGCGACGCTCCTGGCGGGATCAATTCGTCGCTTGCATTGCAAGCTAGAAGCTTAGCCTCGTACGCTGCGATATCGAGCATTGGCAGTTCGTCGGTATTTTCGAGGTCCGCTTCTGCCTCGTCTGGGCGCTTAACTTGCCGCACCATAATGAATTCCGGTTGTTGTTCTTTTGAGGGCCGCGCCGTCCCACCGTGTCGCCGCTCAGCGACTCCGGCGAGGGTTGCCTGATCCGCCGTTAACCCAAGGTTGCTCCCCAGTAGAGGGGCCGTCAACTGGAGGCCCGGGCGGACATACTGTTTAATCGGGCGGCTTAGCGCAAAGCAGGTGTGGCTAGACTTAAAATGGCAGCCGGGATTCGCATTGCTGCCGCATCAGACGAGCTCGCGAGTGATCTTCTTCTCCCAGCTTCGCGAGAAGATCGAGCGCTCGCCATCCCAGGCCTCGAAGGTCTCCGAACAGACGAAGTGCGTCGGCGTTGACCTGCAGAGGCTCCAGGCACGGAGCTTTACTTTCCAGCCGGGGCGTTCGTACACGTTGATGGCTTCGGCCTCCCACTCCGCGCTGTTGGGATCGTTCTCCCGGATGGCACGGCGCAGCTTGTACGCTTCTTTGTAAACGGTCTCGATCCCGTCAATCGGTTCACCCTTTGGTTCGAGCGATCCTTCGGTCAGAGTGAAGGTCCGGCTGCCGGGCTCCCCGGTAATCTGGATGTTCTCGACTGGCCGCTCGTACGGCGCTGGCGATGTCCCCGGAACGGCATAGCGTTCGCGATATATTCCGAAAGGCGGTGTCTCGCCGGCGCGTGCGGGCCGCACCGGCAGTTCGACGGTCGAGGCTCCCGCGGTGATCTGAAGAGTGACCGGTTCGGGTGACGGCCATACCACGGGCCACCAGGTTTCGCTCAGGGCGACGCGGATACGGCTGCCCCGGGAGAAGCGGTAGCAGGCGAAGTGGCCTTTGAGACGGACATCGTAGTCCTGTCCGGCGACGACCGCGGCCGGCTTCTCATCGCTGTCTCGATGGGTCAGATTCAGCAACGCGAAACTGACGAAGTTCGAGCGGCCCTCGGGCGTTACCTCCGTCAACCGCGCGAACAGCTTGGCGACCGGCTTGTCAGCGCGGACGCGCACCTGGAAGACCGGCTCGCCCATGATGTCGAGCGGTTCCTGCAGCGGTGACGAATCGAAGCGCAAGCACCGCGCATCATCCGTTGCCTGATCGCGCCACCAGGTCTCCGGGTCGCCCGAGGCGCCTGACCAGCGATTGGCAAAGCCGATCGTCAGATCTGTCCGGTGCGTCAGGAGAGTCTGTGCTCCCGCTCGCACCTGCAGACCCTCCGCGTTGAGGCACAAGGTTCGAGCCTTGATCTCGTCGGCGGGCCAGGTTGGCTCGGACACCCAAGCTCCGCGTGTGTCATGCGGATAGTTCGCGCCCGGGGGCGCATCTTCCCGCAAAGCCCACACCCGCGGCTCCTCCATGATGCCGTTCCTCTCGCCTAGCAGCCAGTGTCGCCACCAGCGTGCCTCGACCGGCAGCCAATCGACGCCGGGGCCCGGAGTGCCGTTGGCAGCCGCGGTCGGTACACCCCGATGACCCGCAGGTTGGGGATAGCCCGGCCACTTGTGTGCCCAAGGGCCGATGAGAGCCTTCTGGGGCACCTGGGGGGCGCGTTCCATCATCCGCGTAGCTGACGGGAGATACGCATCAAGCATGCCGGCGACGTTGTAAATGGCGCACCGGATCGCGCCGTAGTCGTGAATCGATCCGGACTGCCACTTGGCATCGAGAGTCGGGTGCTCATTCCAAAGGATCGTCATGGGACCGGTGACGTCGAGCCGTTGCTGCCACATGGGTCGCCAGCGATCTTCGCCGACGATGAGGGGGTCGGGGGGCGCGCGCATGATGACTTGCCACTCCATGGCCCACACGTACTGGTCATTGATGAGGCATCCACCCCGATAATGAATGTCGTCCAGATAGCGCTGCTCGGTTCCACACGTCGAGACGATCGCCTTCAAAGCGATGGGGGCCTTGGCCGCTGCCTGAAGTGCGGTGAATGAGCCATAGGAGATCCCGCGCATGCCGACATTTCCGTTGCACCAGGGCTGGTGAGCGATCCACTCGATCACCGCCAGCGCATCGGCCTGCTCGATGGGCATATATTCGTCGACCATGGCGCCGTCGGACTCGCCCGTCCCGCGAATATCGACACGCAGCAGCGCAACGCCCGCCTTTGCCAAAAAGGGGCCTGCGACGTCGTCTCGGTAACGATAGGCATCGCGCTTGCGGTAAGGAAGGTATTCGAGGACCGCGCCCGTGGGCGCCTGGCTGGTTGTGTGCGGCAAAAACAATCGCGCCGCAAGGCGCGAGCCATCTGGCATCGGGATCCACACATTCTCGATGATCCTGATTGAAGGATCCTCTACCACGACAGTCGAGGAGAGCTGCTGTGGCCGTCCATGCGTCGCAAACACCGACGCGGGGAGCGCCCACCCGATCAGCCCGAGAGCTTCTCGTCTCGTTGTCATTTGATCAGAGCCTCACGCCGGTTATCGATCGGCCGTACTCTACCCTAGCGGAGGAAGCTCGAGGACTTGGCGCGGCGAGCGAACCCGACTCCACGCTCACGACTCTCGCCCCGGCGCACCTCGAAGCGGATGCGAGCCTCAGTTGCCGCTGGCTTCTGTGCCAATGACACCGGAAACGAGGCGCTCCGCTTCGGTCGGCGCGGGCTGGGTCGTGGAAGAGTCTATGGAGAGAGTTAACCGCCTATTTCCTGCACGTCATCCGCCGGACCTCTGAGTGACGGACGGATACCTGTTTCCACTTTGGTTTCCAACCCAGCGTCACCGAGGAGCACCTACCGTCATCTACCGACTGGCTGATTTCTAAATGGCTGTTTTAGGTAACGCTGGGTGATCGTGGATGCAGATTTCCGCGGATTGAAAATCCGCGTGTCGGTGGTTCGATTTCACCCCTGGCCACCGTTCAGATCAAAGCGTTGGAGCACTACTCCGGAAGCTCACTGTGATGCGGCACGTGATGTTGCAGGAGTGCTGATCGAGCGTGCACAGCGAAAGCCGAGGTCCGTGGTGGTCGAGTTTCTATTCAAGGAAGACAACACGGCGAGCCGCAGAATCATAGGATAGTTTTCTGGATCGGAAACCGAGAGCGCTGCCGCGCCGCACGACATGGCCGTGTCGCCGGGACTCATTGCCATGCCCGCGTGCTCTTGGTCCAAGCGTCCTCGAGGCGCGAAGAGTGTGTCGAAGTCTTCAACCCATTCCCACACGAGACCGTGCAGGTCGTGTATCCCGTACAGATTAGGTGGGGCCAGTCCCACAGCCGAAAGAGGCGATCCCGGAGAACGGCCGAGAGTTGCGAGTATTGTCTGCCGCCAGACGGGATCGTGCCGCGCATCGGCAACATGCTCATCAGCGGCAGCGGCAAATTCCCATTCCCTCCAAGCGGGCAGACGTGCGTTACGCGATTCGCAATACGCGCGAGCGGCAAACCAGCTCACGTGCGTGACGGGCTGATCAGGGCCAGCTTGCGGGCCCAGCTCGAGCGGTCGCTGCCAGTGCCGCAGGTAGCCGCCGTCAGCCAACGTTGCCGCTACCTGACCCCGCTGCCACTCAGGGTGGGTGCGTACGAAATCCAGGTAGTCTCGGTTCGTGACTGGTATGCGTTGTAAGGCAAAAGGCTCGACGCGCAAATTCGCTTCGGCGGCGCCGGTGCGTACGATGGAGCGGAACTCGCCCCCGCGGACTGAGGCATATGACTCAGCCGAGGTGCTGCGCGAGTCACCTTCTACGCCAGTCACGCTCGCAGCCCACGCCGCGAGTCCCACGCCCAAGATCGTTAGGCCCAGGTTCGCTGGAGATGTCGCAAACATGGAGGTTCGCCCCCGCACGCCAGGATACCCATCAACACCCTGGCAAGCACTTTGAGTTACCGCAGATCCAACTCCGGGACGTCCGCAGTCGAGGTCATCCGCTACTCGGCTCATGTGGCGCGGAGCACCTCTTCCCTTGATGCCCGTCCAGTTCTAGCGCTCGTGAGTCATTCGAAAACTCCAATGCGCCCATTATCTTACCTCGCACCGCTCCGTTTGGCCCCCCTGTGGGAGTCCTTGCCGGGGCTTCATGAGATCGCGCGCTCGAGATGCATTCCACGGTCTCGCCGCGTACCTGCGAATTTGGAGTTCTCAGCGCGCTTGATCGCTTCTTCGACTAGGCGGCCCACCTAGCATATTCCCACCGGTAGGGCGTCCCCTGATGTTTCCACTTCGGTTTCCACTTTTCTTAGGTGAACGTCGGCAACGACCCGTAACCCGCCGATCGCATGCTCCGACTGCCGGCGGGGTGATCACTCCCTGAGCTCGACCCACGTCGGCGCGTGGTCGCTGGGCTTCTCCCAGCCGCGCACGTCGCGGTCGACGCCGGCGGCCACGAGCCGGTCGCGCACGGCCGCGTTCAGCAACAGGTGATCGATGCGCAGGCCCGCGTTGCGCCCATAGGCGTCACGGAAGAAGTCCCAGAACGTATAGATCGTGGCATCCGGATGCAGCGTGCGGATGGCATCCGTCCAGCCCTGGCTGCTCAGGCGCGCGAAGGCCTCGCGGACTTCGGTGCGGAAGAGGGCGTCGTTCACCCATCGTTCCGGCTTGTACACGTCGCGTTCGGTGGGGATGACGTTGTAATCCCCGGCAAGGATCACCGGGTCGGGGCTCGCCGCGAGTTGCGCCGCGTGGCTGATCAGGCGCTCCAGCCAGCGCAACTTGTATTCGAACTTGGGACCCGGGGCGGGGTTTCCGTTCGGTAGGTACAGGCAACCGATCGTCAGTCCCCGTACCTTCGCCTCGACGTAGCGGCTGTGCACATCCTCAGGGTCCCCGGGCAGCGCGCGGCGAATCTCGGCCGGCTCGCTGCCGCGGGAAAGAATAGCGACGCCATTCCAGCTCTTCTGCCCATGCCAGACTACCCCGTAACCCGCCTCGCGGATGGCAGCCTCGGGGAAGTTCTCCTGCGGCGCCTTCAGCTCCTGGAGGCACACCACATCCGGGGTGGTCTCCTTCAGCCAGCGCAGCAGATTGGGAAGGCGCGCGCCGATGCCGTTGATGTTGTAGGTGACGATTTTCATTGTGGGTGCCGTCGCCGGCGGACACTCGTCGTCCCGCCGGTCCCCTTGAACCAAAATATCCGAGAACGCGGTGCGTGACCGAAGCCTGCGCTTACGTTGCACGCGCCGCGCGCCGGCATAGACTAATCAAACTGCGGCCATCTACCGGGACCGCTATATTAAGGTCAACGGGAGCTGGGTGATCAAGGGCATCGGTACGAGCGCATTCACGAAATCGCCGAGCCGATCGAACGCCCGCCAAACGTCACCTTCAGCTCTCGCCCAGCACCCCAAGAAGCTGCCCCCGGAGAACTGGCGGCCTACAAGAAGGAGTGACCGGTGCTACCCCCGAAGGCGGCAATGCCTGCGCGGCGCCGGCGCACCGCATGAATTGAGGAACACACGATGTTGAAGGTCATAACCCTGTTTCTGAAGCGTCCCGACATGACGCGCAGGCAATTCCGCGACTACTACGAGGGCAACCACGTGGCCATGGGGCTGGCGGCGAACAAGTACTTCGGGTTCAGCAAGTACGTCCGCAACCATACGCTCGCGACGCACGCCTCCCCGCCGGCGCGGGCATTTCCGGAGTTTGACTGCTTCAGTGAATACACCTTCGAAAACCTCGACCGGGCAGTCAAGGCGCAGGAGTACATGCTGACACCCGGCGGCAAGGCCCTGGCGCAGGACGAGCTGAACTTCCTCGACATGAGCTACCACCCCTCATTCGGGGTCACGGAGACCCTGGTTGCCGGCACGCCGCGCGGGGTCGAGGCAGGGCTGACCGGCAAGGTGGGCCTGGTGCTGGCGCGCGGCGAGCACGTCTCGAGTGCCGCCTTCCAGCAGTCCGTGCTGGCCTTTGCGCAGGACTACGAGCAGGGGCACCGCGGGGACTTCGTCCGCCTGGTGCTGGACGCTGCCGTTGATACGCCCGCCGGTCGCCCGCCTCTGGATGCGATCCTGACCTTGTGGACGAAACCCGGTGCGCCGGGCGCGCCCGCGGATCTGCGCTGGCCGGATGCGCAGGATGCTGCGCTGGTCATCGAGATTGAATCGATCGAGGCGGCGACCGAGTCACTCGGCCTGTAGTCGGTTGCGCGGGCGGCTCACCGGCAGTCGCCGCATTCCAGGCAGCTGCCTTGGCGCGTGCGGCTGCGAGTGAAAATCCCCGGGTAGTTGCTGTGGCTCAGTGTCACTGCCCCAATTGCGCCGTCGTCGCTGCACACGAATTCAGAGGTTTGATAGAACTTGTGAAGCGAGGCTCTTCTCTGCACTCATCATTCTTTGAGAATCGGTCGCGCCGTACCAGGTGAGCTTGAATGAGACATCGCCTTTCTTGACGCTCAGACTCGCGATGCTGATGCCACTGTAGTTCACGTAGTATGCATCGTCACCGAGTTCCGGGACACTCGTAGGATTCGCCTGCGCATCCAACTTCTTGCCTGCTTCATACGCATCTGCGGCTTGCAGGTCGAGCGTCAGGAACCGCACGGCAGGTGTCGCGCCGCTGGCCAGGGTCCAAGTACATGTGCGCGTGAATCCCGGCATCATATACGTGCCGGCGTTCATCGAGATTCCCACTGCGTCGGTCAGCTGTGTCTGGGTCAGTAGCGAACACGTATCTTTCGCCGACGCCGCGGCGGTCGAGGGCAGAGGAGCGGTCGTTATGACGGTCATCGGGACCACGAGTGCAAACAGGCGGGAAATAGCACGCATTTCATAACCTCCTCGTTGTCGTGACAATATTAACTCCGATTCCTATATGGCTCTCTGTCAATTCCTGGGTCGAGAAGGGAGCCGGAATGTCACCTTAGGCTTGAGACTTCACGCATGGTATTCAGGAATTACTCTGACCGAACCTGTTCACTGTCAATCCTGCGGCATCGCGTCAATCGGCCTCGTCGCTGAACGGGGGTGTAGCCGCCGGCACCTCTATTCATTGACTTCCTTGGTCGAACTCTTGCACCTAAAGCGACGCGGGAAGGCTCGCCCGCGTCGCGGTAGGCTGCGGGAGTCGCGTTCAATGGTTCGCCTTGAAGAGTCTCCACCCGCTTTCGTACGTCCACGCGAACGCGTAACCGTTGGGTCCGACGGCAAGGATTTCAGGGTTTCCATCGACCACGTACTTGCAACCGTAACCCAGCACGTAGGCCGGCCGGAACTTGTGTCCGTCGGGCCCCACCAGGACCTCGTGGTCCGCGCACTGGCGCCCATCCGGCGACGCCGCGTTGGCGGTTTGTAGCTGCGTGCTGACGCTCGCGGTTGTTTGCCCGCGCGTCTCCTCATCCGCGGCACAGGCCCCTCCCGCGACGGCGGCTATCGGCAGTGCGATGTACGCGAGGGCGGCCCCGCGAGATTTCATTAGGATCTTCATACCGGTTCTCCTCGTTAGATGACTAAGTGAGTTCTGCGACGCCTTCAGTCCGCGCGTTGGATACAGACGTCCCTTAAGGTCGCCAAGACATACGGCTTTTTGCAGAGAAACCGGCCAAGGCTGCTAAGCGAGCGGATTTATTGAGTTTCTTTCCACGCAGCTGGGGGGCGCAGCGCAGTCCTCGCGGCTCTCAGTCCAGTCCTTCGCCGAAGTACGACGGCGCTCCAGTTCGGTCGCCGGACGTATCTCTCTTGTTTGGCCGCAGGCGCTACCGCGGTCGCGCATGCCGTGACATCAGTCTGGCGTGCGGGCACACTGCAGAGCCGCCGGCTGCCCGGAGGCTGAGCGGATATGGCAGGACACGATGAACCGCTGACCGCGCTACTGCAGCAGGCTGCCCTGGGCCAACGGGACGCCCTCGAGCGTGTATTCGCACTGCTCTATCCCGATCTGCGGCAAATCGCGCACGCTCGCTTGCGCATCCAGGGCGGGGTAGCCCATCTTGAGACCACAGCTCTGGTGCACGAGAGTTTTCTTCGGCTGATCGATGCGGCCGAGCTCACGCTTGCCGACCGCAAGCACTTCTTCACCTACGCCGCCAAGACGATGCGCAACATCATCATCGACTTTGCACGCGAGAATCTCGCGCAACGGCGCGGTGGAGGCCGCCCGATGTTACAACTCAATACGTCCTTTGCGGATGGCTTGCCTGCGACGGACAGCGATGCGTCGCTGGTTGCGTTGAACGATGCGCTGCAGACGCTCGAGGCTGTGGACCCTGCGCTGGCACAAATCGTCGAGATGCGTTACTTCGCTGGTTACAGCGAGGGTGAGATCGCTGAGCTCATGAGGCTGTCCGAGCGTACCGTACGACGGCAATGGGAGAAGGCGCGCGCATTCTTGCTCGCAACGCTGCAGGAATGAGGGGTCGTGACCGGATTCGTACCGGCATTTCGTATGCAGGGTAAAGAGGAACCCTACGCGATGGATGTGACGCCTGCCATTTGGGAGGCCGTGTCGACGCTCTTGGATGAAGCGCTCGACCTCGACGCCGAAGCTCGCGCCGCGTGGATTGAGCACATTGACGCAACCCGCCCCGAGCTCGCGCCTCTTCTGCGCAGGCTACTGGCCGCCCATGCAAGCAGCGAGACCGCCGACGTGCTGCGGCGATTGCCACAGCTCAATGCGCCAGCAGTCGGCGGGTTGCAAGCGGCAGGCGGCCTTGCTGTCGGCGCGCTGGTGGGGCCTTACCGACTCACTCGCGAGATCGGCAGCGGCGGCATGGCGGAGGTATGGCTCGCCGAGCGAGCCGACGGGGCATTCAAGCGCGAGGTGGCCCTCAAACTGCCGCGCATCACCCGCTTGAGGCGGGATCTTGCCGCACGCTTTGGCCAGGAGCGCGACATCCTCGCGCGACTGGAGCACCCGCACATTGCGCGCTTCTATGACGCGGGCGTTACCGTCGACGGTCTGCCATACCTGGTGATGGAATACATCGCCGGCCGGCCGCTTACCGCCTGGTGCGACGAGCGCCGATTGACGACGCCGGAACGTCTGAGGCTGTTTGCGCAAGTGCTCGAGGCCGTGCAGTTCGCGCACGCTAATCTTGTGATCCACCGCGATCTGAAGCCCCCCAATATTCTCGTGACCGGCGACGGTCAGGTGCGACTGCTCGACTTCGGAATTGCCAAGCTCCTGACCGACGGCGAAAGCGCGCGTGAGACGCGGCTCACCCAGTTTGCCGGGCGTGCACTCACTCCCGATTACGCCAGTCCCGAGCAGATCAAAGGAGAGCCCCTGACGATTGCCAGCGACGTCTACTCGCTGGGCGTGGTGCTGTATGAGCTCCTCACCGGAGAGCTGCCGTATCAGCTGAAACTGCAGTCGGTAGCGCAACTTGAAGAAGCCATCGTCGGCGCCGAGCCGAGCCGCCCAAGCCGAGTGGTGACGCCGAAGGCGGCCCTGGCGCGCGGGGTGAGTGTTAAGCGCCTGTCTCACGATCTGCACGGTGATCTGGATACGATCGTGCTGAAAGCACTCGCCAAGCAGCCCGCCGGGCGATACGCCACGGTTGCGGAGTTTGCGGAAGATCTGCAACGTCATCTGAGCGGTCAGCCGGTGCAGGCGCGCCCCGCCTCGTGGGGATACCGTACCCGCAAATTCATTGCACGTAACAGGCTTACGGTAGGCGCCGCCACGGCGATCGGCGCCGCACTCATAGCCGCAACTGTTGTGTCGCTATGGCAGGCGCAACTTGCGCGCGATCAGGCGGCACGGGCCGAGCAGCAGGCGGCGCGAGCCGAAGAAGTGAAGAAGTTCGTCGTATCCTTTTTCGAAGCCGCCGACGTCGGCGCTGGCACCGCCACTCGCCAGACGACCGTGGTGGACTTGCTCAAGCAGGCGCGCGAACGGCTCGATGTCGCACCGATTGCAGACGAGGCCATCCGGGCCGAATTGCTTACCACCATCGGTTCTGGCCTGTTCTCGTTCGACGAGCTCGAGCTCGCCGAGCCGATCCTGGCGGAAGCGACACGACTTGCCAACCTGAAGGCAGGCGATCAAGACCGCATCAGGGCTGAAGCCCAGGTGATGTATGGGTCACTGCTCCACGCAAAAGGCGAAATGGAGCGCGCCGAGCAGCAGCTGCTTGCGGCAGAGGAGCTCAGTCGTCGCACCGGCGATATGGAGCATCTCGCCGGTGCACTACATCAACTCTCGATCATCCGTCTCACCGAGGGGCAGTACGACAAGGCCGTGGATCTTGCCTGGCAGGCCATCCGCGCCGCTGAACGGCTGAAGGCATCGCCCAGGTTCACCAGCGAATTGAGCGTGCTGTACGCGGACGCTTCGAACCTGACGCGCGTCGCGAACCAAAAAGGATCCCTCGAACCGGCGCGACGCGCTTACGCGCTGGCACGTGAAGTCTATGGAAATCGCCCGACCGACACTCTGCTCTACGCACGAACGAGCTACGCGGCCGCGCTCGGCGATGAGGGTAACATCGCAGAAGGGCTCAGCGAGATGAGGGCCGTCCTTCATGAGCAACAGGAGATACTCGGTCCGGACAATCTCCAGGTGGAGCAGAGCCATGGTCGGCTTGGTGGATTGTGGCTGAAGGCGGGCGACCCGGAATCTGCTATAGGAAGCTTGCAGGAGGCACTGCGCATTTCCACCGTGCACAGTGCCGGTAAACCCACGAGCGCGTTAGCCATCTGCAGACTAAACCTGGGTGTCATGTTCGCAAATGCGCATCGCTATAACGAAGCCCTGAACCAATGGCGGGAAGCGGACCGGACCTATTCGTCCCTGGTGGGTGCCGATAGCGAAAACGCACGGATGGCGCGCTCCGGAATTGCGTTCGCGCTCACCAAGCTCGGTGAGTTCGGCGAAGCAGACGCGATGTTTGCCGCACTGCTCGAGCATCCGTTCCACAGCACTGCCGAGGAGGTGCTGATCAAGAGTCGCCTGGGTGTACTGCGTAGCGCGCAAGGCAGGCACGAGGAGGCACTTGCATTGCTTCGCGAGGCGTCTGACTCCCTCGCCAATGCGCCGGATAGGCTGCGCGCACTGGCGCTGGCTGCGCTCGGCGACGCGCTGCTTGCCAGCGGAAAAATGGCTGAATCTCTGGCGGTGTTACAGCCAGCGCGAGCGCAGTTGCTCAGTAGTCAGCCGAACAGTTCACCAGACCTTGCTGACATCGCAGTCGACATAACACGCGCGCAGATCGGGCTCGGTCGCGGTGACGACGCGGTTGCGGCCGCGCACGAAGCCATGGCCTTCTGGCGGCGGTTTGCGCCGGAGCAGCGTGACGCTGGAATCGCCCTGCTCTGGCAGGCGCGCGCATTTGCCGCGGTCGGCCGAGCACCGGAAGCGACTGCCGCACTGCGCGAGGCGACTCTTATCCTCGACGCGCACGGCATGAGCGCCGACAGAGCTCTGCTCGAGCAGACGCGCCTCGGGATTCGCGCGCCACCCAGTGTGCGTCGATAGATCAAGCGCAAGCGTGCACGTCGAGCGTCCAATATTATCTGGTAGTTTCTCGGCTTTTCAGCGGGTTGAGTGGCCGAGTCCCGGCGAGATAAGAAGATGCTCGTACAATCCCACCCGGGAATCTCCGCTGCCGGCGCATGAGTGATATCTTGTACTGCGTATGTGACCGGTTACGCAAAGAATGACGGGACATGGGAGCGGAGGCCGCCGTTAAGCACACCGCAGCGATTCTTGCGCTACTGAGCCTGCTGATCGGCTCCGCCGCACACGCCGAGTCCGAGGAGTGGCAGTTCGGGCTAACGCCCTATCTGTGGCTGCCCCATGTCGATGCAAATCTCGGGTTCGAGACCGGGGGCTCAGGCGGATCTACTGTCGAAATGACGGATGTCCTCAAGCACCTCAGAGCGGCGCTTTTCTTGAATGCCGAGGCGCGTAAGGGAAGGTGGGGGCTGTCGTTTGACCTCGTGTACTGCGACTTCAGTAAGTCAAGCAGTCAGGTGACGAGCATCGTCGTACCGGGTCTGGGGGTCGAAGTACCCCTTAACGCCGGCACGACGACCGACCTCACGGGTTCCATGCTCTCGCTGATGGGCAGCTACGCGCTGAGACGTTCGTCCAACGCGAGCTTCGATCTCCTGGCAGGAGTTCGCTATACGCACATCGCTGCGACGCTCGACTGGAACTTCACGATGTCGGTGCCCGAGCTCCCGGCACGCGTGGGATCGGCCGAGACGGGCTCCGACTTGTGGGACGGCGTCGTCGGAGTCCGCGGGCGCGTTACGCTTGCAAACTCGGCTTGGTTCATGCCGTTGTATCTCGACGCCGGCACAGGGACCTCGAAATTCACGTGGCAGGGGTTATTCGGGGTCGGATATGCATTCGGCTGGGGTGACCTGCTGCTGGTGTACCGGCAACTCGCGTTCGATGAAAGCGGTGCGGGCGGCTTGCAGCACCTGAGCTTCTCCGGCACAGCGCTCGGCGCAACGTTTCGGTTCTGACGTGAACCTGTCCATCGGCAGGATCCTTGAGAAATTAAGCGGCCGTCGCCGAGCTGCACGATGGTAGACAGAGCTAACGCAGAACCAACTGGTTGCGTTGAACGCTCGGTGGCTGCAGGGGAAATGCGTGAACACGCTCCTATCAAAGTTTGGAAGCATTCTTGTCTTCACTTTAAACTTGATTCCTGTCACGTGGGCCGCGTCGGCCTCTGACGTGCTGCCGATTGCACTGATGAGTTCCGGTAAGCCGACAGACGCGCCCGTCGCTAACTCGGCTTTCGCGCCGGGACCCCACGTAACAACGGCGTCGGACTTTGTCGGTGCAATCACGGTCGCGCAGACGCCGATGCAGACTAAGCCCGCAATCACGCGCCCCATGCAGGATGGCCGCGACGCGCGCCTCTTTCCCGCTGTGACTCTCGAGTTCTTCACGATGGACGGGCTATTGGTGCCCGTGCAGCGCGGTGAGATGGTGCGCGAATCTGCATCCGTTAAGGTGCCAAGCTTCTGGCAAGTCATCCCTCAGATCGGTCGCGTCTGGAAGGAAGGTTCCGATGGCAAGTGGTCGCGCGCCGCTTTCCCGCTTACGCTAGTCAATGACATCGATAACCATTCTGTCGAGGGCTTGGCGAGCTTCCTCTATGACGGCATGAAGATCACAAACTTGAGGTTCCAGTTCATTCAACAGAACGCGCCTTATCTGCTGCATCAGCATTTCGTTACCTGGGGTTCCGCGGCAACCGAGTCGGCAGTGCCCGCGCCAAGCGATCTCGCGGCTAAGCGTGCCGAGGCCAAGGCCGAACTCGCGCAGCGCCTGCCGACCAAACCCTGGAGCGATCTTGTCAATTCACTGCCCCCGGGCACGCTAGCGGGCTTCGGCGGTCCGCTGGATCCGAGATGGATGATCGGGGCGGCGTTGGTCCGCGACGGCGTGTTGTATTACCAGGACGCCCCGACGCCATACGGGAAATACCCTTATCCGCTTGAAATGCGATTTGGTGTCCGTTCGATTACCAAGAGTATTGTCAACCCACTTGCGCTATTGCGGTTAGCGCAAACTTATGGTCCGTGGGTGTTGACGCTGAAGGTTGGCGACTATGTCGAGGGACTTGACCCCAAATGGAAGCGCGTCCGGTTCCTAGACGCCATGAACATGGCGAGTGGCTTCGGCGGCGTCGGATCTCTCAAGACGAACCCAAATGACGGTTTCGACGGTAATGCCGATGGCAATTACGATACTTGGTTTACAGCTCCCTCTCACGCAGAGAAGGTCACAGCCATCAACGCTAACCTGCGCCCATACCCATGGGAACCGGGGACTGTCTATCGCTACCGCGACCAAGATCTCTATCTACTCGGCGTCGCCATCGACAACTTCCTGAAATCAGTCCGCGGCCCTCAAGCGGATCGATGGAAGATGGTGCGGGCTGAGGTACTTCTGCCAATAGGCATCCACCACGCTCCGCTCGTACGCACCCGTGAGCCCGATGGTCAAGATGGCTTCGCGTGGAGCAGTTCAGGCTATTACCCGACGCTTGATGAACTCGCGAAAATTGCGACGCTGTTCCGGGATGTTGGTGCGCATAGCGGACAACAGCTACTCCACCGGCAGCTCACCGCCGACTTGCTGGCAGCCACAGACGCGATGCGCACCAAGACAGATATGTCGGTCGATCGTCGGCCGCCGCCTGATGATACGAGCACGGATGAAGAGCTCTATAAGATGGGATTCCACTTTGTTCCATACGTGGGTAGTCGTTCTGGCAGGAGATTCTTCCTTCCAGAAATGACTGGCTTCGGGGAGAACCAGGTAATCCTGTTTCCGACCGGTCTGATTTCAATTCGCATGGGCAAGGGCGCAGAGCTATCCCCAGAAGAGAAAGTGAACAATATAGGGGGAGGGACTACCGCGCGGGCCGTTGATCGACTTTCGCCGTTCTGAAGGTTGTCTTGGTTAGGGGGGCAGGCAATACTGTGCACGCGGAGAGCCAGCGGCGCCCGAGAGTCGGTTTCCACTGGGGTTTCCAATCCAGCATCACCCACCGTCATCTATCAGCGAGCGTCCCATTTGCCGGTTGTTTGGATTACGGATCAGATGCGGGTAGCAGCTACTGCTGACGCAGGGAACTGATTTACGGTAGGTCTATTCGCAGAATCGCGCTTTCCCATTCGT
>CAVSFM010000016.1:0-977231 GCA_963727305.1 uncultured Pseudomonadota bacterium
AGCGATTACACCGGTGAGCAGCGGGACGAACCCGCCAAGCGCGAAGCTCAGGAATGACGCCGCTGCTGCCTGCAGCGGTCGTGCCGTAAGCGCTTCTGTGATGCCGATATCGTCCCTTGTGTGGGCCGCGAGAGCATCATGAGCCATGAGTTGATGCGCAACCTGGGCGGCCAGCTCGCCCTCGAGTCCACGCCGGATGTAGATCTCGCGCAACTCCGCGCGCTCTGCCTCATAGTCATGCCGCAATGCCCGCCGTTCGATCTCGATGTCCGCGCGCTCGGCGTCCGCCTGGGAACTCACCGATACATACTCGCCTGCAGCCATCGACAGCGCGCCGGCGGCAAGTCCAGCAAACGCTGCGACATACACTCCTCTGGGACCGGCGTGCGCTGCCGCAACGCCAAGCATCAAGCTGGCGATTGAAAGCACCCCATCATTCGCGCCGAGCACGCCCGCACGCAGCCACCCAGATCGATGAGTGCGATGAGTATGTGGCTTGATACTTCGATTCACTCTAACGGCTCTGTGGAAACCACGGACGCGACAGGTGAAAGCAATGTACAGGGTAGTCAACCGCTTCTGCTTTGACCCATCCAGCGGCCATCTGCGGTGTTGCGGGCTTTACTCTTCCCGCCCGGCTATACGATTATCGATCGTACAGGTCAAGCCGATTTCGGCCCATAGCTGGTTCTTCGGCAGATGCGAAATATCCTTCGTTTTCACTGACTTCCAACTTCGACGCGGTCCCCACTACTTCGCTCTACGGCGTGGCAGCCGCAATCAACGCCACACGCGGGCCCCCGCTACGACTCCAGGCTAATCTCTCCGGTCTCTCCGGACAGGCCGCGGCGAACGACTCCCGCGATCAGAGTATAGACTCCAACAGCCGTTGAGTTTCGGCAAGCCGACTGGAGCAGTGGGAATCAAGTGATGAGTGAGTTTATGTCGGCGCAACACATCTCCGCCGCCACGGTGAAATCCTCGGCAAGCACCGAAGGCTCAGGACCCCTTTTCATGAGCGAAGGGTTTGGGATGAGGGAGACTGTGGCCGCACTGGAGCCCTGGCACTTGGTTATAAATTAGGAGTTAGCATGGAATCGCGGAAGTTGAGACGAAATTTCCTTGCCGGCCTGCTTTTCGGGTTGCGTGTGGTATGGCCAATCCTGTCAGTCCTGCTCGGGCTGATCATCGCGTTCGGCTTGGTTGTCGGACTGTTGGAAGGCTGGTCGATACAGCAGTCGATCTATTTTGCCTTCGTATCCGGGCTCACGATCGGGTATGGCGATCTTGCCCCTACCTCACTTCTCACGCGTGCACTGGCGATTCTCATCGGGGTGTGCGGGGTCCTGATGACCGCCCTGTTGGCTGCAATCGCGGTAAAGGCGTTGACCGCAGCGACTGAAGCCGGGGAGCGCTGAGCATTCAGGAGAGGTGTTCACGTGTGCGCAGCAGCGTGCGCGTGCGGCCCTGTTCCCGAGTGCTGACTCTCTCGGCTGGGCCACCGGTGGCGTTCTTGCCCGCCTGCTGCTGCCGCCAAGAGCGCGGAACAGGACAGTCACGACAGGAGGATTGATCTTCACGTCGGCTCTCATTGAGGGCTACCACCGAACCACTTTTCGTAGAGCTTCTGATAGGTGCCGTCCTCCCGAAGCGTGAGCAGCGCGCCGTCGATGCTCTTGCGTAGGGGACTGTTCAACTGCACCATGATGGAGGCCGGTGCAATGTTGATTTCAGGGCCGACTAACTTCACTTGTTCCTTCCCCTCATGCGCCGCGTAATAGCGCAGCAGCGGCGCGGCCGTGAACGCGGCATCGACCTGCTTATCCATAAGAGCTTTGGACAGGTAATCGATCGTCGGGAACTCCTGAACCTGGGCGCGATGTTCGCGAAGGTAGTTGACCGCAAGGGTCTGCGCGATCGTGCCGACCCGCTTGCCGGGCAGATCGTCCGGTCCCTGGATAGCGCCGCGGATCTGCTCGACAGTCAAGGCGGTCGTCAGCTGGGCCGTATAGGACGCGACGAAGACCACGCCTGCGAACATCCATGCGATGGAGAGGGTACGCGCCAGCCACTGTTTTGGCATGCCTTCCGCCTGTGTGGTGAGCGTTGATAGCGCCCAATAGGCGGCCTCAAATATGCCGGGGAAGTACTTGCGGCTCCAAGCCATACCTTCGTCGCGCTGTCGTTCAAATAGCCAAATGAGATGGGCCGGGATAACGACCAGGAGCACAGCCATGCCGAGCCACAATATCGTCGTTCGCGAAAGCATCAGACGCAACATGTCCCACAGTGGATTTTCCGCCTGCGTGCTTTGGTGCGTGTCCCGCACCATGACCTGGACTCCTGCTTCCATTGTGGGAAGGGAAAAATCGAACTCCGCATCACGTGCCGAGGTGATGAAGAGAGGTACCACCGTGAGATCCGCCTTGTTGGATCGCATCGCTTCTTCTAAAGCGCCTACGTCTGGTTCGAGCTCATAGGTGGTCGTGCGCCCCATGCGTGTACTGATCGCATTCCAGAGGTCGATACTGAAGCCGGTGAGCGAACCGTCTTGTTCGATAACGAACGGTGGAGCAATGATCGCGACCGCACGCAACGCCGCAGCCCGGCTCTTAGTCGAGGCGGCTGCGGTACTGGCGGCCTCCGCATGGGCGAGCGCGGCCAGCGTAGCGCCGATCAGCGCAACCGCTAGCACAAAATGGTCTCTCCTCATCGCACGCTCCAGGCTCGTCCGAATTGCGAGGTCATACCCCCCCCTTTCATCTCAAGCTATGGCCCGACAGTCGACTGCCCAGGTACAACGGTCAATCAGGAGGTATACGTAATCAACCGGCCACTGGATTCCTGCGCAGCCCTTACCCGCGTGGTTCGTGTGGCGGCGGTGCGATTCGGTACATCGCTCTCCTCCCCAAGCTGCCGTTCGTAAATGTCGGATCCGGGGTCAAAAGCGGAAGTTCAACCAAGTGAAGACGGCTTCTATGAATGTGGCCTTTGAACTCGTATTCGCGCCGGCGGTGCTGTGGGCCGCGTCGGGGTACCTCTTCACGAGGCGCTTCCCGGTGCCGGGAAGGCCTATGATCCGGCCGTGATCAACCCGACATAGGAGATCGCAGCGATGCAAGTACGGAAGCTTGGCAGAGGCAATCTGAGAGTCTCGGCGCTCGGGTTCGGATGTATGGGACTCACTCACGCGTATGGACAGCCGGTCGAAAAGCTAGAAGGGATTAGTCTAATTCGAGCGGCATTCGAGCGGGGCGTAACCTTCTTCGACACTGCGGAAGCCTATGGTCCCTTCACGAATGAGGAACTGGTCGGCGAAGCACTGCTGCCGATCAGGAATCAAGTGGTCATCGCCACCAAGTTCGGGTTCGACATCGACCTGGCGACGGGCGAGCGTCGTGCAGGTCTCAATAGCCAGCCCGTACACATTAAGCAGGTCGTCGAGGCTTCCCTCAGGCGCCTTAAGACCGATCGGATCGATCTTCTCTATCAGCACCGCGTTGATCCGAACGTACCGATCGAGGAGGTTGCCGGAACGGTGAAAGCCCTCATCGAGGAGGGAAAAGTGAAGCACTTCGGTCTCTCGGAAGCCGGTGCGAACACAATACGGCGCGCGCACGCGGTGCAACCAGTCACCGCTCTGCAGAGCGAATACTCCCTCTTGTGGCGAGGGCCTGAGGCGGAAATTCTCCCAACGTGCGAAGAGCTCGGCATTGGCTTCATACCGTGGAGCCCGTTGGGCGCCGGCTTTCTCACCGGCGCCATGGACGAGACCACGCGATTCGCAGGCACGGACTTTCGCGCAGGCGTTCCCCGTTTTGCGCCCGACGCGTTGAAAGCCAATCTCGCGTTGGTTGCGGTGGTACGCGACTGGGCCCGCCGAAAGAGTGCAACTCCGGCTCAGATTGCGCTCGCGTGGCTGCTGACCCGTAGGCCCTGGATCGTGCCCATTCCGGGGACCACGAAGCTCAAGCGTCTAGAAGAGAACTTAGGGGCGCTGGCCGTCGAGCTGACATCGGATGATCTGCGCGAGATTGATAGTGCCGTCTCGAAAATCGAGGTGCAAGGAGCAAGGCTTCCGCCAGCAGTGCTGGCCATGAGCGGACGTTGAGTAGCTAACAGGACTGGAGTGAAGTTCAATGGAAATCAAGCGCAGCGGCTGCCAGCCCTCTGCAAGGGGTCCGGTTCAATACTTCAGCGGCGATGTTCGCATCGATCCGTTGGCTGAGACTCCAGAACCGAGCCGTATTCTGGCTGCCAGCGTGACCTTCGAGCCCGGGGCTCGCACTGCGTGGCATACGCACCCGCTGGGTCAGACATTGATCGTCACCTCCGGATGTGGCTGGACGCAGTGCTGGGGTGAACCCAAGGCGGAAATCCGGCCCGGGGACGTGGTCTGGTGTCCACCGGGCACCAAGCACTGGCATGGAGCCACTGCAAAGACTGCCATGACGCATATCGCCATCGTGGAAAAGCTCGACGGTAAGGCTGTCGAGTGGATGGAGCACGTCAGCGACGAACAATACAGGAGCTAAGTTCGACTGCTAATGAAGGAACTGCTGTGAAAGATGTCATTGTCGTCATCGGACCGGGTCAGATCGGGCAAGCGATCGCGCGGCGGGTTGGCGCTGGAAAGCATCTGATTCTGGCTGATAAGAGTCAGGACAACGCCGAGGCAGCGGCGGAAATGCTGACTAACGTCGGATATGAGGCGAGTGTTGCAACGGTGGATGTCTCCTCGCGAGAGGCCGTTCGTGCGCTCATCGAGACGGCGACCGGTCGCGGCGACGTCACCGGCCTCATCCATGCTGCTGGTGTCTCCCCCACGCAGGCCTCACCGGCAACGATCCTGAAGGTCGACCTGTATGGCACGGCTCTGGTCCTGCAGGAGTTCGGCAATATCATCGGCCGCGGTGGAGCAGGTGTCGTGATCGCCTCGCAGTCTGGGCATCGCCTTCCTCCGCTTAGCGTTGAACAAAATAGGGCATTGGCCACGACCCCCGTTGCAGAACTGCTCAGTCTTCCTTTCCTTCAGTTGGACCAGGTGACAGATCCCCTTCACGCGTACCAGATCGCGAAGCGCGGTAACTCGCTTCGAGTGATGGCTGAGGCTGTGCGCTGGGGCAAGCGTGGGGCACGGGTCAATACGATTAGTCCCGGCATCATTGTCACCCCGTTAGCGAAGGACGAGCTAAGCGGGCCTCGCGGCCCAGGGTACCGGCGCATGATCGAGGTGTCGGCGGCTGGGCGCGCCGGCACCCCAGATGAGGTCGCAACTGTCGCGGCGCTGCTAATGGGCCCAGATGGCGGGTTCATCACCGGCAGCGATTTCCTCATGGATGGCGGGGTTACGGCCGCCTATTGGTACGGCGATCTCGCTCCAAAATGAGCCGCTGCATATGACCTTGATGAGAGCAAGTAACGCCGGACACGTCGATTCGGGCGTCCCAAGTCGAGCGGTGCGGCACGCGACTACAGGGGAGGTTACGGAGGGGTTCTTGTGGGATTTCCAGCCTCCGGGCTGATTATCACCAGTAATCCTCGGGCTAAAGCACGGACCGACCGATTGTCGGCACTGCGCCCGGCGGGGTTCAGTCGGCCAAGACAGAATCCCGAACGATCAGGAATGGACACGCACCATGTTCGACGCCGTGGCGCCGAAACGGACACGTTTCCAACGGCCCGACGAGTGCTCTTGCACCTCGACTCGCAGGTGGCGCACGCCGGATTCGCTTAGTGAGTCGGGGTCAGTCCACATTTCCCTCTCGGCAAGTGGCTTGAGTGTCTGTTCGACTGTCTCGGCGCCTCGGGAGACGCGGCGCGGTGCGTCACTCAAGGGCTTTGATTGTGTCGGCGATCTTGGCGTGCCGTTGGAATCGATTCCCCGATCGACTCGTTGCTCCACGAGATACGGGATTGCAGAAGTGCCCATACCGGCTTCGCGTGCGCGCGTGACCTCCTGCTCAACAACGGGCACCACAGCTGCGGAGGCGAAGGTCGAGCGCACTTGGACAGCGACTTGCTTCGCAGAGAGCGGATCTGCGAAGAAACCCAGCCGAAGAAAATAGTGGGAACGCCCCTTTCGGCGACTTTCTGTCGCGTAGAGGGTATGTGCCTTGAATATCGCGAGCGACGGCACGCGGCTGAGGTCGATCGGCTGCGCCGACCAGTGGAGCTGCACGGCAAAGGAAACCGGTGCACCCTGAACGACAGCTTCCTTCAAAGCCTGCCGAGTACTCGTGTCGTCGGGGCGGAGCAACGCGATCTGATCGCAATTCCTCTCATCAACGTCGTCCTGAACTGCGCAAACACGGCGCGCTTCCAGAATCTTTAGGACCTGTGTGTCGGTCAACGATTCATCTTTGACCGGTGCAGGGTCGCTGCTTTGGGGAACTACCGGCTGAGAAGCAGCGGGCGGCAACGAAGGCGCCTCGGAATTGGCCGGCCGCAAAAACGCGACCGGTGCGATGGTTGCGAACGCGTTGGGATAATGGCGACGTACGGCTTCTACCCATCTCTCGGCATCCGCCAGCGTCTCGAAGAACCCCATGTGCAGGTACAACCGCTCACTGCCATCCGGCTGACGCGCACGACTCATGAAGAATGTGAAAGGCTTTAGCTGCGGTGATTGGGGCGGCCGAATGGACACAGGTGCAGCCAGCGGGCACAGCGTGAGCATGAAATGGCCAGTACCAGCCTGCGCCCGATGCACTGGCTTGGGGTTCGATGACCCAGTGGGCGTTGCCGCTGTGGATGTCATAAGCTCTCCCTGAAACGAACGTTCGAGTCACGGTCGGGAGAGCGCCAGATCTAAGGCAGGCGAGCTTGCACGCTCACACTTGGGAGTGGAGTGGCAACCCCGCTGTCTTAGGCTGTTACGCCCGTAGACCGGTAGCTTTGCGTCCCCGCCTTTCGAACGGGTTTGCCCTTTTCGGTGCCCAGCTCGGTCTCAGGACGTGTCCGATTTGAGTCTAGTCAAGACTCGCAGAATGGATCGCATCTCAAGAGCGCGCTGTCATAAGCATGGCCGCTTGACGACCATATGTCTAGTGGTATGGCGCCTCAAAGGTAGTACCCCGGAGCGCCTGAACCGGGCTGCGCGCCGCTCCCGAGCTGAGCGAACGCCGTGTGCACGTACCCTACGAGCAGCCACGTGCCGGCTCGATCTGGACGCTGTCCGCTTGTATCCGTCTGGGATGACCGGTTCACTGCCGTGAGTCGGGCGGCTCCAGTGGCGCGCCCACCGCATTGGCGCAGCCGCTAGCATCTCGAATGCCGGGCTACGTCCGTGGATGCGCTAGCCCAGACCGGATGCAAAATGAGCTCGCCAAATCATCTGGCTAGCGATAACCGCTGCGAAGTAGGAAATAACGAAATCAGCCCACCGCTACCACCCAGACCGACCTCTCGAACTAGTTCAGAGCGGCAAAGGCCAGCAGCCGGCCGTCAACGCGATTCCGGTGCTCGCACGCTACAGCCGGATCACCAGCTTGCCCATGAAGTTGCCTGCCGCCAGATCGTTCAACGCCGCTGTGTAGTTCTCGAGGGTATAGGTGCGTTCCACTAACGGATGCAGCCGGTGGGACTCGAAGAATTTTGTCATTCGTAAGTAATCGGCTCGCGAACCGGCGTACACGCCCTGGGCGCGCGCTACCTTGCGGATCAGCTCCATGGTTGGGATTTCTGCTCCATAGCCGCCGAGTCCCCCGACAAGAGCGACGGTGCCTCCGAACGCGAGACTCTTGAGGGATTGCTCGATCGTCGCCTTGCCGCCGATGTCTATGACTAAGTCCGCACCGTGACCGCCGGTCAGCTCCAGCACTCGATCGCCCCAAGCCGGGACGTTCTTGTAGTTGATACCGTCTTTCGCACCTAGGGCTCGCGCGCGCTCAAGCTTCTCCTCGGAGCTGCTCGTGACAATGACTTGAGCGCCAAAGGCGTTCGAGATCTGCAGGGCAAACGAGGCGATACCGCCAGTTCCCTCTACGAGCACCGTCCCGCCGCGGGACACATTGTTGCCACCGACCGTGGCCATCCAGGCAGTCAAGGCTGCCGTGGGCAGCGTAGCGGCTTCCTCATAGCTCATGCCCGCAGGCATCGGGGCGATTCCCGTGTCCTCGAGAAGGATGTAATCGCCAAGGACCCCATTGATGCCATACCCGTGGCCCTGAGACTGTTTTTCGGGAGTCAGTGGCCCGTCGAGGTAGTCAGCGAAGTAAAGGCTCGTAACCCGTGCACCGGTGCGAACCGATGTTACGTGCTTACCAACGGCCACCACATCACCCGCGGCATCTGAGCAGACGATTTGACCAGTCCGGTCGCGCGCCTTGTCCGTTGCCTTGTTCAGCGAGTCAAGCAACTCGAGCTCACCGTGCTGCAGAGCGACTGCATGGACGTGGAGCAACACCTGGTGGTCACCGACCGTGGGAACTGCGGCCTGCACCAGACTCCAGCCATAGCGTCCGTCGGCATCCTTTGCCAACACTACTTGACGCGTCGTCGATGGAATCGAGGTGGTCGCCGCCAACGCGGTTACCTCCAGGCAGGCCAGGGTACTGGTTGCGAGGCCCGCGGCGATGCTCTTTGTGACGCTATGCATAACTTTGTGCTTGCTCCCATGGACCCATACACGATGGGCCGAGACATGCCCGACCGACGTCATCTTTGCATTTTTTTACGTCTGCGAAATCGGGATTCTACCCCCACACGACGAGCGTCCGTATATGGGACCCCACTCCACTTGCTAGCACTCCGCTTTCTATCGACGAGTGCGACTGGCCGTAAGGGAAAGGCAAGCGGCTCTCCTCGCACGCGGACACCTGCACGTCGCCGTCACCTGACAGCTCCAAGTCGTACGCCCGCGAGCGTTAGAACGTTGCGTTGCGAGGGGGCCGTTGTTCAGTCCTAAGTGGCGGTTCGCTTCTTATTGCGCAGCCTTATGAAGCCGACACCGGCAAGGCCGAGGCCGAGCAGCGCGACCGTGGCGGGTTCGGGGACAGACGAGGATGCGGTATAGGCGATCCCGTCCCACGTGAACGACAAGTCGGTCGATAGCCCGGATGCCGCTACGACGCCCCCGCCCGTCGGGATGATGCTGCTGTTGAAGGTGAAAGTACCGTTCGAAACGTCACCGCTTAGTGGTCCATTGGTAGCGGTGACGGTGAAGTCGTATGTGATCGAGTTGGATTCGGCGACGACGGAATAGGAGACTGACCCTGAGTAAGTCACGGGGAAAAACGGAACGGAATAAACAAAGCCAAGCGCAGAACTAGGGCTACTGCTAACGAACCACTCGTCCCGAAATGGTGGGGGCACATCGGAGGCAGCGACTGCACAAAAGCCGGGTCCACAGTCAGTTCCGAACGTCGCATGGATCAAGTTGCCTGTCGAGTCGAAGGACAACCAGCCAGTGTCGGCGGCGTTATCGGCAAAAGCGGCACCGCTAACGCCGATGAGCGCAAGGGCCAGCAATCCGAGAATGCACGATTTCATGGAGACGCCCTTCTTAATGGCGAGGGCAGCACAAGACGTGCCGCGTTGAGCAGATTCTTCGCGCATAGGATACTTCGTAATCAAAGCTTGTACGTAGATCATCGAGTGGCGCTGGCTAGCGGCCGCCTCTGCTGACGTAAGGCTCGCGCTAGCTTGCGAAGCAATGGGCGTGTAGCGACGCGCTAGGCGGTTCGGGCGATGTAAGGAATTGGAAATCGGCAGGCTGCCAGCAACGGCCTCATTCATTGCGGTTCATGCTCTGCACGAACTCCTTAAGGGCGACACGCCGATCTTCGAAGAGCTCGTAGTTCAGTGACGTACCCTCGCTCTCAATGTGCAGCGCGAGTTGGTGGGATTCGGCGATGAATCGCAGAGTGGGCAGATCGATGGCATAGACATAAGGCGTCGCAGCGCCAAGCCGCGGTCGATGTACCGGCCGACCGATGCCGGCCTCGCGCGCCGTCGCGCCGCGCAGGACGAGCTGTATGCCCCGGTCGTCGGCCTGCAAAGCGAGTGGATCGACAGCAGCCGGTGCGAGCTCAGCTTTCGGAGGAACGCCCGACCACCAGAAATACGCGATGAGTACGTAGGTGATCTTTCCGCTTTGGTTCACGGCGGCTGCTGCGAGTGTGACATAGTCCCCTGCGGGGCCCAGGAAACCTGAACGGTCATGGGCAAAGACCAGCGGTCGACCCACGACCGTGACAGTCGCGCCAGTCTCCTCATCCAGATACTCAAGGGGTTGGTTCGCAGCCGCTAGTGCCACAGCAGCACCGGCAGTAATCACAAACGCCGTGAGGTATGCCACTGCCCGTCGGGGCATGAGTTGCGCCTCACGGCCGGAACCTGATGCCGCATGAGGCCACAGCCGCCAGCTTCGAAGTGCTGACCAATTCGAAATGAGGCCCATATCGAGATCTAACTAATGTAAGCGCCTTCCCCGAGTTGCGTATTCGGTCGTTTTACCTAAATAGGACTTCCATGAACTAGTCTCTACGCTTGGAATCGAATTGGCAAAGAGCACCTGTTCGTTGCATCGCGATTGCGGCGACGGCAAGACATCGATTGAATCGATGGGCAACGGCTAATCGTCGAGTAACTTTACACCTGAGCGGTGGGTTTGGTAGAGATCTTAGGAAGGCTCTCTAGTGGATCAAGAGGTTGGTGATGCTGGCACGCGATATGCTGAGTCCTCCTGCCGGGGGTTGATCACGCCGTGCTCCCGCCACTACAAAAGATCGCGAGCCGCGCGGCTTTGATCATTCCCGGCACCCACCCTGCAATTCAGCAAAGGGTGGAGTGCGGTCGGACGCGGATGGCACTCGATACTGCCCGGATTTTGCGGCTCAGAAGCAAACGCGGGTGTAGCGGATGGCCGCAAGCACCCATGCGCCCTAAGTCTCGCCTCGGCTTCAAGCAAAGATCGCACCAGTTCACCGACCTGGCCGCCGCGCCCAACGCGCCTTCAGTTGAGCTAAGCTCGACGCGCTGCGCCGCTCAAGCTGATCCCATGGACCCGTCTTGCCGACGCGCAGGTTCACCAGATCGCGCGTACCGCCCTTGAGCGTGACGTGTCGCTGAATGTCCCGGATCGGTTACGGTACGCGGTCAATACCCCGCGAACAATTGGATTCGGTTTTTCATACCGGCAATAGACGCTCTCCGATAGTCATCGCGCCGGGAATCGGGGCAGTCGTGGGTGGACTGCCCGGCCTGGGCATCGGAGCATAGGAAGCTTGATTGGCGCTGGCAGCGCGCCTCAGAGCGTACCTTCTATGACGACGAGCCCTGTGTCACCGCGTTCGGCGCCCGCCATCGCCTCGGAGCCAATGCCTCGCTCTAATCGGCGATAGGGACTCTGCTGCGCATCCTATGCAAGCGTAGCGGAGGCCAACGCACAGAAGCGAACGCGGCCGAGAGTGGGCATCGGGCGCTCGCCGTTTCCTCCTCCGCTGTTCAGCATGGTTTCCGTCATGACGGCGGACACGCCAGCTGATGCAAATTCCATCCACTCGACGGATATCTCGCCGGAGCTCGTTCGAACGATAGAAGCCGGGAGCTCGCGACCCAGCCAGGCCGAGAGCTGGAGCCAACGTCTCGACGACGATATTGGCCGCAGGCCGGATACCGACCTCCGTTCTGATCAATGCTCCACTGGCGCTGACGTTCTCCAGGCATCCGAGGCACCTGCAACCAGTATCACGCGACTGCATACATCTCAGTCGCACCGGTATGTTGGTCACAATTCGATGTCCCCAGCGATGCTCCATTGACCTCTCCCTCGACCTCGTCGTTGCTTATGCTGCGTCCGACTCGGCCACGCCGCCATCCGTAATAGTCCGTATGCCGCAGTTCACGGCGCGGGCCCTCGCCGCGCCGAGAATTTGCCAGCACTGTTACCATTGTGTTGCGTCGCACCGCGCCCCTGCTACGCAGCGGCCCGTGTTTTGTCACCGAACGCCGCCTGACTACCGACTTCCAGGGCCCGCTTGGCATCGAGCACACCGTAGAGCTCGATCAACTTAGCCACGAGTCCGGTCCAGCCGGTCTGGTGGCTGGCACCCAACCCTGCACCATTGTCACCGTGGAAATATTCATAGAAGAGCACATGGTCGCGCCAGTGGGGATCGCTCTGAAATTTCTCCGTGCCGCCATAGACAGGTCGCCGACCCCGCTCGTCGCGCAAGAAAATCCGCGTGAGCCGGTCTGCAATCTCTTTGCTCACCTCGAAGAGGTTCATGAGCTTGCCGGATCCCGTGGGGCATTCGATCTTAAAGTTGTCGCCGTAATACAGATAGAAGTTCAGCAGCGCCCGGATAATGAGCACGTTCACTGGCATCCAGATGGGCCCGCGCCAGTTGGAGTTGCCGCCGAACATGCCCGTGTTCGACTCGGCCGGCAAATAGTCCACCCGATACTCTTGGCCTTGCACCTGAAGGACGTACGGGTGCTGCTCGTGGAACTTGGAGAGTGAGCGGATGCCATACGGGCTCAGAAACTCGTTCTCGTCGAGCATCGTGGCAAGGATCCGGCGCAGCCGCTCCGGGTTGACCAGGGCCAGAATTCCCCGGTTCGCAACGCCATAGTGTCCCGGACCCGTGGGATGAACGGTCTCCAGGAGTTCAGGCATTCGGCGCAGGCGTTCCGTGAGCTCAGCCATTACCTTCGGAGCACGCTCCCGGGTACTAGCCTCGACAATCGTGGTGGCGCACAGTGGAAGGAGTCCCACCATCGAGCGCACCTTGAGACGCGTGCCGCTACCGTCCGGAAGCCGCAGCAGATCGTAATAGAAGCCGTCTTCTTCGTCCCACATGCCGTCCTGACCGGACCGATTGATGGCCGCGCCGATATAGGCGAAGTGCTCCACGAACTTTATCGCCATGTCCTCGTAGGTGCGATCGTGGATCATTAGTTCAAACGCGAGTTCCAACATGTTCTGGGTGAAAAGGGCCATCCATGCCGTACCGTCCGCCTGCTCCAGGTGGCCGCCGGTGGGAAGCGGTGCGCTGCGGTCGAACACGCCGATGTTGTCGAGGCCGAGGAAGCCCCCCTCGAACACGTTCTTGCCGAACTGGTCCTTGCGGTTCACCCACCAAGTGAAGTTCAGCAAGAGCTTCCTGAACGTAGTCCTAAGAAAATCGACGTCCGTGTTACCGCTTAGGGCCTGCGTGGTCTTGTGTAGAAAGAGTGTTGCGAACGCATGGACCGGAGGATTCACGTCGCTGAAGTTCCACTCATAGGCAGGCATCTGTCCGTTGGGATGCTGATAGACTCCGCGGAACATGAGCTCCAATTGCTCTTTGGCGAAGTCCGGATCGACGATGCCGAGCGGAAGCGTGTGGAAAGCCAGGTCCCAGGCCGCGTACCAAGGGTATTCCCACTTGTCCGGCATCGAGATGATGTCTTCGTTCACCATGTGGAACCAGTCGCGGTTCCGGAATTCGCGACTGCCACGGTGGAGCGGGTGGGCATGGTGCTCCTGCAGCCAGCTGTCACCGTCGAAGAAGAAGAACTGCTTGCTCCACAGCATCCCGGCGATCGCCTGACGCATCACCTTTGCCGCGTCCGGGGGCACCGAAGACGGGGTCACCGCGCGATAGAAATCGTCCGCCTCCTGAAGCCGTGTAGTCAGGATCTTGTCAAACTCTTCACCAAAGCTCGACGTGCCGCCCGCCTCGGCTCGGCGGCTCAGACGCAGCTGCACGGTGGCTGACTGGCGCGGCCCCACACTCAGTCGATAGTGTGCCGCAACTTTCGTGCCTTGCTTATCAGGGTTCACCGCGCCCTGTTGACCTTGTACGATGCAGTTGTTGATGCCGTCCTTGACGTACGGAGTGGCATTGGGCTGACCGGGAAACAACCGCTCGTTGTTCGTCTCGTTCTCGGTAAAGAGCAGCGGTACTTCACCTTCGCAGGAAAGGATGAATTCGCCCAGCAGCGGGTGCATCGCAGCAACCGCACTCGTGCCCGCGGCTGCCTCGATCTGCTTGAGCGTGGGTTTCTTAGAGGCCCTGCTTGCCTCGGCAATCCACGACGACCAGTCGTTCCGGAACCACAACGTCGGCAACACATGTAGTTCGGCCGCTTCTGGCCCGCGATTCGCTGCTGTGATTCGGACCAGGATGTCCTCCGGACCATCTTTGGCATATTCCACAAACACATCGAAGTACCGGTCCTCTTTGAATACTCCGGTATCGAGCAGTTCATACTCCATTTCATTCTTGGAACGACGCTGGTTCGTCTCCACCAGATCCGCATAGGGATAGGCCGCATGCGGGTACTTGTAGAGATACTTCATATACGAGTGCGTTGGCGTGCTGTCGAGGTAAAAGTAATATTCCTTCACATCCTCGCCGTGGTTGCCTTCGCTGTTGGTCAATCCAAAGAGCCGCTCCTTGAGGATCGGATCCTTGCCGTTCCAGAAGGCCAGCGCGAAGCAGAGGTACTGTTTGTCATCGGAGATGCCCGCGAGTCCGTCTTCGCCCCAGCGGTAGGCGCGCGAACGGGCCTGGTCGTGGGTGAAATAATTCCACGCGTCTCCCCCTTCGCTGTAATCCTCGCGGACCGTGCCCCACTGCCGCTCACTAACGTAGGGTCCCCACTTCTTCCAGGGCATGCCTTCCTCACGTGCACTGATCAATCGTCTTTGTTCTGCATTGGAACGCAGGGAGTTCCTTTGAACATTAGATTTCATGTCCTCTGGTGATTCCATGCGTTCTTCCCCGCGGAGCGCCCGCACCTGCGATATAAAACACACTAGCGAGAAGCCCGGTCGATAAATATCCGGTTGAATACCTATGGTAGAAACTCCGCAAACACTTCTGCGCCTTTCGGTGGTGCTCACGCTTGAGCTTGGAGCGACGATGGGCGCATCCAAAAACAAGGCGACCTACTTCACTGTGACCGCCGGTTTCCATGCAAGACTGGAAACGCTCGGCCCCCGCAAGCTGCCGGTCGAAAGCGATGTGCAGGTCGGACCTGTCGAACTAAGCACTTAGTTCATGGCGCTCGGTACCAAAAATACCGGCCGCGAGACTTGGCTCTGTCCATGGCTGCCAAGATACTTTACATAGACGCGGTGCAGGCGCGCGTCGAGTGCGTATCGGGCAGCGCCCCAGCCCTGATGCCGCGGGATTCGACGGGCCCCGTTAAGGCCCGACCCCTGGGACAATCTCGACCTACTTAAGCCACGCTTGCTGCGGCACTTGCGGGGCGCCGCACAGCGCGCCCTCTACCCTTTCGCACGCGCGCGTACCCTTCCGCGAGAACGTGCACTAGGTGCTGGACCCCGCGGTCCGCCGCTAGATATCAGCAGTTTGCGGTTCCTAGCCGCGCGGGCGCATGCTGCTTATTCACCCTAGGCGCCGCGACGCGAGTTACTAAGCCTGCGTTCGGCTAGGCCACCCACGGAGGAGACGAATCATGGCTACATTCATCAGTTTGTTGAACTTAACGGATCAGGGTATTCGGAACATCAAGGACTCGCCGGATCGATATGGAGCATTCAGAGCAAGTGCTGAAAAGCTCGGCGTAGTGGTGAAGGGCTTTTACTACACGGTCGGACATCACGACATGGTGGTAATCATGGAGGGCACCGATGAGGCGGTGACTGCCGCGCTCCTGAAGGTGGGCTCGCTCGGCAATGTACGGAGCGAGACGCTGCGTGGCTTCTCAGTTGATGAGGCAAAGAGAATCATCGGAAATATCCAGTAGCGATCGGCAACGATTGAGCTTGGCGCGCGCGCCCACCGCGTGGCGCCAGGCTCGCTCATCTCGAATCACAGCTCGATTAGAGCCGCACAAAAAACGCCTTCTGAATCACGCGGCTAGCGACAACCGGTGCGAAGTAGGAAATAACGCAATCACGCCGCCCGCTACCATTAAGTTCCGACGACCTACGTTACGTTATACGGGCGGAATGCCCTGTAACCCTTGCCCGATAATCTATGGCCAGCGTCCCTTGCCTAACATGCGTCGTCACATCAGGTGTTTTTTTGGCGGCGGCGGGGCCGGTGAACCGTCCGACCAGCTACGTACCGGAATAAAGAGGACCGTCGATTCTATAGCGCCGCCATCCTGTCCAATGATGGGCGAGTCTTCCTTGTTCGCACCCCAATTGTCGGCCTGGCCGTGCGGGAGGAAAAACATTACATGGGGAAGCCATGGGCCCGCAGCATCGTCGCCAAGATAGCCGTCCTTCGACAGCATCAAGGAAAAGGCGCCCGCCTCGGGGGCTTTGAAGGTGTGGCTGGCGAACGCAGCCCTAGTTTTTTCGATTAGCTGCTGTCTGGTAGCGCCGGCCAGGACCCACTCCGTGCGCTGGAGGTAGTTGGGCAGTTCGGTGCGCGCGGCTGGCGGGTTGAAGCAGTTCGGAGCGCGCACCTTGGGATTCCAGAACTCGGGGTCCTCGAAACCAGCCGCCCAGGAACGTTCGACAAAGCAGACGAAGCCGTTCTTGCCGTCCACGGCCGTCTCGTAACCGTGGCTACCGAGCACGAGCACTTGGGCGTCCCCGGAGATTGACGGCGGCGCGGCACTGCGTGCCAGTGCGATTTCATCCTCGCGCTTTGCGATGCGGTATTGCTCCGCCGGCGCCATTTCGAGATACGGAGTTTTGAGCGCTTGCGATTGCCCCGGGGCACTCCAGGTCAATGCAGTGAGGAACACTGTAAAGAGAATTCCCACAGCCCTTCGTTGATCCATCGGCGTTCTCCTAGTCAGGGCGCCAACGATAGACCCACCTTGGTAGGCGACTGAGTAATCGCGCCCCGCTATCACTTCAGGTGGCATGAATACGCGCACGGCGTTCTCTCTTTATCGGCGCGTACGCACGGATTCAAATCAGCGGTTTGCCGTCTTGAGAGCGCAACATGATTGTACGTAGCTCTGTCGCCAGCACCCAAAAGTCGTCGCGGTTGGTTATTTCCCCTGCGTCGTGTGCCACAACTTTGACGGAGCCGAAAGCGCTGCAGATCGGCACCGGCCGTGAACGAACGGCAGGCGTCTTCCTGCTAAGGCGGTCTGACTTGCTTCCCTCAAGCTCTCGGTTGCTCGAGTAGTCCTGGTTCTGCCTCGACTGCCGTCATCGCTTGAGGCTGACAATACGCCGCGAAGGTGCCATTCACCTGACCGATCCGGTAAGCGGTCTTCGCGGCTTTCCGCAAGAGCGGCACGGCTGCTCTGACTGCCGTGTGTCCGTAGGGCGTCGTGCTCAGCCCGCGGCCGGTACCGTGATGAGCGGCATTCCGGACTGAATCTGTAGGTCAATGATGTTATCCAACATCGCCTCTACCTGCACAAAGCGGGCGGCCTTCCCGGTACCGAGAGCGGCTCTGACTTTATCGTAGTAGCTGGCGATCAAGTCGGTGCGCTTCTTGTAGTAGGAGATAGCCTGGTTTACGAGTTCGTCCGCCTTGTTATCCGTCATCGTACTGTAGTTTTTTGCATATTCGCGGATATTGGCTTCGCGCAGATCGTTCAGCTTCATGAGTTCCGCTTCGAACTGCTTGTAGATCGGCAAGAACTTCGCGGTTTGATCGGAGTTGAGCTCGAGTGCATTGAGCATGGCCCGGGACTTTTCCGAGCGCACGTCCTTGCGCAAGAGCTTGATTTCCTGGTCAAGGTTGGCTGTGGCAGCCGGCGCGGGATTGCTCGCACTGGCGGCCGGCGCCTGCGCGATCGCCGTCGAACCGGCCATGAACAGCACGGTTGAGGCGAGGCCCCCGATAATCTGTTTGCTTCTCATTAGGTCCCCCGAGGTCAAGACTGAAGTGGTCGTTTCGCGCTCGTATCCATCGCGGCGGACACGCTGCACCGTCGGAATAGTACTGGCAGGCCTGCATTGGGAGCAACCAAGTGCTCTCAGCGGCAGGATTGCTATCACTATCATGGTCCTCACCGGCAACGGCCGGCGGCGAAGCGCTCCGCCGTGATGCGGCGGGGTGCAATGCGCGGGACGGGACTGCTCAACGGGGCGAGTCCGGCATCGTCTCGAAGTTAATTCCGGAGTGGGCTCTAAGCCGCTCAATCAACCGGTCGCCCATGATCGCGGCAGGCGTCCAGAACCCGCCGCGCGTCGCGCCCTTGTCGACGTCGCGCGCGAGGCATGCGGCGGCCTGCCCGAGCATTTTTCCCGTCGAGCCGTAGCCGGGGTCGCGGTCGCCCGTGACCTTGCTACGTATCTGGCGGCCATCCGCGGTCGTACCGAGGAAGCGAAGATCGAAAGATCCCTTGCGCTGCGCCTCAGGGCTCGGGCCCTCGCCCGGCTTGGGCAGCACGAAGCGCTCAAGTGCCGCGCGAGACGGCCCGACCGCACTCGCGAGCAGGAAGCCGGCGAGCCCCGCGCTCAGAGCGGCGGCCGCAAACCATCCCTTGGCGCCACGACCCATAAGCATCGCCTCGTCGTACATAAAGTCGGTGCCATAGGACTGCTCCGACATTGCGTTCGTGCGCTGGACGATGCGTGTGTTGATGCCACTCATCACAAACGGAGCAACCCAAGCGCCGAAGTCAGCATCAAATTGCGCCCATCGTAGGTCGGGTTGCCGAACCTTTGGCGCGTCCCCATCCGGGCACAGAGAATAGGGATCGGCGAGTTCCTTGCGCACCGCCGGGTCCGCTGCAGCCTCCTTGACGACATTCATCAGGCTCGCGACCGTGCCGCCGGAGAAACCCCCGCGCATGACCTTGACGCGCATTTTGACCCGCGTGCAGGACGTCGCAAACCGCTTCAGCGCCTCGCGCTGCAGGAAGTGCACCCCGAGGTCCGACGGGATGGAGTCGAAGCCGCAGCAATGCACCATGCGCGCGCCGGACTCTCGTGCCGTCGCCTCGTAGCGTTGCATCATGCGACGGATCCACTGCACCTCGCCGCTCAGGTCGCAGTAGTCGGTCCCGGATACGGCGCAGGCTTTGACCAGCGGCTCGCCGTAGAGCGCGTACGGACCGACTGTTGACGCGACGACGCGCGTAGAGTCGCAGAGCGCACGCAACGAGGTCTCATCAGCGGCGTCGGCTACAACGAGCGGCAGCGAGGCAGCCTTGTCGCCCAGTGAACGGCGCAGTTCCTCGAGTTTCACCCTCGAGCGGCCGGCCGCCGCCCACCTCACATCGCCCTGCGTGCCGTACTCGTCCACCAAGTAGCGGCAGAGGATCTTGCCCACGAAACTCGTGGCGCCGAAGGCGACTAGGTCATAGGGCGGAGTGCGCATGGTCTACCATACTGCACCATCCAGCCAGTCACGTTCGCACGGCCGCTCGACGCGAGAGCGTTCAGACTCATTTAGCTGAGCCGCACCCAGCCGCACTGAGGGGAAATGCGTTCCAAATCCCGGGCCGCCCGGACTCTTGAGGCAGGGTGCTACTCGCAGCGAAAGACCAGGCTGCTCGTCGGCTCGTGGTACCCAGCGTCGTTGTCATCGAAGGATTGAATGTTCGGCTTCTTCCCCGACTGGGCACAATGCGTGCTCGCCAAATAAACCGCGCCCTGGCGCGCAAAGGGGGTCCCCCGCAGCGAGCTTCCCGTTACGGCAAGCTTACCGTCTCCCGTATCGCGCACCGTTGGATCAGCCGCGCATCCGGCCAGCAGCAAAATTATCCAGTACCTCACGGTCCATCCCCTCTTTTGACCGATGGTACTGCTTCGGTTCGGGTCCTACGCATGCATGAGACATATCGGGCGCCAAAATATTGGCGCGTCACGAGCTCGGCGCAAGTGGCTGATTCCGTTAGAACTTCGAAAGGTCCGCCACGCGTGAATACGGCAGCCGCTTATGGCCCTATCAGCTGCCGACGTCTCACACGGAATAACGTTAATGACACGCCTGGCGCGAAGCAGCCCTGTCAGTGCTCCACCACCGGCAGCGCGATGAAGGAAGCTCCCGTGGCCGAGTGGTACACGCGCTGCGTGGCCTTGCGGTAGTCCTCCGGCCTGGCGAGGAAGATATTGGGCACAAACTTCTGCGGATTACGGTCGTACAGCGGGAACCAACTCGACTGGACCTGCACCATCAGCCGGTGACCGGGCAGGAAGACGTGATTGTTCGGCGGGAGCTTGAATTCATAGACGAGCGGCTTGTTCGCCTCGATGGCTTTGGGCGTCACAAAGCCTTCGCGATAGCGCCCGCGCAGAATGTCCATGCCAACCGCAAGCTGATAGCCGCCCATCTCCGGTTGAGCGTAGAACTCATCCGGATACACATCGATGAGCTTGACGACCCAGTCACTGTCAGTACCGCTGGTGGAAGCGACCAAGTGAACCACCGGCTGGCCGCTGATCTTCAGCGGCTGGGTGAGAACTGCAGACGTGAAGGTCAGGACGTCGGTGCGGCCCGATGCCTCGCGCTGATCATCGGTTAACCATTGCTGCCAGGTCTGTCCGGTCGCGTAGCCGATCTGCTGAATGGGCCGCGCGCGAAACGGCACTGGGTGCGCCGGGTCCGAGACGTACTCAGTGAACGCTTCCCCGCCAGCGGGCACCTCGAACCCCAGTTTGTTCCCCGGCTGCAGGTACAGCGGCTTCGTCTGATGGGCGCAGCCGCTCTCGCAACTCAGGGGCCAGCGGTCGAAGCGCCGCCACTCATTGGTGCCGGTCTCAAAGGCGGTCACCGTGGCCACGTTCGCGGGGGGCGCGCCGTCCTTCAGGTATTGGGCCAGGAACGGCCGCAGCACGTGTTCCCGAAACCAGGCTGAGGTGTCGCTGCCGAAGCGCAGATTTCCCAGGCTGCTGCCCTCATCGATTGCCTGGCCGTGGTACCACGGTCCCAGCACCAGCTTGACCATGTCGCCGTTCACGTCCTTGGGCTTGATCGCCTGGTATACGGCGATAGCGCCATAGCTGTCCTCGGCATCCCACAGGCTGTGAACCAGCATCACGGGCACCTTCAGCGGCTGATTGGCCAGGAGCCTATCCACTGCCTGGTCGCTCCAGAAGGCATCGTAGGCCGGATGCGCCACGATCTTGTTCCAGAACCCGATCTGCTGCATGCCATGACTGCGACCCAGCTCGCCGGCCGAGCCCGCCTGCAGAAACAGATCGTAGTCGTCGTGATAGTTCGACCACCACTTGAGGGTGTTGTCGCGACTCGCCACCTGCTCGTAGATGTACGACGCGTTCTGCTGCCGGAAGGCGCCAAAGTGAAACCAGTCATCGCCCATCCACCCATCCACCATCGGGTTCATGGGCACGGAGACCTTCAGCGCCGGATGCGGATTGATCAGCGCCATCAGCGGCTCGAAACCGTCGTAGGAAATGCCCAGCGTTCCGACCTTGCCGTTGCTCTCGGGCACGTTCTTCACGAGCCAATCAATGGTGTCGTACGTGTCCGTGGCGTCATCCACCGGGGTCGGATTCTGCGGGCCGTGAACCGGTCGGTTCATCACGTAGTCGCCCTCCGAGCCGTACTTCCCGCGCACGTCCTGCACCACACGGATATAGCCGTCCTCGACGATCACGTCGGTCGCGTTGTCGTAGCCCTGCAGCATCGGGCCCAGGTGCCCGCTTTGCGTGTGACTCGTGAGCCTCGTCGCGTCGTAGGGCGTACGGGTAAGCAGCATCCCGGCATGCGCTGCTCCCTTGGGCACGAGGATGACCGTATGGAGCTTCACGCCATCGCGCATCGGGATCATGACGTCGCGAAGGTCGTATTCCCACGTGGCGGTGACGGGAGTGAAGTGAGTCGGCGTCTCGCTGGGGTACTGCGGATAAAGGGGCTTGGCGGCGTCTTCGGCGCCTAGCCCAGCGCGGGCCGTGAGGAAAAAGACAGACAGTACGGCGAGGCTCGACTTCATGGCATCCCCTGTAGATGTTGGGCGCACGTACAGTAACAGCTCCGTTATTGTGCGGCCGTTCCTGCGCGGACGGATCTCGGTGATAGGCCCCGGCTCTCCTTAATCTCTGACAGCAATCGGCCGTTTCACGCTGGGTGACGCTGCGCCACGCAATGAATCAATCGCCACGCCAGGCGGGTCCTTCGGCACTGCCGAAGGCAGCTGGGGACGGGAGGTGAAAACTGTCTCGGAATCAAGGAGCTAGCGACTTCCCGCCTGCGGACGAAGCGGTCCCTGGCGCCTTGTGCAGTTTGATTGCCAGCGCAACCCTCCGGGCTCCGATCAGTACAATCCGCTTCATTGACCGTCTGCTACGAACGCCTTGGAGGCCTGCAGTGAACAGCCATAAGGATCGATGCACGACTCTACCCGGGCACTGCGAGAGCCGCCGAGTGCTGTTGAAGTCCGCCATCGGTATCGGCGCGTTAAGCGCGATCGGCGCTTCCCTCCTTGGGATGCCGGAGCTCTCGTATGCGGTCGCGATGAGCAAGGAACAACGTGACAAGCTCACACCCGACCAATTCCTCGAGGCGCTGAAGGCGGGCAACGAGCGCTTCCGCACGGGAAAGACCTCAGCGCACGACTATCGCGCGCAGAAGCGAGTGACAGCCGCCGGGCAATATCCCGCCGCTGTAGTCCTCAGCTGCATCGACTCGCGCGCGCCCGCGGAGATCGTTTTCGATACGGGTATTGGTGAGATCTTTAATGCTCGCATCGCCGGCAATATCGCCGACGACGATGTAATCGGCAGTCTGGAGTTCGCCTGCGCCCTGGCCGGTGCCAAAGTCATCTTGGTCATGGGACATACCTCATGTGGCGCCATCAAGGGCGCAATCGATGACGCTGAACTCGGCTACCTCACCGGCTTGTTGAGCAAGATCAAGCCCGCCGTCGCAGCCACGCACTACAATGGCGAGCGCAGCAGCAAGAACGGGGAGTTTGTTGACGAGGTGGCCAAGACCAATGTGCTTCTGACCATGGGTGAGTTACACCGGCGCAGCAAGGTGTTGGCTGCCTTGGAAAGCGAGAACAAGATCAAAATCGTTGGTGCGATGTACCACCTGGTTGGCGGGCGTGTTGACTTCCTTTCGTGAACGCGCGCCGAGGCCCTTCCGCCGCTGCATGCCGATTATCGCCAGGTGCAGTTCATCCACGAGGGCCCCGCTTCCGGGCCTTTGATCGGGGAGCGACCGAGGCGCCGCCGTGAGACTGAGCTCCAATACCTCACGCCGCGAGCGCAGCTGGCTCCCCAAAGGCGCACACAAGCGGTAACATCGAACGGCGAAACCCATGAAAATCATCGTCAACGAACAAACGCTCGAGGTCGATGCCGCGTCCGATACGCCCCTGCTGTGGGTGCTGCGCGATCACCTCGGCATGACGGGCACGAAATTCGGCTGCGGCAAGGCCTTGTGTGGTGCGTGCACCGTGCACGTCGACGGCGTGCCGATCCGCTCCTGCGTCCTGCCGCTGTCTGCGCTCGACGGCAGGAAGGTGACCACCATCGAGGGTGTGGCCAAAGGTCACGGCGCGCAGGTGCAAAAGGCCTGGGTTGAACTCGACGTGCCACAGTGCGGCTACTGCCAGTCGGGCCAGATCATGTCCGCACTCGCGCTGCTGCAGTCAAACCCCACTCCCAGCGATGCCGACATCGACGCCGCGATGTCCGGCAACATCTGCCGATGCGGGACGTACAGCCGCATTCGTGCAGCCGTGCATCGCGCCGCAGAACTGATGAAATCCAGTGCTGGAACGGCAGGCGGCTGACGTGGATCCGGCCGGGCCCGATCTGCCGACACGGTCCTTGAGCCGCAGGGAATTCCTCGGCAGTGCCGCCACGATCGGCGGCGGTCTGGTGCTGGCGCTGTCCCTGCCGGGCTGGCCGAAGTCGCTGGCGGGAAGGAACGCGGGCGGACAGCTGAACGCGTGGCTGCAAATCGGTAGCGACGAGAGCATCACCGTGATCGTGGATCGCTCGGAGATGGGTCAGGGCGTGTACACCGCCATGCCCATGCTGCTCGCTGAAGAGCTCGAGGTCGACGTGGCCACGATCATGGTCATTGCGGCCCCGGTCGGCGACGTATACGTCAACAAGCTCAACGGCTCACAGATGACCGGAACCAGCAATAGCGTGACAGACGCATGGGAGCGGCTGCGTACGGCCGGCGCCCAGGCGCGGCACATGCTCATTGCCGCGGCGGCGAAAAAATGGGGCGTTCCGGAGGTCGAGTGCCGCGCGAGCAGCGCCAGGATTCTTAACACACATGGCGATAGCCTCACCTACGGCCAGCTCGCCGAAGCCGCCGCCAGGCAACCCGTGCCCGAGAAAGTCGCCCTGAAGGCGCCGAAGGAATTTCGCATCATCGGCCGCGGCGTGGCGCGCCTGGATACGCCGGGCAAGGTGGATGGCAGCGCCATCTACGGCATCGACGTGAAACTGCCAGGCATGTTGCATGCGGTCCTGGCGCAGAGTCCGGTGCTCGGTGGCAAGATCCGAACGCTGGATGCGGCCGCAGCGGAAAAAATGGCCGGGGTGCGCAAGGTTCTGACGGTCAGTGACGGCGTGGTCGTAGTGGCCGATCATTACTGGCAGGCTCTCCAGGCACGCGGGGCGCTTAAGATCAGCTGGGATCCCGGCACGAACTCCACGCTCGACAATGCCGCCATCCGCAAGCTGCTGCGTGATGCCCTGACGGCGGATCCCGGTCTCGCGGCGCGTAAGGACGGCGATCCGACGAAAGCCTTGAAGGCGGCGACGAAGACGGTTACCGCAATCTACGAGCTGCCGATGCTCGCCCACGCCACGATGGAGCCGATGAACTGCACCGCCGACGTCAAGTCCGATGGCTGCGACTTGTATGTCGGTACCCAGGTGCAAAAGATCGCGCAAGTGACTGCGGCACAAGCCTGCGGCTTGACGCCGCAGCAAGTCCGGGTCCACACCACCCTGCTCGGCTGCGGCCTGGGCAGACGCCTGGAAGTCGATTTCGTGCCAGCCGCGGTAGCGGCCTCCAAGGCGGCGGCGGCTCCGGTGAAGCTGATCTGGACGCGCGAAGATGACATGACGGCCGGTTACTACCGGCCTCCCGCGGCGCTGCGCGTGAGCGCGGGGTTCGACGCGGCCGGTAAGTTGTCGGCGTGGCAGCTGCACATTGCCAGTCCGTCGATCACTCAGCGCTACACCAAGTTGCCCGGCGCGCCGGAGGTTACCGACCCCTTCGACTCGGTGACCGAAGCCGCGGTCACCTTTCCCTACGCTGTGCCGAATGTCGGCGTGAATTTCACGCGTAAGGAAATCGGCATCACAGTTGCCTATGTGCGCTCCGTCAGTCACGCGATCAACTGCTTCGCCATCGAAAGCTTCATGGACGAACTTGCGGGAGCGGCCGGCGCCGACCCCTATGAATTTCGACGCGCACTGCTGGCGCAAAAGCCCCGCCACAAGCGCGTGCTGGAAACTGTCGCCGAACGCGCGGGCTGGGGTCGCGTTGCCAAGGGACGTTTCCAGGGCATTGCGCTGATGGAGGGGTATACGACCTGCGTGGCTCAGGTGGCTGAGGTCTCCATCGAGGGTGGGCAGATCAAAGTGCACAAGATCGTTTGTGCGCTCGATTGCGGGCAGACCGTCAATCCGAGAATCCTCGAGTCGCAAATCCAGAGCGGCATCGTCTTCGGGCTATCGTCCGCGCTATGGGGCGACGTCACTATCGCGGCGGGCACCGTGCAGCAAACGAATTTCAACAACTACCGGGTGCTGCGCGGCAATGAGATGCCGCAGATCGATGTTCACGTGCTCGCCAGTGATGCGCCGCCGGGTGGCATTGGCGAAGTCGCCGTCCCCCTGGTGGCGCCCGCGGTCTGCAACGCGTTCTGCGCCGCCACCGGCCAACGTCTGCGGTCACTGCCGATTTCCGCGCACCGCAGCGTCAAGGCGTAAGAAAAGCCGCACGGAATCCCACCGCTGAGCCGCGGTATCTCGATGTCGCGCCGCGCGGACGGCAGCTGCTGATGAATTCGGGAGCCCCATGGGATGCGCGCGTCTTACCGGGCCGCCGCTTGTACGCAGCGGAACTCAATTTCGGGTGCAGCAATTTCGCTGAACCCCCCCTCGTTCGCGCTCGTGAGAACGGTTTCGACTACGCCGCCGCGCTTCGTGCAATAGGCGGACGCCGCATCGTATGCTTTCGCCTTCTCGGTCGAGCTCGCGGACGCGCCCATCAAATCCTGGCTCGGAATGATGAATGTGCCGTGGCCGGTCGGCACAATTTGGAACTGATGCACGCTTCCTGCGCAGCCGGTCACGAGGACAAGGTAAAGCGGAATGCCGATGCTCCGCGTCATGATCGGCTTGGCTGGGGCGTCTCAGTGGCTTCGTTTGCGAGAATAGCGCTTTCCATCTGACCTGGTGACAATCTAATTGAAATGGCGGTTGAGTCCCGGCGTGAGCCTCCGGATGGGCTGGCGTAGCTCGCCGAGAACTTCGGGGCGGCACCGACGTTCCGCAAAGCGTAGGCTGCACAAAGGCAGCGTGCATTGCCGACTAAGACGTGGAGAAGGCGGCATGATTGAAAGCGACAAGCTGGAATTCCTCTCGGGCGAAGTGCGCGGCCTGGGTACAGTCTTAATGGCAATCTTGAGCACCCATCCGGATCCACGCGCACTCGTTCGAGAGCTCGATCGGCTTGCGGCCCTTCAGACCGCGCTTTCAAATCCGATGCCGGTCACCGAGCAATTTATGCAAGGTCAGATTCAGACCAGCGACGCATTTCGCGCACGCATCCTGGAAATCCTATCGCGCGGGGTTAGGCGGTGAGTCCCCGCTCGACGGGTGCGGCACGCACAGCTGCGTACGGGCGCACCTCTATCTCCCCAGTCGCTCGAAGCGATCTGCTCGTGCAGGGCTCCAATACGTCGAACTCACGGCGGCCCAAGAGGACCTCATGTGGATTATGACGCATCGGTAACGCGGGCTCAGGCCGTCGAAGGACCGAGGAGCAGTCTGCTGTGACACAGTGCCTAGATCGCAAGTCGATAACCTCCCAGACTCAGTCACTCATCGGTCTTGTGCAGATAGCAACCTCATGCTGTTCACAAAATGTGGATGCCTGCTGCTTCTCTGCTCAGCGCTTGCGGTTTGCCTGTTCTGTTGGCTGAGTTATTCGATCATCACGGAGGGACGCTCCAACCCTTCCGCGAAATCAAAGCAGGCGCGCAGCAGGTTGCGACCGGCCAATGTTGCGGAAACTGAGGGGACCGCGATTCCCGGTTAGCTCGCGAGCCTAGGTGCCGCTTGGGGAGTTGCAAAAGCGGTACGCTACCCTGACCGCCCGGCCCCACTCCGCCACACGGGGGAAGCGGGCATCGTCAGACTCAACACACGGCGCGCAGCACACTGTTCTGGCGTTAATTCCGCAGCCGTCCGTCCGCGATGGCACTTAGACGGCGGGGCTACCGCCCAACGGCTTCGGCCTTCTCCCCGGGCTCGCCGATGTCATGAGGAGCCTGGGATGAGCTACGAGGTGAGCGCGCATGGCTCTCGGCTTGCGACAGAAGGCCCTCGGTGAACAGGGCTTCCGTGGGCAGGCCGGTGCGCGCTTGGATCCAGCGGAAAGCCGACTCAAGCGACGGGGAAGCCCAGAGTCGGTGCCCATCGCCTGAAAGAATGTCCCAGGGCGCGAAAGTCATCGTGTCATGCCCCCGCTGAATGATGCGGGTCGTTCCTGCAACCTCGACGCGCCACACGCCAGGCTGAATTTCTTCAACGTAGTAATCCATTACGCTTCCCCAAGTGCCAGCGCTTCCCCGACGGTTCGACGTTCTTACGCCGCCCCACCGCCCGCGCCTTTGAACACTAAGCATAGTGCATCAGGAGCCGGTCACTTGTCAGCGCACACCCGATCGCGATTGAACATATCCTCCAAAGAGGCCCGCGATTGCGGCTTACGGAGTCTGATCTACCGCGCAGGCGTCCCTGCCAACTAGGGTTATCTGCAGCTCCTTGGCAATCCGCGGCGTCTGGGCGCTACCACTGGCCGAACCCGGAACCGGACTTGGCATTGCGGCCCGGCGTCAGATTCAACGCGGATGCAACCAGGTCGGCAGAAACGAGTAGGGGTCGACCCGCAGGCTTCTGTCGTATGACGCTCCATGCTTGTCCAGCAGCGTCTGCAGCCGCCCCTGCTTGTAGGCGTCGAACACATCGGTGCACCCCCCAGAAATTCGCCGCCGACAAAGATCTGAGGAATAGTCGCCATCGACGTACGAGCCACGAGCGCCGCGCGGATGTTCCCGCCGCGATTGTCCTGCTGGTACTCCACCGAATCGAGATCCACCGAACGATAGGCAATTCCGTGCTTTGAAGACATTCGGCGAACAGCCCCGAACGTGCGCTTTCTGTAGCCCCTGGAGACAATCGTCCCGCACGCGACGGCGACGCGCACCACGACCCCCGGGTTGCGCACCCGATTATTTTGACGGCGGAGTGTAGAAAAGCATGAAGCGAAACTCGGTCACGGGGCTCTTGTTGCTCTCCGTGAAGTACGCGAAGCGCGCCCGAAACATCAATCCCTGCATCAAGCCGGACGGCGGCGACCACTGCAGATTCGCGTCGTATTCGTTCTGAGTGGCCGGAGCCTCCGGCGCAGAGCCACGCACCCACAGGCCGTAGACACTGAATCCGGGCAGCGCCTTGACATTGCAGGCGGCTCGCAGCATGAAGGCGTTCTCCCCGGCGTCGTTAAAATCTCCGTACTGGACACTCGTATAGCCGGGATAGCCGGACCAGGGGCTCTTGACGGTGGTCCCCCGACCCGTCTCCGTGTACGCAGCCGTCAGGAGCGCCGGCCCCGTTGCGATCTCCGCCTTCAATCCAAGTTGGTCCGCCGAAAACGACTTGCCGGTCAGCAGGTCCTGCCCGACGGAGTGCTGGCTTGTATATTGCGTGCTCAGATTCACGCGGCGCGCCTCAGCCAGCGGGATCACATAGGTCACCTCAGCATAGGCAATGTTGATGATATCTGGGCTGTAGTAGTCAATCAGTCCCAGCCCCCACCCCGTCAGCTGTTTGTAGTTGATCCCAGCCAGATAGACTCCGCGATCCACGGAAGCGCCGGCGACCTTCGCCATGTTGATGAAGTCGGACGAATCGACCTCCTTCTCCTTGTCGAAGTAGCCCGCACCGTAACGCCATTCGCCCTGGTGCGCGTCCTTATCCGTCGCACCCTGCAGCGCGACGCCCTCAAAGGTCTGTGGCGTCATGCGACTGTCGTCGCGACTGAGGTACGGGGTGTCGAATCCGCGCCTGCCGACCGTCAGCCCCAGGTCATCGCTCAGCCTGACCTGTGCGTACGCCTCCCCGAGCACGGTATACCCGGACTGATCGCTGGTGAGCAGCTTGGTGCCGCCCTCACCGTCCGGGGCATACAGCGGCTGGGAGGTGTAGCCGGTGGCGCCAATGGAGAAGAGGTCACGGAAAAGCCCGGTCTGGAAGCCTGCCGATCCACCGATCGCCCACGCCGAAGCGCGGCTGTCATTGGAGTCGATCCGATCCAGATCGTAGGTACGCGCCTCCCAGGTGAACTCGGTTCCCTCAAGGGCGGTGCGGCGCTCCTGCCCTGATCTTGTCCTGCCGGCTCGTGAAGCTGTCGTTAATGGTGGTTCGCCCCTGCTCGGTCGAGGTCAGGGTCTGCGCCGCGGAATCATTCGTCGTCGCATCGTCACCAGAGGTTGATTGTTGCGCCCCGGCCGAGCTGATCACGAAGAGCAGGGAAAGTGCTGCAAAACCACGCCCCGTAACGGGCGAAATGAGCGCTACTTTCCGCACGACATTGGCCACCTTGACGGCAAGCATGCGCGCTTGCGTGACCCGCCCGCTCCGCCCTGAGCCGAATGATTCGGTTTGCCGGTTACCATGTTGATTCGCGTTCATAATCATGAACATGCTAAGGAGAGCCTGCGGCCATTCAAATTGGACCTTGGGCCTAGACCGCCCTCGTCTTTTGATCACTCACGGAACCTGAGCGCTTAGGCCCGCACCTCGCGGCGCTGTCGACAGGCAGCCACATTCGTCATCAGTTGGACTGATGCGAGGAAATCATACGGGCGAGACCCGGTCACGGCGCGAGGCTTTGTGGACCTCCGCCACCGTTGTTGAGCCGATCGACCAGAGCATCGGCAATGAGCTCGTCCATGATCACGACCTCCGATGCACCCGCGTGATGCAGCAGCGCTCCACGCGGACTGTTCGCGCCAGTCACCGCGATCTTCAGTTTGGGATTGCGGAAGTGCGCCATCAAAGTAATAGAGAGTTTACGATCCGGTTCCTCGGTGGTTACCACGAGCGCCCTGGCCTGATCGATGCGCGCGCAGTCGAGCGCTGCATGGTCCACTCCGGCATCACCTTGCACTACGAGGTAGCCGAGATTCGAGGCTTCGGCCGCCAAGTCGTCCGCGCGATCGATGATCACCAGCTCCTCACCGGCCTGCTGCAGGCGACCGGCGACCAAGCGGCCAAGAGCGCCGAAACCAATGACAATCACGTGTCCGACGAGGTGTTCCAACTTACGTTCCATGCTCTTGTTCTCCCGCCGGGTTATCACGGCATCGCTTGAGAGATATCCGGTCAGATTTGACAGCGCGTAACCGCCGATCATCAGGAAGGCGAACATCGTCGCCATCATGAACAGTTTCTCGCGCTGATCCAGACTGGTGAAATCACCGAGTGTCGTGACCAGGTTGAGCGCGTTCCATAGCCCCCGAAACAGCTTTGCGGGCATCAGCTGGCTGGAGTTGTCCAGGGCAGTCATCCCGGCGGCGCAGACTGCGAGCGTCCCGAGCAGCAGCGCCACGGTGCGCAGGACGCGGCGACGCCACTGGCGCAGGTGGCGAACGCCTGCACGGGGTTCGACTACTCGGTAAATGGGCATGCAGCACCTGAGCGCGCGTGATCAGTTGAGTGCGCTTCAACGCCGTCGCGACACACATCCGTGAGGCTGATCAGCTGCTTCACTCCGGCAGCCCTTCAACACTGACGAGCCGGGCGGAGCTGCATTCGTCACGAATCGCCCTGAGACCCTCGTATATCGGCCCTCCGTAGAATTCCTCCCAGGCGCTAACCGAAGGAAATTCGAGAATGACCAGGCGCCGGGGCTGCCAGTCGCCTTCGTACACCCTATGCGCGCCACCGCGTGCAAGGTATCTGGCTCCGGCCGCGGCCAGAGCCGGTTTCACAGCCGTCATGAACTCCTGGTAACGCGCCAGGTCGCGAATTTCCACGTCAAAAATCACGAAGGCGCTCATCGGCCTACGTTCCAGGCACCAGAACTATCTTGCCGACGTGGCGCTTGCTAAGGAAGTCGCGCTGCGCATCAGCGATGGCGGCCAACGGATAAGTGCGTGCGACGACCGGCCGGATCTCGCCACGCTCGATATAGCCGACCAGCGCCGTAAAGGTCCCGGGCTCGGGAATCGTGCATCCGAGCAGCCTCAGGTCATTGAGATACAAGGTCCGCAGGTCAAGTTCCACCATGGGGCCGGCGATCGCTCCCGCGACCGCGTAGCGACCGCCGCGTCGCAGTACCTGCAGCAGCGCGGGAAAGTGTGCGCCGCCTACGACATCCAGCGCGACATCCACTGAGCGCGGCCCGAGCGCGCGCACAATATCCGCATCCCGGTGCAATACACGCGCCGCACCGAGATGCTCGATTTCCGGGACCTTACCGGATGCTGCAATGGCAATGACGCGCGCACCGCGCCGCCTGGCGAGCTGCACGGCCGCCGAGCCGACACCACCTGAAGCGCCCGTGATCAGAACAGTCTCGCCGGCGCGTACCCCTGTGCGCGTGAGCATGTTTTCGGCGGTCGAATAGGAGCAGGGAAATGAGGCGAGCTCCACATCGGTGAGGTGACTCTTGATGCAATGGGCGTTGGCTGAGGGCACGCTGACATAGTCGGCAAACGCTCCGGGGCAGTCGGATCCGAAGTACACCGGATTGGCGATCAGTTCCGGCATGCCGGGCAGCTGCTGAAAGACCGGCTCGACGATCACTCTTTCGCCCGCCCGTGCCGTCTCGACCCCGGCCCCCACCGCGACGATTTCGCCGCACGCATCGGCGCCCTGGATGCGTGGGAAATCCAGCGGCGCGCCCGTCCAGCCGGCATCCGCGGCCGGCGCGGAAAGCAAGGCGTCCTCCTCGCCCGCGTCAGTGGCTGCGGCAAGGGACTTCGAGTACCACCCGGTGCGCATGTTGATGTCGGTGTTGTTAACGCCCGCGGCCCCCACGCGCACGAGCACCTCGCCTGCCCCAGGCACCGGGACAGCCAGATCGGAGCGATAGACGAGCCGATCGAACCCGCCGTGCCCTGTGAGCAGGACACCAGACATGGTCGAAGGTAACGGCGACACGGTAGCCCTCATCCCAAGCTTGAGCATGGCTTGCCACGATAGCGCCATTCGTCCGTCTCTACAGCACAGAGGCAAATGATTTCGGGGAACTCCCACCGCGGAACCCGTACCGGCTGTGAATGAGGGCAGTCTGCCCTTTCCAGGTGGGCGATGGACGGGCTACCGGCGCGGGCAAGGCTCCTATCAGCGCCCAGTGGCACCGGTGTTCAGCTGTCGGCGGTAGTCTGCGGCATCGAACTGGCCTTTCGACTCCGCTATCAGACCATCCGGGCCGAATCGCCACTCCTCGAATCCGCTGACGCGGACCCTGTTCCCTGTGCCACCCGGGCCCGAATTGGTTCCTGTTAACGTCCAGTGATAGGTGACCTGGGTCCCTTGCACCGTGAGTCTGTCCATCTGGACCACGAGATCGGGAAATGCGCTCATGAATCCCTGCGCGACGGCGGCAATCGCCACGCGCCCGACGGCGGCATTCTCGGCGTTGACTTTCAACGATCCATTGTCGGAAAAAAACGCGGCAACGCTTGCGGCGTTCTGGCTGCACCAGGCCCTCGTGTATCGAGCTCCAAAGTCGGTAAGATTCTCCGGTTCCATGGCTTATTTTCCCACGTTTGACGGCTCCGTCTTATCGGCAGCCCAGCGCTCTCAGGCCGCTCTGACTGCCATGATCGCGAGTTTCACTCACGCCAGCGCATACAGGCACTCCACGAACGAGGCCACTGCGCCATCCAGCCCCTTCACTTTCTCGTTCACGGATTCGATCAGGTAGTACTCATCCGGCGCATGGGCACCCGTCCCGTGTCCAAGACCAAACTCCAGCGCCGGCAGGCTGAGTGGCGCGCTCGTGAACCGGTATCCAGGCCAGGAGCCCGGGTTGCGCGGGAGCACTTGGGGCGAGTAGCCGAGCCGGCGATAGGTCGCGAGCACCGCCTTAACGAGGCCGCTGTCCGGATCCGTCTGCGTCGGATCGTAGCCGCCGCTCATGTTGACCTCGATGTCACCGAAGCCATGCTTTTGCAGGTGCGCCTTGAGCTTGGCGAGCGTATCCGCGGCCGTCATGTCGGGGACGAGGCGCATATCGAGCTTCGCGGTCGCGCGGTGCGGCAGAACGGTTTTGCCACCGGGGCCCGTGTAGCCACCGACCAGTCCTTCAATGTTGATGGTCGGCTGCGAATAGAGGCGTAGCAGCGAATCTTGCCAGGCAAGATCGTGCACCCAGTGCTGCACGCCGAGTTCATTCTTCATCAGTTCCTCGTGAACGGAGACTGAGTAGTCGATGACCATCTGCTTCTGAGCCGCACTCAGGGGCTTTGCATGCTCAAAGAAACCCTCGACCGCAGGTGTGTGCCCGTCCTTCTCGATCAACGTGTTGAGCGCCTGGACGAGATGCCAGGCCGGAGAGTCCACCTGCGCTTCGAGGCTGGAATGGATGTCCTTTCGCGGGCCCCTGCCCCATTTCTCGCCACTGCTGACGAGCTCCGCTTCGACCACTCCCTTCGCGCCCAGATCCACTTCAATGCTCCCATCGCTCTCCTGGTTCGCCTCGGGCAGCAATACCGCGGAACACTTCTTGAGCTGCGCGAACACTTCGGAATTGTTGGTGATCTCACCGAAATGCGGCGACCCAATTTCCTCTTCGCCTTCACTCACCAGCACCAGATTCACAGGAAGCTTCTTTCCGGTGGCCTTGAATGCAATCAAGGCACTGAGAAAGGAGTTCTGGGGACCCTTCTGATTCACCGCTCCACGCCCCATGCACACGGTTCCCAGTCCCGCCTTCTGCACCAACCGGCCCTCGAGCGGCGGCGAACTCCATTCCTCCGGTACGAACTGCTTCACGTCGTACATGAAGTAGATCGCGACCGTGGTGCGTGCTCCGGCGTCGAGCATCCCGAAGACGCCCGGCTTTCCGGAGGTCGCAACGAGCTTCACCCCGGTAAACCCTGCGTCCCGGGCCAACTGGGCCATATATTCGGCCCCCTGAGGGTAGTTTCGGTCCTCCGCCGCGATCGAAGGCAGCGCGATCCAGTCTTGCAGGCGCTTGAGGTTCTGCGCGTGCATCCGGGGTACCTGCGCAAGCACTGTGGCCTTATCGGCGCTCTCCGCCGCCGTCGCAGCCAGCGCGGCAAGCGGTGCTGCAGCGAGAAGTCCCGCCGAGACCGTCCCCTGAACGAATTCACGTCGATTGACAGCAGCGATTTCTTTCACTGGGTCCCCCGTGACCTGTGGTGTTGTGTGCCGCCAGTCTATTGCATCCCCGCACTCCCTTCTCGACTTCCATTTCCAATTGGACCCATCACAACCGGGACGCGCGGGATGGAGAGACGGTCCAGCCGCCAGCAGGCGATGTGAATCGTTGCGAGCGCGACGCGGACACCGCTCGCAGCCACGAGAACGCGTAGTTTTCAGAGAGTGCGAAGGCTTGCCGGCGTCAATGCGCGTCGAAAAAGGACTTCACCGCGCTCAGGCAGAACGGCGGCACCAGCTGCGCGTGGTAAGCCGAGAGCACCGCCGCCTCACCCCCGCTCGCGAGCACGAGGTCCTTCGCCACGCCGAACGCGGTCTTGAGGTCGCCATAGGGGTCTCCGGGCGTCGGCGAAGAATCGACATCGAGGATGAGCGGCGCCGGGGACGGCGGATGCGCAGCCCAGTACTTTTCCATCAAGGTGGTGTTGAAGAAGAATACCGTCGGATCGGAATTGCCACCGCACAGCAGCATCGGCGCCGAGGGCGTCCAGCTGCGCAGATCATTGCCCTTGAGATGCACGCGAAAAGCGTTGGTGGGACTTGCCGGTGGCAATCCATCCGTATACGAGGGAAAACCGCCGTCGGGGTGGGCCAGGGCATCCATCAGATACGCGCCGCGATAGCTGTTCGAAATGAGGAAGTCTGTACCAAACCCGGCCGCAAATACGCTCGCGAGATTCGGCGGCGTCGTTGCCGGTGTGTAGACCGCGTAGCTCGGCGCGGGCGGCGTGCTGCTGAACAGCACACTGGGAAACTTTCCCTGCGCTTCCAGGCTGCTGACTGCCGTGGTGCTGGGCAGCAGTGTCTCGATCGAGGCGGCGTACGGGCTGGCAAAAACGTCGGCGGTCGAGGAATAGATGTCGCCGTAGGCCTTCTGATAAGCCACTATCGTCAAAGCGATGTTGACCGTGGCGCTGTCACTTACCTGCCCTTCGAAGATGGCGTCGCCGAAGGCGGCGAGCGCATAGGGTCCCGACATCGGTGCCGACGCGGTCACCGTCATACCGCCGCTTTGCATCGCCCGGTGAGTGGCCATCGCCACGTAGCCGCCCTGAGAATAGCCGGTGACAAATAGCTTTCCGCCATCGCTGGAACCCGGGGCGTCGGCGGTCGGCAATGCCGCACGCGCTGCCGCCAGTGAGTCGATCATGTCCTTCGATTGCTGATCGGCGACGAGGTAAGGGTGATAGCCGAGCGTCGAGGTGTCGTATCCCACGTAGTTGGGCGCTACGACGATGTAGCCTTCGGCCGCGAACACCGCAGCAAGCAGTACGCCTTCGGCGTTGTTGGAGGCATTCAGGTCGGCAATATCGAAATCACGATCGGTTGCGGTCCCATGTGCATACAAAAGAACGGGACGGGCGCCTGTGCAACCCGAATCGCTGCCGCTCGGCACCATGAAGGCGCCGGAGGCAGGCGTGATGTTGCCCTGCGGGTCGACCGTATCATAGGTCAGGTGGTAAACCGTGACGGTGCATTTGGGGGTGTAAGAGAGCTGCAAGAACGTCTTGCCCAGGTCACTTGCCGCCCAGGAGCGCAAGCAGCGCATCGGGCGCGAACGTTGCAACTTTCTGCGGCGGATTCTCGATGAGGGCGCCCCGCTGGGGCATTGCCGTCATCGTACTACTCTGACTGTCGCCGCTACCGCATGCGCTCATGCCGCTGATCAGTAGAACGAGGACGACGCTACGCAGCAGGATCTTCATTTGATAGTTGTATGGCGACGCGGCAGGGATTGGTGTCGGACAAGGGCTCATTTGGCGGTAGCTCGCCGCCAACAACACGAGCGTACTCTAGGTCGCGCGCGCCCGGACGTGCTCGTCGTCAGCGCCGGCATGCGCCCCTGCGGGCACGCAAACGGCCTGCACCGGCGCCCGCGCAACGCGCGTGGCGCGGCATCGGCGCCCGCCACTCCAGCTGCAGCGCCTGTGCGCCAGTCCCGAGGCATCAGGAACATTACCGTGTGCACGCGGTCGCGGCGATCGCCGGCCCCTATTCCGCGGGAAACGCGCGGTCACGACCACCGCGCTGCGTCGGCTCTTCCCATCCAGTCGAGGAGGACCAGACGCGCTGGATGGACGCTCGGCGGTACCGGCGGCACGATGCCCGTCATGACGCCGCCCCTGACCGGTCAATGGCGCTGCCGGATCTGCGACTTCGACCGCTACCACCAGGTGTCCGTGCTCCGTAAGGACGGCTCGCGGTATGTCACCAGCTTCTACGCATGCTCAAGCTGTTCCGTCATGTTCCTCAATCCCGCTCAATGGTCCGCCGATAGCTCGGCGCCCGCGAACGTCGAAGCCCCCCCAACCGTCGTAACGGCCTTGCGACGACGACGCTGAGCAAGCCCACAGCAACTGCTCCAGCGCTGGTCGGCTGTGGGCCTTCACTGCAGTTGCGTACGATTACTTTTTGGCCTGCCTGCGCCTCGAACCGGAGAATCATGGGTTGAGGTGCTGATTAGGCCCGCACGGAACCCTGAGCTTTGGTACCGTAGTGCGTACGCTGCGCCGCATCTTCTGCAGCTCCAAAGGGTTGCGAGTTCGTGACGGCAGGCGCATGACGAGATGAACGCGTTCAGTTCCATCGCTGCGACGCGCCGACCAGAGCTTCCCGGGAGCAATATGAGCGCGAAACTACGAATGACCTTCAGCCCGTCGGCTCTCGTGGCGACTTTCATCACGTGCGTCGTGGTGCTGACGGCCTGCAGTTCCAAGACATCGCCGCCGGCGCCCTCAGCAGAAGCGCCCTCCGCACAGAACGTCCCGCCGGTGACGGAAGCGTCACCCCCGAGCGTGCCGGCCCCCGCGATCACGCAGGCGTCCTGGTCGCCCGATGCACTCGAAGAACTGGTGGCACCGATTGCGCTGTACCCGGATCAGCTGGTGGGCCAGATCCTCGCCGCATCCGTTAATTCCCAGGAAGTACTCGACGCTGGCAACTGGCTGCTGCAGAACCAGGACCTCAAGGGCGACGCGCTCGACGCCGCAGCGCAGAAGGCCGGTCTCGGGCCCGCGATGCGGGCGCTGGTGCAGTTTCCGACCATCGTCGACATGATGTGCCAGCAAATCGACTGGACCCGTCAGCTCGGCAGTGCCTTCACCTCTGATCAGGCCTCGGTCCTTGATGCCGTGCAGCGGCTGCGCGCCCAGGCGCAGCAGGTCGGGAACCTCAAGTCCACGCCGCAGCAATCGGTCGAGACCAAGACCGAAGACAAGAAGACGGTTATCGAGATCAAGCCGGCCAACCCGCAGATCGTCTACGTTCCGCAATACAACCCGCAGGTGATCTACACGACCCCACCCCCGGCGCCGGCGCCCGTGAGCAGCTCCGGTACGGTGAGCACGGAGGCCGCGGTGGTCGGGGGCCTCTTGGCGTTTGGCTTGGGCATCGCCATCGGAAACTCGATGAATAACAACAGCTACTGCTATCCCCACTGGGGCGCCGGCGCGGTCTATGTCGGCCCGCGGCCGTTCTATCCGCCGGCCTACGTCTATCGCCCCGTCTACGGCCCGGCGTACCGTCCTGCCTATGGCTATGCGCCGCCGCCGGGCTACCGAAACGGCTACAACAATGTTCATGTCAATGGCGACGTGAACATCAACGTCAACAACAACAACTACTTCAACCAGTTCAAGAACAACGACGACCTGCGCCGGGGTCCGAACAATCCCAGCACCCTGCCTGCGAACAACTGGAAGGGACAGACCAACTATGCGGGAGCACGCAATCCTCCGGCGCAAAACCCGCGCGGGAATGCGGCGCTCCCGAAGACTTCCACCTATCCGAGTACGGGAAACCTGGCGAACAATCGCGCGGCCACGGGCGGTGCAGCAGGCGCCCGCGGCACGACCGCGCGCACCACAGACACACCGGTCGGCAGTGCCAGGCCCGCCAGCGGGGCCGCAACGGCCAGTAATCGGCTCCCCAGTCAGGGTGGCAATAACAACCGGATGTCGGCCAACACACCGCAGCAGCGCCCGGCGAGTCCTGCGGCAACCCGCGCTCCGCCAACGGACCGGGGCTACGGCTCCAATCCCCCAGGCGCTGCGCGACCTGGCGGCGCGGGCGCGGCGGCGCGACCGACGCCCGCCCCAGCGGCTGCCGGAGGTGGAGACCGCGCCTTCTCCGGCGCCGGCAACGGCGATGGTGGCTTCCAGCGCTCCGCGAGCGCGCGTGGTCACGCCAGCTCCGGCGCCATGAGCGGTAATCGCGGCGGTGGCGGCGGCAACCGTGCAGCCAAGAAGCCCTAGGAGCACCCATGAAACTGCATGCCAAGTCATCTGCGATGGGGTTTGTGCTTCTGGCTCTTGGATCGCTTGCGGGCTGTTCCGGGCCGCCCGGCAGCGGCGCGAGCTCGACCGCGGACACCGCGGCGAAGCCCACTTTCGCCACTCCGGAGGAGGCCGCAACGGCGCTGATCCAGACTGCCCAGCAGGGGGACCCGGCAGCGCTGCAGAAGCTGCTTGGGCCGGGCACCGCGGCACTGGTGTCCTCGGGCGACCCGGTGGCGGATCAGAAGGAGCGCGAAGCCTTCCTCGAGCGCTATCAGGCGTACCACGAGTTCGGCGCGGGCGACCCGAATAACCTGGTGCTCATGGTCGGGGAGGACCGCTGGCCCCTGCCGATCCCGCTCGTGCGCCAGAATCAGCGCTGGGAGTTCGACGGTGAGGGCGGCGCACAGGAAATCGTGCTGCGCCGGATCGGTGCCAACGAGCTGCGTACGATCGATGTCATGCGCGGTTACGTCGAGGCACAGAACCTCTACGCCGGCAGCGCGCACGATGGCCTCGCCGCCGGCGCCTACGCGCAGAAACTGCGCAGCGATCCGGGCAAGCAGAACGGCCTGTACTGGGAAGTCGCAGCGGGCGCCGACCCGAGCCCGGCCGGGCCATTGCTGGCCGCGGCCCACTCCCAGGGCTACGGGGACGCGCAGGGCAATGCCACGCCCTACCACGGCTACCTGTTTCGACTGCTAACCGCGCAGGGTGCGGCGGCCCAGGGCGGCGCGCGCAGCTACCTCACCGCCGGGAAGCTCACCGGCGGGTTCGCGCTTCTGGCGTATCCGGCCAACTACGGGGCCAGCGGAATCATGACCTTCATGATCAATCAGGATGGAATCGTCTGGCAGCGCGATCTGGGCGCCGACACCGCCAAGGCGGCGGCGGCGATCGATCAGTTCAATCCCGACGACAGCTGGACCCCCCTGGCGCCGGAAGTCGTGATGGTCGGTCTGGGTGGCGAGGACTAGCGCGGTCGCAAGCGCGCACGTCAGGCACCCGGGGTGGCGTGGCCCAGAGTGCGCACTCCGGCGGCGATGTCCTGGCTCAACTGCAACAGCCCGCGGTTGTGTGCGGATATGAGCGCCGTATAGCCCTTCTGCGTGAGGGGCTCACGCACGCTCGTGCGACCCGTCTGGGTCTTGCCATCCTTCGTGCGCCGGACCATCCACACCGCATTCAGGGTGGCAGCTTCACCCAGCGTCGATTCGAAGCTCTGCACTTCGATCGCGACGTGATACTCGGAGTCCGCGTTCAGCGCCTCCTGAAATAACGTGATCTGCGGCGTACCCAGTAACGTCACCAGGTTCTGGGCGACCACGCGCACGATATTGCTCTGCAGCGGGGACGCCCAGCGATTGAACTCGTCCAGCTGGACCTGGTTCGGCCCGGTGTTTACGACGATCTGCGGAACATTGTCGATCGCCGGGATGGACACCGGCCCGACGACCACGGAGCAGTTGCAGGGAGCCTCGGCGGCGATTGCGGCGGCACTCGGACTCAGGGTGTAAAGGTTCGAAGATGGGCTCGAGCACGCAGCCATAAGGGCCGCAACGCACGAGACAGCTACGGACAGGATGCGGCGCATCAGGGCGTCTCCTCTTTCTTCTTGCCCCGGATCAATACCTCCGGATGACGCTCGAGATAATCGACAAAGACCCGCACCGCCCGCGCAGCTCCCGCCACTTCCTGCAGGGTGTCGCGCAGGTCCTGCGGACCCGTGGCGTCCTTGCCGAAGAGCGCCTGATCGCCGTTGGCGATCGCCTGATGCAGCTCCTGCAGCGTCTGGGTGGCGGCGGGCACCGTCTGCGTATCGATGCGCTCGATCAGGGTATTCGCGTCCTTCAGGGTCTTGTTGAGATTCACCAACGCGTCCTTGACCTGAGTTCCCATGGCCTCGAGCGGCATGTGATCGACCTTCGCCAGAATGCTGTCAAGTTTCGCCTCGAGCGACGCGAGGCCGCCGGAAGCCACGGGTACCACCAGCGGATCCGCAGTCCAGTCCATCTTCACCTTGGGCGCATTCGGGTGATATTCGAGCGCCACGTAGAGCTCACCGGAAATGAGGCTCCCGGTTTGCAGTGACGCGCGCAATCCTTGATCCTCGACCATATGGCGCAGCAACTTCGCCCGCGCCTCGAGGCTGAGCCCAATCAGCCCTTTGGCCGCGGCCCGGTCCTTCTCCGACAGGTGCGCCATCAGCCGGTCCGGAGAGAAGGTGATTAACACGCGCGGTCGGAACAGGAGCGTTGTGGGATTGTAGGTAAGACCGACATCGGTCACCTGACCCACCGGCAAGCCGCCGAGGGTCACCGGCGCTCCAACCGACAGTCCCCGCACGGACTCGTCGAAGTACAGCACGTAGCGGCGCTCCATCAGATCCGGCTGCTTCATCGCCGCCGCATGGTCGGCGTAGAGGGTGAATGTCGAGTTTGCGGGGGCCAGTTCACCAGTCGCTGCAAATCCGGGCGTGTCGAAGGCAATGCCACCGGTCAACACCGCGACGAGGGATTCGGTGCGAACCCGCACGCCCTCGGCACCCGCCGAGACATCGATCCCACTGGCGTTCCAGAAGCGCGCGTCGGAGGTCACGTACCTGTCGTACGGGGCGTCGACAAAGACCTTGACGTCGATCGATTTTCCATCGCTCGCCAGGCTGTAATCCAGTACCTCGCCGACACTCAGGCTACGGTAATAAATGGGGGCTCCGATCCCCACGGACCCCAGAGTGCTCGCCTTGAGGATGAACTGCCGTCCCGGCTGGTCGGTGATCGTCGGCGGCACGTCCAACCCAACGTAATCACGGCGGTGCCTGGTCGTCTTGCCGGGCGCCAGGCCGATGTAATTTCCCGAAAGGAGTGTGCCAAGTCCCGAGATGCCGCTGAGCGTGACCCGCGGCGCGACGATCCAGAACTTGGTGTCATCCACCATGAGCCCGGCGGCGTACTTGGCGATCTTCGCCTTCACCACCACCTTCTGGTAGTCATCGGAGAGCTGCACGGCGGAGACCGTCCCCACGGTCACGTCCTTGTACTTCAGGAACGTCTTGCCGGCCTCGATGCCCTCGGCCGCCTTGAAGACAATGGTGATCGTGGGTCCCTCGTTCAGGATGCGCTGAACCGCGATCCCGATCGCAATCACCGCGGCGAGGATCGGAATAATCCAGACCACGGAGACGCGGAAGCGTTTCGTTCGCTCGACGGTGGCCTGAGGCAGTTCGTTCAAGTTGATCTCGTTAGGCATGGGCAACCTGCTCCGGCTCGACAGAGTCCCAGATCAGACGCGGGTCGAGGGACTCAGCGGCCAGCATGGTGAGCACCACGACCGCTGCAAAAAACACGACTCCGGATCCGGGCGCTACCGACATGAGCGGGTTGAGCTGCACAAGGGCGACGGTAAAGGTATCCACGAACACATCGAGCATAGACCAACGCCCGATGAAAACCACCATGCGATACAGGCGGGTTCGCTCGCGATTGCTCATGACCGAGCGCCGCTGGATCGAGATCAGCAGGTAGATCAGCGCGACGATCTTCCCGAGTGGAATCATGACGCTGGCGATGAGCACCACCACCGCAAGGGGCCATGAGCCCGACGTATACAGGAACACGATGCCGCCGAGGATCGTATCGCCATCGGTCGATCCCAGGGTCGTCGTATTGAGTACCGGCAGCGCGTTCGCGGGAATGAAACAGATCGCAGCGCCAATCAGGAAGGCCCAGGTCCTCTCCAGTGACCCCGGGCGCCGTAACTCGAGTTGTTCGCCGCATCGCCGGCAATACCCGGCCTCGTCCGCACTGGCGGGGCGCGACAGCAACTGGCACGACTCGCACGAAACCAGTCCGAACCGTGAACCGGTCAGCCAGCCCGTGCTCACGGTACGGCCTCCCGCGGCGCACCGGCCCAGCGCACGCGCTCCCACAGCGCATCGACATCCAGTGTCCGCTGAATCGCCGGAATGAGCACGACCAGCGTACCGATCGCGTACAAGCCGAAATCGGGCGTGACCGTCGCGAGCTCCGCAATTTTGACCAGGGCGACCAGAATCCCGAGCAGCATGACCTCGAGCATCGACCAGATCTGCAGGTGGTGAACCCAGCGCAGTATCTCGCCAACCCAATCCGGGACCGGCGAGCGGCGCGAACCCAGCAGCAGCACCAGGACGAACCCGATGTAGCAGCCGGGCGCGATGACGGCACAGAACAGCCACCAGCACCGCCGTGACCATCTGTCCCTGCATGCCACATCTCGTACGCGCCGCCGATGATGGTCGTACTTGCGCTGCGGCCAACGACCGAGAGGCCCATCAATGGCAGAAGATTGGCCACGAGGTAGACCAGCGCCGCCGTGCAGGTCAGCGCAAGCGGCAGATCCGAATGACCGGAGGGTCGGCTCGCAAGCACGCAGCGGCAACGGGCGCAGCGCAACCGAGACCCCAGCGCCAGTGGCGGCAGCCTCTGCAGCAGGTCGCATTCCGGACAGGCGGTCAATTCCGGTGCCGCATTCATCGCTGTCTGTGTCGCAGGGTCAATGCTCTGACTGGCCATTTGTAACGGATCGTCCTAGCGAGTTCGGACCCTTAACCGTCTTCCGCACCCCGAGCCGCAGCCTGCGAGGCGCGAACGGTCACGAAGGCCCGCTGAGCCGGCGAGTTCCGGCGCGCAGGGGCTCACTCCATGCAGCCGAACGCGGCACGCAGCCGCATCTCCCCCAAACGTTCTTGTGTAGTCGCCCCTGCCGAGGGCCGTCAGATGTTGCGTCTTCAGTATGGCGCCACTTCCTCAAGGACGGCAATCTGCAGCCTAGGGCAGGAGCATCGGTCGTTCTATTGGACCTTGGTCTCAACAGGCCCGTTTTGCCCCATTGCCAGCAGCCGCTATTGGGCTTTGGCACGCACAATGGGTCTAAAGTCCCATTGTCGCTTTTGGGCTGGGTCCTGATGATCGCCGGATATGAGGACGCGCCTCCAGCCCCGGCGCTGGACGTGGGCGGTTAGTAACCCACGCGACGTGAGGGGCAGCCGACACGCCGTCACATTCCATCCCCTGCGCCGCGGTACGGGCGTCATTCGACGCCGGGGATGGACCCAGCGGTCATCACGATAGGTACTTAAGACAATGTTAAGAATCAGGAATGCTGCAACAGCGCTGCGTGGGACGCTTGCGTTGCTGTCGACCGCCTTGCTGGCCGCGGGTAGTGCACACGCGGAAATGAGTTCCGAGGAGCTGGCGAAGCTGGCACAAAATCCGGTCGGCAACCTGATCAGCGTGCCCTTTCAAGACAACCTGAATCTCAACTCCGGACCGCTCAAGCTCAACCAGAATGTCCTGAATATCCAGCCGGTCATCCCGATCGATTTTTCGCCCGACTGGAACATCATCACGCGTACGATCATCCCGGTCATTTCTCAGCCGGCGCTGGATCCGAGCGGTTCACGAATCAACGGCATTGGTCCGGTGCAGATCTCGGCCTTCCTGTCTCCCGCCAACCCCACGGGCGGAACGATCTGGGGTATCGGTGCAATCACTCAGGTGCCGACTGCGACGAACGCCGTTCTGGGTTCCAATCAATGGGGACTGGGTCCGACGTTCGTGATCCTGAAGCTTGAGAAGGGCAACCCCTGGGTCTACGGAGTGCTGGTGAACGACATCTGGTCGGTCGGATACGGGTCCGGAGGCTCGTACAACAATTTATTGATGCAACCGTTCGTGAACTACAATTTCAAGGGCGGGGCTTACCTCACGAGCTCCCCGATCGTCACTGCGAACCTCAACGCCAGCAGTGGCAATGTATGGACCATCCCCGTCGGCGGCGGCATCGGTAAGATATTCCACCTGGGCAAGCTGCCCGTGAACACGCAGCTCGGCGGCTATTACAATGTGGCGCGCCCCGAATTCGTTGGGAACTGGACGATACGGGCGCAGATTCAGTTCATGTTCCCCAAGTGATCACCGCGACCCGCGCTGCCGCGGGTCGCGCCGCTTCACGCCGCCCGCGGAATCGAAAGCCGGCGCGCTAGGGGTTCTTGGCTTTAGTGCAGGTGCTGCCGGTGCACACGCTCGATCACCACCGGAGCAAATCGTTCTCCGCCTGCCAGGAAGGCGTATCGCTGGAGGAGAATCGCTCACGCAGTATCAAAAGAAGCGTGGTCACTCCAAACGACGCCGTGAACGTTGCCGCTGACAACGCAAGTACCCTGAGCATGTGTGATCCTTCACCTGACTGCTCCGACTTCCAACACTACGCACAGACAGCGCCGAACACAAAGCGTCGCCACATGGGGACACCCGCACGCTACCGCTGCGCACCGGAACGTCAGCCGTTCCTGACACACCGCGCCGTTAAGTCTGACAAAGCCAGTCAGGCCTGCCGAATGCCGGCAGCCCCGCGCCAGCCAAACGAGGCGCGCGTGCCCGCTGACGAACCGAGCACTTAAGAGTGAACCACGCTCGCCGAATGGAAGTCCTGATCCTGTGCCTGTCGCTATTGCTGCGGGCCGTGGCGACGCCTGCCGGCGAGCCGGCGGCCGAGATCCGTGCACTCGAGGCTGCGCATAACGCGGCTCTGGCGAACCGCGACGTTGCCGCGCTGGAAAAGATGATGAGTGAGGATTTTACCTTCGTGACGCCGCGGGGTGATCTTCGGACCCGACAGGATGTTCTCAAGGCAGTCGGCGCCGGCAGCATCGGGAACGAGTACCTCGAGAGCAGTGACCTGAGGATCCGCATCTACGCAGACACGGCGGTCGTGACCGGTCGTGCCGTGCAGACGGCTCAGCGCGCGGGCAAGGACTACACCGAGATGTTCCGGTTTACCCGGGTCTACGTGCGCCGTGGGGGTCAGTGGATCGCTGTTGCGCTGCAGATGACGCGCCTCGATGGTTTCTGAAGCAACCGCAGACGTTTGACGCCGCTTTCCTGCCTAGCGCAACTGCGCAAGGTAGGCGATAAGGTCCGCACGACTCTGTGCGTCTGGGAGCGAGAAGTACATCTTGGTGCCCGGGACCAGCGCCTGCGGATTGGTCAGCCAGCGATCGAGATTGTCCGCGCTCCACACCAGCCCCGACGCCTTAAGCGCCGGCGAGTATGCGTAGTCCGGGAGCGAGCCGGCGGGACGACCAACCACACCGCGGTGCCTGGGTCCGATATCGTTTTCATCGATGGAGTGGCATGACGTACAGGCCTGGTAGAGCGTCTTGCCCCGAGCGGCATCACCGGATGACCCCGTGACCGCCTGGGCATGAGCGACGGGCACGGAAAGGGCGATCGCGGTCAGCAACGCCACAGACCGCAGTTGGAATCCTCGCGCAAACATGGGCTTCCCCTGATCTGCAGTTCGACTTGCACAGGGGACCACGCTACCGGCGGATTTATTCCCTAAAACGCACCGGAACATTTGTCGCTCCCGGCCGGATCACATAGGATGATTCACCCCTGCGCGCCATGAAGCTGCATAACGAAATAGCGCGTGGCGATAAGGCAACGCCGCGGAGCACCCTGCCCTGTGACACCCGATCAAGCCCGGGCAGCCTCTGAGCGACACTCACATGACCCGCGCGGGCGGGCGGCACGTCTTCGCTGCCGCGCCCCGGACTTTGCGTGGAGGACGCGCCTGATCCCAGGATTCGGCGTCTCCTGATGACGCCGCCTGTCTCCCCCGCCCTGCGCCGCACCCTGCAGCGGCGCCACATGGAAATGATCGCGCTTGGCGGGGTGATCGGCGCGGGACTCTTCGTTGGCAGCGGGGTGGTCATCCAGCAGGCCGGGCCCGCCGCCGTGCTCTCGTTCGCTCTCACCGGTGCGCTCGTGGTGCTGGTGATGCGCATGCTCGGGGAGATGGCGGTCGCTTACCCCGCGGTCGGCGGGTTCTACGAATACAACCGCCTTGCGCTTGGCGAGCTCGCCGGGTTCATGACCGGATGGATGTACTGGTACTTCTGGGTCATCGTCGTCGCGCTCGAGGCGGTGGCGGGCGCACGTCTGCTGATCTTCTGGTTTCCGCACGCCTCGCCCTGGCTGTTCACGCTCAGCCTCATGCTGGCGTTTACGCTGCTGAATCTGCTGTCCGTGCGCTCGTGGGGCGAGTCCGAGTACTGGTTCGCCTCGATCAAGGTGGCGGCGATCGTGTTGTTCCTGTGCGTGGGCCTGGTGTTCGTCACCCATGCATGGCCCGGTGCGCACGGCGGCCTTGCCAACCTCACCGCCCACGGCGGCTTCATGCCCCACGGCATCGGCCCGGTCCTGACGGGTGCAGTGGCGGCGACCGGCTTCTACTTTGGCGCAGAACTGGTGACGGTCGCCGCGGCCGAGTCGGCGGCTCCCGAGGAGGCGGTGGCGCACGCCACGCAATCGGTGATCTCCCGCGTGCTGATCTTCTACGTCGGCTCGATCTTCGTCGTCGTGGCGATACTGCCGTGGAACGCTCCCGGCATCGCGCAGCCCTACGTCAGCGCCCTGCAGGAACTGCGGATTCCGGCCGCTGCCCAGATCATGAACGGCGTCATCCTGACCGCGGTGCTCTCGGCGCTCAACAGCGGCCTGTTCGCCTCCTCGCGCATGCTACTGGCGCTCGCCACCCGCGGGGACGCACCGAAGAGCCTGACGCGCCTCAACGCCCGCGGCGTGCCGAGCCGTGCAATCCTGACCGGCACCGTTTTTGGTTACCTCGCAGTGGTCATGAACTACGTGTCGCCCGACCGGGTGTTCGCCTTTCTTGTGAACTCCTATGGCACGGTCGCGATCTTTGTCTACGTGCTGATCGCGTGCGCGCAGCTGCGACTGCGGGCACGCCTCGAGCGCAGTGCGCCCGAGAGGCTGCGCGTGAAGATGTGGGGCTACCCTTACCTGACCGCGCTCGTGATTGTCGCCATGCTCGGCATCGTGGCGGCCATGGCCTTTATCCCGCAGCAGCGGGCGCCGCTGCTGTTCGGCCTGGCGAGTGCGGCCCTGATGCTCGGCGGCTATCTGCTGCGCCGGCGTTTCGGCGCGACTCCCTAAAAGGGCTTACTGCCGTTGACGGTCGCCCGGTGCATCGTGCGGCGCTCCGGCAGGTAGTCGGCGATCGCGTAGTGCTGCGTATTGCGATTGTCCCAGAACGCCACGTCGTCCACGCGCCATTGCCAGCGTACGGTCAGCTCGGGGCGCCCGGCGTGCGCGAACAGAAATGCCAGCAGCGCCTGACTCTCCTGTGGCTTCAGCTCGTTGATGTGGGTGGTGAAGCCTTCATTGACGAACAGGCCCTTGCGCCCGCTGTCCGGATGGGTGCGCACGACCGGATGAACGACCGGCGGGTGCTTCGCCACCGCGCGCTCGTAGCGCTCCTTGAACGCCGGGTCGCCTGCCCAGCGTTCCGGCGGAAAGGACTTGGCCACCGAGTGGGTCGCCGTGAGCCCTTCGAGCAGCCGCTGCAGGGGGGCCGAAAGCGCCTCGTACGCAGCCGAACTGCTTGACCACAGCGTATCGCCGCCGGTTCGCGGCAGGCGCTTCGCCGCGAGGATCCCCGCCATGGGCGGGGTCTGGCTGAAGGTGACGTCGGTGTGCCAGTTGTCGTTGTCGGGCAGGAACCCCGGATGCGTGTCGATCAGCATGATCTCGGGGAGCTCCGGGAGCACCGGATAGATGGGATGCACGTGCAGCGAACCGAAGCGCGCGGCGAAGCGCACCTGCTCCTGCGGGGTGAGCGGCTGGTCACGGAAGAACAGCACCTGATGCTCCAGCAGCAGTTCGCGCAGCCGATCGACCTGCGACTGCGACAGCTCCTGCGAGATGTCGATTCCGGAGATCACGGCGCCCAGAGCTCGCGCCACGGGCTTGGCTTCGATGGTCATGTCCTATCCTTCAAGTGACATTCTGCAAAAGACACCGCCGGCAGCATTGTACGAAGGTGCGAGGCCAGCGGCAGTCCCGGAACGGTCGCGTCTTAGCGCCCCCCGTAGACATCTTGCCCGATAAGCCCCTCAGGGGCGCTGAAATGCCTCTCCGGAGACACCCGTCAGGCGCACACCGCCGGATGCCCGAGAACGTCCGACAGGAGCACGCGCCGCCGGCCGATGAGCCGGCCGCTCGGCGCGACCTAAACTCCACACTGCCCGCGGGCAGCCCGCCAGAGCAAGGAATGACCGATCATGATCCGCAAGCTGCCGTCCGGCGAGTACCGGCTGTACTCGCGCAAGATCGACCCGAAGACCAAGCGCCGCCGCAATCTCGGCACGTTCAAGACCCGTGCTGCAGCCGAGAAGCACGAACGGGCGGTGCAGTATTTCAAGCGCCACTAGCCACCCGGCGCGCTGCCGTCAGCGGCTCCCCGCCTGGACGGGCTGGCGGATGACCTCGCCGCCCTTCATGACAAACGCCACCGACTGCAGGACGCTGACGTCCTTCAGCGGGTCGCCCGCAACGCCCACCAGATCGCCGTAGCGGCCTACCTCGATGGCGCCGACATCGTGCGGCCGTCCCAGCGCCTCAGCGGCCGTGACGGTCGCCGCCTGTATCGCCTGCAGGGGCGTCATCCCCCAGGTCACCATGACCGCGAACTGCTTGGCATTGTCCCCGTGCGGGTAAACGCCGGCGTCCGTGCCAAAGATCATCTTCACCCCGGCCCGCAGTGCCGCACGGAAGTTCTCACGCTGCAGGCGCCCGATCGCACGCTCCTTCTCCAGTGACTCCTTGAATACGCCATTCTTCTCGCCCTCGGCGAGGATGTAATCATCATCATAGACATCCATCGAGAAGTAGGCGCCGTGCTGCTTGGCGAGCGCAAACGCCTCGGCATCGGCCAGGCTGGCGTGCTCGATGGTGTCGACGCCTGCGCGCAGCGCGTCCTTGATGCCGCTCGTGCCGTGCGCATGCACCGCCACGCGCAGCCCGAGCATGTGGGCCTCATCCACGATCGCCTTCATCTCGGCCAGGTCGAACTGCTGCACGCCGACCGCGTCGGTCTTCGACAGCACTCCGCCGGTTCCACAGAACTTGATGACCTCGGCACCGTACTTGTGCAGCCTGCGCACCAGCGCGCGCAGCGCGTCCGGACCGTCGACGACCGCGGGCGTCTTCGCGGTCACCGACGGCGGCCAGTGCTGGCTGCGATCACAGTGTCCGCCGGTGGCGCCGATCGCATACGTCGCCGGGACGATGCGCGGACCGACGATGTAGCCCTGCTCGATCCCCTGCTTCAGGGCGACGTCGTCGAAATTCGACGAGCCGACGTTACGCACGGTCGTGAATCCGGCCTCCACGGTGCGCCTGGCGTTCGCGGTGCCGACCACCGTCCAGAAATTGTCCGTAAACTGCAGGAAGCGATCGCCGCTGAAATGCGGGTCGCTGGTGAGGTGCACGTGCATGTCGATGAGTCCCGGCAGCAGCGTGATCCCGGGCAGATCGACGTGGCGTGCGCCGGGCGGGACTGAGGTATCCTTCGAGGAGATACTGCTGATGCGGCCGTCGGTGATGACGATGGAAGGGTGCTCTACGGCGTGGCCCGTCACGACGTCAATCATGCGATCGGCGCTGACGACGACGGTATCGGCGTGGACCCGGGCTGCCGCAAGCAGCATAAGACAGCACCACACGGCAAAAGCAGAACGGGGCATCGGTTCCTCCCGGTGATCAATCCATGGGGCTCGAAGTTTGCACTGTATGCAGGCACTACGGCTAGCACACGCATGAGCAGCGCAGCACTGCGCCGGGCACTGAGTCTGGGGTACCGCAGCGCGCGCGCGCGCCGCCCGCGCCGCTGCACGTGGTTGCCGTGAGCGGTCCTGGGACGGCGGCCGGCGCGGACGACCCGCGCACCCGCTCGCCGCTGCGCTGGCTGGCGCTCGCGCTGGCGGCACTCGGCATCTTCAGCAGCTACTACGAGGCGGACGCGATCGGACCGATCGCGGACCTGCTGTTGAGGCAACGCGGGTTCACGCAGTTCCAGATCGGCGATCTGACGGCGGTCATCAGCCTGCCGAACATCTTCCTCGCCGTGTTCAACGGCCTGCTGATCGACCGCTACGGGCCGGTGCGCGTGAGTCTCTGGGCGGCCGTCATCGGCTTTGCCGGCGCGGCCCTGACCGCCTTGGGCACCCCGTACGCCCTCATGTGGACCGGGCGGCTGGTCTTCGGCATCAGCGAAGGCGCGATCTTCATCGCCCTGCTCGCGAGCGTGGCGCGCTGGTTCCCGCGCAGTGGCGTCGCGCTGGCCAGCTCGCTTTTTCTCAGCCTGGCGCGCGTCGGATCGTTCAGCCTCGACAAGTCCCTGACCTGGGCCCGTCCGCTGTACGAGGCCGGCTGGCAGCCGCCGCTGTGGCTGGGCACCGCCATCACCGGGATGGGACTCGTCGCGGTCCTGCTGCTGCGGGTGCTGGATGCCCGCTGGCCGGCCCCGGCGTACATGCAGCGGCCGGACGGTGCGCGCATGGACTGGGCAGGCATCTGGTCCTTCGACCGCTCGTACTGGTACATCCTGGGACTGCACTGCCTGTATGCGGCTGTCTTCTTCCCCTTCCGCCAGACCTTTGCGCTCGAGTACCTGCAGCACGTAAAGGGTCTCACCGCGCCGCAGGCCGGCGACGTGAACTCCGGGGTCTTCGCCGCGGCCGTGTTCGCCACCCCCCTGTTCGGGCTGCTCGCGGACCGCTTCGGGCATCGCGCGCTGCTGCTCACGGCGGGTACCGTGCTGCTGCCGATCACCTTCATGGCACTGTCCCTCACCGACTTGTCTCCCTGGGTGGCCACGGTGCTCATGGGGATCAGCTTCTCGATGGTGCCGGCCATCATCTGGCCGGCGACGACCCTGATCGTGGAGCCGCGCCGTCTCGGTACCGCGCTGGGCGTCATCACGATGCTGCAGAATGTCGCGCTGTGGGGCTCGAACCGCACCGCCGGCTGGCTCGCCGACCGCGCCGGCGCGGGTCCGGCCCACCCGGCGGGCTACGACACCATGCTCGGGTTCTTCACCCTGGTGAGCCTTGCGGCACTGACGTCCGCAATTTTGCTGTGGCGACGCGAGCGCGGCCCGCACGGTCACGGGCTGGAGAACGCGCGGGCCGCACCGGGAGCCGCAGGGGCATGAAGATCGCAAAGCTCGAGACCTTTACGAACCAGTTCGTGTGCTTCGTGCGCCTGACGAGCGACAGCGGCGCGGTCGGCTGGGGGCAGACCTCGACCTACAACGCCGACATCACCGCGCGCATCTTCCACCGGCAGGTGGCACCGTGGGCGCTCGGTGCCGACGCCTTCGATGTTGATGCCCTGGTCGAGCGCATCGAGGAGCGCGAACACAAGTTCCCCGGCAGCTACCGCTGCCGGGCGCTGGCCGGGCTCGACACCGCGCTCTGGGACCTGCGCGGCAAGCTCGAAGGCAAGCCGGTCGTGGAGCTGCTCGGCGGCACGCCGCGCCGCCTGCGTGCCTACGCCTCATCCATGCGGCGCGACATTACGCCCGCTCAGGAGGCCGAACGGCTCGTGCGGCTGCGCGATGACAAGGGTTTCGACGCCTTCAAGTGGCGCGTCGGCGCCGAATGCGGTCACGATGCGGACGAGTGGCCCGGCCGCACGGAGGCCATCGTGCCGACCGTGGCGCGCGCGCTCGGCGATCAGGCCGCAAAGCTGGTCGATGCGAACAGCGGTTTCTCACCTGCGCGCGCGATCGAGGTGGGACACCTGCTCGAGGCGGAAGGCATCAGCCACTACGAAGAGCCATGCCCTTACTGGAAGCTCGATGAGACCAAGCAGGTCACCGATGCGCTTGCGCTCGACGTGACCGGCGGGGAGCAGGATTGGGACCTGGCGACCTGGGCACGCATGATCGAGATGCGCGCCGTGGACGTCGTGCAGCCCGACGTCATGTACATGGGTGGCATCTCGCGCACGCTCCAGGTCGCCCGCATGGCCGCCGCGGCGGCGCTGCCCTGCACCCCGCACAGCGCCAATCTCTCCCTGGTCACCCTGTGCACCATGCACCTGCTCGGCGCACTGCCGAATGCCGGCAAATACCTCGAGCTCTCGATCGAGGGCGCGGACTATTACCCCTGGCAGCAAGGGTTGTTCATTGAGGACCCGTATGTGGTCCGCGACGGACACGTGACGATCCCCGCCGCGCCCGGCTGGGGCGTCGAGATCAATCCGCGCTGGCTCGACGCCGCCAGTTACCAGTGCAGCCGCAGCGCCTGAGCGTTTCAGCGGGCGGCAACGCAGTCAGGCCGCCTTAACACGGGACAAATCGCAGGGCTCTTGAGCTGATCGGTTAGGCGCCGCCGCCCTCACGCGCACCGCTTCGCGACGTTAACGGATCCGGAAGGTGATGCGAAAGCGATAGCAGTTCGGCACCGGCTCGCCCGCCTGTACGGCGCGCACGTAACGCCCGTGGCGCGCCACGTTCAGCGCACCACGATCGAGATCGGCATCGCCGGAGGAACGCTCGAGCACCGGTTCGCCCTGGCGGATTCCCTGCGCGTCCACGCACACGCGCACGTCGGAGGCGCCCTCGACACCGTCGCGCCGCTTGGCCGGCGGGTAGTAGTCCTCCGTGTCTGGCAGCTGATTCCTTCCCAGCACGTGAATGTCTGCAGGCACCGCCACGCCCGGCGCTTCCGGGGGCGACGCCAGATTTGCGACGTAGGGTGTGTCCGGCACCGGTGTCTCGACCGGCACCACGGGGGCATCCGGCACGCGGGGCTGATCGATCCTCGGGTGGTTCAAGACGACTTGCGGCTTGATGATCGGAACCGGCGCGGCGGGCGGACTCTCGATGATCACCTGCGCCTGGGTCCGCGGCTCTGCCGGCGGCAGGACCTGGTGAATCAGCCCGGTGATCAAAAAGTAGGCGACGGCAACATGGAGGGCCACGATGGCGCCCGCCACGATGGTTCGACTGGGCAGCAATTCCGCGCGTACGAGGGAATATGACATGCGCATCGAGTTCTCCGTGAGGTTTGACGGAATACCTCGAGCTCAAAGCCTAACGCGGGAAGGACGGGAAATTGTCCCGACGCTGCGGCGCCGTCAGGGCGCCTTCGGCGGGTAACTGTAAGTGTCCGAATGGGCGGGCGGCTCTTCCGCCGCGGCCTCAGGGATACTTCTGCTCGACCGCTCCGCGCACCGGATGGGTGTCATAGACCAGCACGATGGACTGGATGTGACCACTGCTCGGATCGAAATTGAAGACGTCGGCGCAGTCGAAGGCCACGCGCGTGCCATCCTGCAGCCGCCAGTCATATAAATAGTAGGCCACGGCGCGCAGGTGACCTTCGGCACTCACCAGCACGTCGTGGACGGTCAGCTTCGTACCCTTGGAGGACTCGGCCACCTTCTTGACGAACTGACGCACCGGCAGCCGCCCGAGAAACGGGGATTCCACCCAGCCATCCGGTATGAAGAGCGAGGCGGCCTTCTCGGCATCTCCCGCTTCGAGTGCCTTGAGATACGTGTGCACGATGCGCTGCATAAAAACTCCCCCAGCTCTTCAACTCGCGCCCAAGCGTCGGCGGCAGCGCAGCCATACCGGCCTCGCGCGGCCGCAGCCCGATGCCAACCCTGAGCCGTCGGGCGCTCCCGGGTCAAGCCCGGGTCAGGGTTTTCGATATCAGCCCGAGAGTCCGTCAGTCCCGCCGATCCGGCGGGTGTGTGGTCATCCAGACCGCGATGTCCCAGGAGTTGCGGATGCCGATGAACAGCAGCAACAGCGACAGCAGTGCGACCGCAAACAGGACCTGCGGTGTTTCCCGCCAGATGAAAAACCCGGCGAGGGTCAGACAGGCGTAGACGAACGTGGGGAGAATCACGTTCCAGATCCAGTCCTCGCGGACCGGCAGGTAATCGCCGCCGTGGCTCTGGCGGCGCAGATTCACGGCCGTGAAGAGCCCATAGATGATTCCCGCGACCCCACCGGCGATAAAGCCGACGCTCAGGGTGAGCAGCCGCTGATGCGGCATGCTCAGGTAGGCGGAGAGCGCCAGCACGCCGCCAAAGTGCACGATCGTCGGTGACAGGTAGGCCCGCACCCCGGTCGGCCGCACGCTGCGCTGATCGCGGATGAGTGCAATGACGACGAACGTGATGCCCGTCAGTCCGGCTGCCGCTGAGCCGACGATCACGTAGAAGTTGTCCCAGCCGGCAAGCACGGCAGCATCCATCAGTCATTCCTCCGCCGCAGTATGTGCACTGGGCTCGGATCTGTGGGCGCGTGATCCCCGGCCGCACGCTCAGCGCGTGGCTTCTGCCGGCTCAGGCACGGCGCGGCCGGCGCTTTGCGCACGGTGCCCGAGCGTGAGGGCGCTGAAGAAGATCGTGAGCAGGCAGCAAATGACCATGGTGGTAAATACCCCGCTCCAGCCCCAGCGGTCCGCGATCCAGCCGACCCCGCTGCCGGCAATCGCCGAGCCGAACGCGTAGCCGAAAAATCCGGTGAAGCCGGCGGCGGTACCGGCGGCCTTCTTCGGCACGAGATCGAGCGACTGCAGCCCGATGAGCATGATCGGTCCGTAGATGAGAGCGCCAATAGCGCTCAGGGCGACGTAGTCGATCCACAACGGCCCCTTGGCGTTAAACCAGTACGCGACCACGGCAACGACCGTGAGCCCCATGAACAGGATGGTCGCCGGGGCGCGCTTGCCCTTGAACCAGCGATCGGAGATCCACCCGCAGGCGATGGTCCCAACAATCCCGGATAGCTCATAGAGAATCCAGCCGAAGCTGGACTGGTTGAAAGAAAACCCCTTGGCGGTCTGCAGATAGGTGGGAATCCAGTTTTCCACGCCGTACCGCACGAAGTAGCAAAAGGCGTTGGCCACCGCGATGGCCCACAGGTACCCGTTGCTCAGGACAGAATTGAACAGGATTTCCCGGAACCCCAGTGTACGTTCGCTGGCCTGTGAATAGCCCGGGGGGTAGTCGTTCTTGTACTCCTCGACCGGCGGCAGTCCGCAGGACTGGGGTGTGTCGCGCATATAGGCCCACGCTGTCAGCGCCACGGCTGCCGCGATCAGGGCGTTGAAATAGAACTTCGCGCGCCAGTCGTGGAACAACAGCATCCCGAGCACCGCGAATCCGGCCACCGACAAGCCACCGATGTTGTGGGCGATATTCCAGACCGACACTGTCAGACCGCGTTCGCGCGTACTGAACCAGTGCACCATCGTTTTACCGCAGGGCGGCCAGCCCATGCCCTGAACCCAGCCATTGAGAACCTGGATCGCAACGATGGCGAACACCGAGGCGAAAGCCGCCTGGCTCAGGCCGAAGGCCGCCATGATCGCGCTCGAGAGCAACAATCCGAGCGGCAGGAAGTACCTGGGGTTACTGCGGTCGGAGACCGAGCCCATCAGGAACTTCGATAGCCCGTAGGCAATCGAGAGCCCGGTGAGCGCGGTGCCCAGCTGCGCCTTGGTATATTCGGGGTGTTCCTTGAGAATGTCGGGAATGGCCAGCGCGAGATTGTTCCGCACCAAGTAATAGCCCGCGTAGCCCAAGAAGATGCCGACAAATACGCGCCAGCGCAGACGTCGGTAGGCGGGATCGATCGCGTCAGCCGGCAGCGGCGTGGCAAAGGACTCGGGCCTAAGCAATCCGAACATCGACTCTCCCCTGGGCAGATCGCCCTGAGGGATACTAAGTGGCGGCCCGGCGTACCGCCAGACGCCAGGCGAACGAAACTCGCGGCACTGAGCGGAACCCGGACCGCGCGCGCCCGGTCACAATGAGTGCTGCCGATCCCTGAAGAGCCCCCGATGAAATCTGAGCGTTGCGTCCTAGTTCTCGCGTTGGCCCTCGCGCTGTGTCTGCCCGGCTGCACCGGCTACCAGGCGTATCGCAAGTGCGGCTGGCACGGCTGCCCGGGCGATGAAGCCGTCTCCGCGCAGGTACGCACGCTGCTCGCGCAGCACCCCGCACTGGGTCCGCCCAATCAGGTCTACGTCCAGACCGCCGACGGGGTGGTGTTCCTCAGCGGCCGGGTCGCCACGGATCTGCAACGCGAGACCGCCGCGAGCGTGGCGCGCGAGGCCTCCGGAGTGCGCGAGGTCGTCAACTCGATCGCGCTGACGTACGAGGGACGCTAACGGGCGGCGCGCGTTGCCGCAGCGGCACCGGCTAGTCCAAGATAATCCCCGTGACGGAGCAATCCCGGCCTCCCCCTGAGACGACCGCGAACCCCGCCTTCTCCGATGAGCTGGCGCGGCGCGCACTGCTCGCCTTCCTGCTGACGTTCATTCTGGCGCGCACGCTCGTGTTCCTGATCATGGCGCGGCGCATCCCGAACCTGTACCTGTTCATGGGCGCCACCCACGTGCACCACCTCAACTACGGCATCTTTCTGCTCGCCGCGGTCGCAGGATACCTGCTGCTCGCCGCGCCGACCGGCGAGGCCGCGCGCGCCGCCGCCTTCGCCTATGGCATCGCCATGGCACTCACGTTCGATGAGTTCGGGATGTGGCTGCACCTGGGTGGCAGCTACTGGCAGCGCGCCAGCGTCGATGCGGCAGTGGTCGTGGCGGCGCTGCTGGCACTGCTGGCCTACGCGCGCTCGATCCGGTCGTTCGAGACCCGCCACGTGCGCGCCTTCATCGTGCTCGGCATCGCCGTGACGCTCTTCGGCGTCGTGCTCTACGACGTATCCAACTACCTCGATCGCCTGGAAGGGCCGCGCCTGCGTCAGCTGGAGCTCGAGTCCTCTCCCTGAGCGCACGCGCCCGGCGTTACAGCAAGCCGAACACCGCCACCCCGTTCTGCGTGCCGACGAACACCTTGCCGTCGGCGATCACCGGGGTGATGAACTTGTTGCCGGCGCCGAAGTGGTCGCGCCCGTTGGCGGCCTGCGAACTGTTGTAAAGCTCGTGGCCCAGGTCGCCCGCATCGTACGCATGCAACACGGCCGGGTTCGAGTTCTCGTGTGCCCAGACGATGCCGTTCGCGGTGCCGTTCGCGGATACCGCGGGTGAGGTGCCCGGATAAGGGTAGCTGTTCGCACTGGCAGAGCCGGTGGCGAGTTTCGCGCCGCTGATGGTGAAGGCCCGCAGCGAGCCGCCGTTGGGACCGAAGTAGACGCTCTGCTTGTAATACGCTGGCGTCGACCAGATCCCGCCGGCCAGCACGCCGTCGAGTTCCTGCCAGATGTGATTGCCGGAAGCGCTGAACTTGCCCATCGAGTCGCGGCTGACAACGTAGATGTTGCCGTCCTTGCCGGCGCCCACGGCCAGATGCTGCGTGGCATTGCTGGCATCGGTCAGATCCGGCAGCAGCAGGATGCCTCCCGAGCCCAGGTCCATATCCGCGCTGGACTCGGCCACGGCGTTGGACATGGTGAAGTAGTCGCTGACGGCGAGCGAGCCGCCGGCGAGCTTCAGGAAAGTGTTGCCGTAGTCCGCGCGGTTCGGGAAGCCGTTGCTGTCCAGCGCCGTCTCAAAGGCCCCGTTGGCCGTGAGCAGGTACACGTTCCCCGCGGCATCGGCGGCCGGGCCGCCGCCGGCCATCCAGATGGCAGGTCCGGAGCCGCCGCTGTTCGGGGCGGCATTGAAGGCAGCCGTCTGCGCAAGGCTCGCCTGGCTGAAGGCGATGACCCAGCCTGAATACGGCGGCGAATCGCAGTGGGAGGTAAAGCTCGTATACACCGTGCCGTTCGCCAGCAGCAGCGCCGCGCGCTCCGCGTACTGGCGCGCATCGAAGCTCATCGTGCCACCCTGCGTCGGATAGCTCGCGGTGATCGTCACCGGACCCCCGAGCAGTTCCGCGCCGGTGGTCACATCGAGTGCGTGCAGGCGCTGGTAATAGTTGGCGGAGCCGTCCTTGGACATCGCGACGACGTAGAGCGTGCCGTGGGCGCCGGCACTGCGGTCGATGACGGGGGTCGCGGTGATGCCGATCTGTGGCGTGATCTGGCCGCAGCCGTCCACTGGTTCGGTCGGCGTCTCGCCGCTCTTCAGCAGCGAAACCTTCCACAGCGCCGTGCCGCTGTCGGCATCGAAGGCGTACACCGAATCATTCTCGGTGGCCACGAACACGACATTGTGCGTGCCGCCCTGCACGGTCAGCCCGGAGAGGTACAGCGGCTGCGCATCCACCTTGCCGTCGGCCTTCAGGACCCGCAGCAGTCCGAAACTGCTCGACTTCACGTTTGCGGTCGTGAGCGTGGACTCGGTCAGGTTCTGCCCGGTGCGCGCGAGGTCGTATTTGTAGGTAGTGATGTCGGTGCCGCTGGTCTGCGGCGGGGGCGGCTGGCCAGGCTGATTGGGCTGGCTCGGGGAGCCGCCGCCGCCCGAACCCCCGCCGCAAGCCGCAGCCACAGCCGAGACCAGCAGCAACGCCACGTTCCTCATCCCTGCGCGCGTGCGCTGCATCCTGCGATCCTCACGTGTTTGCTTCATCAGACTCTAAACGCACAGCAACAAACGGCAAGCCGTCGGTCAAACGCGACGCAGGATTTGCCCTACGTGCGCCCGCGGCAAGTGGCGTTATGTCACCCTGCCGGCCCAGCCGCTGGCCGTCCCGGGGCGCGCGTGCCGGACTCATCGCAGCCATCCGCTCTTCTGACACTACGTGCAAGAACAGTCCGACAGCGCACCGTCACTGCCTTTCCCTGCGCTCGGGCGCACCGCGGCTTCCTGCACGCGCTGCGGCACCTGGGTCATTACGGCAAAGCCATCTCCGAGCATCTGCTGTCGGTTGACCGCGCGGCGATGAGCACCGCGGCCCGGCGCGAGTCGCAGCGCCTCGAGCGACGCTACCGCGCGCGTTTCCTGCGCTTCGCGCTGCCACGCCTGCTGGACGTGCTGTCGTCGCTGTACAATTCGCGCAAGAAGCGCGCGCCGCGCGGCGCGGCCGAACTGCTCAACGAGATCCGTCCCGCCGCCTAAAGCGGCCGCCTCCGCGGCAAGGCTACGGCTTCTCCCAGGACTGCGTGGGCAGATTTTCCGGCAGCGGGAGCGAGCGCAGGTACGTGACCAGGGTCCACACGCCCTCCGCACCGAGCGCGCCGCCGAACGCCGGCATGCCCTTGGGCCGCCCGTAATAGATCGACATGAAGACTTCCGCGTCCCCACCGCCGTACCGCCAGCGCTTGTCGCCGAGGTTCGGACCGACAGCACCCGCGGCATCGGGCCCGTGGCAGCCGTCGCAGTTCATGGTGGTGAACAGGAGCGCGCCGTTCTTCGCCACCGCCGCATCGCCGTCGTGCGGATTGCGCAGCGTGCCGCCCGGCGGCACGTTACCGCCTGCGGCGACATGCGCCTCATAAGCCACCGCAGGCGGCGCCGCCGACGCTACGGAAGCTGCGGGCGTTGTGCCGCGCTGCGTGCAGGCGCACAGGCCGAGGACGAGGAGTTCCAGCGGCTACGGACTTGAGAGCAGCGGATTTGAGGTTCATAGGGCGAAGATCCAGATCATGCCACCCTGGCTCGTGTGCCGGCCGAGGTCCTTGACATAGTCGGCCGGCGCGCGCACGTCGGTCGGGTCAGCCGAGTGCACATCGCCGGCAAGCAGCAGCCAGTCCCCACCGATGCCCGCGTAGACCGCGACGTACTGCTTGCCGTCCGGGCCGCGGTAGGTCATCGGGTTGCCGACCACGCCCGAGCCCACCTTGAACTTGGAAAGCACCTTGCCGGTGCGCGCGTCGACGGACTTGAACCAGCCGTCGAGCGTGCCGTAGAACGCCACATCGCCCGCGGTCACCAGCGCGCCGCTCCAGTTGGGAAAGTCCTCCTTGTTCTCCCAGACCTTCTTGCCGGTCGTGGCATCCCAGGCCATGAAGGTGCCCCGATAGCCCCCCGGACCCACGCTGTACGGACTGTTGATGCCCATGAACGGCGTGCCCTTGAGATAGGTGGTCCGCGCTATGCCGTAGTCCATGCACAGGTTGTTGGTCGACGTATAGAAGAGATGCGTGCGCGGCGAGTACGCCGGGGGCGAGGCGGGACTGACGCCCCCCTCGAGACACGGGCAGATGTCCTTCACCGTGCCCTTGGAGGCGCCGGTCTGCTTGGCCGGATCGGTCACCGGGCGACCGGTTTTCAGGTCGATCGACGTAGCCCAGTTGACCTTGACGAACGGCTCGGCGAGCAGCAGCTTGCCGGTGGCGCGATCCAGCGTGTACGCGAAGCCGTTCTTGTCGAAGTGCACGAGCGCCTTCACCGGCTTGCCGGCGACGGTCAGGTCCGCGAGCACCATCGCGCCGGTCGCATCGAAATCCCAGCTGTCGTGCGGCGTGAACTGGTAGGCCCACACCAGCGTGCCGTCGCCGGGGCGGCGCGCGAGCACGCTCGCGGTCCACTTGTTGTCCCCGGCACGCTGTTCTGCGTTGTACGGTCCGGCATTCCCGGTGCCGTAGTACACCAGATCAAGGTCCGGGTCATAGGACACCCAGCCCCACACCGGCGCTCCGCCGGTGCGCCAGGTCTCGCCAGGCCAGGTGCGCGCGCCGAGGTCAGCGCCGCTGTCATAGGGGGCGTTGAAGTCGCCCGGCTTGGCGAGCATGCCGGCGTCCGGGCCGATGTTGTGCCCGGTCCAAACCACGCTGCCGGTCTTGAGGTCCAGGCCCTTGGTCCAGCCGTAGATGCCGAACTCCCCGCCCGAGGCCCCGACGATCACCCGGTCCTTGACCACCAGCGGCGCCATCGTCACGGTTTCGCCACTGGCAACGTCGGCGATCTGGGTGTTCCACAGCTCGCGACCGGTTCTGGCATCGACCGCGACCGTGTGGCCGTCGAGCAGGTTGTAGACGATCTTGCCGTCGGCATACGCCGCGCCACGGTTCACGGTGTCGCAGCAGGACACCCCGATCGCGTTGGCGCTCACGTCCGGCCGGTACTTCCAGCGCAGCGGATAGCCCTCCTTCGTCAGGTCGAAGGCGTACAGCACGTTCGGCCACGGAGTCACGACGTACATCGTGTCGCCAACCACCAGCGGCTGACCTTCGTGCCCGGCGAGCACGCCCGTGGAAAAAGTCCACACGGGGTGCAGCGACGTCGCATTGGCCGCCGTAATCTGCGCGAGCGGGCTGAAGCGCGTGCCAGCGTAGTCGCGCGCCGGCATCGGCCATTCACCGCTGGCCGCGTCGGCCGCGACGACGGCCTTGGCGTGCGGTGCCTGCGCGTTCGCAGCGGCGGCCACTGACAAGAGCACTGCGATCGAGCACGCCGGGATCGGCCGCATAGACCTGTTTCCTTCTTATTGATTCACCCGTAGGGTGAGTCAGGCGCATACGCGGGTCAAGGACTAAGCGCGGCCGGGTGGCGCAGCGCATCCCCGATCAGGTACATTTTCAACGCGCGGGAAGCGCGGGGCACTAACTTCGAAGGATGCGACACCCCATGCGGCGTGGATCCGGAATCCTGTGCCTGTTCAGCAGCGTGCTGTGGTACTGCCTGCAGCTGCTGTGGAGTTCGACCGCGTACGCGCAAAGCGACCTGCCCTCGCCCGAACAGCTCGATCAGCTGCTCGCTCCCGTGGCGCTGTATCCGGATGCACTGGTGGCCCAGATCTGCGCCGCCTCCACCGACCCGCAACAGATCCTGGACGCCAATGCGTGGCTGCAGCAGAACGCGAACCTCAGCGGGCAGGCACGCACCGACGCGGCCCAGCAGCGTGGCTTTGATCCGGCGTTTCTGGCGCTGATCAATTTCCCGCAAGTGCTCGACATGATGGCGCAGCACATCGATGACTACGCCACCGTCGGACGCGCCTTCAGTGCCAACCAGGCCACGGTCATGGACTCGATTCAGCGGCTGCGCCAGCAGGCGTACGCGGCGGGCAGTCTCGAGAGCAATCAATACCAGAGCGTCGACGTGCAGGACCAACAGGGCACGCAGGCCGTCACGATCGTGCCCACCAACCCGCAGGTGGTCTACGTTCCCGTCTACAACCCGCAGGTCGTCTATGCCCAGCCGAGTCCGGACACGGTGATGGCGACGACGGTTCTCACCTTCGGTGCGGGCATCGTGCTCGGCGCCTGGATCGCCGGTAACAGTTATCCCTGGGGCTGGGGCGGCTGGGGCTGGAACTGGCACCACCACACCGTCATCGTCCACAACAACTACTGGGTGGTGAACAATTACTATCGCCCGCCGCGTCCCTACTATCACTATCGGCCGCCCGTCTACGGGCCGCCGATCTACGCGCGGCCGCCCACCAACTGGCATGACCGTCCTTACTATCGCCCGCCGCCCGGTGGCCGGCCGCCGGGAGGCGGACGGTATCCCGGTAAGCCGCCGGGCGGCGGATATCCTGGAAAGCCGCCCGGTGGTGGCTACCCCGGCGGGGGCGGCCCAGGGCGGCAAACCGCCGGGCGGCGGGTACCCCGGTGGCGGTCCGGGCACGAAGCCACCTGAGAGTGGCTCACCCGGCGGCGGCAGTCCGGGCACCAGGCCCCCGCGGCGGCGGTCGCCCGCCGGGGAATGGTTCGCCTGGCGGGTCGCCGAACCCGACGCCGCAACCGCGGCCGGGCACCCGGCCAGCGGTTCCGACACCGACGCCGCGCCCGTCGGTACCTGCCAGTCGGCCGCAGCCGCGACCGCCCGCGTACGCCGGCTATCCGAGTCAGACACCCGCGAACAGCACTGGCGCGCGGCCGAGCGCCTTCGGCGGCAACCACAATGCGAGCGCCGACCGCGCGGCTGCGAATCGCGGCCGCTCGAGCGTCGCCTCGCAGCAGCAGCGTCAGGCACCGCAGCAGCAGCGTCAGGCACCGCAGCAGCAGCGTCAGGCACCGCAGCAGCGCGCACCACAGGGAGGGCAGCGCCAATGAGCTCTGTCCCGAGTTGTGGTGGTGCAGTGGCGGCACGGGCGGCCGGGCTGCTGCTGATGGTCGTGCTCCTCATAGCCCGGGCAGCCCCCGCCGCAGAACCCGCCGCGCAGAAGAGTTTCGCGCGGGCGCGCGACGCCGTCGCGGCGCTGGTGGCGGCGAATCGCACCAACGATACGGCGGCGCTGGAGCAGATCCTGGGCCCGGAGGGATCAAGCCTCGTCAGCTCCGGTGATCAGGCTCAGGACAAGCGCGATCGCGCGCAGTTCGTGGCGCTGTACGAGAAGCATCACCGTCTGACACGCACTGCCCCGGATACCCTCACCCTGTTGATCGGCAGCAACGAGTGGGCGCTGCCCATTCCGCTGGTCAAGCAGGAGGGACAGTGGCGCTTTGACACCGCGGCGGGCACCAAGGAGCTGCTCTACCGGCGCATCGGCGCCAACGAACTTGCCGCCATCCAGGTGGCGCGCGCACTGTATCGCGCACAGCTTGAGTACGCTGCCAGTGCTCACGACGGCAACGAGAAGGGCCTGTACGCACAGCGCTTTCGCAGCACACCAGACAAGCACGACGGGCTCTACTGGCCGGTGACCGGGGATGAACCCGCAAGCCCAGCCGGGCCCCTGGTCGCCGAAGCCGAGGCCAGTGGTCGCGAGCGCGGCAAGCACCAGCCGTTCCATGGCTACTACTTCCGCATCCTCAAGTCGCAGGGTCCGCACGCCCGGAGCGGTGCGCGCGACTACGTCATTGATGGCAAGATGAGCGGCGGGTTTGCGATCCTCGCGTACCCGGCGGAATACGGCGTGAGTGGTGTCATGAGTTTTCTCGTCAGTCGGCGCGGCACGGTGTTTGAGAGTGACCTCGGGGCTGCCACCAGCGAGACGGCGCCGGCGCTCACGGCTTTTGACCCGGATGACTCGTGGCGTGCGCTGAAGTAGCGGCGCCGGCACACGTCCCGTAGGTGACCATGTATCAGCCAACGGTTCCCCTGATCAGCATGAACCCGGGTTTTCGCACCGCGCAGCTGGCGGAAATCGAGCTCGGACGCCTCGTGCTGCTGCGTGCGGCTGCCGACATCGCCGCCGCCCCCGGCATCGGCCTGCGCGCCGACGCACTTTCCGCGCAGGGCGACCTTACCGTGGGCGTGCTGCGACTGCGGCCGACGCGCTTTGAGCGCTGCGCACTCGATGATGCCGTGATCGCCATCGACCTCGACTACCTGCTCGAAGCCGACCTCGCCAGCGCCGTGGCCCGCGCACCCAGCTCAGGTGACCTGGTCGTGGCAGCCCGGCGGCCGGCGGCCGCAGGGATCTACCTCGCCCAGCAGTGGGGCAGTGCTGGCGGCCTGCTGGACATCGCCTCCGCGGTGATCCGCCCGTTCGGTGCGGCCCCGAAGACGTCCGCACAGGTGGTACTGGGCTGGCGCCTCGTCGAGCGCGAACAGCGCACGCGCACCCTGTTTGAGCGGATGCCCGCAGAACCGTACGTGCAGGAACTGCCGCGTCGCATTCACGGCGAGGACTGCGACTGAGCTAAAGCAGCAGCTGCGTTTCCGGCAGCGCTTTCGCGTTACGCGCCCAGTCTGCGGTGCAGATCCTGCATCACCGTGGCCCCGGCTTAGCTGCCGCTCTGACCGCCGCGTTTACGCCTGCGCATGCGCGTTACCCGGCGCCCGTGGTCGGCGCTATAGTCGCCGATCCGGGGCGGCAGCCGCGAACTCCAGAATTTCTTGGAACCCGCCGACCTCCGCGCCGTCAGAAGCAGAGTTGCGCTCCCAAAAGTCCTCGCCGCCGGGCACCGCATTCGAGGTGCGCTGTGTCGCCGCGGTTCTCATTCATCGCAAGGAGATCGAACGATGAACGCCGTCATGAAAGAGCCACAAGCCTCCAGTCCCGTCGCGGAATTCCTGGCCACTCCCAAGAAGTTGCTGATCGACGGCAAATGGGTCGCGGCCGCCTCCGGCAAAACCTTCGACGTGAAGAATCCGGCCACCGGCGCCACGATCGCGCGGGCCGCCGAGGGTGACAAAGCGGACATTGACCTGGCCGTGAGTGCGGCACGGCGTGCATTCGAGTCCGGGCCGTGGCCGAGCATGACGGCCTCCGAGCGCGGCCGGGTGGTGTGGCGCATCGGCGACCTCATCAGCCAGCACGCGGATGAACTCGCCGAGCTTGAGTCGCTGGACAACGGCAAGCCGCGCACCGTCGCCCGCGTTGCGGACGTGCCGCTGGCGGCCGACATCTTTCAGTACATGGCCGGCTGGTGCACCAAGATCGAGGGCAAGACCATTCCGCTCTCAGTGCTCTATACGCCCGGAGTCCAGTACCACTCTTACACGCGTCCGGAGCCGATCGGCGTCGTCGGGCAGATCATTCCCTGGAATTTCCCGCTGCTGATGGCCGCGTGGAAGCTCGCGCCGGCATTGGCGACCGGCTGCACCGTGGTACTGAAGGTGGCCGAGGAGACACCGCTCTCGGCGCTGCGCCTGGGCGAGATCCTGCAGGAGGCCGGACTTCCCGCCGGAGTCGTGAACATCATCACCGGGTTCGGCGAAACGGCCGGGGCCGCCCTCGCCGCCCATCCCGGGGTCGACAAGGTGGCTTTCACCGGTTCAACCGAGGTCGGAAAGCTGATCGTTCAGGCGGCGGCGCGCGATCTGAAGCACGTCTCGCTCGAGCTCGGCGGCAAGTCACCCAACATCATCCTCGAGGATGCGGACCTGGACGTGGCGATCCCCGGGGCAGCCAACGCGATCTTCTTCAACCACGGGCAGTGCTGCTGCGCCGGCTCGCGTCTGTTTGTTCACGAGCGGCTGTTCGAGAAGGTCGTGGCGGGCGTGTCGGCCCAGGCCAAGTCGATCAAGCTGGGCCCGGGGATGGAGGCGAGCACGCAGATGGGCCCGATGGTCTCGGAAGTCCAGCGCGACCGCGTCGCCAGCTACCTCGACGCCGGCAGGCGCGCCGGTGCGCGCGCGATCACCGGGGGTCAGGCGCGTGAAGGGGACGGCTACTTCATCGAGCCGACGGTGTTTGTCGATACCAAGCCGGACATGAAGATCGTGAAGGAGGAGATCTTCGGACCGGTCGTGACGGTGGCGCCCTTCCGCAGGGCGGACGAGGAACTCGTGCAGCAGGCCAACGACACGATCTACGGTCTGGCGGCCGGCATCTGGACCCGCGACGTCAGCAAGGCACATGCGCTGGCCGCGCGCCTCAAGGCGGGCACCGTGTGGATCAACTGCTACAACATCTTCGACGCTGCGCTGCCCTTTGGCGGCTACAAGCAGTCCGGCTGGGGTCGCGAGATGGGCGAGGCAGTCCTCGAGAGCTACCTCTCGACCAAGGCGGTGACCATCGCACTCTGAAGCGCACCGGGACGTTACGCAAACTCAGACCCCGCCGATCCGGCGGGGTCTTTTTTTGGGGCACTCCGCGGTCAGCCGCGCCCGGGAATGGTCAGCCCGCGTCCGACGGCCGGACGCGCCACGAAGGCCCCCAGCGCGCGGCCAACGTGGCCAAATTCGGCAAAACCCACCAGTTCCGCGGCGTCGTAAAAACCGACGAGGTTGCGCACCCAGGGAAAGACGGCCATGTCGGCAATCGTATAGTCCTCGCCCATCAGCCAGGCGCCGGTTGCGAGGCGCGCATCGAGGACCGCGAGCAGCCGGCGCGCTTCCGCCACGTAGCGATCCCGCGGGCGCTTGTCCTCATAGTCCTTACCCGCGAACTTGTGGAAGAAGCCCAGCTGGCCAAACATCGGTCCGATGCCGCCCATCTGAAACATGAGCCACTGGAGCGTCTGATAGCGCGCCGCGGCGTCTCGGGGCAGGAAGCGCCCGGTGCGTTCGGCGAGGTAGATGAGAATGGCGCCGGACTCGAACAGCGGCAGCGGGTGGCCGCCGGGTCCGTCGGGATCGAGGATCGCGGGGATCTTGCCGTAGGGATTCACGGAGCGGAATTCCGCCGACGCCTGTTCGTTGGTCGCGAAGTCGACCAGGTGCGGCTCATAGGGAAGCGCGGTCTCCTCCAGCATGATCGAGACCTTCACGCCATTCGGGGTCGGCACTGAATACAGCTGCAGCCGCTCCGGATGCCGCGGCGGCCACTTGCGGGTAATCGCGAAGGCAGAGAGTTCGCTCGGCATGGGTCCCTCCACGGCGATGCGCGCAGACTTTACTGGGGATAAAGCGGTTGCGAAAGGGCGCGGTGCAGCGAGGGCGCAGGCTGCTCCTCGGCAAGTGCGGCGATCATCGTGGCCTGGAACCAGGTATCGGCGTTGCCCTGCGACACCTTGGCGTAGTTCGCGTCGTAATACTTCGGCGGCGCCTCGCCTTCGGGCACCGGGCTTGGCATCGAGGTGAGCAGCGCGCGATAGCCGTGCACGATCCCCACCGCATAGCGCGGGTCACGCTCGCGCCAGAAGGCGAGCGCAATGCGGTCCGCCCCGTTTTCGGCCGCGTATGACTGCGGGCGCGTCTGATGCCGGCATGCCTGCCACCAGTGAGCGAGCTCGTGCACGAACACCCAGCGATTGGCGCCGTTCTCGAATACCGAGCGCCCGGTGGCGTCCCCTCCCATGGACTGCGCCATCTCCTCGAATCCCTTGCGCTCCTCGGGCGTCAGGTGCGTCCAGGCGGCGACCATGACGGTATTGCGCTCTGGAACGAAGTGGCCGAAGGAGGCGGGATCGCCGAGCTCGATGTGCGGCGCCGGACACAGCTTGTAGCCTTCCGCGTCGATGCGCCTGAGGAACGCATCGCGCAGCTGCGTCAGCTGTGCGAGCACGGCCGCGTCGGCATCCGCTGCAGCGGCCGGCTTCGCGGCGCGGGCCGGGCAACCAACCGGGGCCGACAGCAGCAGCGCGCCCCAAAGCGTCAGCGCCAGCGCCCGCAGTGCGCTCACGCAATCTCCTCGCATCCGCGTGCGCTCCCTATTTCTCGCCACGGACATTCAGGTTCTTCACGAGGAAGGCATAGATGTCCGCCTTCTGCGCGATGGCCTGCGAAACCGTCTCGCCGCCGCTGTGGCCCGAGGCCTGATCGACCAGCAGCAGGATCGGGGCCGCGCCCGCCTGCGCGGCCTGCAGCGCGGCGGTGAACTTGAACGAATGCATGGGCATCACGCGCGTGTCGTGGTCCCCGGTGACAACGAGCGTCGCCGGGTAATGCGTTCCAGCGCGAACGTTGTGCACGGGCGAGTAGGCATGGAGCGCCTTGAATTGCGCCGGGTCCTGCGGCGAGCCGTAGTCGCCTTCCCATCCGGCGCCCTGTCCGAAGCGGTTGAAGCGCAGCATGTCGAGCACACCGACCTGCGGCACGGCGGCCCCGAACAGGTCCGGTCGCTGCGTCAGACACGCGCCGACCAGCAGCCCGCCGTTGGAGCGCCCGAGGATCGCAAGGTGCGGCACGGAGGTGTAGCGGTTCGCGACCAGCCAGTCGGCCGCGGCAATGAAGTCATCGAACACCACCTGCTTGTGGGTGAGGATCGCCTGGCGGTGCCAGACCTCCCCGTACTCGCCGCCGCCACGGATGTTGGCGATTGCGAACACTCCGCCACGCTCCATCCAGGCGATCACCGAAGGATCGAAGCGCGGCAGGTAGGAAATGCCGAACCCGCCGTAACCCATGAGCAAGAGCGGATTGTTGCCCCTGAGCTGGGTGCCCTTGCGGTAAGCCAGCAGCAGCGGGATGCGCGTGCCGTCCTTGGCAGGATAGAACACCTGCTGCTGCGCGAAGTCCTCGGGGTCAAAAGCCAGGTGGGGCTCACGGAACACGCGGCTCTGCCCGGTGGCGAAGTCGTACCGATAGACGGTCGGCGGCCGGGTCGTATCGGAGAAGGCGTAGAAGGTCTCCTGGTCCTGTGCCCGGCCTGCGAAGCCGAGCGCCGTACCGAGTCCGGGCAGCGCGACTTCCCCGCGCGCCGTGCCGTCGAGGCCGTACCGCAGGACCCGGCTGCTCGCGTCGTGAATCGTGCGCACGATCAACTGGTGCGCAACCAGGCTGACGCTGCCCGCGCCGAGTTCAATCGCATCGTGTCCCTCGGCGACCACCGCCTTCCAGTTCGCCTCCTGCGGATGCAGCGGATCGATCCCGATGACGCGGCCGTTGGGCGCACCGAGGGAGGTCAGGAAGTAAAGCTGCCCGCCATCGGCGCCCGCGAATTCAAACGCCGCGCGAAAGCCGCGCGCCACGGGCACCGCCGCCGGTGAGGCGGCCGCCAGGTCCATGAGATAGAGATCCTCGACCCCTTTGTCGCCCACCTCCCCCTCGCCCACGCGGATGATGAGCCAGCGCCCATCGCTCGACAGGCGCGGCTCGAACTGCCAGTCCGCATGAGCGGGTTCCCCGAACACGCGGCGGTCCGCCGCCGCCGGTGTGCCGAGCGCATGAAAGTAGACGGCGTTCTGAAGGTCGGCCGCGCTCAGCTCTTCGCCCGGCTTCGGTGCGGGAAAGGCGCTGTAGTAGAGCCCGTGGTCATCGGCGCTGAAAACCGGGGGGTAGTACTTGGTGTAGCGCAGGACATCCGCCCGATCCTGCCCGGTGCCAAGATCGCGGATATGCCAGTCCGTCCAGTCCGACCCGGACACCGACACCCCGTACGCCAGAAGCTTGGCATCGTGACTGGCCACGTAGCCGACGACCACCGGGTTGTGCTCCGCCGGGAACAGATTCGGGTCGAGCACCACCGCGGGCTGTCCCTCCAGCGGGGCGGCGCTCAGCAAGACGCTTTGATTCTGCTCGCCGCTGTTGTCGGTATAAAAGTAGCGTCCATTCTCGGAGAACGGCACGCCGGTGCGCTCGAAGTGATACAGCTGCGTCAGTCGCGCCCGCAGTTGTTCGCGCTGCGGGATGGCAGCGAGATAGGACTGCGTAAGGTGCGCCTCGGCGCTCACCCACGCGCGGGTGGCGCCGGCGTCCAGGTCCTCAAGCGCACGATAGGGATCGGCAACCTTGACCCCGTTGTAGTCATCCACCGTCGCACCGCGCGGCGCGACGGGATAGTCCAGGCCCGTGCGCGCCTGGGCGGCCGCGGCGAGTGCCCCGGCACCCAGCGCCACGAGGAACGTCACGGCACCGACCAGCCCCACGCGGAATTTGTACGGCATGCGCTCATCCTGAAAGCAAAGATGCAACATCCCGCGCGGGCGGCCCATGGGGCTGCCCGAATCGGGTCGCGGTGCAGACAGGCGCGATTATGCCCAAGCCGGCGTGGTGCTGCGCGCCCCGCGCCTGCGGCGCCGTGCGCCGGGTACGGCTAGAATCGGGACATGCCTCAGCATGTGGGTATCGTCGGCTGTTCCGCGGAAGGCGCGGCGCTGTGTTACCGCTCGCTGTGCCTGGAGGGCGAGCCGCTATTCGGGGTCCACGCGCACCCGGAGGTCTCCCTGCACACCCACGCGCTGGGGACCTACATGGCCCACATCCGCCGGCACGACTGGGCCGCCGTGGGCGAATTGATGCTCGACTCCTCCCGCAAGCTGGCGCGCGCCGGCGCGGACTTCCTCATCTGTCCGGACAACACCATCCACGAGGCGCTGCCCGGGATCCTCGCACGCTCACCGCTCCCCTGGCTCTCCATCGCGGAGGTCGTGGCCGAAGAGGCCGAGCGGCGCGGTCACCGGCGGCTGGGGATCACCGGCACGCGTTTCCTGGTCGCGAGCGAGGTCTATCCGCGGGCGCTGGTTCCGCGTCACCTGCAGTACCAGCGACCCAGCGAGGCGGAGCGCGAGGAAGTCGACCGCATCATCATGGAGGAGCTGGTGCGCGGGGTGTTCAAACCCGCTGCGGTGGCCTATCTGCAGAGCGTCATCCGCCGCATGGCCGAGGCGGGCTGCGACGCCGTGGTGCTCGGGTGCACCGAGCTCCCGCTGCTGATCGGGGATCACAATTCTTCGCTGCCAACTCTGGACTCGACGCGCCTGCTGGCGCGTGCAGCGCTGCGGCGCGCCGCCAGCCCACCCACGGCAGCCAGTTGACTGATCATTCAAGCGGCGCTACCCTCCGCTTGAATGATCGATCAAGTCAGACCCTCACCGCCCGACACGCGCACGCGCCTGGTGCGCGCCGCCCTGCAGCTCTTCTGGGAGAAGGGCTACGGCTCGACCAGCATTGCCGACGTGCTGCAGGCAGCCAAGGTCAACAGCGGCAGCCTGTATCACTTCTTCCCCGGCAAGCAGGACCTGCTGCTGGCGGTGCTCGACCTGTACCACGCCGGCATCCGCACGATGCTGCTGGAGCCGGCGTGGCAGGGCGTGCACGACCCGATCGAGCGCGTGTTCGCCCTCCTCGCCCGCTACCGCCAGTCGCTCGCCGACACCGACTGCTCCTACGGCTGCCCGATCGGCAGCCTCGCCCTCGAGCTGCATGAGCCGGATCTGCCGGTGCGAGAACGGCTGGCCGCCAACTTCAGTGCGTGGATCGAGGCGATCCACGAGTGCCTGCAGGATGCCGGGGCACGGCTGCCGCAGGCCGTGGACCGGCGCGAGCTTGCCGCCTTCGTGCTCACCACGATGGAGGGCGGCGTCATGCAGGCGCGCACCTTCCGCAGCCTCGAGAGTTTCGACGCCGCGGTGCGCCAGCTGCGCGCCTACTTCGAGCAGCTGCTGCGTCAGGCGGCAGACCCTGCCCGTGCCACCCACTCGCGCCCAAAAGCAAAGGAGCGCCGATGAAGATCTTGAGGAATCTGGGCCTGGCTGCCGTAAGTGTGGCCGCCGTGGCGGGACCGGCCGTTCCCGACAACGCGATCTCCCCGTATCAGCCGCTGGCCTTTCTCATCGGACATTGCTGGAAGGGCACTTTCCCCAACAGCGAGGTCACCGATGAGCACTGCTTCAGCTGGGTATACGGGGACAAATTCGTGCGCGATCAGCACGTCGTGCACCACCCAAACGGCAAGCCCGACGATCGGGGCGAATCAATCTACCTATGGGATACGGGCGCGCGGGAGCTTCAGTACCTCTACATCGAGAGCGGCGGGGGCTTCAGTCGCGGCACGGTTGCCGCCGATCCGGACGCGCTCGTATTCCCGCCCACCCACTACTGGGAAGGCGGGGTGGAGCAGGTGTATCGCAGCCGCTGGCAGCGCTCAGGCGCGGACGCGTACGACGTGATCACCGAGTTCCAGGTCAAGGGCACATGGACGCCGGGCTTTACGCTGCACATGCGCCAGGTCGGATCCTGAGGTGATCCGCTAGCCGATAGGCTCGGACGATGCTCGTGCGCTGCGCCGGCGCTCGGGAGTGGCACGCGACTCGGCCGGTCGCCGCCAGACGGGGCGGCGCACCAGGGTGCTCTTGCCGAACAGCGATTCGATGAGGTCGACGGCCAGTTTGGCGGTGCGGTTGCAGACGTCAAAAGCCGGGTTGAGTTCCACGACGTCGAGCGAGGCAAGACGGCGCGTGTCGGCGATCATCTCCATGCACAGCTGCGCCTCCCGATAGGTCGGGCCGCCGCGCACCTGCGTGCCGACTCCGGGGGCGATGTCCGGATCGAGGAAGTCGACGTCGAAGCTCACGTGCAGATGCGTATCGCCGTCCAGGCCGGCCAGTGCATGCTCCATCGTCTGGCGCATGCCCATCTCATCCACGTAGCGCATGTCGAAGACGTCGAGCCCCTGCGCGTGCACGAAGCGCTTCTCACCCTCGTCCACGCTGCGGATGCCGATCTGGCGCACCCACGAGGGCTCGATTGCCGGGGCCACGCCGCCGATGGTGGTGAGCTCGCGCGGGCCGAAGCCGCACAGACAGGCGACCGGCATGCCATGCACATTGCCGCTCGGTGACAGCTCCGAGGTGTTGAAGTCGGCGTGCGCGTCGAGCCACAGGACCCGCAGTCGCTTGCCCTCCTCGCGGCAATGCCGCGCCACCGCGCTGATGGAACCGATGCTCAGGCAATGATCGCCGCCGAGCAGAATCGGCAGCCTGCCCTCGCGCAGCTGCCCGTAGACGCCCTCGTGCACCAGCTCATTCCAGCGCACCACCTGCGGAAGGTGCCGGTAGCCGTCCTGCGGGGGCTGCCAGGGATTTCCCGGTCCGCTCAAGTTGCCGAGGTCGCGCACCTGCAGGTCCCGCGCCTGCAGCGCCGCCGCCAGTCCCGCGACCCGCAGCGCCTCGGGTCCCATGGAGGCGCCCCGATCGGCCGCGCCCACGTCGGTGGGTGCCCCCAGCAGCGCCGCCACGCGCGCGCCGCTCACGCCGACACCCGCACGCGGGCGACGGCGGGCGCGCCCTCGCCCAGCAGGCCGAACAGGTCCTTCGGATCCTCCAGATCAGGCAGCAGATCGATCTGCTGCTGCCCGCGGCGCTCCTGCTGGTGCAGGCGCAGCAGGTAGCGCAGCGAGGAAAAGTCCTCGAGCGCGAAACCGACCGAATCAAAGATCGTGACGTCGTGCGGCGTGCGCCGCCCGGGCGACTCGCCGCTGAGTACCTGGGTGAACTCGGTCACGGGAAAATCCGCCGGCATCTGCTGGATCTCGCCCTCGATGCGCGACTGCGGCTCGAATTCGACCACCACGCGCGCATCGGCACGCTCGAGAATCTCGCGGTGCAGCTCGGTCTTGCCCGGGCAGTCACCGCCGACAGCATTCAGGTGCATGCCGCGCTCGATCATGGGTGGCGTCAGGATCGTGGCGTTGCGCTTGTCGGCAGTCACGGTGGTCACGATATCGGCACCGGCGACCGCGGCGGCCGTGGACGGGGCGCGCACCACCTTCAGACCCGGCAGGTGCAGGCGCAGGAGATTGCGCTCGAGCTTGGAAGTGGCGGCAGCGTCCACATCGTAGAGGCGCACTTCACGGATCCCGAGCATGTGGTGAAACGCGATCGTCTGGAACTCGCTCTGTGCGCCGTTGCCGATGAGTGCCATCACGTGGCTGTCGGGGCGCGCCAGGTAGCGCGCGGCGAGCGCCGAAGTCGCCGCCGTGCGCAGCGCAGTCGTCACCGTGAGTTCCGAAAGCAGCAGCGGGTAGCCGGTCTGCACGTCCGCGAGCACGCCGAATGCGGTCACGGTCAGCAGTCCCGCCGCGGTATTCTTCGGATGACCATTGACGTATTTGAACGAGTACAGGCGGCCATCGCAGGCCGGCATCAGTTCGATCACGCCGACCGGGGAGTGCGTGGCATGGCGCGCGGACTTATCAAAGAGCGGCCAGCGACGGAAATCGCTCTCGATCTCCTGTGCCAGCTCCTCGATGAAGCGCGCGGCACCGCGGCGCGCAACCAGCTCCTGGATCCGCTGGATCCCGATGAAATCGACCATGGTCCTGTCCCCCTCGCGCGGGCCCGGGCGGCTTAAACCACGCCCCGGCAGGCATTCATGCTCGCGCGGGCGGGAACCAAAAGAAAGCCAATAAAATGTGCATATCTTGTACTAGTTTGATCATAACGACATACTATATTGGCGTTTTGATTAACCTGGAGCAGACGACTTGGACGACACGGACCGCGCCCTGATCGCCCTGCTGCGTAACGACGCCCGCGCCTCCGTGGCCTCGCTCGCCAAGGCCCTCGGTGTGGCGCGGGGCACGGTTCAGAACCGGATGGCGCGGCTTGCCGCCAACGGCACGATCGTCGGCTACACCGTGCGCCTCAAGCCGGACGTCGAAGAGCAGCGCATGCGCGCCTTCATGACGGTGGCGGTGGAGGGCAACCAGGTGGACGCGGTCATCAAGGCGCTGCGCGGGGAGCCGGCGGTCGCTGCGCTCTACAGTACCAACGGCCGCTGGGACATCGTCGCCGAGCTGCGCGCCGACAGCCTCGAGGGCTTCGATCGGGTGCTGGCGCGCATTCGCCTGATCGAGGGGATCTCGCAGACCGAAACGAGCCTGCTGCTCTCGACCTTCAAGTTCTGACGCGCGTGGGCTTCAGACCGCCAGCGGCCGCGTCTCGGTCCAATCGAGGATCAGCAGGCGGTGCTCGAAGCGCCACTGTCCCAGGTCGCGTCGCCACCGATCCTGGTAGCGAATCGCCCAGGTAAGGATTGTGCGGCCGCCTTCGCCCGCGCTCAGGTGATCGGCAATGCAGTAAGTCTCCCCGCGCGCGCGGTCGCCCTCGATGATGACGAGCTGGTTGCTCACGCGGTGCTGCGTGGCGACGTACAGCTGCGCCATGATGTCGAGCGCGGCGACGATCTCGCGCTGTCCGTTCAGGCGTATGCCGGGCGCCTCGATCACGCAGTCCTCAGTGGTGATGGCGGCCCAGGTGACCTTGTCACGCCGGTCGGCGCCCTGCGCATACAGTTCGGCGGTGCGCCGCAGCGCGGCCTCATCGATGAGTCGTGGCAGTTCACTTTCGTTCATACGAGTCCTTCTTGTGCCCGTCGCGGGCGAATGCCGTCAGTGACGCACCCAGCGCACCTCGCCCCCCTCCTCCAGCCGCAGCAGCGCGCCACGCAGCTGCAGGTAACGCATGTGCGCGAGCGTCTCCCCGTAGGCGAGCAGCGTGTTCCAGCCTTCGAGCTTGCGGGCCCCGAAGAGCGCACCGACGACCTCCGCGGTGCCGCGCGGCTCGCGCGCGAAGTCGCTGAGTTTGGCGAGCCTTTGCTGGTGACCTGCGTGCACCTGTGCTGCGCGTATGGCGGCGCCGCGAAATGGTGCGCCGTGCGCCGGCAGCACGATCGTCTGCGGCGGCAGGCGCGCAAGCTTCTCGAGCGAGGCGAGAAAGTCCCCGAGCGGATCCTGCGAGGCGGCCCCGGGATAGAGACTGACGTTGCTCGAGATAGCCGGCAGCAGTTGATCGCCGCTGATCAGCAGCCCGGCCTCCCGCCAGTGGAGACACACGTGCCCCTCGGCGTGTCCGAAGTGCAGCGACGCCTGCCACGGGTCGCGTAGCTCGCCGATGCGCTCGCCCTCGAGGATGACGGCGGTCTCGGCGGGAATGCCGCTCAACAGCTTGTCGAACGAGCCTGCGCCGCGGGCGCGCGCCACGAGCGCCTCAAAGTCCACGCCCCACTCGCGGCGGTACGCGGCCAGCTCGGCCGCGGTGCCGCCTATCGTGCCGTTGTTGGAGCGCAGCGCCGCGGCCCGTGTCGCTGCGCTCATGCGCACCGGCACTCCGAAGCGCTCCGCCAGGGCGCCGGCCATGCCGAAGTGATCCGGGTGGTGGTGCGTGACGAGGATGGCTTCGAGCTCCTGCCCGAGCTGCTCGCTGAGGGCAAGCGAGTCCCAGGCCGCGTGGGTCTGCGGTTGATTCAAGCCCGTGTCGATCAGCACCCGCCCGCTGCGTCCTGGGGCGAGCCACACGTTGATGTGCTGCAGGGGCCCCGGTACCGGCAGACGGATCCAGCGCAACTCATGCGGAAGTGCGACCGCAGCGCCGAGCTGCGGGGCCTGCCAGGGCAGCAGTTCGAGGGTCACTGCGGTGCAGCCCGGCGGCGCGGCCCGCGCGGCGGGGGCGCCGCGATGAGTTCGCCCAACGCGGCCGCCGCCGCGTCCAGCCGCCGCCGCAGCGGGTAGCGGCGTCCCACGCGCCAGGCATGCAGGATACCCGCGTAACTTCCGCCCACGATGTCGGCGAGCACCACCGTCGGCACGTCGCGCCGTACGTTGCCCTCGCGTCGCCCGGCATCGAGCACGCGCGTGAACGCGCGATGCGTGCGTGCGGTGCGGGCGCCCGAGTCGGGCGCCGCGCCGAAGGTGGTCTCGGAGGCGCCGATCAGCACGCGCGAGAGCTCCGGAGTCTCCTCCACCTTGGCCGCGGTCCAGCTGAACAGCGCCGCCAGGCGTTGCGCCGCGCTCGCCGGATGATCGAACTGGGCGTCCATGATGTGCAGGAAGCGCGCTTCCATTTCGTGCACCAAGGCAGCCAGCAGTGCCTGCTTGGAGGGAAAGTAGTTGAAGGCGGTGGCGCGCGACACCTGCGCGAGACGGGCGATGTCGTCGACCGTGGTCGCGCTGACGCCCTGACGCGCAAACAGATTGCGCGCCGCCCCCAGAAGTCCGGCGCGCACGCGCGCCTTGCCGTCGGCACGTCGTGAGACTGGCCGCGAGGCACTCAAGGCAACCGCTGCAGGCACGGAACTCACCGTCAGCTCCCCCGCGGTTCCTTCGGCAGTCCCAGGGCGCGTTCGGCAATTATGTTGCGCTGGATCTGGTTGGTGCCGCCGTAAATCGTGTCCGCGCGCGATCCCATGAACAGGCCCGGCAGCGTGTCCCATTCGTAGGGCGCCGCACGGGCGATCTCGCCCTTTGGTCCGAGCACGTCCAGCGCCAGTTCACCGAGCTTCTTGCGCCAGCTGGCCCAGAAGATCTTGTAGGTGTAGGCCTCGTTGGAGAGTCGCCCGGCCTCGGCCTGCGAGAGCATGCGTAGCGCGCTGTAGCGCATCAGTTTGAGGCCGATGTGCGCGTGCGCGAGGCGCTGGCGGATCAGCGGGTCGCCGATCAGTCCGTTGTGCCGCGCCGCCGCGATGATCGCGTCGAGCTCGTTGCGGAAACCCATCTGCTGGCCGAGCGTGGAGACACCGCGCTCGAATGCCAGCGTTCCCATCGCCACCCGCCAGCCGTCTCCGACCGCTCCGACGACGTTGTCGGACGCCGTGCGCGCATCCACGAAAAAGGTCTCGTTGAACTCCGCCTCACCGGTCATCTGGCGGATCGGGCGCACGGTGACGCCGCTCTGGCGCATGGGCACGAGCAGGTAAGACAGTCCGCGGTGCCCGCGCGACCCCTCCTCCGTACGGCAAAGCACAAAGACCCAATCGGCGAACTGCGCAAGCGAGGTCCAGATCTTCTGCCCGTTCAGCACCCACTCCTTGCCATCGGCGCTGGGCACGGCGCGCGTGCGCACGTTCGCCAGATCGGAGCCGGCATTGGGTTCGCTGTAGCCCTGGCACCAGAACTCCTCACCGCGGGCAATCGGCGGCAGAAAGCGGGCCTTTTGCGCGGCCGTGCCGAAGGCGAGGATCGTGGGGCCGGCCAGCTCGATGCCCATGTGCCCGATCCGTCCGGGCGCGCCGGCACGCGCATATTCCTCGGCGAAGATCACCTGCTCGGCGAGCGTCGCGTTACGGCCGCCGAACTCCACGGGCCAGCCGATGCAGCTGAAGCGGGCGGCGCCGAGCGCCCGCTCCCACAGCATGCGCCGCTCGAGCAGGGCACTGAGACTTGTGACCCCGCGCAGGTCGCGGAACGGGCCGCTCATCTGCCCCTCAAGCCAGGCCGCCGCCTCGCCCCTGAAGCGCTCCTCCTCCGCGGTGAACCCCAGTTTCATTTGCGCACCCCCTAGTACAGCGGCGTGGCCGCCGCCTCCCCGAGTCCCAGCGCACGCAGCAGGCGTTCACGCTGCCAGGCCGGACTGCCCAAGAGGCTCGCGCTCGCCCGCGCACGCTTGAAGTACAGGTGCGCGTCGTGCTCCCAGGTGTAGCCGACACCGCCGTGCAGCTGAATGGCGCCCGCGGCGCACTCATAGAAGGCATCACAGCAGTAGCTCTTGGCGATGGCGGCCGCCTCGGCCAGCTCGGCACCGTCCTCGTCCGCGACGCTCGCCGCGTACCAGGCGGCTGACTTCGCCGCCTCGACCTGCACCATCATGTCCGCCAGGCGGTGCTTGAGCGCCTGGAAGCTGCCGACCGGGCGGCCGAACTGCACGCGCTGCTTCACGTACTCCGTTGTCATCTCGAGAATCCGCTCCGCACCGCCGACCGCCTCGGCTGCCAGGGCGATGCGCGCCAGATTCAGTCCCTGCACCACGAACCCGGCCGCCCCACCGGCGGGGCCGAGCAGCTGTTCGGGCTCGACCACCACGGCGTCGAATGTCACGCGCGCCATCGGGCGGGTGAGATCGAGCATGACGTGCGGGGTCACCGTGATGCCCGCCGTCTGCGCGGGGACGACGGCCACGCTCAGCGCCCCGGTGTCGGCATCGCGCGCGAGCACCAGCAAGCGCTCGGCGCCCTCGGCGTGGATCACGAAGTCGCTCGTGCCCTGCAAGCTAAACGACGCCTGGCGCGCTGCGAGCGTCACGGCCGTGCCTTCCGGCGGCGGACGCCCGTCCTCGCCCGCGAGCGCGCATGCGAGGCGCAGCCGACCCGCGGCAATCAGTTGCAGCAGCGTCCTGCGCTGCGCGCTCGGCGGCGCGGCACGAATGATGGCCGCACCGAGCGCGGCCGTGGCAAAGAACGGCGATGCCAGCAGGCGCCGCCCCTGCTCCTCCTGCAGCAGGCACAGTTCCACCCAGCCGAGCCCGGCACCGTCACAGTCTTCCGGGATCGCCAGCGCACACCAGCCGAGCTCGCCGGAGATCTGCTGCCACAGCTGGGCGTCGTAAGCCCCCGGTGCGCGCATGGCGGCGCGCACCCGCGACGAGTCATAGCCGGCAAGCAAGGCGCGCGCGCTGGCACGGATCATCTGCTGTTCTTCGCTGTGAGCGAACTGCATCTTGTGACCCTCAGGAACGTGCCCGGCGCTCCATGCGCCTGGGGCTCATGATCTTGGGGCCACTCTCGCGGTGCCACTCGGCGTAGAACTGGCTGAAAAATTCCCGGAATGCCGTTATCGGTCCGTCGCCGTCGCACAGCAGCGGCCGGCTGATGTGGTGCTGGCGATCCCACACGACCTTATCCTGGTCCAGCTGCCGGCAGATGTCCCTGATGATGGCGCGCGCCACACCGGCACGCGGGCCCTCCCGGTCTGCGCGCTGCTGGGTGAACGCGAAACGCAGGTGCACCGTGTCCTTCTCCACCGGCGTACAGCCGGTGACCAGCAGTGTTTCGCAGATTCCCGTGAAGCGCGTCCACGGCTGACCTGGCCCCACCACGCCGGCGGTGATCGCCCCATCGACGGTGCCGCGCGGGGTCTCCATCTTGGCCTTTACGCTGGTCTCGCGCCGGTGGCCATCCATGCTGACCACCCAGTCCGGATAGGAGGCCGTGCCATGGATGTAGCGGAAGTGCGCTACATCGACGCCGTTCTCCGCCATGGTCTGCAGCGGGCAGTACACCAGCCATTCGTGCTTCTCGTACTCGGTCCACTCCGGGCTCAGGGTTTCGGGGAAATCCTCCACCGCCCACAGCGGCTCGCCCGCATCCGGGTGGTACCACGCCCAGACGAAGCGGTTCTTCTCCTCCATCGGCCAGTGCCGCACACACTCGCGCCGCGCCTGGGGCGGGATCACCTTCGCATAGGGAATCTCGCGCACGGCACCCGTGCCGTCGTAGCGCCAGGAATGGAACGGGCATTCCAGGTAGTCCCCGTGTACGCGGCCGCCAAAGGCCATGTTCGCGCCGAGATGGCGGCAGTACGCATCGAGCATCCGCGGCCTGCCGTCGGCACCGCGCCACAGCGCCAGATCGCGTCCGAAATAACGCACCGCCTTCACCTGACCCGCCGCGAGTTCGTCGCTGTAGCAGATCGCGAACCAGCCGAACGGCAGTGGCAGATCGATGCCGCGCTCGGCGGCGCTGGGCCTGCCGGGAAACGGGGCCGTGCGCCAGCGCAGCAGCTCTTCCCCCTGCAGACCCGCCAGATACTCGCGCGTGGCGACCGGGCTGGACAGTCCGCCGCCGCCTGTCTGTGCATTCATCGCTCGTGCTCCAGATGACTCACGCGCCGATGCCGAACACGCGGCGGGCGTTGCCTGAAAGAAATGCCGGCCAGACCTCGTCCTTGAAGGGCACCTCCGGCAGTTCGCGGAAGATGCGCTCGAGCGACAGACCCATCGGATAGTAGCCGGCGTACATGACCTTGTGCGCCCCGCGGGTGTTGGCGTAATCGATGATCGCCTGCGGATAATGCCGGGGCGCAAACGCGCTGGTGGAGTAATAGAGATTCGGGTACTTCAGCATCAGCTTCACGGCCAGCGCTTCCCAGGGCTCCGCGCCATGGCGCATGACGAACTTCAGCTCCGGAAAGAACCAGCAGACCTCATCCACGAGCTCCAGCTTCTGCGCCTGCATGGGCACCCGCGGCCCGGGCACGCCGACGTTCACGAGAATCGGCAGGCCCAGCTCGACGCAGGTCGCATACAGCGGATACATCTTCTTGTCGTTGATTGGCACCTGCGGATTGAGCCCGCAGGGAAACACGCTCACGGACTTGATTCCGAACTCGGCGTGGACGCGCCGCACGCGGCGGATCTCCTCCATGCCCAGATTCGGGTTTGCGGGGCAGTCGAAGATGAAGCGCTGCGGAAAGTCGCGCCGCGCCGCGGCCGCCGCCTCCGAGCCTTCAAAATAGCCGACCAGCGCCACGTCGATCCCGTGCAGGTCCATCTGTTCAACCAGAAAACGCACGTAATCCTGGCTCGCAGCGAGGCGCGGGATGTCCTTGAACAGGTACTGTGCCGGCATCTTGAACTGCTCGCGGCTCTCGGCATCCATGAGCAGCGGCGCGAACTGGCGGTACCACTCCTGGTTCGTCTCACTCACCGGGATGGCCATCATGAGATCGACGATCTTCACATTAGGTGGCATCGGCATCGCTCAGCTCCCCGCCAGGCGCGCGCGCACCTGCTCCTTCATCACCTTGCCGGTCGCGGTGCGCTCGAGCGGGCCGGCGTCGAAGTGCCATTCGAGAGGAATCTTGTAGGGTGCCAGCCGCCCGGCGCAGAAGTCTCGCAGCTGCGCCGCGCCAAGTCCGGTGCCCACCCGCGCCACCACGACGGCGACCAGCTTCTCGCCCAGGCGCGCATCCGGGACACCGAAGGTCGCCGCTTCCATAACGTGCGGATGCTGGGTGAGCACCCGCTCAACTTCCGCACAGTAGATGTTCTCCCCGGCGCTGATGATCATGTCGGTCTTGCGCGAGAGGATGTGCAGAAAGCCCGTGCCGTCGAGATAGCCGACATCGCCGGTATGCAGCCAGCCGCCGCGGAAGATCTCGGCGTCGGCGTCGGGCCGCTCGAAGTAGCCGCGCATGTTCTGCGCGCTGCGCACGCAGATCTCGCCCGCACGACCCGCCGGCAGCTCGCAATCGAGTTCATCAACGATGCGGATCGTGGCGGTGGCGAGCGGCCGCCCGCCACTGCCTGGGTTCTGCAGAAACTCCTCCCCCACCGCCAGCGAGACCATGCCATTGGTCTCGGTCATGCCATAACCCGTACCGAGCAGCGCGCGCGGAAAGCGCGAATTGATCGCGTGCAACAGGTTCTCCGGCAGCGCCTGACCACCGGTGCCGAGGCTGACGAGCGATGCGGTGTCGAAGCGCTCCAGATCGGGCGACTGCAGCAGGTCCCAGAGCATCGTCGGCACGGCGGGCAGAGCCGTGACGCGCTCGGCCTGCACCAGCTCGAGCGCCTGCGTCACGTTCCAGCGCGGCAGAAATACGATCGTGCCGCCACGCGCGAGCGAGGTGAGAAACACCGACAGGCAGCCGCTGGTGTGAAACAGCGGAAACACGAGCAGCGTGCAGGGCTGCGGGGCATTGCGTGCCAGCGTGGCCAGGTCAACGCCGAGCTGCGCCGCCATGCGTGCGCCGACAAGCGCGCCGCTGAGCTGGTTGGCCATGAGCGCTGTGAGCACCCCGATGTGGTTCAGCACCGCAGCCTTCGGCCGCCCCGTGGTGCCGGAGGTGAACATGATGAGCGCCGGATCCTCGGGCGCGCACTCGGTCACGGGCAGTGCGGGTGCTGTGGCATCCGCGTGCACCACTGCGGCAAAACTCGGCCAGTGTTTGAACGCCGACGGCGCCTCCCCCACGACGATGCCGGTCATGCGGGAACCGGCCTGCGCGCTGGCCAGGAGTCGGGCGCAGCGCTCGTCCGCGATTACGAAGCGGCAGCGTGTGTACTCAAGGCTGTAGGCGAGTTCGTCGGCAGCGCCACGGCTGTTGGCGAGCACCGGAACGGCGCCGAGTGCGGTGATCGCAATGAACGCGACCAGCCACTCCGGTCGATTGCGCATCGCGATGGCGACGTGGGTGCCGCGCTCGATGCCGCGCTCGGACAGATGCGCCGCCAGCACCGCGGCCTGGGAGAAGACCTCCCGGTAGGTAAGGCGCACCCCCTCCATCACCGCCAGCTGGCGGCCATCATGCGCGCGCGCGGCCACGTACAACTGCGCGAGGAACCTCGGCGCGTTGCGGAATACCTGACACGGTTGCCCGCGCACGACCGTTTCCACCAGCTCAAACGGCTGGCCCGCCGCGGTAAAGGCGGCGACGCTGTGAGGGGTGAAACTGCCGTTACCGGGACCCATTGCCGCCGCTTTTAAAAAAGATGGACTCGAGTATAAATATCTCACCCAAGTGCACACAATAGCGCCCCGCGGGCACTCCTGGGGCCCGCGGCAGGGCTTGGGCAGCGGCCGCGCACCCATCCCCGGACCCTGCGGCCGCGCGCTGACTCCCCGAAGCGGACGGTGCCGGGGAGCGCCGCGCTGCACTATAGTCGCCGAACCAATCGCCGGAGACTGCCATGCGTTTCACCCTACAGCTGGGCTTTGCTCGCTACCCGGACTACCAGCAGATCGCCCGCACGGCCGAAGAGGCCGGCTTCAGCTCCATCGGCATGCCCGACAGTTTCTTCTTCCCACGCCGTACAGAATCGGAGTACCCGTACGCCGATACTTCCATGATCCGCGGCTACATCGAGGCCATGCCGTTCATCGAGCCGCTGGTGGCGATGAGCTGGATGGCGGCGGTCACCTCGAAGATTCGCCTTTATCCAAGCGTCCTCAAGGTGCCTACGCGCCAGCCGCTGGTGCTCGCCAAGGCGCTCTCTTCGCTTGCCGTATTGTGCGGTGAGCGCATCCTTCTGGGGGCCGGCCTGAGCCCCTGGAAAGAGGACTTCAGCTTTAACGGCGTGAAGTTCGAGAAGCGTGGCCAGCTCATGGACGAGTGCATCGCGATCCTGCGCGGCGCGATGAGCGGCGAGTACTTCGAGTACCACAGCGAGAACTACGATTTCGGCCCCATGAAGATGCACCCGGTGCCGCGCCGGCCGGTGCCGATCATCGTAGGTGGACACTCCAAGCCCGCTCTGCAGCGCGCGGCGCGCCTCGGCGATGGCTGGGTGTCCGCCAACACCGACTTGGCGACCCTGAAGACCCTGCTCGGTGATCTGGCCGCGCTGCGCACGGCCGCCGGTACCGCCGGGCGCCAGGACTTCGAGATCCACGGCTTCGACATGGCCGCGCAGAGCGTTGCCGACTTTCAGCGCCTCGGTGATCTCGGAGTTACGGATGCCTGCGTGGCGCCCTGGGGATTTGATCCGGCAGCCCCACTGGCCACCCAGCTCGACGGGCTGCGGCGCTTCGGCGATGCGGTCATCGCGCGCATGTAAGCCGGCCAGGCGCTTTAGCCAATACCGCAACGCTTAACCATGCGCCTTGAGGGCAAAGTGGCCGTCATCACGGGTGCGAGCCAGGGAATTGGCGCCGCCATCGCCGAGCGCTTCGTGCGCGAGGGGGCAAGCGTCGCGCTGTGCGCACGGCGCGCCGAGCCGCTCGAAACCTTCGCGGCATCACTGCGCGCCCTGGGCGGAGCGGTCACCACTGCAGCCCTCGACGTGGCAGAGCACGAGCGTCTCACGCAATTCATCGAGGCAGTCGCCGCCGCGCGCGGGAGGCTCGATATCCTGGTGAACAATGCCCCCGCGGTGAGCTACGCGCCGATCGCACAGATGGAGCTCGCCGCCTTCCGGCACGACTTTCGCGTCAACGTGGATGCAGCATTCGCCGCCACGCGCGCGGCGCTGCGCGTCATGGTGCCGCGCCGCTGCGGCTCGATCATCAACATCGCCTCGGTCAGCGGCCTGCTCGCCCTGCAGGGCATGTCCGCCTATGGTGCCGCCAAGGCCGCGCTCATTCACTTCACGCGCCAGACCGCGGTGGAAGCCGGCGTGCACAACGTGCGTGCCAATGTGATCGCCCCCGGCGTCATCAACACCGCGGCCACCGCGGCCGGCTTCGCCGGACCCCAGGCCGAGTGGGGGCGGCGGATCGCGGCACAGGTGCCGCTGCGCCGCTTCGGGGAGCCCGCCGAGGTGGCGGCGCTGGCGGCATTCCTCGCCGCGGACGAATCCGCTTACATCAGCGGCAGCGTCATCACCATCGACGGCGGCAAAACGGCAGAACTCTATGTGCCGCCGATGTAAGGTGTCGGTGGCATGAGAATGAAACGCCCCGTGCGCAAGCACACACCGGCGGCCAGGCGTGGCGCAGCACGCAGCAGCGGCGCGCTCGAAGCGCGCATCGAGCGACTTGAGGCGATCGAGGAAATCCGCATGCTGGTGGCGAAGTACTCGCTGTCGCTCGACATGCGCGACCTGGATGCCCACGTGAACCTCTTTGCCCCCGACATTCGCGTCGGCCGCGATCGGGTCGGCCGCGCTCACCTGAAATCCTGGGTCGATGCGATGCTGCGCGAGCAGTTCACCGGCACTTCGCATCATCTGGGCGGCCATATCATCGAATTCACCGATCGCACCCATGCCCATGGTGTGGTGTATTCCAAGAACGAGCACGAAACCGGCGACGAATGGGTGCTCATGCAGATGCTGTATTGGGACGACTACGAGCGCATCCGGGGCCGCTGGTACTTCCGGCGGCGCCTGCCGTGCTACTGGTACGCGAGCGACCTCAACCATCCGCCGCTGGGTCCGCAGAAGATGCGCTGGCCCGGGCGCGCGCGCTACGAGGGCACGTGGCACGATCTGTGGCCCTCCTGGAAACACTTCTGGGCCAACCCGCCGCAGGGAACCGTGGAGGTCGCCCGGCCCGCGCCCCTCGGCGAGTTCCTGCGGAGCATGCGCCGCGGTGCACCCGACCCGAAGATCCGCGTGCGCTGAAACCACCCACCGATGCAGGCACTCCTTCGGCCCGTCGATCTCGGCGCACTGCAGCTGCGCAACCGCATCATCATGGCGCCGATGACGCGCAATCGCGCCATCGCCGATGACGTGCCCGGCGAGCTCGCGGCCGAATACTACGGGGCACGCGCCGGTGCCGGCCTCATCGTCACGGAGGGCACCCAGCCGAGCGTGCACGGCAAGGGTTACTGCCGCACGCCGGGCATGCACAGCGCCGCGCAGGTCGATGCCTGGCGCGCCGTTACCGAGGCCGTGCATCGCGGCGGGGGCCGCATCGTGCTGCAGCTGATGCACTGCGGGCGCATCGGCAGTCATCACAACAAGGCTCCAGGGGCACGCACGCTCGCACCCTCGGCCGTGCGCGCGGCGGGCAAGATCTTCACCGACGACGTCGGCCTTGTGGAGTTCGACACGCCCGAGGAACTCACGTTGCCGGAAGTGCAGGCGGTGATCGCCGAGTACGCCGGCGCCGCGCGCCACGCGCAGCGCGCAGGCTTCGATGGCGTCGAGCTGCATGCCGCGTCCGGCTACCTGCCGATGCAGTTTCTCAGTACCGGCACCAACCTCCGGCAGGATACCTATGGCGCCACGCTGGCTGGACGGCTGCGCTTCGTAGTCGAGTGCCTCGAGTCGCTGACGGCGGTGTTCGGCGGTGGCCGGGTCGGACTACGCATCTGTCCCGGCAATCCCTTCAACGATATGCATGACGCCCGGCCGCTGGAGACCTACACCGCACTGCTGCGCAGCCTCAACCGGCTTGAACTGGCCTACCTGCACGTGATCCGCTCGCCGGACCCCGCCCTCGATGCCTTCGCGCTGGCCCGGGAGTGCTTCCGCGGAGCCAAGATCTTCAACGATGGCTTTGATTTCTCCTCGGGCAGCGAGGCCGTCACCCGCGGCGGCGCGGCGGCGGTTTCCTATGCGCGCGCCTTCATCGCCAACCCCGATCTCATCGACCGCTACGTGAACGGCTGGCCGCTGGCGGCATTCGATCGCAAGACCCTGTACACGTCCGGAGCCGAGGGCTACACGAGCTATCCCAGTTACACGGTCACGCCGGACTGATCAGAACCAGCCGTCGTTGGCCCCGTCCCACACGTCGATCTTCGGCAGGCCGCGGTCCATGCTGTAGGTGCCGAAGTGGCCGGCATAGAAAGCGAGCGGCTTGCCGTGCGAGCGCGTGAGCGCAGTCACCTCGCCGACGATGACCAGGTGATCCCCGCCGGGGTGTACGGCATGCACGCGGCAGTCGAAACGGCACAAGCCCCCATCCAGATGCGGCGGATGGGGATCGGCACGCCAGTGCTGGTCGACCTCGAATTTATCGGCGGTGCGGCGCGCAAAATGCACGGCCATGTCGCGCTGCTCGTGACTGAGCACGTGCACCGCAAAGGCTGCACCCGGGCCGAAGGCGTTCGCAGCGCTGCTGTGGTTCGACAGGCACCAGAGCAACAGCGGCGGCTCGAGGGACACGGAGGTGAAGGAGTTGGCGGTGACGCCCACGGGCTCGCCGTCCGGGCGCACGCCCGTCACGACGGTCACTCCGGTGGCAAACTCCCCGAATGCGTCGCGCAGCTGGCGCTGCGTAAACTTGCTGCTCAAGACGCCCTCACCACGCGCATCTCACATCACCTTCGCCGGGTGCGGCCGGCGCGGCTCGCCGAGCATCCCGCGATACGACGGTGGTTCACGGCCGCCCTCCTCCGTAATGCCGTAGCGATGGGCCACCTCCGCCGAGATCAATGTCTGCCCGCTCAGGCTCATTAGCTCGGGGTCGCTTGCCAGCGCATGGATGATGCGCCCGTTGAACTGCGGCGTCTCGGCCTGCTGCAGGAATGCCGCATACTGCTCGGGCCGGCTGCGGCCAGCAGCCGCCGTGCGCTCCGTGAGCTGCGGCCCGAGCCACAGCGATGCCGTGGCCACTCCGTACGGCGCAAGATCGACCGCCATGTCGGCGGCAAATTTGTCGACGCCGGCCTTCTGGGCGCCATAGGCCGGCCCGTGCATGTAGCAGCTCGAGCCGAACGAGGACACAAACGTTATCAGGCCGCGCCGCGCCCGCACCATCAGCGGCGCGGCGAAGTAACTGGCCACGTACGCCGAGCGCAGACCGACATCGAGGATGTCCGCAAGTTCGAGCGGCTTCTCCCAGAAGCCGCCAGGATCGATCAGCGCATCGTGAATGCTGGCGGCATTGTTGACCAGGATATCGAGCGTGCCTGACTCCTCGGCCACGCGCGCCAGGACCGCCTCGACGGCCGCATCGTCGCGGTGATCACAGGCGAGCGCGATGCCGGTGCCCCCGAGCGCGGTGATCTCCGCGGCCGTCTCGACGATCGTACCGGGCAGCGGCACGTCCTTCAGCCGGCCAAGACTGCGGGTGATCGAGCGCCCGGTGACGTAGACCGTCATGCCGGCAGCGCCGAGAGCGAGCGCAATGCCCTTGCCGGCGCCGCGGCTCGCGCCCGTCACCAGGGCAACCCGCGGCTGGTAGTCGCTCACGGCCACTGCCGCCTCATGCGGGCGCGCCCGATTTAGCCAGGTGCAGGAACAGCGGCGGCTCACCGCCGCCGTGCACCGCCAGCAGCGCACCGCTCACGTAGGCGGCCAGCGGGGACGCCAGATAGAGGCAGGCATCGGCGATGTCGCGGGTCTCGGCCAGCCGCCGCAGCGGAAACATCGCGCCGATGCGTGCAATCCCCGCCTCGCCCCCGTAGTGCGCGGCGGCATTCTCGGTGGCGACGAAGCCGGCAATGATGCCGTTGACGCGCACCCGCGGTCCCCACTCCATGGCAAGGCTCTGCGTGGCGTGCAGCAGGCCGGCCTTGGCAGCGCCGTAGGCGACGGTTGCCGGCGAGGGCCGTTCGCCTGCCACGCTGCCGATGTTGATGATGCAGCCGCCTTCGGCCTGCGCCTGCATGATCTCGTTCGCGGCGCGTGCGCACAGCAGCGGTGCGGTGAGATTGAGCTGGATGATGCGCTCGATGAGGCGCGCGGGTGCACTGGCCAGCTCGCCCGGCGGGCCACCCCCGGCGTTGTTCACGAGCACGTCGAGGCGCTTGTGCTCAGCCACAATGGCCGCGCACAACCCGGCGACGGCGTCCGCGTCGCGCACGTCGCAGACGCGGAACTGCGCGCAGCGACCGCCGGCTTGCGGCAGTTGCGCCGGAGTGGAGCGGCCGCAGACGATGACGTCGGCGCCCGCGCCGAGAAACGCGCGCGCGATGCCTGCACCGATACCGCGTGATCCACCCGTGACGAGGACCACCGCGCCGGGCAAGCGGATCTCAGCCGTGGCCTGCAGCATGGGTCGCATCGTACGGTGTGGTTTGCTATTTTCAAAGTATGCACGCCGACATACCCGCGACCATCCCGCGCACCCTGGCGCGCGCCGCGCAGCTGTTCGGCGACTCCGCGGCGGTCATCGAGGACCACACCGCACTCAGCTTCTGCGAGCTCGAGGCGCAGGCACACCGCGCCAGCGCCGCCTTCATCGCCGGGGGCATCCGGCCGGGGGACCGCATCGCCATCTGGGCGCCCAATGGGGGACGGTGGATCATTGCCGCCCTGGGAGCGCTCGGCGCGGGCGCGGTGCTGGTGCCGCTCAATACGCGCCTGAAGGGCAAGGAAGCCGCCTTCATCCTGCGACGCAGCGGGGCACGCCTGCTGCTCACGGTCGGGGAGTTCCTCGGCACGTGCTACCCGCGGTTGCTCGCGGATGAGCCGCTGCCGCAGCTCGAGCGGCTGGTGCTGCTCGCAGCACCCGCGCCGGGGGCCAGCGCGCGCCCCACCTCGACCTGGGAGGAGTTCCTTGGCGGCGGCGGCGCACTCAGCGCGGCGGCCGTGTGCGCCGCGTACGAGCGCGTCGCACCCGAGGACGTGGCGGACATCCTGTTCACGTCCGGCACCACCGGCGAGCCCAAGGGCGTGCTGAGCACGCACCGGCAGAACGTGCACGTGTTCCGCACCTGGAGCGAGGTCGTGGGCCTCAAGCGCGGGGATCGCTACTTGGGAGTGAACCCCTTCTTCCACAGCTTCGGCTACAAGGCCGGCTGGCTCGCGTGCCTGCTGCAGGGCGCCACGATGTACCCGCTCGCGGTGTTCGATGCCGCCGCTGCGCTCGAGGTCATCGAGCGCGAACACATCACGGTGCTGCCCGGCCCGCCGACGCTCTACCAGAGCCTGCTCGCGCAGGCGAGCCTGCCCGAGCGCGACCTCTCCTCGCTGCGGCTCGCCGTTACCGGTGCCGCCAGCGTGCCGCCGGTGCTCATCACCCGCATGCGGCGCGAGCTGCATTTCCGCAGCGTGCTGACCGCCTACGGGCTCACCGAATCGACCGGCGTCGTCACCATCTGTCCGCACGATGCCGACGATGAGACGGTGGCGACGCGCTGCGGGGTGCCGATCCCGGGGGTCGAGGTGCGCTGCGCGGACAGCCAGGGCCGCAGCGTGGCCAGCGGCGAACCCGGGGAGGTGCTGGTGCGCGGCTACAACGTCATGCGCGGGTACTTCGATGATCCGCAGGCGACGCGCGCCGCCATCGACCCGGACGGCTGGCTGCACACCGGCGATGTCGGCGTGCTCGATGAGCGGGGGTATCTGCGCATCACCGACCGAATCAAGGACGTGTTCATCGTCGGGGGCTTCAACTGCTACCCGGCGGAGATCGAGCGCCTGCTGTCGGAGCATCCGGCCATCGGTCAGGTTGCCGTCGTCGGCGTGCCCGACGAGCGGCTCGGGGAAGTCGGCAAGGCCTACGTGGTGCTGCGTCCCGGCGCCGAGGCACAGCCGCAGACACTGATCGCCTGGGCGCGCGAGCACATGGCCAACTACAAGGTTCCCCGCTTCATCGAGATCGTCGCCCAGCTGCCCACGAATGCCGCCGGCAAGGTGCAGAAGTACGCGCTACGCGAAGGCCACCCGCGCTGAACCGACACCTTCGAGTTCGAGCCGGAACTCGTCTCCGGGTCGCGCCGGCTCGAGCGGCACGAGTGAGCCGGACAGGATGATGTCGCCCGCCTTGAGTTCCACGCCGTAGCCGCCCAGGGTGTTCGCCAGCCAGGCGACGGAGGCGAGCGGGGAACCCTGCACGGCCGATCCCAGACCCTGCGATAGCGGCTGCTCGTTCTTCCACACCTGCACCCTGAGGGTCGCCAGGTCCAGCGGCCGCGGATCAACGCGCTCGGCGCCGAGCACGAATACGCCGCAGGAGGCATTGTCGGCCACGGTGTCGACGATGCGGATATCCCAGTCGGCGATGCGCGAATCGACGACCTCAAAGCACGGCGCCACGGACTCGGTCGCCGCGAGCACCTCCTGTGGCGTAACCCCGGGTCCCTTCAGGGGGTGACGCAGGATCAGGGCGATCTCGGCCTCCGCACGCGGCTGGATCATGCTGTCGCGGATGCGCACGGTGCCATGGTTCGGGACCAGCATGCGGTCGGTCAGGAAGCCGAAGTCCGGCTGATGCACGCCGAGCATGTCCTGCACGGCACGGCTGGTGACGCCGATCTTCTTGCCGATGACGCGTTCGCCGGAGCGCTCACGCCGCGCCAGAATGCCAAGCGAGACGGCGTAGGCGTCATCAATGGTGAGCTCCGGGTGGCGCAGCCGCAGTGGCGTCACCGTGCGCCGGTGCGTCAGCGCCTGGTACAGCTCCGCGGCCAGCTGCTCGACCAGCACGCGCCGCCCGGCGCTTTCAGCGCTTGAGGAACTCGATGGCATTGCGATTGAAGTCTTCCGCGCGCTCGATCATGGCCCAGTGGCCGCAGCGCGAGTACATGATGAAGCGGCTGTCTGGGACTGCCCGCAGAATCTTCTCATAGCCACTCGCGGGGCAGAACTGGTCCTCGATGCCCCAGAAGCCGAGCAGCGGCCCGCGCAGCTTCCCGAGTTCGGGGGTGAGGTCGGTGATCGACATGCGCGCCAGCACCGCCTTGGGCTGGGTCTGCAGAATGTTGTAGCGCTGCTCGACCAGCTCGTCGGTGATCGTCCGGGGATCATACGCCAGCAGTTCCAGCAGCCGGCGCAGCCCCGGCCGGTCAAAGCCGCTGCCGACGAACTGCGACACCATCTTCTGGATGCCAGGCATCTTGAAGTAGGTCTCGCGCGCCTCGATGCCGCCCGGACCCATGACGATCAGCTTCTCCACGCGCTGCGGGTGCTCGATCGCGAGCTTCATCGAGATCGCGCCGCCGAGGGAGTTGCCCACCAGCACGCAGCGCTCGATCTTCAGCAGATCAAGAAACTCACACAGCGTCGGCACGAACAGCTCGAGTGTGTAGTCGATGTCGTCGGGCTTGCTCGACCAGCCAAAGCCGATCATGTCCGGCATCAGGCAGCGGTAGCCGGCCGCGGCGATCACGCGGTAGTTCGGAAAGAAGTTGCTGTAGGCATTCACGCCCGGACCGCTGCCGTGCACGAACACCACGGGGGGCCCGCTGCCGTGCTCGAGGTAGTGCATCTCGTAGCCCTGTTTGAGCTTCACGAGCCGACCGAACGGGGGGGTCGGGGGACGATCCTGGGTCATGGCAGGCGCTCCTTCAGGCCGGCGGAGGCTGAAAACGCAACTGATTCGATGTCATCCGCTGCAATCTCGCAACATCGTCGCATGTTACACGACATGATGCGTAATTCAGTACATTCAAAAGTACGAATCTGATTGTATCCACCGTGGCGGCCGCGTATATTTTGCCCTGATCCGCAAGCCCTCTTTTATCCTAATTTCGCCGAAACAGCCGGAGGCACTATGGCCACCCCTGCCGCGGTCGCGGCTCCCATCCCGACCCGTGAAGTCCTGATCGAGCGCGCGCGGGCCATGATCCCGGCCCTGAAGGCGCGCTCGGAGGCGGCGGTCGCCGCGCGCTGCGTGCCGGCCGAGACGGTTCGCGAGATGCAGGAGGCGGGCTTCTTTCGTGTGCTGCAGCCCAAGCGCCACGGCGGCTACGAACACGATCCGCAGGTCTTCTTCGAGATCCAGATGACGCTGGCGGAGGGCTGTATGTCCACAGCCTGGGTCTACGGGGTCATCGGCGTGCACCCGTTTCAGCTCGCCCTGTTCGATCCGAAGGCGCAGGCGGACGTGTGGGGCCAGGACGCTGCGACCCTCGTCTCCTCCTCCTACCAGCCGGTGGGCAAGGTCGAGCGGGTCGAGGGGGGCTTCCGGCTCTCCGGCCGCTGGGGCTTCTCCAGCGGGTGTGACCATTGCGACTGGGTGTTTCTTGGCGCGCTGATCCCGCCACTGGAGCCGGGCGGTCCGCCGGAGATGCGCACGTTCCTGCTGCCGCGCAGCGACTACCAGATCGTCCACGACTGGAACGTCTTCGGGCTGCAGGCGACCGGCAGCCACGGCATCGTGGTGGACCAGGCCTTCGTGCCCGAGCACCGCACGCACCGGGCGGTCGACGGGTTCCTGTGCAAGAACCCCGGACAGCTCGCGAACACCGCCCCGCTCTATCGGCTGCCGTGGGCGCAGGTGTTCGTGCGCGCCGTCTCCAGCGCCGCCATCGGCGCGCTGCAGGGGGCGCTCAACGCCTTCATCGGTATCGCCGCCAAGCGCGTTTCGACCGTCACCGGCAAGTCGACCAAGCTCGACCCGTTCGCGCTCAATGCCGCCGCGCGCACGCAGTCGGCCATCCTCGAGATGAAGACCGTGCTGATGAAGAGCTTCGACGAGATGATGGGGACCATTCGCGCCGGACAGGAAATTCCCATTCCGGATCGCATCCGTTACCGCTTCGAGTCCTCGCAGATCGCGCGCCGCTGTCAGGGGCTGTGCGATGAGCTGATGCCCCTTCTGGGCGGCCGCGCGATCTACATGGATAGCCCGGTGGTGCGCTACTGGCTCGATATCAACGCCGCGCGCGCCCACGTGGCCAACGATCCGGCTATCATCGGCACCTCGCTCGGCGCCTTGTACGTGGGCGAGAACGTGCAGGAGTTCTTCGTCTAAACCCACCGCGGGCGTACGCCTGCGGCACTCGCCAAGGTCCCATGGAAAAGATCAAAGCCGCACTCATCGGCTCGGGCAATATCGGCACCGACCTGATGTACAAGGCGCTGCGCAGCCGGTGGATCCAGCCGGTGTGGATGGTCGGCATCGACCCGGCCTCCGACGGACTCGCCAAGGCGCGCGAGCGTGGCCTGTCGACCACCGCCGAGGGGATCGATGGCCTGCTGCCGCACCTCAAGCGCGACGGCATCCGCATCGCCTTCGATGCGACCAGTGCCTACGTGCACCCCGAGAACGCCCGCAAGCTCGCCGCGCACGGCATCGTGGTCGTTGACCTCACGCCCGCCGCGATCGGCCCGTACTGCGTGCCCTCGGTCAACCTGGCCGCGCACGTCGGCAAGCGCGAGATGAACGTCAACATGGTGAGCTGCGGCGGCCAGGCCACCATCCCGATCGTGGCCGCGGTGAGCCGCGTGCAGCCGGTCGCGTATGCGGAGATCGTCGCCACGGTTTCTTCGCGCTCGGCCGGCCCGGGCACCCGCAAGAACATCGACGAGTTCACGCGCACCACGGCGAGCGGCATCGAGAAGGTCGGCGGCGCCAAGCGCGGCAAGGCGATCATCATCCTCAACCCCGCCGAGCCGCCGCTCATCATGCGCGACACCGTGCACTGCCTCACCGAGACCGAGCCGGACCAGGCGCGCATCCGCGCCTCGATCGAGGCCATGATCGCCGAGGTGCAGAAGTACGTGCCCGGGTACACCCTCAAGAACGGCCCGGTGTTCGACGGCAAGCGCGTGTCCACCTACCTGGAAGTCGCAGGTCTGGGGGACTACCTGCCCCGCTACGCGGGCAACCTCGACATCATGACGGCGGCTGCGCTGCGCACCGGCGAGCTGATCGCCGAAGAAATGTCGGCCGGCACCTTTCCGGCCACCGCGAGGGCCTCATGAACCTGTCCGGCCGCAGAATCACGCTGCACGACAACTGCCTGCGCGACGGCATGCACCCGAAGCAGCACCAGATCACCCTGAAGCAGATGATCGACGTCGCCACCGGGCTGGATGCCGCCGGCGTGCCGCTCATCGAAGTGACGCACGGCGATGGCCTGGGCGGCGCCTCGGTCAACTACGGCTTTCCCGCCCACAGCGACGAGGAGTACCTGCGCGCGGTGGTCCCGAAGCTCAAGCGCGCCAAGGTCTCCGCGCTGCTGCTGCCAGGCATCGGAACCGTCGAACACCTGCAGCTGGCCTACGATTGCGGCGTCGGCACGGTGCGCGTGGCCACGCACTGCACCGAGGCCGACGTGTCCGAGCAGCACATCTCGCGCGCCGCGAAGCTCGGGCTCGACACGGTGGGCTTCCTCATGATGGCGCACATGGTCACCCCCGAGGAACTCGCGCGGCAGGGCAAGCTCATGGAGAGCTATGGCGCCAACTGCGTCTACTGCACGGATTCCGCCGGTTACATGCTGCCGGAGGATGTGAGCGCAAGTGTCAGCGCGCTGCGCGCGCTCCTCAAGCCCACCACCGAGATCGGCTTCCACGGCCACCACAACCTGGCCATGGGCATCGCCAACTCGCTCGCCGCAGTCGCAGCCGGCGCCAGGCGCATCGACGGGTCGGCGGCGGGCCTTGGCGCCGGGGCCGGCAACACGCCGCTTGAAGTGTTCAACGCCGTCGCCCACCGCATGGGCATCATCACGGACGTGGATGTCTTCAGGCTCATGGATGTCGCCGAGGACCTCGTCGTGCCGATGATGGATCACCCGATCCGCATCGACCGCGACGCCCTCATCCTCGGCTACGCCGGGGTGTATTCGTCCTTCCTCCTGTTCGCCAAGCGCGCCGGCGCGAAGTACGGCGTGCCCTCGGCTGACATCCTGGTCGAACTCGGGCGCATGAAGACCGTCGGCGGGCAGGAAGACATGATCGAGGATCTCGCCCTCAATATGGCGCGCGCGCGCAAGCACGCCTGAGTCGACAAGCCGCGGAGCCCAGCAATGGATCTCGACCCGAAATTCCTCGAGTTTCTGGCCTCTCCCATGGCGCAGATGCTGCCCGTCGAGCAGCTGACCCCCACCTTGATGCGCGAGATGATCGTGCAATTTCCCGCGCCGCTGCTCAATCCTCCGGTCCACGCGAGCCGCGATCTGCGCGTGCCCGTCGCGGCCGGCGACATCCTCGTGCGCTTGTACACCCCTTCCGCCACGCGCAACCTGCCGCTGATCGTGTTCTTCCACGGCGGCGGCTTCGTCCTCGGCAATGTCGCCATGTACGATGACTTCGGCAGGTTCCTCGCGAATTACTCCGGCTGCGCGGTAGCGTCCGTCGACTATCGCCTGGCGCCCGAGGCGCCCTTTCCGGCACCCTTGGAGGACTGCTACTCCGCCCTGACGTGGCTGGCCGCCAACACCGCGGAGCTCAAAGTCGATGCCGCACGGCTGGCCGTTGCCGGTGACAGCGCAGGCGGCAACCTGGCGACGGCGACGGCACTGCTGGCGCGCGATCGCGGCGGACCGGCGCTGCGCTATCAGGCGCTCTTTTACCCCGCCCTCGATCCCGCCTGCGACAGCGCCAGCGCCAATGCCCTGGCCACGGGATACTTTCTCAGGCGCGACGCCATGCTGTGGTTCTGGAAGCACTACCTGCAGAACCCGGCGGATCGTACCAACGCGCTCGCCGCGCCACTGCACGCCAACCTCGCCGGACTGCCGCCGGCGACCGTGGTGACGGCGGAGTTTGATCCGCTGCGCGATGAGGGCGAGGCGTACGCCGACCGGCTGCGCGGCGCCGGGGTCGAGGTGATCGCCCGCCGCTACCTCGGGGTGATTCACGGCTTCGCCAGCATGCCGTACGTCACCGCGATGGCGCTGCGCGCGCTCGCCGACGTCGGCGCGGACCTGAAGACGGCGCTGAGCGCCTAAGCCTTCACGATGACGGCTGAACCGTGGCCGAAGAGGCCCTGGTTCGCCGTGATGCCGATACGCGCGTTCGCGACCTGCCGCTCGCCGGCCTCCCCGCGCATCTGCCAGACGAGTTCGCACACCTGCGCGAGCGCCTGCGCGGGCACGGCCTCCCCGAAGCAGGCCAGCCCCCCGCTCGGATTCACCGGAATGCGCCCGCCCACCCGCGTCGCGCCGCTGCGCAGCAGTGTCTCAGCGCCGCCGGCCTCGCACAGGCCCAGGTACTCGTACCAGTCGAGCTCGAGTGACGCGGCGAGGTCGTACACTTCCGCCAGCGAGAGATCCTGCGGCCCGAGCCCCGCTTCCTCGTAGGCGCGCCTGGCGATCGAGCTGCGGAAAGAATGCGCCTCGACGGCGGCCGCGGAATCGGTCGCGATGTCCGGCATCTCCACCTCGTAGCTCGCAAAACGCGGCGTGACGGTGGAGATGGCCGCGATGCGCGGCGCCTTGCCGCCGCGGCGCCGCGCATATTCCAGGCTCGAAAGCACGATCGCCGCCCCGCCGTCGGAGGTCGCGCAAACGTGCAGCAGCCGCAGCGGGTCGGCGACCATGGCCGATGCGTTCACTTCCTCGCGGCTGAAGCGCTTGCGGTAGCGGGCATTCGGATTGGCGGCGCCGTGGGCGGCGTTCTTGAGCTTGACGGCCGTGAAGTCCTCGACCGTGGCGCCGTACAGGTCCATGCGCCGGCGCGCATACAGCGCGAAGTACGTGGGATTGGTGATGCCGAGGTGAAAGCGTACCCAGTCGGGATCCTCGGGCCGGTAACCCGCCATCGGCGCGAGAAACCCCTTGGGCGTCGTGTCGGCGCCGACGACCAGCGCCACGTCGCACGCACCGGCGAGAATCTGCGCGCGGGCGGCCGCCAGCGCCTGCGAACCCGAGGCGCAGGCGGCGTAGGAGGTATTGACCTGCGCACCCTGCCAGCCCAGCGCCTGCGCAAAGGTCGCCCCGGCGACATAGCCCGGGTAGCCGCAGCGCATGGTCGCGGCGCCCGAGACGAACTGCACGTCCGTCCAGGGCACGCCCGCATCCTTCAGGGCCGCGCGGGCTGCGTGCACGCCGTACTCAACGAAGTTGCGGCCCCACTTGCCCCAAGGATGCATGCCGACGCCCAGGACCGCGACTTCCCCGCTCATGGCTGCGCTGCGAGCGGCTTCCACTTCCACACCATCTTCTCGGTGTCGCCCTCCGCATAGAGCGCCTCGAGGACCAGTTCCACCGCCATTCCTACCTTCAGCTGTTCGACGCCGACGCCGGCGGCCATCTGACCGAGCACGATCATGCGCTCGGCGGCAAGCTCCACCGCCGCGATGGCAAAGGGGACGAAGGGATCGGGGGCAACGAAGGGCGGCGGTGGCTGATAGCAGGCGTTGGTGTAAGACCAGATGCGCCCCGTGCGACTGAGCCTGACCTCTTCGAACGTCGTTCCCTCGCAGGCCGGATTGCGGCAAAAGCCCGTGAGGCGGGGAAAGAAGAAGGTGCCGCAGGTGCGGCACTTGCAGCCGAGCAGGTGCGGCGGATCCTCGAGCGTGTACCAGCCCTCGAGGGCGGCGAGGCGCTTCCTGCTACTCATGCCATGCGGCTCGGCGGTGTGAGCGGCATCTAGGCCGGCATCATCACGCCCGCGGTGATGCCTCCGTCGACGACGAACTCGCTGCCGGTTGTGTAGGAGGATTCATCGCTGGCAAGAAAGACCACGGTCGGCGCGATCTCCGCCGGATCGCCCATGCGTCCGAGCGGCGAGTTGGCAAACGGCGCGGCGCCGAGCACCTCGACGGAAACGTTGAACGACTCCGCCAGGAGCGGCGTCAGCATGGCTCCGGGACAGACGACATTCACGCGAACCTTCGCCGCGCCAAACTCCAGCGCTGCGGCCTTGGTCATGCCAACGACGGCGTGCTTGCTGGCGGTGTATGCCAAGGCCAGTGGCACGCCCTCGATACCGGCGGTGGAGGCGATGTTGACGATCGAACCGCCGCCGGCGTCGCGCATCTCCGGGAAACAAGCGCGCATGCCCAGAAACGTGCCGAGCTGGTTGATACGGATGATCTGCAGGTACTCCTCAACGCTCTGCTCCACCGTCGGCCGGGTCCGATAGATGCCGGCGTTGTTGACCAGGATGCGCACCGGGCCGCCCGCGAGCCGGCGCGCGCTTGCGAGCGCCTCACGCCACTCGCTCTCGCTCGAGACGTCGAGGTGTACATAATGAGCCCGGGCACCGAGCGCAGCGACGAGCGCACGGCCTTCCTCATCGCGCACGTCGGCGAACACGACCTGCGCCCCTTCAGCGTGCAGCTGCCGGCCCACCACCGCGCCCAGTCCGCGCGCCGCGCCCGTGACGAGGGCGACCCTGCCTGCAACACGTCCCATCGCACTCCTTCCCATGACTCAGCCCGTTAGCGTAACGGCCTACCCACCGTGGTCGACATCACTCATATAGAGTACTCTTTATTAATAGACTACCTACCGCGCCTGCCACCCTTCCGCCCCATGAGCCGACCCGCCGCCACGCGTCCCAGCCCTCGCAGCGCCCCCGCGAACAGCGCCGACCTCTCTGCTTCCCTGGACCTGCGTGAACGGCTCACGCTGCTGATGCACGAAGGGGCGCTCGACCCGAAGCACTGGCGGGAGTTCCTCGAAACCCTGGGACGACGGATGAAGGGCGCGGCCACGCTGCTGCTGCGCTCGCCGCACGTGGCGGAAGCCGGTCTGCTCTATTCCTGGGGTGGGAGTGACGAGGTGCTGGCGCAGTATGCGCACAGCTATTTTCCGTCCGATCCCTTCGTGCACCTGCCGGAGAAGCAGGTCATCACGCTGCATGAGTTTGTCGGAGTCGAGCAACTCGAGCGCAGTCGTTTCTACATCGAATATCTGGTCCCCTGGGATGCCATCTACAACCTGGGAGTGGACGTACGCGACGGCGACCGTCTGTACGCGCGCCTGCGGCTGACGCGCGGCCGGCACGCCGGCAACTTCACCGCGGCCGAGAAACGCTTCGTCGAGCACCTCGTGCCGCACTTTGACGTCGCCATGCGCACCCACGCCGTGCTCGATGTCACCAAGATGGAGCGCGCCATCTACGCTGACGCGATGGACCATCTGACACTGGCGACCGTGATACTGGATGCCTCCGGCCACGTCATCCACATGAATGCGCTGGCACGCGACATCCTGCATCGCCAGGACGGCATCGTGCTCGCCAACGACACCCTGGCGCTGACGCATCCGGCGGATGCGCAGCGCCTGCGCGATGCCATCAACCGCGCCATCACCGTGAGCCGTGCGGCCAAACCCGGCATCGTCGATGTGCTGCGCGCGCGGCGGCCCTCGGGCGCCGGCCACTACGGCATCATGATCCGTCCGGCAGCCGGCTCGGTCGAAGCCGAGCAACAGAGCCTGAGTCCGGCGGTGGCGGTGTTCATCAGCGTCGAGGAAGGCGCACAGACGCCGGCCCCGGTCGAGACCATACGCAAGCTTTTCGAGCTGACGCACAAGGAGGCGCAGCTGGCCCTGTGCCTCGCCAACGGGCGCAGCCTCCAGGAAGCGGCCGGTGATCTCGGCATCACGCTCAACACGGCCCGCGCGCACCTGCGCTCGACGTTCTCCAAGACCGGGATCGATCGGCAGGCGCGCCTGGTGCGCGCCATTCTGAGAAGCGTCGCCCAGCTCGGCGGCGGCTAGGGCTCGCGCCGCTACCCGTTCTCGGCGCGCACCTCGAAGCGCTCGAGATAGAAGCGAAACTGCTCGCGCAGCTGCAGCGGGTCGAGCGCAAAATCGCGCCTGAGGTCGTACCGTACCTGCCCGGCCTTGCCGCGCGGATGCGCGGCAAGATACTGCTCGAGCGCGGCACGCGCCTGTGGCGTCAGCGGCAGCTGCGCCTTGGCATACACCTCTTCGAGGATCTTCCAGGGATCGCGCATGAAGGTGTGGAACGGGCAGTGGACGCTGCGCGCCGCCGGTACCAGCTCGCAATCGCGCACGCAGGCGCGCAACAAGCGCTCGATGCGCGCCACCCAGTAGTCGCGCAGCCACAGCATCTCCACCCGGGGGCGCTGGATGCGCTGCGTGTACGCCTGCATGGTGATGGTCGACTGAATGACGGCGACCGGATCGCGGTGGGTGAATACCACCGTGGCATCCGGAAACACCTTCAGGAGCACCGGCAGCTGCTCGAGGTGCTGCGGGCACTTCAGCACCCAGCGCTTACCGGCCTGCCGGCGCTGCCACTGCAGCAGCTGCAGCACGCGCTTGAGGTACTCGTAGTGGGGTGTCTGATCGGTCCCGAGATAGTGATCACGCCAGCGCGGCGACATCGACAGCCATTCAAAGTTGTAGGAGGCGAAGTCCGGACCCATGAGCTCGAGCTCTTCATGGATATGGTCGGGCTCCATGGGGTGCATCGCCGCCAGCAGCGGCGTCACCGTGCGCATGCCCTCCCAGGCGGCGGCGCAGCGCGCATAACGCGGGTCGGTGCCGTCAGGCAAGGCACTCTCCCCCGGCAATGGCACGGGCTCGTAGGACTGCCACAGCGGCAACGAGTGAAAGCGCACATCGGCTGCGAGCAGATTCACGAGGTGCGTGGTGCCCGAGCGCGGCAGTCCGGTGACGATCACCGGCCGGTCGATCTGCTCCTGCAGGATCTGCGGATGGCGCCTGAGCGTGTCGTGGATCAGCAGTCGATTGCTGGCGTAGCGCGCGAGGTAGCCGAACAGCACGGCGCGGTGCATCGCCGTCAGCGGCCGGTCGGTGTCCCATTCCTCGCACAGCAGGTCAAGCCGCTCACGAAAATCCGGGGCGCCGAAATCGCTCAGACCCGTGCGCGCGCGCGCCGCCGCCAGCACCGCTTCCGGGCGCAGCTGCACCGGCTGGCTTTCACCCCAGGCAAGGGCGGCGCGCTGCGCTTCGTTCAGCTGCGGCTGCGCCAGGTCATCGATGCGGATGTCCGTGTGCATCCTTCGCTCTCAGCCCACGATCGAGTAGCCACCGTCCACCAGCACCGTCTGCCCGGTGATGTAGCTGGCAGCCCCGCTGGTGAGAAACAGCACCGCCCCGGCGACGTCGCGGGGATGCCCCACGCGCTTCAGCGGGGTACGCGCCAGCACCGGCGCCATCATGGCCGGGATCTTGAGCATCTGCGCCGTCATGCGGCTCTCGGTAACCCCGGCCGCCACCGCGTTGACGCGGATATTCTCCTTGGCCCAGGCGATGCCGAGCGTCTTGACCAGCTGCACCAGTCCGGCCTTGGCGGCGCCGTAGGCCGGCACGACTTCCAGACCGAAAAACGAGGTCAGGGAGGCGATGCCGATGACGCTCGCGCCTGCGGGAAGCTTGCTCGCGGCCAGCTTGGCGCGGCACGCGTGCGACATGCGGTACGCGCTGGCGAGATTCACCTGCAGGCCCTTTTCGAAGATCTCCGGGTCATACTCGTTCTGCAGCATGAAGTTCGCGCCGGCGTTGTTCACCAGGATGTCCAGGCGCGGCAGCTGCCCTGCGACGGCTGCGATCTGCGCCTTGTCCGTGAGGCTCAGTTGCAGGTAGCGATAGCCGGCGAGGTCTGCGTCGTAATCCGCAGCGCTCGGCCGGGTGCCGGTGATGGTCACCTCGGCGCCCGCTTCGCGGTACGCGGCCGCGATGCCCGCGCCGATCCCGGACGTGCCCCCGGTCACGAGGACCGCGGCGCCGTGGTAGTCAAAGTTCACGTTCTGCCAAGCGCTCATTGCTGTTCCCCCGCGTGTCTCTCAGCCGCCCAGATCGATGACCTGCACCGCCTCACCGCCCTGCCAGCTGCGCGCCGCGGCCAGGCGCGCACTGAAGCCCTCGCGCATCATCGCGTTCATCTCGATGAACTCTAGCAGCAGGCCCCGTTCGAGGGGATCCTCGAGGTAGGCAACGCGCGTCACCTCGTTGGCAGCCGCGAAGCACACCTGCATGCCGCGCTCGCGGCCGCGCGCCACGTCCGCCGCCACGTCGTCGCTGAACCAGGCGACGTGGTGCATCCCGATCAGGGGCACTCCTGCGGCGGACCGATAGGGCGACGGGCCGTGGCCGAGGTCTTCGATCAGCTCGATCTCCATATCCCCCTGATAGCCGAGGGCCACATGCATGCGCACCTTGGCCGGCTCACCGCGCAGCACTCCTGTCATGGCGACGTTGCGAAAACAGGTCCAGGGACCGACCCCGCTGACGCGCAGCCAGTTGGCGACGCTCGCCTCAAGATCACGAACCACCCAGGCAATCTGCCGGATCGGACCAAAGCTGTGCGTGCTCATACCAACCTCCGCTTACGCGGCCGCCGTCACTGCGCCCGCGCTGCCTTTTAGGGCTACACTCGGGCGAACGGCAGCGGCGACGGGACTTCGTGCATGGAAAAACTGTTGTACGTTTTCTGGCGCGGGAACGCAGGCGCAGGCGACCACAAGCGGCGCTTTCTCGATGAAGTCGCGCCGCGCATGCGTGCGCTGGGTGCCGAGCGCTTGCAGTTCAACATCGCGGATTTTGCCGACCTGAGCGGCGCGCTCGTCAACTTCACGCTGCACAGCACCCGGCCCGCCCCCGACGGAATCGTCAGCTTCTGGCTGACGAGCGCCTACCGGCGTGCGCCGGTCGAGCAGTTGCTCGCCGCAAGCTTCGAGCGGATCGCCGGCTACGCGGTCGCCGAATCGGTGATCCTGCCGAACGTGCTTCATCCCCCGCACCCCGGCGAGCGCACCTTCGGCTTCAGTCAGGTGACGTTTCTGCAAGTGCCACCCCGACTGTCCTACGAGGCATGGCGGCAGATCTGGTTCAACGAGCACACGCCGGTCGGCATCGAGACACAGGCTAACTTTCGTTATGCGCACAACGTGGTCGTGATGCCGCTGACCGAAGGTGCACCGCCGTTTCGCGGCATCGTCGAAGAGGGCTTTCCGCCCGAGGCAATGCACAACTCGCAGGCGTTCTACAACGCAGCGGGCGATGAGGACCGGCATCAGCGCCATCTCAAGAGGATGATGGACAGCTGCGTGAAGTTCATCGACTTCGACCGCATCGACGTCATCGCCACGAGTGAGTACCGGCTGCACGACGGGCACGAGCCCGCACTCTAAGCGTCAGCCGAAATACGCTTGCCCGCCATCCAGCGGCAGCGTGGCGCCGGTGACGTAGCTCATCTGTGGCCCGACGAGTGCGACCACGGCACGGCCGATATCCGTCTCGCAATCTCCGACGCGCTTCAGCGCCACGGTTTCGAAGAAGGTCTTCGCCTCGGGATCGCGCTTGATCCAGGCGGCCAGGGCCGGCGAGGCCGCCAGCGGCGCGATGTTGTTGACGCGGATGTTGTCGCGACCCCATTCGCTGGCGGCGGTGCGCGTCAGGGCGCGAATCCCCTGCTTCGCCACGGCGTAGGCGCCGTAGTTGGATGAGTCCCAGCGCACGGATGCCGAGGTGACGAGGTTGACAATGTTCCCGCCACCGCGTGCCTTGAGGTGCGGATGGCAGGCGCGCATGAAGCGGAACGAGGCCAGGGGACCCGCATGGATGCCGCGCATGAACGCCTCGTCATCGAGCGACAGCAGCGGTCCGAACGCGCCGTCGTAGGCGTTATTCACCAGGATGTCGATCCCGCCGAGTGCCTCCACGGTGCGCGCCACCGTGCGCACGATGTCATCGGCCTTGGATACGTCGCAGGTAATCGCCAGCGCCTTGCCGCCACGCGCGGTAATGGTCTTGGCGGTCTCCGCGACTTTCGCCTCGGTGCGCCCCGCCACCGCGACCGCGACGCCTGCTTCGGCGAGTGCGAAGGCGATGCCCTGCCCCACCCCCTGGCCGGCACCGGTCACCAGCGCCACTTTTCCTGCCAGGTCGTTCATGGCGATTTGGCTCCCGCCGGCGGCTTCACGCGCGCCAGCCAGTGCGCCGTGAGCTTCGGCGGCTGCTCGAAGGGCTCGACTTCCTCATACACTCTTTCATAGACGGATTCCGCGATGCGCCACTGCCCCTGCGTCTTCAGGTACTTGTCGCGGTACAGGGCGCTGCCGGTCGTGCGGACCTTCTCGGCGAGATTGATGAAGATATCGGTCAGGTACCAGATGCCCGTGGCGGTTGAATCGGTGAGCACATCAATCTCGGGATGGTGCCCGGTGTGGCAGGCCACGGCATTGGAATTGAACGAGCCTGCAATGGAGTCGAGGATCTTCTCGCGACCCTGCATCTGCCACCGGTAGCTGCCACCGATATAGTCAACCTTGACGTCCTCGACGAACAGGTCGCGCAGGGCCGCGATGTCGCCGGTGTCCATGCAGCGCCAGTACTTGTACTTCAGGCGGCGGATGAGTTCGATATCTTCCAGGCGTAGCGACATAGACTTCCCCCTCAAATGCACGACGGGCGATACTGACGCCATCGTACAGGCTGCATCCGCTTTCGAATCTACCTTATCCTCATTCCGGTACATCGCCAAAACAGAGTAACCCGCCGTGACGGAAACGCCTCGCTATTCATTAAGTCATCCGGCCACGCTGCACGAGGTACCGCGCTGGGACTTCGAGACGGACGTCGTCGTGCTCGGCTTCGGCGCCGCCGGCGCCTGCGCGGCGCTCGAGGCGGCCCGGGCCGGGGCACGCGTGCTGCTGGTGGAATGCGCCAGCGGCAACGGGGGCACCTCGGCACTGTCCGGTGGCGAGATCTACCTGGGTGGCGGCGGCGGCACGCCCATTCAGCGTGCGGCCGGTTTCCAGGACGCGACCGAGGATCTGTACCAGTACCTGCTGATGGTGGGCGGCCCGAACGCGGATGCCGCCAAGGCACGCCGGTACGCCGATCACTCGCTGCAGCATTACACCTGGCTGACCGAGCAGGGCATCGAGTACAAGAACTCTTACATTGCCGAGCGCTGCATCGAACCCTCCACTGATGACTGCCTGATCTGGTCCGGCAGCGAGGAAGCGTGGCCTTTCGCCGAACGCGCCCGAGCGGCCCCGCGCGGGCATTGTCCGAAATTCCTCGGCATGGGCGGGGGCCGGTACGTCATGGACAAACTCGCCGCGCGCGTGGGCGCGGCCGGGGTACAGGTGCTCTACAACGCCCGCGCCCTGGCTTTGGTGGCCGAGGGCGGCCGCGACGTTCATGGCCTGGTGCTGCGCATCGAGGGCGAGACACGCTACGCGCGCGCCCGACGTGCGGTCGTGCTGTGCGCCGGCGGGTTCGTCATGAACCGCCAGATGGTCAAGCAGCATGCCCCGCTCTTGCTGCGCTCGCAGTTCCCGCTCGGTACCGTGGATGATGGCTCGGGAATTCTGCTCGGTGAGAGTGCCGGCGGCGTCACGGTCAACATGAGCGAGGGCTTTGCGACCATCCCCTGGTACCCGCCCGGTTCACTGGTGAAGGGTATCTTCGTCAACAACCAGGGGCAGCGCTTCATCAACGAGGATTGCTATCACGGCCGGGTATCGAACTACATCCTGCGCCAGAGCGGCGACCGCATCTGGCTGCTGCAGGACCACAACACCTATGCCACGGGCGAGATGCAGCAGCTCGCCAAGATGGAAATCGGCGCCGCCGGGGACACCTGGGAGGAAGTCGAGCGCGAGCTCAAGCTGCCGCAGGACTCACTCACGGCCACGGTGCGGCTCTATAACCACTATGCGGCTCAGGGGTCCGACCCGCTGTTCCACAAGGCGCCCAAGTGGCTCACCCCGCTGCAGCAGCCGCCGTTTGTGGCCATCGACTGCCGCATTGACCACTGCTTCTACGCCTCCTTCACCCTCGGCGGCCTGGACACGCTGCCAACCGGTGAAGTGCTCGACGCCGAGCGCAACATCATCGGCGGGCTGTTTGCCGCCGGCCGCACGGCCTGCGGCTTGCCGCGCTGGGGAGAGGGTTACAGCTCGGGGCTGTCGCTTGCGGACGCGACTTTCTTCGGGCGCGAAGCCGGCAAGCGTGCGGCGCTGAGCGCGCGCTGAAGTTTCGCCCAACGCCCCCTAGCGGACGAGCGTCGCGAGGACGGCGTGCGTGTCCGCGCCGAGGGCGCGCGCCGCCCCGGAGGGGGCCCGCGCGCGCGGTGGCGCCACGTCCGCGCGCGTGATGCTGGCACTCCAGGCTGCCGCCGTCGCGCGATTCTCCTCGGCGTCGGCGGCGGCTATGAACTGGATGCCGAAGGCAATGACGTCGTGCAGTGCAACGGACAACAGCCGTCCGCCGCCGTGCGTGAAGCTCCACCAGGCTGCGAGCGCCGCATGCATGCCGGCCAGGGGGTCGGCGATGGCATCAGCACAGAACATCGGCCGTCGGCTGCAGTCCCACAGCACCTGCGAGAGTCCTCCGGCCACCGCGGCATCATCGCCAAACGCGACCCACTGCGCGGCGGGTTCGTCGCGCCCGTAACCGCAGATACTCAGCCAGGTTGCCGCCGGGTTCTCGCGCACGATGTCCTCGGCGCGGACTCCCAGCTGGCGCAGCGCGCGCGGGCGGGAGGCTTCGATGATGATATCGGCCTGCCGTAGCAGCTGGCGCAGTGCCTCCCGGCCGCTCGGCTGACTGAAATCCAGCACCACGCTCGCCTTGCCGGCATTGAGGAGGTCAAAAAAGCCCGTCGCGGCGGTGCGCATCGCGTCAGGGCGCCCGGAGCTTTCCACCTTGATCACCCGCGCGCCCATCATCTGCAGCAGCTGCGTGCACAACGGGCCAGCCCAGAGTGCGGACAGATCGACTACCACAGGCGCCGCGCCGTGGTGGCGATGCGATGCAGCTTCGCGCAGGTGCTCCTGGTACCAGCGCACCGGGGGCGCCGGCGCGCGTGCCAGAGGCGCCAACGCGAGCCCCAGCAGACGCCCGCGCTCAAGACACGGCAGCGTCGGTTGCTCACGCAGCGCGGTCGCGACCGCGGGCCAGTCGGCAAGCGGCTCGCCTTCGAGCCAGGCCGGCAGCAGCTCCCAGTCCGTGGTGCGCGAAAGGTTCACTGCCAGCCACCCGTCCGCGGTCGCGAGCAAGCGGCAGCTGCCCCCGGGGGCGACGTCGCCACCCCGGCGATACCCGGCGAGCGCCGCACGCTCACCGAGGAGCTGCGCGCCATCGAGGGTGGCCAGGGGAGAGTTCGGGCACAACGTGCGCAGCGCCCGTATGACACCGTCGGCATACGCGGCGAGCGGCACCGGGCACATCTGGGCCGCCTCCGGGTAGCCGGTCAGCGCAAGGCCCCCGCATTGGGCCCAGCGCTGCGCCGGATGGAGCTCGCGCTGTCCGCTTACCGAGCGGAAAACACCGAGATCCTTGAGCAGAGCGTTCGCGTAGCGGCCTGCGACCTGCCACCCGGCCTGCGCCTGCACCTCAGCCCTCCCGCAGCACGGCCTCGCACCAGTCCGCCACGCGTCGGAACAGCTGCCGACGGGAGTCGAACAGGAAATGGGCGTGGCCGGTCGAGGGCAGCACGAGGAGCGAGATGTCGGGGCTGGCGCAATAATCGGCCGGTATCTGCCGTGCGGGTCCGGCGATGTCACGGTCGCCGACGGCGAGAAATACCGGCACCGTGACCTGCGCGCATTCGGGGCTGCAACTGCCGGGAATCATCGAGAACAGGCCGGCCGTCAGTAACAACCGCGAGCGCGCCCGTTGTAATGCCTCAACGCCACGCCGGTCGGCGCTGTCGCCCGCGAACAGATCCTTGCTCTGCGCCGAGCGCACGATCTGCGGATAGGGATCGGCGCCGCGCAGGTGTGCCAGGCGGACCAGGTTCGCGCGGATGGCGGCCGGGTCGTTGGCAAACGTCAGCTCCTCGGGCGAGAGCGCCGCGGGAAGTCCGCGGGTGCCGAATCCGAACAGCACCAGGGCGGCGTGCCGGCCGTAGCGGGCCTGCTGCATGGCCGTCAGCATGGCTCCCATCGAGTGCCCGACCCCGACCGAGCGCCGCGGTCCGAACGGCGCGCCCGTGAGGTGCCCGTGCTCCAGGTCGCGGCTGATCGAGCCCATCGCGATTGCGTTGGCCTCGACCAGGACGTCGGGCGTGAGCGCAAAGCCGTCCGTCGGCCGGCTGCTGTCGCCGACGCCCAGATGATCCAGCGTCACCACGATGAAGCCGCGCGCCGCGAGGTAGGCCGCGAAACTGAAGTCGCCTTCCGCGCGCAGGTCGAAATAGGCGCGGTTCATCGCGCCACCGGGAAGGCAGAACAAGACCGGGGCCGAGGGCGCAACTTCGGAGGGCACGAAGATATCGGCCGCAATGGCGAGGGGACCCTCGTTCGGAAGGAGTTCCCCGACCTCGAGGCGGCGGCTCAGCAGGGTGACCGCGCTCAAACCGTGCTCTGCCGCTGCCGCGCTCAGGGACGCAGACTCAGTAACCGCGGGCGCCAAGGCCCCGCAGGAGCACGGTCAGGAATTCGCGGATCGCCGGGATGCTGAGGTTCCCCGGAATGAAGTACATGCGCAGCACGGTGACGCCCATGATGGCATCCACCCCCAGCTCGACGTCGGTGCTCGTGGGCAGCTCACCGCGCTCCATGGCCCGTCGCAGCACCACCCGCACCGGATCACGACGCCGCTGCATGAGCGGATCAAAGACCGCGGCGAGCGCCGGGTTATGGGCGCGTTCGGCCACGAGCGTCGGCATGATGGCGTTCGAGGGCGGACGATGCAGAATGCGCAGAAACTGCCGGTACAGGTCGAGCAGGTCCGACATCACGTCGCCGCGGTCGTGCGCCAGCAATGCCGGCCAGCGGTTGAAGGCCTCGATCACCAGATGCTCTTTGGTGGGCCAGCGCCGGTAGATCGTCGACTTGCTCGCGCGGGCGCGTGCCGCCACTTTGCTGACCGTGAGGTCAGCGTAACGCTCATCCGCGAGCAGCGAAGTGGTCGCACGGATGATGGCTTCCTCCGAGCGTTTGCTGCGCGGTCGGCCAGGCTTGCGCTTCAATTTCAGCTCGGGCACGGGCAACAAATTGTTCATGTGATCCCCGGAAAACCGGCGTTCCTGGCCGCTGGAAACTATCGCATACTGCCAACTCCCGGGTCCAATAGGTACCGGTGGTTCCGTATTACGGGCAATGCGTATACCATCGGCAAACCGACGCACCTCAGGCGTTACATGACGAGGCTCGCCATGGCCACGGTTGCAACCGACACCCTCAAAGAACCTGCCCACGTCAGCGGACTGCCGATCGTGGGCAATGCGCTGCAGATGGCGAAAGACCCGGGCAGGTTCTTCTACGAGTGCTACCGCAAGTACGGGCCGGTGTTCCGGCTCAAGATCATGAGTAACGTGTATACCGTGCTCGCCGGCACCGAGGCAGCCACCTTCATGGGCACGCGCGAGGGCCGCGATTCGCTGCGTTCCAAGGAGTTCTGGCAGGGGCTGGTCGATGAATGGGGGGCCAAGCGCACGCTGACCGGCGAGGACGGCGAGACGCACCAGAAGCTACGCGCGGTCATGAAGCACGGCTACTCCAAGGAGTCGATGCGTGGGCGTTACAACGAGCTGATCGAGATCACCGACTCGGTGGTGGCGCGCGACTGGCCGGTCGGCAAGTCGGTTCCGGTGGTGCAGAACATGCAGTACATCGTCACCGAGCAGCTCGGCGCGATGCTTACGGGCACCTCGCCGCGCGAGTACGTCACGGACATCCGCACCACCATCCTGTACATCCTCAACATCCTCGTGACGCGTCAGCGCCCGCGGTTCCTGCTGAAGGATCCGCGTTACAAGCACGCCAAGGAGCGCGTCTCGGAGCTCGGCCGGCGGATGATCGCCGAGTACAACGCCACCAAGGATTCACGCGATCCGGCGCGGCGCAACCTGGTCGATGACGTCATGGAGGCGCATGCGCGTGATCCGGACCTGATCCCGGCCAGCGATCTGATCCTGAGCCTCACCGGACCGTTCGTGGCCGGCCTCGATACCGTGGCCAACACCCTCGGTGCATTCATCTACGCGGTGCTCAAGCATCCTGAGGTGCTCGAACGCGTGCGCAACGAGGCGGATGCACTGTTCGCCAAGGGCAACATCGACGAGCCGGATCTGCGCAACCTGCCCTCGATCGACGGCGCCATCATGGAAGTCATGCGCATGTATCCGATCGCCGTGGCGCAGATGCGCACCGCGACGCGCGACTTCGCGTTCCTCGGCCATCAGATTCGCGAGGGCGAACTGCTGTACGTCGCCACCGCCGTGCCGCACTACATGGAAGAGTACTACCCGAATCCGGAGAAGTTCGACATCGACCGCTACGAGAGACCGCGCGCGGAACATCTGAAGCCGGGCGTGTACTCCCCGTACGGCCGTGGCACGCACACCTGTCTCGGCAAGACGCTCGCCGAGGTGCAGATGGCGTTCAGCATGGCGCGGCTGTTCTACCTGCTCGACCTGGAGCTTGAGTCACCGGACTACGTGCTGCAGACGAAGGTGCTGCCGACGCCCGGACCCAGCATGAAGTTCAAGGTCCGCGTCAAGGGGCTACGCCGCCACTAGCCGGGCGCGGTCCGCGCCCGCGGGCTGCCTTCCCTAGGTCTTCAGGGCCTTCTCGATCAACTTGCGATAGGTCTTCGAGTAAGGCGGCAGGTTGAAGGTCAGGTCGAGGAGGCCGAGCGGCTGCTCGACCACCGAGCGCGGGTTGGACATCTCCATGAAGCCCTGTTCACCGCCGATGCGCCCGATACCGGAGTGATTGACCCCGCCGAACGGCAGGCGCGGGTTGGTTCCGGACTGGATGAGGTTGTGATTCACCACCGTGCTGCCGGCGGAGGTGTGCGCCAGGAAATAGTCGATCGCCGTGCGGTCCTTGGCGTAGATATAGAGCGCGAGTGGCTTCGTGCGGCGACCGATGATCTCGAGGGCCTCGTTCCGGTCGCGGTACGGAATGATAGGCAGGACGGGAGCGAAGATCTCCTCCTGCATTACCAGCATGTCCTCGGTGACCTTGGTGAGGATGGTGGGCGCGATGAAGCGGTCCTCGGCGCGAGTCTGCCCGCCGAAGGCAAACGTGGCGCCCTTATCGCGCGCATCCTGCAGCAGCCGAGCGACGCGCGCAAAGTGCTGATCGTTGATGATGCGCATCAGTTCGGGTGACTTCTCAAAGCCCGCGCCGTCGGCGTTGTACATCTCCCCGACCGCCTTGATCAGCGACTGCACGAACGATTCGAACACCGACTCGTGCGCCAGCACGTAGTCCGGCGCCACGCACACCTGTCCGGCGTTGGCAATGCGTCCCCAGGCGATCTTGCGCGCGGCGTTGTCGATCGCCGCGGAAGCATCGACGATTGCCGGGTTCTTGCCGCCCATCTCCAGGGTCACCGCGGCAAAGTTGTCGGCGGCGGCCTTCATCACCAGGCGCCCGACCCGCTGGCCGCCGGTGTAATAGATGTGATTGAAGGGCAGCGTGAGGAGCTCCTGCGCCACCTCCGGCCCGCCTTCAAACACGGCGAACTCATCGTGCGGCAGCGCGGCTTCGAGCACCTCTTTGAGCACGTGCGCGCTGTACGGCGCCAGTTCCGAGGGCTTGAGGGCGAAGGCGTTGCCCGCTGCGATCGCTGCGATCGCGGGCACGAGAGCGATCGCAATCGGGGCGTTCCAGGTGGACAGGTTCAGCACCACGCCTTTCGGCTCGTACAGGATGTAGCACTTCTTGCCGAGCGTGGCCGCGGAATTGCGCACGCGGCGGGGCTTCATCCAGCCGGCCACGCGCTTGGCGACAAAGTCCACCTCGCTCTTGACCATAACCAGCTGCGCGGCCACATCGAGGTCACAAGCCTTCATTTCGGTATGCGCCGCATCGTAGAAGCGCTGCTTGTTGTTCAGCACCGCCGCCAGCATCCCCCGCAGTCTCTCGGCGCGCTGGGCGCCGCTTGCCGCGGCCAGCGTGCGGCTGCCTTCGCGCAGCGTCGCAAACCTTGCTTTCACTTCCTGCACTGAATTCTCCTCGGGTTCATCCAACCACGCGCGTCATATATTGAACTGCTTTGCGATAAATCGCTCGAACGCGCCTTCCGACAACAGCGCCTGCATCAGCGGCAGCATGCGCACTTCCTTGCCCACCATGTAACGTGGCTTGAGCCGCGGTACGTCGAGCAGCTTCAGCACGCCGTCCGTGACGTCGTCGGGCTCGTTCGCCGTCAGCAGCATGCGGCCCAGACGATCGGTAATCGGCCGCAGCTTGGCCTCGTAGCGCGCGCGGATCTGCGCACTCGAGCGCTCCCAGATGCGCGCCGTGGAATTGACCGGATCGGCGGTCATGTGGGTCTTGACCGCGCCAGGCTCGATCGAGGTTACCTGGATGCCGAATTTCGCCAGCTCATAGCGCAGCGTATTGGTGAGGCCCTCGACGCCGTATTTCGACATGTTGTACATGCCCGAGCACGGCATGGGCACGCGTACCGCGCCGGAGGAGAAGTTGAAGATGCGCGGCGACTGCTTGCTCTGGAACATGAGCGGCAGAAATGCCTTTACGACGCGTACCTGGCCGAAGAGATTCACATCCAGGAGCTTCTGCCCTTCTTCAATGTTCACGCCCTCGATCGGCCCGGTGGCAATGTCGGCGATCCCGGCATTGTTGATGAGCAGGTCAAGGGGCGCCCCGTTGAGCGCCGCACCGACCTTCTGCGCACCGGCCTGTACCATCGGCTCGTTGGTGACGTCCTGCTCGATCACCGTGAGCTGCACGCCGCGTGTCAGCTCGGCGGTGTCCACGCCCGGCAGGACACCGGCAAACACCGTCCAGCCTCGCTGCGCCAGTTTGCGCGCCATGAGCATTCCCATGCCCATCGCCGCCCCTGTCACTACTGCGGATTTGCTCATCGCCCCGTCCCCCTTCAGTGAAACCTGGGCAGCCCCGGACTCCCCGGTTCGCGCGCGGGCGTCGCTGACAGCGACGGCGTAACGGCATCCACCAGCCCCCAGCTGCAAGCGGTGCTGGCATCGAGGCGATGGCCGGACAGCGCCAGGTAGGCGCTGCGCAGCCGCCCAATGCGCCGCGGAATACTCACGCAGCCGCCGCATCCCGGTATGAGGCCGTAACGCAGCTCCGGCAGCTGGAAAAATGCATCCGCACTCGCCTCCACGCGTGCCGCGAAGGCGGCCATTTCCGCGCCCGCGCCGACGGCGGCACCATGCACGTGCACCGTCAGCTGCGGCGCGCAGCGCGCGAGCAACGCGGCGACCGAGCGCGTCGAGCGCACCGCGTGCGCGGTCGCCGCATCCGGCACGCTGCCAAATTCGGCCAGCTCCCCGCCGGCACTGAAGCACGGGCCCTCCCCGCTCACCGTGACGTGGGCTATCGAGGTGTCGGTGAGCACCAGCTCCAGAGCTTCAACCAGGGCGTCGCGCATGGGCACCGAAAGAGCGTTGCGGCGCGCGGGCCGGTTCAGGCGCAGGCGCAGCTGCGAATCCGTCCGCTCCACCAGCACCGGCGGTCCGGAGTCATTCCCTGGGTCCGCGGCCGGCCGCGCGCCCTGCGCCAGCCAGCGGCGGAACTCCGTTCCGGCCTGCAGGGTCGCGTAGGCGAAGGATTCGATGACCAGGGCCCGCTCGACCTCGAGCCCCTCCGTAGCGCGCAGCAGCTGCACCAGCACCATGGCGGCCAGCGGCGTCGCCTCGATGTTCGCCACGAGCTGTCCGGCCTGCGCGGCATCCACCACTACGGTATCGCACGCAAAGGCGAGCGGATGCTCAACCCCGCGGGCGGCAATCCCGATGACCGGGCATGCCTGATGCCGCAGCCAGCGCGCGAGCGCGGCGCGCTCGCCGCCCTGCGGCAGCGCATGCGGTTCGAGCTCAACCAGGAGCCAGGGATGGCCGCTCAGCGCCGATCGCGGCGCATCGCCCGAGGCGCCCAGCGCCTCGGCGAGCAGCCGGCCTGCGTCGAGCCTGGGCAAACTGTTCACAACGGCCTCTCACGGGCTGTGCTCGACCGGTCCGACATGCCGCAGCCTCCCCCGGTCGATCGTCGTGGTTCACGCTCGCGGTACCGGTGGTACCGTTTTGGTACGCTAGCGGTCGTTGATTGTCTGTGTCAACCCTGCAGGTGCGCCGATGAGCGATGCGGTTCTGTTTCAGATGCAAGGTCCGGTGGCGCTGATCACCATTAACCGCCCCGACAGTCGCAATGCCATCAATGCCGAGGTGCGCACCGGGCTGTTCGCCGCCTGGAAGCGCTTCGAGGATGATGACGCGGCGAAGGTGGCCATTCTGACCGGCGCCGGCGACAAGGCCTTCTGCGCCGGCATGGATCTTAAGGAAGCCAGCGCGACGGGGCTCAAGGTTCCGCCGCGGGGCTTCATCCCGATCCTCGGCGACGCGATCCAGGTCAGCAAGCCCACGATCGCCGCGGTCAATGGCATGGCGATGGCGGGCGGCTGGCTGTTTGCCCAGATGTGTGACCTGTGCGTGGCGGCCGAGCACGCTTCCTTCGCCATTACCGAGGCCCGCGTCGGGCGCGGCACGCCGTGGGCGGCACCGTTGCTGCACATGCTGCCACAGCGAATCATGATGGAACTGCTGCTCACCGGTGCACCGATGAGTGCCACGCGCCTGTATGAGCTCGGTTACGTGAATCATGTGGTGCCTGGCGAGCAGTTGCTCGCGCGCAGCCTCGAGCTCGCCGCGCGCATCGCCGCCAACGCCCCCCTCACCGTGCGCGCCTGCCGCGCGCTGGTGTATGCAGCCACGGAAAGTGGCCGTACGGAGGCGCTGCGCGCCGGTGATCGGCTGTTCGAGTCCGTCTATCTGAGCGAGGACGCCCAGGAAGGCCCGCGGGCTTTTGCCGAGAAGCGCCCGCCGGTGTGGAAGGGCAAATGACCCCTCAGAAGCGAAAGACGCCGTTCCCCGCGTGGCCCGCGGGCGCATTCAGGGCGGCCGAGAGCGCGATACCCAGCGCGTTGCGAGTATCTGCGGGATCGAGGATGCCGTCGTCCCAGAGTTCTGAGGTGGAATGCAACGCGGAGGTCTGCTCCTCGTAGGCCTTAAGGGTCTCCGTGCGTACTCGACTGATCGCCTCCGCATCGACCGGTGCACCCGTGCGCTGGAGCTGCCGCAACTTCACTTCTGCCAGCGTGCCTGCGGCCTGCTCGCCCCCCATCACCGCGATCTGGTGGTTGGGCCAGGTGAACAGAAGACGGCCGTCAAACGCCCGGCCGCACATCCCGTAGTTGCCGGCACCGAAAGAGCCGTGACACATCACGGTGAGCTTCGGCACGTGACTGCAGGTCTGCGCCATGATCATCTTCGCCCCGTCCTTGGTGATGCCGGCTGCCTCGTACTCCCGGCCCACCATGTAGCCGGTGATGTTCTGCAGAAACAAGAGCGGCGTATTGTTCTGATTGCATAGCTCGATGAAGTGGCCGCCCTTGATGGCGCTGTCATTGAACAGGATGCCGTTGTTCGCGAGGATGCCGACGCGATAACCCCACAGGTGTGCGAACCCGCAGACGAGGGTCGTGCCATACGCGGGCTTGTATTCGTGAAAACGACTGCCGTCGACCAAGCGGCCGATCACTTCGCGCATGTCGAAGGACTTCTTGATGTCGTCAGGGATGATCCCGTACAGCTCGTCGGCGTCCAGCAGCGGCGCCTCGGCCGGCTGATCCGGCAGTCGCCACTTCGCGGGCCGCTCCCACAGCGCCACGATCTCGCGTCCGATCCGGATGGCCTCACCCTCGTCGGCGGCCGGGTAGTCGCAGGTACCGCTCTTGCGCGTATGCAGGTCACAGCCCCCCAGATCATCGGCGCTCACCACCTCACCGGTGGCGGCCTTGACCAGCGGCGGGCCGCCGAGGAACACCGCCCCGGTGCCGCGCACGATCACGTTGTAGTCACTCAGGGCGGGGATATAGGCGCCACCGGCGGTGCAGTGACCAAACACCAGCGCGAGCTGCTTGACGCCCATCTTGCTCAGCACGGATTGGTTGCGAAATATCCGCCCCGCCATGTAGCGGTCAGGAAACAGGGCCGACTGCAGCTGCAGCTGGCCGCCCGCGGAGTCGCACAGGTGCACGAGCGGCAAGTGATTCTCGATGGCGATGTCCAGTGCCCGCACGATCTTCTTCACGGTGAGCGGATACCACGCGCCGCCCTTCACCGTCGGATCGTCGGCATGAATCATGACCTCCCGTCCGGACACTACGCCGATACCGGTGATGCAACTCGCCCCGGGCGACTCGCCGCCGTAGGCCATGTTGGCGGCGAGCGTCGAGAGCTCCAGGAACGGTGTGCCCGGATCGAGCAGTCGCTCCAGGCGCTGGCGCGGCAGCAGCTTGCCGTGACTCGCGAGCCGCTCGAGGTCGCGGGCGGGTCGGGTATGACGCGCGGTCTCCTGGAGTCTCTTGAGTTGCAGGGCAAGCCCCTTATTGTGCGCGTAGCGCTGGCGGAACTCGGGAGAGTTCGTGCGTACGGTCGACTCGATGGGTCTCATCGCTGCTGAATCTCCTCGTGCGCCAGCGACACCAGCAAGGCGCCGCGCTCGAACACCATATCTGCGACGACATGCACCTGCTGCACGGTCGCCGCGTGTGAGGCCACCACCGTCACCTGAAGCTTCATGCTCTCGAGCGTCAGCAGCTGATCGCCTGCCTGCAACTGCTGCCCGGCCTGGCAGTGCACGGCGACGACCACGCCGGGCATGCTCGCTCGTACTTCGTTTTCGGCCGCCGCGCCGGCGGCGGCGAGCGTGCGCCCGCCGAGGTGGACAAGATGCGTACGGCCGTTGATGCGCACCTGCACGACATCCCCTGCGAGGCAGCGCCAGCCGCGGTAAGTGATCCCGTCCACGCAGATCTCGAACTGCGCCCCGTCGGCATGAAAACTGGCAACGCTGTGCAGCTGCTGCGCGAGGCGGATGCGCAGGCTCGGTCGCAGCGCAACGATCTCTGCCTCCCCCTCCTGTCCATCGACCTTGAATGTGTGGTTCACGGCCGCGCTCAGTTGCGCCAGGGACCGATCGAGGCGTGCGGCTCCGGAGCGGCCAGTGCCGCCCGGTGGAACTCCGGATCCATCAGCAGTGCGCTCAGCACCGCGACCGCGCGTTCGTCGGCTCTGTCGGGCGCCACAAGCTCGCGCGCGTGCCAGTCCAGGAAGCCCGTGTGCAGTTTTCCGGCCAGGAACTGCGGGTGCCGTACCACGCGCGCGAGATAATCGATGTTGGTTGGCACACCGAGCAGGACGAGCGCATCCAGTGCGCGCGCCAGGGAATCGGCGGCCTCGCCGCGGGTTGGAGCGTGCGCCACCAGTTTGGCGAGCATGGAGTCGAACGCCGGCGTGATCGCCTGCCCGATGCCTATGCCACCGTCGAAACGCACGTTCGCGGCGCCCGGGATCTGCAGCACCCCGATCCGACCGGTGGCAGGCCGAAAGTCATGCTCAGGCTCCTCGGCACAGATCCGGCATTCGATGGCGTGCCCGAATGGGACGACCTGCTCCTGCGTGAAAGGCAGCCCGGCGCCGGCAGCGATGCGCAGCTGCTCGGCCACCAGATCCACCCCGAGGATGCACTCGGTGACCGGGTGCTCCACCTGCAGACGCGTATTCATTTCCAGAAAGTAGAACTCGCCGTCCGGCGCCAGCACGAATTCCACGGTGCCGGCGTTGCGATAGCGCGCCGCGCCGGCCAGGCGGACCGCGGCCGCACAGATGGCCGCCCGCAGTGGCGCGGCTAGATTGGGCGCCGGGGATTCCTCCACGATCTTCTGGTAGCGACGCTGCAGTGAGCACTCGCGCTCGTAGAGGTGCACGACATTACCGGCCCCGTCGCCGAGGATCTGCACTTCGATGTGTCGCGGCTGCTCGATGTAGCGCTCCGCGTAAACGCGGCCGTCGCCAAAGTAGCGCTGTGCCTCGGCAGCGGCGGCCCGCAGGCTCTCGGCCAGCTCGCCGGTCTTGCGCACGATGCGCATGCCCTTGCCCCCGCCGCCGGCGGCGGCCTTTATCAGCAGCGGAAAGCCGACCGCGGCGGCACCGCGTTCGATCTCGCCGAGGTCGGTGCCAACAACACTGGGGGCCACCGGCACCCCGTGCTGCGTGGCGAAGGCCCGGGCGCGGATCTTGTCGCCCATCAGGCGAATCGAATCGGCATCCGGGCCGATGAGGGTTATGCCCGCGGCGCTGACGCGCGCGGCGAAGTCCGCGTTCTCCGAGAGAAAGCCATAGCCCGGATGGATGGCATCCGACCCGGTGCGCCGCGCGCACTCCACGATCTGCACCTGATCCAGGTACGCCGCGCTCGGGGTCTCGGACTTGAGCTGCAGCGCCTCGTCAGCCAGCTGCACGTGCGGCGCGCCCCGGTCCTCGTGGTGGTAGAGCGCAACGCTTGCGATCCCCAGCGCCTTCAGTGTTCGCAGCACACGACAGGCAATCTCACCGCGATTGGCGATCAGGACGCGCTTGAACATTACGTCCCGCGCCCGCTGCGCGGCCGGCGTCGCGGCTCGCTCAGTCCTTCGAGCCGCTGCACCGCCTGCTCGAGCCGGTGTACGGATGCATCCACCGATGCTCCCTTGCGCATCCCCTCGCGCGCCAGTCCCTGGTACACCAGGTTGGTAATGGCGTCGGCCGCATCGTCGGGGGAGAACTGCCCTTCGCCGCGCAGGTAGGCCCATGCATGGTGTTCAGCGCACCCGAAGATGAGATCGCGCACGATGCGCAGCGGTACGGTGGCGTGAAACTCGCCGCTGGCGATGCCCTCCTTCACAACTGCAAGCGTGCGCTGCGTGTAGCGCTGGTTGAGCTTGTAGACGCTCGACTGGCGGTACTGCGGCGACGGCCGCAGCTCGTATACGATGAGACGGCACATGGCCGGCTCCGCGTGAATGACGCTCAGATGCTTCCAGATGAGGAAGCGCAGGCGGTTCCAGGTGCCACGCACGCCCTGCAGCTGCTGCTCGTAATCGGCAAAAATGCTCTCGTAAAAGGCCTCGACGACCTTGGTGAGCAGATCTCGCTTGGTGGCAAAGTAGCGGTAGAGTGTCCCCTCGACCATCCCGGCCTGCGCGGCGATCTCGGCCGTCGAGGCATCCGCGTAGCCCTTGGCGCAAAAGATCGTGCGGGCCGCGCCCATGATGTCGGCAACGCGCGCATCGCGCGGCAGGCGCTCGCGACGCCGCGACCGCCCCGTCATACGGTTGCCCCGAGGGGACCAGCGGGCTCGAGCCACGCGCGCGGCACGCGCACCGGCAGCTCCATGAGGATTTGCGCATAGCCCTTGCCCTGAGGATCGTAGCGCAGCGAGGCAACGCCACCGCCACCGAGAGCGCGGTGCAGGACAAAGTTCCATCCGTTGAGGCCCGGCCAGTCGTAGCGCTCCACTTCCCCTTCCACCAGATGCGCGAGGAAGCCGCGCACGACCTGAGGCGTCAGTGCCCGGGCCAGGAGCGGCACAAACTCGGCCCGGCGCGCCAGTACGCCGATGTTGGCGATGTCGCCCTTATCGCCGCTGCGGCCATGGGCCAGGCGCAGCAGCGGAACTTCAACGCACGGACCACTCTCGGGCGCAACGGTGTCCGCCATGTCACGCTGCGGCCGGCAGTCCACCGCGGTGGGCTGCGGCGACGCCGGATCTGCGGGCGGCGCGGGCGGCATGGCCAGGGTGTGTGTGCCGCCGCCGCTGCTTGCGATCTCGATCTGAGGGTGCACACGCTCCTTCGGGAGCAGGCAGGAAGCGAGGCGCACGATCGGCTGCACCGCCGGGCGGCCGCCGGCAAAGCCGGTGATGCCCTGGGCCATCGACGTCGCGGAGGGAAAGATCTCGCGCGCGAACAGCTCCAGCGGCGCCTCCTGCGCGTGCGCCACGGCGATCTTCAGGATGACCTCGCGGCTCGCAAGCTGACGCCCGTGCGGCCCGTACATGGCCTCGGACCCCAGGACCTCGACCGAGGTTGCCCGGAAGTCGCTCCAGCCACGCTCGGCAAACAGCCGACGCGTGCGGGTAAGGATCGCCGCCGCAACCTGCTGCGCTTTCTGCACGGCGTCCGCACCCACGATCATCAGCGTAGCCGTGCAGCGGTAGCCGTCCGGATAAGTGAGGCTCGCCTTGTAGCTCGAGGTTGCCGGCAGGCCGCGGGCGTTGCTCACGCGGACCCGGTGGTTCCCAAGATCCTCGAGCCTGACGCGCGAGAAGTCGCAGACGACGTCAGGCAGGACGTAGCGGGCCGGATCGTGCACCTCATAGACGATCTGCTCGGCCACGTTCGCCGCATTGACCAGCCCGCCGGTGCCTTGCGGCTTGGTGAGAACGAAGGTCCCGTCGGCGGAGCATTCGGCGATCGGGTAGCCCATATCGGCCCAGCCGGCGGCCACGGCGCGCCAGTCCGTCACGATGCCCCCGGTGGCCTGCGGCCCGCATTCGAGCACGTGCCCCGCAAGGCTTCCCATCGCCAGGCGATCCAGCTGCTGCGCCGTCCAGCCGAAGCGGTGGATCAGGGGTGCCAGGGCCAGCGCGCTGTCAGCGCAGCGGCCGGTAATGACGATGTCGGCGCCCGCGGCAAGGGCCGTCGCGATCGGGAAGGCGCCAAGGTAGGCGTTTGCGCTCAGGACGTGCGCCGGCAGCGGTCCGCCGCTCTCCATATCCGTGATGCCAGAAGCCCGCAATTCCTCGAGCTCACCGCTGAGATCATCGCCGCTGACCACCGCCACCGAGAGCTGTACGTCCAGCTCCTGCAACAGTCTCTGCACGGCCGCGCCGCAGGCCCGGGGGTTGACGCCGCCGGCGTTGGCGATGACGCGGATGCGGCGCGCGGCAATCTCGGCCACGAGTGGCCGCATGACCTCGCTCACGAAGTCGGTCGTGTAGCCAAGTTCCGGCCGCTTGCGGCGCGCGCGCGCCAGCAGCGACAGGGTGATCTCCGACAGGTAGTCGAGCATCAGGAAGTCGATTTCACCGCTGCGCACCAGCTGCGCAGCTCCGGCGGCGCTATCGCCCCAGAACCCGCACCCACAACCGATGCGCACCCGCTCCTGTGTCATCTAATGAGTCCACCTCAGTTGGGCGTAGAAGTCAATTCTGATATTCCATTTCTGGACATGATGAGCATTACTCATTAGTCTCTGGGGAATGCCCGACAAGGGACCGTTGCATGCCCGATGAAACTCCGGCCCCGGACCGCCCGGCCCCCTCCCCCGCCTTCGATCTGAATGCGGAGCAGCAGGCGACGCTCGAGAGTGCGGACGTCTACGCGCGCCGGGAGCTCTACCCGCTTGCGGCCCGCATGGACGCGGAGGAATGGTGGCCCGCGGAGCAGTTCGCGCGCCTCGGCCGTGACGGTTACCTCGGTGTGACCGTGCCCGAGCGCTACGGCGGCGGCGGCGCGGACCTCTTTGCAAGCGGGCTCGTCCTGCAGGCGATGGCGCGCTGGAACCACGCGCTCGCGCTCGCCTGGGTCGCGCACGACAACCTGTGCGTCAACAATATCTTTCGCAACGCCGATGAGACGCTGCGACGCCGGTATCTGCCCGGGCTGTGCGGCGGCCAGCTCGTGGGCGCGCTGGGACTTACCGAGCCGGGAGCCGGCTCGGATGCCCTCGGCTCGATGCGCACGAGCGCCCGCCGGCAGGGCGATCATTATCTGCTGAACGGCACCAAGCTCTACATCACGAACGGTCCGGTGGCGGATGTCCTGCTGGTCTATGCCAAGACCGCGCCGGAACGCGGCCCGCAGGGCATCTCCGCCTTCATCATCGAGAAGGACTTCGAGGGTTTCCGGGTGGCGCAGAAACTGACCAAGATGGGCTTTCGGGGCAGCCAGACGGCCGAACTCGTATTCACCGACTGCCGGGTGCCCGCGGCCAACCTGGTCGGTGCGGAAAATGGCGGCATCGCCGTGGTGATGAGTGGGCTGGACCTCGAGCGCGCCATGATCGCCCCGCTGTGCCTCGGGATCGCCGAGCGCGCGCTGCAGCTCGCCCTGGAATACGCGCAGTCCCGCCAGCAGTTCGGTCGCCGCATCAGCGAGTTTCAGATGATTCAGGCGAAGCTGGCGGAGATGTACGTGGCGGTGGAGACCATGCGCACGTTCACCTACCGCGTACTGGCTGCCGCGAACGAGCTGGAGATCGGTGGCGGGGGCCGCGGCCATATCCACGCGCTCACGGCCGCCTCCGTCATGTACGCGTCCGAGGCCATGAACCGGGTGCTGTCGGAGGCCGTGCAGGTGCACGGCGGCAGTGGCTACATCTGGGAGTCGGAGATCAATCGGCTGTTCCGCGCCATAAAGCTGCTGGAAATCGGCGCCGGTACCACCGAGGTACGCAAGCTCATCATCAGCGGTGAACTGCTCGGGCGTGCGCCGTGAGCCTCGCGCAGAACGGCCGCCCCGAAGCGAATAGCGCGGGCACGGAGCGCGCGAATCTGGCGATGTCCGATGCCGAGCTCGCCGCCCGCCCCTGCTCGTTGGCGCCCGGGCTGCTGCGTGGCCGCACGGTCGTCGTCTCCGGAGCCGGCAGTGGCATCGGGCGCGCCAGCGCCTGGGTCGCCGCTCGGCTCGGAGCCCGGGTCGTGCTGTGCGGACGCAGCCCCGAGAAGCTGGCGCGCGTGCGCACGGCGCTCGCCGCCCACGGCCTTGAATGCGAGGCTTCCGCGCTCGACATCCGCGAGCGTGGCGCGGTGGATCAGTTCTTTGCCGATCTCTTCACGCGCCATGGCCACGTCGACGTGCTGATCAACAGCGCGGGTGGCCAGTTTCCCCAGGCCGCGCTCGACTTCAGCGAGAAAGGCTGGCGCGCGGTGATCGACACCAACCTGCACGGCACCTTCAACATGATGCAGAGCATTGCCCGGCACTGGTGCACCAATGCGCGGCCGGGAAGCATCGTCAGTATCGTCGTCTCCGGACGCGGGCTGCACCAGGTGGCGCACACCTGCGCCGCGCGCGCCGGCATCGTGGCATTCAGCGAGTGCGTCGCGGTCGAGTGGGCGCCGCTGGGCATCCGCGTCAACTGCATCGCGCCCGGCGCCACGGTCTCCGAGGGCTGGGCGGTGTACGCTCCGGAGGTTGCGCGGCGCTACGCGCAGTCGAGTCCGCAGCGCCGCGCCGGCTCGCCCTGGGAGATCGCCGAGGCGGCCCTGTTCGTGGCCGGGCCGGCGGGACAGTTCATTACCGGCCAGACCCTGCACGTGAACGGCGGCTCGAACCTGTGGGGCGAGACCTGGACAGCGGGCAAACCCGACTGGTTCGTGCAGGCCTCGCAGGCGTGGCAGCAGCCCTGAGCGGCAGCATAAAGGAGAGCCCGATTGTCGCCCTGGATGAACGATGAGCTGGTCCTCTACCGTGACACGGTGGCGCGCTTCGTGGAAAGCCAGATGGTGCCGCACGATGCACGCTGGCGCGAAGAGCACAATGTCGGACACGAGATCTGGCGCAAGGCCGGCGAACTCGGGCTGCTGTGCTCGGACATTCCGAGCGAATACGGCGGCGCGGGCGGCGATTTTCGCCACGAGGTCGTCCTCTACGAGGAACTCGCCCGCCGGGCGTTGAACGGCTTCGGGCAGGGTGTGCACAGTATCGCCGCCCACTACCTGCTCAACCACGGGACCGAGGAGCAGAAGCGGCGCTACCTGCCGCGCCTGGCCAGCGGCGAGCTCGTCGGGGCGATCGCCATGACCGAGCCTGGGGCGGGCTCCGACCTGCAAGGCATCCGCACGCGCGCCGAGCGTCACGGTGCTCACTACATCGTCAACGGCTCGAAGACCTTCATCACGAACGGCTATCTGGCGGGGCTCGTTCTCCTGGTGGTGAAGACCGACGCGACGCTCGGGGCCAAGGGCACCTCGATTCTCATCGTTGAAACGCAAGACCTGGCCGGCTACAGCGTGGGCCGCGTCCTGGACAAGATCGGCCAGCGCGCCCAGGACACGAGTGAGCTTTTCTTCGAAGACGTGCGGGTGCCGGTCGACTGCCTTCTGGGGCCCACCGAGGGCAAAGGTTTCGCACAGCTGATGGGCGACCTGCCCTATGAGCGCATGATCGTCGCCGTCCAGGCGGTTGCTGCCATGGAGGGCGCACTCGAGGAGACGGTGCGCTACGTCAAGGGCCGCAAGGCCTTCGGCAAGACGCTGCTGGAGTTCCAGAACGCCCGCTTCCGCCTGGCGGAAGCCGCGACCATCGTGCGCGTGGCACGCACCTTCATCGACCGCTGCATCCCGGACGTCGTCGACGGCAAGCTCGATGCGGTCACCGCCTCGATGGCAAAGTGGTGGAGCACGGACATGCAGCAACGGGTGATCGACGAGTGCGTGCAGCTGCACGGTGGCTACGGCTACATGAATGAGTACCTCGTGGCGCGCCTGTACGCCGATGCGCGCGTCACGCGCATCTACGGCGGCACCAACGAGATCATGAAGGAACTGATCGCCCGCTCGCTCTAGGGGAGCGTCTGCAGCTCCTGCCGCACCACCCGGCGCAGGACTTTGCCCATCTCGTTATAGGGCAGCTCGCGGCGAAACACCACGCGCTCCGGGACCCGGGAGGAGCGCAGTCGCTCGCGCACCCACTGCTGCAGTGCCTCGGCGCTGACCGCACCCGGTGCGCGCAGCACCACCGCGGCGCCGACCGCCTCGCCCCACTGTTCGCTCGGCACCGCAACCACGACGGCGTCCGCCACGTCCGGGTGCGCGAGCAGCGCTTCCTCGATCTCCCCCGGCGAGATGTTTTCCGCGCCGCGCACGATCACGTCATCGGCACGCCCCTCAAGGAACACGTACCCTTCGGCATCGATCCAACCGAGATCCTGGGTGGGGAACCAGCCAGCCGGATCGAGGAGACTGCCCACTCCGCGGTATTCGCCCGCGATCTGCGCGCCGCGCACGAATAGCACTCCGGTGAGGTCCGGCCCGAGCACCTGCCCCGCCGGGTCGCGCACCTGGAGCTCGATGGTCGGCAGGGGCTTGCCGACGGACGCAAGCCGCCGGCGCTCGCGCGGCTCGCCGCTTGCGGCGGCGCGCCGGTGATCCTCCGGGCTCAGCAGGCACACCGTGGCGCTGGTCTCGGTGAGACCGTAGGCGTTCGTGAAGTCGACCCCGGCGAATACCTCCAGCGCGCGCTCGATGACTGCCAGCGGCATCTTGCCGCCGCCGTAGGCGATGGCGCGCAGCGTGGGAAAGCGAAGCGTGCCTGGCTGCGATCCGAGGTGCTCCATGATGCGCACCAGCATGGTCGGCACGACGAACGCGTGGGTGATCCGCTCGGCGGCGACCAGCCGCAGCCATTCGGCGGGATCGAAACTCGGCAGCATCACCATGCGGCGGCCACTGTAGGTCGAACTCAGCACCGCAGAGATACCCGCGATGTGGTACGGCGGCACTGCCACGAGCGCCGCTTCCTCCGGCGCCGCTGCCGCGAACTCCACGGTGCCCAGAATGTAGGACATGAGGTTTTCATGCCGCAGCACGGCCGCCTTGGGGGCTCCGGTGGTGCCGCTGGTGAACAGCTGCACGGCCACCGCAGCCGGATCGCTCGGCGGCTCCAGCGGCGCAGCCGCCGGCGCGCCGGGCGCCAGCAACCGCGGCCCATCGGCGCGATGGACGCCGGCGGGCAGGGTGAGGCGCTCGAGGAACGTCGGCTGCGACACCAGCCAGGCGGGCGTTACGCGCTGTAACAGCTGCTCAAGCTCGGCACCGGTGAGACGGTAGTTGAGTGGCACGTAGGGCACGCCGGCATAGGCCGAGGCGAACAGCACGAGCGGCGCCGGCAGGCCATTGGTGTCCAGCAGCACCGCGTGCGAGAACTTCGTCGGGTCGATCTGCCCGGCCGCCGCCAGCGCGCCGGCGCGCAACGCGCTGTACGTGAGGCTTTGCGCCCCGCAGCTGACGGCGATGCGCTCACCGAAGGCATCCGCTGCCATATCGAGCAGCATCGCAAGGTTCATCGGCTTAGTCCGAGGACGGCAGCGCCTTGGCCTGCTTGATGCCCAGGGGCGAGCCGTTCAGCACCAGCGAGCCCTCCCCGCCTTTGGTGCATAAGAGCTCGTAACGCTCCTCGGCGTCCACGTAGCGCTTGCCGATGAGCGAGCCCTGTGCGAGCGCCGGGTCCGGTCGCGCGTCCGCGGGCACCTGTTCGGTGACGGCCAGCATCTCGCGGCCGCCGCATTCCAGCTGCGCTTCCGCGGGCAGGCCCCGGATGATCATCACCTCGGTCGCACATACGGCGCTCTTCAGGCGCAGACCGGGCTTGAGGACTTTCATAGGCGGCAGGATCTTCAGGTGTTGGTCAGGATGGCGCCGGCCATGCCGCACGATACCAGCGCGTTGGTCATCTTGGCGACCTGGTTGGTCGCTGTGCCGCGCAACTGACGCACAGCCTCGGTGATGTTGTTCATCCCGTGGATGTACGCCTCGCCGATCAGGCCGCCGTTGGTGTTCACCGGCAGCGCGCCGCCGACCTCAATGTTGCCGCCCTTCACAAAGTCCTTCGCCTCGCCCCGCTTGCAGAAGCCGAAGGCCTCCAGCTGCTTGAGCACCTGCGGGGTGAAGGCGTCGTAGATCATCGCGAGCTGCATGTCCTTGGGCGCAAGGCCCGCGCGCGCGTAAAGGCGCCGCGCGACCCCGTGGGCCTCGGGCATCATGTTCAGATCCGCGTGGTAGTAGTTGGAGATCACCTCAACCTCGGCAGGGATCGACTGCGCGGACGAGGCGATGCGCACCGGCCTCTGCTTCAGGTCCCGGGCACGCTCGAGGCTCGTGATGACGATCGCCACACCACCATCGCTCTCCTGGCAGCAGTCCAGAAGACGCAGCACCGGCTCGACGATCCACTTCGACTGCTGGTGATCTTCCAGAGTGATCGGCTTCCCGTAGAACCAGGCCAGCGGATTGGTGGCTGCATGCTTGCGCTGCGTCACCGAGACGTAGCCCAGGTCGCGGTTGGTGACCCCGTACGTCTCCATGTAGTGCTGCGTGGCGAGCGCCTCCCAGCTTGCCGGCGTCTGCGCGCCAAAGGGCATGCACCACAGCAGCGACCCGGTGCCATTGCCGGCCACGTTCACGACGCCACCGCTCGGGGGCACTATCGGCTGGCCAAAGCGGTACTGCGAGCGCTCGTTCATGGCGCGCCAGACAACTACGACTTCGCAGGCGCCGGAGATGACGGCCGCCGCCGCCTGGTGGATCGTAGCCACCGATGCCGCCCCGCCCCCGGGGATGCGCGTGGTGTAGGCCAGGTCCTTCACCCCCAGACAACGCGACAGCCCGATCTCATCGTTGCCATCGATCGTGAAGGTGATCATGCCGTCGACATCCGCCGGGTTGATCCCGGCATCATTGAGGGCGGCCCTGGAGGCCTCCGCGGCCAGCTGCAGCTCGCTGCGGCCGGAGTTCTTGGAGAATTCGGTCTGGCCGATGCCGGCGATGGCGGCGAACTTACCCACGTGCACCCGCCTTGGCAGGCGCGAAGACCGGGACGGCTTTGCCGCCGCGGGTCGGCGCAAAGCGCACCTCGACCGCAAGACCGCCGCGCATCGTATCCGGACGCACGTCGATCACGTTGGATACGAGGCGAATCCCCTCTTCCAGCTCAATGAGCGCCACGATCGGCGACTCGGCAAACCCGACCGGGGCCGGATGGCGCGGGATCACCCAGCTGGCGACCGTGCCGCGCCCACTGAGCTTTACGGTCTCGCGCTTGACGCTGTGGCAGGCCGGGCACATCGGCCGCGGCGGGTGCGTGAGCTTCTTGCAGTCAGCGCAGCGCTGGCCGAGCAGCTCGCCGCGTGCGATGCCTTCCCAGAAGAACACCGCATCAGCGGTGAAGACCGGATCAGGGCGGGTAGCGGCCGGAAGAGCCGGGGTATCGTTCGCACTCATGCCTTCTTCTCCGCCGCGGCAGCTGCCGGGGCCTGCGGCTGCCAGGGGCTGCGGACCTTGCGATGACCTTCCTTCAAGCTCCAGGCCAGCACGCAGTCCTTGCACAGCTCTTCGATCTGCTCGGGCGTGTAACCCAGCTCTGCCAGGATCTCGCGGCTGTGCTGACCGACGATCAGGGGCGGTCCCTGCACCTTGCCCGGGGTGTCCGAGAAATCGAACAGCAGGCCGATCTGGTCGAGCTTGCCGACGAAGGGATGCTCGTAAGAGACCACCCAGCCGCGCTTCTTGAACTCCGGATCATCGTGTACGCCAAGGGAAAACTTCGGATCCGACACTTCGCAGGGCACGCGTGCTTTGTCGAGCAGCGCGAACCATTCGGTGGCGGTGCGCTGCTTGAACTTCGGCTCCAGAAGCTGCACCAAGGCTGCATCGTTGGCCGCACGCGAGGCGGCACTTGCAAAGCGCGCATCCGCCGGCAGTCCCATGGCGGTGGCAAAGCGCTGCCACTCGTCCTCGCGCAGCAGCACGAGGCACAGCCAGCCATCCCGCGTCTCGTACAGACGATTGGTGGCACTGCGCCCGAGTTGCATGCCATCGGTGCGCGGGCGCTCAAAGCCGGTGCCATCCGCCCGTGCGACGACGTAGGAGGTGTTCAGCAGCTGAGCATTGACGATCGAGGTGTCGCAGAACTGCCCCTTGCCGGTACGGTCGCGGTGATAGAGCGCCTGCAGTATCGAGATCGCGGACAGGAAACCGTTGCCGGTATCGCCCAGGCTCGTGAAGGACCACAAGGGCTTGCCGCCCTTGGACATCCCGCCGTCCTCGTACTGCACGCCGGCCAGGCAGGCACCGGTCTGGTCGTTACCCGGCAGCCCCGAGCGCAGTCCCGTCTCAAAGCCGCGGGTGTGGCAGTAGATGAGCTTTGGGTTGATGGCCTTCAGGCTCTCGTAGTCGATCTTCAGCCGCTCGGCGGCGTCGTAGCGCATGTTGTGCTGCACGACGTCGGCCTTCGCCACCAGCTGCAGCAGCACCTTCATGGCGCGCGGATCCTTCAGATCGAGGGCGATGCTGCGCTTGCCGCGGTTCGCCATGTAGGCGATGTGGTTCGAGTGCCAGTACGTGTCGTACAGGGCATTGATCTTGATGACCGTCGCACCGAGGTCCGAGAGCAGCTGCGTGCCGTAGGGACCTGCGATCGCAAGCCCGAGGTCCAGCACCGTGATGCCCTCGAGCGGCGCCTTCAGGCTGCGGCCACTCCCGGGGGAAAGCGCCGGCGCCCCGGCGGCGGCGGCGGCCTCGGTCTTCACAGCGGCGGTGTGCTCGCCCACGCGTGCCGCAGGCTGGCCCACGGTGCTGCCGTGCGCGCTCATGCGATACACGATGCCAACCTGGCGGATCGGTCCCAGCTCCGGGTCATTGATCTCGGTGACGCAGCCGTCCTTGAGGAACAACGGATCGGCCAGTGCCTCTTCTGGCGTGCGCACGTCCTGGATGGTCATGCCCGCGACCGCCGCGGCCTCGACCCATTCCCGGGCGGGGAACTTCTTCACCGCCGCGGCCAGGAGTGGTTGGTAGTGCATCATCACCAGGAGCTCTTCGGGACCGGTCCCGAAGCGGTCCGGATCGTTCTGTGCCTTAAGATCGGGACTTGAGTTGAGCGTGTCGCCGGCCGAGGCGGTCAGCAGGAAGCGCGGGTTGGGGACCCAGTTGTGGATCCAGCGCCCGTCGGAGCACTCGAAGTGTCCCTTGGGTGAGCGGGAACCCAGGATCCAGCTGTTGAACATCGGTACATCGATCTTCTCGGCGCGCTGCCAGACACCGCTCGCGCAGGCCATCGCGCCCTGCAGGAGCGAGGTCTCGACCCACTGGCCGGCGCCGGTGATCTCGCGTGCCCGCAGGGCTGCGCTGATCGCGGTGCTGGCGGTGAAGAAGGCGCCGAGGCTCGGCCAATAGGACGCCGGGTACAGCGGACCGGGGCGCGGAGCACCCTGGAGCCACTCGTAGGGAATCTCGATGTCAGCGAACGGGTCGCTGACGCCGGCCATATGGTTGATGGCCCCTTCGGGCCAGCCGCGCTGTTCCCACTGCAGCCCGGCGCGCGCGGCCACGAGCGCGTCATACCCGGGACGATCCGAGTGCCGGTTGCCGCGGCCGTAGGCCGTAATGGAGCAGTAGATGAGGCGCGGGTTCGTCTTAGAGAGCGTCGCGTAGTCGATCCCCAGCCGCTGGGTCACGCCCGGCGAGAAGCTCTCCACCAGCACGTCAGCCTGGGAGGCCAGCGCGAGGAAGCTGGCGTGGTCCGCCGCATTCTTAAGGTCGAGCACGGCGCTGCGCTTGCCACGCTGCCAGACCTTGTAACCGAGCTCGCCGCGGAACGGATCGCCCGCCGGGGGCTCGATCTTGGTGACCTGCGCGCCCTGGTCGGCCAGGAGCATCGTCGCCATCGGGCCGGCGACTCCCCAGGACAGGTCAAGGACGCGTACCCCGTCCAGTACTCCCGCCACTGTGGAGCTCAGGACGGCAGGCCGAAGACGCGCAGCGCGTTGCCGCTGAGGATCTTCGCGCGATCCTTCTCCGGGATGCCAGCCTTACCGAACTGGTCCGCGATGACCTTGCGCGAGTTGGGCCAGCAGGTTGCCGGGTGTGGGAAGTCAGTCGACCAGTACAGGCAGTCCGGTCCGAAGAAGCGGTAGGCGGCTCCCAGACCCTGCGGCTCGTACATGAACGTCGCGCCCATCTGGCGCTTGAAGTACTCACTCGGGAGCATCTTCACACCCGGGAACTCGTAGTGCTGCGTCATGCGCGGGTCGAGCACCGTCTCGAAGAAGAACGGCAGCCAGCCGAGGCCCGGCTCGACCAGGATCACGCGCAGCTTGGGGAAGCGCTCGAGCGTACCGCTGAGGATCCAGAACATCATCGGCTCTGCGAGCGCGAACGCCGGCATCGCCGTGAAGATGCCCTTTTGCGGCGTCGGGTCGCGGCGGAAGACGTCCCAGAGCGAGGCCTTCACGTCGAGGTGGTTGAGGATCGTGATGCCGGTGTCGCCGAGCTCCGCCCACAGCGGGTCATAGCGCTTGTCGAACACGTCCGGCAGGCCGAACTCGGTGGGAAACGGGGTGATCTGCACGCAGCGTGCGCCGCGCTTGGCGAGGCGCCGCACTTCCTTCACCGCGAAGTCGATGTCATACAGCTGGATCTGGTAGGCGGACAGCAGACGCAGCGGGTCAACCGCAGCAAAATCGGCCATGCTGTCGTTGTACCCGGACAGAACTTCCTTCCAGTCGTCGCCCATCAGGTTCGGGGTGCAATACTTAGCGCCGCCGACCTCCGGGAAGATGACCTCGGCCTGCACGCCGTCGCGGTCCATGGCCTTGAGCTTCGCATGGGGCTCAAAGTGGCCGGGGTCCTTGGCGGCCTCCGGATCCACGAAGTCCTCGAGCTCGAGCTGCTTTTGGCCCTTGCGAAGTTCCGTCGTCTCAAACGCCGCCTGCTTCTTTGCGGCATTGTCCCAGACCGAGTGCAGCCGCGTGGGCAGGCGGGCCTTGACCCACTCATCGGTGAAGTGCACGTGCGAGTCGGCAGAGACGAGGAGTTCGTCGGGGGCAACAACGGCATTCATGACATGAATCTCCTGGCGTGCGTCGAGCTTTGCGGGGATGCCGCGCGGATCCCCTCGCAGCCGCATTATTCTGCGCGCCGCTGCCGCGACCGTCAATTAACGTACTGCCGGTTTCGATTTAGCCCGGAACCACATTTACCCCGTTTTGAGGGGTTCGGGCAGTCGCGCCCGGGCGGGGTCGCATGGTAATTTGGGAACCACGGGTACCGTTGCATACAGGGGCAGGAACACCATGAATCGGCTCGCGAATAAGACTGCCATCGTCACCGGTGGCGCACGCGGCATGGGAGCCTCGACCGCGCGCCTGTTCGTCGAGGAAGGTGCCCGCGTGGTGCTCACCGACGTGCAGGATGCCGAAGGCGAGGCGCTCGCGCGTGATCTGGGCAAGGCGGCCCTCTTCCAGCATCACGACGTCGCCAGCGAAGAGGACTGGGCGCGCGTCATCGCCGCCACCATGAGCCATTTCGGCGGCGTGGATGTCCTCGTGAACAACGCCGGCATCCTCCTGATGCGCGGCATCATGGACACCACCCGCCAGGAGTTCGAGCGGGTGCTCGGCATCAACCTGGTCGGAAGCTTCCTCGGCATCCAGGCGGTGGCGCCCCGGATGATCGAGCGCGGCCACGGCTCGATCATCAATATCTCCTCCATCGATGGCCTGAAGGGCTCCAACGCCACCAGCGCCTACTCCTCGAGCAAGTGGGGCGTTCGCGGGCTCACCAAGGTCGCGGCCATGGAACTCGGCCCGCGCGGTGTGCGCGTGAATTCCGTGCACCCGGGCGGCATCCAGACGCCGATGACAATCCGTGCGGGACAGACGCCCGAGGTTGCGGAGGCGACCCGCAAGTTCTACAAGGGTGTGCCGATCGGGCGCGTCGGCCAGCCGGAAGAAGTGGCCCGCGTATCCCTCTTCCTTGCCAGCGATGACGCCTCTTACATGTGTGGCGCAGAGATCACCGTGGACGGGGGCATGAGCATCGGTCCTTATTACATGAGTCAGCCGGGCGCGCCGGTGATCTCCTGATCCGGCGCAATCCAGCCAGAAGAATTCCCAAGGAGCCAAGCGATGAGCAGTGTCATGCAAGAGGTCCCCGGTGACCGTACCCCGCTGTCCACCAGTGACGGCCTGGAGCGCAGCCCGCTGCCGGTGCCGTACGGCTGGTTCTGGGTCAGCTACAGCGAGGATCTGAAGCCCGGCGAACTGCGCAACATCGAATGCTTCGGCCAGGAGTGGGTGCTGTTCCGCGCCGAAACCGGCGAGGCCGGGGTCGTCGATCCCTACTGCCCGCACCTGGGCGCGCACCTGGGGCATGGCGGCAAGGTCGAAGGTGACTCGCTGCGCTGCCCGTTCCACCACTGGGCCTACAACACCAAGGGATTCTGCACGCGCATCCCCTACGCGAAGATCATGCCGCCGATCACCAAGCGCCAGGCGATCCTCAAGGCGCTGCCGATCACCGAGAACAACGGCATCGTCTGGGCCTGGTACCACCCCAAGGGCGTGGCCCCGATGTGGGAGGTGCCACAGGTACCGGAACTCTACGATCCCAACTACATCGCGCCGCAGCGCGGCGAGTGGCCGGTCAACACCTTCATCCAGGAACTGGGCGAGAACGGTGTCGACTTCGCGCACCTGAAGTTCCTGCACCACGTGCCGGTCATTCCGACCGGCGAGTGTCGTGCGGACGGGTTCCGCTGGCACGTGAACATGGCCAACGGCTACATCATCATCGAGCAGACCGGCCCCGGGCTTCAGGTCGTGCGCTTCACCAAGGGCACGGTCGTCACCACGATGGTCAGCTACCCGCAGCCGATCAACAACTGCCGCACCATCATGCGCATGGGCCTGACCCACAGGAAGTACCCGGCGGGCACTGCGGAGGCGACGCTTGCGGCCAACATGCTCCAGGAGCAGATCGGCCAGGGGGTCGATGCGCAGGCCGGCTTCGAGTCGGTCGACATGATCGTGTGGAACAACAAGCGCTACCGCGAGCAGCCGCTGCTGTGCGACGGGGACGGCGAGATCCTGAAGTGGCGCAAGTACTTCAGCCAGTTCTACGTCAAGTAGCCGCCGGAACGCCCTGCGGCGCGCCTAGCCGTTCGGGAAGGTACGCCGCAGGAGCCCGACGAGCACTTGCGCGAGCGCCTCGCCGGCATCCTCCTGCAGAAAGTGCCCCGCCCCTTCGATCACCGGATGCACCTGCCCGGAGGCCCCAGGTACCCGCCGCCTGAATACTTCCGCCCAGGGTGCGGTCGTCGGATCGCCGTCACTGAAGGCCGTGACGAAGGGCCGGTCGAACGTGCCGAGGAATTCCCATACGCGGCGGTTCTCGGCGATACCCGGCATGTCCGGCCGGATCGGGATCAGCGGCGGGAACGCCAGCGCGGCCGCCTTGAATGAGGCATCGGGAAACGGCGCATCGTAGGCGCGCTGAGCGAGCTCGCTCAGTGGTTTGCGCGAGACGCCACCGATGATGGCGCTCACCGGCAGGTCAGCGGCGGCGGCCGCATAGGCTACCCAGTTCTCGATGGTCTGCCCGGGCCAGCCGGCGATTCCACGCGGGGGTGCCTCGCAGTTGGGCAGGATTGTGTTCGCGGCCAGCACGGCGGCGAAACGCTGTGGCTGCTCGGCGAGCACGCGCAGCCCGATGGGACCGCCCCAGTCCTGGCACACCAGGGTGATGCGTGTGAGGTCGAGGGCCTCGATGAACTCGCGCAGCCAGCCGACGAAGGCGTCGTAGCTGTAATCCTCGCGGCGCGCCGGTTTGTCGGAGCGGCCGAAGCCGATGAAGTCCGGCGCCACCGCGCGAAACCCGGCGGCGCTGACGCGCGGAATGAGGGCGCGGTACAGGTAGCTCCAGCTGGGCTCGCCGTGCAGCAGCAGCGCCACCGGCGCATCACGCGGCCCCTCGTCAATCGCGGCCATGCGCAGCGGCCCGAGCCGCGCATCCGTCACGCTCAGGTAGCGCGGCGCGAAGGGAAAGTCGGCGAGCCCCGCGAACCGCGCCTCGTCCGTGCGCAGGACCGCGGGTGATGCCATCTTCAGGCCGCCGCCGCGCGGTCCAGCTGCACAACCCGGCACTGCGGTACCGGGTGCGTCTTGGCGCGCGTCCAGCGCAGCAGCATGTGTCCGCTGGTGTGAGCGTCCGTATCCAGCCAGTTGGTGAAGCCGCGGTTCTCGCGTGCGATCGTCAGCGTGGCTGAGCCGTCGGCGTTGTAGTGCGCGGTGTGGCTGTTGACCCATACCGGCGCGTAGCGGTAATCGAGCGACTCCATCCAGTAGTTGTCGAGCTGGAAGTTCCAGTACTCGCACTCCGGCGGCTGCAGCTTGATCACCAGAGCCTCATCGGGCTTGAGCGCCCAGTAGCCGTGCAGATAGAAGATGTTCGGATCGCCGCCGGCGCGGAAGAACAGGGTCTGATCGACGGTCGTGAGCTGGTTCGGCTGCGCCTGGTAAGAGTGCACCCAGTCGGCGAAGGTGTGGGCCGTGCCCTTGACGAAGGCGGCGCTGGACAGCAGCGCACGCTCGATGCGCGCCGCGCTCAGCGGTGGTGGCTTGGCGGGGCCGCCGAGGCGCTCGATCGTCAGGATCGCGGGCGTCTCGCGCTCGCGGTCAAGAATGGTGTTGCGCACCAGGAGCATGGTCGAGTCGTCGGACATCGGCAGCCAGTTGCCCGGCTGGCGCTTGCGGCTCACCAGCACCTCGAACGTGCCGTCGGGATTCACCTGCAGGTTCGGCGCGTCCAGTTCTCCGGTCGAGGCGAGCGTGCCGTCCACGGCATAGCGATTCGCCTTGGTACCGAAGGACAGGTAGCGCACCGTGCCACGCGTGCCGCGCAGCCGATACTCGCGGTCGCCGGCGATGGTGGCGTTCCAGTAGACGTTGTCGGGGTTGTCGCCGCCGATCTTGAGGGTGGTATTGGAGGCCTGGTAGAAAACCGGGAAGTCCGGATTGCCGAACTCGAGCATCATCTCGAGCGCCACGCGGGTCAGGCGCGTCAGGTAGCGCCAGCCTTCCGCCCGATCGAGTTCCGTGGCCGGCGTCTCCGGTCGCAGCACTTCCGCGCCGGCCGCCTTGAGCGCATCGCAGAACTTGTCCCACGAAGCGCCGCTGATCACGCGGGCGACGACATCATCCTCTGACATGCTCGACTCCCAGGTTGGCGGACGCTCGCGGCCGACGAGCGGCTCGTCGCGGCCCTTGCGTCCGGTTAAGACAAAAGCAGGCATTGCGCCGCGGCTGCGCTCACGGGCCGCGGCTCACTCTACCGCGGATGAGCGCCCGGTTGAACGCGCCCGCCGGTGCCTAGTTCGAACGGACGAAACGGTGACAGCACGGTTACGTGCCCGCGCTCAAACGCTGTTCTCGACGCGCACCCAGCGTTCCTCCCGGGCGGAGGCGCGCATGGCGTCAATGACCGCCTGTCCGGCCACGCCGTCCCTGAAGCTCGCAAGCGGCGGCGCGTCGCTGGCGTCACGCCCTTCAATCCGCGCCAGCATCCGCTCGATGAGCCGCGTGTAAGGGGCCAGGTCGGTACCGAAGGCGTGCGCCTGCTCGTACGCGGTCTGCATGAGTTCGCCGTGCGGAAACGGCACCGGCGGTGGCAGCACCAGATCCTGCGGCACCGGCACGCGGTGCTTGTTGCCCTGGCGGTCGGCGACCCACAGCGCCTCCCCCTGCACGCCCTCGATCCAGGCTGCGCCCTCGGTGCCGGAGATGCGCACGATGCCGAACATGTCCCCGGGCGCGGCCATGGACTCCACGAACACGCCCTCGAGTCCGTTGGCCAGCCGGAACTGCGCCTGAAAGGTGTCATCGGCGCTCATGCCCGCTTTACCGGACAGGGTCTGCAGGCGCGCACTCACGGATTCAAACTCCCCGAGCGTGACGCGCACCTGGTCGATGAGATGCGATCCCCAGGCGCCGAGGAAGCCACCGCCGCGCGCTTCGTCCTCCCACCAGTCGGGCGTTTGCGCCGAAGGGTGTGACAGGAACGGCACCAGCCAGGCGAACAGCGCCTGGCGCGGCTGACCGATCGCGCCCGCGGCGATCGTGCGCCGCAGCAGCTCGTGCGTCGTGGAAAAGCGGAACTCCACGCCGAGGACGTGCACGACTCCGGCGCGCTCGGCAGCAGCGAGCATGCCGCGCGCCTCGGTGAGATTCATGGCAAAGGGCTTCTCGCACAGCACGTGCTTGCCCGCGGCCACGGCCTCGTGCACCAGCGCGGCGTGCGTCGCCGGTGGTGTGGCGATCGTCACGATCTGCACGGCAGCGTCATCGAGAGCTTCACGCAGGGAGGTGCACGCGCGCGGCACGGCGAGCAGCCGCGCACGCGCCTGCGTCTTGGCCGCGTCGCGCCCCACGAGCGCGCGCACCTCGATGCCCGCGTTGCGCAGCGCGCGCAGATGGGTGAAGACGCCGAACCCGGTCCCGACCACCACGGCGCCGCGCGCCGCCCTGTTTGCACTCATGCGGCCATTTTGATCCCGGGGCCCCGGCTGCCCGCATCCCCGATACGGGGTAGCATGCAAAGCCACGCATTTGCCGCGCCACGGGGAACTGTCCGGCCATGAGCGACGAGTCATACGCCAACGAGGAAAGCGCGCAACGCCTGCTCTCGGGTCGCGCCTGGGAAGATTACTGCGAGGTGCTGAAGCTCGCCGGGCGTGCCATTGAACGCTTCGGCGACGAGCCGACGGCACTCGACCGCGCCGAGTGGTATCGATTTCTCACCCGCCTGACGCGCAACGGACTCGAGCGCTTCGTGGAGAACTGCGAGCCCGAGCGCCCGCGCCTGCGCGATGCGCCCTGGCGGCAGTCCATCAATTTCCAGTCGCCCGATCAGGACCACCTGCTGGCGGAGTTCATCGACGGCAGCCACAGCTACGTGATCCGCGGCTCGCGCGGCACGGCACCCTACTTCGTCATGGCATCGTGGTCTGCGGCACAGCCGCGCGATGCGGGCGCGAGCGACTGGGCGGCCCGCGGCTTTGCCGGGCTCAGGGACTGCAACCCCGCGTTGCTGCGCACCACCGGCATGCTGCAAAGCCAGGCCATCGACTTTGATGCGCAGGGGAACTTCGAGGTGCTCGTCAGCCGCGCAGGCCCCCGCGGGGACGCGCAACTGGCTGAAGATCGAGCCCGACTGCGTGGGCCTCCTGATTCGCGTGGTGTATCACGAGCGCGCCAAGGAGACAGCGCCGGTCATGCGCATCGAACGCCTCGATCATCCGGCCCCGCAGCCGCTGCGCGCCGATCACCTGAGCACCCAGCTGGCCAAGAGCGGCCAGCTGGTGCTCGCCTACCTGGAACTGGTGCGCTCGTGGTGGCAGGACAATCTGTCGCAGCGTCCGAACCGGATCCGCTTCAGCCGCGCGCTGTACCTGAGCAACGGCGGCGTCCCCGACCGGCATCACGGCTTCGGCACCTGGAAGAAGGCGCCCGGCGAGGCCCTGCTGCTGCACTTCACGCCTCCGCCGTGCGATTACTGGATCTTCCAGCTCTGCAACCTCTGGCAGGAGAATCTCGATAACTACGAGGACGGCCAGGGGTTCGTCACCAAGTACCGCTGCGCGCTCGAGCCGGACGGCTCGGTCTGGGTGGTGATCGCCGACACCGACCCCGGGATCGGCGGCAACTGGGTCGATCCGGGTGGCCACGTGCACGGCGGCATGAGCCTGCGGCTGATCCTGACCCAGGCGCCACCGCCGAAAGTGTCCGGCTACCTGCTGCCGCTGGCGCGGCTGCGCGCCGAGGGACGCGCCGCGCTGAGCGGCGCGCGCCTGATCGAAAGCGGCGAGGTCGCCGATTAGCGAGCCTGCCCCCGGAAGGCCTCGTCATACCGGACTAAGGGCAACCGCCGATGGGCGCTGCGCGCCGGAGCGCGTATCGTTGGGCGCCCCAGAGCCACGACCGTGAGTACGCCCGATGAGTGAGCACCTGCTGCCCGCCGAGAAGCCGATCACCGAAAGCGATGAATTCATCGCGCAGCAGCTCGAAGGCGCGAGCATTCCGACGCTCATGATGTCGCTCATCCACATCACCGGCGACTCGAGCCTGCTTCAGGGCAAGATCCGCCCGAAGGTCGTGATGATGGGCGGCTTTCAGGGGGGCCTGAGCGAGGAGGACCAGGCGAGCGTACGCAAGGCAGCGCTCGAGGCGCTCAAGGCCTACCGCGACCGCGGCGGCACGCTGCCGCCGCAGCCCTCCCCGGCGCTCGTACAGGAGATGATGAACTTCATGGTGGGTGAGCGTGTCGGCGACGAATACGTGCCGATGATGCTCGAGGAGCTCGCGCTCGACGGCAATGACTCGCGCGCGCCGCGCTGGTCGCGGGAGGTGCCGGCGGCGGTGCGCGAGAAGTTCCACGTGCTGGTGATCGGTGCGGGCATGTCGGGGCTGCTGCAGGCGCTGCGCCTGAAGGAAGCGGGCATTCCCTTCACCCTGGTCGAGAAGAACGACTCCGTCGGCGGCACCTGGTACGAGAATCAGTACCCGGGCTGCCGCGTCGACATCGCCAACCATTTCTACTCGTACTCGTTCGAGCCCTACCCCTGGAGTGAATACTTCTCACGGCGCGACGAGCTGCTGAATTATTTCAGGCACTTCGTTAAGCGGCATGGGCTTGAGCCCTACATCCGCTACAACACGGAAGTCACCTCGGCGCGTTTCGATGAAAAGGATTCGGTGTGGCAGGTGGAGCTGAAGAGCAACACCGGCGGCGCACCGCGCACGATGCGGGTTAATGCGCTCGTGAGTGCCGTGGGCCAGCTGAATCGGCCGAAGATTCCCGACATCGCCGGGCGCGAGGACTTCAAGGGCATGCAGGTGCACTCGGGCGCCTGGGACCCGAGCATCGACCTGAAGGGCAAGCGCGTGGCCGTGGTGGGCTCGGGCGCCAGCGCCTTCCAGCTCGTGCCGGAGGCCGCGAAGGTTGCCGCCAAGCTCTACGTGTTCCAGCGCTCGGCGCCCTGGATGCTGCCCAACCCGCTGTATCACGAAGCCGTCAGCTCGCAGTTTCGCTGGCTGGTGCAGCACGTGCCGTACTACGCGCGCTGGTTCCGCTTCCTCATCTTCTACCCCGGCAGCGATGGGATACTCCCCGCGATCCGCATCGACAAGAGCTGGCCCCACCAAGAGCGCTCGGTCAACGCGCTGAACGACCAGTACCGCTCGCAGCTCATCGAGTACATGAAGTCCCAGGTCAACGGCAACCTGGCGCTGCTGGAGAAGGTGACGCCGAAGTTCCCCTTCATGGGCAAGCGCATGCTGCAGGACAACGGCAGCTGGCTGCGCGCACTGCAGCAGCCGAACGTGGAGCTGATCACCGAAGGCGTCGAACGCATCGATGCCACGGGCATTGCCGCCTCGGGCGGGCACTACGATGTCGACATCATCATCTACGCCACCGGCTTTTATGCCACCAAGTTCCTGTGGCCGATCGAGGTGACCGGCAGGAACGGCAAGCGCTTAAGCGAAGTGTGGGGCGACGAGCCGCGCGCCTACCTCGGGATCACCGTACCGGACTTCCCGAACCTCTTCTGCCTCTACGGCCCGGCCACCAATCTGGCGCACGCCGGCAGCATCATCTTCCATTCGGAGTGTCAGGTGCGCTATGCGACGGCCTGCATCCAGGCGCTGCTCGAGACGGGGTCCAAGGCCATGGACTGCAAGCCGCAAGTGTACGAGGACTACACGCGCCGCCTCGTCGCCGAGCTCGAGACGCTCGTCTGGTCGCATCCGGCCGCCCACAGCTGGTACCGCAACAAGGCCGGGCGGGTCGTGACCACCTCCCCGTGGCGACTTGCGGATTACTGGAAGTGGACGCGCGCGCCCGACCTCAAGGATTACACCCTCACAAGCTGAAGGCGACCAGGTAGTCCCCGAGCTTCGTGCGCATGTACTTGTGGCCGCCGGCGGCGATCACGATGAATTGCTTCGCGCCGGGGGCCAGCCGATAGGTCATGGGAGTCGCCTGCGGGCCCGCGGGCAGGCGTCCCTTCCACAGTTCCTCGCCGGTGCGGTTGTCGAAGGCGCGCAGGAAATCGTCGGTGGTCGCGCCGATGAAGGTCAGCCCGGCCGCCGTCACCAGCGGGCCGCCGATATTGGGCGTGCCGAGCTTCAGCCACAGCGGCCAGGGCGCCAGGTCGCGCGTGGTACCGAGCGGCACCTGCCACAGTCGCTTGCCGTTCTTCAGATCGATCGCGACCAGTTCGCCCCACGGCGGCTGGTTGCACGGCGCGCCCCAGGGCGACAGCATCGCCTTCCAGCGCGCCGCGTAGGGCGTGCCTTGCTGCGCCAGCAGCCACTCGCCCTTGGCGAAGCTCTGCTCCGCTTCCTCGCGCGGCACCAGCTGCGCAATCGTGGCCACATGACTGGTGTTGATGATGAGGAGATTGCGCGCCGGGTCGATCGCAGCGCTGCCCCAGTTCATGACGCCCAGATTGTCCGGGTACGTGATCGTCCCCTGCAGTGACGGCGGGCTGAAGGCCCCCTCGTAGCGGTAACGGCGGAACAGCTCCCGGCACTTGCCGCGGTCGTAGGGGGTGAACCCCCACATGTCCGCCTCGGTCAGCGGCGGGCGCTGCAGCACATAGGTGTCGTTGGCGGGCACCGGCTGGGTTGCCGCCAGATGCTCCCCCGGGACCGCGCCCGCCTGCGGCGCCGGACGCTCCTGCACCGGGATCAGCGGCTCGCCGGTCTCGCGGTTCAGGATGAAGAGGTAGCCCTGCTTGGTCGGCTGCGCCAGCGCCGGTATCGGCCCCTGCGGCCCCGGAAAATCGAACAGCACCGGCTGCGAGGGCACGTCGTAGTCCCACACGTCATGGTGCACGGTCTGAAAGTGCCAGCGCACGACGCCGCTGGCGGCGTCGAGGGCGACGACCGAACTGGCGTAGTAGTCGCGCCCGTCCGTATCACGCGTGGTGCCATACAGGCCCACCTGTGCGTTGCCGGTCGGGATGAACACGAGATTGCGCTGCGGGTCGACGGAGAACACCGACCAGGTATTGGCGGTCGAGCGGCGGTAGGTACCGTCGGCCGTGGCGCCTGCGCTCTGCGGCGCCACCGAATTCCAGGCCCACAGCAGCGCCCCGCTGTGCGCATCGAACGCACGCACGACGCCTGCGGGCATGTCGGTGCGCATGTCCTCGGTGAGGCGGCCGCCCACGACGACGCGATCCCCGATGATCGCCGGGGGCGCGGTCACCCCGTAGTCACCCGGCAGCGTCTTGCCGAGTCCGGCCTTCAGGTCCACCGTGCCGCCGGCGCCGAAGTCGGCGCACGGCTTGCCATCACGCGCATCGAGGGCGATGAGGCGTGCGTCCTGGGTGCCGGTGAAGATGCGACTCGCGCAGGCGCTGCCCTGCGGCGCGCTGGCGTCACGGTAGTAGCTGACCCCGCGGCACAGCAGCAGCACCGCCCCGGTGGTGTCGAGTTTCGGATCGAAAGACCACAGCTCGTGGCCGTTCTGCGGATCGAGCGCCACGACGCGGTTGCTGCTCGAGCACAGGTACAGCCGCCCGTCCGCCAGGATGGGGGTCGCTTCCAGTGCGGGCATCCGGTGCACCTCGGGCGTGAGTCCCTTGGCGAGCATGCGCGGTACTTCGGCGGCCTGCGTCGGGTGCGCCGGCACGAGGCTCGGCTCGCCGATGCGATAGGTCCACGCGACCTTCAGGTCTTTGACATTGTCGGGGGTGACCTGGGTCACGGGTGAATAACGCATGCCCCCCGGGCCGCCGCCCCAGGAGCCCCATGTACCCGTGGCGCCGGTGTAATCGATCGGTGCGGTGCGCGAGCAGCACGCGAGCCACGGCAGCAGAATAGCAACAACCCCCAGTGCGCCGAGCGCGTTGCGCACCCCGTGCCTCATCTGACCCCCGCCCCCGTCGCCCATGCGAAAAGACCAGTGATCATAGCCCCTGATCCATCGCAGCAATCCCTCGTTTGGACGAGGTGCTGTTGCTGGTCATTGCGGTTCATGATTACGTTGCGTGTATGCAACTAACGCTCGACAAGGGTTCGATCGCGCGTATGATCGGGACGGCTGACTATTCTAGTACCAGTAGGGGGATCCTCATGTTGAAACCCGGTTCGCGCTTCAGCGGCGCGATGCTCGTAGTGACTGGCCTGTGTCTTGCCGACGCGCGCCTCGCGCTCGCTCAGGACCAAACGGCAGAAGGTATTCAGGAAGTCGTCGTGACTGCACAGCGTCGCGTGGAGAACCTCCAGACGACTCCGATCGCGATCACGGCCCTGTCATCCGAGACACTCGAGAAGGCCGGCGTCAACACCTTCGCCGGTGTCGCCCAGCAATCGCCCAGCATCAACTTCACCCCCTACCCGAGCTCGAGCAACACGCTCATCCTGTACATGCGCGGCCAGGGCGTCGCCGACGCGAACCAGATCACGCAGGACGGCTCGGTCGGGCTCTACGAGGATGGCTTCTACATCTCCCGTCCGCAGGCGGAGACGTTCGACCTCGCCGATCCGGAACGCGTGGAAATTCTGCGCGGCCCGCAGGGCACCCTGTACGGACGCAACACCACCGGCGGCGCCGTCAACATCATCAGCAAGAAGCCCACCGGTGAGTTCGGCGGCGACTTGAGCCTCGATGGCGGTCAGCGCAACTACGTGCGTGCGCTCGGCTCGCTCAACCTACCGATGGTCTTCGGCGGACTGTCCAGCAAGGTGACGGTGCTGTACTCCAACCTCGCCGGCAACGTCCACAACGCCCCCGATGGCGGCCTCGACTTCAACCGCCAGAACCAGGAAGGCCTGCGCGCCGCCCTGCGCTGGGACAACGGCGGTCCGTTCACCGCGGACTATTTTTACGAGGTGGGCGAGATCAAGTCGACCCCCATTTACTACCAGGACTCCGCGCTCGTATGGCCTGATCCCCGGTTACCCCGCCACCGTCGGCCTTGCGACGACGTCCTGGCAGGGATACCCCATCACGCCGAGCGACGCGCGCTTCAACTCCGACGGCCTGACGCTCGCCTACAAGATCAACCCTTCCATGCAGGTGCGCTCACTCACCTATTACCGCGGGCTCGACTCGCGCTTCTTCCAGGATTACGCGGGTGGCTTTACGCGACCCGGCCACGGCTCCGTTCGTAGGCATCACCAACTTCACCAGCAGCGATGTGGTGCAGAGCAACGAGTTCACCCAGGAACTGCAGCTCATCGGCAACATCGGCCCAAGCTGGAACTACGTGGCCGGCCTGTATTACTTCGATGAGCATGCGAACCACGCCGAGGCCGGCACGATCGACATCCCCATGGAGTTCATCCCCGGGATCCCGGTTTACACCTCCGCCACCGAGCGCTACGTCACCGCGGACGCGAAGTCCAAGGCCGCCTACTTTCAGGCGACGTACCAGATCACCCAGCCCTTGTCGATCACGCTGGGCGGGCGCTACACGAAGGACACGCGCGACGCCACGCGTACTTACACGAGCAATTCGCTCGCGTTTGTCGCGCCCCCGGGGGTCCCCGGCTGCGCGTTTGTCACCGGTTCACCGTTCCAGTGCCCGATCGACGCGGCTGATCCGGTCCCTTCGGCCAACAACCTGAGCTTCAGCAAGTTCAATCCTGCCGGGCACGATCGCTTACCAGTTCACGCCCGATATCAACACCTACCTGCGCATCGCCACCGGCTACAAGGCCGGCGGTTCGAGCGAGGCGGCCAACTTCGGGCAGTTCGGGCAGACGTTCTCGCCAGAGGACGTCACCACCTACGAGCTCGGGTTGAAGTCTCTCTGGTTCGAGCGTCGGCTGCGCGCCAACGTTGCGGTGTTCTACAGCGACTTCTCGAACATGCAGCTGCAGTTCAACACCGTACCGGGCAACCTGGCGATCGTGCAGTCCTACAACGCCGGTAAGGCGACGGTGCAAGGCGCGGAGTTCGAGTTCCTGTATGCACCCATCCAAGACCTGACCCTCGGTGTAAGTGATACGGTGCTCTCGACGGACATGAAGACCGTGTACGCTCTGCCGGGCACGATCTTCGACCCGGCGACGAACCCGTACTCCCCGTATCAGGTGGGCCAGAACGTCGCGTCGCTGTTCCGCGTACCCTATGCGCCGAACAACGTCCTGGTCTCGACCCTGGACTGGACCATGTTCCGGGTACCCGACGCTGGCAACCTCGAGTTGTACCTCGACTTCCGCTACCAGGGTCGTCAGTACGACACGGCCCCGACCGGCGTGAACGTGCCCGGGCTCAGAGCCGGTACTACTCCATCCCGGCGTACGGGCTGCTCAACGGGCGGGTCACCTGGAACGTCGACACCCACAGCAGTAAGAGCAACCTGAAGTTCTCGGTCTGGGCGAAGAACGTCACCAACAAGCAGTACCAGGAGCACACCATCGGCCAGGGCGGCGCGCCCATCGTGCCGGTACCGGGCGCCACAGGTGCGGAGGTGCCGCAGACCGGGTACACCTATAACGCGACGGCCTGGGCGCCGAAACGTCAGGTCGGAGCCCAGCTGTTCTATTCCTTCTGATCCGTCATTCGTGATCCTCACATCGCGCGGGCCCCTCGGCCCGCGCGACTTTATTTAAGGACTGCCGCACGCGCATGAGCAGGGAGGTCGTGGCGATCGTGAGCTGCCTCGCGGCCGCGACGCTGAGCGTCGGCTTGGGCCGGAGCCCGTCACGCCGCAGGATGTGCAGCCGGAAGCCACGACGTCAGTACAGGTCGTGGTGCCGGAGGCGACCTCCCCCGAAGGGGCAGCGCTCTATGCGAGCCGCTGCGCCGCCTGTCACGACCACGCCAGCGGGCGCGTGCCGCCGAAAGTGCTGATCAGCGTGACGCGCGCCGCGGAGGATGTCATCGACACCCTCACCCTCGGGGTGATGCGCACGCAGGCGGCGGGCCTGACTCCGGCACAGATCCGCAGCGTGGCCATCTACATCACCGGCAAGGAGCCCCAGCCCCGGGCCGCGCCGGATGCCAACCCCTGTCGCGCGGGCAGCGCCCCGGCGCCCGCCGCCGGCGACTGGCGCAGCTGGGGACTCGATCTGGCCAGCTGGCGCTTCCAGCGTGAACCGGGCTTCACGGCCGCACAGGTGCCGCAGTTGAAACTGCGCTGGACGTTCGCCTACCCCGGCCGCGCGGCGTTCAATCAGCCGGCCGTGGTCGGGGACCTGGTGCTCACCGGCGGCACCGGCGGTCGCGTATTTGCGCTCGATGCGCGCACCGGCTGCACGCACTGGAGCTATGACGCGGGTGCCCTGGTGCGCACCGGCATCGTCGTGGAGGAGATTCCCGCCACGCACGGCCCTGAGCATCCGGCCCGGCTCCTCGCCTGGTTCGGCGATGACAAGGGCACGCTGCACGCCATCGACGTGAAGGACGGCAAGCGCGTGTGGGCCGTGCGCATCGATGAGCACCCGATCGCCCGCCTGGTCGGAACCCCCCAGCTGTACGCCGGGGTGCTGTATGCGCCGGTGAGCTCGTTCGAGGAAGTCGCGGCCGCGGATCCGAAGTACCCCTGCTGCAGCTTCCGCGGCAGCCTGGTCGCCGTCGAGGCGGCGACGGGCCGCCAGCTCTGGCGCGCCTACACGGTGCGCACCCCGCCCGCGCCAATCATCAGCCCGAGCGGTCAGAAGCTCATGGGCCCTGCGGGCGGCTCGATCTTCTCCGCGCCGACGATCGATCCGAAGCGCGGGATCATCTATGTGGGCACCGGGGACTCGTACACCAACGTCGTGACCGATTCGACCAATGCGATCCTCGCCCTGCGGCTGAGCGACGGCGCCCGTCTGTGGACACGCCAGGTATCGAAAAACGACGCCTGGATCCTCTTGTGCACCGGCAAGCCGGTCGGCAACTGCCCGAGCCCGCTCGGCCCGGACTTCGATTTCGCCAGCTCGCCCATGCTGCTGACGGCCGCCGATCGCCAGATGCTCATTGCGGGCGCCAAGTCGGGCATCGTCTACGGCCTGGATGCCACCGATCAGGGCAAGCTCCTGTGGCAGCGGGTACTGGCCGCGGGCACGCCGAACGGCGCGATCCTCTGGGCTTCGGCCACTGACGGCGAGCGCGCCTACATCGCCACCTCCGAGTACGACCCGGTGGCAAAGCAGGGCCCGGGCGCCCTCGTGGCACTCGCACCGGCGACCGGTGCGGTGCTGTGGCGCACCCCGACGCCGCAGGACCCCTGCGCCTGGGGCACGGAGAACTGCGCACACGCGCTGCTTGCCGGGGTGGCGGTCATCCCCGGGATCGTGTTTGCCGGTGCCATGGATGGCTACATGCGCGCCTACGATGCCCACAACGGACGCATCGTCTGGCAGTTTGATACCGGCCAGACCTTCGACGCCGTCAATGGTGTGCGCGCACACGGTGGCGCGATCGACTATGGCGGCGAAGTCATCGCTCACGGCATGCTGTTCGTGAACTCCGGTTCCATGCGCCAGCCCGGCAACCTGCTGCTCGCGTTTTCGCCCCAGGCGCCCTGACGGGGCGCGTGCTTGATTGAGGATCGCTGAGCGCCGCGCCACAATCTCCGCATGAATCGCACGCCCGCTCAAACCGACTAGGAACACGCCATTGGATCCCAACAGCCCGTTGTGGGCCTCGCCCGTTGAAGCCCCGCTCATCGTCGACTCCGCGCAGGCACAGGCCTGGGACGACGCGGCGGACCTGGTGGTCGTGGGCCTGGGGGGCGCCGGCGTCGCCGCCGCGCTGGAAGCCGCCGAACAGGGCGCGAGCGTTCTCGCGTTCGACCGCTATGAGGGCGGCGGTTCCTCGGCCGCCAACGGGGGTGTGTACTACGCCGGCGGCGGCACCCGCATCCAGCGTGAGGCGGGAGTCGCGGACACGCCCGAGGAAATGTTCAAGTACCTGAGCCTCGAGACCCAGGGCGTGGTAGCAGAGGAGACCCTGCGGCGCTTCTGCAATGAGAGCGCAGCGACCGTCGACTGGCTGCTGGCGCACGGGGCCCTGCTGTCCTCCAGCGGCGTGTTCGGCAAGAAGGTTTCCTACCCGCCCCTGAAGTACCACCTGTATCACCCGGACAATTCGCTCGTGCCCGCGTACGCGGCGCGCGCCAAGCCGGCCGCGCGCGGGCATCGCACCGCGGTCACCAATCGCGGCAAGGCCTGGGGCCTGGGCTGGGGTATCTGGAAGCCGCTGGCCGCCGCCGCGTTCAAGTGCGGCGTGCGCTTCGAGAAGTACAGCGAGGTGCGGCAGCTGATCGTTGACCGCGCGGGTGCCGTGCTCGGGGTGAAGGTGCTGTCGATTCCGGCCGACAGTGCCGCGGCACGGCGCTTCGCGCGCTACATCCGCAACGCCAACTGGCTGCTCGAGCTGCTGCCGCCGGTCATCCCGCTGGCCGCCGTGACCATTGCACTCGCGCGCCGCTATCTTGCCGCGGCCGGGCGCATCGAAGCCGAACAGCGCGTCACGCGCTTCGTGCGCGCGCAGCGCGGCGTCCTGCTGAGCGCCGGCGGCTTCATCCTCAATCCCACGATGGTCGAGCATTACGCGCCGCTGTACCGTCGCGGGCTGCCGAACGGCACTCTCGGCGACACCGGCAGCGGCATCCGCCTCGGGCAGAGCGTACGCGGCGCCGTCGGCTCGATGGACCGCGTCACCGGCTGGTGCATGATCAACCCGCCGGCTGCCTGGCCGCGCGGCATCGTCGTGAACAAGCACGGCGCGCGCATCTGCCACGAGGGCGTCTACGGTTCCACCCTCGGCGATGCCGTCGCCCACAGTCCCGACGGCATTGCCTTTCTCGTGATCGATGATGAGCTGTACCGCAAGGGGCGTGAGCAGCTCGCTCCCGGGGCCGAGTTCGTGAAGTATCAGCGCCAGGTCGCGCAGCTGAACATGCTCATGAACCGCAAGAGCGCCGCGACGCCCGCGGCGCTGGCACGCGCCATCGGCATCGACGCCGCCGGGCTCACCGCCACGGTGGAAGCCTACAATCGCGCCGCGCGCGGCGAAGCGGCCGACGTCGTCGGCAAGTCCCGCGAGGAGATGAGCGCCCTGGAGCATCCGCCGCTGCACGCGATCGACATCTCCGTGCACAGCCGCTACTTCCCCATGCCGATGCTCACCCTGGGAGGACTGCGGGTCGATGAGCAGAGCGGCGCGGTCAAGCGCGAGGACGGCAGCCTCATCGAGGGCCTGTACGCCGCCGGACGCACGGCGGTCGGCATCTGCTCCAACGTCTACATGAGCGGACTGGCCTACGCGGACTGCATCTTCTCCGGACGCCGGGTCGGGCGCAGCATTGCCCGCCGCGCAGCTGCGGCGGCGTCGCCGGCGCGCAGCGCCTGAACCGCCTCACCGTAGTTTTCAGCGAGGTTCACTTCCATGAGCAGCATAACCCCGCTTGCCACCCTGGGCCTGCCGCCGCTGGTGCAGATCGGCTTCGTGGTGCGCGACCTCAAGGAATCCATGCTGAAGTACGGCAGCCTCTACGGCCCGTGGCAGCACTTCGACGGCTCCGTGCCCGCCGCCACCTATCGCGGTAAGACCGCGGACGTGAAGCTCGATATCGCCATCGGGCACAGCGGCGCGCTCGAGATCGAACTGATCCAATGGGTGTCGGGCGAGAGCCCGCACCGCGAGTTCATCGAGCGGGGCCGCGAGGGCATGCATCACGTGCAGTACCGGGTCGAGAATGCCGACCAGTGGATCGAAAGACTCGCGCCGCTCGGCTACCGGCCGATCTGGTACAAGCAGTGGTGCGCGGATACCACCTTCGCGTACCTCGAGCGCAGCGGCGACCCGCTGATCGTCGAGTTTCTCGAGATGCCGCCCGGGGGCCCGGGCACGAGGCTGCCCGGATGAGCCTGCAGCAGCTGTCCGATCGCTTCGAGATCCGCGCACTCATCGTGCGCTACAGCAACGCGCTCGATGCGCGCCGCTTCGAGTGGCTCGACGAGGTGTTTACGGCCGATGCGTACATCGACTACCGCGCCACCGGTGGCATCGACGGGCGCTACCCGAAGATACGCACGTGGCTGCCGCCGGCGGTGAGCGCCTTTCCCCGCATGTGCCACCTGGTGGGCAACATCGGCGTCATCCTCGATGGGGATCGCGCCAAGGCGCGCACCCTGTGCCTGAACCCGGTGGTCGTACCGCTGCCGGACGGGGGCCGGCCGGTGATGTTTCTGGCCATGTGGTATCGCGATGAGCTGGTGCGCACGCCACGGGGCTGGCGCATGTCCGAGCGCATACAGGAAGGGTGCATTCAGCATAACGTGCCCGCGCACCTGCAGATCCCGGCCACGGCGCACGAGTAGGAAGCTCCCAAGGAGAGAGTCGTCATGATGAGCCTGCAAGAACTGTCCGATCGCATGGAAATCGAGCACCTGATCGTGCACTACGCGAACAGCATCGATCAGCGCAACTGGGATGGCCTCGACCAGGTGTTCACCCCTGACGCCTACATCGATTACCGCAAGCTCGGCGGCATCGATGGCCGCTATCCGCAGATCAAGGCCTGGCTCGGCACCGCACTCGGGCACTTCCCGCACTACTGTCACCTGGTGGGCAACATCGAGATCCAGCTGGCCGGGGACGCGGCCAGCAGCCGCACCCTGTGCATCAATCCCATGGATACCCCGCTGCCCGCCGGCGGTTCGCAGGTGATGTTCCTCGGACTGTGGTACCTCGATAAGTTCATTCGCACGCCCGCGGGCTGGCGCATGACCGAGCGCGTCGAGGAAGGCTGCTTCCAGCACAATGTACCGGCGCACATGGCGATTCCGGCCGCCTAGACGCGGCATGGGCTCACGGCCGCGCCTTGCCGCGACCGTCTGAATGGACTATTGAATTCAGGCTGGTTACGCAGCCGCAGTGATCTGGTAGCTTTTCCCAACGCTTCGGTGCGGGAGTAACGGTATGGCACGTACGCAGGACTATGGACTCGGCGAATTCACCTTTCCCCGGGGCTGGTTCATGGTCGCGGACGCGGAGGAACTGAAGGACCGGCCGCTGCCGGTGCGCTTCTTTGGTCAGGAGTTCGCGCTCTACCGCGGCAAGAGCGGACGCGTCGTCATGCTGGATGCCTACTGCCCGCACATGGGCACGCACCTGGCGCGCAACAACACCTCCTACGTGGTGCAGGACGGGCAGATCGAGGGCGACTCCATCCGCTGCCCGTACCACGGCTGGCGCTTCGGCCCCGACGGCAAGTGCAACGACATCCCCTACAGCAAGGCGCCGATCCCCAAGGCTGCCTGCGTGCGCGCCTGGCCGATCGTGGAGAGCCTGGGCGCGATCTTCGTGTGGTACGACCCGGAGGGCGGGGAGCCGGAGTGGGAAGCGCCGTCACTGCCTCAGTGGAACGACCCCCAGTGGGTGCGCTGGAAGTTTGATCACCTCGGCGTCATCAACTGCCACGGACAGGAAGTGATCGACAACATCGCCGACTGCTCGCACCTCGGCCCGGTCCACGGCGAGACGGTCAAGTTCTTCCGCTGCGAGTTCAAAGGACACCTGGCAACGCAGATCCAGGGCGGCGGCCACCGCACGCTGGTCACCCCGGATGGCGTGAGCCCCATTCTCACCACCGACACCACCTACCACGGTCCCGGATTCCTGCTCTCCTACATGATGGGGATGGGGGAGTCGATCATCTTCATCGGCCACACGACCGTCGACGACGGCGTGATCAAGGTCTGGCACGCGCTCCTGGTGAAATCGCAGAACAAGGTCGCGACGGAGGCGGACGTCGCCGCGGCGCGCGCCTACCAGGAGGCCTCGCGCCTTGCGTTCGCACAGGACTTCGACGTATGGGCCAACAAGCGCCCGGCGCTGCAAGTCCTGCAGGTGCCGGGCGATGGCCCGTTCCACAAGTCGCGCATCTGGTATCGGCAGTTCTACAACCAGCGTGCGCGCAAGCAGGAGTTCCTCAAGCAGGTCGAAGGCGTCCAACACCGCGTGGTGGGGATGCCGGCGCGCTTCGAGGAGGCGGAAACGGCCGCCTGAGGCGACCGCCCGCCAGGATTGCTTACGGCGGGAAGGTCTCGCCGCCGTTCGCGTCCAGCACCGCTCCCGTGACTCCCGAGGCATAGTCGGAAAGCAGGAACAGCGCCGCGCGGGCGCACTCGGTGTCGGTCACCAGGCGCCGCAGGGCGATGTTGGCCGACACGGCATCGTAGAACTGCTTCTCCGGCACCCCCTGCTCCTTGGCCGCGTGGCTGACAAAGTTCTGCACCGGCACACCCAGCATCCACCCCATGCGCGCGACGTTCACGCGGATGTTGTGGACGCCAAGCTCCAGGGCAAGATACTTGCTGGCCACGTTGATCGCGCCCTTGGAGGCCGCGTAGCCGATCTCCCCGGTGTGCGGCTTGACCGTCGCCATGGAGCTGATGTTCACGATCGCCCCGCCCCCCTGCGCCTTCATGGCCGGCACCACGGCCTGCGTCATGTGCATCGTGCCAAGCACGTTGGTCTCGAGTACGTCCTTCCAGCCATTGAGATCAGCGGCCTCTCCCGTGCCCGGCGTGCCCCAGAAGAAGGCGCTGTTCGCCAGGCCGTCGATGCGGCCGAACTGCTGGACCGTGCTCTCCGCGAGGCGCTTACACTGCGCCGCATCGCGGATGTCGGTGACCAGCTTCAGCACCTTGCACGCGGGGTTGGCCTCGCGCATGCGCTTTTCGGCGTCATCGAGCTTTTCCGCGGTCCGCGCCCCGATGGCGACAGCGCGCGCACCCTCACGGGCGGCCTCGATCGCAAGCTTGACGCCCAGACCCGGGCCAATCCCGGAAACGATAACTACCTTGTCCTTGAGTAACATGGCACTGCACCTTACGACGGGTTGAAGGGAAGAATGTGTTTTTCGCGGTAGCGCCTGAAGCGCTGCTCGAGTTCGGCGCGCGTGAAGCCGAACTCCTCCAGAGTGTATTCGTGCTTGGGACGTCCTTCGCGCGGGTGCGTGCTCATGTAGGCACTGATGCCCGCGCGGGTGCTGTCCGTCATCGGCAGGCCGATGCCACGGTAGATGCGTTCCACGACTCGCTCCGGCTCGCCCACGGTCTCGCGGAAGTCGACGTCGATGAAGCGATTGGTCAGCCGTTCGCGCTGGTCCATGCAGTGGTTGAGGTGCTCCTCGAGCGTCTGTGACCACTGGCGCGCCGCCTCGCGCGGATCGGGGCTGTCGCTGCCCATCGCCCACAACATGTGCACGAAACTGGCGAAGGACGGCATGGTCGCCAGCGGATCGCGATGGGTCTGTACGAAGGTCGCGCCGGGCATCTGTTCGGCAATCACCTCGACGTAGCCCAGATGCATCGGTGTCTTCAGTACCCAGTAGTCGGCGACCTGTCCGCGACGCTTCTTCTGCCACTGCAGGAACTTCATGAGCTGCACGAGATAGGCGTAGGCGGGGCGCAGGTCCTGGGCATGGATCCAGTCGCGGTAGCTCGGCACGCACGCGAGTGATTCGGCCGTGGTGCTGAGCAGCGTCTGGTCGATGAGCATGATGTCCTCATCCGCGCCCATGGCATCCCAGGGATGGATGGCCGCCAGCTCCGGCATCGCCGCGAGAATCCCCGCCACTTCCGCCTTGGCGGCCGCGATGCGCTGGTCGCCCTGGATGTCATCGGCGGCGGGCACCGGAAAGCGCACCTCCCACCAGGCGGCCGCATAGAAGCGCGGGTCGGTGGCCAGCAGCCGGTGCAGGAGCGTCGTACCGGTGCGCGCGAGCCCCAGGATCACCACCGGCGGTGGCAGCTGCTCGGCCAGGATCTCCGGGTGGCGCCGGAACCAGTCGCTGGCACGCAGCCGGGTAATGAGCGTGTTGAGAATGCGCGCGCGCCAGGTATGGACGCCCGCCTCGTTGAGGTGTGCCTCGGTGCGCAGCGCGCGTGTCAGGCGGTCCAGTGGCTCATCGATCGGCGGGGTGTCGAACGCGCTCAGCCCCGTCTCGCGGCGTGCCGCGGCCAGCAGCTCGGCGGGATCCAGCAGCTTATCGGCGCTCATGAGGGCCTCCGGGAGAAGTGCTTGGCCGCCTGCCAGGCGAAGGTCATCGCAGGACCCAGGGTCGATCCGGGCCCAGGATACGTGGGCAGGATCGCGGCCGCGCAATTGCCCACCGCGTACAGCCCGGGGATCGGGGCGCCGCCGGCGCGCAGGACCTGGGCGTCGCTGCTGGTCACGAGCCCGCCGTGCGTGCCGAAGTCACCCGGATCGATGCGCATCGCATAGAACGGCGGCTCCACGATCGGCGCCAGGCACGGGTTGGGCTTGATGCGCGGGTCAGCATAGTAACGATCGTACTCTGCGTCCCCGCGGCCATGCTCGAGGTCCTTGCCGGTGCGCGCATAGTCGTTCATGGCGCTCACGGTCTTTTCCAGACCCTCCGGATCGATGCCGGCACGCACGGCGAGCTCGCGCACCGAATCCGCACGCGTCAGGAACCCGGAAGCGAAGTAGCTTTGCGGCAGCCGCTTGTCGGGGCGGTATCGCACCGGCCACAGCGGGCCGTTGAAGTACATGCGGCGTGAGCGGGCATCGAAGATCATCCACGAAGGCGCCTGCGGATCCTCCGGGGTATGGCGGCGATAGAACTCCAGCTGATAGGTGATGTAGTTCTGCGATTCATTGGCGATGCGGCGACCGCGGCGCGTGACCACGATGTTGCCGGGGTAGGACTTGTCCATGATCGCCAGCCGCGGCACCGGATCATCCGGTGCACGGATCGAGGAGCACCACCAGCCACCGCTCATCAGGCGCGTGTCCGCCCCCAGGGCCATGGCGGCACGGTGCGCATCGCCGGTGTTGGTACCCGCGGCCGCACTCCAGCGCGCATCGGTGGGCTGCGGCAGGTATTGCTCGCGCATCTGCTGGTTGTGCTCAAAGCCCCCCGCCGCCAGCACCACGGCGCGGCGTGCCTGCACGACCAGGCTGGCGCCGTTGCGCGAGACGCGCGCACCCGTGACGCGGCCGGAGTCATCGGCCAGCAGCTCCGTCATCGGTGCCTCCAGCCACAGCGGCACCTTGCGGTCCTGCAGCGACCAGCGCAGGCGCGCGATGCCGGCACAGCCACAGGCGATGCGCCGGGACCGCTTGTGGCGCAGCGCCCAGCCGACGTCGCTCACGTGGTCCCAGATGCGCCGTGCGGCGAGGCCCTTCCAGCCCGGCAACTGCGCCATCAGCACCTGGGCGTCCACCTGCGTCATCGCGATCCGGTCGAACATCCACATCATGTGGTGCGTGTCGCGCAGCCGGGCCGCCTCCTGGCCGAGCACGCTGCGCGCCACCGGCGCGGGCTCGAGCGAGCGGTGGCCGTGCTTGGCACCCGGGAGCGTCGACCAGTAATCCGGGTAATGCGCCAGGGATTCGTAGCGCACGCGGGTACGCTCGTGCAGGAAGTCGAGCATCAGCGGGCCCTGCCGCAGATAGGTCTCCTGCAGCTCGCGCGGTACGGCGCCCGCGGGCGTGGAGCCCAGCACGTATTCGAGCGCCTCCTCATAGCTGTCGCTGGCACCGGCTTCGCGGGCGTAGCGGCTGCAGGGAATCCAGATGCCGCCCCCGGAGGTCGAGCTGGTGCCGCCAAAGAGGGCCGTCTTCTCGATCACCAGCACGTCCTGGACGCCCATCTCATAGCTGCAAAGCGCCGCCGTGAGGGCGCCGTTTCCCGATCCCACGACCAGGACATCGACGCTCAAGTCGCGTGCCTCTGTCAAACGACCCCCTCGAACCGCGTTGTAATCAAAGGCAGTGTGCCCTGCACGGACCGCCGGTACGTCGCCCAAATGAACGATCACGAGAGGCTGCGGCGGGCAGGTATGCTGGGCCGCCCCTCACCACGGAGCCCCTTGATGCCCAGCCAGGAAACCATGAAGGCCGCGATGCAGGCCTATATCGATGCCTTCAACAGCGGCAGCGCGGAAGCCGTCGTCGCACTCTACGCCGAGGATGCGACGGTCGAGGATCCGGTCGGCTCCCCGGTGAAGCGCGGCAAGGCTGAAATCCGCGCCTTCTATACGCATTCGATCGCCACGGGCGCCAAACTTGCGCTCGATGCGCCCGTGCGCGGCTCGCACGGTAACGCGGCGGCCATGGCCTTCAGCGCCCGCATCGGCCCGGTCACGGTGCGCGTCATCGACATCATGACCTTCGATGAGGCCGGTAAGTTCACCAGCATGAAAGCCTACTTCGGCCCCGGCGACATTCTGCAGGGCTGAGCGCACCTCAGGCCGGACTCCAGTTCGGCGGCCCCGGTCCCAGCACCGCGAACGAGCCCACGTGCGCGCGGTTCACCTTGATGCGCTCCGTGAGCCACCAGGTGCCGGCACGCAGTTGCCAGCGGTCGCGGTATTCACCGAGCGTCTGGAAGGTCAGATGCGCATTGGCGCCACGGCCCAGATGCAGATCCGCCACGTAACAGCGAGATTGCGCCTCGGTGCCCGATACTTCGACCATGAGATTGCCGAGCAGGTGCTGCGTCGGCCCGCAGTCATCGAGGAAGGAGCGCATGAGCGCCACCAGCGCCGGCCGCCCGGCGACCCTGCCGGTGCCGAAATCCGCGCTCGCCTGCACGTCGATCAGCGCATCGAGGGCCTCCCAGGCGCGCTCGTCCATGGCGCACGCGATGCGCGCCAGCTGCCGCGCGATCTCGCGTTCGGCGAGCAGGCTCTCGAGCGTCGCGGTCACGAGGCCGCCGGAGTGGCGTTCAGGAGCGCATCCCCGGGCTCCCCGAGCACACACGAGGTGCCTCCGGGGGTGTACATCATGGCGACGCAGCGGTTACAGGACGTACAGCCCGATTCGCGCAAGCGACCGCTGGCGAAGCCATTCACCAGGTCCGCCTGGTGAATGAGCACGCGCCCGAGCGCCACGGCGTCGAAGCCCTCCGCCAGCACCTGCTCGGTCGCGGCCAGGCTCTTGACCCCGCCGAGGTAGGCGAGCGGCATCGTGGTCGCGGCACGGGTCTTGCGCGAGTTCTCCAGCTGGTAGAGCTCGCGGAACTGGACGTTCTTCGGCTCCGTGAACTGCTGGATAAACATCGCCGCGGCCACGATCGGGTTACCGACGCTGGTGCGGTTCTCCTTGGGGAAGGAGGAACCGAACATCGTCGTGATCGACTCGATATTCAGACCGCCGCTGAGCACCAGCAGGTGCGCCCCGGCGCGCTCGAGCGCCTGGGCGATCTGTGCCCCGTCCTCGGCGCTGTTGCCGCGCGGATGGCCGTCGGTCACGCTGATCTTGCACACGACGGCCAGGTCCTTGCCGACGGCTTCCAGCACGCGCTGCAGCACCAGCACCGGGAAGCGCACGCGCCGATCAATACTGCCGCCATAGGCATCGCGGCGGCGGTTGTAGAGCGGGCTCAGGAACTGGCTGAGCAGGTAGCCGTGGCCCATGTGGATCTCGACCGCATCGAAGCCCGCCTCGCGTGCCAGCCGGGCGCCGCGCACGAACTCCCCGGCGACCCGCTCGAGATCTTCCGGTCCCATCTTCTGCCGGCGCCATTGGCCGCTCATGATGCCGACCTTGTTGAATCCGCCGCTGGCGGAAAGGGGCCGGCGCGTGGCCGTCGGCGGCACGAAGGTGAAGCAGCCCCCGTGCGTGATCTGCGCCGCAGCGGCCGCATCGTGCCGATGCACGGCCTCGGTGAGCACGCGCAGGTGCCGGACGGAGGCATCATCGAGCGTGATCTGGTCGGTGAACGTGCGCCCGTCGGGTGCGACCGCGCAATAGGCGACCGTCGTCATGGCCACCCCGCCGGCGGCGATCGCCTCATGGAAGCTGACCAGGCGCTTGGAGGCCACTCCGCCCTTGGCGCTGCCCTCATTGGTGGCCGACTTGATGAAGCGATTGCGCAACGTCAGGGGTCCGACGCGCAGCGGCGTGAATGCCGCGGACCTGACGGGTGACGATTCAGCCATGGGTATCCTTGTCTCCGGTGGCGCTACAGCGTATCGCGCGGCGGCGCGGCGCGGCGCACGGGCGTGATCTTGGCCGCGCGGAAGTCGTACTTGAGCGTCTTCACGGCAATCGAAGTCTCGACATGACGCACGCCCGGCAGCGCCAGGATGCGGTTGTTGGCCACCTGCACGATGTCCTCGAGGGCCCGGAACAGCCCGATGGCCAGGATGTCGAAGCGCCCGAGCATCACGATGACGCAGCCGATTTCGGGCATGGCGGCGATCTTCTGGCTGACGGCCCGCAGTTCCCCGTGCTGCGCCTGAACGCCGATCAATACCACCCGCGGCGAGCCTGCAAAGGCGACGTTGGTGACGGCCGTGAGCCGGATCGCCCCGCCCTTCTCCAGGCGGTTGATGCGCCCGCGGATCGTGCCCTCGGTGACCCCGAGCTGCGCGGCGATCTGGCGATTACTCACGCGGGCGTCCACCGTCAGCAGGTCGACGATGCGGCGGTCCAGGGCGTCGAGCAAGGGCAAGGTGCTCTTCATGCGATTTGCGCGCGGTCAAAATCGTACTTGATCACGTCCGCGGCAATGCCGGCGGAGAGTGCGCGGATGCCGCGGATCTTGGCGACATCCTGCAGCAGGAAGACCTTGAGCTCTTCCAGGTCATGCAGCGCAACGAGAATCTCGATATCGCGCGCGCCGGTCACGAGGTGCACGGCGAACACCTCTTCCAGCGCCGCCAGTTCCTCGGCCACCTCCTCGGCGGCGCGCCCCTGGACTTCGATCCCGACCGCGAGCAGTACCTGGTACCCGAGCGCGGCGAAATCGGTCACCGCCACCACCCGCATGGCGTTGACGTTTTCCAACCGCCGGATGCGCGCCCCCACGGTCGCGGGCGATATCTTCAGGCTGCGCGCGATCTTCTGGTTGGTCGCGCGCCCGTCCACCTGCAGCGCGGCGATGATATGGCGGTCGACCTCATCGAGCTCGTAATCTGCTCCGGCACTCATCGCGAACCTCGTCGGTAATGGCGCGCTGGCATGTCAATACACCTCGAATAGTCCCGCGGCACCCATGCCGCCGGCGACGCACATCGTCACCACGACCCAGCGCACGCCGCGCCGTTTGCCCTCGATCAGGGCATGCCCCACGAGCCGCGCCCCGCTCATGCCGTAGGGATGGCCGATCGCGATCGCGCCGCCGTCGACGTTGAATTTCTCGTTGTCGATCCCGAGCCGATCACGGCAATAGAGCGCCTGCACGGCAAAGGCCTCATTGAGCTCCCACAGGCCGATGTCCTCGACCTTCAGGCCATGGCGCGCCAGCAGCTTCGGCACCGCAAAGACCGGCCCGATGCCCATCTCCTCGGGCGCACAGCCGGCCACCGCGATGCCGCGGTAGGCACCGAGGGGCTGCAGGTTGCGCCGGGCGGCGAGCTCGCTGTCCATGATCACCACGGCGGCCGCGCCGTCGGAGAGCTGCGAGGCATTGCCGGCGGTGATGTTCGTGCCCTTCTCGATCACCTTGCCCCCGCTCCAGACCGGCTCGAGCTTGGCGAGGCCCGCCAGGGTCGTGTCCGCGCGGAAACCCTCGTCCTGCCTGAGCAGGGTCTGCTCGGTGCGCGTCTCCCCGCTCACCTTGTCGGTTACGCTCTTGATGGTCGCCAGCGGCACGAGCTCGGCCTCGAAGCGTCCGGCCGCGTAGGCGGCTGCCACACGCTGCTGGCTCTGCAGCGCATAGCGATCCTGGGCGTCGCGCGAGATGCCGTAGCGCTGGGCGACGACTTCCGCAGTCTCGATCATGGCCAGGTACATGGTCGGTGACGCGGCGAGCACCGCCTGCGACTGGGCGCGGTAACTGTTCAGGTGCTTGTTCTGGGTGAGGCTGATCGACTCCACACCGCCGGCCACCACGACCGACATCCCATCGTCCACCACCTGCTTCGCGCCGGTGGCAATCGCCATGAGGCCCGAGGCGCACTTGCGATCAAGGGTCATGCCGGCAACGCTCAACGGCAGGCCGCCGGTGACCACCGAGAGACGGGCAATGTTGTAGCCCTGCGTGCCCTGCTGCGTCGCGCAGCCGAGCACGAGGTCCTCCACTTCCGCGCCATCGATCCCGGCGCGCCGCACCGCCTCACGCACGGCGTGCCCGGAGAGCACGGGCGCTTCGGTGTCGTTGAAGGCGCCGCGGAACGCCTTGCCGATCGGCGTTCGCGCGGTAGAGACAATCACAGCTTCGCGCACGGTTCTCTCCCGGGTACTTTCAGAAATACAGCCGACTGAGCGTATCGGCGACGCATACGGGCTTGCCGCCGCCCTCCGCTTCCAGGGTCACGCGGATCTTCACCTGCACCGCCCCGTCGGGCTGCTGCTCCGCCGCGACGATCTCGGCATGCCCGCGCACGCGGGTGCCCGAGCGCAGCGCCGCCGGGAAGCGCACGCGGTCACAGCCGTAGTTGAGTCCGTGCCGCAGGCCTTCCGCGCGCACCAGCTGCGGCAGGAAATAGTTGACCAGGGCGAGCGACAGGTAGCCGTGCGCGATGGTGCCACCGAAGGGACCCGTGGCGGCACGCGCTGCATCCACATGGATCCATTGGTCATCACCGGTGGCTTCCGCAAACAGGTCGATGCGGTGCTGATCAACCGTCAGCCAGTCGGTGGGCCCGAAGGTGCGGCCCACGGCTTCCTGATACTCGCGGGCGGAACGAAACACGGCTGCTGTCATGTCAATCGCTCATGCGTGCTGGCTGGAGACCGAGACCACCTCGCCGGTCATGTAGCTCGCCAGGTCGCTGGCGAGGAACACGATCACGTTGGCGACTTCCCACACTTCGGCGGCGCGGCCGAACGCCTCGCGGCGCTTCAGTTCCGCCAGCAGCTCCTCGCTCGTCACCCGGTTCAGGAACGCGTGCATGGCGATGCTGGGGGCGACGGCGTTGATGCGCACCCCGTGTTCGGCCGCCTCGATCGCCGCGCAGCGCGTGAAGGCCATGACGCCCGCCTTGGCGGCGGCATAGTGCGCCTGCAGCGCCTGCGCCCGCCAGCCGAGGACGGAGGCGTTGTTCACGATCGCGCCGGCGCCGCGGGCATACATGTGTGGCAGCGTCGCCCGTGTCATGCGAAAGACGCTGGTGAGGGACACGTCGAGCACCCGGTGCCATTGCTCGTCGCTCATCTCGGTGATCGCCGTGGAACCGCCGAGGCCGGCGTTGTTCACCAGCACGTCAATGCCCCCCATGGTGGCGATTGCCGCCGCCACCAGGGCCCGCACATCGTTCTCACGGGTGACGTCGCACAGCTTGCCCTCGACGCGCTGCGGATCGATCGCGCGCAGCTGCTCGACGGCCTCCGCCAGGCGTCGCTCGTGCACGTCGCTGACGTAGACGCGCGCGCCTTCCTCGAGCGCGCGCTTGGCGGTGGCAAAGCCGATTCCGGTGCCGGCCGCCGCCGTCACCAGCACGGCCTTGCCGGCCAGCAGGGCGCGGCCCGGCGGGTAAGGCGGAATCCCGGCAGGTGCGCTCATGTGCCGTAGACCTTCTTCGGCGGCCGCCGCTGCGCCAGCAGGCGCGCCACCACCGGGCCGACCTCGCGGGGTTCCCAGCGTGCCTGCTTGTCGACCTGGGGTCCGTCGTTCCAGCCCTCGTCAATCATGATCTTGCCGCCTTCCAGTTCGAACACGCAGCCGGTGACGGCGCGCGACTCGGTGCTGCCCAGCCACACGACCGCGGGCGCGATGTTGTCCGGATCCTGTACGTCGAAGCCGCTCTCGGGGCGCTTCATCTTTTCCGCGAAGGCCTGCTCGGTCATGCGCGTGCGCGCGGCCGGTGCCAGCGCATTCGCGGTGATCCCGTAGCGCTGCAGCTCCGCCGCCTGCACGAGGGTCAGGCTGGCGATGCCGCCCTTGGCCGCGGCGTAGGCGCTTTGGGCGATGCTGCCGTTGAGACCGGCGCCGGACGAGGTGTTGATGATGCGCGCATCGACGCTCTTGCCCTGCTTGGCGCAGGCGCGCCAGTAATCCACCGCGTGGCGTGCGACGCAGAAATGCCCGCGCAGGTGGACCTTCACCGTGGCATCCCACTCCTCGACCGTCGCGCTGACGAACATGCGGTCACGCACGACCCCGGCGTTGTTGACCACGACGTCCAGGCCGCCGAAGTGCTCGAGCGCAGTAGCCACGATCCGTCCGGCGCCTTCCCAATCGGACACGTCATCGCCGTTGGCCACGGCCTCCCCGCCCGCCGCGCGGATCTGCTCGACCACCGCCTGCGCGGTGGCGCTGTCGCGGCCGCTGCCGGCGAGCGAAGTGCCGAGATCGTTGACGACCACGCGGGCGCCCTCGCGCGCGAACGCGAGCGCATAGGCGCGCCCCAGCCCGCGCCCGGCCCCGGTCACGATCACGATCCGGCCTGCACACAGTCCGCTCATGTCAGAGCCTCTCGATGATGGTGACGTTGGCCTGGCCGCCGCCCTCGCACATGGTCTGCAGGCCGAAGCGCACGCCGCGGTGCTCGAGTTCGTGCAACAGCGTGGTCATCAGCTTGGCACCCGTGGCCCCCAGCGGATGCCCGAGGGCGATCGCGCCGCCGTTCACGTTGACACGCTCCATGTCGACATTGAGTTCGCGCTGCCACGCCAGGACGACCGAGGCGAACGCCTCGTTGATCTCGATCAGGTCGATGTCATCGAGCGTCATGCCCGCCTTGGCCAGGGCGTGCTGGGTTGCCGGAATCGGCGCCGTCAGCATCCACACCGGGTCAGCGCCCCGCACCGACATGTGATGGATGCGCGCACGCGGCTTGAGACCGTAGCGACGCACGGCGTCCCAGGAGGCAATGAGCAGTGCCGCGGCACCGTCGGCGATCTGGCTGGCCACCGCGGCGGTGATACGCCCGCCCGGGGCGAGCGGCTGCAGCTGCGCCATCTTTTCCAGCGTCGTCCCGACCCGCGGCGTCTCATCGGCACTCAGGCCATTGAGCGGCGCGGTCTCACGCTCGAACGCGCCACGCGCGAGCGCGGCCAGCGCGCGACGGTTGCTCTCGAGCGCGAATTCCTCCATGTCGCGGCGTGAAATGTCCCACTTTTCGGCGATCATCTCCGCCGCGCGGAACTGCGACACTTCCTGGGTGCCGTAGCGCTCGCGCCAGCCGCGCGAACCGCTGAACGGGTCGGGCTGCCCGTAAGCCTGCCCGGCGACCATGGCGGCGCCGATCGGGATCTGGTTCATGGTCTGCACGCCGCCGGCGATGACCAGGTCCTGGGTGCCGCTCATCACCGCCTGCGCCGCGAAATGCACCGCCTGCTGCGAGGAACCGCACTGGCGGTCGATGGTGGTCCCGGGGACGTGATCGGGCAGTCCGGCGGCGAGCCAGCAGGTGCGCGCGATGTCACCGGCTTGGGCGCCGAGCTGATCGACGCAGCCAAAGATCACGTCGTCGACGTGGTTCGGATCAATGCCGGTGCGCTCGATGAGCGCGCGGATGGCATGTGCACCAAGATCCGCGGCATGAATCGCGCCGAGCGTACCCTTCTTCTTGCCCGTGGGGGTGCGGACGGCACCGATAATGTAAGCCTCGTTGGTCATCGAACATTCCTCTAGGCAGATCTTGCGAAGGTCTGATCCGGGCCGGGCGTGAGTGCGCCACCGCACAACAACCCCTGCAGGCGCCGGGCGTGAAAGTTACGGTCGCCCCAGCTGCCGGCGAGCGCCCAGGCGTGTTTCATGTAGAAGTGCAGGTCCACTTCCCACGAGTATCCCATCGCCCCGTGTACCTGGATTGCGGTTCGGGCTGCCAGGTCTGCGGCCGCGGAGGCGGCCAGCTTTGCATGGGACACGGCGGCGAGGCTGCGCGCATCCACGGCGTCCACCCGCGTGACGGCGGCATAGACCACCGCACGTGCGAACTCGAGCTTGACCGCCACGTTCGCCAGGTGATGCTTGACCGCCTGGTTCGTGCCGATGGGCCGCCCGAACTGCACGCGCTCCTTGGCGTACGCGGCTGAGAGCTCGAGCATGCGTTCCGCGACTCCCAGGCACTGCGCGGCCGTGTGCACGGCGCCGCGGTTCAGCAGGCGGTCTGTGGCCGCGCGCGCCGCATCCGCCTCCGCCAGCCGGCGGCCGCCACCGGCCCGCAGTCGCGGCTCGAAGAGCCGGCGACCCGCATCGACCGAGCGAGCCGGGAGCGCCTCTACCTCGTCCGCGCTCGCCAGTGTCACCGCGTCCGCCGAACACAGTAACCAGTGCGTGACGCCGGGCGGGACGCTCGCATAGGGATTCTGGGTATGGGCGACGGCCACGCGTGCCTCGCCGCTCGCCAGGCGGGGCAGCAGGGCTGCCGTGACCGGTTCGGTTGCGAGCTCGGCCAGCAGCGGCACCGCAAGTGCCGCCTGCTCCACGAGCGGTTCGCACAACGCCGCACGACCCGCCTCTTCGGCGAGCAGCACAAAGTCCGCATCGGAAAGTCCCAGGCCAGCAGCACCCGGTGGTGCGAGCACGCTAAAAAGTCCCAGCTCCGCCAGGCGCCGCCAGCGCTCCTCGGCCGCCGAATGATCGCCGTCGAACACGGCGCGCAGCGCCTGCGATGAGCACAGGTCGGTGGCCAGCTCGCGCAGCGCCGCCGCCATCATTCGTTGCTCTTCGCTGAAGGTGAAGTCCATGAGCTGACCCTAGGCGCGCGGCAACCCGAGCAGCCGCTCGGCGATCAGGTTGCGCTGGATCTCGTTGGTGCCGGCATAGATCGGCCCGGCGAGCGAAAAGATGAACCCTTCCAGCCAGTCATCGGTTTCGGCCGTGTCGCCCCGCGGCAGCAGCTCGGCACGCGCACCGAGCAGGGCCATCGCCGTGCGATGCAGGTCCAGGTCGAGTTCCGACCAGAAGATCTTGTTGAGGCTCGCCTCGACGCCGATCGTGCCGCCCGCCATCAGCCGGCTGGCCGTGCGGTAGGTGTTGAGCGCGTAGGCCTCGGCGTCCATCCATGCCTGGGTGACCGCACCGACGAGCCCCGGGTCGGCTGCGTCCGCGCAGCGACGCCACAGCTGCACCAGCCGCTGCGCCGCGATCTGGAAGCGCGCCGGGCTGCGCAGCATCAGGCCGCGCTCGAAGCCCGCCGTCGCCATGGCGATGTGCCAGCCTGCGCCCTCCTCGCCCAGACGATGATCAACGGGCACGCGCGCATCCTCGAAGAAGATCTCGGCGAAGCCGGGTTCGCCGTGGATCTGGCGGATGCCGCGGACCCGCACGCCCGGGTGGCGCAGCGGCACGAGGATGAAGCTCAAGCCGCGATGACGCTCGGCGGTGGGATCGGTGCGGAAGATGCCGAAGGCCCAGTCAGCGAACGCAGCACGCGATGACCAGATCTTGTGTCCCTTGAGGACGTAGCTGTCCCCGTCGCGCACCGCGGTGGCCCGCAGCGCCGCGAGGTCGGACCCGGACTGCGGCTCCGACCAGGCCTGCGCCCAGATCTCGGCACCCGAGGCCATCTGCGGCAGGTAACGTGCCTTCTGGGCCGGGGTGCCGAACTCCATGAGCGTGGGGCCAAGCAGAAAGATGCCGTTCTGGTTGACGCGCAGCGGCGCGGCGGCGCGGTAGTACTCTTCCTCGAAGATCAGCCAGTCGATGAGGCTCGCGCCGCGCCCGCCGAACTCGCGCGGCCAGGTGATCATGCCCCAGTTGCCGCGGGCCAGCGTGCGCTCCCACTGACGGTGCTGCGCGAAACCGGCCTCGCTCTCGAGGGTCTTAAGCGGCACCTTCGGCACGTGCGCGACCATCCACTCGCGCACCTCGGCACGGAAGCGCTGCTGCTCGGGGGTGAATTGCAGGTCCAGGGCCACGGCTTCAGTACTTCGCGCGCTTGCCGTCCTTCACAAACGCATCGCGGGCCTTCTGCGAGTCCTCGTGCAGATACATCTCGAGCGTGAAGCCCTGTTCGAAGCGGTAGCCGTGATCGACATCGCGCGGCTCGATGCCATTGAGAGCTTCCTTGGCGAGCACCAGTGCGCGGCGGCTCTTCTCGGCAATCACTGCGGCGAAGGCGCGCGCCTCCGCCAGCAGCTGCGTGGCGGGCACGACGCGCTCGAGCGCCCCGAGTCGGTAGGCCTCCTGCGCCGGGATGCGCCCGCCGGTGAAGAAGGCCGCGCGCACCTTGTGCAGTGGCAGCATGCGCGAGAGGTGCGACGCACCACCCATGGCGCCGCGATCGATCTCCGGCAGGGAGAAATAGGCATCCTCGGATGCGATGACGACATCGCTCGCCCCGCAGATTCCGATCCCGCCGCCAATCACGAACGAGTGCACGGCGGTCACCACCGGCACTTCGCAGCTCCTCACGGCGCGAAAGGTGCGGTAGTTGCCGCGGTTGAGCTCGACGATGCGCTGCGGATGCTGCTGCATCTCCTTGATGTCCACGCCGGCGCAGAAGCCCTTGCCCTCCGCGCGCACCAGCAGGCAACGGACCTCGGCGTTAGCCCCGAGCGCCGTGATGATGTCGGCGAGCTCGTTCCACGCGCGGCTGTCGAGTGCATTCACCGGCGGATGGTCAAGCACCACCTCACCGATATGCCCCTGGATGTCTGTGCGGATGGCCACGGATGCCTCCTTCTGCGTAAGTGTGGATGCCGCGAGGCTAGGCCACGAGCGGCGCTCCCAGCGCCGCCAGGCGGGCGCGCGCCTCGCGCACGATGCTCTGGATCAGTTCCTCGCAACTGGGCAGGTCGGCGAGCCGTCCCGCCACCAGGCCGGTCGCCAGCAGCCCGCGCTGCGGTTCCCCGGAGATCATCGAGCGCTGAAACAGGACCGGCGCGATCGCCGCCATGAGGGACTGGCCAAAGCTCATGTCGCCCGCATGCCCCATCCTGCGCGCCGCGGACAGCAGCTCGGTGACTGAGGCCCCCGTCATGCGCTTTAACTGCCAGGCGCTGCTGAGCGCCAGCAGCAGCATGCGCAGCCGCCCGGCCTTCTCGATGCGCGCGAGCGTCTCGTTGCGGATCATGCGCTGCGGCATGCCGTCGACCTTGGTCGTGACCAGAATGTCATCGGTGCTGGCGCGCGTGTAGCGTTCCTTGGTGAGCTGCGGCACCGGGCACTCGCGCGTCATCAGAAAGCGCGTGCCCATGGCAATACCCTGCGCGCCGTAGGCCAGCGCGGCCGCCAGCCCGCGGCCATCGGCAAAGCCGCCGGCGGCGATGACCGGCACCTTGACGGCATCGAGCACCTGCGGCAACAGCACCGTGCTCGCCACTGAGCCGGTGTGACCGCCGCCCTCGCCCCCCTGGACCACCAGCATGTCCACGCCGAGGTCGACCATCTTCTTCGCGTGCTTCACGGCACCGACGGTGGGCACGCAGGCAATTCCGGCATCGCGAAAGCGCGCGATCATCTTCTTGTCCGGCCCGCGCCCGAAGCTGACCGCGGTTACCTTGCGTTCGATGAGGATCTCGACGATGCGCTCGGCGCCGGGCTGGAACATGTGGAAGTTCACCCCGAACGGGGCAGCCGTCAGCGCGCGCACGCGCTCGATGGCCGGCCCGACCTCATCGGGACGCAGCACCGCGGCGGCCAGGAAACCAAACGCGCCGGCGTTGCAGGATGCCCCGACCAGCTCCGGACGCGCCACCCAGCCCATTGCGGTCTGGATGATCGGGTAGCGGCAACCGAGTCGCTGGCACAGGAGCGTGTTGAACGGATCGCTCACGCGGGGCCCTGCGGGCGCACGCCAGGGGGATTGCCCTTGATGACCTGGGCACGCAGGCCATGCGGATCGAGCCGGCGGATGAGCTCGAGCTGCTCGCGACTCGGCGCGACGGTGGTGGTGAGGTCCGCCGCGGGCGAGAGCGGAAAGCCGGTTGCCGCCTGCACCGCGGTGAGCGCAACACCGGGGTGGAGCGAGCGCACACGGATCGCATGGTCCTCACCGGAGAAGTCCATGACGCACAGATCAGTGACGATGAGGCGCAGGTCGACGTGACTCGCGTTCGCTCCCGCCGGCCAGCGCGCGGCGTTGTAGCCCACGCCGCCGACGATGTCGACCTCGCCCGGCACGAACACCCGCGGGGAGTGATTGGGCACAAACATCGAGTTCGGGTGGCTGATGCTGTTGCCCGGCAGGCCGCGCATGCCCAGCATCTGCACCTTGGGCCGCTCGAGCGCGCCGATTCCGGACAGGTTGGTCTGGCCGAACCGGTCGATCTGGATGGGCCCGATCATGACGTGACGCCGCCCACCCCAGACGCAGTCGAAGACGCGCGCGAAGGGCATGTAGCCGGAGTAACGGGGCTGGTAGTCGCCGCGCGGGCCGAGCGGCACGGGCTCCTCCACCAGAAACGCCTCCGCATCCGTCAGCATCAGCTCCGGTGAGTGCGTCAGTTTCGCCAGGCTCGCCGCCAGCCGCGGCACGACGCCAATGCCCGAGGCAAGCACTTCGCCGTTGCCGCGCCAGGCCTCGGCCGCGGCCACGATGAGCAGTTCCGCGAGACTGTACTCGGCAGCCATGCTCAGAACACCGGCACGGGCAGCTGACTCAGGCGCGCAGCGCCGCCCATGCGCGCCAGGTAGTCGCCTTCCGTGCCACCGAGGTATTCGGCGCAATAGCGCTCCCAGCCGCCGGCTTCGCCCGCGAGCGCGCAGTACGCCTGCAGGTGCGTGGCGTCCCATCCGTAGGCGGGCGGGTTGGAGGTCGGATGGGCGCCGAAGGGTGCGTGCACCACGCCGCTGATGTAGCTGCGCTCGACGATGTTGCAGCGTGCCGCGCCGCTGTGGGACAGGTCGAGTCGCTCGCTCAGCTGCTCGCAGCTGACGTAGCAGCGCGCTGCAGCGCGGGCGAACTGCTCATCGAAGTAGGGATCCGGGCCCACGGTCTGTACGTTGCCGCGGCGGTCGGCACGATCGACGTGCAGCAGGGCGACGTCCAGATGCAGCGCCGGCATCGCCAGCAGCAGTTCCGCGTCCGCGTAGGGCGAGCGCACGGTGCGGAACTCGGGGTTCATGCGCATGACGTCGCTCGCCAGCCCCACCGGAGTCGGCAGGAAGGGGACGCGCATCGCGGCCGCGCGCAGCCCCCACTGCAGCAGGCCCTCGTCCAGTTCACGCGCCTCGAAGCTGCCCGCCTCGCGCGCCCGCCGGAACCAGGGTTCAACCGGAATCGCATCCAGGGAGACGAAGCCATAGATGAGCTTCTTGATCTTGCCCGCCGCGCACAGCATGCCGACCTCCGGGCCGCCGTAGGCGACCACGGTGAGGTCCCGGAGCGGTGAGCGCAGCAGTGCCCGCACCAGCGCCATCGGTTTGCGGCGCGGGCCCCAGCCGCCGATCCCGATGGTCATTCCATCCCGCAGTGTCCCGACTACTGCGGCGGCCGTGAGCGTCTTATCCAGCATGCGCGCCTAAGCGGGCGGCGGGGACCAGCGGTGCCCCCAGAGATCCCCAATGACGCTCTGGGTCGGTACCCAGGTGCTCCACTCCGGCTGCAAGCCGTCACAGCCAAACTCGAGGTCGAAGCCCGCGGGGGTGCGCACGTAGAAGGAGACCATGAGGTCGTTGGAATGCTTGCCCAGGGACGAGGAGATGTGCGCCCCGGCAGCCACGCAGCGGTCCAGGGCGTATCCGACGTCATCGAGCGTGCGCGCCTCGAGCATGATGTGGACGCAGCCCGAGGGGGCCGGCATGCCCGCCAGCGCGAGGCTGTGGTGGCGGCGGCAGGCGGCGTGCATGAAATGGATGCCGAGCTTCGGATCGGCCGGATTGGGACTCATTGCGAGCCACATCTCGTCCGTGTCGGCAAAGCCGAGTCGCTGGTAGAACTCGTGCATCGCGGCCAGCTGCAGCGCCGGCAGCACCGCATGCCCCATGCCCAGTTCACCGGCAACGAAACCGCTCAGGCCCTTGCTCGAGCTAAAGGGCGCGTAGTCGTAAGTGCGACCATGGAAGAGCTCGAGCTGATTGCCGCAGGGGTCGGTGCAGAAGGCAATCTGGCGCACGCAGCGGTTGACCGCTTCAGCCTCGGTACCGCGTCGCACCTCCACGCGTGCCGCCGTGAGCGTACCGATCACGGCCTCGAGTTCCGCGGCATCGCGGAACTCCCAGCCACAGCTGAGGAAGCGATCGCGCTTGCCCGGCACGACCGCGATGCGAAACGGCCGCTCGTCGATCCGCAGCCGCAGGCTGCCGTCGGGACCGGGCGGACCCTCCATGAGACCGATGACATCGATGGCAAATTTACGCCAGGCGCCGGGATCGGACGCTTCGACCACCACGTAGCCAAGGGATCTGACTGTCATAGGTTTTGGGACACTATATAGAGAGTGTGCGCGCTTCAGGCGCGCCAGCCGGGCGGCGGAAGGATCAGTGGTTATTCACGGCCGCTGATTGCGAGATTAAGCTTGAAAATGCCTGTTTGCAAGCAGAACACGCGATAAGCGGCCCTCCAGATTACGCAAACAAGCGAACATCAGCGCAACAGCGCGAGCCAGTCGCGATCCTTCGGCCCGTAGGCGACGAAGAAGGGATTGAGCAGCGACTCACGCGTGTTGTAGCGCAGCGGGCCACCCTCGAGGGTGCTCACCTGCCCGCCCGCGGCGAGTACGACCGCGTGCGCGGCCGCAGTGTCCCACTCGCTGGTGGGGCCGAGCCGCGGGTAGACGTCCGCCGAACCCTCGGCAACCATGCAGAACTTGAGCGAGCTGCCCACGGGCACCAGTTCGTAAGGCCCGAGGCGGCCCAGGAATGCGTCGAGCGAGTCGCCCCGGTGCGAGCGGCTCCCGACCACGCGCAGCGGCTGCGCGCTCGCGGCACGCACGTGAATCGGGCACGCGGGTTCGGCGGCCGACGCGCGCCAGGCCCCCACGCTCGGCACCCCCTGGTAGCTCGTGTCGGGCACCGGCACGTGCACGACGCCCAGTACCGGCGCGTGAGCCTCAATCAGGGCAATGTTCACCGTGAACTGGCCGTTGCGCGACAGGAATTCCTTGGTGCCGTCGAGCGGGTCGACCAGCCAGTAGCGCGGCCAGGCCGCGCGCTCGCCAAAGGGCAGGTCGCTGGCTTCCTCCGACAGCACGGGAATCTCGGGCGTGAGCTGCCGCAGCGCGTCCTCGATCAGGCGGTGCGCGCGCAGGTCCGCGACCGTCAGTGGCGAGGCATCCTCCTTCACCGTCGCGATGATCTCGCTGCCCGCGTAGACCTCGAGGATCTCGCGGCCGGCGCGCCGCGCGATCTGCGTCACCGCCGCCAGCAGCTGGTGCGGGGCGGGGTTCATGGGGGCGAGGTGAGCTTGAGGCTCTCCAGGTGGCGGATGATCTGCTCAGCCGCCTGCTCGGCGTCCATGCTCGTGGTGTCGATGCGGATCTCGGCAGCCTCGGGCGTCTCGTAGGGTGAGTCGATGCCGGTGAAGTTCTTCAGCTCACCGCGGCGCGCCTTCTTGTAGAGCCCTTTGACGTCGCGGCGCTCGGCTTCCGCGAGCGGGGTATCGATGAACACCTCGAGGAACTCCCCGGGGGCGAAGAGCTCGCGCGCCATGCGCCGCTCGGAGCGAAACGGCGAGATGAACGATACGAGCACGATGAGGCCGGCATCCACCATGAGGCGGGAGACCTCCGCCACGCGGCGGATGTTCTCCACGCGATCCTGGGCGGTGAAGCCCAGGTCCTTGTTGAGCCCGTGGCGCACGTTGTCACCATCGAGCAGGTACGTGTGTCGGCCCTGCGCGATCAGGCGCTTCTCGATGAGATTGGCGATGGTGGACTTTCCGGCCCCGGAAAGGCCCGTCAGCCACAGCACACACGCGCGCTGCCCCTTCTGGCGTGCCCGCACCTGCTTGTCCACGTCGAGCGCCTGCCAGTGCACGTTCTGCGAGCGGCGCAGGGCGAAGTTGATCAGACCCGCCCCGACCGTTGCGTTGCTCAGCCGGTCGATGAGGATGAATCCCCCCAGGGCGCGGTTATCCGCATACGACTCGAAGGCAATCGGGCGGTCGAGCTCGAGCTCGCATACCCCGATGTCGTTCAGCTCCAGTCGCTCGGCCGGCAGCTCATCGAGCGTATTCACGTTGATCTTGTGCTTGACCGGCGCGATCGTGGCCGTCACGGTGCGCGCGCCGGCCTTCATCAGGTAGGCGCGTCCCTGCAGCATCGGCTCCTCGTGCATCCACACGATGGTCGCCTCGAACTGGCTGGCGACCTGCGGCGCGTTGGCGGCCGCGGCGATGACATCGCCGCGACTGACGTCGACTTCGGACGTCAGGGTCACCGTAACCGACTGCCCGGCAAGTGCGTGCGGCAGATCCCCGTCTGCGGTCACGATGCGGGCGATCTGGCTCTCGCGGCCCGAGGGTAGCACCCGGATGCGGTCGCCGCGCTGCACGCTGCCGCTGGCGATCTGCCCGGCGAAGCCGCGGAAGTCGGCGTGCGGGCGGTTCACCCACTGCACCGGCAGACGAAACGCCTTGCCGGTCGTGACGTCGGCCACGGGCACGTCCTCGAGGTGCTGCATGAGCGTCGGCCCCTGGAACCAGGGCATGTGCGCGCCGCGCTCGATGATATTGTCCCCGTACACGGCCGAGAGCGGGATGGCGGTGATGTCGTGCAGCCCAATGCGCGCGGCAAAGGCGCTGTAATCCGCCACGATGGTGTCGAAGGTCTCGCGTGCGTAGCCGACGAGGTCCATCTTGTTGACCGCGAGCACCACGCGCGAGATGCCGAGCAGGCGCACCAGGAAACTGTGGCGCCGCGTCTGGGTGAGCACACCCTTGCGCGCGTCGATCAGGATCACGGCCAGATCGGCGGTGGAGGCGCCGGTGACCATGTTGCGCGTGTACTGCTCGTGTCCCGGGGTATCGGCGACGATGAACTTGCGCCGTTCGGTCGAGAAGAACCGGTAGGCGACGTCGATCGTGATCCCCTGCTCGCGCTCGGCGGCCAGGCCGTCGACCAGCAGCGCGAAGTCCAGTTCCCCGCCCCGGGTACCGACTTTCTTCGAGTCGCGCTCGAGCGCGCTCAGCTGATCCTCGAACACCATTTTCGACTCGTACAGGAGACGCCCGATCAGGGTCGACTTGCCGTCATCCACCGAGCCGCAGGTGATGAAGCGCAGCAGGCTCTTGTGTTCGTGGGACTTGAGGTACGCCCCGATATCCGTGGCGATGAGTTCGGACTGGTGCGCCATCAGAAATAGCCCTCCTGCTTCTTCTTCTCCATGGACGCAGCCGCGTCGTGATCGATGACACGTCCCTGGCGCTCCGAGGTCTTGGTCAGCAGCATCTCCTGGATGATCGCCGGCAGCGTGTCCGCCTCGCTCTCCACCGCCCCGGTGAGCGGGTAGCAACCGAGCGTGCGGAAGCGCACCTTCTTCAGCATCGGCTGCTCCCCGGGCTTAAGCGGCATGCGCGCGTCATCCACCATGATCAGGCCGCCGTCGCGTTCGACCACCGGACGCACGGCGGCGAAGTACAGCGGCACGATCGGAATATTCTGCAGGTAGATGTACTGCCAGATATCAAGCTCAGTCCAGTTGGACAGCGGGAAGACCCGCAGGCTCTCCCCGGCGTGCTTGCGCGCGTTATAGAGCGACCACAGCTCCGGGCGCTGCTGCTTGGGATCCCAGCGATGCTGCGCGGAGCGGAAGGAGAAGATGCGCTCCTTGGCGCGGCTCTTTTCCTCATCGCGCCGTGCGCCGCCGAAGGCGGCGTCGAAGCCGTATTTTTCCAGCGCCTGCTTGAGGCCCTGCGTCTTCATGACGTCGGTGTGCACCTGCGAGCCGTGCGTGAACGGACCGATGCCCTGTGCCAGCCCCTCCTGGTTCACGTGCACCAGCAGGTCCATGCCGAGTTTCTTCGCCATGGAGTCGCGGAACTCGTACATGGCGCGGAATTTCCAGGTCGTGTCCACGTGCAGCAGCGGAAACGGCGGCACCGCCGGAAAGAACGCCTTGACCGCCAGGTGCAGCATCACGGCGCTGTCCTTGCCGATCGAGTAGAGCATCACGGGCCGCTCACACTCGGCGAGCACCTCGCGCATGATGTGAATGCTCTCCGCCTCGAGGCGCTGCAGGTGCGTGAGTGTGGGCAGCGGCAGCGATGCCTGGTTAGCAGCCTCAGCCCGAGTCAAAGTCCGGCTCCCCGCATGCCGTGGTTCCCCCGCTTGCGTTGACTTATCAAGTGATAAGTTCTAGTCTCAAACCGTGTCCGCCAAAAGTCAAGCGCGGCTCCCCAGAGCACGGCACGAGGAATCCGGCCGCGAGGCCATCCTGGATGCCGCCGAGCGGCTGTTCGCCGAGCGGGGCATTGATGCGGTCTCGCTGCGCACCATCAATACCGAGGCCGGGTACAGCGTGGCCGCGCTGCACTATCACTTTGCCACCCGCGACGGCCTGATCCAGGCCCTGCTCGAGCGGGCGCAACCGCGGATGTTCGAGGAGCGCGCCCGCATGATTGCAGCGCTCGAGCGGCTTGCCAACCCACCGCTCGAGGCCATTGTGGCGGCGCTCGTCCGGCCCCTTACCGCGGGCATGCCCGAGGATTTCGCGGCGAGTATCGCGAAACTACGCTTCCTCGTGCGTCTGTCATTCGATCGCTCCCCCTACCTGGTGCGCACCATCGAGGAGAGCTTCGCGCTGTTTCGGCCGCTGCTGCGCCGCGCGCTCCCGCAGCTGGGCGAACACGCCCTCACCTGCCGCTGGCGCTTCGCCGCGGACCTCGCGCAGCACGCACTCGCCAATGCCCTGGGGGCGCGCGTGGATGCCCCGGTCCGCACGGCACCAAAGCGCGCGGAGTTCGAGGAGTTTACCCAGGAACTCATCGCGTTCATCAGCGGCGGCCTGCGCGCCTGAACACGCTTCATCGCGGCGTCGCAACGGTTCTTCGCAACCGCTGCCGCGGGCACCCATCGTGCCGCTGCCGGGGGCGTAGGATCTGAACCTCCCGAACCTTCACGCCGACACGCATCGGGGAGCTCACGCTTGATCCTGCGGCGAATGCCCGCGCTCGGGCACGCAGCCTTCCGGCGCTGGTTTTACCAGCGCTGGGGGCGGGAAAACTGCCTGATCGCCGCTCGCACCCGCAGGGCGGAGTATCCGCTGTTTGAGCAGCGGCTCTCCGTGAAAGCCGCCTGGGGAGGCACGGAAAGCTATTTTGTCGACGGACGCCGCGTCGCCGTCGATGACGCCCATTACCTGATCCTCAACGACGCGCGCAGCTACGCAAGCTCGCTCCAGGGCCGCGAGCCGGTGACCTCCTTTGCCCTCTTCTTCCGCCCGGGCATGGCGGCGGAGGTCGCGCGCTGCCATGCGCTGCCCGCGGACACGCTGCTGGCCGACCCCGGCGCTCAGGGCACGGTTGAGTTCTCTGAACATCTGCGGCCCCATGACCACCTGGTCACGCCCGTGCTGCGCTTCATTTACCGGCACACAGAACTTGGACTGGCTGACGAGGCATGGCTCGAGGACCAGAGCTACTTGCTCGTGGGCCGCATGCTCGCAACGCATCGCAACGACCTCGCGGCGGCCCAGTTACTGCCCGTGCGTCGTGCCAGCACGCGCCGAGAGCTGTTCCGGCGCATCGGGCTCGCGGTGAACTTCATCCACACGCAGTATGACCAGCCGATCGGCCTCACCGAGATCGCGGCCGCCGCGATCCTGTCGCCCTATCACTGCCTGCGTCTGTTCAAGACGCTGCACGCCGTGACACCGGTCGAGTACCTGAATCGGCAGCGCGTGCGAATGGCCGAGCGACTGCTGCGGGAGAGCCGCCTGGGGGTCGATGAGATCGCGGCGCGCGTCGGCTACGGGTGCCGCGCGACGCTGTACCGACAGCTCAGGCGCCTGCGTGGAAGAGCCCCGCGCGCCCTGCGAGCTGCGGTACGCGAACTGCGTCCTGTCCCGCTGATCCTTAAGGTGCCACTGGGGTGAACGGCAGCGCGGACACCACGAACACGCGTCCTGAATGATGCCCCTGGACGGCGCTCCACGCCGCGCTGAGCAGCAGATCCGCACCCCCATCCCCGTCGACGTCTCCCAGGCCCGCCGCGTCAAAGCCCAGCGTGTCGCCCGGAACGCGATCGGTGAAGCGCCGCAGCAGCCGTCCGTCACGGCCCGAATACAGGTACGCGCGTCCCCCGGAAACCGCGGCACCGCCGTATTGCCAGGCGCCGACGATGAGGTCAGCGCGTCCGTCGCCGTCCACATCGCCGCTCACGGACGCGCTGGTGCCAAAGCCATCGCCCGCATTCTCACCGGTGAGCACCAGCAGCGGCGCGCCCGTGCGTCCCGAGTGCACGTAGATGCGCCCGGTGGAGAGTCCCTGAGCCGCGTTGGACCAGTCAGATGCATAGATATCGCTCACGCCGTCGCCATCGACGTCGCCGGGCACTGAGACGAACATCAGCCCAAGCGCGTTGGCGCTGTCATCCGCCTCGATGGTGAACTTGAGCGCGTATGCGGGTCCTGCGTAGACGTACACACGTCCGTGTCGCGCGGTCCCGGCGCGCGGGGCACCCACGATCAGATACCGCTGGGAACCGTCGGAAAAGCCGGCCACCGTGCTGCCGAACTGATCCCCCGGGCGCTCCCCGGTCAGCGTGCGCAGTCGCCCGCCCGTTCGGCCCGAGTACACGTAGGCGTGGCCGGGGGTCTTCGACTCCCCGTCCTTCCCCGGACTGCCCACGATGACGTCCGCGCAGCCATCGCCATCCACGTCCCCGGCTCCGGCGCTATGGCTGCCGAACATTTCATCAGGGCTCTCGGCGTGAAATTCCTGCAGCACGCGCCCGTCACGTCCGGAGTAGATGCGCGCGATGCCACGGCCGGCCGGGCCGCTGGCGATGACGTCCGGAATGCCATCCTGGTTGGTGTCGCCCGCGGCCTCGACGCCCGTGCCAAGCTCATCCCCGGCCGCGCCGTCGGCGCTCCACAGCCGCTGACCGCCACGGCCCGAGTAGACATAGATGCGACCGGCATGCGCGCCGTGCGTCGGCGCCGAGATCACGACGTCGCTGATGCCATCGCCATCCACGTCACCGATATTTCGGGCAATCCAGCCAAACTGGTCGTTGGCGGCTTCGCCGCGCCACTCGTGAATGATCTTGACCGGCTCCACGAACGGATGCTCGAACTCCGCAGCGCGTGGCAGCAGCGCGGCAAAGCGCGGGTCGTGGTTGACGGGCGTGAGGTTCGGATCCGCGGTGATCTGCGACATGTCGAAGCGGTGCGTGGCCTGGGCACGCGCGAGCCAGTGCCAGGCTTGCGGCCAGTTCTTCGCTCCGGCGTACGCCGAGCCAAGGCCATAGAGGGCCGGCGGTGAATCCGGCTCGAGCGCCAGGGCCGCCCGGTAAGCGCTGATCGCATGCTGGTTGTCGTGCAGCTGCTGGTAGGCACTGCCGAGCAGGCGCCACAGGCGCGCCGGCGCGCCCGGCTGACGCGCGAGGTCCTCGAGCAGCCGTGCCGCGGTGCTCGCGTCCCCCGATTGCAGTGCGCGGGCAGCCGCTTCAAGGGATGACGGCGCCGCAGCGGCCGCGCTCAACGGCGCCTGCGCGTGGGAAGTGGCGGCGAGCACGCCGATGAGGGCCGCGGCAAGCATGACACGCCCCGCGCGTCGGGGTGCTGCCGTGCGGGACGCCGCCCGTGCTGCCGGATTCCCCGATGGCGCAAGATCTGCCAGCTTCATTGCCGCGCATGCTAGGCGACCCGGGGTGCAAATTCGGTTGCAGATCTTGCTCGTTTCGCGTGGCCGCGGCGACCTTCGCCCGCTGCGGGTTGGAATCGCGAAGCCTGACAGGCGGCTTCGGCACCCACCGCTGTCAGCCCTTGGGGAGGCGGCGTTCGAGCAGGGCCTGCGCGGCGCTGTAGGGGTCGATCTGGCGCGTGCGTACCTGCTGCAACAGGTCCTCCGCGCCGTGCAGCAGCCGTGGCAGCGCGCCTGCGCGGGTGAGCCGCAGGAACTGCTGCTCGCTGCGCCGGGCGCCCTGCCGCGCGAACTCGCCGTGCGCCTCCAGCCACGCACGGTGGGCACCGAGCGCGCTCAGCAGCGCCGCGGCCCCGTCCCCGCGGATCGCCACGGCCGTCAGGAGCGGGGTTTCCCAATCCTCAGCGCCCCGTACGCCGCCGCGCAGGTGCAGCAGCATCTCCAGGTGCCGCCGCGTCTGCTCGAAACCCTCGCGATCGGCTTTGTTGATCACCAGGATGTCGCCCGCCTCCATGAGACCGGCCTTGATGGCCTGCACCTCATCGCCGAGCCCGGGTACGGCAACGATGACGGTGGAGTGCGCCAGGGCGACCACGTCGATCTCCTCCTGACCGACCCCGACGGTTTCCACCAGGATGAGCTCGAAGCCCATGGCATCGAGCACGGCACAGGCGTCGTAGGTTGCGCGCGACAGTCCGCCGCTCTCCCCGCGGGTCCCCATCGAGCGGATGAAGACCCCGGCATCGAGCGCGTGCCGGCCCATGCGCAGTCGATCGCCGAGCAGTGCACCCCCGGTGAAGGGGCTCGTCGGGTCCACCGCGAGCACCCCGACCCGGCGACCCTCGCGGCGCGCCTCCGCGACGATGAGGTCCACGAGCGTGGACTTGCCCGCCCCCGGCGGCCCGGTGATCCCGACGATGTGCGCGCGCCCGGTCGCGGGGAAGATACGCTGCAGGACCTCGCGCCCGCGCGCATCGCCGTCATCCAGCCAGCGTATGGCACGGGCCCCGGCGGCGACGTTGCCGGCGAGCAGCTGCGCCGCCACATCCATCAGGAGTTGGCCGCCTCGGCGGCCAGATGCTGCGCCCACCAGGCGCGCAGGTAGGCGACGATCTCGCGCGTATCGGTTCCCATGGTGAACACGCGCGCGTAGCCGGCCTCCTGCAGCAGCGGCAGGTCTTCGGGCGGGATCACCCCGCCGGCCACGAGCAGCTTCTCGGCGGCTCCCTGTTCGCGCAGCAGGCGCGCGAGCCGCGGGAGACTGCGGGTATGGCCGGCCGAGAGCGAGGAGATCCCGACGACGTCCACGTCTTCCTGGATCGCAGCGCTGGCGACCGCTTCGGGCGTCTGTTTGAGGCCGGTGAAGATCACCTCCATGCCGGCATCCCGCAGCGCGTGGGCGACCACGGTGAGGCCGACCGTATGGGTGTCGAGGCCGAGCTTGGCGAGCAGCACCCGCAGCGGCCGCGCCGGCTTCTCGTGCTGCGCCGTCACACGCCGCTCAGCTGGCTGTCGGGCGTATGCACGCCGAACACGTCCCGCATGGCATCACACAGCTCCCCGTGCGTGGCGTACGCCTTGACCGCGACGAGGCACGGCGGCACGAGGTTGGCGCCGGAGCGCGCCGCGGCGCGCACCGCCTCCAGTGCGGCGGCAACCGCCGCGTTGTCGCGCCGCGCCCGCAGGGCACGCACCCGCGCCACCTGCTCCTCCTCCATGCGGTTATCGGCGCGGAAGATCTCGATCTGGCGCTGCTCCCCGGGCAGCACGAGGTGATTCACCCCGATCCACTTACGGCGGCCTTCCTCGACGTCCTTGTTGCGCTCGTACTGCTCGCGCCCGAGCGCGCGCTGGAAGTAGCCGGTCTCGATCGCGCGCAAGGCTCCGCCCATCGCCATGATCTTGTCGATCTCGGCCATGGCCGCGGTCTCGATCTGCTTGGTCAGCGTCTCCACGTAGTAGGAACCGGCCAGCGGATCGATGGTGTCCGCAACCCCGGTCTCGTGGGCGACGATGTGCTGCAGGGCGGCCCCGACGCGGATGGCCTCCTCGGCCGGCAGTGCGTGCGCCTCATCGTGCAGCGGCGTCGTCATGGCCTCGCCCGCCCCGCCCAGCGCGCAGGCGGTGGCCATGATGGCCAGGCGCCCGATGTTGTTGAGCGGCTGCTGCAGGGTGAGTGCGATCGTCGTGGGCGAGGTCATCATGCGGATCTTGAGGGCCGCGGGGCGGGAGGCGCCGTAGCGCTCCTTCATGAGCTTCGCCCAGATCTTGCGGTAGGCGCGCAGCTTGCAGATGCCCTCGAAGAAATCCATGTCGACGTTGATGACGAAGTGAAAGTACGGCGCCACGGTGTCGATGTCGAGCCCGCGCGCGAGCGTGGCATCGATGTAGGCCATCGCGATGGCCATGGAGAATGCCAGCTCCTGCACCGGGTTCGCCTTGGCCGGCTGCAGCTGCGCACTGATGATCGAGATCGGGGCCCAGTTGGGGTGATTGCGGATGATGTACTCGATGCAGTCGGTCGCGATGCGCAGGCCGTGCACGGGCGGGTAGATGTAGCGGCCGACGCAGGTGTACTCGATCAGGATGCCGTTGACGATGTGCAGCACGAAGCGCCGGGGGTCGACGCCTTTCTTCTCCAGCGCCGCGATGACCATGGCGAGGTTCACCGGCTGCGGCGCGTTGCACACGCTCATCAGGTAGCGCAGCTTCTCGAAGGGCAGGTCGAAGGCGCGCTCGAGATCTTCCAGGCTGTCGAGCGCCATGCCGGCGCGGCCGACCTCGCCCTCCACCAGCGGGTTGTCGCTGTCATAGCCGTTGGTGGTCGGCAGGTCGTGCTCCAGGATCAGGCCCTGCAGCCCCTGCTCGAGCATGTAGCGGGCACGCTTGGCCCAGTCCTCGCCCTTGCCGAAGCCGGTGACCTGCGACATCGTCCACAGGTCCGAGCGATGCCCGTTCGGCTGCGTGGCGCGGGTGAAGGGGTACTCACCCGGGAAGCCGAGGTCGCGCAGGTAGTCAAAGCCTGCCGCCTCCAGATCCGCCGGGGTGTAGAGCGGCCTGATCGGCCACTTTAGCGCCTGCGTGACGAACGGTTCGCGCCGCTCCGGATGCGTCGCGACGAAGGGCGCGCGCGTCTCGCGCTCCCAGCGCCGTTGCTCGTCGCCGATCGCAGGCGCCGCGGGCTCCGCGGGGGGGATGCGATCCAGTGGTCGGCTCATGGGGCCTAAGGTCTCCTTGAATCCGCGCCTGCCGGGCCGGCGGCCGCTCAGGGCCCGAACTGCTGCAGCAGGTGCGCGCTCAGATTGCCAAACAGGTCCATGTCCATGCGCCGCTCGGTGAAGCGCCAGGTGCCCTCCACCTTGGCGAAGCGATCCGCGTAGCGCCCGCCGATGATCGGCTGCAGCGGCAGCGCCTCGGTCGCCTGATGCACGAGCACATAGGACCAGGAACGCGCCGCGTCTGCGCCATCCGGCTCAATGATGACGTTGCTGGTGACGTGACGGGTGCGCGGGGTGCCCGTTTCCGGGTACACGCGCGTGAACTGGGTGTACATCGCCGTGACCGCCGCGGCGCCGCGCACCGGCTCGGGCAGCGCGGGCACGTGGATGGCGGCGTGCGCAAACAGCTCGCCAATGCCCATGAAGTCCGCGCGATCGATGCGCTCGCAGTAGCGGTAGATCAGGTTCTGAATCGCAAAGTAGTCGTCCGCGGTCATCGCTACAGTCCGTAGCCGCCAGCCACGGCGATGCGCTGGCCGGTGACGTAGAGCGCCCGGTCCGAGGCGAGGAATACGACCGCATGGCCCACCTCCTCGGGCTTGCCCCAGCGCTTGAGCGCGAGGTTCTTGTGCACTTCCTGCACCCACGTCTCGTCGAAAACGCCCTGCCGGGTCAGCTCGAGGAACATGCCGGCCTCGATGACGCCGAGCAGCACCGTGTTGGCGCGGATCTTGTGGCGCCCCTCCTCGCGCGCAATCCCGGTGATGAGCGCCTCGATTGCCGCCTTGGGCGCCACCGATATGCCGTCGCGCTCCGGCCAGCTGAGGTGCCCGGCGGACCCCAGGTGTACGTACGAGCCGCCGCCCCAGGCCTTCAGGCGCGGCAGCGTCGCCTGCATCACGTTGAAGAAGCCGTTGACATCCTGCTCCATGACCATCTGCCACAGCTCGCGCGTCATCTCCGACAGCAGCACCTGCTTGGCGAAGGTCCCGGCGCCGACCACGATGGTGTGCAGCCGCTGGTGCTCGCGTGCGGCCTCCTCCACCACCGCCTCCACCCGTGCCGCGTCGCCGATCGTGAGCTGGTGCACGCTGGCCCGGGCGCCGAGCGCACGCAGCTCCGTGGCCAGCTGCTCGGCGACCTCGCGCTTCCTGTTGTAGGTGACCGCCACTGCGCTGCCGGCGCGCGCGAACTCGCGGCACACGGCCTGGCCCACGCCGCCGCTGCCGCCGATGACCAGCGCGGCACCCTCGGGGAAGAGTTGGTGGCTCATGTCGCGGCCCTCGGCTCCAGCATGTTCATGAGTCGCTTCTTCACCGGCTGCACCCACTCGGCCTTCAGCTTCGGGCTGAGTAGCCCGGCGGCATCGAGCTCATCGCACAGATGCATCTGGTGCGCCAGGTCAAAGAGGTCGTATTGCGAGGAAAACATGCCATCACCGCCATAGGTAATGAAGGAGACGCCGTGGGTCTCGTAGTAGCTGCCATCCGGACGGCGCCCCGGCCCGCGGTTGACCCAGTGGCTGATGATCTGGTCACCTTCGATCGCCCAGTTGAGGATCGGAAAGCTCCAGCCGGCCCAGCCGGAGCCGACGTCCATGTCGCGCCCGTAGTGCGTGGCGCGGATCTCATCGCGGCTGCGCGCCACGACCGGCATCGCGCCCGCATAGGGGCAGGTGTACACGCAGTCCCGGTGATAGAACTTGTCGGCGATCCAGGACCATTTGTTGGTCCGCTCGGCCTCCTTGAAGGCCTCCGCCAGCCCCCGGATGGCCGCTTCAACTTCCGCGCGTGGATAGGGCATGCGTGCTCTCTCGTTGCCTACTTCTCGTAGCTCACCGCGCCGGCGACCGAGCGCGCCGCCAGCTGCGCCTCGAGCGTACCGCTCGCGTAACTGCAGTGCAGGGCGGTCTTGAACTCCGAGCGGCTGCTGCTGATCTTCCACTGCCCGCCCTGCTTCACGTACTCATCGTGGTAGATGAGGCTGACGAAGGTGACGGTCTTCGCCTGCGTGTTGATGTTGCGGTACTCGAGCGCCCAGAGGCCCGCGGCGTGCTCGGGGTCGCGGAACTCGATCTCGGGGTTCGCGCCGTGGTGCATGTCGAGGATGAAGGGCTGGCAGCCAAAGTTGCGGTAGATCTCCGCGAAGGCCTCACGATCGCGGAACACGCCCACGTGCCCCATGTCGATCACGACCTCGCCGCTGGCGAAGCACTGCTTGGCGCCCTCCGGATCCTGCGAATCGCAGGCATTCAGGTAGCGCGCCTTCAGGCGCCTGATGGCCTCGAGATCCTCCAGACGCTGCACGCGGCGGCGCAGTTCCTCGAGTTCACTCATGCGTGTTCTCCCTTCGCGCTAGCCGCCGATGACCGCGCCGGACACCTGCGCCGGCTCGCCCAGGAAGGCGCGGTCGGAGGGCGGCTGGCGGCCGTCGACGTCCTTCACGTGCAGCTCCTCGGCCAGCTCGGCGGCATACCAGGTCTTGCCCGAGCGCGCCGCCAGCTGCGGATCGCGCAGCAGCGCGGCGAGCAGCCGGCCCATGAATTCCGGGTGCACGGCGTTCGCCATCACCGCCTCATAGTCCCCGGGGTGCTCGCGCATCGCGACCTGCGAGCGCTCCGTCAGGGTGAGCCCGGCCCACAGCGAGACTGAGGCGACCCCGTATTTCTTCAGATCCATCGCCATGTCGGCCGACATCTTGTCGATGCCGGCCTTGCCGGCGCCGTAGGCCGGTCCGTGCAGGTAACAGCGCGCCCCGGGCGAGGAGATCATCACGATGAGGCCGCGGCGCTCAGGCACCATCATGCGGGCCGCGTGCCAGCTGGCGACATAGTGCGAGCGCAACCCCACGTCGAGGATCGCCTGCATCGACAGCGGCTTTTCCCAGAAGCCCCCTGGCAGCACCAGCTCGTCGGGGATCGCCGTGACATTGTTGACCAGCACGTCCAGCCGCTTCGAGTCGCGTGCGATCTGCGCGAACAGCGCGCCGACCTGGGCATCGTCGGCGTGATCGCAGGCGATGGCGATGCCGCGGCCCCCGCGGCGGGTGATCTCGGCGGCCGTCTCGTGAATGGTTCCCGGGAGCGGTGCGCTGCCGGGCTGCGTCGTGCGGCCGGTGACGTAGATCGTCGTGCCCGGCGCGGCCAGGCCGACCGCGGTGCCGCGGCCGATGCCGCGGCTGGCGCCCGTGACCAGGATCACGCGCTCACTGGGTACCCCCATAACTTTCGATCCCCCGACGGCCCGCACGGCCCTGATGGCCCCAAGCCTACTCGCACTGCGGCGGGCTCGGGCATCGTGCATATGGAGTAGCGGCAGTGCTACGCGATCCGCCCGAAATCCGGCCGCCGCGGGTCGAAATTCGTCGTCGGAGCTCGATACCGGTCCGCAAATACCCCGGCGAGGGCCTGCTGGAACGTCAGCGGCGCCGGGGGTAAGGCGGAAGGTGCGGAATGTGAGACGGCACGTCTGGAGCGCACCCCACAAAGGTGCTTTACTGCACTTTGTGCTCCGTCATCGTGCGCTCATGTCCGCCGTACTGCTGGGGGTGCTTTCGGCTCCCATCGGCGCAGACACGCCGCTGCCGCCTCCGGCCGCAGCACCTGCACCGCCGCCCGCCGCCACCCCGGAAGCCCTCGCCGAAGTCATCGTCCAGACGCCGGAGCCGAAGTATGTGGCACCGACGCGCCGCGATCGGATCGGCCGCATCTGGGCTCCGGTGATGATCGACGGCAAGGGACCCTTCCGCCTGGTGCTCGACACCGGCGCGACCGGTTCGGCGATCACCGCCAGCGCCGCGCAGCTGCTCGGCATCCCGGTCAACACCGAGAGTGAAGCGCACGTCACCGGCTTCACCGGCAGCGCGGTGGTGCCCATCGTCCGTGTCGATACGCTGGAGGTGGGCGAACTGTTTCTCGGGCCCGCACACCTGCCGGTGCTCGCCGACGTGTTTGGGGGCGCACAGGGCGTGCTCGGCAGCGAGGGACTCGCCAACAAGCGTATCTATGCCGACTTCACCGAGGATCGGCTCACCATCACCCGCTCACATGGCGAGCACGCGCGCATCGGCTTCAGCACCGTGCCGCTGAAAGTCGTGCGCGGGCTGCTGGTGGCGGACGTGATGGTCGGACCGGTACCCGCGAAAGCCATCATCGACACCGGCGCCCAGGGCACCGTCGGCAACCTCGCGCTGCAGAATGCCCTGATGCGCAAGGCGCCGCGCGGCACGGCCCGCACCGACATCATGGGCGTCACCCTGGATGTCCAAAGCGGTGACTACCTGATGGCACCCGATATCGACTTCGGTGGCCACATGAAGGTGCGCGGTATCCGCATCACCTTCGGCGACATGTACGTCTTCCAGCACTGGGGATACGTCGATACGCCGGCACTGACGCTGGGCATGGACCTGCTCGGCACGTTTGACGTGCTGGTCATCGACTATACCCGCCACGAGCTGCAGATTCGCTTCCACGGCGGCTCCTACGCCGACTAGCCAGGCGTCTCACATCGAGGTGGAGCGCTCCGGCATCACCTTGTAGAGCACGCGCACCTCACCTGGCTGGCGAAACGGGTACTTGTCCTGTCCGAGATACTTCTTCGCCATCGCATCGATGTGCGCATCGGCGCCCGCGTGCGTGCGTTCCACCACGCGACCGCGCACCTCAAGATAGCGATAGGGATTGTCCGGATCGGTAATCGAGAGCGCGATGCGCCCGTCGCGCTGCATGTTCTTGTCCTTCAAGCGCCCCTCGGCCGTGTTGATGATCACGTGCCGGCCGTCGTAGTCGACCCACACGGGGGTCACCTGCGGCTTGCCGTCGACCATGACGGTCGCCAGGTGCGCGAAGGCCTTCTTGTTGAACAGATCCAGGTGTGATGCCGGGATGCCGGGCTGAGTCATGACGAAACCTCCATCGGGTCAGGACGCGCCGCGTCCGGGAGTTTCCATGCGCAGGAACCGCCGCCGCTCGTTCCACTGGTGACGGGCGTGCAGCCGTTCCGCCTGATTGGTCGCCTCCGCTGGCAGCGCCTGCAGCGTCCGCAACGCCGCGGCGTGCGCCATGGCGACCGCCGGGGCGCTCTGCAGCAGCGGGCGATAATGCTCCAGAAATGCAGCTTCGGCTGCGGCCCCGCCGCCGGTGAGCAGCTCACGCGCGTGGGCGCCGATCGCCGCAGCCTCGTCGGCCGGCAGGTCCTGGGCATAGGCGAGCGCGTGATCGATATCCGCGATCAGGCGGTACAGCGGCTGCAGCCATGCCCATTCCGGGCTCGTGGTGATCTGCTTCAGGCGCTCAAGCGGTGAGACCGGCGGGGAGAAGTGCCGCTCCGCTTCCAGCAGTGCACCGAGCACGCCCTGCAGGGCTTCGCTGGTGTCGTGCAGTTGCTTGAGCCACGGACGGTTTGCGGACATGGGGCTCCTGAATCTCGTGCCAGCGCGAGCCAAGGACGCGTGCGGATAGCCTAACTGCTGGCGGGCAGCGACGCCACGCTAAGGCAGCATGGCCCTGCTCAGGCTCGCGAACTCCCCGATGTGCGTGAGCGTAAGGTCCGCAGCCGGATAGCGCGCCACCTCACGCGCATCGAGCGCGTAGTGGCCCTGACGCACGAAGACCGTCGTGACCCGCTCGCCCCACAGGTGCTTCATGGCCGTGAGGATGCGCAGCTTGTCGTCGATGACCACGTAGTGCGCGGCCGGGTAGCGCTGCTCGACCGCGCCCAGCATCTGCTCCTTGTGCAGGTAGATGAGCACACGGCCCGCGACCTCCTCCCACAGGCCGGCGCGCTGCACCTTGCGCGGCTGAAATACCACGTCGCCATCGGAGAGAATGACCGGCAGGCCCAGGCTGCGGCAGTGGCGCAGCGCTGCCAGTGCCCCCGGATACAGCCGCTGCGCGAAGGGGTAGTCCAGGAGGAAGAACGAGATCTTCAGGAGCCCCGGGTCATCGAGGTTCTCGAGACGATAGCGCTGCAGGGCCCCGAGGTAATCGGCGTAACCGAGCTCGCTGCGCAGCTGCTCGAATATAGCCCAGTAGCGCTCGCCGCTGCGCTGACCGAACTCCCGCTGCAGGTGCGCCGCCAGATCGGCCTGGATGGCGTCGTTGTCGAGCAGGGTGTTGTCCACGTCGAACAAAAACGCAATACGGTCACTGCCTTGTGCCATTTTCCGCGCCGCCCGTGCTCCCCCGCCCCCGCCAGTGTACCCTTTGCCGCATGCCAGGCCGTGGCTGCGCGCGGTCAACGCACGCCACGCTGGCGCGTTCCTGCGCCAGGCGGGGCGCACGCTTCAAGGGAGGTAGAACGAGGTGGAGGACAGTCCAGGGTGCGCGAACCGGCCGTGGCGGTCGCGGCGCCGGATCGGCGCTGCGGCGGCGCTGCTGCTGGTCACGCTCGGGCTCAGCAGCTGCTACAACGACAACTACTGCTGCGTCAGCGTTATCAATGTGCCCAACTCGATCGCGATCGCCGACGTCAATGGCGATGGCGTCCCGGACCTGCTGGTCGCCACCACCGCCAACCAGGGTCTCTACGACAACCCGGGCTTCGCCAACGTCATTCTGAACAGCAAGGGCTCACCCGGCACCTTCAGCCCCGGCGTGCACTACCCGAGCACCGGCTACAATCCCGCGAGCATCGCCGTCGGCGACCTCACCGGCGCCGGCGCGCTGGACCTGGTGATCGCCAGCATCACGGGCAATGTCTCGATCTACCTGCCCGGCTCGACCCCGGGCACCTTCCAGCCCGCGGTCAATCTCGTCACCGGCGGCGCCCCGAACCAGGTCGTGATCGCTGACGTCGATGGCGATGGCGCGCAGGACCTGGTGCTCGCCGACTTCAGCGCCAGCGGCAGCGTCATCGTGCTCTACCAGGATCCGGCGAACCCGGGACAATTCTCCGCGCCGGTGTCGATGCCGACGGGGCTGACCACCGCCTCGGTCGCGGTGGCCGATCTCAATGGCGACGGCGCGGCTGATATCGTCGCGACCGGCTATGACAGCAGCGGCAACAACGGCGTCGTGCTGGTGTTCTATCAGCTGCCCGCGCAGCGGCGCACGTTCATGAGTCCGGTCAGCTTCCCGGCCGGCGCGGGACCGCAGTCGGTGAAGGTTGCGGACATGAACGGCGACGGACGACCCGATCTGGTCGTGGCCAACTTCGGCCCGGGAACGGATGGCACGGGTATCCCCGGCGTGTCGATCCTGCTGCAGGACCCGGGCGGCAGCTTCCTCGCGCCGGCGAGCTATCAGACCGCGGGCGGATCGCTCGACGTCGCGGTCGGTGATCTCAACGGCGACGGCAAGCCCGACGTGGCCGTCGCGGGTCTCGCGCCGGCACCAAGCGCCAGCATCTCGGTGCTGCTGCAGGATGCGGCACACCCCGGGACGCTGCTCGCCGCGACCACCTATCCGGGGTTCGGACAGCCGCTCGGGGTGGCGATCGGGGACCTCAATGGCGACGGCCTGGCGGACATCGCGGCCGCCGACGGTTCGAGCGCCACGGTGATGCTGCAGCTCAGCGGCAAGCCAGGCCAGTTCGCCCCGGCGGTGCAAGTGGGCCAATAAAAAAGCGCGGGGTCCTGCGACCCCGCGCTGCGCTGTTCAGCGACCCACGCCCTAGCGCGCGCTGTAGCCGCGCGCGTCGAGGCAGGCAACCATCGCGCGCTGGTACGCTCTCCGCATTGCCGCCAGTCTGCGCGCCGCGCGTGGGATCAAAGCCCGTCTGGTTGACGGCCCAGCTGTGACACTCGTAGCGGTCAGTGCTCGTCTGCGCCTCGCTCTGCCCATTGCGCGGGTACACGTACAGATCGGCCCCCGCACCGCCCGCGAAACCCTGCGCCGGGGCTGCCGCAGGAGCCGCGGTCACGCCGGAAGGATCATCGCCCATGTCAGCCCCGGCCTCATCACTCCCCGCGGTCGGCGGGGGATCCGTCACCACGTAGCCGTTATAGCCGGGATTCCAGGTGTAGTAGAGGTTGTTCCAGTAGTAGTACGGCACGCCGCCCCACCAGAACGTGGCATAACCGATCGGCAGCACCGGGTAGTACCACGCCCAGCCCGGACGGTAGTAACAGTACGGCCAGTAGCCGCCGTGCCAGTAGCCGCCACCCCAGTAGTGCCCGCCCTGGTAGTAAGGGCTGCCGCCCCCGTAGTAGCCGGTTCCGGGATGGGCCACATAGCCCGAATGGCCGCTCACGTACCCCACGTGCGCCGATGGATATCCGTAGTGCGCAGCCCCATAGGCGGCGCCGTGATAGGCATACGCCATAGTGCGCGCCGCCAAAGCTCCCCATATGCGCGCCGGCGAAGCCCCTTTGGACACCGCCGAAATGAGCGCCTCCGAAGTGGGCGCCTCCGCCCCCGAAGTGGGCGCCTCCGCCCCCGAAGTGGGCGCCTCCGCCCATGTGGCCGCCGCCCCCCATGTTGCCGCCGCCGCCGCTCGCATGCTGGGCATACGTCAAGGCCGGCGCAGCCACGACTCCAATCCCGAGCAGCACGGCTGCCGCGATCCGAATCCCAAGGCGCGCTGTTGCGGTGTTCACGGTCCTCTCCATTTGCGTCCGGTCCCTCGCTCAGGGTTTCCGGTCGTGATCATTAGACGCCGGCCGGGCGTCCGCGTTCAAGGTTACGTGTATTAAAACGCAGTCACCTGCGCGCGGCTGACATAAGGATGGGGCCGGGGAACAACCGTTAAAAGACCCCTGAAATCAGGGCCGGGCAGCAGCGCCTTTAGGCGCCGTTCAGGTTCATCGTCGCCGGCGGCCCGGTCAGGACTCAGAACACGAGATTCACGGCCAGCGCGGGCGTGACGGTGGCCGCAGTATTGCGGCCGATACTGATGATGCGCACCCCGAGCAGCACGCCGGCGCGCGCGCTCCAGTTGTACTCGACCCCGGGGGCGAACCCGAGCGAGTAAGAAGAGCCCGAGTCGGTCTGCAGCACAGGGCTTCCGGGGACGCTCCCGCGCACGCGCGTATTGGCGTTGTACTGGTAGACGACATCCATCGCCAGCACCCAGTTGCGGGTCACGCTGTACTCGCCCGCAGCGTCCACCGTGACCCCATCCCCGGGGTAGGCGCGACCGTGGAATCCGTCTGAAGTGCCATAGACGCTCGCGTCCTGCACGTTCACTGAGGACGAAATGGTGTAGGTGAAATCCAGGCGCGCGCGCAGGATCCGGCCGTTGGGCATCCAGAAATAGTCCTGCGAATAGACCGATAACCCGGTGGCATAAGCCCCCGCACCGACTCCGTCGCTGGCGTTACCCAGACGGTCGTAGCGGCCGGTGGGCAGCGTTTCGTCGACCACAAACGCGAGCGCCGGCACATCACTGCCCTCCTGGTAGCGCGTGAGCGCATAGCCGGCCTGCAGCGTGAGATCGCCGACCTCGACACCGGAGGAGTTGGGCGCTCCGGCCGGATCAAGATAGAAGAACCGCGGGATCATGCCGATCGTCACCCGGTCCGTCAGGCCGTACAGCAGATAGCTCAGCGAGCCGACTTCCTGGTCGGCGGGGGCCGGGTGATGCGCCCCGCTCTGATCGATGCGGCCCGTGGTCACGATGTCAAACACGTACGGCTCGATGAGTGCGTGACCCTGCGGCAGGCTCGCGGCCGAGGGCGCGAGCAGCGGGCCGGTCCACCAGGCATCCTCGCGTGACTCGCGCTCCGCGCCGTAGCCGGCGCTGTGCGCAAAAAGCAGCGCCGTCACCACAACTGCGCGTGTCGATGGAGGCATCGTGCCCTCGCGGCAGCGCCGACCTTCGGCGCGGGTGCATGATCGACCCGGCGTCGCCCGATCCGCATTCCGTTTCCTGCGCTGCGGGTTTTCCATAACCGAGTCGCCCCTGCGACTGTGAAACACGTCACCGGTGCGCCCGCTGCATGAACTTTTCGTCACCCAGGTCAGCAGATCCGAAGGTGTCACGTTGTTAACGCCCAGCAGCCGGGAGTTCCGGCTCAATACTGACCGCCCTTATAGGGCCCTTGCAGGAGGATACGACCATGTCGAAGTCTGTTCGCAGCGCCGTGACGCTCGCCGCCCTCGCCCTGTCGCTTAGCGGCGTCGCCGCCACCGCGATGGCTGACGAGACCCAGTGGCAGAAGGACCATCCGCGCCGCACCGAGGTGAACGGGCGCCTGGCCAACCAGGACAAGCGCATTCATCAGGAGCGCAAGGAAGGCGAGATCACCAAGGCGCAGGCCCAGAAGCTGCACAGTGAGGATCACGCAATCCGTCAGGAAGAGCGCACGATGGCCAGCACCAACGGGGGCCATATCACCAAGACCGAGCAGCGCGCCCTCAACCAGCAGGAAAACCAGGTCAGCAAGCAGATCGGCAAGTAACGCCGCCGTCGCGCCGGGTGTGCGGGGGCGCTGGCTGCAGCGCCCCCGCAGCTCCTTCCGGCCCGCTACGCTTTGAGCGAGAACGGCGTGAAGTCGGTAGTCCTGTCGTAGTAGTCCTCCCGCTCCGCGCGCTTCAGGAATCCCACAATCCAGTAGGTGAGCGGGGTCGCGAGGACCTCCCACAGCGACTTGAATACGTACTGGGTCGCCGTGACCTGCAGCAGGTGTGCGCGCGGCCACAGGCCCGCGAAAGCGATCGTATAGAACAGCCCCGAGTCGACCAGCTCGCCGCATAGCGTCGAGCCGATGGTGCGCGTCCACAGCCAGCGCCCCTGGCTCCAGATCTTCATCTTCGCCAGTACGTAGCTGTTGACGAATGAGCCGCACCAGAAGGCGATGATCGATGCGCACACGATGCGCGGCGTGTTACCGAATATGGTCTCCACCGCCGCCTGCTTGTCGCGGTAGAAATCCGAGGGCGGCAGATGGACGATGACCGCCGTGACCAAGGCGGCAAACACCAGCGCGGCGAACCCGCTCCACACCACGCGCCGGTCGCGAGCGTAGCCGTACACCTCGGTGAGCACGTCGCCGAAGAAGTACGAGATCGGAAAGAACAGTACCCCGGACAGGAAGGTCACCGAACCGAGCACCGGCAGCTGCAGGGTGGTTTCCTTGGCGGCCCCGATGAGGTTGGCACACAGCAGTACGCACACGTACGCACCGAGGATCAGATCGTAGTAGCGGTAGTTCTTCACGCCGGGCAGCGTATCAGGGCCACAGCGCCGGCAGCACCGTGCCGACCGCCTCTCCGAAGCCGATGCGCACCCAGCCCGGGCGCTCGCACCAGCCGCGCAGGCTGACGCGGTCGCCATCTTCGAGAAAGGTGCGCTCCTCCCCGGATGCGAGTCGCAGCGCCTGGCGCCCGCCGGCGGTCAGTTCCAGCAGCGAACCGGCCTCCTCGGGCTGCGCACCGGACTGCGTGCCACTGCCGATGAGATCACCGGGCATGAGATTGCAGCCGTTGACGGTGTGGTGGGCCAGCATCTGCGCCACGGTCCACCAGCACTCGCGGAAGCTCGAGCCCGAGAGGCGCTGCGCCGCCATGCCGGTGCTGCGCATGCGCGCGCTCTCGAGCCACACTTCCAGCCGCAGGTCGATGCTGCCCTGCGCACGCAGCTGCGCGTCATCCAGATATGGAAGCGGCGCGGGCTCGGCCGCGGGACGGCTGAACGGCACCCGAAACGGTGCGAGTGCCTCCAGCGTCACCACCCAGGGGGAGACGGTGGTGGCGAAGTTCTTGGCCAGGAACGGGCCGAGCGGCTGGTACTCCCAGGCCTGGACGTCGCGCGCCGACCAGTCGTTGAGCAGACACAACCCGAAGACGTGCGCTTCGGCGTGCTCGAGCGCGACCCGCGTGCCCAGCTCGTTCCCGCGTCCCACGAATATCCCGACCTCGAGCTCGTAGTCGACTCGCCGCGAAGGACCCAGCTGCGGTGCCGCGGCGCCCGCGGGCATGAGTTGCGCCACCGGCCGGTGAAAGTCGAACCCCGACACGCGCACCGAGGAGGCGCGCCCGTGGTAGGCGATCGGCACCCACTTATAGTTGGGCAGCAGCGGATTGTCGGGCCGGAACAGGCGCCCGACGGCGGTGGCATGGTGTATCGAAGCGTAGAAATCGGTGAAGTCGCCGATATCGGCCGCCACGCGGTACTCCGCGGCGTGCTGCGGCACGAGCAGCGGCTGCAGGCGCGACGCCAGCGGAGATGCGCTGCACAATGCCCCCGACAGGGCCGCCCGCAGCGCCGCGGACGCCTGCGGCCCCAGCGCCATGAGCGAATTCAGTGCCGGTCCCGCACAGGCGGTCAGCACCCGCGCCGCGTCTCCCTCAAAGAGGCCCAGGGAATGCAGCGCGCCCAGATCGAGAATCTGATCGCCGATCGCCACCCCGCCGCGAAACGCTTCGCTCCGGCCGGCGCGCCGGAAGGAGGCGAACGGCAGGTTCTGGATCGGGAAGTCGGTGTCCGGTGTGTTGGCCGCGGCTACCCAGCTCTTCAGTCCCGGATCATGGGTGGCGTTGATGCCGGGCGTCGCACTCACGATCCACGCCGCCGTCGCACACGCCGGGTGGAAGGTTGCGGCGGCGTGAAGTTTCGTTTCAGGTCCTGCCACACGCCCTCGTAGTCCTCCTGCAGCTGCGGGCTCTGCAGCGCGTAGCGCGTGGGCCGCAGGATGCTGCGCGTCTCGAACATGAAGGCCATCGTGCCACCGACGTGCACCGGGCGCGAGGTGTCCGCGTGGCTCGCCCTCGCGAAGGTGGCCGCATCCGGGCCGTGGCCGCTCATGCAGTTGTGGAGCGAGGCACCGCCGGGCTCGAAACCCTCCGCCTTGGCGTCATAAACCCCCTCGATCAGGCCCATGAACTCGCTGGCGACGTTGCGGTGAAACCAGGGTGGCCGGAAGGTGTCCTCCATGGCGAGCCAGCGTGGCGGAAAGATGACGAAGTCGAGGTTGTCGACCCCCGGGGTGTCGCTGAGGGACTGCAGCACCAGGAAGATGGAGGGATCCGGATGGTCATAGCTGATCGAGCCCAGGGTGTTGAAACGCCGCAGATCGTACTTGTAGGGCACGTTGTTGCCGTGCCAGGCGACGACATCCAGCGGCGAGTGACCGATCGGCGCCGTCCACAGCTGCCCGGCAAACTTCGCCACCAGCTCGAAGCGCCCTTCGCGATCCTCATACCAGGCGACCGGGGAGCTGAAGTCGCGCGGATTGGCGAGGCCGTTGGAACCGATGGGACCCAGGTCCGGCAGGCGCAGCGGCGCGCCGAAATTCTCACACACGTAGCCGCGCGCGGTCGGCCCGAGCAGTTCGACCCGAAACCGCAGGCCGCGGGGAATCACGGCGATCTCGAGCGGCGCGACTTCGAGCACCCCGAGTTCGCTCAGCAGCCGCAGCGCCCCCGCCTGCGGCACGATGAGCAACTCCCCGTCCGCGTCGTAGAAGAAGCGCTCCTGCATGGAGCGGTTGGCCACGTACCAGTGGATGCCACAGCCGCTGTGCGCCTCCGGGGAGCCGTTGCCCGCGAGCGTGCTCAGGCCCTGCAGGAAATCCGTCGGCGCGCGCGGCACCGGCGGCGCTGACCAGCGCAGGCGGTTGGGCGGGGCCGGCAGCTCGTCAAAGCGGCTGCCGAAGTTGCCGGATGGGAGCGGCGCGAACGCCCCGTGCACCGCGGCCGGCCGGATGCGGTAGAGCCAGGTGCGTCGGTTGCTGTGCCGCGGAGCGGTGAAGGCGGTGCCGGAGAACTGCTCCGCGTACAACCCGTACGCGCAGCGTTGCGGGGAGTTGCGACCCTGCGGCAGTGCACCCGCCAGCGCCTCGGTGGCGAAATGATTGCCGAAACCGCTGAGATAGGCCCCCGCGGGCGCGCCCGTGGCTGGCCGCTTGCCGGCGCTTTTCATCGTGAAGCCCTCCCCTCAGGCGTGCGCACGCATTATAATGTCGGCAAACGGTTGCACGCGCAACTTTATGGAGCTTTAGCCAAGGTGACACCGCGACCCGCCGCGCGCCCCACGCTGCGCCTCCCCGCCTTCGTGCCCTTTCGGCTCAATCGCCTGGCCGATGCCGTGAGCGAGCACCTCGCCGCGATCTACCGCGGACGATCGGCGCTGGAGGTGCCGGAGTGGCGCATCATCGCGACCGTGGGCCAGGAGCGCGGCTGCACCGCCCAGTTCATCGCCGCGAGCACCCGCATGCACAAGACGCGCGTCAGTCGTGCGATCGCCCAGCTGCTCGCGCGCGGGCTGATCGAGCGAGCCGCCAGCCCGCATGACCGGCGCGCGATGCCGCTGCGCCTGAGCGCCGCGGGACGCCGCCTGTACGCACAGCTCGTGCCGCTGGCGCTGGCACGCGAGGAGGCCCTGCTCGGCTGCCTGAGCGCGGGCGAACGACGCGCCTTCCTCAGCGCGCTCGGGCGCCTGGAATCGCACCTGCAGCTGCGCGGGAGCGGCTGAGCCGGGCTGCTAACATGCGCGCCGTGAAAGTCCTCCTGCCCTGGCCACTGCTCGTCTTGCTGGCCGCCACCGCGGTGGCGGCGCGCGCGGAGCCGCCCGCACCGATGCTCGCGCCGCTGGCGCATTCGGCGGCCCTGACGCTCGAGGGAGCCAGCGTGCCCGGCGCGCTGATCCTGCGCGTGCGCCCGAGCGCCACCGGGAACCCCCTGACCGTGAGCGATTTCGCCGCCTCGATCGATGGCCAGGACATACCCGCCACGCCGCGCTCCGACGGCGCCTGGCGCGTACCGCTGCCGAGCCACCCGGCGGCAAGCGAGGGCCGGCTGGACGTGGCGGTCACCCACGACGGGATACGCGAGCTGCTCACGGCCAGGGTTGCGCTCGCGGCCCCGAGCGCCTCGCAGCCCGGCGGCTCGGGCGTTCACAATCAGCTCGTCTGGTGGGTGCTCAACATCGCCATCGTGCTGATCGCGGCGCTGGCGATCTCACGCCGCGCCTCCTGAAGCGCTCCCCGGGCGCGCCAACGCCGGCTGCCCGCTACGGCGAGGTCGCCGCCTTCAGGTAGCGATAGAAGAAGATGTTCCCCGTGTAGAACACGGCGACGCCGACGCGCTCGTCGCGCCCGTGCGCGCGCACATCATCAACGTCGATCGCAATCCCGCTGATGCCGTAGGTCGGCATGCCCGCGGCATTGGTGTAGATGGCGTCGGAGGCGCCGGCGTCCATGGACGGGAACACCGGGATCCCCGGCCACATTGCCGCTACGACGCGGTCCAGCGGTTTCATGACCTCGGGCTTCAGCGGCGGCGGCGCAAAGCTCGTGTAGCCCGGATCCTTGTCGGTGACCTTGCCTTGATAGGTGACGAAGCGCACCGAGATCTGCGGATCGTTGATGACCCTGACCAGCTGCTCGCGCACCTCCTGCAGCGAATGCCCGGGCAGGATGCGGCAGTTCACGGTGGCGTGGGCCGCCTGCGGCAGGGCATTGGGTGCGTGGCCGCCCCCGAGCATGGTGGCGACGCAATTGGTGCGCATGACGGCATTGTCGCTGGGCTCGCGCGACAGCCGCGCCACGGCGTCGGCATCGGGCGGGGAGCGGAGGATCCCACGGATGTCAGCCGCCCGCTGCGGGGCAGACAGGGCCGCCAGGCGCTCGAAGTACGGCCGTGAGACGTTGTTCAGCTCGAACGGAAACTGGTACCTGGAGAGGTTCAGCAGGGCCTGCGAAAGCGCGTAGATGGCATTGTCCGCGCGCGGCTCGGAGCTGTGGCCGCCGCGGTTGGTGACCGACAGGTAGTAGTCGCCGTAGAGCTTCTCGCTGGCCCCGAGCCGGAACATGATCGGCACGCCCTTCTCCGAGCGCACCGACCAGCCGTCGGTATTGATCACGAAGTCCGCATCGACCAGGTCGCGGCGGTTCTTGATCAGCCAGTCAACGCCATTGCAGCAGCCGCCCTCCTCGTCCGCGGTCAGCGCCAGGATGATGTCGCGGTCGGGCCTGAAGCCCTCCTGCTTCATGCGCAGGAGCGTGGCGACCATGATCGCATCGTTTTCCTTGGTGTCCGAGGCACCCCGGCCGTAGAAGTAGCCGTCCTTCTCGAGGAACCGGTAAGGATCGGTGGTCCAGTCTTCGCGACGGGCCTCGACCACATCGAGATGGCCGAGCAGCAGTACGGGCTTGTGCTGCCCCGAGCCGTGGACTCGTACGACCAGGTTCTTCTTCTTCTCGTTCGGGCCGCCGGCGATCACTACGTCTGCGGCGGAAAATCCGGCATCGCGGAAGCGCTTCGCCATCGCTTCGGCAGCGGCGGTGACGCTGCCGACCGAGTCCGATGTGTTGATCTCGGTCAGTTCCTTGAAGATCTCGCGCGCGAGCCGGTTCGATGCCGTGTCGGCCGCCGAGTCGGCCGCGCGGCCGCCCGCTGCAACACAGGCGCCGAGCACGATGGCCGCAAGCACCTCCAGGTCACGTAGTCTCATGAATACGATCCTTGAAGTGAAAATCTGCGCAAGCCCCGCCGTCGCGGGGATCCGCGGGCACTCAGTGGGCGGTGATCGCCCGCAGGTAACGGTTCACCAGCTCGTTCTCCTTGTAGAACGCATCGACCGCGAGGCGCTCGTCGCGACCGTGCGCCCGGGCATCGTCCGGATTGTAGGTGACCGCCCCGAAGGTGTAGGTGGGTACGCCCCCGGCCATCGCGTACACCGCATCCGAGGCCCCGATCGCCATGAACGGTATGACGGCAATCTGTGGCCATAGCTCCTGCGCTATCTGCTGCAGGGGTTCGAGCACTTCGGGCAGCACGCGCGCGGGCGGCAGCGCGCCGGCTGCGGGCGCCGTGGCCAGGACCTTGCCGTCGGCGGCGACGTAGCGCACCTGGATCTGGGGATTGGCAAGTGCGGCGATCAGGCGCTGGCGCACCTCCTCGGGTGAATGCCCGGGAAGGATGCGGCAGTTGATCACAGCCTCGGCGCGCTGCGGCAACGCGTTGTTGGCGTGCCCCGCCGCCAGGCGCGTGGGCACGCAGGTGGTGTGCGTAATCCAGCGATCCTGGGCGTTCTGGGTCAGCCGCCGGATCGCCTGCGGATCGGGAGGCTCCTTGATGACGGCGCGCATGTCGGCCGCCCGTTGCCCGGTTTCGACCGCGGCGCGGCGCTCATAGTAGGCGCGCGTCACGGCATTCAGTTCGAACGGAAACTCGTAGGTGGCGAAACGATCCAGGCCCGCCGTCAGGGTGTAGATGGCGTTATCGGGGACCGGCTCGGAACTGTGGCCGCCGGGATTGGTGACCGCGAGCTGATAATCAGCGTAGAGCTTTTCGGTCGCGTCCAGGTTGAGGACCATCGCCTTGCCGTTCACGGTGGGAATTGACCAGTCATCCAGGTTGATCGCGAATTGCGCTGCCACCAGTTCCGGGTGGTTCTTGAACAGCCACTGCACGCCGTTGGCCGTGCCCGACTCCTCATCGGCGGTCAGCGCCAGAATGATGTCCCGCGCCGGCTGATAGCCTTCCTGCTTCATCTGCAACAGCGTCGCCACCATAATGGCGTCCCCATTCTTCATGTCGATCGTGCCGCGGCCGTAGAAGTAGCCGTCCTTCTCCACGAGCTTGAACGGGTCGGTCGCCCAGTCCTCGCGCGGGGCCTCGACGACGTCCAGGTGGCCCAGCAGCAGGACGGGCTTGTGCGCTCCGGTGCCGCGCAGGCGCACGACCAGGTTTTTCTTGTTCTCCCGCGGACCCAGCAGCTGCACGTCGGCGGCGGGAAAGCCGGCCGCGCGGAAGCGCTTGGCCATCGCCTCAGCGGCGGTGGTGACGTTGCCGACCGAGTCGGTGGTATTGATCTCGATGAGCTGCGCGTAAATCTCGCGCGCGAGCCGGTTCGATGCCTCCTGGCTGGCAGCGCCCGCCTGGGCGGCCGTCGTGGCGAGCACCACGGAAACGGTGGCGACACTGCGCCAGAACCTTGCCTTCATGGACTTCTTCCCTCGGCGCCGGTCGTGATCTTCTCCGCGAATCGTCCCACGACGAGCAGCCGGAAAGTTCCGGGCACGATCGACCGGCGCGGATGCGGATGCTCGGGGGTCGGGGCGGGTGCGTCGCCGAAGTCCGAAGTCACGAGGAAGATCCGATGCGTGCGTTCATCGAGGGTCATCGTGCGCGCACCGGGCTGCGTCGGCAGCGACTGCGCCACCTTGGGCGCACCGGAAGTCTCCTGGGCGATCACCATCAGCACCCCGTCCCCGCAGGAGGCGAACGCGAGGCGCGCCCCGGGATCGTAGCCGGCGCCATCGGCCCCGCCGCCGATCGGCGCCGTTCCCAGCACGCGTCCCGAGGTCGCGTCCATCACCGCCATGACATAGTTGGCACACGCCACGTACAGCTGCTTGCCGGCCGCGTTCAGTGCGAGCCCGGAGGGCTCCTCGCACCCGGTGATGGGCCAGCTCGCCAGCACACTCAGGGTGCGCGAGTCGATCACCGCGAGGCTGTTCTTGTCCTCGAGGTTCACGTAGACGTGGCCCTCACCGTCGGCGCGCGCGAATTCGGGCTTGGCATCCAGCGGGATCGTGCCGATGACTTCGTTGCTCACCGCATCGATGACGGTCGCGTTGCGGCCCCGGCCGTTGAAGGCGAACACGCGCCGGGTCGCCGGGTCGTAGATGATGGCATCGGGGTTCTCGCCCGTGGACTTCACCTCCTTGAGCCGCGCGAGGGTCTTAAGGTCGAAGACCACGATCGTGCCGGCGGCGCCCGCGCTCACGTAGCCGCGCCCGAGCTCCGGGGCGAGCGCAATGCCGTGCGCTCCCGGGGTATCGGCAATCTCGCCCACGCGGGCCAGTCGATCGGCGTCGACGACATCGACCCGCGCCCCGTGGGCGATGAAGAGACGATGCCCCGCAGAATCGAAGGTCATGTCGTCCCAGCCGCCTTCGCCGGGCAGCTGCAACGTGCCCGTGACGCGGTATAGCGGTCGGCTCAGCGCCGGGCTTGCCAGCAGCGCCGCCGCCAGCACGGCGAGTGCAGCCGTGAGTAGTCTCGAATGCGGTCTGTTCCGACTCATAGCTGCCTCCCTGCGCAGGTCGTTACTCTGCGGGCGTGCCGGCACGACGCGAGCAAAGTTAGTGAATAATCCGCGCGCACAGGTTCAGCAGCGGCGCGGGCAGTATGCCCAGCACCAGCACCGCCAGCGCGTTGAGCCCGAGCGCCAGCCGCACGCCGCCTGATGCGCCCCCGGCGGGTGCCGCGCCGACCGGATCATCGAAATACATCAGCTTGATGACGCGCAGATAGTAGTAGGCGCCCACCACCGACATCGCCGCGGCAATGATCACCAGCCACAGGTGATGCGTCTCCCACAGCGCCTGAAAGATGCGCAGCTTGGCCCAGAAACCGACCAGCGGCGGCACCCCGGCGGTGGAGAACATCAGCAGCATCATCGCGAAGGCGAGGAGCGGGTCGCGCTGGTGCAGCCCCTTGTAGTCATCGAGCCGGTCCGCCTCGAATCCCTTGCGGCTTGCCAGCAGGATCACGCCGAAGGAACCGAGCGCCACCAGCACGTATACCAGCGTGTAGTAGAGCGCCGCCGCATAGCCGTCCGGCGTGCCTGCGACAAAGCCCAGCACGATGAAGCCCACATTGGCGATGGTGGAGTAGGCCAGCATGCGCTTGAGGTTGGTCTGAACGATGGCGACCACGTTGCCGACCACCAGCGTCAGCACCGCCAGAATCGCCAGCATCTGCGTCCACTCCAACGTGAGCCCGCCAAGTCCCTGTGCGAGCAGCCGCAGCGCGAGCGCGAAGTAGGCAATCTTGGGCACCGTGCCGATGAATAAGGTCACACTGGTCGGGGCACCCTCGTAGACATCCGGCAGCCACATGTGGAATGGCACGGCGCCGAGCTTGAAGGCGACCGCGACCACGATGAACACGACTCCCATGACGACGCCGAGCGAAGTCGGCAGGCTCAGGCGCACCGCCAGCTCCCCAAGGTCGAGCGTACCGGTCAGACCGTAGATCAGCGACATCCCGTACAAGAGCGCCCCGGAGGCGATTGCGCCGAGCACGAAGTACTTCATGGCCGATTCGGCCGAGATCCCCGAGTCCCGGTCGAACGCCACCATGGCGTACACGGACAGCGCGAGCAGTTCCACCCCGAGATACACCGTCAGCAGGCTGTTGGCGGAGACCAGCACGAAGATCCCGAGGAGCGCGGTGAGTGCGAGCACGTAGTACTCGCCCCGCAGGATGTTGCGATGGATGAGGTAGCTGCGCGAGTACAGGAGGGCTACGGCCACGACCAGGAACCCGGCCAGCTTCAGTACGAACGCCAGCTCATCGGCCACGTACATGCCCTGCAGGATCACGACCCGCTCCGTCACGTGCGCGTATTCGACGGTCAGGGCGGCGCTCAGCGCCAGCGCCAGCAGCGTGAGGGTCGCGGTGAGCCCCGGGCGGCGCTCGCCGGCGAACACGTCGATGAGCAGGATGGCGCAGATCGCCACCACCAGGCAGATCTCCGGTGTGACCGGTGCCAGGCTCGACCAGATGAACGGTGTTTCGGGCATGGCGAGTATTTAGGACCTCATAGCTTGGTCGCGATCGCCTGGGTAACCAGGTGCTGGATGGTCGGCTGCATCACCTTCAGCAGCGGCGCCGGCCACACGCCGACCAAGAGCACCGCCACCGCAAGCGATGCGAGCACCAGGAACTCGCGGCCGTTCAGGTCCTTCAGTGCCGCCACCCGCGGGCTCGTGACCGGCCCGAACACCACGCGCTTGACCAGCCACAGGGTATAGGCGGCGCCGAGCACCAGGGTCACGGCGGCCAGGAACGAGAACCAGAAGCTGGCGCGGAAGCTGGCGACGATGACCAGGAACTCCCCGACGAAGCCCGAGGTGCCCGGCAGGCCGGTGTTGGCCAGCGCAAAGAGCACCATGAAAGCCGCGAATACCGGCATGGTGTTGATGACGCCACCGTAGTCGGCGATCTGGCGGCTGTGCACGCGGTCATAGAGCACGCCGACGCACAGGAACAGCGCTCCGGAGATCAGCCCGTGCGAGACCATCTGCACCATCGCGCCATCGAGCCCCATCCCGGCGCCCTGCACGCTGCCGGTATGGCGCACGATCTCATAGACGACGAAGGCGCCCAGGGTCACGAAACCCATGTGCGCAATCGAGGAGTACGCGATCAGCTTCTTCATGTCCTGCTGCACAAGCGCCACAAAGCCGATGTAGACCACGGCGATCAGCGAGAGCGAGATCACCAGCAGATCCAGCTCGCGGCTCGCATCGGGCGCGACCGGCAGGCTGAACCTGAGGAAGCCGTAGCCCCCCATCTTCAGCATGATGGCCGCCAGGATCACCGACCCGCCGGTGGGCGCCTCCACGTGCGCATCCGGCAGCCAGGTGTGTACCGGCCACATGGGCACCTTGACCGCGAACGCCAGGAGGAAGGCGACGAAGATCCAGCGCTGCTCGATGAGCGTGAGCGGCAGCGCCTGCAGGCCCGCGATGGAGTAGCTGCCGCCCTTCACGTACATGTAGATCAGGGCGGCGAGCATGAACACCGAGCCGAGGAACGTGTAGAGAAAGAACTTGATGGTGGCGTAGACCCGGCGCGGCCCGCCCCAGATGCCGATGATCAGGAACATCGGGATCAGCATGGCTTCCCAGAAGAAGTAGAACAGCAGCCCATCGAGTGCGGAGAACACCCCGATCATCAGCCCTTCCATGATGAGGAAGGCGGCGAAGTACTGCGCCGGTCGCTTCTCGATCACGCTCCAGCCGGCGATGATCACCGGCACGGTCATGAACGCCGTGAGCACGATCAATGGCATGGAGATGCCGTCCACGCCGAGCGCGTAGTAGGCGTTAAAGCGCGCGATCCACGGCAGGCTCTCGGGGAACTGCATCGCGGCGGTCGTCGGATCAAACGCGGCCCACAGCGGCACCGCCAGGGCGAGCGTGGCCACGGAACCCAGCAGCGCCACCCAGCGGGCGGCTGCGATGTTGCGATCGCCGAGCAGCAGGATGAGCATGCCTGCGCCGACGGGCAACCAGATCAGGATCGACAGAAGACCATGCATGCGTGTGACTTTTTCTTTTTCAGGCGTGCGCCAGGAACCAACCGAGCAGCAGCGCCAGCCCGATCATCATCCAGAAGGCGTAGGAATACAGGTAGCCGCTTTGTACGCGCCGCATGAGGCCGCCGAGCCAGCCGACGCCGGCCGCCGTGCCGTTGACCAGCGCGCCATCGATCAGCACCTCATCGCCGCCCTTCCACAGTCCGACGCCGATCCCGCGCGTCAGCGGCGCGACGACGTTCTCGTTGAACCAGTCGAAGTAGTACTTGTGCGTGAGCAGCGTGCGCACGGCGCTCAGACGCTGCGCCGCCACATCCGCAAGCTGCGGCCGCCACAGGAAGAACACCCATGCAGTCACCACTCCGGCGAGGGCGAACCAGAACGGCGCCGCGGTGAAGCCGTGCAGCGCTGCCGTCACGGCGCCGGAGAACTCCTCGCCCACCTTGCCGAGGACGTTGTTCTGCGGCAGTACGAAGATGGCGCTGCCGAAATAGCTGCCGAACAGCACCGGGCCGACGGTAAGCGCACCGATCAGTACCGAGGGAATCGCCAGGGCGATGAGCGGCAGCGTCACCACCAGCGGGCTCTCGTGCGGGGCGTGTCCGGCCCCATGTTCCGCGTCGGGCTCGTGAGGCGTCTCATGCCCCTGCCCGTTGGCACCCTGGTGCTCGTCGGCACCGTGCACCGCACGAAAGCGCTCCGTGCCATGGAACGTCATGAACAGCATGCGGAAGGTGTACAGCGCGGTGACGAACACCCCGCACAGCACGCACCAGTAGGCGTAGCTCGCACCCCAGCGCTGCGACTCACCGACCGCCTCGATGATCGCATCCTTCGAGTAGAACCCGGAGAAGAAGGGCGTGCCGATGAGGGCGAGCGCCCCGATCCAGCAGGTGATGGCGGTGATCGGCATGTACTTGGCGAGGCCGCCCATTTTGCGCATGTCCTGCTCATGGTGCATGCCGATGATCACCGAGCCGGCGGCGAGGAACAGCAGCGCCTTGAAGAAGGCGTGCGTCATGAGGTGGAACATGCCGGCGCCGTAGGCGGACACGCCGAGCGCTACCGTCATGTAGCCCAGCTGCGAAAGCGTCGAGTAGGCGATGACGCGCTTGATGTCGTTGTTCACCACGCCGAGCAGGCCCATGAAGAAGGCGGTGGTCGCGCCGATCACGAGGACGAAGGACAGCGCGGCGTCGGAGTACTCAAACAAGGGCGACATGCGCGCCACCATGAAGATTCCGGCCGTCACCATGGTGGCGGCATGGATCAGGGCGGAGATCGGGGTCGGACCTTCCATCGAGTCCGGCAGCCACACATGCAGCGGCACCTGCGCCGACTTGCCCATCGCGCCGATGAACAGGCACACGCAGATCAGCGTGAGCGCGTTGACGCTGCAGCTCGAGGACAGCGGGATGAGCGCCTGCGCGATCTGCGGCGCCGCGGCGAAGGCCTGCGCGTAGTGCATGGAATTGGTGAAATAAGCGATCCCGGCAATACCGAGCACGAAGCCGAAGTCCCCGATGCGGTTGACGATGAAGGCCTTGAGGTTGGCAAAGATCGCCGACGGGCGCGTGTACCAGAAGCCGATGAGCAGGTAGGAGACCACGCCCACCGCTTCCCAGCCGAAGAACAGCTGCATGAAGTTGTTCGCCATCACCAGCATCAGCATCGAGAAGGTGAACAGCGAGATGTAGCTGAAGAAGCGCGTGTAGCCCGGGTCGTCGCGCATGTAGCCGATGGTGTAGACGTGCACGCACAGCGACACGAAGGTGACGACCGCCATCATGAGCGCCGTCAGACGATCGACGAGGAAGCCGACCTGCATGCTCATGCCGTCGCTCACCAGCCAGGTGTAGACCGCCCCGTCATAGGCGGGCACGCCGCCCCAGTAGATGTCGCGTAGCACGCCGCAGGACAGGGCGCAGCTGACCGCAACCGCGGCGATGGTGACAAGATGCGCCCCGGTCCGCCCGACATACGCGTCCGAAGAGGCCGGCAATGATCGCCGCCAGCAGCGGCAACAGCGGCACGGCGAGCAGCACGTTGGGATTCATGGACGCGGCTCAGCCTTTCAGCGTGTTCAGGTCTTCGACGTTGATGCTGCGCCGCTCGCGGAACAACACCACCAGAATCGCCAGCCCGATGGCCGATTCGGCCGCCGCCACGGTGAGCACGAAGAACACGAACACCTGGCCGTTCAGGTCGCCGAGGTAGCGCGAGAAAGCGATGAAGTTGAAGTTGGCCGCCAGCAGCAGCAGCTCCACGCACATCAGGAGCAGGATCACGTTCTTGCGGTTGAGGAAGATGCCCGCGACTGCCAGCGAGAACAGGATCCCGGACAGGGTGAGCAGCTGCGCGAGGCTGATCATGGGTTCTTCTCCGCGTCCATCTTCACGATGCGCAGGCGGTCCCTAGCGCGCACCGCCACCTGGGCATCCACGTCCTGCTGCTTGAGGCCGGGGCGGTGACGCATGGTGAGCGCGATGGCCGCGACGATCGCCACCAGCAGCAGCACGGCCGCGAGCTCCAGCGGATAGGCATAGCGGGTGTAGAGAATGCGGCCCAGTTCCAGCGTATTGCTGTAATCGGCCGGGTGCGGGGTGCCCCCACGGCTGGCATCGATGCCGAGCGCGCCCCTGGCCCACACCACCCCCACGATCTCCACGATCACGGCCAGCGCGGTCAGCCAGCCGAGCCACGCGAAGCGCGTGAAACCCTGGCGCAGTTCCGCCAGGTTGATATCGAGCATCATGACGACGAACAGGAACAAGACCATGACCGCGCCGACGTACACGAGCACCAGCACCACGGCGAGGAACTCGGCCTCGAGCAGCAGCCAGATGGCCGCCGAGGTGACGAAGCACATGACCAGCGCCAGCGCGGAGAACACCGGGTTGCGCGCGCCGATCACAGCCACGGCCGAGAGGACGAGGATGGTGCTGAAGACGTAGAACAGCGCGGATATCAGCATGATGGGCTTTTAGCGGTAAGGGGCATCGGCGGCCTTGTCCGTGGCGATCATCGCCTCGTAGCGCTCACCGACCGCCAGCAGCTTGTCCTTGCTCATGATGTTCTCGCCGCGCCGCTCCATGTGGTACTCGTGGATGCGCGTGAGCACGATGGCGTCCACCGGGCATGCTTCCTCGCAGAAGCCGCAGTAGATGCATTTGAAGAGGTCGATATCGTAGCGCGTAGTACGCCGGGTGCCGTCGGGCCCCACGTCCGAGTCGATCGTGATGCACACCGCCGGGCACACCGCTTCGCACAGCTTGCAGGCGATGCAGCGCTCCTGGCCATTCGGGTACCGGCGCAGCGCGTGCAGCCCACGAAAGCGCGGCGACTGCGGCGTCTTTTCTTCCGGGTAGTTGATGGTGAACTTGCTCTCGAAGAACGTGCGCGCCGTCACCGTCATGCCCTTGAGCAGCTCGGGCAGCAGAAACGTCTTGAAGGGATTGAGCGCCATGCGTATGTCCGATCAGTGGAACCAGGGCCGCGACCAGGGTCCGATGTGGTACACCGAGAGCAGCATTTCCACGCCGATCCACACGAGCGTCACGGGAATCAACGCCTTCCACCCCAGGCGCATGATCTGGTCGAAGCGGTAGCGCGGGAAGGTGGCGCGGAACCAGAGGAACAGGAACACCAGCGCGAATACCTTCATGAACAGCCACAGGAAGCTCGGGTGTCCGAGGAAGGTGTCGCCCAGCCCCGGATAGCCCTGCAGCGGACCCTGCCAGCCGCCGAAGAAGAACACCGCGGTGAGGGCCGAGATCAGGATCATGTTGGCGTATTCGGCCAGGAAGAACAGCGCAAACGCGATGCCCGAGTACTCGACGTGAAACCCGGCCACGATCTCGGACTCGCCCTCGGCGACGTCAAATGGCGCCCGATTGGTCTCGGCGATGCCGGAGATGAAATAGACCATGAAGAGCGGAAACAGCCAGAACCAGTTCCAGGCGAGGAAGCCGCCTGCCTGGGTCTGCACGATGGTGCCAAGATTCATGCTGCCGGTGGCCATGAGCACGCCCACCAGCGCAAAGCCCATCGCGATTTCATACGCGACCATCTGGGCGGCAGAACGCATCGCACCAAGGAACGCGTACTTCGAGTTCGTCGCCCAGCCCGCGATGATGACACCGTACACGCCCATCGAGGTGAGCGACAGCAGATAGAGAAGTCCGGCATCGGCCTTGGAGATCACGAGCTCCGGCGACAGCGGGATCACCGCCCAGGCGGCAAACGCCGGGATGAGCGCGATCATCGGCGCGAGTCGAAAGAGGATCTTGTTGGCCTTTATGGGGATCACCACCTCCTTGATCAGGAGCTTGATGACATCCGCAAACGGCTGCCCGAGGCCCGGCAGGAGGCCGAAGATGCGCACCCGGTTCGGCCCGCGCCGCAACTGCATCCAGCCGATCACCTTGCGCTCCCACAGGGTCAGGAACGCAACGCACAGAATCAGCACGACGGTGACGATCACGATCCAGACGGTGCTGCGCACGTAGTCCGGGAGCGACGCCCAGAGCGTCGGCAGCGAGGTCCATAAAGTGTGTAGCGTCTGCGGCACTGCTGCGGCTCGGTCGGTTAGTACGTCACAACGGGCATGCGCCCTTCGCGGGTGCGCTGCAGCGAGGGGGCGCGCCGCACGAGCGCGTCGGCCTGATACATGGGCACGTCGATGAGACCGGCCCCATCGGTGCCGGCCGCCGCATCCGTCACCCGATGCGTGCCCTGGTAGCCGGCCGGGTGCACGTCGGCGCAGCGTTCACGCACCTCCTGCAGCACCGCCTCGGAGGTCTGGTAGTCGAAGCCCTCGAGGTCCATGAGGTTGCCGAGCACGCGCAGCACCTTCCAGCCAGGGCGCGCTTCGCCGACCGGGGCCACCGCTCCGGTCTGGCTCTGCCATTTGCCCTCGCAATTGACGTAAGTGCCGGAGGTCTCCGCGAAGGTGCCCATCGGCAACATGACGTGAGCGACCGCCTTCATCTCCTCGCTGGCAAAGGGCGTCAGCGCAACGACGAATTCGCTGCGCGCCAGGGTGCGCAGCGCCTCAGGCTCAAGCGCATCGATGGTCGGCTCGATGCCGCCCACCAGCAGGTAGGCCGGCAGCGGCTCCCGCAGCATCTGACGCGCATTCAGCCCCGGGGCGGCCACGGCTCGCGCGCCCGCCTCGCGGTGCGGCAGCACGCCGGCCAGGTAGGCCCCGACCCCGTTGCCGCCTTCGGCAATGCGCCCGAGGCTTGCGCCGCTGAGGGCGGCCAGGGCCGCCGCCAGCGCGCGCAGGTCCACGAAGCGGGCATGGCGCGCCACGAGCGCCCCGAGCCACACCGCGCGCTTCTCGCCGGCGAGCAGGCTCGCCGCGAGCGTGCGCTGCGCCTCGCTCACGGGCGTGCGGCCGACGATCTCACCGAGGTGCGCGGGCACGCTCTTGCCGGTGAGCTGCGCGACCGCGCCGAGCAATCCCGCAAGCTCGCCCACGAAGTCCGCCGGCGCCGCGACGCGGTAGTTCTGCACGGGAAACAGGTAGGGAAAGCGCGCAGGATTCAGGAAATTGACCTGCGCACCGCGCCGGGCGGCCTTGCGCACGCGGTGCGCGAGCAGCGGCGCCTCGCGACGCAGGTTCGAACCGATGATGAAGAGCGCATCGAGAGAATCGATCTGGGCCACGGGCATGCCGAGCCCCGGGACGAGCGGGTCGGCGGCGCTGTCGCGAAAATCGCGCTGTCGCAGCCGGTGATCCACGTTATTGCTCTTCAAGGCGCGCGCCAGACGCTGCGCCAGGTACAGCTCCTCGAGCGTCGCGGCCGGACTGGCCAGCACCCCGAGCTGCGGCGCACGCGCGCGCAGCCCGGTGGCGACCTGAGCGAGCGCACTCTCCCAGTCACTCTCGACCCACTGCGCGCCGCGCCGCACCATCGGGCGCTGCAGGCGGTCTTCGCTGTAGATGCCCTCGTAGCTGAAGCGGTCGCGGTCGGCGATCCAGATCTCGTTGATCGCCTCGTTCTCGCGCGGCACTACGCGCTTGAGCTGTCCGCGCAGCACGTGGGCGAACAGGTTGGTGCCGACCGCATCGTGCGGGGAAATGAGCGGCACCGAGCTCATCTCCCAGGCGCGGGCGCTGAAGCGGTAGGGCTTGGAGACCAGGGCCCCCACCGGGCACAGGTCGATCACGTTGCCTGACAGCTCGTGATTCACCGTGCTCTCGATGTAGGTGCGCACGGCCATCTGCTCGCCGCGGCCGATCATGCCGAGCTCCTGCATCCCGGCAATTTCCTCGGTGAAGCGCACGCAGCGCGTGCACTGGATGCAGCGCGTCATGTCGGTCGCGATGAGGGGACCTAAATTCTCGTCCTGGACCGCACGCTTGCCCTGGTTGTAGCGTGACACATCGCGCCCGAAGCCGACCGCCAGGTCCTGCAGCTCGCACTCTCCGCCCTGGTCGCAGATCGGGCAGTCGAGCGGGTGATTGATCAGCAGGAATTCCATGGTGGCGCGCTGCGCGCCGATCGCACGCGGGGACTTGGTGAAGACCTTCATGCCCTCCACCACCGGTGTCGCGCAGGCGGGCATGGGCTTGGGGGCCTTCTCGATCTCGACCAGGCACATGCGGCAGTTGGCCGCCACGGCGAGCTTCTCGTGGTAGCAGAAGCGCGGCACGTAGGCGCCGCTCGCGTCCGTGGCGCGGATGAGCATCTCGCCCTTCTTCGCCTTGACCGCGATACCGTCGATCTCGATGTTGACCAGGTCATCCGCCATGCAAGCTGTTTCCGTTTCCTGGGCGCGCCTTCAGGCCGCCCGTGCTCCGCGTGAATCGTTCGCCATGCTGCGGCCGCCGTGATCGATCATGTACTCGAACTCGTGCCGGTAGTGCTTAAGGAAGCTCTGCACCGGCCAGGCCGCGGCGTCGCCGAAGGCGCAGATGGTGTGCCCCTCGATGCGATTGGCCACATCGACGAGCAGCCCGAGTTCCTCGCGCCGCGACTGGCCGGCCAGCACCCGCTTCAGCAGCCGGTTCATCCAGCCGGTGCCCTCGCGGCAGGGGGTGCACTGCCCGCAGGACTCCGAGTAGTAGAAGCGTGAGATGCGCTCGAGCACCCGCACCATGCAGGTGCTCTCGTCCATGACGATGGCGGCGCCGGTGCCGAGGGCGGAGCCGGCGGCCTTCACCGCGTCGTAGTCCATGTTGGTCTTCAACATGATCTCCCCCGGGACCACCGGCACCGAGACGCCCCCGGGAATCACGGCCTTCAACTTGCGGCCGCCACGCACGCCGCCGCACAGTGCGAGCAGGTCTGCGAACGGGATGCCCAGCGGCAGCTCGATGTTGCGCGGCCGCTCCACGTGCCCGGAGACCGAATAGATCATCGTGCCGCCGGAGTTCGCCGGACCGAGGCTTGCAAACCACTCCGGTCCCTTGCGCAGGATGGTCGGCACGGTGGCGAAGCTGAGCGTGTTGTTGATCGTGGTGGGCGCACCATACACGCCGAAGTTCGCCGGGAAAGGCGGCTTGAAGCGCGGCTTGCCCGGCTTGCCCTCGAGCGACTCCAGCAGCGCCGTCTCCTCCCCGCAGATATAGGCGCCGGCGCCGACGAAGGTGTGCAGGTCGAAGTCGACCCCGCTGCCGCGCACGTTCTTCCCCAGAAGACCGGCGGCGTAAGCCTCCTGCAGCGCCGCCTCGAAGCGCGGCACGGGCTCGCCGAGGAACTCGCCGCGGATGTAGTTGTAGGCCACGGTGGTATTGGTGGCGTAGCCGGCGATCGCCAGGCCCTCGATTACCGCGTGCGGGTTGTAGCGCAGGATGTCGCGGTCGTGACAGGTTCCGGGCTCGCTTTCATCGGAGTTGCACACCAGGTACTTCTGCGCCGGCGAGTTGCGCGGCATGAAGCTCCACTTGGTGCCGGTGGGGAAGCCGGCACCGCCGCGGCCGCGCAGGCCCGAGGCCTTGACCTTGTCAATGATCACCTCGCGCGGCGGCTTGTCCGCAAGGATCTGCTCCCAGACCTGGTAGCCCCCGATCGAGCGGTAGGTCTCCAGGGTCCAGGAGCGCTCGAGCCGCAGCGGCTCGAACACGGTGAGGTTCATCTTGTCGGTGTAGTCGCTCATTTGAGCGCGTCCAGGATCTCGTCAAGCTTCTCGGGTGTCAGGTTCTCGTGAAAAACGTGATCGACCATCATCATCGGTGCCCCGGTGCAGGCCGCGAGGCATTCCTCCTCCTGCTTGAGGAAGATGCGCCCGTCGGCGGTGCTCTGGTTGAGCTTGATGCCGAGTTTCTTCTCCGCATGCGCCACCAGCTCCTCGCCGCCATTGAGCAGGCACGAGATGTTGGTGCAGATGCTGACGTGATGGCGCCCGCACGGGTGCGTTTCGAACATCGAATAGAAGCTCGCCACCTCGTATACCTGGATCGGCGGCAGCTTGAGGTACTCGGCCACCGCGTCCATGAGCTCGGCGGTGAGGAAGCCCTGGTTCTGCTCCTGCGCGGCGCGCAGCGCCGCGATGCAGGCCGAGCGCTGGCGCCCGGGCGGGAACTTGGCCACCCAGTGGTCGATTTCCGCGCGCGTGTGCTCGGACAGCAGCGCGATCTTGCTGTGGGCGCCGGTGGCGCTGGTGCTCTCAGTGCTCAACGGTCGATTTCCCCGAACACGATATCCTGCGAGCCGATGACGGCGACCACGTCGGCGAGCATGTGCCCGCGGGTCATCTCTTCCAGCGCCGCCAGGTGCGCAAAGCCTGGAGCGCGGCACTTGAGCCGGTACGGCTTGTTGGCGCCATCGGATACCAGGTAGATACCGAACTCGCCCTTGGGCGCCTCGATCGCCGCATAGGTCTCCCCCGCCGGCACCTCGTAGCCCTCGGTGAAGAACTTGAAGTGATGGATGAGCGCTTCCATGTCCTCTTTCATGTCCTCGCGCGAGGGCGCGCGCACCTTGCGGTCATCGACCATCACCGGGCCCGGATGAGCCTTCAGCCAGTCCACGCACTGGCGCACGATGCGGTTCGACTGTCGCATCTCTTCCACGCGCACCAGATAACGGTCGTAGCAGTCGCCGTTCAGGCCCACCGGCACGTCGAAGTCCACGCGGTCATAGACCTCGTACGGCTGCTTCTTGCGCAGGTCCCAGGCGATGCCGGAGCCGCGCAGCATGGGGCCGGAGAATCCCAGCTGCAGTGCCCGCTCCGGACTGACGACTCCGATATTGACGGTGCGCTGCTTCCAGATGCGGTTGTCGGTCAGCAGGGTCTCGTAGTCGTCGATGGCGGCGGGGAAGGACTCGGTGAAGGCCTGGATGAAGTCGAGCATCGTGCCGGAACGCGCGGCGTTCATGCGCGCGGCGTCCTTCTGCGAGCGCCACTTGGAGGCCTGGTACCTCGGCATTGAGTCCGGCAGATCCCGGTAGACGCCGCCCGGGCGGTAGTAGGTCGCGTGCATGCGCGTGCCCGAGACCGCCTCGTACACGTCCATCAGCTCCTCACGCTGCTTGAAGCACAGCAGGAACACCGTCATGGCCCCGATGTCCAGGCCGTGGGCGCCGAGCCACATCAGGTGATTCAGGATGCGCGTGATCTCGTCGAACATGACGCGCACGTACTGCGCGCGCTCGGGAGGCGTGATGCCGAGCAGGCGCTCGATCGCGAGCACATAGGCGTGCTCGTTGCACATCATCGAGACATAGTCGAGCCGGTCCATGTAACCGATCGACTGATTGAAGGGCTTGGACTCGGCCAGCTTCTCGGTGGCGCGGTGCAGCAGCCCGATGTGCGGGTCGGCCTTCTGGATGACCTCGCCGTCGAGTTCCAGCACCAGGCGCAGCACGCCGTGCGCGGCCGGGTGCTGCGGCCCGAAGTTCATGGTGTAGTTGCGGATCTCCGTGGGCGGGGCGGCAGCCATCAGCGCGGGCCCTCCGGATCCTTGAGCGCGGGCTCGTAGCGGTGATCGTGGCGGATCACCTTCGGCACCAGCACGCGTGGCGTGATGCTCACCGGCTGGTACACGACGCGGCGCTTGGCAGCATCGTAGATCACCTCGACGTTACCGATCAGCGGAAAGTCCTTGCGAAACGGGTGGCCGATGAAGCCGTAGTCGGTCAGGATGCGGCGCAGGTCCGGGTGGCCGCGAAACAAGATCCCGAACAGGTCGAACGCTTCGCGCTCAAACCAGTTGGCCGCGGCCCACACCCCGATGACCGAATCGACCACCGGCTCCTCGGTGTCCGCGATGCGCACGCTCAGGCGCACACGCTGGTTGTGGGTAATGGAGAGCAGGTTGTAGACCACGGCGAAGCGATCCGCCGCCGCAGCCGCGGGCTGCCCGCTGCGCGCCACGCGCGCGCGGCTGAAGCCGGAACGGGTGGCGCTGTCGGTCTGCCAGTCGTCGCGGCCGTAATGCAGGTAATCGACGCCGGCGAGGTCCATGAGCATCTCGAACTTCAGCTCCGGTGCATCGCGCAGCGTGTGGCACACCTGCAGCAGCGCGGCCGCGTCGGTCTCGTAGGCCAACTCGTGCGCGAGCGATGCCACGCGGCGCACCTGCCCTGACAGCTGCGCGTCAATCTTCTGGGCGAGAGCTTCGATACGCTCGCTCACCTCGAACTCACTCCTTCGCGCTTAACCGGCGATCGCGCTCGTGCGAGCAATCTTCTTCTGCAGCTGCACGATGCCGTAAACCAGGGCCTCCGCGGTCGGCGGGCAGCCCGGCACATATACATCGACGGGGACGATGCGGTCGCAGCCGCGCACCACCGCATAAGAATAGTGATAGTAACCGCCGCCGTTGGCGCACGATCCCATGGAGATGACCCAGCGCGGCTCGGCCATCTGGTCGTACACCTTGCGCAGTGCCGGCGCCATCTTGTTGACCAGCGTGCCGGCGACAATCATCACGTCTGACTGGCGCGGGCTGGCGCGAAACACGACCCCAAAGCGATCGAGGTCATAACGCGAGGCGCCCGCGTGCATCATCTCCACCGCGCAGCAGGCCAGCCCAAAGGTCATCGGCCACAGCGACCCGGTCCGGGCCCAGTTGACGAGGTTATCCACCTGCGTGGTCATGAAGCCGCGCTGGGCGAACGCCTCCGGGTTCTCGGGGACCGTGTCAGGGCCAGCTAATCCCACTCCAGCGCCCCCTTCTTCCACTCGTAGACGAAACCCACCACGAGAATGCCGAGGAAGATACCCATGGTTGACAGACCGAACAGTCCGATCTTGCCGAGCGCCACGGCCCACGGAAACAGGAAGGCAATCTCCAGGTCAAAGACGATAAAGAGAATCGCCACGAGGTAGTAGCGCACGTCGAACTTGCTGCGCGTGTCCTCGAAAGCCTCGAAGCCACATTCGTACGGGGAGCGCTTGGCCGGATCGTCGTGGAAGCGCGAAAAGTAGCGTCCGATGCCAGTGCCGAGGATGAGGAGCACCGCGGCCAGGGCTGCGGCCACGATCAGGAAGATGAAGATCGGCAGATAGTTCGACAGCATCGCCTGCGCCCGTAAAAAAGGCAGATCGAACCGCGACCTGCCCCCGTAAGAGGGGCAGCATTGTAGCAGCGCAAACTGCGCTTTGGTGTCCCGGTGCGACCGCGAACGGATGCCCGGAACGACGCAGGGGCCGCTGCGGGTTCAATTGTGGTGCCGACGGGGAGATTCGAACTCCCACACCTTGCGGCGCTAGCCCCTCAAGCTAGTGTGTCTACCAATTCCACCACGTCGGCGATGTCGCGAATCCGTGCGTGCAGCGAGGCAATTATTTCGGCGCGGGTGTCGGCGCCGGCGCGGGCGCGGGCGCTTGCGGCACTGGCACCGGCGTACTCGTGGGCGCGGCAGGCGCGGGCGGCACGTTGCTCCCGGTGCCCGGGAGCGAGGCGGGCTTCTGCGCGGCTTCATCCAGCAGCGTGCGCTGCGCCTCGGCGCTCGGGCGCGTCGCCAGGTAGGCCAGGAACAGGCTGTTCAGCATGAAGATCGCGGCGAAAATCGCCGTCGCGCGCGACAGCGCCGTCGTGGCACCCCGCGCACCAAACACTGTCCCGGATGCACCTGCGCCGAACCCGGCACCGGCATCCGCGCCCTTGCCCCGCTGCAGCAGCACCAGGAAAACGATCGAGGCCGCCGATACCAGCTGCACTGCCGTCAAAACTCGCGTCAACCACATTGGAACACCCACTCAACCCGAGCCGGCAGCGGCCAGGATCGCCAGAAATTCATCAGCCTTCAGCGAAGCGCCACCAATCAACCCGCCGTCGACGTCCGGCATCGCGAACATCTCGGCCGCATTACCGGCTTTCACGCTGCCGCCATATAGAATGCGCGTGGCGGCCGCGATTCTAGCATCGCGGGCCCCGATCCGGGCGCGGATGAAGGCGTGCACCTCCTGCGCCTGCTCGGGGGTCGCGGTGCGCCCGGTGCCGATCGCCCACACCGGCTCGTACGCCACGACCGCCTGCTCGAGCGCGGTGGCGCCGGAAAGCTCGAGCACGACATCGAGCTGGCGCGCGACGACTTCCCCGGTGCGCCCCGCCTCGCGGTCAGCGAGCTGCTCACCCACGCACAGAATCGGAATCAGACCCTTCGCCAGCGCGGCGCCGAATTTGCGCGCGATGAGCTGGTCGCTCTCGCGGTACAGCAGCCGTCGCTCCGAGTGCCCGACGATGACGTACTCGCAGCCAACATCCTTGAGCATCGCGGCCGACACCTCGCCGGTGAAGGCGCCCTGCGCATCCGCGCACACGTCCTGCCCCCCGAGGCTGAAAGCGGAGTCGCGCAACAGCCGCGCCACCTCCTGCAGGTACACGAACGGCGGGCAGATCACGCAGGCGGCCTTCGGGCGCGCCGGGCAGGCGACCAGCAGCTCCTCGATCAGCCGCGCGTTCTCACTGCGCGTGCCGTGCATCTTCCAGTTTCCGGCAACAATCGGGTGGCGCATCAAGCGGCCTCGCGCGCACCGCAGTGGTGCAGCTGGGGTGACTAAGGGCGCGCGATGATAGCGATGCAGCCGGGGCCACGCAATGCTCGCACCGGCCGGCCCGAGAGGCCATTTAACTCTTTGATTTTAGCGCTATTACCGCTGCGGCACCCCGGCCGGGGCGCTGTTCTTCACCACCTCGGCCAGCTCGGCGGCGGCGGCACGGGTCAGCCCCTCCTCGCGCCCCTCGACCATGACGCGGATGAGCAGCTCGGTTCCCGAGGCCCGCAGCACCACGCGCCCTTCGGCCCCGAGACGCGCCTCGATGCGCGCCACCGCCTCGCGCACGGCCGGAACCTTGGTCGGATCAAAGCGCTCAGCCACCTTCAGGTTGAGCAACACCTGCGGGAACTTGCGCACCGGGGAAGCGAGCTCGGCGAGCTCGCGCCCGCTGCTCTTCATCACGGCGAGTACCTGCAGGGCGCTCACCAGGCCATCGCCGGTGGTGGTCTTGTCCAGACAAAGGATATGGCCGGAAGTCTCCCCGCCGAGAACCCCCTGCGTCTCCCGCAGCATCGCGAGCACGTAGCGATCGCCGACCGCGGCACGGCGAAAGTCGATGCCCGCCGCGCGCAATGCCAGCTCCAGGCCGAGGTTGCTCATGACGGTGCCGACCACCGGTCCGCGCAGCGTTCCGGCCTCCTTGAACGCGGTGGCGATCACGTACAACAGCTGGTCGCCGTCGACGATGCGCCCGAGGTGATCGACCATGATCAGCCGGTCGCCGTCACCGTCGAGCGCGAGCCCGACGTTGGCCCGCACGCCTGGCACGGTGAGCTGCAGCAGATCGGGCGCCATGGCGCCGCAGCCGTCGTTGATGTTGCGGCCGTTCGGCGAACAGCCGATGGGCACGATCTCGGCGCCCAGGTCGGCGAGGATGCGCGGGCCCACCTTGTAGGCGGCACCGTTGGCGCAATCGACCACGATCTTGAGTCCCGACAGGTCCACGCCCGGTGGCAGGGTTGCCGCGCAGAACTCCTGGTAGAGCGCGCGCGAGCGGTCGGCGCGCGTGGCGCGGCCCAGATTGCGCGAGGTGCGGGTCAGGGGCGGGGTCTCGAGCTCCGCCTCGATGCGCTCCTCGAGCTCATCCGAGAGCTTGCCGCCGGAGCCGTCGAAGAACTTGATGCCGTTGTCGTCGTAGAGGTTGTGCGAGGCGCTGATCACGACGCCGAAGTCACAGTTGAAGCGCCGTGTCATGTAGGCGATCGCCGGCGTGGGCAGCGGCCCGATCAGCATCACGTTGACGCCGGCGGCGACGAAGCCGGCCTCGAGCGCCGCCTCGAACATGTAGCCCGAGAGGCGCGTGTCCTTACCGATGAGCACCGTGCCGCCCTGCGGCGCAAGCACGCGTGCGGCGGCGCTCGCCAGCTGCAGCGCGAAGTTCACCGTCATGGGGTGCTCCCCCACCCGGCCGCGCACGCCATCCGTGCCGAAGTATCGACGCGTCAAGTTCTCACCCTCCCCCCTCGAGCGCCGCGACCACCTTCAGGGCGTCCACGGTCGCAGCCACATCGTGCGCACGGATGATGCGCGCGCCGTTCATCGCGGCAATCACCGCGAGTGCCACGCTGCCGTAGGTCCGCTCCCCGGCGGCGCGCCCGGTGAGTTTGCCGACCAGCGACTTGCGCGACAAGCCGGCCAGGAGCGGCACGCCCGCGTGTGTCAGCTCGCGCAGGTGCCTGAGCAGCGTCAGGTTGTGCGTGTGCGTCTTGCCGAAGCCGAACCCCGGGTCGATGACGATCTGCTCGGTGGCAAAGCCGGCCGCGCGGCAGGCCGCCACGCGCGCCCCGAGAAAGGCGCGTACTTCGGCCACCACGTCCGCATAGACGGGAGCCTCCTGCATCGTGCGCGGCTCGCCCTGCATGTGCATCAGGCACACCGCGCAGCCGCTCTCCCGCGCCGCCGCCAGCGCTCCGGGCGCGCGCAGCGCGCGCACGTCGTTGATGAGGCCGGCGCCGGCGGCCGCCGCCGCGGCCATGACCTCGGGCTTGCTGGTGTCCACCGACAGCACCACCGCCGCGCTGCTCAGGGCGCGGATCACCGGCACGACGCGCTCGAGTTCCTCGGTCACGCTCACCGGCTCAGCGCCGGGACGGGTGGACTCCCCGCCGACATCGATGAGGGCCGCGCCCTCGCTCACCATGCGCAGCCCGTGCTCGACGGCCGCCTCGAGCCCGCGGTAGCGGCCGCCGTCGGAAAAGGAGTCGGGCGTGACGTTGAGCACGCCCATGACCTGCGGGGAGGTCAGGTCAAGTATGCGTGCGGCGCAGCGCAGCTGCAGCGAGGGTGCCGGCATGCCGGCCGCGCGCAGGCGGTCAGTGCTGGCCGGCCGGGATCGGCGGGCCGCCGGCCGCGGGGCCTTCGGCCGGGGGCGCCTTCGGCGGCTTGTTCGAGAGGGTCTCGTCCCAGCCGGCCGGCGGCTTCGGAGCCTTGCCCGCCATGATGTCCTTCAGCTGGTCCTCGTCGATGGTCTCGTACTTGATGAGCGCCTCGGCCATGGTGTGCAGCTTGTCGAGGTTGCTCTCGAGGATGGTCTTGGCGCGGGTGTAGTTGCCCTCGATAACGCGCCGCACCTCCTCGTCGATGGCGTGGGCGGTGCCGTCGGAGACCTGCTTGTGCTGGGTCACGGTGCGGCCGAGGAACACCTCGCCGGTCTCCTCTGAATACGTGAGCGGACCGAGCTTGTCCGACAGGCCCCACTTGGTGACCATGTTGCGCGCGAGTTCCGTGGCGCGCTCGATGTCATTGGCCGCCCCGGTGGTGACACCGTCGACGCCGAAGATCAGCTCCTCGGCGACGCGGCCGCCGAACAGCGAGGTGATCCGGCTCTCGAGCTCGCGGCGACTGGTGCTGTAGCGATCGCCCTCGGGCAGGTACCAGGTGAGCCCGAGCGCACGGCCGCGCGGGATGATGGTGACCTTATAGACCGGGTCGTGCTCGGGCACGATGAAGCCGACAATCGCGTGTCCCGCCTCGTGGTAGGCGGTCATCTTCTTCTCCTGGTCCGACATCACCATGGAGCGCCGCTCGGCGCCCATGTAGATCTTGTCCTTGGCGCGCTCGAACTCCTCCATGCTGACGATGCGCTTGTTGGCGCGCGCCGCGAACAGCGCCGCCTCGTTGACGAGGTTGGCCAGGTCGGCGCCGGAGAATCCCGGGGTGCCGCGGGCGATCAGCCCCGGCTTCACGTCATCGCCGAGCGGCACGCGCCGCATGTGCACGCGCAGGATCTGCTCGCGACCGCGCACGTCCGGCAGCGGCACGACCACCTGACGGTCAAAGCGTCCGGGGCGCAGCAGCGCCGGGTCGAGTACGTCGGGGCGGTTGGTGGCGGCGATGACGATGATGCCCTCGTTGCCCTCAAAACCATCCATCTCCACCAGCAGCTGGTTCAGCGTCTGCTCACGCTCATCGTGCCCGCCGCCCAGGCCCGCGCCGCGGTGCCGGCCCACGGCGTCGATCTCGTCGATGAAGATGATGCAGGGCGCATGCTTCTTCGCCTGCTCGAACATGTCGCGCACGCGCGAGGCGCCCACGCCGACGAACATCTCGACGAAGTCGGAACCGGAGATGGTGAAGAACGGCACCTTGGCTTCGCCGGCGATCGCCCGCGCCAGCAGCGTCTTGCCGGTGCCGGGGGAGCCCACCATGAGGACGCCCTTGGGGATCTTGCCGCCGAGCTTCTGGAACTTGCCCGGATCCTTGAGGAAGTCGACGATCTCGGCCACTTCCTGCTTGGCCTCATCGACACCGGCCACGTCGGCGAAGGTGACGTTGACCTGGTCCTCGCCGAGCAGCCGCGCACGGCTCTTGCCGAAGGACATGGCGCCGCGGCCGCCGGAGGCGCCCTGCATCTGCCGCAGCATGTAGAGGAAGACGACGATCAGCAGCAATGCGGGCGCCATGTTCATCAGCAACTGCCCGATGAAGTTCGGCTGCTTCGGCTCGCGCGCCTCGATCTTCACGTGTGCCTTGGAGAGGCTGCCGATCAGCGCGGTGTAGTCGGTCTCGGGATTGCGCGTCTTGAAGGTCGAATGATCCTTGTTGGTCCCGAAGATCATCTCCGACTGCATGACCACGGACTCGACCCGCTCGGCCTTCACGTCATCCAGGAACTGCGAGTAGGGGATCTCCTGCGGCTGCCCGACGGCAGGCATATAGCGGCTGAACACCAGCAGCAGGACGAACACGATGACGACCCACAGCAGGATGTTCTTTGTCAAATCATTCAAAGGCTTCCGTCCTTTTTGGCGCGCGGCTTCCGGAGGGACCCAAAGAACCTACACCAAGCGAAACTGCATGGCCAGTAAATACATCTCCGGGCGGCGCAAGCGGGAAGCCCCGCGTTTCACGAGCTTAACCGTGCCGAATCGGACCCTGCCCGACCGACAGATTCCGCGGCGCCCGCCATCCCGCACAGACCTTGATCAGGGCATGGCCGCCCACCTTCAAGGTACCCGGGTCTATCTCCCCGTACGGGGTTCCGCCAGCGCCCCGGCCCCCCGGGCTGACCGCCGCTCGCGGTTCCCTTCGGGCAAGCCCCAGCGCCCACCGCCCGCCCGTCCCATCCGGCCCGGGAGGGCAACTCCGCCGCGGCTCGGTCATGATCAGGCGCGACGGCCTTCCACGCACGCCGAGGTTAGTCGGCGCCGGTGCGGCACAAGTTCCGCGCTCATACAATGGCGTGCATGAGCAAACCCGATCAGCGGCCCGCCACGGCCCCCGCCCCGGAACTCAGCGAGCGCCAGAAGAGACACCTGCGCGGGCTCGCCCACGCCCTGCACCCGATCGTGCGCCTGGGCAATGCCGGTCTCACCGAGGCGGTCGTGCGCGAAACGGCGCGCGCGCTCAACGATCACGAGCTCATCAAGGTGAAGGCCCCCGGCGGGGACCGCGCCGCGCGCGATGCACTGATGAGCGGCCTGGCGCAGCGCAGCGGCAGCGCCCTCGTGCAGCGCATCGGCAATGTCGCGGTCCTTTACCGGCCGCGCACCGAGATGCCGAAGATCCTCATACCGGACACCTGAGCCGCTTCACTCGAAGCGCACGATCAGGATCTCGAACGAGCGCGTGCGGCCCGGGGCCACCACGTCCACCACCTCGCCCTGCAGCTTCCCCACCAGCGCGCGCGCGATCGGCGAGGTGATGGAGATGCGCCCGGCGCGGATGTCGGCCTCGTCCTCGCCCACGACCTGGTAGACGACCCGCTCGCCGCTGTCCTGGTCCTCAAGTTCGACCACGGCGCCGAAGATCACGCGCCCGGTGTTGGGGAGCTTGTGCGGCTCAATGACCTCCGCATTGGCGAGCTTGTTCTCGATCTCGGCGATGCGGCCCTCGATGAAGCCCTGCTGCTCGCGCGCCGCGTGGTACTCGGCGTTCTCCGACAGGTCGCCATGGCCGCGCGCCTCGGCGATCGCCTTGATGACGCTCGGGCGGTCGTGGGACTTGAGCTTCTTCAGCTCCGCGCGCAACGCCTCGGCGCCGCGCACCGTCATGGGGGTGCGCTTCACAGGATGGCCGCCTCGCGGTGCAGGTCCTGCAGGCGGTTGACCTCGACCTCGTCGATGTGGTCGAGCGCCTCGCAGGTGGCCAGTCCCGCGGCGATGGTGGTGTAGTACGTCACCCGGCGGTGCACGGCCTCGCGCCGGATGGAGTTGGACTCGCGGATCGCCTGCTTGCCCTCGGTGGTGTTGACCACCAGGTCGATCTCGTCGTTCTTGATCATGTCGACGATGTGCGGCCGGCCCTCGCGCACCTTGTTCACGCGGCGGCAGGCGAGCCCCGCCTGGCTGAGCGCAGTCGCCGTACCGGCGGTGGCCACCAGTTCGAAGCCGCGCTCGAGGAGCTTGCGCGCCAGCAGCACCGCCGGACCCTTGTCGCGATCGCGCACGCTGATGAAGGCGACACCCTGACGCGGCAGCGTGACCCCGGAGGCCGCCTGGGCCTTCGCATAGGCCTCACCGAAGGTGCGCCCGGTCCCCATGACCTCGCCGGTGGACTTCATCTCCGGGCCGAGGATCGGGTCGGCCTCGGGGAATTTCACGAACGGGAACACGGCCTCCTTGACCGAGAAGTAGCCCGGCACGCGCTCCACGGCGCCGACGAGCTGCTTGAGCTTGCGTCCGCTCATGACGCGCGCGGCGATCTTGGCGAGCGGCAGCCCGGTGGCCTTGGAGACGAACGGCACGGTGCGCGAGGCGCGCGGATTCACCTCCAGCACGTAGATGACTCCGGCCTGGATCGCGAACTGGATGTTCATGAGGCCGACGACGTTCAGGGCGTGGGCGAGCTTGCGCGTCTGCTCGCGCAGCTCACGCTGCGTCTCGCGGCTGAGGCTGTTCGGCGGCAGCGAGCAGGAGGAGTCGCCCGAGTGCACGCCGGCCTGCTCGATGTGCTCCATGATGCCGCCGATCAGCACGTCCTCCCCGTCGCACACCGCGTCCACGTCCACCTCGATGGCGACGTCGAGGAAGCGGTCGAGCAGCACCGGGCTGTCGTTGGAGACCTGCACGGCGTGGGTCATATAGAGGCGCAGGTCCTCTTCCGTGAACACCACCTCCATGGCGCGGCCGCCGAGCACGTAGGAGGGGCGCACCACGAGCGGGAAGCCGACCTCGCGCGCCAGCTGCACGCCCTGCTCCTCGTTGCGCGCGGTGGCGTTGGCCGGCTGCTTCAGTCCCAGCTTGCGCACCAGCGCCTGGAAGCGCTCGCGGTCCTCGGCGACGTCGATCGAGTCGGGCGAGGTGCCGATGATCGGCGCCCCGGCGGCCTCGAGCGCGCGCGACAGCTTCAGCGGGGTCTGCCCGCCGAACTGCACGATCACGCCTTCGGGCTTCTCGACCGCGAGGACCTCGAGCACGTCCTCGAGCGTCAGCGGCTCGAAGTACAGCCGGTCGGAGGTGTCGTAGTCGGTGGAAACGGTCTCGGGGTTGCAGTTGACCATGATGGTCTCGAAGCCGTCCTCGCGCAGCTGCAGCGCGGCGTGCACGCAGCAGTAGTCGAACTCGATCCCCTGGCCGATGCGGTTCGGGCCGCCGCCGAGGATCATGATCTTGCGGCGGCTGCTCGGCTGCGCCTCGCACTCCTCCTCGTAAGTGGAATACAGGTACGCGGTGGAGGTGGCGAACTCGGCCGCGCAGGTGTCCACGCGCTTGTAGACCGGCGTCACCTTCAGCTCATGGCGCTTGTCGCGGATGGCCTTCTCGGGCATGTCGACCAGCTTCGCCAGGCGCGCGTCGGAGAACCCCTTGCGCTTGAGCGCACGCAGCCGCTCCGCCCCGAGTGCCCCGAGGGCCTCGGCGCGCACCTTGGCCTCCTGGGCGATCAGGTCCTCGATCTGCGCGAGGAACCAGGGATCGATATTGGTGTACTCGTGGATGCGCTCGCGCGTCCAGCCGGCGCGGAAGGCATCCGCGACGTACAGCAGACGGTTCGCGCCCGGGGAGCGCAGCTCGTAGGCGAGCCGGTCGGCGTCCCCTTCACTCAGCGGCAGCGTGAGCAGGGGCGTCGAGCCCGTCGAGACCGGTCTCCAGCCCCCGCAGCGCCTTCTGCAGTGACTCCTGGAACGTGCGCCCGATGGCCATCACCTCCCCGACCGACTTCATCTGCGTCGTCAGGCGGTCGTTGGCGGCGGGAAACTTCTCGAACGTGAAGCGCGGGATCTTGGTCACCACGTAGTCGATCGAGGGCTCGAAGGAGGCCGGGGTCGCACCGCCGGTGATGTCGTTCTTCAGCTCATCGAGCGTGTAGCCGACTGCGAGCTTGGCGGCGATCTTGGCGATCGGGAAGCCGGTCGCCTTGGAGGCGAGCGCGGAGGAGCGCGACACGCGCGGGTTCATCTCGATGACCAGCAGCCGCCCGTCCTCGGGGTTGACCGCGAACTGCACGTTCGAGCCGCCGGTGTCGACGCCGATCTTGCGCAGCACGGCGATGGAGGCATCGCGCATGCGCTGGTATTCCTTGTCGGTGAGCGTCAGCGCGGGAGCCACGGTGATCGAGTCCCCGGTGTGCACGCCCATCGGGTCGAAGTTCTCGATCGAGCAGACGATGATGCAGTTGTCCTTGTGGTCGCGCACCACCTCCATCTCGAACTCTTTCCAGCCGATCACCGACTCCTCGAGCAGCACCTCGCCGGTGGGCGAGGCATCGAGGCCGCGCTCGACGATCTCCTCGAGCTCCTCGCGGTTGTAGGCGATGCCGCCGCCGCTCCCGCCCATGGTGAAGGACGGGCGGATCACGACCGGATAGCCGATCTCGCCGGCGATGGCGAGTGCTTCCTCGAGGCTGCGGGCGATCTGTGACTGCGGGGTGCGCGAGGCCAATCTCGCGCATGGCGTTTCTGAACAGCTCGCGGTCCTCCGCCATGTCGATGGCGGCGCGCGAGGCCGCGATCAGCTCGACCTCGTACTTCTCCAGCACCCCCTCGCGCACCAGATCGAGCGCGGTGTTGAGCGCGGTCTGCCCGCCCATGGTGGGCAACAGCGCATCGGGACGCTCCTTCTCGATGATGCGCGCCACGCTCTTGGCGTTCACCGGCTCGATGTAGATGGCGTCCGCCATCTCCGGATCCGTCATGATGGTGGCGGGATTGGAGTTCACCAGGATCACCCGGTAGCCCTCCTCGCGCAGCGCCTTGCAGGCCTGCGCGCCCGAGTAGTCGAACTCGCACGCCTGGCCGATGATGATCGGGCCGGCGCCGATGATCAGGACGCTGTGGATGTCGGTGCGCTTGGGCATCGCGCCTACCGCCCGCCGGCGCGCTGGCGCAGGTGGTCTTCCGCCAGCTTCAGTTGCGCCTGCAGGCGCCGCAGCATCAGGTGGTAGAAGCGCTCGAACAGCGGCTTGAGGTCATGCGGGCCCGGGGCTCGCCTCCGGGTGGCCCTGGAAGCTGAAGACCGGGCGGTCGGTAAAGGCGAGTCCCTGGAGCGAGCCGTCAAACAGCGAGCGGTGCGTCGCCCTCACCGCCTTGGGGAGCGTCGTCTCATCGACGGCAAAGCCGTGGTTCTGGCTGGTGATGAACACGCGCCCGCTGTCGAGGTCCTGTACCGGGTGATTGGCGCCGTGGTGCCCGAATTTCATCTTCACGGTGCTCGCCCCGGCGGCCAGTCCCAGGATCTGGTGACCCAGACAGATGCCGAACACCGGCAGGTCGGTCTCGAGGAACTTCTGCGTGGCGCTGATGGCGTAGTCGCACGGCTGCGGGGTCGCCCGGGCCGTTGGAGAGGAAGACCCCGTCGGGCTCGAGCGCGAGCACCTCGGCGGCGGGGGTCTGCGCCGGCACCACGGTCATGCGGCAACCGCCATCGGCCAGCAGCCTGAGGATGTTGCGCTTGATGCCGAAGTCGTAGGCGACCACGTGCAGGCGCTGGTTGGCACGGATCGGCGCGCGCGCCGGCTCCGGCCAGATGGTGCCCTCGTTCCACTGGTAGCTCTTCTTGGCCGACGACCACTTTGGCGAGATCCATGCCCTTGAGGCCCGGGAACTTGCGCGCGAGCTTCACGGCCGCGGCCTGATCGACCTGCTCGCCGGTCATGATGCAGCCGGCCTGCGCGCCCTTCTCGCGCAGGATGCGCGTGAGCTTGCGCGTGTCGATGCCGGCGATGGCCACGAGGCGCCCGCGCTCGAGGAACTCCGGCAGCGACTCGTTGGCACGCCAGCTGCTCGCCAGGAGCGGCAGGTCGCGGATGATGAGCCCCGCGCAGTAGATCTGCGGCGACTCCAGGTCCTCCGGCGTGGTGCCGGTGTTGCCGATGTGGGGGCAGGTGAGCGTGACGATCTGTCGCGCGTAGGACGGGTCGGTGAGGATTTCCTGGTAACCCGTCAGGGCGGTGTTGAAAACGACTTCGCCTGTGGTGTTGCCTTTGGCTCCGATCGACTGGCCGCGGAAGATCGTTCCGTCGGCCAGCGCGAGCACCGCAGGTAAGCTCACGTGATCAATTCTCCCTGGCGCAGATACACAAAAGCGGGAGGAGTTCCTGTGAACATCCTCCCGCCTTTGCTTGGACTAACCCGTACACGGATTAGGCAGAAAGTTTACGGGCTTTAAGGCTTTTGTGTCCATGGAAAAATCCCGCCCTTCCGGCACTTACGCTCCTGATGCGCGCTGGCGAAGAGTCCCCTAAGTGCCTGTTTTACCAACCAGCAGATCCCGCATCGCGTAGCGCCCCGGGGGCTGGGGCGCAAGCCAGAGCGCGGCCGCGAGCGCACCCCGGGCGAAGATCGCCCGATCCTGTGCCCGATGGCCCAGAAACAGCTCCTCGCCGGGCCCGGACAACACCACCGCGTGCTCGCCGATCACCTCGCCCTCGCGGCGCGAGTCGATGGGGATCTCGGCGCCGGCGAACCCCGGCGCGCGCGCCGCGCGCAGCGCGGCGGCGAGTGCCAGCGCGGTCCCCGAGGGTGCATCGCGCTTGTCCTTGTGATGGGTCTCGAGGATGCGCGGCGCAAAGCCGGGCAGTGCCGCGAGCCGCGCGCGTCGCGAGCTCCAGCAGCAGCGTCACGCCGAGGCTGGTGTTGGGCAGCCACGAGCAGTGCAATCTCGCGCGCCGCCGCGGCGAACTCGGCTTCGAGCGCGGCCGGGTAACCGGTCGTGCCGAGCAGCAGCGCCTTGCCGGCGGCGCGGCAGGCGTGCAGGTGCGCGCGCGTCGCCTCACCGTGACTGAAGTCGATGACCACCTCGGCACGGCTCGAGCACGGCGGCCAGCTCGCTCGTGATCATGAGCTGACCGGAGGAGCCGGCGCAGGACACGCCCGCGTCGCGCCCGAGGAGCGCGCTGTCGGGCGAGGCGATCGCCCCGACGAAGGCGAGTGCCGGAAAGTCGGCGGCGGCGGCGAGGATCGCCCGCCCCATGCGACCGCCCGCGCCGATGAGGACCGCGCGGATCGGCCGCGGGGCGGCGGTGGCGCTCATCGGGAGTGCTTGGAGCCTTCGTCGGAACCTGAGAAGAAACGGCGCACGCCCTCGAGGAAGCCCTTCTCGCGCGGCGCATGCCGGGCGGCGTGCACCTTGAGCGACTCATCGAGCTTCTTGATGAGCTCGCGCTGCTCGGCCGACAGATGCACCGGGGTCTCCACCGCGACGCGGCAGAACAGGTCCCCGCGCGCCCCGCCGCGCACCGGCTTCACGCCCTTGTCGCGCAGGCGAAAGACGCGCCCGGACTGCGTCTCGGCCGGAATCTTCAGGGCCACGTCGCCCTCGAGCGTCGGCACCGCGACGCTGCCGCCGAGGGCGGCAGTGGCGAAGCTCACCGGCACCTCGCAGCTCAGGTGCTCCCCGTCACGCTCGAAGATCGGCGTGCTCGCGCACGTGCACCTCGACGTACAGGTCCCCCGGCGGCCCGCCGTTGCGTCCGGCCTCGCCCTCCCCCGACAGGCGCACGCGATCGCCGGTATCCACGCCCGCCGGCACCTTCACCGACAGCGTGCGCGTGCGGCGCACGCGCCCCTGGCCTAAGCAGGTATCGCAGGGGTTGCGCACCATGGTGCCCGCACCGCGGCAGCGCGGGCAGGTCTGCTGCAGCTGGAAGAAGCCCTGGGAGACGCGCACCTGGCCGGCGCCACCGCAGGTCTCGCAGGTCACCGGCGTCGAGCCCTTGGCCGCCCCGGTGCCGTGGCAGGTTTCGCACTCGGACAGGCGCGGCACCTCGATCTCCACCTGGTGGCCGAAGACCGCCTGCGGCAATTCCAGCTCGAGCTCGTAGCGCAGGTCCGCGCCGCGGAATACCTGCTGGCGGCCGCCACGACGCGAGCCGCCGAAGATATCGCCGAACACATCCCCGAAGATGTCGCTGAAGGTGTCGGAGCTGAAGCCGCCGCGCCCGCCACCGCGCGCGGCCGCCTCCAGGCCCGCGTGCCCGTACTGGTCGTACGCGGCGCGCTTGTGCGAGTCGGTGAGCACCTCGCAGGCCTCCTTGGCCTCCTTGAAGGACTCCTCGGCCTCCCGATCGTCTGGATTGCGATCGGGATGGTATTTCATCGCGAGGCGCCGGTAGGCCTTCTTGATCTCAGCTTCGGTCGCGGTCTTCGGGACGTCCAGGACCTTGTAGTAATCGCGCTTCGCCATGCGTTACCGCTTAAGAGGCCTTGCGATTCGGGTCCTTCACCTCTTCGAACTCCGCGTCCACGACATCGTCGCGCTTGGCTCCCCCGCCGCCGCCGGAGGCCTGTGGCCCGGCGCCCGGCTGCGCGCCTTCGGCACCGCGCTGCTGCCCTGCTCGGCCTGGTAGGCGCGCTGGGCGATGCTCGCGGAGGCCTGCGCGAGCGACTTCGGCCTTCTTGTCGATCGCGGCCTTGTCCTCGCCCTTGAGGGCGGTGCGCAGATCCGACACGGCGCTCTCCACCGTGGCGCGCTCGGCGCCGTCGACCTTGTCACCGAGACTCTGGAGCGACTTCTCCACGGCGTGGATCAGCCCGTCGGCCTTGTTGCGCGAGTCGACCAGTTCGCGGAAGCGCTTGTCCTCCTCCGCGTGCGCCTCGGCATCGCGCACCATGCGCTTGATCTCCTCCTCGTTCAGGCCGCTCGAGGCCTTGATGATGATCTTCTGCTCCTTGCCGGTCGCCTTGTCCTTGGCCGACACGTTGAGGATGCCGTTGGCGTCGATGTCGAAGGACACCTCGACCTGCGGCATGCCGCGCGGCGCGGGCGGGATGTCCGTGAGGTCGAACTTGCCCAGGGACTTGTTGTCCGCGGCGCGGTCACGCTCGCCCTGCAGCACGTGGATGGTGACGGCCGTCTGGTTGTCATCGGCGGTCGAGAAGGTGTTGGAGGCCTTGGTCGGGATCGTGGTGTTCTTCTCGATCAGCTTGGTCATGATGCCGCCGAGGGTCTCGATGCCGAGCGACAGCGGCGTCACGTCGAGCAGCAGCACGTCCTTCACTTCCCCGGCGAGCACGCCCGCCTGGATGGCCGCCCCTACGGCGACCGCCTCGTCGGGGTTGACGTCCTTGCGCGGCTCCTTGCCGAAGAAGTCCTTCACGTACTTCTGCACCAGCGGCATGCGCGTCTGGCCGCCGACCAGGATCACCTCCGCCACGTCGTTCGCGGCCAGTCCCGCATCCTTGAGCGCCGTGCGGCACGGGCCGATGGTCTTCTGCACCAGGTCCTCCACGAGCGACTCGAGCTTGGCGCGCGTGAGCTTGATGTTCAGGTGCTTCGGGCCCGAGGCGTCCGCGGTGATGTACGGCAGGTTGATGTCGGTCTGCTGCGTCGAGGACAGCTCGATCTTCGCCTTCTCCGCGGCCTCCTTCAGGCGCTGCATGGCGAGCGGATCCTGGCGCACGTCGACGCCGGACTCCTTCTGGAACTGCTCGGCGAGGAAGTTGATGATGCGCAGGTCGAAGTCCTCGCCCCCGAGGAAGGTGTCGCCGTTGGTGGAGAGCACCTCGAACTGGTGCTCGCCGTCGACGGCCGCGATCTCGATGATCGAGACGTCGAAGGTGCCGCCGCCGAGGTCATAGACCGCGATCTTGCGATCACCCCCGGCCTTGTCCAGGCCGTAGGCGAGCGCGGCGGCGGTCGGCTCGTTGATGATGCGCTTGACGGTCGAGGCCGGCGATGCGCCCGGCGTCCTTGGTCGCCTGGCGCTGGGAATCGTTGAAGTAAGCGGGCACGGTGATCACCGCCTCGCTGACCGGCTCACCGAGGTAGTCCTCGGCGGTCTTCTTCATCTTCATGAGCACGCGCGCGGAGATCTCCGGCGGCGCCATCTTCTTGCCCTGCACCTCGACCCAGGCGTCACCGTTGTCCGCCTTGACGATCTTGTAGGGCACCATCTTGATGTCGCGCTGCACCACCTCGTCCTCGAACTTGCGGCCGATGAGGCGCTTGATGGCGAACAGGGTGTTGTGCGGGTTGGTGACCGCCTGGCGCTTGGCCGGCTGGCCGACGAGCCACTCGTTATCCTTGGTGAGCGCCACGACCGAGGGGGTGGTGCGATCCCCTCGCTGTTCTCGATGACCCGGGGCTTGCCGCCCTCCATGATGGCCACGCACGAATTGGTCGTGCCGAGGTCGATGCCGATTACCTTTGCCATGAGTGCACTCCGCGCGAATCTTTCAAAAGAGGGACATTCTAGGGCCACTTCTTAAGGGTGGCTTTGGGGGTTTCAAGGCCGCGGGGGCTCCTTCGCGACGATTACCCGCGCCGGCCGCAGCAGCCGCCCGTTGAGCTCATACCCCGGCTGCACCACCTGCAGGACCGAGTTCGGCTCGGCGGTCGCCGATTCCTGCGCCATCATCGCCTCGTGGCGCGCCGGATCGAACGGCTCCCCGGCCGGGTCGATCACCCGGACGCCGAACTTCTCCAGTGCCTTGCCCAGCAGCGCGAGCGTGGCCTCAGAGCCGGCCCTGAGGCTCGCGCTGTCGGCGCGCCCGGCGTTCTGCACGGCGAGCTCCAGGCTGTCCTTCACCGGCAGCAGTTCCTGGGCGAGCTTCTCGAGCCCGTAGCGGTTGGCCGACTCGATGTCGCGCTGGGCGCGCTTGCGCACGTTGTCCAGCTCCGCGACCGCGCGCAGGTACTGCTCCCAGTGGCCCTTGGCGCGCTCCTCGGATTCCGTGAGCGCCTGCTGCAGGCGCTCCAGGTCGACCAGCTGGGCCGCCGTCTCGGGCAGCACCGTGGTCGCCTCTGCGGCCGGGTCGTGCCGCTCCCGCTCGTTCGCCGTCATCTCGTTGATCCTTCCGGCTGCTTCAGCCCAAAAAAGCGCTGCCCACGCCCGCGCCTGAGGCTCTCCGGACGTGGGAGCCGCCCCCCAACGGGTGGGGGTCAGCGGCGCGAATTCAAGGCGGCCCCCAGCAGTTTAGCCGTCATGTCGACGATCGGGATGACCCGCTCGTAGGCCATGCGGGTGGGGCCGATGACCCCGAGCACCCCGACCACCCCGTCGGTATCGGCATAGGGGGCCGTCACGACGCTGCAGTCATCGAGGATGCGGTAGCCGGATTCGTGGCCGATGAAGATCTGGACCCGCTCGGCCTTGAGGCTGTGGTCGAGCAGGTGCAGGAAGTCGCGCTTCTCGTTGAACGCCTCGAACAGGCGCCGCAGCTTCTCCACGTTGGTGAGGTCGGCGACGCCCATGAGGTTGGTCTCGCCCTTGATCACGTACTCGAGCTTGTCCTCGCCGCTCTCGAACACCTGCTGCGCCACCGAGATCGCATCGAGCATGATCTGGTTCATGTGCGCCCGGTCCTCGGACAGCTGCCGCAGGATCTCCTCGCGCACCCCCGCGAGCGAGCGGCCCCGGAACTGCTCGTTCAGGTAATTGGAGGCGCGCTTGAGCTCATCCGGGGAGTAGCGCCGCTCGGTCTGGATGATGCGGTTCTGCACCTCGCGGTCGTTGTAGACGAGCACCACCAGCACGCGGTTCTCGGCCAGCGCCACGAACTCGACCTGGCTTACCTGGGCGGCGCGGCTGCGCGGCAGCGTCACCACGCCGGCGAGCTGGGTGGCGCTCGAGAGCAGCTGCGAGACGGTCGCGATGAGGTCGGTCGAGGCCTCGCGGCTCGCCTCGAGCTGGCGGCGGATCTGCTCACTCAGGGAGGCATCGAGCGGCCGCAGCTGCAGCAGCGTGTCGACGAAGAAGCGGTAGCCCTTGTCGGTCGGGATGCGCCCGGCGGAGGTGTGGGGCGAGGCCACGAAGCCGAGCTCTTCCAGGTCGGCCATGACGTTGCGCACGGTAGCCGAGGACAGCTGCAGCCCCGACTCGCGCGACAGCGCGCGCGAGCCCACCGGCTGACCGTCGCGGATGTAGCTCTCGATCAGGATGCGCAGCAGGTGCTGCGCCCGCTCGCCTAAGGGTTCTTCTGCAGCCTCGGGTGCCATAGACCTCTTAAGCCGCACTCACGGCGGCTCGCGGTGCACAGTGGAACGCTAGCGTCGCGCCCCGCCGACCGTCAAGCAAGCTTACGCGCCCGCGGGCCCCTGTAGCCGGCGAAGATGTGACTTACGGCATTGGCCCGGACCTTCCACTGCATGTTACAAAGGCCCCGCCTCGGGGCTTGCGGGGTTAAGTCAAGGGCGGCCATGGCCTTTCCGGTGCGCACCTGCGCGTTAGTGGGCAGATTCTCCGATGTGCGCGTCGCCGAGAGCGCCGGCACCCTGCTGCCGCACCTGGCGGCCGCCGGTGTCAGCGTGCTGGTGAGCGAGGACGCCCGGCTCACGCTCCTCCAGCGTCACGCGCGTCCCCGAGGCGCAGTTCGGCCCGCGCGCCGACCTCGTGATCGCCATCGGCGGGGACGGGACGCTGCTCTATGCCGCCCGCCTCGTGGCGCGCCACGGCGTGCCGCTGCTCGGGGTGAACCGCGGCCGGGTCGGCTTCCTCACCGACGTCATGCCCCAGGACATGCTGGCCTCGGTGGATCTGGCACTCAGGGGTGCCCTCGAGGCCGACGAGCGCCCGCTGCTCGAGGCGCGCCTGAAGCACGGCGACGCCCAGGTGGCGCATGCCCTGGCGCTGAACGATGTGGTCATGCAGAAGCACGACACCGGGCGCACGCTCGATTTCGAGACGCGCATCAACGGGCAGTTCGTCAATTCCCACGGCGGGGACGGCATCATCGTCGCGACCGGCACCGGCTCCACCGCCTACGCACTCTCCTGCGGCGGCCCGATCGTCGATCCACACCTGCCGGCACTGATCATCGCCCCGATCTGTCCGCACACCCTTTCTGACCGTCCGATCGTGGTGTCCTCGCAATCGGTCATCGAGATCGCCCTCGCGGCGCGTTCGGACACGCAGGCGCACGTCATCTGCGACGGCGCCATGCTCGGGGACTTCACCGCCGGCGCACGCCTCGAGGTGCGCACCGCGCGCGAGCGCGTGACGCTCCTGCACCCCCCGGGCCATGAGTATTTCGGGCTGCTGCGCTCCAAGCTCCACTGGGGCCGCGGCAGCTTCGAGCGCTGACCATGCTGACGCACCTGCAGATCCGTGATTTCGCCATCATCGATGCGGTGGAGCTCGAGCTGCGCCCCGGGCTGACGGTGCTCACCGGGGAGACCGGCGCCGGCAAGTCGATCCTGGTGGATGCGCTGCAGCTGCTCGCCGGGGGGCGCGCGGGCGCGGAGGTCGTGCGCCACGGCGCCGAGCGCGCCGAGGTGGCCGGCACCCTGGATCTGTCCCACGCACCGCGCGAGCTCAAGCAGTGGCTCGAGGAGCAGGCGGTGAGCGTCGGCGGGGAGCTGCAGGTGCGGCGCGTGGTCGGCGCCGACGGGCGCTCGCGCGCCTACCTCAACGGGCAGGCGGTCGCCGTGCAGCTGCTGCGCGAGGCCGGCAGCATCCTCATCGATATTCACGGCCAGCATGAGTTCCAGTCCCTGACGCGCAGCGCGGCGCAGCGCGAGCTGCTGGACGGTTACGCAGGCCTGAGCGCACTCACCAGCCAGGTGGGCATCGCCCACCGCGTGTGGCTCGAGCTGCTCAACCGCACGCTCGACCTGGAGACCCGCGCGCGCGACCGGGACGCGAAGCTCGAACTGCTGCGCTACCAGGCGCAGGAGCTCGCCGCGCTGCAGCTCGCCCCCGGGGAGCTCGAGCGCCTCACCGAGGAACACGCGCGCCTTGCCAACCGCGGGCGCCTCGCGGAAGGGGCCCAGGGCGCGCTCGCGCTGCTGTACGAGGACGAGGGCGCGAGCGCCCACGGCGCGGTCAGCCGCGCGCTCACCACGCTCAAGGGCCTCGCCGCGCTCGATGCCAAGCTCGCCCCGGTGCTGCCGATGCTCGAGGAGGCCCAGATCCAGGTGCGCGAGGCGGCACGCGAACTGCAGCATTACAGCGAGAGCCTGGACACCGACGCGGCGCGCCAGGAGCAGCTCGAGCGGCGGCTGGCGGCGATCGAGGAACTGGCGCGCAAGCACCGCGTCCGCCCGGGTGAGCTCCCGGAGCGCGCCGCGCTGCTGCGGGGCGAGCTCGGCGCGCTCGAGCGCGCCGAGGAGGACCTGTCGCAGCTGCGCAAGGAGCTCGCGCAGGCGCTGCAGAACTACCGCACGCAGGCGCTCGAGCTCTCCGGCAAGCGCATGGCCGCCGCGCGCGCCCTCGCCCGCGACATCAGCGCCCGCATGCAGACCCTCGGCATGGCCGGCGGGCGCTTCGAAGTGGACGTCACCCAGGACGGCAACGCCGAGCCGACACAGCACGGCATCGACCAGATCGAGTTCCGTGTCAGCGCGAACCCGGGCTCCCCGCCGCGCGCGCTCGCCAAGGTGGCCTCCGGCGGGGAGCTCTCGCGTCTGTCACTCGCGGTGCAGGTGTCATGCGCCCAGGAGGAGGCGCGCTGCATGGTGTTCGATGAGGTGGACGCGGGCATCGGCGGTGCGGTGGCGGAGATCGTCGGGCGCGAGCTGCGCGCGCTCGGCGCGCGCGGCCAGGTGCTGTGCGTCACCCACCTGCCGCAGGTGGCCTCCCAGGCCCACCATCACCTGCGCGTGATGAAGCTCACCGACGGGCGCACCACGCGCACCACCCTCACCGAACTGTCGGTGGACCAGCGCGTCGAGGAGCTGGCGCGCATGCTCGGCGGCATCGAGGTCTCGGCCAAGGCGCGCGAGCACGCGCGCGACATGCTCGGCGCGGCCGCGCCCGAGGGCGCGAGCTCCGACACGGTGCGCACCCGGCGCCCGCCCGCCAGCCGGCGCGCTGAGCGAATGCCGCGTGCACGCGGGCCGCGCCTTCAGATGCGGCGGCTGCGGAGGTGCTGCGCCGGCAGATGGCGGTGGCAGTGTGGTTCGGCCTCCCCGTAGCGACACAGTCAGGGTCACCGTGTCGGTGGCTGCGAGGTGTTTCAGCACCCGCAGCAGGAACTTCTGGCCGTGATTCTTGACCGTGCGGTTGCGCGCATCGATGCGCCCCGGCAGGACGAGCTCGGCGCGCTACGCGTGCGCGCAGGCCGTCAGCTGCTCTTGCGGGGGCGGAAGCTGCAGTTCGTGCGCCGGCAGTGCCCGTAGAGGATCAGCGAGTGGTCGCGGATCGTGAAGCCGAGCTTCTGTGCCACCGCGGTCTGGCGGTCCTCGATGCCGGAGTCGATGAACTCTTCCACGCGGCCGCAGTCAAGACACACGATGTGGTCGTGGTGCGTGCCCTGATTGAGCTCAAAGACCGCCATGCCGTCCTCGAAGTGGTGCCGCGTCACCAGGCCGGCAGCCTCGAACTGCGTGAGCACGCGATACACGGTGGCGAGGCCGATGTCCTCGTTCGACTCCAGCAGCGAGCGGTAGATGTCTTCGGCCGAGAGGTGGCGGGTCGTGCTGCCTTCGAGGATCTCGAGGATCTTCAGGCGCGGCAGCGTGACCTTCAGTCCGGCCTTGCGCAGGTCCTTGCCTTCCACGGAAAGTACTCCGGCGGATGCGCGGCATTTGGCGGGCTGCGGCGCACCGCGATCAGGTATGATTGAAAAGATTATTATCTCCTATCGGTCAAGCATGCGCCTTATCTTTACCCGCCTCCTCGCCCTCGGTCTGCTCGCCACGCTCGCCAGCGGGTGCGTCTACCGCCCGGACATCCAGCAGGGCAACTACATCGAAAGCAAGACCGTGGATCAGCTGCAGGTGGGCATGACCCGCAGCCAGGTGCGCTACCTGCTCGGCACGCCGCTGGTGCCGGACCTGTTCGACAAGGAGCGCTGGGACTACCTGTACTACTTCCAGCGCGGCCGCCTGCGCCGCCCGGTACAGCGCCACGTGATCGTGTACTTCAAGGAAGACAAGGTTGCCCGCTTCGAGCGCGACAACGTGCCGAACAGCGCCCCGCTCGGGCCCGAGCAGGGTGCGCCGATCGAGAAGTTCCCGAAGATCTAGCGCGCGCCGCGGCGCTCGCGCGCCACGCGCTCGCGCCGCCGGGCGCGCGGATCGCGCTCGAGCGGCCGGTACAGTTCGATCCGGTCCCCGTGCGCACAGGGGGCAGTGCGCGCGCGCGGCTCGCCGAACACGCCCACCGGGGCGCTGTCCCAGGGGATCAGCACGCCGTCGGCGCTCTCCCCGACGGCAGCGCGGCACGCCGCCAGCGCCGCCGCGATCGTCGCCTCGGGCGGCAGCTCGATCGGCCACAGGTACTGGCGCGCCGGCGTGGCGTACGCGACCAGGCAGCGCTTGCGCGGCGGCAGCCTCACGCCGGCGCACGCGCGCGCTGCACGAACGCGTCCACCAGCGAGCCGATGGTCTGCGCGAACAGCGGCTCAAACAGCAGTCCCGACAGGCGGCTGCGAAATTCGAAGCGCACCGCGAACTCCACGCGGCAGCCGTGCGCCTCGATCGGCGTCAGGCGCCAGTCGCCCTCGAGGGCGCGGAACGGGCCGCTCACGAGGTGCATCTGCACGCGGCTGTCCGGCACGAGTGTGTTACGGGTGGTAAATTCGCCCGTGAGCGCTCCCTGGCGCACGCCGAGCGTTGCCACGATCTCCGCCGGCGTGCGCGACAACACGCGCGCGTGCGTGCACCAGGGCAGAAACTCCGGATAGCGCTCGATGTCGTTGATGAGCGTGAACACACGCGCCGGCGGTTGGCTCACCAGCGCCGAACGCTTAACCTCTCGCATGCTGACATTGTCCCATTACGCCCACTCCATGACCAAAGCCGCCGCCGAACCGCGCCTGATCGCCGAGAACCGCAAGGCCCGCTTCGATTACTTCATCGAGGAGCGCTACGAGGCGGGCCTCGCCCTGCAGGGCTGGGAAGTGAAGTCCATGCGCGCCGGGCGCGCGCAGCTGAAGGAGGCCTACGTCTACCTGCGCAACGGCGAGGCCTTCCTGATCGGCGCGCACCTCTCCCCGCTCGCGGCGGCCTCCACGCACGTGACTCCCGACCCGGTGCGCACGCGCAAGCTGCTGCTGCACCACAGCGAGCTGAGCGGCCTCATCGGCGCGGTCGAGCGGCGCGGCTACACCCTCGTGCCGCTCGAGCTGTACTGGAAGAACGGCCGCGCCAAGCTCGCCCTGGGCCTCGCCAAGGGCAAGAAGCAGCACGACAAGCGCGCGGTGGAGAAGGAGCGCGACTGGGCGCGCGACAAGGCGCGTCTCCTGCGCCGCGGCTGAGGGCTTACTCGGGCGCCAGCTTCGGATTCTTCATCTCGTACACCAGGTTGAGCGTGCTCAGCGTATCGGTCGCCACCGCGCCGGCGGGCGGCTGGCTGTTGTGCGTCATCTCCACACCCGCCGCGAGCGCCAGCACCCCGGTCATCTTCACCTGCAGCGAGACGCTCGCCGTGGTGCGGGTGTTGTCCTGCCCGGATTCGACCGCGGCGGCGGCCAGCAGCTTCGTCGCCGCGTTGAAGGAGTGCTCGAAGGTAAGACCCGCATCAAAGACCGCATCCGTGGTGGCATCGAGCTTGGTGCTGCTGATGATGCCCCCAGTCTCATCCTTCACCAGCAGCTCCGGCTGCAGCCGCCGCACGCCCGCGCCCACCTGGCCGGTGAGCTTGGTGGCATCGGTCTTGATGAACTGATAGCCGGTGCCCGTGGTCAGGGCCGCCTGGTAGGCAAAGCCGCTGAAGCGATCCTCGTCGTAGCGCAGCCCGCCGTACCAGTACAGGCGCGGGGTGAGGTTGTAGTTGGCCTGGCCATGCACATCCCACGCCTGGGCGGTGGTCTCACCATGGGTCGAGCCGTAGAGGCCTTCCGCGCCCATGAGGAACTTCCAGTCATCCCCGAGCGTGTGAGCGGCGTGAAAGAGGAAGTTCGCGGCGGTGGTGTCGCTGTTGCCGCTGGTCTTGGAAAAGCCCAGCTGCCCGCGGGAGGCCCAGGTGGGATCGCCGGTGAGCGCGGGCGCCGGGGCGTCCTCGGCGTGGGCAGTTACGAAGCTGAGCAGCAGGCAAGCCGCGGGGAGCGAGGCCGGAGTGCGCATCGAAGAACCGTCCTTGGTATGAGTTACGCAGCGCTACCTTACCGCACGGGCCGGGCCCCGGAAACGTCACGCTTAAGCTTCAGCTTGGTCCGGTCCCCGCCGGCGGTATGCGGTATGCTGTGCGGGCATTACCTGATTGGGGGCGACCGGTTTCGACGTGGGTTGCGAACCTTCAGGGGCGTACCGAGGCTGCAGTCTCCCTCGTAAATACCTGCTGCAAATCATAGTTGCCAACGACGACAACTACGCTCTAGCTGCCTAACCGCAGCTGACCTCTGACCAGTTCGTGCCTGTGCGACTGAATCAGGGGACGCGTTCACAGGATCGCGCTCCGGCGTTGCGAACAGGCCGAAGCGTTAAGAGTCACTGCTCGCTGGCGTGGCGTCTTCCCTGCTCCTCGGGTAGCGTCGCGTGAGAACCAAAGAGTGAGCTACGTACGTAGATCCTGAAGTCTAGGACTTACGGACGGGGGTTCGATCAAGGGTCGCGCCGGACCGCAAGGCCCGGCTGACAACGGGGCTCACATCGGTGAAACCTGACGCCGTCCTCGAGTGCGAGGGCGGCATGGCAACGCCGAGGGGTAGGAAGAAGGCCAACTTCAGGCCTGCCCTCTAGAGACTCATAGACTCGCCGAAGGCTTAACCGCCCGGGGCGGGCACTAGGATCCGGCTCGTAGCTATGAACCGGATAACACGCTCCGCATCCGTCGGCGCAAGCGTACGGATGAAGGCATAGTCCAGGCCGTGTCGAAAGCCACGGAAGACACTGTCCCCCCGCCTCCACCACTGCAGTGAGTTCCCGGCCCGCCGGGCCGGGAACGCGCTGGACAATTCCGCAGGCCTGCGGCGTGCGCTGAGCCACGCTCACGGCGTTTGTTGAAGGCACCAGGAAACGGCGGCCGAACCTCCGCGCGCGCACCCGCGGCGAAGCTTCAGCGGCTCTCGCCGTCGAGTGAATGCAGCGCGCCGTACAGCTCCGGGCGGCGGTCGCGGAACACGAACCAGTTGTCGCGCAGCTGCCGCGATGGCCTCGAGGTCAAAGGCGTGCGTGAGCACCGCATCGCCCTCCTCGCCAGCCTCGCTGACCTTCTCGCCCATGGCATCGGCGATGAACGAGGAGCCGTAGAAGCGGACGTACAGCTCCTGCGGATTCTGCAGCGAACGCTCAAGCCCGTAGCGGTTGGCGGCGATCAGCGGCGTCAGGTTGGCGGCGGCGTGCCCCTGCTGGGTGCGCTGCCAGTGATCGCGTGAATTCACCGGCGGCGCCGGCGGCGGCTCGCTGCCGATCGCGGTCGGAAAGAAGAACAGTTCCGCACCCATCAAGGCCATGACGCGCGCGGTTTCAGGGAACCACTGGTCCCAGCAGATGCCGACCCCGATGCGCGCAAAGCGCGTGTTCCATACCCTGAAGCCGGTGTCCCCGGGGGAGAAGTAGGTCTTCTCCTGGTAGCCGGGACCATTCGGGATGTGCGACTTGCGGTACAGCCCGAGCGTAGCGCCGTCCGCGTCGAGGATCGCGATGGAGTTGAAGTACGCCCGCCCGGCGCGCTCGAAGAAACTGATCGGCAGCACCACGCCCAGTTCGCGCGCCACGGCGGCAAAGTGGCGCACTGCGCCGTTGTCCGCCAGCGTCGTGGCCAGCGCCAGGTGACGCGCGTCCTGCTCGATGCAGAAGTACGGTGTCTCGAACAGCTCGGGCAGCAGGATGACCTGGGCACCACGCGCGGCGGCCTGACGCACGAGCTGCTCGGCCCGCGCGATATTGGCGGCCGCATCCCACCCGCAGGACATCTGGATGGCCGCCACCGTAACCAGACGCGGGGGCCGCCTGAGGTGCTCTGGTTGATGCGCCATCGATGCCCTTACCCCGTGCCGTACCCCCGAACGGGGCTGATTGTAGTGGATCCGGGCGTCCATCTCTTGGTGAAGGGCACGCTCATCGGCACGCGCTCGCGCTATTTGCGCCAGGTATCTCCCCGCGGGTCGATGAGAGCGTGCTCCTCGAAGATCGCGAGGATCCCGAGCCGCAACGCATCGGTGAGGAGCCACCGAGGGCAAGTTGCCCACGAAGCCCAAGGCGTGAGCCGAGGCAGCGTGACCCTGAACGAGGCTTTACTGGCGCCGTTGCGCCAGGGCGACTTCGACCTGCTCGGTGATGCGGGTGGCGGTCTCGAGCGCCCGCAGTCCCGCCTCGCCGCTCACCACCGGCGGTGCCCCCATACGCACGCACGTGAGGAAGGAATCGATCTCGGCCTTCAGGGCGTCCCCCGGCTCGAGGCTCTGCTCCTCGATGCTGACCGGCAGCGCCCCGCTCGCTTCCCCGGGCGGGCGCTTGCGGATCAGCGTCAGGATCTTCTGCTGCAGATCCAGGGACAGGTAGGCGTCGTCTTCGAAGATGCGCAGCTTGCGCTCGGTCTTCAGGCTCACGCGCGAGGCGGTGGCATTGGCAACGCAGCCGTTGGCGAAGCGGATGCGCGCATTGGCGATGTCGATCTCGCCCGAGAACACCGGCGTGCCGATGGCGTCGATGCTCGTGATCGGCGCATCCACGATGGTCTGCACGATATCGATGTCATGGATCATCAGATCGAGCACGACGTTCACGTCGGTGCCGCGTTCGCGGTACGGCGCCAGGCGGTGGCACTCGATGAAGCGCGGCGATTTCAGGTATGGTTCGGCGGCCAGAATCGCCGCGTTGAAGCGCTCCAGGTGCCCGACCTGCAGGATGCGGCCGGCGCGCGCCGCGACGGCGATCAGTTCACGCGCCTCCGCGGCGGTCTCCGTGATCGGTTTCTCCACCAGCACATGGGCCCCGCTCATGAGGAAATCGCGGCTGATCGCGAAGTGCAGCGGCGTCGGGGTGACGACGCTCACCACATCCACCGCCCCGAGCAGCTCGCGGTAATCGCTCAGCGCGCGCGTGGCCAGCTCCGCGGCGACCGCCGTGCGTGCCTCGGCGCGCGCATCGACCACGGCGATGAGCTCGCACGCTTCGGCCTGTGCGTATTTCTGCGCATGGAAGCGCCCGAGGTAGCCCACGCCGATCACGGCGGCTCTGATTTTTTGCATGCGTTATTATGCGCGCCCGTAAGGCGCCGCTCGACCTGTTAGTGTGCCAGCCAGGGATGTCACGCATGCCGCCACCGTCCGACACCGACGATCCGCCAGCGCGCCCCGGCCTGCGCGGCCGCCTGCGCGCGCTCTCGCGCACCCGGCGCGAACTGCTCGGTTTTGCGCTGGCGCTGCTGGTCGGGCTCGTGCTGATGCCCATCCTGATCTGGGTCGCCGGCAACCGCGTGCTTGGCCCCTACACCCACGGGCAGAACCTGCACGCGGGCCCGTTCGCGCTGCTGCAGGACTTCTTCATCGGGCTCGTGCACGGCTCGGCGGTTTTCTGGGCAGTGGCGCTCGGGCCGGCCGTGTTCGTCCTGCTGCTGCGCCTGTGCGTGCGCGCCCTATGGACACGGCGCAGCTAGCGCGGGGCGTTTCCGGACTTATTTCGGCCAGTAGGCCCATACGGCCAGGGCGAACATCGCGACCGTCGCGCCATGGGCGCCGAAGCGCCAGCGGCGGTCGCGCAGCTCCCCGTAGAGGCTCAAGGCGGCGATACTGGCAAACAGCCCGAAGACGCCGATCGCCTTGAGGAGCGCCCCGTGCTCGGGGGCAAAACGGGCCTCCTGGGCGGGCAGGAACAGGATCGTGACCCAGGTGAGCAGCAGCCCAACCGTCAGGGCGACGGCTGAACCGGTCAGGATGGCCAGAAGCGCCGCAAGAGGCCGCATGATTGTGAGCACCGCACTTGCTAAAAACGAACTGCCCGCTCTAGCCTTGCTCTAAAGTGTACCCAATCAATGAGCCCTAAGAAGATGCCTTTAGCCCTACGCCGCTCCTCCGGGTGGATTACCGCCGCCGTCCTCGCCATGACGGCGCTGGTGCTGGCGGGCTCCGTGCAGGTCCCGGCCAGCACCACGACGCTGCCCCCGGGGGCGATCGCGCCGAGCGATGGTCAGCGGGCCACGGCGCGCAAGATCGGCCGCATCCTGGAAGAGGCGCACTACAGCCGCGCGCCGCTCGATGACAAGATGTCGGAAGTCATCTACCAGCGCTACCTCGAGTCCCTCGACGGGCAGAAGAGCTACTTCCTGCAAAGCGACATCAACGACTTCAACGCCTATCGCTTCCTGTTCGATGACATGATCCGCACCGGGGACGTCGATCCGGCGTACCTGATGTTCGCGCGCTTCCAGCAGCGCAACCGCGAGCGCATCGCGCACGCGATCGCGCTGCTCAACACCGAGCCGGACTGGGCGCTGAACGAGACCTTCGAGTTCGACCGCAGCAAGGCGAACTGGGTGCCCGATGCGGCCACCATGGATGAGTTATGGCGCAAGCGCGTCAAGAACGACGCGCTCTCGCTGATGCTCACCGGCAAGACGTGGCCGGAAGTCGCGGAGATCCTGCGCAAGCGCTACGAGCGCGTCCTCAAGCGCGTCGACCAGGTGAGCCCGGAGGATGTGTTCGAGAACCTGATGAATGCCTACGCACGCGCGTTTGATCCGCACTCGAGCTACTTCTCGCCGCGTTCCTCGGAGGAATACCGCATCCAGATGAGCCTCAACTATGAGGGCATCGGCGCTTCGCTCCAGCTGGTGGACGACTACGTCACGATCATGAGCGTGCTCGAGGGGGGGCCGGCAGCGGTCGCCGGCACGCTCAACGTGAGTGATCGCATCACCGGCGTCGGCCAGGGCAAGGACGGTGCCTTCCAGGACGTCATCGGCTGGCGCCTGGACGACGTGGTGCAGCTGATCCGCGGCAAGGCCGGCACGCTCGTGCGCCTGCAGGTGCTGCCGGCGGGAGCCGCGCCCGGCACGCCGGAGAAGGTGGTGGAATTCACCCGCAACCAGGTAACGCTCGAAGCGCAGGCGGCGCACAAGGAAGTGAAGACCGTAGCGCGCAACGGCAAGACGCTCAAGATCGGGATCATCACCGTGCCCGGGTTCTACCGCGACGTGGCCGCCGAGAGCGCCGGTGACAAGAACTATCGCAGCACCACGCGCGATGTGGCGAAGCTGCTGAAGGAGCTGAAGTCCGAGAACATCGACGGGCTCGTGCTCGATCTGCGCAACGACGGCGGCGGTTACCTGCCGGAAGCCACCGAGCTCACCGGGCTCTTTATCGATCATGGCCCCGTGGTGCAGGTGCGCGACACCACCGGCCGCCTCGAAGTGCTCGATGATCCGGAAACCCAGGCCACCTACGACGGCCCGCTCGCGGTGCTCGTGGATCGCCTGAGCGCCTCGGCCTCGGAGATCTTCGCCGGCGCCATCCAGGACTATCACCGCGGCCTGATTCTCGGCCAGAAGACCTTCGGCAAGGGCACGGTGCAGAGCCTGATGCCGCTTGATTCGCGCTTCTCCGCCAAGCCCACCAACGGCCAGCTGACCGTGACCATCGGCAAGTTCTACCGCGTGACGGGTGAGAGCACCCAGCACCGCGGCGTGGAACCGGACGTGCCGCTCGCCTCCGCCATCGACACCAAGGAGATCGGCGAGAGTGCGCTCGAGTCCGCCCTGCCCTGGGACCGCATCGCCGGGGTGCCCTTCAAGGCGAGCGCACTGCCCGCGACCGCCCCCTCGGTCGCCGCACTCGCCACCGAGGAGGACGTGCGGGCGCAGCACGACCCGGACTACCGCTGGCTGGTGTCCGACATCGCAGCGCTCGATGAGGTGCGCGAGCAGAAGACCGTGTCGCTGAATCTCAAGGCGCGCCGCGAGGAGCGCGACCCGCTTTGACAAGGAGCGCCTGGAGCGCGAGAACAGCCGCCGCGCGGCCAAGAACCTGCCGTCGTACAAGAACGTCGAGGAGCTCGACAAGGCCAAGGACACGACTGACGTCGTGCTCGACCAGGCGACGCAGGTCATGGCGGACGTGCTGAGCGGCGCGCGCACCCCGGCGGGCACGCCGCAGAAGACCGCGCGCAGCGGCTGACGCCCCGCAGGGGCGCCCGCGGCGACCCCTAGCGCAGCAGCACCCGAAACAGGTCCCAGGTGTCCTCGGCGAGCACGTTGGGCAGGTGCTTGGCGTCCGCGCCGAGCGGCGCCAGCTCCATGATGTCGCCCTCGGAGAGCGCGATCGAATCGGTGAGCGGGGAGCCGTCAGTGGCGCTGCGGTAGCGCGCCACGCGCTGCAGCCGCTCGCCGCGCACGCGGATGCCCTCGGCCAGCCCGTTGCGCTCGGCGATCAGTTTCTGCGCGCGCGCGATCTGCCCCATCAGCAACACGCATTCCTGGGGCGCGCCGTAAGCGTCGCCGGCTTCACGCTGCGCGGTCGCCTCGCGCGCGAGTTCCACGAGCGGCGTCTTCAGGGTCGCCACGCGCAGGCACAGCACCTCGGCGTAGGCGATCGCCGCCAGATTGATGGAGCGGCGTGCCGCCAGCGACAACCCCGGAAATGCCGGCGCTGCCTCGCGGCCGACCTCCTCGAGCGTCACCTGCGCCTGACCGAGCGTCAGGCTGCGCTCATTCAGCTGCGCCTGGGTGGCCTGCATGAGCCGCTCGAGCGAGCGGCGCTTGAAGTAGTGCCAGAAGCGCGTCAGGCGGGCGCGCTCGGACTCGAGCTGCGCCACCTGCGCGGCGGCTTCCTGGTGCGCCGCCTGGGCGGCCGCGACCTGCTGTTCGGCTTGCTGGCGGCGGGCGAACTGCTGACGGTTGTGCTGCGCCAGGTGCACGCGCCGCTCGCGCTCGTCCTGCTGCCGCGCCAGATCGGCCACAAACTGCGTGAGCAGCTCGCGCCCGGACTGCCACAGGGCGCGCAGCTGGTAGAACACCAGCGCACCGTAGGCGGTCTCGGGGTTGCTGAGCCGCCCCTCGAGCGTGCTCAGCATCTCCTGCACGCGCTGCGTGGCGCCCTCCTGCTGCTTGATGAGGTCCTTGAGACGGAAGGTCTCGTCCTGCAAGCCCCCGTAGGCCTTCTTCAGTTCCGCACGATTGCGGAACAGCTCGAGCACGCGGTGATCCTCATCCGCAGGAGCGCGCTCCGGGCGTAGGCTGAGCTTGAGAAATCCGAGTTGTCGCAGCGCCTTCATGAGAGATGCGGCGGTTGACCGCTCCTCCTCAAGCGCCGGCTTTTGACCCCGTGCGGGCTGAGAAGCGATGACCCCGCTCCACGCAGTATTCCAGCCACTTATTTAACATCATGTTACGTGCCCAGCGCTGATCCAGTTCACGCTCCGCACGGCTGCGCAGTGCCTGCAGCAGCGGCTGGGTGTGAACGTCCGCCCATTGCTGGGCCTCGACCAGGTGAGCGTCGTGATAGATGCGTACCCGCATGTCAGGGTACTGGCGTGCGCCGTGCGCATCGGGCAGCAGGTAGGTGAGGCTCAGCGTGCTGGTGTACGGGGAGCGTTCGGTGACGTTGAGAACGAGGTCACAGTCCGCCGGCACCTGCGAGCGATATTGCCCGGCGAGTGAGCGCAACTCCCCGGCGAGCCAGCCGAGGCGGATGAAGTTGCTCTCGTAAAGTCCCATGAGCGCGACGAAGCTGCGTGGTCGCGCACGCCAGGAGACCAGGGTTCGTGTATCGGTTACGAGCACGCCCCGACTATAACGCACGAAGCCTGCGCTGCAAGCCGATCAGCGCGCGAATTGCACGCCATGCGCAGCGCGCGCCGCCTGCAAAAACCGTGCGACCCGGCGGACCGCGTGCACACGCCGCGTGCGCCGTGCCACAATATGCAACTCGCTCACCGGCGGCGCGCTCTAAGGCCGCAGCCGCCGCTCGATCCCTGTGGTGCTGAGGATGCGGCTGGCGATCTCCTCGATCGAGGACTCCGAGGTATCGAGGGAGGGAATCGCGTAACGCGCAAACAGCGCCTCCGCCGCCCGCAATTCATACGTCACCTGCGGACGCGAGGCATAGCGGCTGTCGGGGCGGCGCTCGTGGCGGATCTGCTGCAGCCGCTCGGGTTTGATCGTGAGTGCGTAGAGCTTGCGCCGGAAGGATTCCACTCTGGCGGGCAGCCGCCCGCTCTCGAGGTCGTCCTCGGTGAGCGGATAGTTGGCGGCGAACACCCCGTACTGCAGCGCCAGGTACACGCAGGTCGGCGTCTTGCCGACGCGTGACACGCCCATCAGGATCACGTCGGCGTGAGCGTAATCCCCGCCGGTGCCGTCATCGTTGGCGAGCGCAAAGTTGGTCGCGTTGATGCGCGTGGTGTAGGCGGCGAGGTCGGCGATGCCGTGGGCGCGTCCGGCGCGGTGCGTGGAGCGCGTGTTGAGTTCACGCTCAAGTGGGCCGACGAAGGAGAACAAGTCCAGGAACAGCGCGTTGGCGGTCATCACGACGTCGCGCAGCTCATCATGCACCAGCGTGCTGAAGATGATCGGTCGCACGCCGCTCTCCTCGCCGGCGCGGTTGATGCGCCGGACTGCCGCGTGCGCCTTGTCAAGGTCGGACACAAATGGCAAAGTCACCGGCCGAAATTCCAGGCCCTCGAACTGCGTCATCAGGCTGTGGCCGAGCGTTTCCGCCGTCACCCCGGTCTGATCCGAGACAAAAAAGACGGTTCGACGGCTCACGGCTTGGGCATACTCTCGCGTCTTGAGGCGCTTAGGCCCGCAGTGTTCACCGCGCGAGCGCCCAAGGCAAGCCTCCGCGCGGCGACTTCAGGAGCATCCTTGAACGCATTCGTCATCCCGTTCGAGCAGCTGGGCATGCACGACGTCGAGTCTGTGGGCGGCAAGAACGCCTCGCTCGGGGAGATGATCGCTGCCCTGACGCGCCTTGGCGTGCAGGTGCCCGGCGGCTTCGCCACCACCGCGGACGCCTACCGCCAGTTCCTGCACCAGGGCGGCCTCGATGAGCGCATCCGCGCGGAGCTGGCGAGCCTCGACGTCGATGACGTCACCAAGCTCGCCGCCAGTGGCGCGCGCATCCGCCAGTGGATACTGGCGACCCCCTTCCCGCCGCAGTTCGAGCAGGCGGTACTGGCGCAGCTGCGCGTCATGTCGGGCGGCGCCGAAATTGCGGTCGCGGTGCGCTCCTCTGCTACGGCCGAGGATCTGCCGGAGGCCTCGTTCGCCGGTCAGCAGGAGAGCTTCCTGAACGTGCGCGGCGAGGCGGGCGTGCTGCGGGCGATGCATGAGGTGTTTGCCTCGCTCTTCAACGACCGTGCCATCTCCTACCGCGTGCACCAGGGTTTTGACCACAACGCCGTGGCCCTCTCGGCCGGCGTGCAGCACATGGTGCGCAGCGACCTCGGCGCCAGCGGCGTGATGTTCACGCTCGACACCGACTCGGGCTTTCGCGACGTGGTGTTCATCACCGCCTCCTGGGGCCTGGGTGAGACCGTAGTGCAGGGCGCGGTCAACCCGGATGAGTTCTATCTCTACAAGCCGGCGCTGCGCGCCGGCAAGCACCCGGTCCTGCGCCGCAACCTCGGCGGCAAGGCAATCAAGATGATCTATGCGCCCGAGGGTGCGGCAGCGCGCGTGCAGACCGTGGAGGTCCCGGAGGCCGAGCGGCGCCGCTTCTGCCTGAGCGACGCTGACCTGATCGTGCTGGCGCGCCAGGCGCTCATCATCGAAGAGCACTATCAGCGACCGATGGACATCGAGTGGGCGCGCGACGGCTCCTCCGGCGCGCTCTACATCCTGCAGGCCCGGCCGGAGACGGTCCAGAGCCGCGCCGGGCGCACGATCCAGCGCTATGCGCTCAAGCGCACCTCCAAGATACTCGCGACCGGCCGCAGCATCGGGCAGCGCATCGGCGCCGGCACGGCGCGCGTGGTGCGCGACGCCTCGGAGATGGCACGCGTGCAAAGCGGCGACGTGCTGGTCGCCGAGATGACCGACCCGGACTGGGAGCCGGTCATGAAGCGCGCCTCGGCCATCGTCACCAACCGCGGCGGGCGCACCTGCCATGCGGCCATCATCGCGCGCGAGCTGGGCATTCCGGCGGTAGTGGGCTGCGGGGACGCCACGCAGAAGATCCGCGAGGGAGCCGAGGTCACGGTGTCGTGCGCGGAAGGTGACATCGGACACGTGTACGAGGGCCTGCTCGAGTTCGAGAAGAAGCAGATCGAGCTCGACTCGCTGCCGAAGATCCCCGTGAAGATCATGATGAACGTCGGCAATCCCGATCGCGCCTTCGACTTTGCCGCCATTCCGCACAACGGCGTGGGACTTGCGCGCCTGGAATTCATCATCAACCGCATGATCGGCGTGCACCCGCGGGCGCTGCTGGAGTTTGACCGCCTGGACGATGAGCTCCGCGAGCAGATCCGCGCCCAGATCGCCGGCTACGCGGACCCGGTGGGCTTCTACGTGGAGAAGCTCGCCGAGGGCATCGCCCAGATCGCCGCCGCCTTCGCCCCCGAGCCGGTGATCGTGCGGCTCTCGGACTTCAAGTCCAACGAGTACGCGAACCTCATCGGCGGGGCGCGCTACGAGCCGCACGAAGAGAATCCCATGCTCGGCTTTCGCGGCGCCGCGCGCTTCACCGACGAATCCTTCCAGCCCTGCTTTGAGCTCGAGTGCCGCGCGCTGAAGCGCGTGCGCGAGGAGATGGGACTCACCAACGTGCAGGTGATGGTGCCGTTCGTACGCACCGTGGCGGAAGCGCGCGAAGTGACGCGCCTGCTGGCGCAGAACGGCCTGCAGCGCGGCGAAGCCGGCCTCAAGATCATCATGATGTGCGAGCTGCCCACCAACGCGCTGCTCGCCGACGAGTACCTGCAGTTCTTCGACGGCATGTCGATCGGCTCGAACGACATGACCCAGCTGACGCTCGGGCTCGATCGCGACTCGGCGATCGTCGCGCGCCTGTTTGATGAGCGCGACGAGGCGGTGCGCAAGCTCCTGGCGATGGCGATCAGCGCCTGCCGCCGCAACGGCAAGTACATCGGCATCTGCGGCCAGGGACCGTCCGACCACCCGGACCTCGCCCGCTGGCTGGTCGATCAGGGCATCGAGAGCCTCTCGCTCAACCCGGATACGGTGGTCGAGACCTGGCTGTTCCTCGGCCAGCCCCCGGGGAGCGCGCCGCGCGGCTAGAGCCGCGTCCCCGTTCAGGGAGCGCCGGCAAAAGCCGGCGCGAACAGGCGGGCGCGGTAGTAACGCAGCTCGCGGATCGACTCGTGGATGTCGGCGTTGGCCAGGTGCGCGCCCTGCTTCACGAAGCCCTCACACACCCCCGGCGCCCAGCGACGCGCCAGTTCCTTGAGCGTCGAAACGTCGAGGTTGCGATAGTGGAAGAAGTGCTCGAGCTCGGGCATCCAGCGTGCCAGGAAGCGCCGGTCCTGGCAGATGCTGTTCCCGCACATGGGTGAGGCGCCGGGACTCACCAGCGGCGCCAGGAACTCGAGCGTGCGACGCTGTGCCTCGGCGACCGTCACCTGGCTTGCGCGCACGCGCGCCAGCAGCCCCGAGGAGCCATGCTGACGCTGGTTCCACGAATCCATGCGCGCGAGGACCTCTTCACTCTGGTGGATCGCCATCACCGGTCCGTCGGCGATGATGCCGAGCTCCTTGTCCGTGACGACCGTGGCGATCTCGATGATCGAGTCGCTGTCGGGCTTCAGCCCGGTCATCTCCAGGTCGATCCAGATGAGATTCTCGGCGCTCGGCATGGATGCTCAGGAGGTGATAGCGTGCGGGGGAAAGCGAACCCAAGTGCCCAGCCAGTGTAGCAGAGCCGCCAGCGCGCGCCGCCCATGCCGGAAACGGTAACCGGCCGCGTCATCGCCGCCTTCGGCCGTCAGGTGCTGGTGCGCACCACGACCGGGGAGCAGCTGCGCGCGCGCCCCTTCGGGCGCGCGCTCATCATCGTGTGCGGCGATCAGGTGCGCTGCCGCATCGATGCACACCACGAGGAGGTGCACGTCATCGAGGTGCTGCCGCGGCGCACGGCCCTGTACCGCGCCAGCGCCCGCGGCGCGACCGAGCCGGTGGTGGCCAACCTCACCCAGCTGCTCGTGGTGCTCGCGCCGCTGCCGGTGCCGGACTTCTACGTGGTGGACCGCTACCTGGCCGCCGCCACCGACGCCGGTGTCGCCGCGACGCTGGTGGTGAACAAGAGCGACCTTGGCCTCGAGGCCGCGCTGCGCGCCGAGCTCGACGTCTATGCGCAGGCGGGCTACGCGAGCGTGCACACCTCGGCCGACAGCAGCACCGGCCTCGAGGCGCTGCGCGCCGCCATCGCCCCGGGCGCCATCGCCGCCCTGGTCGGGCAGTCGGGCGTGGGCAAGTCCTCGCTGGTGCGCGTACTGGTGCCGGAGGCGGAGGTGGCGATCGGGGAGCTGGTGCGCGAGGAGGACGGGCGACACACCACCACGGCGGCGCGCCTCTATGACCTGCCCCACGGCGCCGCCCTCATCGACTCCCCGGGCGTGCGCGACTTCGCCCCCGCCGTCACCGCTCTCGATGAGCGCTCGCTCGGGTTCACCGAGATACGGAGCCTCGCGGTGGGCTGCCGCTTCGCCGACTGCCGTCATATGCGCGAACCCGGCTGCGCCGTGCAGGCGGCCGCCGCCTCCGGCGCGATGTCCGCGCGCCGTTACGAGAGCTACCGGCGCCTCAGGCGCCTGTACGAGGAGCTCACGGCCGCGCGCGGTCCGGGGCGCCAGGGGTAAGCCGAAAAGGGGCTCAGCTCAGCGGCTGGCTCGGCGGCTGCACGTCCGCGAGCGCGAGCGCGCCGCCGCCCGCGGCGCCGCCGGCGCGATGCTGGCTGATGGCGCTGCCGTCGCCCGCCCGCAGGGTACGGAAGACCACGGCCGAGATGATGGTCGCGACCCCGAGCACAAGAAACGCCTCGTGCACGCCGCGGATCATCTGCGGCGCACTGGTATGAAAGCGATCCGGCACGAACAGCGCCGCCACCAGCGAGGCGGTGGCAACGCCGAAGCTCATCGACAGCTGCTGCGCCGTGCTCGAGATGGTGCTCGCGCTGCTGGCATCCTCCTCCTCGACGTCCGCGTACACCAGCGTGTTCATGCTGGTGAACTGCAGCGACTGGAAGAACCCGTAGGCGAAGGCCTGCAGCACGATCAGCCACACCGGGGTGGATGCGCCGATGGTCGCGAACAGGCCGATCAGCAGCCCCAGCATCACCGTGTTCGTGACCAGCACGGCGCGGTAGCCGAGCCGCGCCAGGATGCGCGGCGTCAGCACCTTCAGGCTGATGGCGGCGAGTGCCTGGGGCATCATCAGCAGCCCCGACTGCACCGGCGTGTAGCCAAGGCCGACCTGATACAGCAGCGGGAAGAGAAACGGCACCCCGCCGATGGCGATGCGCGTGAAGAAGCTGCCGCTGACCGCGGCGCGGAAGGTGCGCACGGCGAACAGGCGCAGCCGCAAGAGCGGGTAAGTCGCGTGCGCTGAGCGCACGCCGTAGGCGCCGAGCAGCAGCAGCGAGAGCACGAGCAGCCCCAGCACCTGCAGCGCCCCGAGGCGGTGCTCGCCGAAGACCTCGAGCACGTAGGAAAGCAGCGCGATGCCGGAACTGAACAGCACGAGCCCGGCGACGTCGAGCGGCGGCGGGCTGCTCTCGCGGTAATCCGGCAGGAAGCGGTACACGAGCAGCAGGCCCGCGACCCCGACGGGTACGTTGAGGAAGAAGATGATGCTCCAGTGCAGGTAGCCGGTGATGAGGCCACCGGCGAGCGGCCCGAGCATCGGGCCCACGAGCGCCGGCACCGCCACGAAGCTCATGGCGCGCACCAGCTGCGATTTCGGGAAGGCGCGCACCAGCGTGAGCCGCCCGACCGGGACCATCATCGCGCCACCGCACCCCTGCAGGATGCGAAAAGCCACCAGCCAGTGAATGTTGCGCGCGAGCCCGCACAGCAGCGACCCCAGGGCAAACAGCCCGATGGCGCCGGCGAACACGCGCCGCGTGCCGAAGCGGTTGGCCATCCAGCCGCTGACCGGGATGAACACCGCGAGGCTCAGGGAATAGCTCGAGAGCACCGACTTCATGCTCAGCGGCGCCACGCCCAGGGCGCGCGCGATGCTCGGCACCGCCGTGTTGAGGATGGTGGTGTCGAGCGCCTGCATGAAGAACGCCACGGCGACCAGCCACGGCAACAGGCCATGGCGCGCGGCGGATTCGGTCGCGGGTTGCTCGGTCGAGCTCACGAAAGGGTCCGTCGCGCAGTCCCTGAAGGGTGCAGCCTGGCGGGTCCCGCGCGGCCGCAGCGTCGCGGGGCGCTAGAGCGACTGGCGGCCGGCGAGCGCGTGCGCCAGCGTCCCGCCGTCGACGTACTCGAGTTCACCGCCCACCGGCACGCCGTGCGCGATGCGGCTGGCGCGAATGCCGCGGCGCGCGGCCAGCTCGCTCAGGTAGTGCGCCGTCGCTTCCCCTTCCACGGTGGAGTTGGTCGCGAGGATCAGTTCGCGCACACCGCCCTCGGCCAGGATGGCCTCGAGTTCGCGGATCCCGAGCTGCTCGGGCCCGATGCCATCGAGCGGGGACAGATGGCCCATGAGCACGAAGTAGCGCCCGCGATAGCTGCCGGAGGACTCGATGGCGACGACGTCAGCCGGGGACTCCACCGCGCACAGCAGCGCCGTGTCCCGCTGCGTCGCCTCGCAGATAACGCACAGCGACCCTTCCGTGAGCATGCGGCAGCGCTGGCAGCGCGTCACCGTCTCCAGGGCACCCTCGAGCGCCTCGGCCAGCGCCCGCGCGCCGGGCCGGCCCTCCTGCAGCAGATGGAAAGCCATGCGCTGCGCACTCTTGGGGCCCACCCCGGGGAGCGTGCGCAGCGCCTCGATGAGGCGCGCGAGGTGCGGGGAGTGCTTCATCCCTTAGAACGGCAGCTTCATACCCGGGGGCAGCTGCAGACCCGAGGTGAGGCTCGCCATCTTCTCCTGCACGCGCGCCTCGACCTTGTGCACGGCATCGTTGGCAGCCGCGGCGATCAGATCCTCGAGCATTTCGCGATCCTCGCCGCTGACGCTCGGCTCGATCTGCACGCGCTTCACCTCGTGCCGTCCGTTCATGGTGACCTTGACCATGCCGCCGCCGGACTCACCGATCACCTCAAGACTGGCGATCTCCGCCTGGGCCTTCTGCATGTTTCTCTGCATGGCCTCGGCTTGCTTCATCAGGTTGTTGATATTGCCCTTCATGGGAACGTGCATCCTCTGCGGCGCTGCGGCGCCGGCTGACTGACCTGGCTCATTTTACCGGCCGGACGGTTTCCGGGAGCACCGTCGCCCCGAAGCGCTCGCGCAGGCCCTTGACGCCCGCATCGTCCTCGAAGGCGCGCCGCGCGGCGGCCAGCTCCTCGTCCGAGGCGCGCCGCTGCGCCTGCGCCGGCGTCTCGAGGCCCGCGGCGACCGCCTGGAACTCCAGCCGCACGGGTTCCCCGTAATAGCGCGCCAGCGCCTGCGCCAGCTTCTCCTCCAGCGCCGCGGTGCGCAGCAGCTGGTTGCGCGGATCGAGCGCCAGGCGCACGACGGCACCCTGGCGGCCGATGAATACGCAGTGGCTGGCGAGCTGCCGCGCTGCGCCGGTGAGTTCGAGCGCACCCAGGATCTGGGCCCAGGGGCTGCCCTCGGGTGGCGCGGCCGGCGCGACGCTGGCGGAGGCGCGCGGGGCGGGCGCCGCGGCTGCGCCGCTCTCCGCGCGCGCAGTGCGCGGCTGCGGCGCCGGGGTGCCCGCCGGGACGGGCCGGAAGGCCAGCATCCGCAGCAGGGTCATCTCGAACCCGCTGCGCGGGTCGGGGGCGAGCGCCAGGTCGCGCCGCCCGAGGATCGCGGTCTGGTAGAACAGCTGCACGTCCTCCGGGGTCAGCCGCTGCGCCAGCTGCTCGAGTAACTGCGGCTCGTACAGCTCGTCGCCCTCGTAGCCGCTCACGGACTGCCTGAGTCCGACGCGCACCAGGAGCGCGGCGAGCTCATCGAGCACCTGCGCGTAATCGGGCGCGAACTCCTCCAGCGCCTGCGCACAGCGCAGGAGCGCGTGGCTGTCGGCGCCACCGAGCAGCTCTGCGAGGCGCACGACGTGCTCGCGCGCCACGCTGCCGAGCATGGCGCGCGCCTCGGCCTCGCCCGCCTTGCCGCCACCGAAAGCGAGCAGCTGATCCAGCAGCGACAGTCCGTCGCGCATGCTGCCGTCGGCGGCCTGCGCCACCAGCTTCAGGCCCGCCGCCTCGTAAGGGACGCCCTCGGCGCTGAGAATGTGCTGCATGTGAGCGGCAATGGCGTCGGCAGGCAGGCGCTTGAGGTTGAACTGCAGGCAGCGCGACAGCACGGTCACCGGCAGCTTCTGCGGGTCGGTGGTCGCGAGCAGGAACTTCACGTGCGGGGGCGGCTCCTCCAGCGTCTTCAGCAGCGCGTTGAAGGAATGCGTCGAGAGCATGTGCACCTCGTCGATGAGGTACACCTTGTAGCGGCCGCGCGAGGGTGAGTACTGCACGTTGTCGAGAAGCTCGCGGGTGTCATCCACCTTGGTGCGCGAGGCGGCGTCGACCTCGATCAGGTCGGGAAAGCGTCCGGCGTCAATCTCGCGACAGCTGGCACAGGTGCCATCCGGCTCACTGGTCACGCCCTTCTCGCAGTTGAGGCACTTGGCGAGGATGCGCGCGATCGTGGTCTTGCCCACGCCGCGCGTACCGGTAAACAGGAACGCGTGGTGCACGCGCCCGCTGTCGAGCGCGTTCACGAGCGCACGCCGCACGTGCTCCTGCCCGATGAGTTCGGCGAAGGTCTTGGGGCGCCACTTGCGCGCCAGTGCGGTGTAACTCATCGATGGGTTCCTGCAAGGGCAAGTCTGGAGGCGGCCCGCACCAGCTTAAGCTCCGGCACCCGACATCGCCGCTGCCGCTGCTGCCTTCCGGCCCTGACGGGGTTCACGACTAATCGTCGCGGAGAAACCAATGCGGGCCACCATGGTCCATGCAACCGGTAGCCGCGTCAGGCGGGCCGAGCTGTCGTGAGGGTCGCAATCCATTAACCTACTGTCATGTTGACGGATCACGACGTCAGGGCTCATCAGCGCGCCGGCAGCCTGCCGCCGTGCGGCGATGCTACCACAGGGCACCCCGACGGCCGTGCCCGGGGCCGTGGCGCCCGGCCGGAAGCGCGCTCGTGAACGAAGCATCGCGCGCCCTGAGCAAGGTGCCCGCGGTCACCCTGACGCTTCTGGATCATCAAGGTCGCCGCGACGACGCTCGGGGAAACCGGCGGCGACACCGTCTCGATGACGCTGAATCTCGGCTACCTGCTCAGCACGGCCATCTTTCTCGCCGTGCTGATTCTCCTCGTGAGCGTGCAGATCTCTGCCCGTCGCTTCCGCCCGCTGCTCTACTGGGCGACGATCATCGCCTCCACGACCGCGGGCACCACGCTCGCGGATTTCGCTGACCGCTCGCTTGGCATCGGCTACCTCGGCGGCACGCTGCTGCTGCTGACCTGCGTGCTGGCGAGCCTGGCGCTCTGGTACCGCACGGAAGGTTCGGTGTCTGTCAGCACCGTGAACACCCCGCGCGTCGAGGGCTTCTACTGGGTCACGATCACGTTTTCGCAGACCCTCGGCACTGCCCTCGGCGACTGGGCGGCTGATGCCGGACTGGGCTACGGCGGCGGCGCGCTGCTCTTCGGCGCCGCGCTCGCGCTGGTGGCGGTGGCGTACCTGCGCACCCGCCTCTCGCACGTGCTGCTGTTCTGGGCGGCCTTCATCCTGACGCGCCCCCTCGGGGCGACCCTCGGGGACTTCTTCGACAAGCCGCCCGCGCAGGGTGGCCTTGGGATGAGCCGTCCGCTCGCCTCGGCGGTGCTCGGTATCTTCGTGCTGGCCTGCGTGCTCTTGCTGCCGCAGCGGGCGGCGGCGCCGGCCAAGCCGGGCGCGGGCGGGCACTAGGAAAAAGCCCCCGGACGGGGTGGCGGAGAGGGTGGGATTCGAACCCACGAACACCCGTTGAGATGTTACTGGAATTCCAGTCCAGCGCCTTCGACCGCTCGGCCACCTCTCCAATCAATGACTTACGCAAGCACCCCGCGACTTCAGTCTGCCGCAGCAGAGGCCCGTGCGGCTCAAAAAGGCGCCGCATGATACGGCATGCGCCCTCACCCCGCGCAAGCGCTCCCGTCAGGCCTGCGGTGCGGGGGGCACGCTCTTGGGGACCTTGAAGGACGGCGGCTCGTCCAGGCAGGGATCATTGTGCTTGCGCGGCGGGGGTGCCGGCTCGTTGAGGGCCGGCAGCTTCAGCGCATTGGCCGTATCGGGGGCGGCGAGCCCCGGGGGGATCGTCAGCGGCTTCCCGGTGGTCGCCGACTGGTAGGGCTGCGGCTTGCGGCAGACGTTCTCGCGCCAGGACTTGCAGCCCCCGAGGAGCGTCAGCCCCGCAAGCAACCCCACCAGCACAGTCGTCCTCATGCGCACCCACCTCGATAGATCCGTCACGTCAATACTCCGCCCGCGCGCGCGGCCGCCTGCAGGCGCGCCCGATATTCCTCGGCGAGCGGGGTCAGGGGCAATCTTAACCCAGCGGGCATGAGACCCATTTGCGCGAGCAGCCATTTCACCGGGATCGGATTGGCCTCGAGAAACAGGTCCCGGTGCAGCGCTGCCAGCGGCGCATCGAGCGCCCGGGCACGCTCCTGGTCTCCCGCCAGCGCGGCCGCCACCATCTCGGACATCTGCCGGGGCGCAACGTTCGCGGTCACCGAGATCACCCCGCGGGCGCCGGCCGCGATGGCCTCGCGCGCGGTGGCATCATCGCCGCTGAGGATCGTGAATCCGGGAGCGCAGGCAGCCACGAGCTCGCGCACGCGCGCCGCCTCGGGCAGCGCCTCCTTCAGTCCCACGATGCCGGCCACGCGCGACAACCGCGCGGCGGTCGCCGGCTTCAGGTCGACCGCGGTGCGCGAGGGCACGTTGTACAGCAGGATCGGCTTGCCCGCCGCCGCCGCCGCGGCGGTGGCGAAGTGCTGGAAGAGACCCTCCTGCGAGGGTCGGTTGTAGGCCGGCGTCACGAGCAGCAGGCCGTCGATCGGCAGCTCGCGCAGCCACTGCACGCGCGCGGCAGTGGTGGCCGTGCTGCTTGTGCCCGCCCCCGTGATGATGCGCAGTCGCCGGTGCGCGTGCTCGTAAGCGCGCAGCGAGAGTGCGCGCAGCTCCGCATCGGTCAGGGTCGCCGATTCGCCGGTGGTGCCCCCGATGACGAGGCCGCTCGTGCCAGCCGCAACGTGAAAATCGATCAAGCGCGCCCAGGCGTCGAAGTCGATCGCCCCGTTTGGTTGCATAGGCGTAGCGATGGCCACCAAGCTGCCTGAAAACATGGGATTGCTGCACGTCCGCGGGGGGAGGCGCGATGTTACGAGTGGAGCGCGCGCTGAGGCAAGAGCTCAAGCCGTACCGCGGGCAGAAAGGTCGCGCTCGCTCCCCGCTACCGGTACACTCAAGGCTCGCCAAACGGAAACAGCAGCCGCGAACGCCAACCTACAGATGAAGCAGCACCTGGCCGTTTCGGCGATCGGCAGCGACCGCACGGGCATGGTTCACGAGCTGACGCGCGTCATCAGCGAGTCCGGCGGCAATATCAGCGAGAGCCGCATGGCGAGCCTCGGCACCGAGTTCGCGATGCTGCTGCTGGTGTCGGGCAACTGGCACGCGCTCGCGAAGCTCGAGACCGAGCTCAAGCGCCTGGCGGAGACGAGCAGTCTCAGCATCCACCTGAAGCGCACCGAGCCGCGCACGGCACGCACCGACATGCTGCCGTACTCGATCGACGTCGTGTGCCTGGACCAGAGCGGCATCGTCTCGGGCCTGTCGGGTTTCTTCGCCACGCGCGGCATCGACATCGCGGAAGTGTCCACGCGCAGCTACCCGGCCGCCCACACGGGCGCGCCGATGTTCGCCGTCCAGATGATCGTCAACGTGCCGAGCCGCATTCACGTGGCGCACCTGCGCGAGGAGTTCATGGAGTTCTGTGACTCGCTCAACCTCGATGCCATCCTCGAACCGGTCAAATCCTGAAGCGAGATGTCCAAGATCAAGCCCGGTACCAAGGTGCCTGACTTCTCGCTGCCCATGACGGGCGGTGGCACGTGGAGCCTGCAGGATGCAGCCGGCAAGAAACTGGTGATCTACTTCTATCCGCGCGACATGACCTCGGGTTGCACCCGCGAGTCGCAGGATTTCCGCGATCTCGCCGCCGCCTTTCGCAAGGCCGGTACCCGGATCGTGGGCGTGTCGCGCGACTCGGTCGCCTCGCACGACAAGTTCGCGGCGAAGGAGTCCCTGCCCTTCCCGCTGCTGGCAGATACCGAGGAGAAGGTCTGCAAGCTGTTTGATGTCATCAAACAGAAAAGCCTTTACGGCAGAAAGTACCTTGGAGTGGAGCGCAGCACTTTCCTGCTCGATGCTGCGGGTCGTCTCAAACTGGAGTGGCGCAAGGTCAAAGTGCCCGGTCACGCGGAGGAAGTACTTGAAGCAGCGCAGCGTTCATGAACCCGGTCCGACCTCAGCCTCAGGTGAAGCCCGCGACGTGAAGGGACGCTCGCGGGCCGGCCGCAGACTCTTCGTGCTCGACACCAACGTGCTGATGCACGACCCGGCGTCGATCTTCCGCTTCGAGGAGCACGACGTTTACCTGCCCATGGTGGTGCTCGAGGAACTCGATGCCCACAAGAAGGGCCTCTCGGAGGCCTCACGCAACGTACGCCAGGTGAGTCGCTTCCTCGATGACATGATGCGTGACGCCACCAAGGAGCAGATCGACCGCGGCCTGCCCCTGCCCTCCGGCTACAGCGGCAACCATGGCAAGAAGCCCTCCTCGGGGCGGCTGTTCTTCCAGACGCGGCAGATGCAGGGCGCGCTGCCGGAGAGCCTGCCCGGGGCCGGCGGCGACAACGCGATTCTCTCGCAGACACTCGCGCTGCAGAACGAGCAGCAGGATGCGCGCGTGATTCTGGTGTCCAAGGACATCAACCTGCGCATCAAGGCGGCGGTGCTCGGCGTGCATGCCGAGGACTACTACAGCGACAAGACGCTCGAGGACGCCGACGTTCTCTACAGCGGCATGGCGGCGCTGCCGGCGGACTTCTGGGAGAGTCACAGCCGCGACATGCGCTCCTGGAAGGACGCCGAGCGCACCTACTACGAGATCTCCGGCCCCGCGGTGCGCGACTGGCAGCCGAACCAGGGGCTGTTCGAGGACACCCCCGAGGGCATCGAGGGCATCGTGCGGCGCATCTCCGGTGACACCGCGACGATCGAGCTGCTGCGTGATTACCGCAACGAGCGCCACAGCGTGTGGGGCATCACCGCGCGCAACCGCGAGCAGAACTTCGCCCTGAACCTGCTGATGGACCCGGAGATCGACTTCGTGACCGTGCTGGGACCTGCCGGCACCGGCAAGACGCTGCTCGCGCTCGCCGCCGGCCTCATGCAGACACTCGAGACCAACCGTTTCGCCGAGATCATCATGACGCGCGTGACGATTCCCCTCGGCGAGGACATCGGCTTCCTGCCCGGCACCGAGGAGGAGAAGATGGAGCCGTGGATGGGCGCGCTCATGGACAACCTCGAGGTGCTCACCGGCTCGCAGGAGGGTGGCAACTGGGGGCGCGCGGCCACCAACGATCTGCTGCGCAACCGCATCAAGATCCGTTCCCTCAACTTCATGCGCGGGCGCACCTTCCTCAATCGCTTCCTGATTCTCGATGAGGCACAGAACCTGACGCCCAAGCAGATGAAGGCGCTGATCACCCGCGCCGGTCCCGGCACCAAGCTCGCCTGCCTGGGAAACATCGCGCAGATCGACACGCCCTACTTGACGGAGATGACCTCCGGCCTCACCTATGCGGTGAACCGCTTCCGCGGCTGGGCGCACTCGGGGCACATCACCCTGGTGCGCGGGGAGCGCTCACGGCTGGCGGACTTCGCGTCCGACATTCTGTAGGTGTACTCTAGGGGTTCATCCTCACCGCTGCGCGTGTAAGCGCTTGTAAACGCGGGAAACCTGGGCCGCCAGTGGCGGTCTTAATCCACCATGCGCCGACTTCTGATTCTGCTCGTGACCGCGATGCTCACCCTCACGGGAGGCGCGTTTGCGGACGAACAGTCCACCTCAAAGCCGATCGTGCTCACCGCGCCCCCGGCCGGCTCGGACCTGCCGGACATGGGCAGCCCCGCCGCCGCCTACATCTCGCGCACCGATGAGTTCCGGCTGGGGGCCATGGTGACGCGCGAGCTGCGCGATCAGGGCGCGCTGCTCGAGGACCCGGAGGTGAACGAGTACATCCAGACCATCGGCCAGCGCCTGGCTTCGCAGAGCCCCGACGGGGGCAAGGACTTCGAGTTCTTCGTCATCAAGGATGACAGCATCAACGCCTTCGCCGTGCCCGGGGGCTTCGTCTTTATCCACCAGGGACTGGTACTCGCCACCACCAGCGAGTCGGAGCTGGCGAGCGTCATGGGCCACGAAATCGCGCACGTGACGCAGCATCACATCGCCCGCCAGCTGCGCGCGCAGAGCCAGCAGTCACTCGCCACCGCCGCCGGCATGATCGCGGCGATTCTCCTCGGCGCCGCCGGCGGCGGCCAGGCCGCCATGGGCGGGATCGCCGCGGTGCAGGGCATGGCCGCGCAGCAGCAGATCAACTTCACCCGCGACAACGAGATGGAGGCCGATCGCGTCGGCATCGGTTACCTCGCCGGCGCGGGCTTCGACCCCAACTCGATGGGCAGTTTCTTCGAGATCATGAGCCGGCATGAGGGCCTGGCCGCCACTTACATCCCGGCGATGCTGATCGATCACCCGGTCACCACCGACCGCATCGCGGAGGCCAAGGCGCGCGCGGCGCAGTTCCCGCCGCGCACCCAGCATGACTCGCAGAGCTACGAAATGATCCGCGAGCGCGTGCGCGTGCTGTCCACACCCGCCGACATCGACCTGCTCGGCACTTACGAACGCAAGATCACCCGCGGTGAGGCCGACCTTGCCGACCAGTACGGCTACGCACTCGAGCTCACCCAGCACAACCGCGCCGAGGAGGCGGTGAAGCTGCTCACCCCGCTCGTGCAGCAGCACGAGACGCTCACGCTGCTGCACCTGGCGCTCGCGCAGGCGCTTGCCAAGACGGGTCGCAACAAGGAGGCGCTCGCCTACTTCGCGCGCACCCTGCAGCTGTTTCCGCGCAACGTGCCGGTCACGGTGCGCTACGCGCAGGAGCTGATGGCGGTCGGCAAGCCGATGGAGGCGCACAACCTGCTGCTCGACCTGTTCAACAACGTGGCGCCGACCCCCGATCAGATCCGCCTCATCGCCCTGGCCGCGAACGCCGCCGGCGACTCCGGCGACGCCTACTTCTACATGGGCGAGTACCAGATCGCCGGCGGGGATCTGAGCCTCGCCGCACAGCAGCTGCAGCTCGCCCTGGCCGCGCCGCACCTGACCCCCATCCAGCGCGCACGCTATCAGGCGCGCCTCGATGAGGTGCGCGAGTACCTGATGTCGATGCGCAAGCGTCAGGTGAGCGACAGCGGGGATCAGGGCCAGCAGAAGGGCGGCGGCGGACCCCATAGCTGATCGTCCCGGCGGGCGCCTCCCCCGTCCGGGCGGCCGGTGCGCGCGGGCGGGCTGCTACAATGCCTGCCCGGTCAATTCCAACAAGCTCCATGCGAATCACAACCCGCACGTCCGCGCTCTGGCTGTGTCTGCTGCTTTGTGGCTGCGCCACGCTGCCGCCGGGGACCACCCGCAGCCCGCGCGACCCGTGGGAGCGCATGAACCGCGCCACCTACAAGTTCAACGACAAGCTCGACAAGGCGGTGCTGCGGCCGGTGGCGCGCACTTATAAGCGTGCGGTGCCGCGCTTCATGCAGACCGGCATTCGCAACTTCACGAGCAACCTCAGCTATCCCGTGACCATGCTGAATGACCTGCTGCAGGGCCAGTTTCGCGCCTTCGGCACTGACACGGGGCGCTTTCTCATGAACACGACCTTCGGCCTCGGCGGACTGTTCGACCCGGCGACCACGGCCGGCCTCGACAAGAACAGCCGCGACTTTGGCCAGACGCTCGGCAAGTGGGGCCTGCACAGCGGGCCCTACTTCGTGATCCCGATCCTCGGCCCGAGTGACGTGCGCGATGGCTTTGGCCGCCTGGCTGATCTGTACTCCGATCCGCGCCACTACCTGATTGATAACCCCTGGTGGGAGTGGGGTCTGTGGACCGTGGGCAAGATCGACGATCGCGCGCAGCTGCTGTCGGTGGATAAGACCCTCGACAGCTCCTACGACCCGTACGCGTTCCTGCGTAACGTGTACCTGCAGCACCGCGACTTCATGGTGAGCGGCGGCGCCACGACGGACCAGCAGGACGAAGAGGAGCAGCGGCTCTACGACGAGGCGCAGAAGGACACGGACGCGGACTCCGCGCCAAAGTCAGCCCCGCCGAAGAGCGCGCCCGCACCGCAAAGCCCGCCGCCGCACTGAACGAGCGTGCCGGGGCTACACGCCCGCGCTGAGCAGCTGCTCGACCTCGCTGATCCGCCCAAGGGCCACGAGCCCTTCAGGCAAGGCAAGCAGGCGCAGCTTGCGGCCGGCAAGCCTGGCGGCGGCCAGCCAGTCGAGGAGCACCGCAAGGCCGGCACTGTCGGAGGCCGTGACGCCGGCGCAGTCGATCTGCAGCGGCTGCGCGCCGGAGCGCAGCACTTCGAGCCCCGCATGGCGCGCGGCCCGCGCGGTCGCGAAGGTCAGCGGCCCCGAGGCCCCGAGGCGGTCGTCCGCCAGCGCCGCGAGCCGGAACTCGCCCGTGGCGTGCTCAAGCTGCGGTGCGCTCACTTGGTCTGCTTGCCGATCGCTTCGGGCTTCTCGCCGGATTCCAGACGCTTGATCACCGCGTCGATCCCCTGGCTCTCGATCTGCGGCCCGAAGTCCTCGCGGTAGCTGTTGACGTAGCTGATGCCGTCGATGACCACGTCCCAGGCCTTCCAGCCCTCGGCGGTCTTGCGCATGTAGTAATTCACCGAGACGCGATCGCCGTTGTCGCGCTTGACCTCGGTGCGCACGGTGGCGCGCGTGGCATCCCCGTCCACCTTGGTGGGAAAGATCTTCAGCCGGTCGGCGGTGAATTCCGCCAGCGCCGAGCCGTAGTTCTTCAGCAGCGAATGGTAGAAGGCATCGATGAAGTGCTGGCGCTGCTCGGGCGTGGCGGTCCTCCAGTACTGTCCGAGCACGATCTTTGCGGAGAAGTCCGTGTCGAAGTGCGGCAGGAGATATTTGCTGACGAGTTGGTCGACCTTAGCGGGATCCTTGCGATACCCCTCGCGGTCCTTGTCCAGCTCACTCAGCATGCTCTGGGCTGCGGTCTGCACCACCTCGGTAGGCCCTTCCGTTGCTGCGGCAGGCGCGGGCGCCTGCGCGAGCGCGGCGCTGCAGCCGAGCCACAGGGTGGCCACCAGCGTTAGGTATCTCATTTCTTCGACTCCGGTTTGGCCTGGTTATCTGAGGACTGCGAGCTGCTGCTGTCCGAGCCCTTGCTGGCGTAGTTCGCGAAGAACTTGTTGACCAGGCTCTCCAGCACGATCGCCGACTGCGTCTGCTCGATGATGCTGCCGTTCTTCAGGTACTGATCATCGCCCCCCGGACTCAGCCCGATGTACTTGCCGCCGAGCAGCCCCTGGGTCTGGATGGCGGCGAAGCTGTCGTCCGGGATCTGGTTGTACTGCGCCTCAAAGCGCATCTTCACCACCGCCTTGAAATCCTTGGGATTGAAGCCGATGCCGGTCACCTGGCCGATGCGCACGCCCGACATGGTCACCGGTGAGCCCACCTTCAGGTCACCGATGTTGTCGAACTGCGCGGACACCTGGTAGGTCGCCTTCTTGCCGCCGATCTTGATCCCGCTCGAGGGCAGCTGCGTGGTGAGGAACAGCAGCGCCGCAAAACCCAGCAGCACAAACAGTCCGGTTCCGAGCTCAAGTGTTGGATTCACACGCATGGCAGTAGGTTCCCCTTACAGGAAGATCGCGGTCAGCACGTAGTCGAGCAGCAGAATCAGCACCGAGGAGGCCACGACGGTGCGCGTGGTGGCGAGCCCGACGCCGGCGGCCGTCGGCTCGGCGTTGTAGCCCTCGTAGACCGCCACCAGGCTGCAGGCGGTGCCGAATACCAGGCTCTTCACCACGCCCTCGTTGACGTCGTGCAGGCGCACCGATTCCTGGGTCTGCGACCAGAACACCCCGGGATCGATTCCCATCATCTGCACCCCGATCAGCTGCGCGCCGTAGAGACCGATGACGCCGAAGATCGCGGCCAGCAGCGGCATGGCGATCACCCCGCCCAGAAAGCGCGGCGCGGCCACGTAGCGCAGCGGATCGACCGCCATGATCTCCATGGCGGTGAGCTGGTCGGTGGCGCGCATGAGGCCGATCTCGGAAGTGAGTGAGGTGCCGGCGCGCCCGGCGAACAGCAGCGCGGTGATCACCGGCCCGAGCTCGCGCAGCAGCCCCAGCGCCGCGGCGCTCCCCAGGACATCCGCGGAGCCAAAGCGCTGCAGCAGGTCATAGCCCTGCAGCCCGAGCACCATGCCGACGAACAGTCCCGAGAGCATGATGATGATCAGCGAGCGGGCGCCGGTGTTGTAGACCTGGGCGATGACCAGCCGCGGCCGCGCCAGCGCGGGCAGGCACTGCGCCAGCAGGCGTGCCAGGAAGATCGTCGTGGAGCCCAGGCGCCGCACGCCGTCCACCAAGAATCGCTCGCGCGCGGCCATCAGGCGTCCGCCAGCAGCTGCCCGAGATAGTCGGGCGCCGGATAGTGAAAGGCCACCGGGCCTTCGGCGCCGCCCGTCATGAACTGGCGCACCGCCGCGGACGTGCTGGCGCGCAGCTCCGCCGGCGCGCCCGCGGCGGCCACGCGGCCGGCGGACAGCAGGTAGCTGTCGTCGGCGATGGCGGACAGCTCCTGCACGTCGTGGGAGACGACGATGCTGGTCAGGCCGAGCGCCTGATTCATCTGCTTGATGAGCCGCTGGATGAAGCCGAGGGAGATCGGGTCGAGCCCCACGAAGGGCTCATCGTAGATGAGCACTTCCGGATCCATGACGATGGCGCGCGCCAGCGCCACGCGGCGCGCCATGCCGCCGGAGAGCTCCGCGGGCATGAGTTCGGCGGCACCGCGCAGCCCCACGGACTGCAGCTTGGTGAGCACCAGCTTGCGGATCAGCGGTTCGGGCAGGTCCGTGTGCTCGCGCACCGGAAAGGCGACGTTCTCGAACACATCGAGGTCGGTCAGCAGTGCGCCGTTCTGAAACAGCATCCCCAGGCGCTGGCGCAGGGCGTAGATCTCGCGGCCGCGCAGGAGCGCCACGTCCTGGCCGAAGGTGAGCACCTGGCCCTGATCGGGGCTGATCTGGCCCGTGATGAGCCGCAGCAGCGTCGTCTTGCCGGTGCCCGAGGGACCCATGATCGCGGTGATGCGCCCGCGGCGCACCGTGAGATCCAGGCCCGCGAAGATCGGCCGTCCGCCGACGGCGTAATGCACGTCGCGCACGTCGACGACCGCGTCCGTCGCCGTGCCGGGGCGCGGGTTCTGGGTGCTCGGGACTGACACGCGATTTGCTAAGGCGGCCCTGAACCTCAGGCGGCCTGGCTCTCCATTTCCGCGGTGTAGCGGCCGCTCGCGGCCAGACCGTTCAGCTTGGCGCGCTTGCTGAACTCGCGCTGCGCGGCGGCGACGTTGGCGCCGGCGCCGCCCCAGGCCTTGAGCGCCGTATCCTGCAGCGCACGCCCGTAGCTGAAAGTCAGCGCCCAGGGCAGCGGCGCCCCGATGCGGTTCATGAGGGCCAGGTGCAGCGTCGCCTCCTGCGGGGACTGTCCGCCGGAGAGGAACGCGATGCCGGGAACCGCCGGCGGCACGTGGCGGCGCAGCGTGCGCAGCGTCGCCTCGGCCACCACTTCGGGGCCGGCGCGCTGCGGGGCCTTCTTGCCCGAGATCACCATGTTGGGCTTGAGCACGATGCCCTCGAGCAGCACGCGTGCTTCGAACAGCTGCCGGAACACCGTCGCGAGCACCGTGTTGGTGACCTCGTCGCAGCGCTCGAGCGTGTGGTCGCCGTCCATGAGCACTTCCGGCTCAACGATCGGGACGATGCCGTTCTCCTGGCACAGCGCGGCATAGCGCGCCAGCGCCGCGGCGTTGGCCTCGATGGCGTAGTGCGTCGGGCACCGCGGCGCCGATGTCGATGACCGCGCGCCACTTGGCGAACAGGGCGCCGAGCTTGCGGTACTCGACGAGGCGCTCCCGCAGACCGTCGAGGCCCTCGGTGATGGTCTCGGCGGGGAAACCGGCGAGCGGCTTGGCGCCGGTATCGACCTTGATGCCCGGGATCATGCCCTGCTTCATCAGGTACTGGGGAAAGGGCATGCCGTCCTTGGTTTTCTGGCGAATGGTCTCATCATAGAGGATGACGCCGCTGATGGATTCGGCGGCGGCCGGTGCGGTGAACAGCAGCTCCCGGTAGGCGCGGCGGTGCTCCTCGGTGGACTCCAGCTTGATGCCGGCGAAGCGCTTGGTGATGGTGCCGGTGCTCTCATCGGCGGCCAGAATTCCCCGGCCCTTGGCCACCATGGCGCGCGCGGTGTGCATCAGCTCGGTCGCATTCATCGCTGTAATCCTCCTGTACGGATGGCGGGCAGCTCTTAGGGGCGCCCTGAAGCGCTGAACAGCCCGCAACCAGAAAAACGGCCCCGGATACGCGGGCCGCCAAGGATAGCAAATCACCCCCGGCCCGGCCCGCGCACCGGCTTGGTTCCGGCTGCAATCAGTACTAAAATAGTCCTAGTTTGGGAAGGGTACCCCGATGCTGCGCATCAGCCGCCTCACCGATTACGCAACCGTGCTATTGGCCGCCCTCGCCGGGGAACCGGCGCGCGTGCAGACCGCGGCCGCGCTCGCCGAGCAGACCCACATTGCCGCGCCCACGGTCAGCAAGCTCCTCAAGCAGCTGCAGCGCACCGGGCTGGTGGTGTCCACGCGCGGGCTGCACGGGGGTTACCAGCTCGCCCGGCCGGCCGCGCAGATCAGCGCCGCGGCCATCCTCGACGCGCTCGAAGGGCCGGTGGCGCTCACCGACTGCTCGGTCGGGCACGGCTACTGCGAGATCGAGCACAGCTGCCGCGTCGGGCGGGTCTGGCAGCGCCTCAATCTGGCGATCCGCCGCTCGCTGCACGATGTGAGTCTGGCGCAGCTGGCGGGCCTCGACGCCGCCCCGGCGCGGCTGCCCACGCTTGAGCGGGACATGAAGGCGGCCGCCGCGCGCTCCCCGGTGCGCTCATGAGCGAGCCGGTGAAGGAGACCAACCGCGAGCTCGAGTCGCTCATCGCGCGCGGCTACCAGCACGGCTTCGTCACCGACATCGACTCGGACACGGTGCCGCCCGGGCTCGACGAGGATGTCGTGCGCCTCATCTCCAGAAAGAAGGGCGAGCCCGAGTTCCTCACCGCGTGGCGCCTGAAGGCGCTGCGCCACTGGTTCACCATGAGCGAGCCGCACTGGGCGCACCTGAGGGTCAGCCCCATCGACTACCAGGGGATCTCCTACTACTCCGCCCCCCGGGCGAAGAAGGACGGCCCGAAGAGCCTGGCGGAGGTCGACCCGAAGCTCCTCGAGACCTACGAGAAGCTCGGCGTGCCGCTGCACGAGCGCGCACGCCTTGCCGGCGTCGCGGTCGACGCGGTGTTCGATTCGGTGTCAGTCGCCACCACCTTCAGGGAGCGCCTGGCGGAGGCCGGCGTCGTGTTCTGCCCGTTCTCCGAGGCCGTGCGCAGCCACCCGCACCTCATCGAGCAGTACCTCGGCAGCGTGGTGCCCTACACCGACAACTACTTCGCGACCCTCAACTCCGCGGTGTTCTCCGACGGCTCGTTTGTCTACGTGCCGCCAGGGGTGCGCTGCCCGATGGAGCTGTCGACGTACTTTCGCATCAATGCGCTCAACACCGGGCAGTTCGAGCGCACGCTGATCATCGCCGATGCCGGCAGCCACGTGAGCTACCTGGAGGGTTGTTCCGCCCCGCAGCGTGACGAGAACCAGCTGCACGCCGCGGTCGTGGAGCTGGTGGCGCTCGATGACGCCTTCATCAAGTACTCCACCGTCCAGAACTGGTACCCCGGGGACGCGAACGGCGTCGGCGGCATCTACAACTTCGTCACCAAGCGCGGCGAGTGCCGCGGGAAGAACTCCCACATCTCCTGGACGCAGGTGGAGACCGGCTCGGCAATCACCTGGAAGTACCCGAGCTGCGTGCTCAAGGGCGACGGCTCGATCGGCGAGTTCTACTCGGTCGCGACCGTCAACAATCACCAGCAGGCCGACACCGGCACCAAGATGATCCACATCGGGCGCGACACCAAGAGCACGATCGTCTCCAAGGGGATCTCCGCCGGCCACGGGCAGAACACCTACCGCGGGCTGGTGCGCATGCTGCCGAGCGCGCACGGCGCGCGCAATTTCACCCAGTGCGATTCACTGCTGATGGGCGCCAGGTGCGGCGCGCACACCTTCCCCTACGTGGAGGTCAAGAACCCCACGGCCACCGTCGAGCACGAGGCCAGCACGTCCAAGATCAGCGACGACCAGCTGTTCTACTGCCTGGCGCGCGGCATCGGCGCCGAGGATGCGGTGAACATGATCGTGAGCGGTTTCTGCAAATCGGTGTTCAAGGAACTGCCGATGGAGTTCGCGGTGGAGGCGCAGAACCTGCTCGCCGTGAGCCTGGAAGGCGCGGTGGGCTAAAGGATGAGCACAGACAGCATGCTGAAGATCGACAACCTGCACGTCACCGTCGACGGCAAGAAGATTCTCAATGGCCTGAGCCTCGAGCGTTGCACGCGGCGAGGTGCACGCCATCATGGGGCCGAACGGTTCCGGCAAGAGCACGCTCGCGAACGTGCTCGCCGGGCGCCCCGGCTACGAGGTCACCGCCGGGAGCGTCAGCTTCGAGGGGCGCGACCTGCTCGGGCTGCCCCCCGAGGAGCGCGCGCGCGCCGGCCTGTTCCTCGGGTTCCAGTACCCGGTGGAGATCCCCGGGGTCAACAACGTCTATCTGCTGAAGGCGGCGCTCAACGCCGCGCGCAAGGTCCAGGGGTTGCCGGAGGTGGACGCCTTCGAGTTCCTGAGCCTGGTGCGCGAGAAGATGAAGCTCATGCACATCGAGGACAGCTTCCTGTCGCGCGGGGTGAACGAGGGCTTCTCCGGCGGGGAAAAGAAGCGCAACGAGATCCTGCAGATGCTGGTGCTGGAGCCGCGGCTGGCGGTCCTCGATGAGACCGACTCGGGCCTCGACATCGACGCCCTCAAGGTGGTCGCCGGCGGGGTGAACTCGCTGCGCACCCCGGATCGCGCCTGCGTGCTGGTGACGCATTACCAGCGGCTGCTCGAGTACGTGGTCCCGGACTTCGTGCACGTGCTGGTGCGCGGGCGCATCGCCAAAAGCGGCGACAAGGGCCTCGCGCTCGAACTGGAGCGGCGCGGCTACGACTGGGTCGCGGGCGAGGCCGCCTGAAGGCTGCCGCCATGAATGCCCTCACCGCCCGCATCGCCGAGGATTTCGCCCGCGCCGCGCCGCCGCGCGACAGCGCGACGGACGCGCGCCGCCGGGCGGCGCTCGGCGCGCTGACCCGCGCGGGGCTTCCCACCTCGCGCGATGAGAACTGGAAGTACGCGAACCTGCGCGCGCTCGAGCGGCTGCGCTTTGCCCCGCCCGCCGCCCTGCCTGGCCCGCACTCGCTGGCGGGCCTGCCGGCACCGATCGCCGACTTCAGCCGCTACGTCTTCGTCGACGGGTGCTTCGCGCCGGAACTGTCGAGCGCTTCGCGCGCGGCGTTCGCCGATCTGGCCTCCGCGCCGCCGCAGCCACGCGACGGCGCGCGCACGCAGCGTGGCACCGAGCAGCGCTTCGCGCTGCTGAACGACGCCTTCGCCAGCGACGGCGCGCTGCTGCGCATCGCTCCCGGCCAGACACAGCGGCTCGAACTGATCTTCGTAGCCCGCGCCGCCGCCAGCGCCGGCGCCTCCTACCCGCGCCTTGAGGTGTGCCTCGAGCCCGGAGCGCAGCTCGAGCTCATCGAGCGTCATGTGAGCGCCACGCCGGAGGGCAGCTTCGTCAACAGCGCGCTGGACGTGCAGCTGGCGCGCGGCGCGCAGTTGACGCACTACCGGCTGCAGGCGCTCTCGGGCGAGAGCACGCTGTTCGATACCCTGAGCGCCAGCCTCGCGGCGCGGGCCACGTACGGGCTGCACACGGTGAGCACCGGCGCACGCGCGGCACGCTCGACGCAATCCGTGCAACTCGACGGCGAGCACGCCGAGCTTGCCATGGCGAGCGTGGCCCTGGGGCACCTGCAACAGGTGCAGGATGCGTTCGCGCTGGTGGAGCATCGCGCGCCGCGGGCGCGCACACAGCAACTGTACCGCGGCATCGCCGCCGGGCGCGCCCGCGTCGCCTTCAACGGCAAGATCGTGGTCGCCCCCGGGGCCGTAGGCACCGATTCGCAGCAGTCCCTGCGCGGACTGCTCGCCGGAGCCGAGGCCGAGATCGACGTACGCCCGCAGCTGGAGATCTACACCGACGATGTGCGCTGCAGCCACGGCGCCACCGCCGGCAAGCTCGATGAGAACATGCTCTTCTACCTGCTCGCGCGCGGGCTGGAGCGCGACACCGCGCAACGGCTGCTGAAGTGGGCGTTCCTCGCCGATGCGTTCGCGCGCATTGAAGTGCCGCAGCTGCGCCACCAGATCGAGGAGCACCTCGCGCAGGTCCTCATGGACCGCACCCTCCAGGAGTTGCTGTGATGTCCGCCCTCCCCGCCGGTCTCGAGCGCACGCCGCGCTTTGATGTCGAGCGCGTGCGCGCCGACTTTCCGATACTCGCCACGCGCGTCCACGGGCATCCGCTCGTGTACCTGGACAGCGCGGCCTCCTCGCAGCGCCCGCTGGCGGTGATCCGCGCGGTGGAGCACTACGAGACGCACTCGCACGCCAACGTGCACCGCGGCGTACACGCGCTCAGCCAGGCGGCGACGGCGGCCTTTGAGGGCGCGCGCGAGCGCGTGCGGCGCTTCATCGGTGCGCGCTCGACGCGCGAGATCATCTTCACGCGCGGCACTACCGAGGGGGTCAACCTGGTCGCCCAGGCCTACGCGCGGCCGCGCTTCAGGCCCGGGGACGAGATCCTCATCAGCGCGCTCGAGCACCACTCCAACATCGTGCCATGGCAGATGGTGTGCGAGCAGACCGGCTGCACGCTCAAGGTGGCCCCGATCAACCGCCGCGGTGAGCTCGAGTTCGAGGAATTCGAACGGCTGCTGTCGCCGCGCACGCGCCTGGTGGGCGTCGCGCATGTCTCCAACGCCCTCGGCACCGTGCTGCCGGTGAGGCGCATCATCGAGGCGGCGCATGCCCACGGCGCGCTGGTGCTCATCGATGGCGCCCAGGCCGTGCCGCACACCCCGGTCGACGTCGCCGCGCTCGGCGCGGACTTCTATACCTTCTCGTCACACAAGCTCTACGGGCCCACCGGCATCGGGGTGCTCTACGGGCGCGAGGCGCTGCTTCAGGCGATGCCGCCGTGGCAGGGGGGCGGGGACATGATCCTCACCGTCTCGTTCGAGAAGAGCACTTTCAACGAGCTGCCCTACAAGTTCGAGGCCGGCACGCCCAATATCTCCGGCGCCGTGGGGCTGGCCGCGGCCATGGACTACCTCGAGGGCCTGGGCCTCGAGGCAATCGCCGCGCACGAGGACCGGCTGCTGCGGCGCGCCACCGCGGAGCTCTCGCAGCTGCCGGACATCGAGCTGATCGGGACCGCCGCCCACAAGGCCTCGGTGCTCTCCTTCACCATGAAGGGAGTGCATCCGCACGATCTGGGCACGATTCTCGACGCCGAAGGAGTCGCGGTGCGCACCGGCCATCACTGCGCCATGCCGGTCATGACCTTCTTCGGCGTGCCGGCCACGGCGCGCGCCTCCTTCGCCTGCTACAACAATGACGCCGATGTCACCGCCCTGGTCGCCGCGCTCAGGCGCGCGCGGGAGGTGTTCGGCTGATGGACCTGCAGGACCTCTATCGCGACGTGATCCTCGATCACAACAAGCACCCGCGCAATTTCGGCACGCTCGGCGCTGGCAGCGCGCACGCGGAAGGCCACAACCCGCTGTGCGGGGATCGGCTGACGGTCTCGCTGCGCATGGACGGCGAGCGCATCGAGGACATCCGCTTCGAGGGTAAGGGGTGCGCGATTTCGACCGCGTCCGCTTCGCTCATGACGGAGGCGGTGAAGGGCAAGGACCGCGCGGCGGTGCGCACGCTGTTCGAGCGGGTACACGCCCTGCTCACCCAGCCGCAGGCCGCAGCCGCTGCCGATCTCGGCAAGCTCGCCGCGCTCTCGGGCGTGCGCGAGTTCCCGGTGCGCGTCAAGTGCGCGAGCCTGTGCTGGCACACGCTCAATGCCGCCCTCGAGCACGGCGCGGCCACCGTCTCCACCGAATAAGACCCACCGATGCGCCGGCAACACGAAAACGAGCCGTTCGTCGTCAACCGCGAGGTGCGCGCGGTCATCGTGCCGGCCGGGCAGGAGGTGAACCTCAAGCCCGGGCAGGCCGGCTACATCACCCAGGCGCTCGGCGGCAGTTTCACCGTCTACCTCGACGGCAATCTGTTTCGGATCTCCGGCGAGGATGCCGACGCCATCGGCCAGGAGGCGGTGAAGGCCCCGGAACTGCCGCCCGGTGCCGGCGAAGAGGACGTGAAGAAGCTGGCCTGGGACCAGATGCGCACCTGCTACGACCCCGAGATTCCCATCAATATCGTGGACTTGGGACTGGTTTACGAATGTGACGTGAAGGCCAACGAGGATGGCACGCGCACCGTGGAGGTGAAAATCACGCTCACCGCCCCGGGGTGCGGCATGGGCGAGATCCTGGTCGATGACGTGCGCGATAAGATCCGCCGCATACCCACCGTGCGCGAGGTGAAGGTGGAGCTCACTTTCGACCCGCCGTGGAATCAGAGCATGATGACCGAGGCTGCGCGGTTGCAGACCGGTATGTTCTAAAGAGGCGGATGACAAGCATGAGTTCGAAGTGGGTTGACGTCGGGGATGCGAAATACTTGAGTGAGACCGAGCCGCTGGCGGTGTTCGCGGAGGGCTTTGCCATCGCGATCGTGCGCTGCGGCGAGAGCGTGTATGCGCGTGCAGGACCTGTGCACGCACGACGGCGAGACGCTCGGCAACGCGCAGGTCGAGGACTGCCAGATCATCTGTCCGCGGCACGGCGCGCATTTCTGCCTGCGCACCGGTCAGCCGCTCACGCCCCCGGCCTATGAGCCGCTGCAGACCTTCGCGGCACGCGTGGAGAACGGGCGCGTGCTGGTGGAACTGCCGCCGTGAGCGATTAGTGCATGCGGCGTCTCACGCTCATGCGACACGCGGACGCGCGCTGGAAGGACGCCGCCATCTCCGACCTGGAGCGCTCGCTCAGCCGCCGCGGCGCGGCCGCGGCGGAACTCATGGCGCGGCGCCTGCTCGAGCTGGAACTGGTGCCCGATCTGGTGCTGGTGAGTCCCGCGCGCCGCACGCAGCAGACCGCCGAGATCGTGGCGCGCGAGCTCGCCCTGCCCCCGCGGCGCGTGCAGCGCGAGGACGGCCTTTACCTCGCGCACCTGCGCCGACCTGCTCGCGCTGGTGCAGCGCACCGGGCCGCGCATCGGCCACTTGCTGGTGGTGGCCCACAATCCGGGCGTTTCCGAGCTGGTGCAGCACCTGCTGCCGCAGGATGAGCGCGGCGGACTGGGCACCGCGGCGCTGTGCTCGATGGGCTTCGAGTGCGAGGGGTGGCCCGGGATCAGCCCCGGGGCGGTGCGTCAGGTGCAGCGCGAGGCGCCGCCGCCGCGCCTGTTCGGCCTGTTCGACCTGTTCGGCTGAGAGCACGGCCGCACTCAGGGGCGCGCCTTCAGCACTCGGGCACGTTCACCGCAAGCCCTCCCTGGGAGGTTTCCTTGTAGATGGTGGACATGTCGATGCCGGTCTGGCGCATGGTGGCGATCACCTGGTCGAGGGAGACCTTGTGCGAGCCGTCCCCGCGCATGGCCAGGCGCGCCGCATTGATTGCCTTCACCGATCCCATGGCGTTGCGCTCGATGCACGGGATCTGCACCAGCCCTGCGACGGGGTCACAGGTGAGCCCGAGGTTGTGCTCCATGCCGATCTCGGCGGCATTCTCGATCTGCTCGGTCGTGCCCTGCAGCGCCGCCACGAGCCCGGCGGCCGCCATCGAGCAGGCGACCCCGACCTCTCCCTGGCAGCCCATCTCGGCGCCGGAGATCGAGGCGTTGCGCTTGTAGAGCATGCCCATGGCCGCGGCCACGAGCAGGAAGCGGATCACGCCCTCCTCGTTGGCGCCTTCCTCGAAGCGGCGGTAGTAGTGCAGCACCGCCGGCACGATTCCCGCGGCGCCGTTGGTCGGGGCGGTGACCACGCGGCCGCCGGCGGCATTCTCCTCGTTCACGGCGAGCGCGTAGGCGTTCACCCAGTCCATGACGTCCAGCGGCTTCACCGTGCCGCTCTCGGTCAGCATGCGGTAGAGGCGCGGCGCACGGCGGCGCACCTTGAGCACCCCGGGCAGCAGCCCCGACTGGTGGAAGCCGCGTTCGACGCAGCCCTGCATCACCCGCCAGAGGTTGAGCAGCTTCGCGCGCACGTCCTCTTCGCTGGCCCAGGTGCGCTCGTTGGCGAGCATCAGCTCGTACATCTCCAGCCCGTGATCGCGGCACAGCCGCAGCAGGTCCTCGCCCGAGGTGAATGGATACGGCGGCGCCGCATGCGCGCGCGTCTCGCGCGCCTCGGCCTCGTCCCCGCGCACCACGAAACCACCACCGATCGAGTAATAGTCCTCCTCGCGCAGCACGCGGCCGCCGGCGGCGAGCGCCGTGAAGCGCATGCCGTTGGAATGGCGCGGCAGCCGCTCGTGCATCATGAACAGCAGCTGCATCGGCTCATCGAAGGCGACTTCGTGCTCGCCGAGGAGCCGCAGGCGGGCGCTTGCGCGGATGCGCTGCAGGGTCGCCTGGATGCTGTCCGGATCGACCGTTTCGGGGGAGGCGCCCTCCAGGCCCGCGAGCACCGCGCGGTCCGTGCCGTGGCCCATCCCCGTCAGCGCGAGCGAGCCGTACAGGCGCACCGCGACCTCCGCGGTCTGCCCCAGCAGCCCGTCGCGCTTAAGCCCGAGTACGAACTCCCGCGCCGCCCGCATCGGCCCCATGGTGTGGGAGCTCGACGGGCCGATGCCGACCTTGAAGATGTCGAATACGCTGAGCGTCATGAGCCAACCTCGCGCGCCTGCCCCTCGCCGGTGCACGCCTTAGCCAGACAGTCTGCGGCCTCACCGCGCGCCCGACATGCTTTGCGGCGACGCGCGGGGTCTTAAATGCGACCCCGCAGCCGTCGCAGCCGGCGCCGCTGGTGTTTGTCCGGACGCGCAGCGGGGCGCGGCGTAAGCGCGGCCGCCAGTTTCATGCGGGCGGCAAACTGTGCGCCGCGCGCGCGGCTGGCCGGCGTCTCTTCATAACATAGTGCCGCCGAGCGCGCGGGCCCGCGCCGCTCGGGGAGCGCGGCGACGGTGCACTCAAACTCCAGCGCCCCGCGCATGAAGGTCACGCGATCACCGGCGCGCAGCGCATGCGCAGGTTTCACCCGCTCCCCGTTGACGTGTACCCGGCCGCCGCGCACGGCCGCCGTGGCGAGCGCGCGCGAGCCGAGCAGCCGCGCCGCGAACAGCCAGCGATCGATGCGTGCGGCACCCGGGTGCGCGTCTGCAGGTTCAGCCATGGGTACTCAAGTATAATTCGCACATGAAGGATGCGGTCATAACGCGGCTGCGGGAAGAGCTCCAGAGCCTGCGCGAGCAGGGCCTGTACAAGCCCGAACGCGTGCTCGAGGGCCCGCAGGGCGGGGTCGTGGAGGTCGCCGGGCGCGCGGTAATCAACCTGTGTGCCAACAATTACCTCGGGCTCGCCAACCATCCGGCCGTGCGCGCTGCGGCGCAGCGCTCGCTCGATGACAGCGGCTATGGCATGGCTTCGGTGCGCTTCATCTGCGGCACGCAGCAGACGCACAAGGAGCTCGAGCGTCGCCTGGCCCGCTTCCTCGGGATGGAGGACGTGATCCTCTACTCTTCCTGCTTCGACGCCAACGGCGGCCTCTTCGAGACGCTGCTCGATGAACGCGACGCGGTGATCTCGGACGCCCTGAACCACGCGAGCATCATCGACGGCATCCGCCTGTGCAAGGCGCAGCGGCTGCGCTACGCCAACAGTGACATGGGCGAACTCGAGCGCTGCCTCAGGGAGTCGCAGGGGGCGCGCACCCGCCTGATCGCCACCGACGGGGTGTTCTCGATGGACGGCTTCATCGCGCGCCTGCCGCAGATCTGCGACCTGGCGGAAGCCTACGACGCGCTCGTCATGGTGGATGACTCGCACGCCACCGGCTTCATGGGCGCCGGCGGCCGCGGCACGCCCGAGCACTGCGGCGTCGCGCAGCGCATCGACATCCTCACCGGCACCCTGGGCAAGGCCCTGGGCGGGGCGAGCGGCGGCTACGTCGCGGCGCGCCGCGAGGTGGTCGAGTGGCTGCGGCAGCGCTCCCGGCCCTACCTGTTCTCCAACAGCATTCCTCCGGTGGTGGCGGCGGGGAGCCTGGCGGTGCTCGAGCTCATCGAGCACACCCCCGAGCTGCGCGCGCGCCTGTTCGAGAACGCGCGCGTGTTTCGCGAAGGCCTGACGCGCCTGGGGTTCGACCTCAAGCCCGGGGAGCACCCGATCATTCCGGTGATGCTCGGCGAGGCCGCCCTCGCCGGCCGCATGGCCGAGCGCCTCCTCGAGGAGGGTGTGTACGTCATCGGCTTCTCCTATCCCGTGGTGCCGCAGGGGCAGGCGCGGATCCGCACCCAGATGTCCGCCGCGCTCACGCGCGCGCAGCTCGATCAGGCGCTCGACGCCTTCGCGCGCGTCGGTCGCGAGCTGCACGTCATTCGCTGAACGCACCCCCGGATCCGCCAGAAGAAAGAATACCCATGAAAGCACTGGTGAAAGAGCAGGCCACGCCCGGCATCTGGCTCACCGACATTCCCGAGCCGCGGGTCGGGCCGAACGACGTGCTGATCGAGATCGCCAAGACCGCGATCTGCGGCACCGACATGCACATCTACAAGTGGGACGCGTGGGCGCAGAAGACCATTCCCGTGCCGATGGCGGTCGGCCACGAGTACTGCGGCCGCATCGTCGAGATCGGCTCGGAGGTCAAGGGACTGAAGAGCGGCGACCGGGTGTCCGGCGAGGGGCACATCACCTGCGGCTACTGCCGTAACTGCCGCGCCGGCCGGCGGCACCTGTGCCGCAACACGATCGGTGTCGGCGTCAACCGCCCCGGCGCCTTCGCTGAGTACCTGTCGATACCGGCCGGCAACACCTTCAAGCTTCCCGACTCGATCGGCGATGACATCGCCTCGATCCTCGATCCGTTCGGCAATGCCACCCATACGGCGCTCGCCTTCAGCGTAGTGGGCGAGGACGTGCTGATCACCGGTGCCGGCCCCATCGGCATCATGGCGACCGCGGTGGCGCGCTTCACCGGCGCGCGCCACGTGGTGGTGACCGATGTCAACGACTATCGCCTGGAACTGGCGCGCAAGATGGGCGCCACGCGCGCCATCAACGTGCAGCGCGACTCCCTCGACCAGACCATGCAGGAGCTGGGCATGCAGGAGGGGTTCGACGTGGGACTGGAGATGTCCGGCAACGCCGCGGCGTTTCGCGAGATGCTGCGCACCATGCACCACGGCGGCTCGATCGCGATCCTCGGAATCCCCCCCGACGACACCGCGATCGACTGGAACCAGGTGATCTTCAAGGGACTCACCCTCAAGGGGATCTACGGGCGCGAGATGTTCGAGACCTGGTACAAGATGGCGAGCCTGCTGCAGAGCGGGCTGAAACTCGAGCCGATCATCACGCACCACTTCCCGGTGCAGGAATACATCCAGGGCTTTGAGACCATGGGTTCGGGGAAGTCCGGCAAAGTCATCCTCGACTGGTCCACCCTGAAATCACGCAACTAGCATTGCCGGATGAATGCAGGCGCTGCAAGTCCCGGGCTGAGCGGACTTCTCGGGGACACCGCCGCGCGCAATTACGCCGATAAACTCGTGCGCTTCCACGCATTCGCAGCCGCGGAGCTCACGCAGATTGCCGACACCCTGGCGCTGCAGACCGGCATGCGCGTACTGGATGCCGGCTGCGGCACGGGGGAGATGCTGCGGCTGTTTCACGAGCGCGTGGGCGGCGCTGGCCTGGTCGTCGGTCTTGACCTGTCGCAGGCGCACACGCGGCACGCTCGCGCCCACGCACCGCTCGCCACCCACGTCTTGCAGGCGAATGCGATGCGCACCCCGCTCGCCGGGGCAAGCTTCGACCTCGTCTGGTCGCTCAACACCGTGAATCACCTGCGTGCGCCCCTTGAGTGCGTGCGCGCGCTCGCGGCTGTGCTCAAGCCGGGCGGCCGGCTGGTGCTCGCGCAAAGCTCGTTCCTGGCGGATATGTTCTTCGCCTGGGACGCGCGGCTGGAGCGCGTGACCAACGAGGCGGTACGGCGCTACTACCAGGTACGCTACGGGGCGCGGGAGGAGGACTTCGCCGGCGTGCGCTCGATCGTCGGGCTGCTGCGCGCGGCGGGTCTGGCCGGTGTCAGCGTGAGGACCTGGCCCATCGAGCGCGTGACGCCACTGTCAGGGGCGGACGAGGCGTACCTTCTGGAGACTCAGTTCCGCGGCACCTGGGGTGAACGGTTACGGCCGTACCTGGCGGCAGAGGACTTCAGCGCGCTACAGCGACTGTGCGATCCGGCCGACGCCGCCTATGCGCTGCGGCGTCCGGACTTTCATTACCTGCAGACTCTGAGCGTCGCCACGGGCGTACTCTGAGCCGTTTCAGCGTACCTCGCAGAAGCAGTACGCGTACAGGCGGTTCGGCACGCTGAAGCGACTCAGCAGAGCCGCCTCGTGCGTCACCGGGTCGAGGCGCTGCGCCAGGCGCGCCAGCGCCGCCTGGTCCGGGTCGGCGCGCAGGAACGCCCTCATGAACTCGCTTCTGAGGTTCATCGCGAGGGTTTCCGCCCAGTTGAGCTTCGGCTCGATGAACTTGGTCGAGTAGTCGGTGAGCTTGGCGCGCCGCGCGGCCGCCTTCACCGCATCGCTGAAGGAGCCGAGCTGGTCGACGAGCCCGACGCGCCGCGCGTCGGTCCCGGCCCAGACGCGCCCCTGCGCGATGCTGTCGACCTGCTCGGCCGTTTTCTTGCGGCCGCTGGCGACGCGCGCCACGAATTCGTCATAGCCATGCGTGGTGACGGCTTGCAGCACCGCCCGTGCACCCTCGCTCAGCGGGCGGTCGATGCGCGCCTGCCCCGAGAGCGCCGTGGTGCCCACGCCGTCGACGCTCACGCCGATCTTGCCGAGCGTCCGGTCGAAGGTCGGGATGATGGCGAAGATGCCGATCGAGCCGGTGATGGTGGCGGGGCTGGCCCAGATCTCATCCGCCGGGACCGAGATGTAATAGCCACCGGAGGCCGCATAGCCGCCCATGGACACGACCAGGGGCTTGCCGGCGGCACGCAGCGCGAGCAGTTCGCGGTAGATCTGCTCCGAGGCGAGCACGCTGCCGCCGGGACTGTCGACCCGCAGCACGAGCGCTTTGACCTCCTTGTCGAAGCGCGCCTCGCGGATCAGCCGCGCGGTCGAGTCCCCGCCGATCGTACCCGGGGGCTGGTCGCCATCGAGGATCTCCCCGGACGCGACGATCACGCCGACCTTCTGCTTGCCGATGTTGAGCTTCTTCTCCGCCTTGGCGACCCGCAGGTAGTCATCGCTGGCGACGCCGCTGAAGGAGTCACCGTCATCGTTCTTGCCCACGAGCTCGGTGAGGCGCTGCTCGACCTCGAGCTGCGTCTTCAGGCCGGTGACCAGGCCCGTCGCTCAGGGCCACCTTGGCCGCGTCGCCCTTGGCGGCCGGTACCGTCTGCAGGAAGGTGTCGACGTACTTCGCCAGCGCATCGGGCGGCAGCTTGCGCGCCTTGGTGACCGCCTCCTGGTAGCTGTCCCACAGCGCCGTGAGATACGCGCGGCTCTCCTCGCGGTCCTCCGGGGACATGCTGGTGCGCGTGAAGGTCTCGACCGCGCTCTTGAAGGCGCCGACGCGAAAGACGTTGATGTCGACGCCGAGCTTGTCCAGGGCGTCCTTGAGGTAGGGGCGGTAGCGGTCATAGCCCTGCACCAGCACGAAGCCCATCGGGTCGAGGTAGATCTCGTCCGCCTGGGCGGCAAGGTAGTAGCGCTCCTGGGTCAGCTCCACGCCGTAGGCGATGACCTTCTTGCCGCTGGCGCGAAACTCGCGGATGGCCGCGGCCAGTTCCGCCAGCGCCGGCTGGGTGGCGCTCTCGAGCTTGTCCAGGTCCAGCGCCAGCACCGGGATGCGCCGGTCGGAGGCCGCCGCACGGATCGCATCCGTGAGGTCCCACAGCAGCGCCTCCTGGGGCCCGTTCGCCAGCGCCTCATCGAGCGCCCGCAGGCGCGCGTTGCCGGAGAGCTGCTCGACCAGCGGTCCCTCCGGGGCGATGACGAGGGCGGCCTTGTTCGGCACGAGCGGCACGCTGCCGCGCAGCACGCCGAACAGCACGCCGAACAGCAGCAGCAGCAGGATCAGGTGCAGCGCCTTGCGCAGCCCGTCGAGGCCGCGCCATAAGCCGGAGAAGAAGGAACGCAGTGTCATGCTGGTGCTGTGCTGCCCCGGGCCCGCGCCGGGCGGTGGCGCGGTGCAGGCCTAGCCGGTGCAGGTCAGAGCTTCTCCTCGATGCGCGCCGCCTTGCCCGACAGGTCACGCAGATAGTAGAGCTTGGCGCGGCGCACGCTGCCGCGGCGCTTCACCGTGACGTCGCTGATCGCCGGGCTGTAGGTCTGGAACACGCGCTCCACCCCTTCGCCGTGGGAGATCTTGCGCACCGTGAAGGAGGAGTTCAGTCCCCGGTTGCTCTTGGCGATGACCACGCCCTCGTAGGCCTGGACGCGCTCGCGGTCGCCTTCGACCACTTTCACCTGCACCACCACGGTGTCGCCGGGGCGGAATGCGGGCAGTTCGCGGGTCATGCGCTGCTTGTTAATTTCCTGAATGATCTTGCTCATAGCTCTTCACCTCGATCGGTCTCGCCGGCCGCACGTGCGGCCAGGAATTCATCCAATGCGCGCCGCAGCTGCGGCGCAAGTTTTGCCCGGGCGAGCAGCTCGGGCCGCCGCTCCACCGTGCGGGTGAAGGCCTGCTCGAGCCGCCAGCGGCGGATATCCGCGTGATCGCCGGACAACAGCACCGGCGGCACGCTGCGGCCCTCGAACACTTCCGGCCGCGTGTAGTGCGGCCAGTCGAGCAGCCCCTGTACAAACGAATCCTCGACACTCGAGCGCTCATCGCCCAGCGCGCCCGGCAAGAGCCGCGCCAGTGCATCGATCACCGTGAGCGCCGGCAGCTCCCCGCCGGAGAGTACGTAGTCCCCGACCGACAGCTCACGATCGATGGCCAGTGCCACCACCCGCTCATCCACGCCCTCGTAGCGGCCCGCCACCAGCAACAGTCCCGGCAGTCCCGCCAGCTCCTGCGCGCGCGCCTGCGTGAAGGGCTCACCCTGCGCCGACAGATACACCCGCAGACTCCCCGGCGGCAGCCGCGCGTGCGCGGCGCGGATCGCCGCCACCAGCGGCTCGGGCTTGAGCACCATCCCGGGGCCACCGCCATAGGGCCGGTCATCCACGGTCCGGTGCACGTCCGTCGCGTACGCGCGCGGATCCTCCGTGCCGACGCTCAGCAGTCCGCGCGCGAGCGCACGGCTCAGGATCCCGAAGCCGAGCGCCCCCTGGATCATCTCAGGAAAGAGCGTCACCACTTCGATCTTCATGGAGCCTTCTAGTCCAGCTCCGCCGGCCAGTCCACCAGGATCGCCCCGGCGGCGAGGTCCACGCGCTTCAGGTGCCGCGGCGCCGCCAGCACCCAGTGCTCGCGCCCGGAAGGCTCCTTCGTCACCATCACCGCGCCGCGCGGCGCATCGATGAAGTGACTCACCGTGCCTAAATCTGCGCCCTCGAGGTTGCTCACCCTGAGGCCCACGAGATCGGCGCGGTAGAACTCGCGCGCCGAAGTCGCCGGCAGCGCATCGCGCTCGATCTCGACCACCGCCCCGGTCAGCTGCTGCGCCGCCTCGCGGTCCGCAACGTCCTCCAGGCTCACCACCAGGCCGGCGCCGTGCGCACGGCCCTCGCGCAGCCGGCGCTGTACGCGCTCCCCGCTGGCGAGCTTCAGGTTCCACACCGGGTACTGCAGCAGCCGCTCACGCGGATCGGTGTGCGAGTCCACGTGCAGCCAGCCCTTGATGCCGTATGGCCCGCCCAGGCGTCCGAGTTGCACCCACTCCACGGCTTCGCCTCTTAACTGCCCGCCCGCCGCACGCTGCGCTAAGGCCCCGGGTCCTTAGTGCACGCACAGTGCCCCTGCTTCAGGGGTTAGGCCGTCGCCTGCTTGCGGTAGGAAGCCATGAGATTCGCCACGCGCTCCGAGGGCTGCGCACCCTGGCCGACCCAGTAGTCGATGCGCGGCAGATCGAGCTTCAGCTTCTGCTCACCGCGTCGCGCGATCGGGTTGAAGAATCCCACGTGCTCCAGGCTCGGGCCGCCCTGGCGCTTGCGGCTGTCGGTGACCACGACGTGGTAGAAGGGCTGATTGCGTGCCCCGCGCCGCGTCAGGCGAATCGTTACCATGCTTCGTATCGCTCTCGTGTCGTAAAGAGAGGCCGCGGAACGGGCCCCCCAAAAAAGAGCGCGGATTCTACGCAAGCCAGGCAGCGGACGCCAGTTTTTCCAGGCCCGGCGCGGGGTTCCGACGCGCCCGCAGGGCCGCCGGCCCCTGCCTGGCGCCGGCGGCGCCGGCCGCGGCTGCGCTAACGGCCGGGAAAGCCCGGGGGCATGCCGCCCTTGAAGGCCCCCATGAGGCGTCGCAGACCCCCGCCTTTCATGCTTTTCATCATGCGCTGCATCTCCAGGAACTGCTTGAGCAGGCGGTTCACGTCCTGCACCTGCACGCCCGAGCCGCCGGCGATGCGGCGGCGCCGCGAGCCATCGATGATCCCCGGGTTGCGCCGTTCCCTGGGGGTCATCGAATTGATGATGGCGATCTGGCGGCGCAGGTCGCGGTCGCCCTGCTCGGCGGATACCGCCCCCTTCTTCACCATGGCCCCGGGGAGCTTGTCGATCAGCGCGCCGACGCCGCCCATCTTCTGCAGCTGCTCGAGCTGGCCCCGCAGGTCCAGCATGTCGAAGCTCTTGCCCTTGACGACCTTCTGCGCCAGGCGCTGCGCCTCGGCATGGTCGACCTGGCTGTGCACCTGCTCGACCAGGCTGACCACGTCCCCCATGCCGAGGATCCGGGACGCCATGCGGGCGGGATCGAAGGGCTCGAGCGCCTCGGTCTTCTCCCCCACGCCGAGGAACACGATCGGCTTGCCGGTGATCTGGCGCACCGAGAGCGCCGCGCCCCCGCGGGCGTCGCCGTCGGCCTTGGTGAGGATGATGCCGGTGAGCTCGAGCGCCGCGCCGAAGGCGCGCGCGGCGTTGAGCGCGTCCTGGCCGGCCATGGCGTCCACCACGAACAGCCGCTCGGCGGCCGGCACCGCGGCGTCGATCTCGCGCACCTCCGCCATCAGCGCCTCGTCCACGTGCAGGCGGCCGGCGGTATCGACGATCAGCACGTCGAACACGCCCGTGCGCGCCCGCGCCAGCGCCGCCTGCGCGATGGCGGCCGGCGGCGTCGCGGCGTCCGCCGGGAAGTATTCCGCGCCCACCTGCGCGGCCAGGCGTTCCAGCTGCAGCATCGCCGCCGGACGGCGCACGTCGGTGCTCACCAGCAGCACGCGTTTCTTCTGTTTCTCGATGAGCAGGCGCGCGAGCTTGGCCGCGGTCGTGGTCTTGCCCGCGCCCTGGAGCCCCGCCAGCACCACCACCACCGGCGGCTGGGCGCGCAGCTGAAAGCCCGCCCCGCCCCCGCCCATGAGCGTGACGAGCTCCTGGTGCAGGATGCCGATGAACGCCTGTCCCGGGGTGAGGCTCGAGAGCACCTCGGCGCCGAGGGCCTTGGCTTTCACCGCCTCGATGAAGCTCCTGACCACCGGCAGCGCCACGTCGGCCTCGAGCAGCGCGATGCGCGCTTCGCGCAGCGTCTCCCCGACGTTCTCCTCGGTGATGCGCCCGCGGCCGCGCAGGTTTTCGATGGTGCGGGAGAAGCGCTGGGTCAGGGTGTCGAACATGGTGCCTGCGGTCGTCGGGAAGGGTGGCGCACGGGGAGTGCGATTATAGGGGCGCAGGGGGCCTTTTCCCGCTTTGGCTCCTGAAGCTCTTATGCTAGGGGGCGCTTTGCGCCCGCAAGCCGCGCGGCAACCCCCTGTGCCGGCGCGGCCGTCCTCCAGAGAAAGGGTCCGCCTTGAACTTCACATCGACGACCGCTGCTGCTGCTCCTGGCCCTCCTGGTGCTCCTTGTGATCGTCGCGTTCTCCTCGGGCACCGAGGTGGCGATGCTCTCGGTCAATCGCTTCCGCATCCGCCACCGCGCCCAGTCCGGCGACCGCCGGGCGCGCGCGCTCGAGCGGCTGCTGCAGAAGCCCGATGACTGGCTGGGCGCGAACCTCGTGATCCTGGCCGGCGCGAGCGTGTTCGCCTCCGCCATCGCCACGATCCTCGCGCAGCGCACCGGGGAGCGCTACGCGGTGCCGCTCGCAGGCGTGCTGCTGACGATCATCGTCATCGTCTTCTGCGAGCTCGCGCCGAAGATCTACGGCGCGGCCCGACCCGAAGGGGTAGCGCTGCACGCCGCCGGCGTCTACCGGGTGCTGGTGGGCGTGGCGCGCCCGGCGCTGTGGCTCACCAACCAGCTCGCCTACGGGTTCCTGCGCCTCTTCGGCGTGGGCCGCCAGACGCGCTCGGACCCGTCACTCAGCGCCGAGGAGCTGCGCACGGTCGTGACCGAGGCCGCTCCGGTGATCCCGGCGCGCCACCGGCAGATGCTGCTGTCGATCCTCGACCTCGGGCGCATCACGGTGAACGACATCATGGTGCCGCGCCAGGAGATCGCGGGCATCGACCTCAGCGAGCGCTGGGAGGACATCCTCGCGCAGCTGCGCCAGACCCCGCATACCCGGCTGCCGGTGTACGAGGGCGAGCTGGACAACCTGATCGGCCTCTTGCACATGAAGCGCGTGGCGCAGGAGCTGGTACGCGGGACCTTCACGCGCGAGCGCCTGATCGAGGTCGCCCGCGGCCGCGAGGCCTATTTCGTGCCCGAGGGCACCGCGCTCAACGTGCAGCTCGGTCACTTCCAGCGCAACCGCCGCCGCTTCGCCTTCGTGGTCAACGAGTACGGGGACATCGAGGGACTGGTAACGCTCGAGGACATCCTCGAGGAGATCGTGGGCGAGTTCACCACCGATCCGGCCACGATCACCCACAAGGACGTGCACCTGGAGCGCCCCGGCGTCTACATCGTCAACGCCAGCGCCACGATCCGCGCACTCAACCGCGCGCTCGGCTGGCAGCTGCCGACCGGGGGACCCAAGACGGTGAACGGCCTCTTGCTCGAGCACCTGGAGACCATCCCCGACAGCGGCACCATGGTGCGGGTCGGCCACTACGAGTTCGAGGTGCTGCAGATCGCGGACAACGCGATCCGCACCGTGCGCGTGCGCCCGCCGGCGGTGGTGAAGGGCGTCTAGGCCGGCGCGCGCACGGCCGCGAGCGCCTCGCTGATGCGGCTGACGCCGATCACGTTCAGGCCGGGCTGCGCCTTGCGCGGCGCGTTGTCCCTGGGGACGATGGCGGTGCGAAAGCCCTGCGCCTGCGCCTCCCGCAGCCGCTCATCGCCATAGGCCACGGGACGCACCTCGCCGGTGAGGCCGATCTCGCCGAAGGCGACCACGTGCGCGGGAATGGCGCGATCCTCCAGGCTCGACGCCAGCGCCAGCAGCACCGGCAGGTCCCAGGCCGTCTCGGAGATCTCGATGCCGCCGACGACGTTGACGAACACGTCGTGCTCCTGGAGCGAGACCTGCGCGTGCCGGTTGGCCGCCGCGAGCAGCATCGCCAGGCGGTTGGCGTCCAGGCCCTGCGCCACGCGCCGCGGCGCACCAAAGCGCATCCGGTCCACCAGTGCCTGCAGCTCGATCAGCAGCGGCCGTCCCCCCTCGCGCGTCACCGTGACGATGCTGCCCGGGGCGGCCTCGGGGGCGCGGGCGAGGAAGATCGCCGCCGGATTCTTCACTTCCTTCAGTCCGCTTGCGGTCATGGCGAAGAAGCCGAGCTCGTTCGCCGCCCCGAAGCGGTTCTTGGTGGCGCGCACGATGCGGTAACGGCTGCCCGCCTCGCTCTGGAAGTACAGCACCGTGTCCACCAGGTGCTCGAGCAGGCGGGGCCCGGCGATCGTGCCCTCCTTGGTGACGTGGCCGACGATCACCACGGCACAGCCGGTGGACTTGGCGAAGCGCACGAGTTCGGCGGTGCACTCGCGCAGCTGCGAGACGGCCGCCGGCGAGGGTGCCGGCGCTGCCGGACTGCACCGTCTGGATGGAATCGACCACCAGCAGTGCCGCGCGCCGCTCGCTGGCGAGCGCGAGGATCGCCGGCAGATCGGTCTCGCAGACCAGGCTCAGCGCCTCGGCGCTCAGGCCCAGGCGCCCCGCACGCAGGCTCACCTGCGCCACGGACTCCTCGCCGCTGGCATAGAGCACCGGGCGTGCCTGGGCGAGGTGCGCGGCCACCTGCAGCAGCAGCGTCGACTTGCCAATCCCCGGCTCCCCGCCCAGGAGGATCACCGAGCCGGTCACGAGACCCCCGCCCAAGACCCGATCGAGCTCGCCGGCACCGCTCGTCAGCCGCCCGCTGCCGCCCATCGCCTGCGACGGGGGCCCCAGGGCGACGGCGGCCGCCGGGGCAGCCGCAGCGGCGGGTCGCGCGCGCGGGGCGCTGCGCTGCTCGAGAGAATTCCACTCGCTGCACAGCGGGCACTGGCCCTGCCATTTCAGGGTCTCGCCCCCGCAGGCGCTGCAGACGAACACCGGATTCAGGCGGGCCATTTATGCGCCACCGCTCCACTTTCAGCTAGGATTCGCGCCGGGACGGGTCGAAAGGCGTCTTTTGTGACCAAAGCCACTCGGACCCTCTGCCGGCGATGCTAGCTTATGCCGGCTCCATTCGGGGACGGGAAAGTGACGCGCATCACATTTGGTAAGCCATTGGCGGACCAGGTCGAGGCATGAGCTTGAGAAACAAGCTCCGCTTCGTCGGATTGTCCGATACCGGTAAGGTGCGCGAGCACAACGAGGACACGATTGCCGTCGATCCGGACATCGGCCTGCTGGTGCTGGCCGACGGCATGGGCGGCTACAACGCGGGCGAGGTCGCGAGCGGCATTGCCGTCAAGACCATCGTCAATCTGGTGCGCGAGCACGTGGAGCGCGAGGACCTGGCGGTGCCCGATCGCGAGTCGGGCCTGTCCCGACCGAACATCATTCTGCGCGATGCCATCAGCCGCGCGAACAAGATCATCTACCAGACCGCGCGCACGCAGCCGCAGTGCGAGGGCATGGGAACGACGGTGGTCGCGGCGCTGTTCTTCGACAACAAGGTGACGATCGCGCACGTGGGCGACTCGCGCCTCTACCGCCAGCGCGGCGACAAGCTCGAGCAGGTGACCATGGATCACTCCCTGCTGCAGGAGCTGGTCGACCGGGGCTTCTACTCCGCCGAGGAGGCGCAGCGGGCGGCGAACAAGAACTACGTCACCCGGGCGCTCGGCGTCGAGGCGAGCGTAGACGTGGAAATCCAGGAAGTTCCGGTGACCAAGGGCGAAGTCTTCATCCTGTGCTCCGACGGGCTATCGGATATGGTCGAGGATGAAGATATTCATTTAACCATAAACACCTTTAGTGCTAATCTGGATACGGTCGCCAAGCAGTTGATTCAACTGGCCAATGACAATGGAGGCCGCGACAACGTCTCGGTAGTCATGGCGCACATCATGGATGCTTTTCCGGCTCGGACGAAGATTTTCGACAAGATCCTGGGTTGGTTCGGCTGACACGCGATAGGGGCAGGAACACATGGCAAGGTTGGTCTTGAGCCTGGACGGCCAGGTAATGGCGGAATACAACATGAACAAGGAGCGCTACACGATCGGGCGCCTCCCTGATAATGACATCCGCATCGACAACGCAGCCGTCAGCGGTCACCACTCGCTGATCATCAACATCCTCAATGACTCGTTCCTCGAGGATCTGAACAGCACCAACGGCACCTACGTCAACGGCAAGCTGATCAAGAAGCACGCCCTGCAGCATGGCGATGTGATCACGGTCGGGCATCATCAGCTGCGCTTCGTCGAGGACGACGAGCAGCAGGACGAGTTCGAGAAGACCATGGTGATCCAGCCCTCCGCCCGCCCGGTGGAGAAGCTGCGCGCCGCAGCCGAGGCGTCCGAGAAGTCCGGCAGCCCTTCCCTGAGCGCCACCGGCAAGGCACGTGCGCTCGATGGCGCCGCCGCGGTGAAGAAGGCCAAGCTGCAGGTGCTGTCCGGCGCCTTCGCCGGCCGCGAGTTGGAGCTCAGCAAGGCGCTCACCACGCTCGGACGTCCGGGCATCCAGGTGGCGGCCATCACGCGCCGCGCCGAGTCCTACTACATCGTGCATGTCGAGAGCGGCAAGCCCGATGACTTCCCGCTGCTGAACGGCACGCCGATCGGCGCCAACGCCACCAGGCTCAATGACAACGACGTCATCCAGCTGGCCGGCGTCAAGATGGGCTTTTTCGTCAACTGATCCCACAGCGGCGGCACGACCTTCAGGTCGCGCCGCCGCCCGATCATCCTAACGCGGGAATCTCTTCAGTGCGGCTCGAGCGGCACGCGCTGGCTGACGCTGCACAGCAGTTCATAGGCGATCGTGCCCGCGTGCCGGGCCACTTCCTCGACCGGCAGGTCCTGGCCCCACAGCACCGCCGGGGTGCCGACCTCGACCCCGGGAACTTGCGGTCACGTCCACCGCGATCATGTCCATCGACACCCGCCCGACGAGCGGCGCGCGGCGCCCCTGGATGAGCACCGGCGTGCCGGTCTCGAAGCTGCGTGGCACGCCATCGCCGTAGCCTGCAGCGATGATGGCGATGCGCGAATCGCGCGGCGCGCTCCAGGCGCCGCCGTAGCCCACCCGCTCCCCACGCCCCACCTGCCGCACCGTGAGCACCGTGCTGATCAGCGTCATGACGGGCCTGAGGCCGAAATCCGCCGCGGTCGCATCCTCGAAGGGGGAGGCCCCGTAGAGCGCCAGCCCGGGCCGCACCCAGTGGCTGGCCGGCGCCGCATCACCGAGGAGCCCGGCCGAATTGACGACGCTGGTCTCGTAGGCAAGCCCGTGCGTGCAGTCCTGGAAGCGCCGCAGCTGCTCGCCGGTGACCTGCCCGTCACGCTCATCGGCGCACGCCAGGTGCGTCATGAGGCGCAGCTCGCGCGCCGGCGCGGGCAGCGCCCGGATGCGCTCGAGCGCTGCGGGAAAATCCCGGGGCGCAAAGCCGAGGCGGTTCATGCCGGTGTCGATCTTGATCCACAGGGCAAACTGCCCCGCGCCGCCGGCGCGCTCCAGCAGCTCGATCTGGCGCGGGTCGTGCACGACGAGGTCGAGCCGGTCGTGGGCGGCATCATCCAGCTGCGAACCGCTGAACACGCCCTCGAGCAGCACGATGCGCGAAGTGATGCCGGCGGCGCGCAGCGTCATACCCTCCTCCAGGCGCGCCACGGCGAAGGCGCCCGCGTCCTGGATGGCCAGCGCTGTGCTCACGAGGCCGTGCCCGTAGGCGTTGGCCTTGACGACCGCGATGACGTTCGCACGCCCGGCGCGCTCGCGGATGACCTTCAGGTTGTGACGCAGGGCTTGAGTGTCGATGACGGCCCGGATCAGCCGACTCACCTGAGAACACCTTCAGCGTAGGAATCCGGTGCGTAGTTGGCGAAGCGCGTGTACTGGCCCTGGAACGTCAGGAGGAAGGTGCCGATCTCGCCGTTGCGGTGTTTGACCAGATCGATCTCCGCGATGCCTTTTTTCGTGGTGTTGCGGTCGTAGACTTCTTCGCGGTAGATCAACAGGATCATGTCTGCATCCTGTTCCAAACTGCCAGATTCGCGCAGATCCGACATCACCGGCCTCTTGTGCTCGCGCTGCTCGACCGCCCGGTTCAGCTGCGACAGCGCGATCACCGGAACGGCAGTTCCTTCGCGAGCGCCTTGAGCGAGCGCGAGATCTCCGCGATCTCGGTGGCGCGATTCTCCTGCGTGCCCGGCACCTGCATCAGCTGCAGGTAGTCGACCACGATCAGACTCAGGCCATGTTCGCGCTTCACGCGCCGGGCGCGCGCGCGCAGCTCGGTGGGATTCAGCGCCGGGGTCTCATCGACGAAGATCTTGGCTTCCGAGAGCTGGCTGGTGGCCCCGGTGATGCGCACCCAGTCCTCGTCGGTGATGCGCCCGCTGCGCAGGCTGTTGAGCGGCACCCCGCCGATGGAGGCGAGCATGCGCGTGATGACCTGCTCGGAGGGCATTTCCATGCTGAAGATGGCCACGGCCGCGCGCGTGTTGGGATTGACCGCGGCGTATTCGGCCATGTTCACGGCGAGCGTGGTCTTACCCATCGAGGGGCGGCCAGCGACGATGACAGATCCCCGCGCCGAAGTCCCCCGGTGAGCTTGTCGAACTCGGTGAAGCCGGTGGGCAGCCCCCGCAGCTTGTCGGGGTTGTTGTGCCATTCATCGATCTGGTCGATGACGCCCGGAAGCAGCGTACGCACCGCCACCGCGCCGTCACGCTTGCGAAAGCTCCCTTCGGCAATCTCGAAGACCTTCTGCTCGGCCCGGTCGACGAGCGACGCGCGCGGTTTCACCGTCGTTGTTGAAGACCGCGGAGACGATGTCGGTGCCGGCACGGATCAGCTGCCGCAGCAGCGAGCGCTCGCGCACGATATCGGCGTACGCGCGTACGTTGGCGGCAGTAGGGGTATCGCGCGCGACGGAACTGAGATAGGCCAGGCCGCCGGCGGCCTCGAGCTTGCCCGTGCGCTCGAGCTGCTGCGAGACGGTGACGACATCGCAGGGCTTGGCCTCGCCCGCCAGCTCACCGATCGCCGCGAAGATCAGCCGGTGGTCGGGACGATAGAAGTCGTCCGCGACGACGCCGTCGGCGACACTGTCCCAGGCCTGCGGATCGAGCAGCAGTCCGCCGAGCACCGCCTGCTCAGCTTCCACTGAGTGCGGCGGTACCGGCGCATCAAGCAGGGCGACCGAGCCTGACTCCCCGCGCGCCTTGGCGGAACCGGCCACCCCGGAGTGCCTGCCCTTTACTCTTCGGCCACGATGGTGATGTGCAGCGGCACATCGACATCGGCGTGCAGGTGCACGCTGACGGTGTGCTCACCCACCATGCGCAGCGGACCGGCCGGCAGGCGTACTTCGCTGCGCTCGACCTTGAAGCCCTCGCGCGTGCTGGCTTCGGCGATGTCGGCCGTGCCGATGGAGCCGAACAGCTTCCCCTCGGTGCCCGCCTTGGCGTGGATGGTGAGCTTGAATTCCTTCAACGCCTCGGCGCGATCCTGTGCCGAGGTCAGGTGCTCGCGCGCCAGGCGCTCGAGCTCCGAGCGTCGCGCCTCGAAGCGCGCCACGTTGTCGGGGGTGGCGAGCGTCGCCTTGCCCTCGGGCAGGAGGAAGTTGCGACCGTAGCCCGAGCGCACCTTGACGCGATCGCCGATGTTGCCGAGGTTGGCGACCTTCTGCAGCAGAATGACTTCCATTGTGCTGCTCCCTTAGTGCTGATCGGTGTAGGGCAAGAGCGCGAGGAAACGCGCGCGCTTGATCGCCACCGCGAGCTGCCGCTGATAGAAGGACTTGGTGCCGGTGATGCGGCTCGGCACGATCTTGCCCGTCTCGGTGACGTAGCCCTTGAGCGTGGCGAGATCCTTGTAATCGATCTGCTTCACGCCCTCGGCGGTGAAGCGGCAGAACTTCTTGCGACGCGAGAAGCGGCTACCACCGCCGCCTCCGCCGCCGCGCTCGCCTGATCCTCTAGACATTGCCATGGTGTTTTTCCCCTGCGCCCTCAGGCGCCCTCGGCCGGTGCGTTGTCCTCATCATCGGCGGCAGGGCCGGCATCATCGCGCGCGCGCTCGCGCCGACGGCCACCACCCTCGCCCTCCTCGTCCGCAGCCTTCGCCATGGGCGAAGGATCGGTGACGGCGGAGTCCATGTTGACGACCAGGTGCCGCAGCACCGCATCGCTGAAACGAAATGCGCCGGTGAGCTCATCGAGGGTCTTCTGATCCGTCTCGATGTTCATCAGCACGTAGTGCGCCTTGTGCACCTTGGCGAGCGGATAGGCCAGCTGACGCCGACCCCAGTCCTCCAGGCGGTGCACGTGACCGTTGCCGGCCGCGATCATGCTCTTGTAGCGCTCGATCATGGCGGGCACCTGCTCGCTCTGATCCGGGTGCACAAGGAAAACGACTTCGTAATGCCTCATTGATAGCTCCCTTCGGTTTAAAGCCACCCGGATGTAAGGCTCGCCCGGTGTGGCAAGGAGTGAACACGGCGCTCAGCGCCGCGCCCCTAGATATAAGGGGCGCGAAGCATACTCAAAGCGATCGTCGGCTGCAACGCGGCTTAACCGGGTGTTCCTTGTGCGATCAAGGACTTGGGATGGCCCCTGTGCGCACTTCTTTCAGGACCCGGGCGGTGCTCGCGGCCACACGTGCGGCGGCCTCCTTCGGAGGCAGCGCCTTGAGCTCCTCGCTGAAGACCTCGACCCCCACCGTGAGCGCCGGTTCGCGCCGAAAGAGGTCCCGCAGCAGCGGCACGAGGGGCAGCTCTCCCTCCCCGGGCAGGAGGCGCCCGAACATCGGGGCATAGGGGGTACCGGGCGGCGGCTCGCGGCGGTCGCTGATCTGCAGCCCGCTGATCAGGCCCCGGGGCACTGCCCGCAGCTGCTCCCGCGTCCCGTGCGTGCGCGCGAAGTGCCAGGTGTCGAGCATCACCCCGAGGTTGCCGGCCCCGACGGCCGTGACGATGCGCTGCGCGCTCGCCAGGTCCGGGATCGCGCTCTCGGGCAGGAACTCGAGCGTCAGGCGCAGCCCGTGGGCGCGCGCCCGCTCGGCGAGCGGCCCCAGGCAGTCGACGAAGTCCTGCTCGGGGACCGCGCCGCCGCCGAAATGCGCAAGATTGATGGTCTCGCGCCTCGAGCGCCTCGGCCGCGCGGTAGCAGCGCTCCTCGGTGAACTCGAAATAGGCGCGGTTCTCGGCGGGCACGTCGGCCGGGCGCGGCGTGCCCGGCAGCGCCCCGATCAGGGGGTCGATCGCGTGCACCTTCACGCCGTTTGCCGCAAGCCAGCGGCGCAGCTGCGCATCGCTCACCCCCGCGTCACGACAGGCCTCGTACATCCCGGCGGTCAGCGTGATTGCGCCGAGGCCCGCGCTGCCGGCCGCCTCGATCAGGGGCTCCAGCGGCGTGCCGATCAGCGTGCCCCAGCACAGCGCGATCACGGGCGACTCGTCAGTCCTGGGCATGGCGGCTCCCCGAAAGCTTATCCATCATAGAGGCATGGAGCCCCTCACTCACCAGCGGATCGGCAGCAACGGCATCACGCTGCACGTGGCCGCGCAGGGAAGCGGGGTGCCGGTGGTCTTCTGCCACGGCTTCCCGGGCCTGTGGTACAGCTTCCGCCACCAGCTGCCGGTCGTGGCCGCGGCCGGCTGGCGCGCACTCGCCCCCGATCAGCGCGGCTACGGGGCGAGCGATCGCCCGTCCGACCCGGCGGCGTATGACGCCGAGCAGGTGATGCAGGACATGCTGGGCCTCCTCGATGCGCTGGAGGCCCCGCGCGCGGTGTTCGTCGGGCACGATTTCGGCGCGCAGCAGGTCTGCAACCTCGCCGTGCGCCATCCCGAGCGCGTGGCGGCGCTCGTGATCATGAGCTGCCCGTACGATTTCGACCTGGCCGGCCGCGGCGGCGCAGGATCGCAGCCTGCGGCGAGTGCGGGCACGCGCCAGGGAGCGTTCGCGGTGCCGGGCGTGCGCCCCTCGCAGGCCTTCGCCGCCATTGCCCGGCAGCACTTCTTCCACATGCATTACTTCCAGGAGGTCGGCCCCCCCGAGCGCGAGCTCGGCGCGCAGCCGCGCGAGTTCCTGCTGCGCCTGCTGCACGCGCTCAGCGCGGAAGGGCGCCTGCTCGACTGGAGTAAGTACCCGTCCGAAGGCACCGGCTACCTCGACGTGCTCGCGCCCGCGCCGCCGCTGCCGTGGCGCTGGCTGAGCCAGGCGGATTTCGATTATTTCCTCGCCGAGTACACGCGCGCGGATCCGGCGAGCACCTTCCGCGGCGGCCTGAACTCGTATCGCTGCGCCGATCGCAACTGGGAACTCGGCGCCGCCTACGCAGACGCCAACATCACCCAGCCGGCGCTCTTCATTGCCGGCGCGGAGGACGTCGTGCTCAAGATGATCCCGGCAGACGCCATCGACATCATGCGCCGGCGCGTGCCGAAGCTGCAGGATGTGGTGCTGGTGCCCGGCGCGGGTCATTTCGTGCAGCAGGAGGAACCGCAGGCGGTGAACCTGGCGCTGCTGAAGTTCCTCAGGAGCCTTTGAGCGCCACCAGGCGCGTGCAGAAGGCCTCGAAGTCCTCCGGACCGCGGCAGAAAGCGGCCGGGAACAGCTCCACCATGGACGCCCCGGCCTGCACCAGCGCCGGCACGCCGGCGAGCGTCGCCTCCAGGTCCGGCGTGTGATCGGCGCGGAACACGAAGCGCGGCACGACGCGCACCGTGAACGCCTGCGGGTCGCGGCCGCGCGCGGCGACTTCCCCGCGCAGGCGCGCGATCACGGGCGCGAGCTTGTGCGGATCCTGCTCCATCGGGATCCAGCCATCGGCAAACTGCGCCATGCGCTCGATGTTGCGATCACTCGGGGAGAGGCCGAGCCAGATCGGCACGCCGCCCGGCTGCACCGGGCGCGGGTAGGCGTAGATCTTCTCGAAGCTCACGCTCTCGCCGCGAAAGCTCGCCGGCGCCTCGCTCCACAGCAGGCGACACACCTGCAGCTGCTCCATGAGGCGCGCGTAGCGGCCCTCCCAGGGCACCCCGGACGCCTCGTACTCCTCCTTCTGCCAGCCAACGCCGAGCCCGATGCTGACCCGGCCGCGCGACATGACGTCGAGGGTGGCGAGCTGCTTGGCGAGCAGCACGGCGGAGCGCAACGGGGCGATCACCACGCCGGTGGACAGGCGAATGCGCTGCGTGACGCCGGCCAGCACCGCGAGTACCGTGAGCGGTTCGTACCAGGGATAGTCCAGCGGGGCGGGAAAGCGGCCGTAGGGATAGTTCTGGACGTTCTCGCCCATCACCACGTGATCGGTGATGCTGACCAGGTCAACGCCCTTCTGTTCCGCGACGCGCACGATCTCGCTGACCGGGGCGAAGTCACCGCCGAACCAGCTCTGCAGGCCGTAGAGGCCGATCGCCACCTGTGTCATCGCTTCCCCTCGGGCGCGCACCGCTCGCAGCCCTTGGTTACTATAGCGTTGAGCCCCGGCACCACGAATCCTTGAAATGAACGACACTTCGGGCCCCGAGGCCTGAACGTGCAGCACCGATGTCCGCACCCGCCACCAACAGCAGCACCGCCGCCCGCATCGCCATCATCGGTGGGACCGGCAAGCTTGGCGCCGCGCTCGCACGGCGCTGGGTGAAGGCGGGGCTGCGCCGTCATCATCGGCTCGCGCGAGGCCGCACGCGCACAGGCCACCGCCGCGATGCTCAGCCGCGAGTTCGGCGCCACGGTGGGCTCGGGCACCAACGCCGAGGCCGCGGCACGCGGGCGAGATCCTGGTCGTGACCGTGCCGTACGCCGCCCACGAGGACACGCTGCGCGAGATCGCCGCCGCCGCCGCCGGCAAGCTCCTCATCGACACCACCGTGCCGCTCGTGCCGCCGAAGGTCATGCGCGTGCAGCTGCCCAAGGAAGGCGCGGCCGCCGTCAAAGCGCAGCTGCTGCTCGGACCTGCGGTCACGGTGGTCGCCGCCTTCCACAGCGTCGCCGCCCACAAGCTCGCGACCGATGCGCCGATCGACTGCGACGTGCTCGTGTTCGGGGAGCAGAAGGCGGCGCGGCAGCGCGCCGTGGACCTGGCGCGCGCCGCGGGCCTGCGCGGCCTGCACGGCGGCGCGCTCGCCAACGCCGCGGCCGCCGAGGCGCTCACCTCCGTGCTGATCTTCATCAACAAGACCTACCAGGTCGACGGCGCGGGCATCCGCATCACCGGGGCGCTGGCGGAGCCACCGGACGAATGAGCGCCGCCCCGCCGTCGCTGACGCTCACGGCGCTGCGCGACATTCCCGAGGTGCTTCCCGGGAGCGACCTGGCCGCGCTTCTCGAGCAGGCGCTCACGCGTGCCGGACTCAGACTCCTCGCGAGCGATGTGCTCGTCGTCGCGCAGAAAATCGTTTCCAAGGCGGAGGGCCGCTACGTGCGCCTCGCCGATGTCGTCCCCGGCGCGCGCGCCTCGGAGCTCGCCACCCTCACGGGCAAGGACGCGCGCCTCATCGAGCTGATCCTCGCCGAATCCACCGAGGTGCTGCGCGCGCAGCGCGGGATCCTCATCGTGCGCCATCGCCTCGGCCTCGTCATGGCCAACGCCGGCATCGACCGCTCCAACGTCGCCGCCGGCGCGGACGAGCGCGTGCTGCTGCTGCCGCAGGACCCGGAAGCGTCCGCCGCCGCGCTGCGCACCGCGCTCGCGCAGCGCGCCGGTGTCGCCTGCGGCCTCATCATCAGCGACAGCTTCGGACGCGCGTGGCGCCGCGGCGTCGTGAACGTGGCGATCGCCGCCGCCGGTGTCACGGCGCTCCTGGACCGCCGCGGCGAGGCCGACCGCGCCGGGCGGCCGCTGGAAGTCACCGAGGTCGCGCTCGCCGATGCGCTCGCAGCCGCCGCCGGACTGGTACTGGGCGAGGCGGCCGAGGGGACGCCCGCGGTGCTGATGCGCGGTTTTGCGTGCGATGCGGCCCCAAATCCCGCCGCGGCGCTCATCCGGCCGCTCGCCGAGGACCTGTTCCGTTGAACGCGCCCAGGGTCGTGGCGCTTTCCGGCGGCGTCGGCGGCGCCAAGCTCGCACTCGGTCTGTATCGCGTGCTGCCGCCGGACACGCTGGCCGTCATCGTCAACACGGGCGATGACTTCGAGCACCTGGGGCTGCACATCTGCCCCGACCTCGACACCACGCTCTACACGCTCGCGGGACTGGCCAATCCCGAGCTCGGCTGGGGGCGGCGCGACGAGACCTGGACGTTCATGCAGACGCTCGAGGCGCTTGGCGGTGAGACCTGGTTTCGACTCGGGGATGCGGATCTGGCACTGCACGTCGAGCGCACGCAGCGCCTGAAGGGCGGCGCGACCCTGAGCGCAATCACGGCGGACCTCGCGCGGCGGCTGGGGATCGAGGCCGCCATCGTACCGGTGAGCGATGACCCGATCCGCACGCAGCTCGCCACGAGCGAGGGCGAGCTCGCCTTCCAGGATTACTTCGTGCGTCGCCGCTGCGCGCCGCGCGTGCAGGCAATCGCCTACCAGGGCGCCGCGGCGGCACGCCTCGCACCGGCGGCGCTCGCGGCGCTTGAGTCCGCCTCGCTCGAAGCCATCCTCCTGTGCCCCTCCAATCCCTACCTGAGCGTCGACCCGCTGCTCGCCGTCCCGCAGCTCTTGCCCGCGGTGCGCGCCGCGCGCGTGCCGGTCATCGCGGTGACGCCGCTCATCGGCGGGAAAGCGGTCAAGGGTCCCACCGCCAAGATCATGCACGAGCTCGGCATCCCGCTCACGCCGCGCGCCATCGCGCAGCATTACGCCGCCTGGATCGATGGCTTCGTGCTCGACCGCGCCGATGCGGCACACGCAGATGACTTCGATGTCCCGGTGCACGTGACCGACACGCTGATGAAGAGCCTTGAGGATCGCGAGCGCCTCGCGCGCGAAGTGCTCGGGTTTGCCGCTACGCTGGCGCGCGCGTGAGCACCTGGGCCCTCGTTCCGGTGAAGGCGCGCAATGCAGCGGCAAGCAGCGCCTCGCGAGCGTGTTCGCCGAGCCGCAGCGCACCGCGCTCATCGAGCGCGATGCTCGAGCACGTGCTGGCGGCGGTGCGCGCCGCGCCCCTGGCGGGCGTGCTGATCCTTTCGCCCGATGGCGAGCCGCTGCCGCCGGCCGCGCGCGTGCTGCGCGACCGCGGCACCGGTCTCAACGCGGCCCTGGAGCTTGCGCTGCCGGAGCTGCTCGCGCTCGAGGCGACCCGGGTGCTGATCGTATTCGCCGACCTGCCACTCCTGGCCTGCGAGGACCTCGTGGCGCTCGAGCGGGCGACTGAAGCCTCCGGCGTTGCGCTCGCGCCGGACCACACCGGCACGGGCACGAATGCGCTGGGCCTGACGCTCCCCACGCGTTTCGCCCGCAGTTCGGGGCGGGCAGCTGCGCGCGCCACCAGCTCGAGGCCGCGCGCATCGGCCGGCCCGGCAGCCCTGGTGCTGCGGCCGGGACTGGCGTTCGACGTCGACGAGCCGGCCGATCTCGAGGCGCTGCGCGCGCGTGCGGACCCGCGTTACGCGTTCCTTTAGCTAGCGCGCCGGCAGCAGCGCGTCAAAGGCGACCGGCAGGCGACGCACGCCGCGCAGCACCGCGGAGGTCTGCGGCATCGGGCCCTGCGCCAGGCGCAGGCCCGGCAGCCGGGCCAGCAGCAGCTCGAGCGAGGTGGCGAGCTCGGCCTTCGCCAGGTGCACCCCGAGGCAGAAGTGCGGCATGCCGCCGAAGGTCACGAGGCGCTGCGGGTGGCGCGTCAGCTCAAAGCGCTCGGGTTCTGCGTACTGCGCGGCATCGCGCCCGGCGGGCCGCACGCCGAACAGCACCCAGGAATCCGGCGGGATGTCGACCCCGCCGACGCGCGCGCCCGTCTCCGTGTAGCGCGGCAAAAGAGCCGACCGCGCCGTAGAGCCGCACGCTCTCCTCCACCGCATCGGCAATGAGGGCCGGCTCGCGCAGCAGGCGCGCGTGCAGCGCCGCATCGCCCAGCACCGCATTCATCATGCTGCCCATGCGTGAGGTAGGTGGTGTCGGCGCCGGCCGGAAACAGCAGCTTCACGAAGCTGAGGATGTCCTCATCGTCCAGGGAATGACCCTCCACCTGCGCGCTCGCCAGGCGCGAGATGAGATCCGCCTGCGGGGCAAGGCGGCGCGCGTGGATGAGCGGCAGCAGGAAGGCGTTGACCTCGTCACGGGCCTTGAGCGCCGCCTGCGGGTTGAAGGGATAGTCGAACAGGCCGCGCACCCAGGTGAACAGCTGCTCCTCATCGGCCGCGGGGATGCCGAGGAGCCGCGCGATCACCCGCAGCGGATAGCGGTGGCAGTACTCGGCGACCAGATCGAGCTCGCGGCGCGCGCCGAACGCATCGATGAGCTCGTGCGCCAGCGGCCGCAGCAGCGCGCCGAGCAGGGCCTGCACGGCCCGCGGCTGGAACGCGTCCGCGACGAGCGCCCGGCTGATGCGGTGCTCCTCGCCTTCCATGCACAGCAGTGTCCGGCCCTGCACCGGGAGCGAGTAGCGCAGGTTGGCCGCGGCGGCGGGAAACTGGCGCGGGTCGCGGAAGGCGCGACCCACGTCCTCGTGGCGCAGGATGAGCCAGGCCGTGCCGCCGAGGTAGCGCACCGGGACCACGCGCTCGCCGGCGGCGATCAGGGCGGCCAGCCGCGTCTCGAGGTCCGGCAGCGCGTCGCGGCCGAAGTCGATTTCGGGCAGGACGGGGTCCACGCCCGCGCGCCTACTTGTCGTAGGCCTCCTCGATGTTGGGCGCGAAGCCCTGCAGGCCTTCCGGCACCGACAGGCTCCCCTCGTCCCAGTAGGCCTGCGCGGTGCGGATCTGGCCCGCCTCGTTGAGCACGAAGCGGTCGATGATGTTCAGGTCGAGCCCCTGGTTCTGCGCCGGGACCCGCACCTGCATGGTGAAGCTCAGGATGCCCTCGTTGGCGCACACCACGATGCGATTCAACTTCGGCGCCATCGTGCGACTGGTGTCCTGGTGCGCGAAATCCCAGAACCGCCCGACCCCCTCGTGGCCCTTGAACGGCGGCGTGCCCACCGGGTCCGACCATTCGCAGTCGCTCGCAAACAGCGACAGCAGCAGCGCCTTGTCGCCGGTCGCCCAGGCGCGCAGGTAGGACTCGAGAACGTTGCGGACCACTTGCGGTTTCATCGGCGAAGACTCCCCCTAATTCGGACTACTGCATCCTGAGCGCGGCAAGGCCGAAGCCCGCTCGCGCGCCCTGGGTGCGCGTATCATAGCCAGAACGCCCGCGGAAGAAGTCCGAAGTCACACCGAGTGGCCCCGTTCACCGACATTATCGCCGCAGCGCTCACGGGCGAAGCACCCGAGCCGGAGGCCGCCCTCGCACTGGTGGCACGCGCCCCTGGAGCCACTGCTGAGCGCGGCCGAGTCCCTGACGCTCGCGGGCCACGGCCGCACGGTCACCTACTCGCGCAAGGTGTTCATCCCGCTGACGCAGCTGTGCCGCGACGTGTGTCACTACTGCACCTTCGCGCAGGCGCCGCGCGCGCTGCCGCAGCCCTACCTGAGCCTCGAGCAGGTGCTCGATATCGCCCGCGCCGGCGCGCGCGGCGGGCTGCCAGGAGGCGCTCTTCACCCTGGGCGACAAGCCCGAGCTGCGCTACCCGGGCGCGCGCCGGGCACTCGCCGCACTCGGTTTTGGCAGCACGCTCGAGTACCTCGCGCACTGCGCGCGCGAGGTGCAGGCGCAGACCGGTCTGCTGCCGCACCTGAACCCGGGCGTCATGACGGCCGCGGATCTCGCGCCGCTGCGCAAGGTGTCGGTCTCGATGGGACTGATGCTCGAGAGCGCCAGCGAGCGGCTGTGTCAGCGCGGCGGCGCGCATTTCGGCTCCCCGGACAAGCAGCCGGCGCGTGCGCCTGGCGACGCTGGCGGCCGCCGGCGAGCTCGCGATACCGGTCACGACCGGACTCCTCATCGGCATCGGCGAGACGCGCACCGAGCGCCTGGAGTCGCTCCTCGCCCTGCGCGCGCTGCACGCGCGCCACGGGCACCTGCAGGAACTCATCATCCAGAACTTCCGCGCCAAGCGCGGCACGCGCATGGCGCTCGCGCCGGAGCCCGCGCTCGAGGAGCAGCTGTGGACGCTCGCCGTGGCGCGCCTGATCTTCGGCGCCACCATGTCGCTGCAGGCGCCGCCCAACCTGCGCCCCGGGGAACTCGCACCCCTGCTGCGCGCCGGCGCCAACGACTGGGGCGGTGTCTCCCCGGTGACGCCCGACCACGTGAACCCGGAGGCCCCGTGGCCGCACCTCGAGTCACTCGAGCGCGACACCGCGGCCGCCGGACGCAGCCTCACCGAGCGCCTGGCGCTCATCCCGGCGTACGCGCGCGCGGCGCACCGCTGGGTGGATGCGGCGCTGCTGCCGGCAGTGCTGCGGCGCACGGACGCCAGCGGCCGCGCGCGCACCGACCGCTGGTACGCGGGCGCCGGCACGGAGGTTCCGGCGTGCATGCACGCCACGCTCGGCGCCGCGCGCACGCGCGCGCCGCAGGTTGCCGCGGAACTCGCACGGGTGCTCGAGCGCGCACAGGCCGGCACGGCGCTCGCGGAAGGCGAGATCGCGCGCCTGTTCACGCTCGAGGGCACGGAGTTCCAGGCGGTGGTGCGCGCGGCGGATGAGCTGCGGCGGGCCACCGTCGGCGACCAGGTGTCGTACGTCGTCAACCGCAACATCAACTACACCAACATCTGCGTGTACCACTGCGGCTTCTGCGCCTTCTCCAAGGGGCGCAGCGCGCGCGACCTGCGCGGCCCGGCCTACCGGCTCGATCTCACCGAGATCGCGCGCCGCACGCGCGAGGCCTGGGAGGCGCACGCCACGGAGGTGTGCCTGCAGGGCGGCATCCATCCGCACTACACGGGTGAGACCTACCTTGAGATCGTGGCGGCGGTCAAGGCCGCGGTTCCGGCGATGCACGTGCACGCCTTCTCGCCGCTCGAGATCACGCACGGGGCGCGCACCCTCGGGCGCACGCTGAGCAGCTACCTCACGGAACTGCGCGCTGCGGGCCTGGCGACACTGCCGGGCACCGCGGCCGAGATCCTCGATGACGAGATCCGCGCGGTCATCTGCCCGGACAAGCTGACGGGCGCCGAGTGGCTCAACGTCATGCGCGAGGCGCACGCGGTCGGCCTGCGCAGCACCGCGACCATCATGTTCGGGCACGTGGAGAGGGTCGAGCACTGGGCGCGCCACCTGATCGCCATCCGTGACCTGCAGCGTGAGACGCACGGCTTCACCGAGTTCGTGCCGCTGCCGTTCGTGCACATGGAGGCGCCGCTGTGGCGCAAGGGCGTCACCCGCTCGGGTCCGACGCTGCGCGAGGCCCTCCTCATGCACGCGGTCGCGCGCCTCGCCCTGCATCCGCACATCCGCAACATCCAGGCCTCGTGGGTGAAGATGGGGCCGCAGGGAGCCGCGCTGTGCCTTGCAGGCCGGGGCCAATGACCTCGGCGGCACGCTCATGAACGAATCGATCACGCGCGCGGCCGGCGGCGTCAACGGCCAGCAGCTCGACGCGGCCGAGCTCGCCGCGCTGGCCACGCGCCTCGGCCGCCGCCCCTGGCAGCGCACCACGCTCTACCGCCGCGTGGCGCGCGCCGGCGCGGAGCGCGCGCACAGCCAGTCCGCGGCCATGCCGGCCGCCTAGAGTCCCGCGGGAAACGACGCCTTGCCTGAGGAGCGCTTGCATGGGACGTCGAGACCGACGTGCTGGTCCTCGGCTCGGGCGCCGCCGCGCTCACGGCGGCCGTGGTCGCCGCGGCGAGCGGCGCACGCGTCATCGTCGCCGAGAAAAGCGACCAGTACGGGGGCACGTCCGCGACCTCCGGCGGCGTCATCTGGATCCCGGCGACCCGGCAGGCGCTTGAGGGCGGTCACCCCGACAGCCCCGAGGAGGCGTTCCAGTACATCCGCGCGCTCTCCGATAGCAACGTTCCGGATGCGCGCATCTGGGCGTTCGTGCGGCGCGGGCGCGAGATGGTCGCCTGGCTCGAGGCGCACAGTGCGGTGCGCCTGCGCGCGCACCCGTACGCGGACTATCACCCCGAGATGCCGGGCGGCAAGAGCGGCTGGCGCTCGCTCGAGGCGCTGCCGCTGCACGCGAGCGACCTCGGCGCGGATTTTGCGACGCTGCGCGCGCCCTCCCCCGCGGTGCAGTTCATGGGGCGCGTCAGCTGGACGCTCGAGGAGACCGGGGTACTGCTGTTTCGCCTGCGCGGCTGGGGGCTGACCGCGCTCACGATCTTCGGCAACTACTTCCTCGACCTGCCGCAGCGCCTGCACTCCGCCCGCGACCGGCGCATGACGCTCGGCAATGCGCTCCTCGGCCGGCTGAAGCTCTCGCTCAACCGCGCCGGCGGGCAGCTGTGGCTGCGCGCGCCGCTCGCCGAGCTCATCCGCACCGAACCGGCGTAGGTGGCGCCCGCATCGAGCGCGAGGGCCGCCCGCTGCGCGTCGCGGCGCGGCGCGCGGTGGTGCTCGCCACCGGCGGGTTCGAGCGCAATGCGGCGCTGCGCGCGCAGTACCTGCCGCAGTCCCCCGAGCCGCGCTGGAGCGGCTCGCAGAGCAACAACACCGGCGAAGGGCTCCTCGCCGCCACGCGCATCGGGGCCGCGACGCTCAACATGGACTCCGCCTGGTGGGGCACCTCGATGAGCCTACCGGGCGAGGAGCGCGCGCGCCTCATGGCGTTCGAGCGCGCGCTGCCGGGCGCGATCATCGTCAACCAGAACGCCGAGCGTTACATGAACGAGGCGGCCTCCTACCACGTTGCCGGACAACAGATGCTGCGCCACGACGCCCCGCACTCGCGCACCATCCCCTCGTTCATGCTGTTCGATGCCACCTGGCGCCGCAGCTACCCGCTGGGTCCTTTGATCCCGGACCTGCCGGACTGGCTGCAGCCGAAGAACCTGATGGCGGTGCTGGTGCGCGCCGACTCCTGGGACGAGCTCGCTGCGAAGACGCAGCTGCCCGCGGAGCGTCTCGGGCGACCATCACGCGCTTCAACGAGCACGCGCGCCGCGGCACCGACCCGGACTTCCGGCGCGGCGAGAGCGCCTACGACCGCTACTACGGCGACCCGAAGGTCACGCCCAACCCGACGCTGCGTGCGCTCGAGCGGCCGCCGTTCTACGCACTGCCGGTCTACCCAGGCGACATCGGCACCAATGGGGGCCTCGCCACCAATGAGCATGCGCAGGTGCTGGATGCCGAGCGGTGCACCGATCGGCGCGTCTGTATGCCTGCGGCAACCTCGCGGCGAGCGTCATGGGCCACTCCTACCCGGCCGCGGGCGCGACGCTCGGGCCTGGCATGACCTTCGGCTACATCGCCGTGCGGCACGCCCTCGGGATCGACACGCCGTAACAAGCGACGCAGCAGGCGCTAGACGGTCGCGAGCGGCGTGACCGGCGAGCCGACGGCGCCGGGCAGGTCGAGCGGGGGCGCGGTCAGGAGGAAGCGGTTGCGCTGGTGCGCGGCGAGCCACGGCGCCAGCGCCCCGAAGTACCACAGCTCCGCCAGGTGGATGCCGAGCTTGAACAGGCACAGCTCGTGCAGCGGCAGGAGCGCATGGCGCTCGGCGCCGCCGCCGCCCATGTCGCCGGTCGCCTCCACCGCGGCGTTGTCGGCACACAGCGCGACCACGCCGCTGTCGGCGATCCAGCGCTGCAGACGCGCATCGCGCCCGTCCAGTCCGGCGCAGCTGCCATGCAGCACCCGCGGATCAGGCTGCCGGCGCATCGAGAGTACGAGGTCCGCAAAGCCGGTGTACAGGCACAGGAAATCCCCGTCCTCCACCTCGACCGACTGCTGCTCCATGAGGCGCATCAGCGCCTCGTAGCCCACGCGGGCGGGCTTGCGGCCGTACTCGGCCTTAAGATCGATGAGCACCCCGCGCCCCTGCACGCCCGCGCGCGCCAGGTTCTCGATGCCGAGTGCGCTGGCGCCGGCGCCGCCTGCGGCATCGGGACTGGCGATGTGCTCACCGCCGCGGTAGCCGTTGTAGAACACCACCTCGGCGCTGCCGTCGCCATCGGCGTCGAACTCCGATCCGCAGTGCGCGAGCGCATCCCACTGGGTGGAGTACTGCAGGCTTAAGGTGACCTCGTCGTCGCAGATCACATCCGTGGCCGGCGCCGCATAGGAGGACATGTGGAAGGGATAGGCCGAGCGGCCGTCCTTGAAGCGCGTGGCCGCAAGCTTCGGCGGTGCGCGCGTCTCCCACAGGCCCGCGCCGCCCGGATAATCGAGCGGCAGGCTCAGCGAGAACACCAGTCCCTCGCGTACCTCGCGCACGGCGGCGAGGCGGCGCGCCGGGGTGAGCAGATTCATGCGCCCGCGCTGATCGTCCGCGCCGAACTCGCCCCAGTTGGACCCTTCCGGCCGATGCTGCCAGCGTCTCATGCGGGTGAATCTCGCACACAACCCCTGCGCCTGTCGCCGCGGACCTCCGGCGTACCCCATCCGGAGGAGTGGCTGGCGGTGTGCACGCCGCGCGGCATACTAGGCGTCATGAGCCCAGCGCGCATGATGCCGGCCTGGCGGCTGACCGGGTTCGGCACGCCCCCGCAGCTGCAGGAAGTCCCGGTGCCCGCGGTGGGCGCCGGCGAAGTGCTGGTGAAGGTCGCCGGCAACGGCCTGTGCCATTCCGACGTCGGCATGATGGAGGCCGGGGCCGTGGCCCCGCCCTTCCCCAGCTGGCGGCTGCCCTTCACGCTCGGCCACGAGATCGCCGGCTGGGTGGAGGAGACCGGTGCGGGGGTGAGCGGCTTCTCGCACGGGCAGCCGGTGATCCTCGTGGCCACGCACTCGGATGGCACCTGCGCGTACTGCCGCGCGGGACAGGACAACAACTGCGACGAGGGCAGCGCCGGGCGCGGCTACGGGCGCGATGGCGGGCTTGCGCCCTACGTGCACCTCGCCAGCACCCGTCCGCTCATCGCGCTGAAGGATCTCGACCCGCGCACCGCAGGTCCCCTGGCGGACGCTGCGGCGACCTCGATGCACGCCGTGCGGCGCGTGCTGCCACGGCTGTCACGCGGTTCGAGCGTCGTCGTCATCGGCGCCGGTGGCCTCGGCAGCTTCGCCGTGCAGCTGCTGCGCGTACTCACCGAGGCACGGGTGATCGCCGTGGATGTGAATCCCGTGCGCCTGGATTACGCGCGCAAGCTCGGGGCACAGGAGACGCTGCGCGGCGTCGGCGAGGGCACGGTCGGGGACCTGCGGTCGCTCACCGGCGGGCGCGGGGCGGAGGCCGTGCTCGATTTCGTCGGCATCGATGCCACCATCACCGCGGGACTTGCCGCCGTGCGCCGCACCGGCGCCTATGGCCTGATCGGCGCCGGGATGGGCCGGCTGAATCTGCCGTGGTTTCACCTGCTGCCCAAGGACGGCGAGGTCTTCAACTTCACCGGCAGCACGATCGCGGACCTGCGCGAGGTGGTGGCGCTCGCGGAAGCGGGCAGACTGGTGAACGACACCGAACGCTTCGCCTTCGGCGACACCCTCAAGGCCTACGCGCGGCTCGCGCAAGGCTCACTGCTCGGACGGGCCGTGGTGACACCGGAAGGCTGATGCTCGAAGTCGCCGACACGCTGGCCATCCACGAGCTGCTCGCGCTCTACGGGCACGTGATCGATGAGCGCGCCTGGGCGCGCGTGGAGGAGCTCTTCACCGAGCGCACGGTCTACGACATGCGCGAGTTCGGCCTGGGCGTGGTGCACGGCGCCGCGGCGATCCGCGCGCTGTGGAGCGGGCCGGAGGCCGCCCATCCGCTGGCGCACCATGCGACCAACATCATCGTCAGCCAGGATGCCGACGGCACCGTGCGGGCGCTGTCCAAGGGACTCGGCGTCGGGGCGAACGGCCGCGTCGGCAGCGTCGTCTACCGCGACGTGCTGGAACGCACCGCGGCCGGGTGGCGCTTCGCCTCGCGCACCGGGCAGCTGCGCCGCCTGAACCCGTGAACGCGTCAACCACGGCCCTCCAGCGACGTTCGTGACCCAGGGCCCGCTGCCGCCAGGACCGTCCGGCATGCCTAGTGCGCGTCCACTGCCTGCACTGCTGCTCGCCGCGCTCGGGGCTTCCGCAGCAGCCGCCCCGCCGGAGGCGTCGAAGTCCCTCGATCAGGTAACCGTCGAGGCCCACCGCCAGGCGCTCGAGGAGCGCGTGACCGCGTTCGTACGGATCTGGGCCCGACCGGCCGAGAACGAGTCGCTCAAACGTTGGAACCACCCGATGTGCCCGCTGGTTGCGGGGCTGCCGCAGGCGCAGGGCGAGTTCATGCTGGAGCGCATTTCGGACGTCGCGCGCCGTGCGGCGGTACCGCTGGGGGACGAGCACTGCCACCCCAACTTCTACGTTGTCGCCACGCCCGACCCCGAAGAACTCCTCAAGTCCTGGAAGCAGCGCGACCGCAACCTCTACGGCGACGCCATGCCGGGGCAGGTGCGGCGCTTCCTCGATCACGACCGTCCCGTGCGCGTCTGGTACAACGCGAGCTTCGAGGCCGGCGGCGGCGGCCCGCTCAGCCCGCAGGCGTCCGAGCTCGGCACGAACTATGTCCCCACTAACCGCCGCGGCAAGGCGACCCGGCTGCAGTTCAACGACGTCATGGTGTTCGGGTCGGTGATCGTCATCATCGACATGCGCCGCGTGCACGGCCTCAACTACGGTCAGCTGACCGATTACGTCGCGATGCTGGGGCTGGCACAGCCCGATACGGATGCAGACTTCGGCAATGCCCCCTCGATCCTGCAGCTCTTCAGCCCCCACCCGCCCGCAGCCGCTGCCGCAGGTCCTGAGCGACTGGGATGTGCAGTTCCTGCGGGCCCTATATGCCACCGAGCAAACCTCGCTCACCCAGCGTAACCAGATCATCCAGATGATGATGCGCGACCTGCCGCAGTAAGAACGCGGATTCGACGCGCGCGGCGACGGTGGCTCAGCCCCCCAGTTTCTCCTGCACCTGCCGCCAGGCGAGCTCGGCGGTCTCGCGCGCCCTGCTGCCGGCCTCGCGCGCATGCTGGCTCGCCGCCGTGCCGTCGAGCACGCGCCGCAGGATCCCCTGGCGGATGCAGGCGATACGAAACAGGTTGTAGGCCATGCAGAACTCCCACACGCGCGGTTCGACGCCCGAGCGCCCGGTGTGCCGGCAGTAGCTGGCAAGATACTCCGCCTCGGTGGGGATGCCGAGCGCGGGCAGGTCGATCCCGGCGAGCCCGCGGCCCTCGGCAGGGATGCGCCAGGCCATCACGTGGTAGGAAAAGTCCGCGAGCGGGTGGCCGAGGGTCGAGAGCTCCCAGTCGACCACCGCCAGCACCCGCGGCGCGCGCGCATCGAAGATCATGTTGTCGAGGCGGTAGTCCCCGTGCACCAGCGTCGTCTCGTCGTCGGCGGGGATGTTGGCCGGGAGCCAGGCGAGCAGTTTCTCCATCGCCGCAATCGGCTCGGTCTCGGAGGCGCGGTACTGCTTGCTCCAGCGGCCGATCTGGCGCACGAAGTAGTTGCCGGGCTTGCCGTAGTCGCCCAGCCCGATGGCGGCGAAGTCGAGCGCGTGCAGCTGCGCGAGCACGCGGTTCATCTCCGCATAGATCGCGCTGCGCTCATCGCGCGCGAGCTGCGGCAGCGTCGCGTCCCAGAAGTTGCGCCCGGCGGCGTAGCCCATCACATAAAAAAGCGTGCCGATGACGGCGCGGTCGGCGCAGAAGCACAGCGGCTGCGCCACCGGGAAGCCCGTACCGTAGAGCGCGCTGATGACGCGGAACTCACGATCGACCGCGTGCGCCGAGGGCAGCAGCGGCCCTCCGGGCTGCTTGCGCAGCACGTAGTGCGCACCCGCGCCGTCGCGCAGGAGGAAGGTGGGATTGGACTGCCCGCCCCGGAACTGGCGCACCTCCAGGGGCGAGCGCAGGGCGGGGATGTGCTGGCGCAGGTAGCGCTCGAGCGCGTCCGCATCGAAGCGCTGCTCGGCGGTGACCGGCATCGTGCCGGCGAGATCCTCCGCGCTCATGGCGCTTAGTATTTTTCCAGCTCGAGGCGCCCGATCTGGTTGCGATGCACTTCATCGGGCCCATCGGCAATGCGGATGGCGCGCGCCTGTGCGTAGGCGTGCCCGAGGTGGAAGTCGTCGCTGAGGCCCGCGGCCCCATGCGCCTGGATGGCCCAGTCGATGACCTGGCACGCCGTATCGGCGGCGGCGATCTTGATCATGGCGATCTGGGCGCGTGCGGCCTTGTTGCCCACGGTGTCCATGAGCCAGGCGGCGTGATAGACGAGCAGGCGCGCCTGGTCGATCTTGATGCGCGACTCGGCGATGCGCTCGAGCGTCACCGACTGCTCGGCGATCGGCCGGCCGAAGGCAGTGCGGGTCTTCACGCGCCGGCACATCTTCTCCAGCGCCCGCTCGGCGACGCCAATCAGGCGCATGGCATGGTGGATGCGGCCGGGCCCGAGGCGTCCCTGCGCGATCTCGAAGCCGCGCCCCTCGCCGAGCAGCATGTTGGTCGCCGGCACCCGCACGTCCCTGAAGTCGATCTCCATGTGCCCGTGCGGGGCGTCATCGAAGCCAAGCACCGGCAGGTGGCGCAGGATGGTGATCCCCGGAGTGTCCCGCGGCACGAGGATCATCGACTGCTGGCGGTGCTTGGGTGCGCCGGGGTCGGTCTTGCCCATGAAGATGTACAGCCGGCAGCGCTGGCTGCCGGCGCCCGAGGTCCACCACTTGCGCCCGTTGATGACGTAGGCGTCGCCATCGCGGACGATGGAACTCTCGATGTTGGTGGCATCGCTCGAGGCGACCCGCGGCTCGGTCATGGCGAAGGCCGAGCGGATCTCGCCCGCGAGCAGCGGCTCGAGCCACTCGCGCTTCTGCTCGGCAGTGCCGTAGCGCTCGAGCGTCTCCATGTTGCCGGTGTCGGGGGCGGCGCAGTTGAACACCTCCGGCGCCCACTTGACGCGCCCCATCAGCTCGCACAGCGGGGCGTAATCGAGGTTCGAAAGCCCCGCCCCGTGGCGCGAGTCGGGCAGGAACAGGTTCCACAGCCCGGCCGCACGCGCCCGGCCCTTGAGCTCATCCAGCAGCGGCGGCTCCTGCCAGCGATCCCCCTCGCGCTGCTGCTCATAGAAGCGCTCCTCGTTCGGGTAGATCTCTTCGTCCATGAAGGCGCCCAGGCGCTGCAGATAGCTCCTGGATTTCTCACTGAGTTCAAAGTCCACGCAAGCGCACTCCTTAATCTATGGCGATCTCGCCTCAGCCGTAGAAGCCGCGCCCCTCGGCTGCCAGCTGCTCGATCAGCGGCGCCGGCGCAAAGTACTCCGCGCCCACGGCATCGGCGTAGTAACGCAGCCGGCCAAGAAGCGACGACAGCCCGATGCGGTCGGCGTGATACATCGGACCACCGCGGTAGGCCGGAAAGCCGAAGCCGTGCACCCAGATCACGTCGATCTCCTGCGGACGCGGCACGATGCCTTCCGCGAGCAACCGGGCCCCTTCATTGATCATCGCATACAGACAGCGCTCGAGAATCTCCGTGTCGCTGAGCGTGCGGCGCGTGATCCTGCGCTCGCGCGCATGGCGCTCAATGAGCTCCGTGACCGCCGGGTCCGGGAGCGGCCGGCGCTCGGCATCGTAGCGATACCAGCCCGTGCCGCTCTTCTGGCCGAAGCGCCCGAGCGCATTGAGCTGCTCGAGCAGATCGGCGGCGCGCTCGCGCGCGCTCAGCTGGGCGAAGCGTGCCCGGCGCGTGGCGAGCACCACGTCGAGTCCGCCGAGATCGGCCACCGCAAAGGGCCCGAGCGGAAAACCGAAGTCCGTGAGCACCCGGTCGACCTGCTGCGGCAGTGCGCCCTCCTCCAGCATGAAGAGCGCCTCGCGCGAGCGGCGCGCCAGCATGCGGTTGGCGACGAAGCCTTCCACGGCGCCCACGAGGACGGGAATCTTCCCCAGGCGCCGCCCGAGCTTAAGGAGCGTGGCACTCACCTCCGGGGCGGTCTGGCGCGCACGCACGGTCTCGAGCAGCCGCATCGCGTGGGCCGGGTTGAAGAAATGCAGGCCCGCGACGTCCTGCGGGCGCTGACTGGCCTCGGCCAGGGCGTCGAGGTCGAGAAAGGAGGTGTTGCTCGTAAGGATCGCGCCAGGCCGGGCGATGGCCCCCAGTCGCCTGAAGAGTTCGGCCTTCGCCGCCTGCTCCTCGGCAATCGCCTCCACGATCAGGTCCGCCGAGCGAAGATCCTCGCTCTCGAGGGTCCCGCTGATCCGAGCGAGCCGCCGGTCCGCCTCCGCCTGCGTCAGACTGCCGCGGGCCACCAAGCTGGCGTAGGTCGTGCCGATGGCCGTGCGTGCCGCGGCGAGCGCCGCGGCGCTGCGCCCGAGGAGCTGGACCGGGATCCCGGCGCTGGCCAGGCACATCGCGATCCCGCGGCCCATGACCCCGGTGCCGATCACCGCGGCGGTGGCGATCTCGCGTACCGCGGTGTCGGGGCCCAGACCCGGGACACGGGCGATCTCGCGCTCGGCGGCGAAGACGTGGCGCTGGGCGCGCGACTGCTCACCGTTCAGCAGCGCCATGCACAGGTCGAGTTCCTGCTGCAGGCCCTGCGCGAAGGGCAGCTCGTAGGCGAGGCGCACGGCCCTGACGGCCTCAAGCGGCGCGGCAAAGCCGCGCTGCTTCTTCGTGAGGCTGCGCGTGAACTCCTCGAACACCCCCGGCTCCTCGAGCCGTACGGCAATCTCACCCGTGCGCCGCAGCGCGCGCCCCTCGCGCACGACACGCCGGGCAAACGCGAGTGCAGCCGCCTCCAGCTCCCCCGCCACACACTCATCGAGGAGTCCCAGCCGCTGGGCGTCGGCGGCGCCGAGATCCCTGCCCTCGGCGATCATGGTGAGCGCGGCGCGCGCCCCGATGAGGCGCGGCAGGCGCTGGGTGCCGCCGCCGCCCGGGATGATGCCCAGCTTGACTTCCGGGAGACCCAGGCGCGTGTCATCGAGCGCGATGCGGAAGTGGCAGGCGAGTGCGAGCTCCAGGCCGCCGCCGAGCGCATTGCCGTGCAGGGCGGCGATCACCGGCTTGCCGGAGCGCTCGGTGCGCTCGATCACCTCGTTGAGCTCGGGCGGCTCGAACGGGCGGCCGAACTCGCGCACGTCGGCACCGGCGGAAAAGTTGCGTCCGCTGCCGCGGATGACGAGCGCTGCGATGCCGGGCTCCTGCGCGAGCCGCTCGAGCGCCGCCGTGAGTCCGACGCGCACGCCGTGCGAGAGCGCGTTCACGGGCGGATTCTCGATCGCCGCCACGGCGATTTCCCCATGCCGCGTGAAGCTGACCGTGCCCGCCATGGCTGCCTTTGCCACGCGCGCCGCGCTACGAGACCAGCAGCGCGACTTTACCCTGCGCCCGCCGTTGCATCACGGCGTCGAGCGCCTCGCGGTAGCGTTCGAGGGGAAAGCTCTGCGAGATGTGCGGTCGCAGGCGCCCCTGCGCATACCAGTCAAACAGCTGCGCGAATGCCCGGGCGTTCTCCTCCGGCCGCGCGCGCGCGTACGCACCCCAGAACACCCCCACGAGCGACGCCTGCTTCAGCAGCAGCAGGTTGAGCGCGATCTTCGGGATCTCGCCGCTGGCGAAGCCGACGACCAGGTAGCGCCCCAGGAGCGCGAGGCTGCGCACCGCCGGTTCCGCCCACGCGCCACCGACCGGGTCATAGACGACATCCACGCCCTTGCCGCCGGTCAGTTCCCGGACGCGCTCGCGCAGCTCGGAGGTCGCGTAGTTGATGAGCGCGTCCGCGCCGTGCTCGCGGCACAGCGCAAGCTTCGCCTCGCTCGAGGCCGCAGCGATCACGCGCGCTCCGAGGAGCCGGCCGATCTGTATTGCCGTAAGCCCGACGCCGCCGGCCGCGCCCGAGCACCAGCAGGGTCTCGCCCGCGCGCAGCTGAGCGCGCGCCTGCAGCGCATGGAGCGAGGTCGCGTACACCACCGGAAAGCACGCGGCGGTGATGAAGTCCATGGCGGGCGGCAGCACCATCACGCCGGCCGCCTCCGTCACCAGCTCCTGCGCGAAGCCGCCGAAACCGGGGACCGCCAGCACCCGCATCCCGGGCGCGAGGGTCGCTACGCCCGCGCCCACCTCCTTGATGACACCGGCTACTTCGGCTCCCGGGGAGAACGGCAGCGGCGGGCGCGTCTGATACTTGCCCTGCACGATCAGCCCGTCGAGGAAGTTGACGCCGCAGGCCTTGACCGCGATCACGACCTGGCCCGCGCCGGGGCTGCGCGGCGCGACCTCCTCGAGGACCAGCTGCTCCAGGGGCGCGAACGCCTTCGCCAGCACTGCCTTCATGGCGGCGCGCGCCGCTGCCGCAGCGCTTCGTACAGCAGCATCCCGGCGGCGACCGAGACATTGAGGCTCTCGACCGCCCCGACCTGTGGCAGCCGCACCATGAAGTCGCAGTTCTCGCGCGTCAGGTGACGCAGTCCTGAGCCTTCTGCACCCAGGACCAGCACCAGCGGCCCCTTCAGCTCGACCTGCCAGGCATCCTGCTCGGCCGCGGCGTCCGCACCGATCACCCACAGGTTTGCCTCCTTGAGCAGCCTGAGGGTGCGCACGAGGTTGGTGACCACCACCACCGGCGTCGTCTCCGCCGCCCCGGCCGCCACCTTGCGTGCGGCGGGGGTCAGCTGTGCGGCACGATCGCGCGGCACGATCACGGCCAGCGCGCCGCAGGCGTCCGCCGTGCGCACGCAGGCCCCGAGGTTGTGCGGATCCTGCACGCCATCGAGAGCGAGCAGCAGCGGGGATTGCACCCCGGCGAGCGCCATGAGCAGGTCATCCTCGCTCCAGCTCTCAAGGGGCAGGACCTCAGCGGCCACTCCCTGGTGCGTGACCTCGCCCAGCTGCTGCTTCAGGACCCGCACGTCCACCCGCGCCAGGGGGCGCTGCTGGCGATGCGCCAGTTCCTCGATGGCGCGCGCACGCGGGTCGCCGCGGTGCTCGGCCAGCCGGATCCCGAGCACGCGTTGCGGATGGCGCTCGAGCATGAGGCGCACCGCGTGCAGGCCATAAATCGTCTGCGTACCCTTCGCTGTCATCGCGGTCGGACGCCTCAGCTGTCTTCCGCCAGTGCCAGATCGATCAGGCCCTCGATCGGGTTCACCGCGGTCACCATGACGCGCACGTGCGTCCCGGTGTGCAGGCGCCGGCCGCTGCGCTTGCCGCGCCAGCCGTGGCCATGGTCCTCCATCACGTAGTCATCATCTCGCAGGTTATCGATGTGCAGCAGACCGTCGACGGAGACGTCCAGGATCTGCACGAAGCAGCCGAACTCGACCACCGTGGTGATGAGTCCCTGGAAGGTCTGGCCGATGCGTTCCTTGAGATAGGTGCACTTGAGGTAGTTGGACACATAGCGATCGGCCTCGTCCGCGCGCTTCTCCAGCCGCGAAGTGCTCTCCCCGAGAGACTCCAGCGCCGGGGTCTCATAGCGCACCGCCGCACCACTGGTGTCGCCAATCAGCGCCTTGAGCGTACGGTGCACGACCAGATCCGGGTAACGGCGGATCGGGGAAGTAAAGTGCGCGTAGTGGCTGAGCGCGAGCCCGAAATGCCCGATGTTGGTCGGCTGGTAGACCGCCTGCGGCATGGCGCGTACCACGAGCGATTCGACGAACGCGCGTTCCGGGGCGCTGCCGATGCGACGCGCGATGGCCTGCAGGTCGCGCGTGCTCACGCGCTCGGGGATGCGCGCATCGATCCCCAGTGCACTCAGGGTCGAGGTCAGGCGCTCGAGCTTCTCCGCTTCCGGCTGCCCGTGGACCCGATAGAGGGACGGCACGCGTGCCTTCTCCAGCGCCTGCGCCACCGCCACGTTGGCGAGGATCATGCACTCCTCGATGAGCCGGTGCGCGTCATTGCGCGAGCGCAGTTCGATGCCGCGCACGCGTTCGGCCTCATCGATGACGAACTCGGCCTCAGGGGCGTCGAAGTCCAGGGCACCGCGGTGCGAACGCGCCTTGTGCAAGGCCCGATAGACATCGACCAGCACGCTGAGCTTCGGCAGCAGATCGCCCAGCTGCGCGCGCGCCGCGGGGCGCCCCTCGAAGAGCGCCTGGTAGGCGAGCGTATAGGTGAGGCGGGCCGCCGAGCGCATGACCGCCGGGTAGAAGCGCGCGCTCTTCAGGGCGCCGTTGCGGCTGACGAGCATGTCCGCGGCAAAGCACAGCCGGTCGACCTTCGGGGCGAGCGAGCACAGATGGTCCGAGAGCGCCGTGGGCAGCATCGGCAGCACGCGGGTCGGGAAATACACCGATGTGGCGCGCTCCTGGGCCGCGGTATCCACCGCACTGCCGGGACGCACGTAATGGCTCACGTCGGCGATCGCGACGATGAGGCGGAAGCCCTCGGGATGCGGCTCCGCGAAGACCGCGTCGTCAAAGTCGCGCGCATCCTCGCCGTCGATGGTGACCAGCGGCAGCTCGCGCAGATCGATGCGGGCGGCGGCCGCGCGCGGGTCGACGTGCGCACCGAACGCCTGTGCCTCGCGCAGCGCCGCGGCCGGAAACTCGCACGGCAGGTCGAAGCGCGCGATGGCCGACTCGGTCGCCAGCTCGACCGGGCGGTCCGGATCCAAGCGCTTGAGCACCACGCCCTGCGCAGGATTCGCCGAGCCTGCGTGGCGCGTGACCTTGGCGATCACCCAGTCACCGCCGCGCGCCCCCTCAAGATCCGCCGGCGCCACCGCGCAACGCAGCTGCAGTCGCCGGTCGGCCGCATTCACCCAGGCATTGCGCCCCTGGATCTCGACGGTACCGAGAAAAGCCGTGACTCCGCGCTCGAGCACCTCCTCGACGGTTCCGGACCAGCGCTCGGTCGCATCCCGCGCCAGCTTCACCCGCAGGCGATCGCCATGCATCACGCCGCGCATCTGCGGCGGCGAGATGAAGACACCCTCTTTGAGCCCCTCGATGCGCACGAACCCATAGCCGGCGCGATTGGCGCTGACGATGCCCTCCGCGCTGCTGCCCGGCTTCGGGCCCCCGGGGCGCGCCGTGTCGCTCCTGCGCCGTGCGCGCGCGAGCGCGTGCCGGTAGTGCTGCGGCCTGTGGCCGACCGCCCCTGGCGGCGTGATGAGCCTTGCCGGGCGGTGCGGCGCCGTGCGTGCGCCGCGCGGACTTTCCCTTGCGCGCCTTCAATTTGACAGCCCCCGACCCCGTGCGTACATTGCGCGGCCTTCCTCACCTGCCCGGGTGGCGGAATTGGTAGACGCACTAGTTTCAGGTACTAGCGGGTAACACCGTGGAGGTTCGAGTCCTCTCCCGGGCACCAATAAAAACAATAGCTTAGCGTTTATTTCGATTCTCTTTCTGGAAGTGATCCCGCAGCGCCGAAAGGGGCTGTCGGGGGACGAGCGTTAGCGCTCATCGTAACCGTCCGCGGGTGGGATTCTACCCACTCTTTCTATATGTAGTTGCGCGGGGTCAGTGTCAGACAGCGTGGCGACAGTACAGTTCCCCAAGCACGCCGCCGTAAGGATTCATACACCTGCGTGATCGAAAATTAAGTCTCAAAGTGCAGCCTGATCAGCGAGTACCGTACTGGTCCTGTTTGCCCACTCGGCGATTGTTTTCCGCATGGCATCAAATGCCCGCCTACGAATCGCCTTGTTCCCAGCCGACGCCGAGATCCTTCGGGCTCCACTTCAATTAGGAAACTTCAGCGCGCGCTCGATTGCCTGGAAGCGCGGCTCGTTGCGGAGCGGATCGAGGAGCGGGTCGACTTTCAAGTATCTCAGGTCTTGCTCACGGCTCTCCAAGGCCTCTTCGAGCCACTTGAGTGCTTTGGCCGCATTGCCCCACTGCGCATCGATCGTGGCGTGCTCATACGCGCCGACCGATCCACCCCGTAACACGGTGAATCTTTTCAAAGCCGTTTTGGCATCGGCATCGCGGCCCAACTTGTGATAGACCATCGCCAGATAGTACTGCGCAAATCCCTCATCGACTTGCTTGAGGTTACCTTCGCACATCGACCGCACGGTCTGGAACTGCCCCAGATCGTACTGGAGTAGCATGATATACGGCCGCACATCATCGGACGGCTCGAAGGACACAGCAGCCTGGTACGCCTTAATGGCCTCGTCGTACTGCCGCGCCCACCTCAGGGTTTGGCCAAGCCACGACATGTTAGCGGGGTCCAAGGCAACCGCGCGGCGGACGGCGGGCAGTCCCGCGTCAGGGTGACCCATGCGCGCCTCAAACTCCCCGTAGTCCTTCAACATCCTCGCACTACCTGGGGCCAGCGCCAGGGTGCGTTCGAATTCTTGACCCGCGCGCCCAAAGTCGAAGGAAACGTCAAGAAATATCGCCAGCGCCAGGTGCCCCTCCGCAAGGTCCGGCGCCAATTGGATCGCCTTGAGCGCAGGCTCTAGGGCCTCCCAAGGCGCGTGCACCTGGTCACCAAATCCCGTGAAGTAACGAGTAAGGGCGATTGACCACCCTGCGAACGCCAGAGCGAAGTTGGGATCGAGACGCGCCGCTTCACTGTAGCCGGCGATCGCTCGCTTCAGTTCGCTGGCGTCCTTAAATTGCCAGTAATCATGCTGGGCTCGCAAGTACTTGTCGTAAGCTACCAGGTTCCGCGTCGCGCCGACTTCCATCTTGGTGGAAGCGTCTCCGAGCAAAGTGACTTTGAGAGCGCCCGCCACCGCCTCGGCAATTTCGGTCTGCAGATTCAACACATCGCCCAGCTCTCGGTCGTAGGTCTGAGACCACATGCGAAACCCGTTGACCGAGTTGATCAACTGGGCGGTGACGCGCACCTTTTGAGCCGAGCGGCGCACACTCCCCTCAAGCACCGCGCCCACGTTCAGTTTGCGTGCGATCGCGCCGATGTCGGTGTCCTTGCCCTTGAACGAGAAGGCCGATGTCCGCGCAGCGACGCGGAGCTCGTTGACGCGTGAAAGATCGTTGAGCAGCTCATCCGAGAGCCCGTCGGAGAAGTATTCCTGGCTTGGATCTCCGCTCATGTTTACAAACGCCAGCACCGCGATCGAGTGCAGCGGCGGGTTGAACGTGGCTGCGCTCCCGGAGGCGCGCGAGACCGCCGGTTGAGTCTCCGGGGCCACGGACTGAACCACTACCGAGTGCCTGGAGATCCACAGCTTGTCGAGGACCACGTAAGCCAAGCCCAGCACGGCCAGCGACGCCATGATCGCCGCTCCAAGGACCGCGATCGGGCGAGCGCGGGGCCTGTTGTCGGCGGCAAGTCCTTCGAGAAACTTTTCCACCGATGAGGTGCGGCCCTCACGGTCAAAGGCGAGCGCTTTGGCAAGTGCCGCGTTCTGTCCCCGCGTGAGCATCGCAAGAGGCGGCACCTGCGAACAGGCTTCGCGGGCCTCAAGCGCGTTGAGCGCGCCGAACGGCCGCTCGCCGGAGAGCATTTCATAGATGACACAGGCAAAGGAATAGATGTCATCGCGCCGGTCCGCTTCCTCGCCCCTGAGCATCTCGCGGCTGGCGTAGGCGGGCGTGAGCGCGAGCGGCCCCGACCGCTTCGGCAGCAGCGGACCGCGCGCGACGCGGGCAATCCCGAAGTCGAGCAGTTTTGTCCTGCCGGAGGTCGTCACAAAGACGTTCGCGGGCTTCAGATCACTGTGAATCACGCTGTGGTCGTGCGCGAAGCCGAGCGCCGCCCCCACATCCTCGATGATCGGCGCAGCACGGCTCAGGGACATACCACGGCCAAACTCCTCATCCAGCAGCGTATTCAGCGCCTTACCCTCGAGGTACTCCATCAGCACGTAGAGCTTTTTTCCGTCCACATTTACCGAATGCACATCCACGATGTTCGGATGGCTAAGCCTACGAGTCCTGCGCACCTCCTCGCGCAGCAGCTCCAGGGCCTGGGGGTCCAGGCCCTCCTTCAGTACCTTGACCGCAAAGGTTTCCCCGATCACCTGCTCATCGGTGACTAAGTACACCACCCCCATGCCGCCCTCACCGAGCTCGCGCTCGATGCGGTAGCGGCCGGAAAGCCGGTCACCGACCCTCAGCCGCTCAGCGGCGGTCGCTTCGGGATGCACCGAGCCGTCCGCGGACGGGCGCTCGGGTGCGACCTCGGTCGACAGCGGTGCGCGTTCTTGCTCTGTGGACATACGTGGCCTCGGGACAAGCAAGCATGCGCCCGCGTTGCCGGCCACCGCAAACAGGGGGCGCTTGCTGGGGGCAGAACATCGCCGCCAGAGACGGGCGAGCAGCAGCTCGGAGGTGAGCTCCTCAGACGACCGCGTCGTCTTCGAGTTCAAGGTCACCATGGCTTAACAGCGCTTCCTGGATGCGATCCATCAGCAGGAGATTGGATGGCCGGGGCCGGTGAGCGAATACGACCTATCGCAGCACGTATGCCGGCATCGTGTATTACGCGGCGGGAGACGGGCGGCAGGCGAGGCAATCCTTTTGCGGCGGTGCAGCACGCAGCGAAGGGGGGCGAGACACCCGCCATCATTCGGTCGGCGGCACTCACCATCGGTGAGGCGCAGGCCCTTCAACTAGAGTCGCGCGACGGGCTCAACGGGCCGGAGCTCTAATTCGTGTGCAGCGTCATCGCTCGTCCGGGCCGGGCGCAGCGGGGACGGCTGTGCGGAGGTCCCTCGGTGGCTGCGCATTCCGTTCGGCTCGCCGCGATGGAACATTGGCTGCACGAATTGCGTCATGGTGGTTGTCGAGGATAATCCGCATAACGACAGTTGCTGGACCGGCCGGCTCCTCGATAGAAATTCACGGGGCCTCGCGACCCCTGCCCGGCAGAGGTCACTCCGCTCTGGAGCCAACCAATGGCTGGAAATCGCCGCGTACTAGCGGCGCTGTACATTGCACTGGCTACGGCGATCGCGGCCCGCGGGGTTTCTCCCCTTTATGCTCAGCAGCCGCCAGCGCCGACCGCTGCCGCCGAATCGCTGGAAGAAGTCATCGTCACCGGGACACGCCTGGCCACGCCAAATGAGGTCTCAATCAGCCCGATCACCTCCGTGTCGGCTGTGGAATTCCAGCAGACGGGACTGACGCGCGTTGAAGACGTCCTCAATAAGTTGCCCATGTTCTTTGCGAGCACCAACTCCACCGTCAATAACGGTGCGGACGGTACGGCGGCGCTCAACCTGCGCGGCTTGGGGAACCAGCGCACGCTGGTGCTCGTTGACGGCATGCGGCTCGGGCCCGGATCTGCCGACGGGCGCAACTGGTCGGACGTCAATCAGATTCCGGCTGCCCTGGTTGAGCGCGTTGATGTGCTCACCGGAGGTGCCTCGACGGTGTACGGTGCGGATGCAGTCGCAGGAGTTGTGAACTTCATCATCACTACGCATTACGAGGGCGTGAGAGTCGATGCGGGCTACCACGTCAACCATCACAACAACGACAATCAGGATGGAGTAGCGTCGCTCTTGAGCGCCGCCGGCGGTGTACCGCCGCCGAGCAGTGTCAACACTGCGTCCGGCAAGAACGCGTCCGTTATCATGGGTACGAACTTCGCGAACAACCGGGGCAACGTGACCGGCTATGTGACCTACGACAACCAGGCCGCGGCACTGCAGAGCAAATTCGACTACAGCGCGTGCACGCTTAATACCACACAAACCGGCAAGCTGACATGTGCGGGATCCGAAACCTCCCGTGGCGGCTCGTTCTACGCCTTCAGCAATAGCAATAGTGGGACTCTCGTCCATGACACCGTCGACCCCAAGACCGGAGTGTTCCGGCCGTTTGCCTATCCGGGCGACCTCTACAACTTCGGACCGGTGAACTACTACCAGACGCCGAACGAGCGCTGGACCGGCGGCGCGTTCGTGAAGTACGAATTCAGCCCGCAGGCGGACGTGTACACGAGCGTGATGTACATGCGGAATTCGATGACCGCGCAAATCGCCCCGAGCGGTTCCTTTGGGTACACGCAATTCATTCCGTGCGCCGATCCGCTGCTGACGGCACAGGAGGTCGCGACGCTTTGCACCCCGACAAACATCGCGGCCAACGGGGAAAATTACGAGGTCTACAACGGCGAGAACTATCCCGGTCTCAACATGTCGATTTTTCGTCGCAACGTCGAGGGTGGCAACCGGATCGCCACCTACATAAACGAGGCGGCGCGAGCCGTGCTGGGTCTCAAGGGTGGCTTTGCGGATGGCTGGACGTACAACATTTACGCCCAGCGTGGCACGGTGCACATCGACGATAACAACGAAAGCGACCTCGGCATTCCGCAAATCGCAGAGGCGCTGAATGTGTTGCCGGGACCCAGCGGGCCGGTCTGTGGCGGGCAGACCGGCACCGCGTTCACTCCAAACAAAAAATGCGTACCCTGGAACATCTGGGTGCCGAACGGAGTAGCGCCTGCCTCTCTCGCATTCATGTCCATCCCGTCGTTCACGACCGGCAGCGTGACTGAGCAAGTCGTCTCGGGCTCGGCGACCGGCGATCTCGGTAAGTACGGAGCGAAGCTGCCTACGGCGGAACAGGGATTACAGTTCAACCTCGGGGTGGAATGGCGGAAGGAGCAATCGTCCTTTGTACCGAACTACGAGCAGCAGCAGGGCTACGCTGCGGGCTCGAATGGTCCGATAGGGGCGGTCGCCGGTGAGTTCACGGCCAAGGAGATGTTCACGGAGATGCGTCTGCCGCTCGCCGCTCACCGGGTGTTTGCCGATGACCTCTTCGTGGACGGCGGCTATCGTTACTCGAGGTACAGCAATGGATTCGACACCAACACTTACAAGCTCGGCCTGCAGTGGGCACCGGTGGGCTCCATTCGCCTGCGTGGCAGCTTCCAACGTGCCGTGCGCGCACCGAACATCAGCGAACTCTTCTCGCTCCAGTCCGTCGGCGATGACGGCTCCATTGATCCGTGCGCCGGGAAGCCGACGGCCTCGCTGGCGGCCTGTGAGCTCACCGGCGTAAAATCTGCGCAGTACGGGCATATCCTGCCAAGCTCCTTTGGCTCGTATAACGGTCTGCAGGGTGGCAATCCAGATCTGCAACCCGAAGTCGCCGATACGTATACGGTGGGTCTGGTGCTCCAGCCACGTGAGGCGGAGAACCTCACGCTGTCGATCGACTACTTCAATATCAAGATCGAGGGCGTGATCGCAGCCACCGGCGCCGACACGGTCATGCGCGACTGCCTCGCCAGCGTGGGTAACCCGGCACAGGCGGGGCGTTTCTGCCCGCTGATACACCGGGACGCGCAGGGTTCGCTGTGGCTGACTCCGTCGGGGTACGTTTGGGATCTCCTGGTGAACGAAGGGGAGCTCGCGACCCGGGGCATCGATGTCAACGGCAGCTACCGCGTGCCCCTACCGAGAGCCGAATCGCTGTCATTCGCATTCGTGGGCACGCATCTGCAGAGCTTGCAGACCACACCGGTGGCGGGCTCGGGCTCGTACGACTGCGCCGGCTACTTCGGCACGCTTTGCGGTGCCGTAACGCCGAAGTGGCGCCATGTTATGAACGCGACCTGGTCAACGCCCTGGCATGTAGTCGCGGTGGGCCTTCGCTGGCGTTACATCGGCCCATCCGAGTCCGCCCTGACAAACCCGAGTCTGTTCCTGTCCGGAATCCCATACGCATACCTGCCCCTTGCCCACATCCCTGCGTACAACTATTTCGATCTGAACGGAACCATCGATCTGAACAAGAACTTCACGCTGCGACTGGGCGTGAACAACATCGCCGACAAGGCGCCGCCACTGGTGATCGGGAACGACTGCTCCGGAGAACTGTGCAACGGCAATACCTTTCCCGGGGTCTACGAGGCCATGGGGAGGTACCTTTTCGTGAATGCCTCGGCGCAGTGGTAAGGCGCGGTTGGCGGCGCATCCAGAACATCCCGAACCGCGTAACTACCTTCCACGATTAGACGCTGGTTCCTCATCGTCACAGCCGCGCCTGCTGCATTCGGACGCTCCCAGCCAGCCAATCCGGACCTCGTCCTTTGTGGCACCAAATATCACTACTTCCTAAGAACTCCCTAAAGATCTCCAGGGAGTCGATTGCTAACGTCACACCCGTGGCCTGAGGACTGTTGACGAAACCACGGTCTGAAGCCTGAGTGAAGTTACCAACCAGACTTGGGAGATCATCATGAACTCGAACGTCAAGAACTCTGACCGGATTCCTCTCGCCTCCTTGACCGCAATGCTGCTGGCGTGCGCGTTCGTCGTTTCCAGCGCGTATGCCGACGATCAGGTCCGGACCGAAACCGTGAAGTTCCAGGATTTGAATGTGCATACGCGTGCCGGCGTAGAATCACTCTACGGCCGCATTCACGCGGCTGCAAAGCAGGTCTGCTCTGAGACCGACCGAATGCAGCAGCCTCGTGCGGCCGCATGCGCTAGGAAAGCCGAAGCTCATGCTATCGAAGAGCTGAACCTGCCTCAGCTCACGGCCTACTACCAGCTAAAGATCGGTGGCCCCACGCAAACGCGCAGCGCGAATCGATGAACTCGGTGTAGGGTCCGGACCGGAGAACTCGTTCGGACCCTTTTTTTCAAGGAGAGCTGGCGCGAGAGTGCCCTGCAGTCGCATTCATGCGGGTGCCCAGTGTGTATGTTCTGTGGCCGGCAGTTTTGAGCAGATTCGCGTCACGAAGCGGGTGCTCACGGAATCGAGAAACTGAATCTGCCAGCGCTAACGGCGTACTACCAGACCCAAGACTGGAGCTCGCCCGGAGACGCTTACCGCGAAACAATGGGGTCGCCATAGGTTCGGGCACTTCGTCGTCCCCGGCGTCGACTGTCGTTGTCACCTCCACGTGCTGGCCGACGTGTAAGGGCTAAGGTACTCTTCGCGGAGCACGGTAATAGGCGGGAGTGCGGGAGATGCGGTCTGGCCACCGATTGACACCATGAGGCTGAAGTTCGGAGACTGCGTTCTCGACCTACGCTCACGGCAGCTTGAGCGCGCGGACAAGATCGTACCTCTAGAGCCCAAGGTGTACGAGCTGCTCGAGGTGTTGATCACCCGCAGACCGGCGGTCGTCACGAATGACGAACTCGATGAGCTACTCTGGCCACAGGTTTACGTAGCACGTACGAGCCTGACCCGTCTGGTATCGGAGTTGCGCGCCGTGCTTGCTGATACGCCGCGCGATTCGCATATCATTCGGACCGTCTACAAGACGGGATATGCTTTCTGCGCCAAGGCGACTGGCATGCCCGCAACAGGTGCCGTGCCCGCAACGATTGAACTCGTCTGGAAGAAGCACTCGCTGCCCCTTGCGGATGGAGAACACATCGCCGGACGGGACGTTGAATGTTCCCTGGTCATCGACGCCACTACGGTGTCACGACGTCATGCGCGAATCACGGTTGTCGCCGGAACGGCAACCATCGAGGATCTCGGCAGCACGAACGGGACGCATGTCAATGGAACGCGCATTTCCGTGCCCACGCGCCTCGCCCTCGGGAATGAAGTGGCGCTTGGCACTGAGCTACTGCAACTTAGGATACGTAACTCGTCGGCGCTTACCGTCAAGGTCGATTCGGTCAGCCAGGCCAGTGACCAGCTGCGGAAGAGATGAAGGAAGGAAACGGTTGCTTAAGGAATCTGGCGTCGAGGCAATTATGCTCGGAGGCTCTGATCTCGCACTGGCCTTCAACGAACGAGACGCAGAATTTCCGCTTATCGACTGCGCAGATATCCATGCGGACGCCATCGCGAAAATTGTGTGACGTCGGCATCCGTCTCAACGGCTAGCACGCGGTACCAGTAGATATCGCGCCAGCGCAAGTAATTGCTGGGTAACGTTGCGGGTAACTCAAAAAGTCCCACCGCGCTAAGACTATGATTGCGGTGGAATTTATGACCTAGGTTCGATTCTCCCGGGCACCACATTAAATTCCCACCTTAGATCAATCACTTACATCGCTTTATTTTTGGGTCAAGACGACCCGAAGTGCGATTCGCACTATAGAGGATTTGCGCGAAGTGTACGTAAGCCGTTGCGCTGCCAGCTGAATCCCAATTCCTTGCTTCTGAGCGAACTCGAGCCGTGCGTCGAGTGTGGGTAACTTTCCGCATCGCCTTTCGCACCTTAGTCTTCGCCCTCGCCGTCTGCTGTAACCCCCAATCACATCCTCTGCGTCGCTTCGCAAAGCACTGCTCATAGTCTTGCGTACCCTCCGAACTTTGTGCAGGTGGCGCCATGTTACTCACCTCTCGGATCGTGCGTGCCGCAAGACCTCGTGAGCACCGTTACGTTCTTGCGGACGAGCACGGCATGAGTCTTCACGTAATGCCCCGGGGTTCGAAGTGGTGGCGGTTCCGATATCGCTTTCGGCAAACCGAAAGGATGATATCCCTCGGCGTCTACCCAGAGGTCAATTTGGCCACGGCCCGTCGATTGCACGCTGATGCCCGCGGGCTCCTCGCACGGGACATCGATCCCAGTGCCGATCGCAAAGAAACGCGTGCGGCGAGCGCGCATACCTTCGAAGTCGTTGCACGCCAGTGGCTCAAGATCCTGGAGCCGCGCGTCGCGAAAGGTCAACTCGCCACCGAGACGCTCAAAGATGCCACGCGGATCCTGGAGCGCGACATCTTCCCCGCCCTGGGAACTCATCCGATCGCCAACATCACGGCGCACGAGCTGCTCAGGGTGCTCAAAGAGATTGAGCTCAAGGGCCTGCGATATACCGCAAGACGTGCCAAGCAACGCTGCAGCCGCGTATTCCGACATGCCATCGGCCTGGGCTATCTCGAGCGTGACGTCACCGAAGATCTGCGGGGTCTTCTTGAGCCTCCGCGGGTTCGCCACCGCCCCGGCATTATCGAGCCTGCGCGCTTAGGAGAACTGCTGCGTGCGCTTGACGGATACACCGGCCGCGAGGTCATCGGTATCGCCTTGAGGCTAGCCCTCCTCTTCTTTGTGCGGCCCGGGGAGCTTCGCAAGGCGCGCTGGCGGCAATTTGATCTGCAGGCCGCGCAGTGGCGAATTCCGGCCGAGTGCATGAAGGCGCGCGTCCAGCATCTCGTGCCCCTGTCCCGACAAGCACTCGAGCTTCTTCAGAAGCTGCGGACGATTTCTGGAGACAGCGAGTATGTCTTTGCTTCCCTGCGCGACCCGTCGCGACCTCTACACGGTGCCGCCTTGGGCGGCGCCTTACGAGCATTGGGCTTTGAAAGCCGCGAAGTGACGCCGCACGGATTTCGCTCGACCGCCTGCACATTGCTCAACGAACTGGGATGGCGCTCGGAGGCGATCGAGCGGCAGATGGCGCATGGTGTCTCAGACTCCGTCCGCCGACACTACAACTATGCGCAACATCTCCCTGAGCGCCGCCTCATGATGCAAGCCTGGGCGGACTACCTGGATGGGCTGCGCGCGTCCGCTTCACCGGGTGAGGCGGAATCGCGCCAATCCTGAGTAAGCGGAATGCCGGTCTCGGCCCAACGCCGGACATTAGAGTCTCGGATTGGCTTACAAATAGGGGACGTTCTCTTACCGGCGCTGTCGGCTCGCTTGCATGGCAGCAACGCTTTAGCTTTGAGATGAACAGTCCGCGCTCGATGCGCAGCCGATGCGCGAATGGGCAGCGCAACTGCGGCGGCCTCCCATACCAATTAAGGAATAGGACCAAGGTCCTATTGGTTCGCCCGATCTCAGATGTTTATGTAAAAGAGGTAGGACACCGCGCGTTTGTATGTACCCGCGTTCGTTGAGCCAATAAAAGAAATAGGGAGCTCACTCGTGAAAATCATCACTCAGCTGATGCTTGCGTTAGCCGCCTGTCTTGCGCTGCACGCTGGCCCCGTGGTTGCACAGGACAAGAAGCCCAACATCGTATTCATCATGGGAGACGACATCGGCTGGATGCAGCCGAGCATCTACCACCGCGGATTGATGGTCGGCAAGACGCCCAACATCGATCGCATCGGCAATGAGGGCGCGATCTTCATGACCTATTACGCCGAGCAGAGCTGTACCGCCGGCCGCAACGCGTTCTTCACCGGTATGCATCCGCTGCGCACCGGCATGATCCCTCCGCAGCTGCCCGGCAGCCCCTCGTACCTGCGACCGGGCACCCCGGCGCTGGCGAAGTTCCTGCACGACCTGGGCTACAACACCGGAGAGTTTGGTAAGAACCACCTGGGCGATCACACGCAGGCGCTGCCGACGGCGCACGGCTTCCAGGAGTTCTGGGGCTATCTCTACCACCTGGATGCGATGCAGGGCGTGAGCTTCCCCGACATCAACCGGACCCCGACGGATCAGGCCATTGCACCCCCGTGCAAGAACACCCCGATCAAGGGCCTCGCGGAAGTTCCCGGTGCCGTGGATCCGAAAACCAATGTATGCCTGACGCCCCCGCGGCCCGTCATCTGGTGCCATTCCTCGGATGGGACGGAAGCGAACCAGTCGTGCGAGGACCAGGGCCCGCTGACGCTGGAGCGCTCGAAGACGGTGGACGAAGAGATCTCCTCCAAGGTCGTCGACTTCCTGGACCGCAACGACCCGAAGAAGACCAACAAGCCCTTCTTCGTCTGGTACAACCCGGCGCGCATGCACATCACGACCGTGCTGTCGCCCAAGTACATGGCCATGGTGGGTACGCCGGGCGGCATGGACTGGGGCGTGAACGAAGCCGGCATGAAGCAGATGGACGACAACATCGGCTACGTGATCAAGAAGCTCGAGGACATGGGGCAGCTCGATAACACCATTCTGGTCTTCACCACCGACAACGGTGCCGAGGTGATCACCTTCCCCGATGGCGGCAACACGCCTTTCAAAGGTGGCAAGCTCACCACTTGGGAAGGCGGTATGCGCGCTCCGGCGGTCATCCGCTGGCCCGGTCACATCAAGCCCGGAACGGTTCTGGACGAGATCTTCGCGTCCCTGGACTGGCTGCCCACGTTGGTGGACATCGCCGGTGGCCCCAAGGGCGATGGGTTGAAGAAACAGATTGAGGCCGGAAAGTACGCCGGGATCGTCAAGACGACATTGGACGGGGTCGATCAACGCGACTATCTGGAAGGCAGGTCTAAGTCAGCGCGCGACACCTTCTTCTACTACACCGGCCCTGTGCCTTCGGCGGTGCGGTACAAGAATTGGAAGCTCTACTTCTCGATGGCCGGCAGCTGCGCGAATTGCGGCCTTGCGGGAGTCGAGACCTACAAATGGCCCTTGGTCGACAATCTCAAGCGCGATCCCTTCGAGGGGTCTGTCGGCGACGATATGAAGAGTTTACTGGCTCAGGGCGGCGCTCTGGCCGGCCCCGTTACCGCATACCTCTATGACTGGAACATCATTCCCTTGGGCCAGATCCTATGGCTGAAGGAGCTTGAGTCCTACGGGCCGTTCCCGCCGCTGCAGGATCCGGAGAGTTACAACCTGACCCAGGTTATCCAAGAGGTCAGGAAGCAGCGGACAGCCAGTCACGCCGGCGATTAGAGCGCGAGCATCTCGATGACCTGGGGTTGTAAAAACATGCGTCATTACGGAGCAAAAATCATGAGAATCCACTTATGCGGCGCAGCTCTCTGTGCAGTCGGGATGGTCGTACTGAGTGCCTGTGCCGAACAGGAAAAGAAAGATCTAGCGGCAGCTCAGGCGATGCCCATCAACTGCAAAGTCGCCAAGGGCGACCTGCGCGTGCTGAACTCAGAGAAGGCTAGCACTGCTGCAATGGTTGGAAATGGCATCTCTATGGTTGCGCCTATAGGCCTTGTCGAGGGGCTGGTCACAGGTACTGAGAAGACCAAATATGAGGTGACCACTGACGAATATAACAAGGCCTTGGACGCCAAAATCGCTCAGATCAAGCAAGCCTGTCCGGGGGCCTAACAGTGCGCGCGGGACCTGGTTGCACTTCCTTAGGGAGCGTACTACTCAACGTTGATATTAGCGTGCGGTTCAATGCCGCAAAGCTGTCGTTCGCGACAGGCGCCTTCGGGTCAACTCCGGACCTCGATGTCCCAATTGCAACGATCCTGAATGCCGCTTCGGGAAAGCCGTATCAATGACTAGCACGCGGTTCCACCGGATATCGCGCCAGTGCACGTAATTGCTGGGTAAGTTTTTGGGTAACTCAAAAAGTCCCACCGCGCTAAGACTATGATTGCGGTGGAATTTAATGTCGAGGTTCGAGTCCTCTCCCGGGCACCAATAAAAACAATAGCTTAGCGTTTATTTGATTCTCTTTCTGGAAGTGATCCCGCAGCGCCGAAAGGGGCTGTCGGGGGACGAGCGTTAGCGCTCATCGTAACCATCCGCGGGTGGGATTCTACCCTGGAGCTGCCCCGTTTCCGTGGACAGTTTTTCGTCTTAGATCCATGATCTCATCTTCGTCATCGATCTTACCCCCGAAGTGCAGTCTGACGCCGCAGGCGGCAGAAACTCTATCATGCTGCTGCTGATCGCTCATGGGCACGCTCGTAGTTGACCGGGGAGCGGTAGCCGAGCGAGGAGTGACGCCGACGCGGGTTGTACCAACCCTCGATCCACTCGAATACCGCCATCTTCGCCTCCGCCTGACTGCGAAACCGGCGACGGTTCAGCAGCTCCCGTTCGAGGGTGGCGAAGAAGCTCTCCGCCATCGCGTTGTCGTACGCATCACCGACCGAACCCATCGAAGGCATCACCCCCGCCTCCTGGCAGCGCTTGCCGAACGCGTAGCTGGTGTACTGGCAACCCTGATCCGAGTGGTGGATCACCGCCGAGGGCCGCCGCTGCGTGATCGCCATGTTCAGCACCGCCAGAATCAGCTCGGTCTTCAGGTGCGTCTCCATCGCCCAGCCCACGATCCGCCGCGAGTACACGTCCAACACCATCGCCAGATACAAGAAGCCCGACCAAGTGGGGATATACGTGATGTCCGCAACCCACAGCCGATCCGGGCCGTCGGTATAGAACTTACGATCCACCAGATCCACGGCACGCTCAGCCTGCGAATCCCTCAGTGTTGTCACAACGAACTTGCGCAGCGTCGCGCCCCGCAGCCCCGCGCTGCGCATCAGCCGCGCCACACGCTTGCGGCCTACGCGGATCTGATGATCATCCGCAAGCTCGGCATGGATCATCGGCGAGCCGTAAACGCCTCTGGAGCCGCGGTGGATCGCTTCAATCTTCCCCGTCAGTGCCAGATCCTCACGCGCTCGGGCGCACAGCGGGCGCTCGAGCCACGCGTAATACCCGCTCCTCGACACTTTAAGCAGCCGGCACATCATCCCCACCGGATGGGTGGCCTGGTTCACCTTCACGAACCCGAAGAGCGCTTCGAGGGACCGCTCTCGGTGGCGAACCAGGCCGCGGCTTTTGCAAGGATCTCCCGTTCTTCCTTCAGCTTGCGGTTCTCACGCCGCAACCGGGTGAGCTCCTCGCGCTCCGTGCTCGTCAAGCCGCCATCGCCCTTGCCGGCGTCCCGCGCGGCCTGCTTGACCCATATCGCGATCGTCCAGGCCGTCGGCCCGAACTCCCTGGAGAGCGCAGCGGGCGTTCGCCCGCTGCGCACCAAATCGACCATCTGTCGCTTAAACTCCGGCGTGTACCGGACACTCTTGTCTGCCATCGTGAACCCCTCCAAACCTTACGTTGAGGTGTCCACGAAACCGGGTCAACTCCAACCCACTCTTTCTATCTGTAGTTGCGCGCGGTCAGTATTCAGACAGCGTGGCGACAGTACAGTTCCCAAGTCACGCCTTTAAGGACTCAGGAAGCCGCTCTGCAACCCTTAATCGATGATGGCGCGATCGAAGAAGTCATCCGCTCACTCAAGAGGGGCACGGCGCTCATTTCGCCTGCAGCGCTGTGAATATTCCCAAGCGAATGGCGTTAGGGGTGTGCGACACGGCTCTAGCAGCTAATGCACGTCATTGACATCATCAGAGGGAACTTGAAGGCGCCGGTCGCGGGCGCACTTGAGACAACGATCGCAAACGAAGCACTCATGGAAGACTCAGAACCCGCATCCCCGAAGGAAGCTGTTGGCGTCGTCCGCGATCAACTCGGATACGGTTTGCGTTTCCTGGGGAAACACGGTTGGCGCTTATTGTTGTGGTTCGTCTGCCTGCTGCTTCCGCTATGGATATTTGCCGCGCTAGTCGGCGAAATGCACGAGAACGAAGTCTTTCCGTTCGATGGGCCGGTGCTGAGCTTAATGCATGCAATGGCAACGCCCGCGCTGGATCGCTTTTTCGTTCTCATGACCCGGCTGGGATTTCTATGGGGAGTCGTGCCGCTGGACTTGATCGTATTGCTGTCGCTCGTTTTCCGCAGGCGGTTTCGGGACGGCCTGTTCTTTGGCATCGCCATTTCCGGATCGGCCGTTCTCAATATCATGGCCAAAAACTATTTCGCGCGGACGCGGCCCGATCTGTGGCTGTCTCTGACACCGGAGACCACCTACAGCTTCCCAAGCGGTCACGCCATGGGCTCTGCCACACTCGGCATGGCTCTGATCCTCTTGTGCTGGCCGACTCGCTGGCGCTGGCCGATTACGCTCGCAAGCCTCGCTTTCGTGTGGCTCGTGGGAGTTTCACGCGTCTATTTGGGTGTGCACTATCCATCCGACATTCTCGCAGGATGGAGCGCGGCGATCGCATGGGTGTTTGGAATGTACGTATTGGTGAGCCGAAAGGCACCCCCGCCACCATCGAGCGCAGCGCTGAGCAAGGACACAGTCGCAGCGCTCTCGGGCACCGCTAAATCCAGGGCTGGGTTCGGCAGACGTGCTCAGGCTTCGCGTTGGTGGCTTGCGAATTGACTTCACGATCGAGTTCACAGAGCAAACTCGATTTCCTCGGCAGGAGCCCTTAGCTTCTGATGCTCCTCCCCCTCGGGCGCGCAGGCACGGCGCCTAGCGTGGGGAATCTTCGAAGACACCACCAACCTCAGTCAATTCCTCGAGACGTTCTTGATCGCGTCGTAGATCGAACATCCGTGCTGGCACAACCAGATGACGAATGCGAACCGTATGTTGCAGGACGACATCCGTCGATTGAACGAGGGCACACCTAAGATCACGCATCTGGTTGCCGTTGACTTAGGATTAGCTCTCGCTTGCGTTTGGCGCGACTTCGAAATGCAAACGAGACAACACTTGGATGCTCCGTAGTGATCTGACAAGCGATCAGTTGTGCAGCTGTATATGTTCTCGCCGTTAAGTAATACGATGGCCCGATCGGCGGCGGCCGCTTTCTTGCCGCGAAGCGCGGCATCGGCACAGTCCGCGCCGCCACTGAGGAGTACGTTCAATGAAAATGCCTCGCTCAGTGCGGCGATTCCAAAGCTCAGCTCTGCTCGGAGTAATACTTTTTGGCGCCTCAGGGTCGGCACTTTCTGCAGACCTTACGGTTAAGCTAACCGGCGACCAGGAAGTGCCCGCGGTTACTACCTCCGCGAGGGGTACGGGCACTATCGTCATAAAAGCAGACAAGTCCGTCTCAGGATCTATTACGACGGTCGGCATTGAAGGAACCATGGCCCACATTCACCTCGCGCCCCCAGGAACAAATGGTCCACCGATCATTACTCTAGTTAAGAAGTCCGAGAACGTCTGGTCGGTTCCCAACGGCGCGATGCTCACGGATGATCAGTTCAAGAGCTTCAAGGACGGCAATCTTTACCTGAATGTTCACAGCGCCGCGCACCCAGGCGGCGAAATACGCACGCAGCTGAAACCGTGAAAAGCGCTCCAGGGCGCCATCGTTCGATTTGGCAATAGCGCAAGCTCGAGGGTAGCGGAGCACGTCGGTGCGCCCGCGCGTCAGCTTCAAAGAAGAGGGGTTATGACGATGAGCGAAAATGTTTACAAGGTAATCGAGCTCGTAGGAACGAGTTCCGACTCCTGGGAGAAGGCAACTGCTGCCGCGATCACCCGCGCGGGCAAAACCCTGAGAGACCTCAGGGTTGCAGAAGTCATAAAGCTCGATGTGCAACTCAAGAACGGCAAGATCGAAGCGTATCGATCACGCATCAGCGTCTCGTTCAAGTATGAGAGCGGAAGCTAGGCCCCGCTTCGACAGGCCATCCGCCCATAGTTCGACAGGAATCGCCTGCACCCGTCTAGGCCGCGCGGTGCGGCTGTTGCAACCCTTCGAGCACGCAAGAGCACCCATCATGCGAGATTCACGCAAGCCAAGCTGTCTGTGGGTCGGTTACCCGGCGGCATCGCCCACCGGGTAAACCGAACCTGAATGAGAGCTACTCGCTGATGGCCACTCCGTTGAAGCTGGCGACACCGATGGGGCTCGACGTTACCGCGGGCGTGAGATCGCCGTAGGCGTCGATGCCAAATACGGCGACGTAACCGTTGCCGCCGGCGCTGTAGATCACGGCGAGCCACTTGCTATCGCGGGAGACCGTGATGTCCGTCGGCGCCCCCGGCAAGGGGATCGATTTGTAGAACACTCCGCCGGCGCTGTCAGTGAAGAATATGGAGATCGCATGACCCGGGGAATTGCCGGTGTACCAGATGTTCCCCGGTCCCTTCGCGACCCAGCAGGGGGCGTTGGTGGGAAACGGCGGTGTCGGTCCGGTTATGGGGAAGACGCTGCGGTCCTTGTCCACGATGGCGAAGCTGTCAGGACTGTGGGCCGGAGTGAATCCCAGGACATCATCCCAGAACGCCGCTCCGAGCGGAGTATTGTTTGCCGTGCTCGGGAGCGTCACCGGGACACCGGTTCCGCCGAGCGCCCCGTCCTGCCGGCGAGGCAGTTGCAGGACAGATCCGGAGCTCAGCGTAACCGCAGCCCAGTGCTTGCCGACAACGATCTGCGCAGCTGAGGGGTCCGTGAGCCTGACGACGGCTCCGTCCACGTTGCCTGATGGCCAGGCATGACTCTCGGCACAAGTGGCGCCGACCACGAACAGATGTTCTCGCGTGAGCGCAACGGAATCGGGCTTCACGCACCCAGGCGCAAGAATTATGGGTCGCCCGACACTGATGAAGTCATCACGCCGCACGAGCGGGCTGACGGTATTTGACCCGTAGTTGGCGACGGCTCCGCGATCGTCCTTGAACTGCAGACTGCCGGCGTTAGTGCTGGCGCCGCCATTCCCATGCGTCGGTAATGTGTCCACCCAGGCCAGCGAGGGCGTGCCAGCCGTATCCAGCTTGAACACGATGACCTGGTTGCCGCCCGGATTATTGGTGCTCGTCATCACGAACACGGCGCGTTCAGGCTCACCGGCACCTGCCCAGGTGCTCGCGAGCAGTGTGGTTGCGAGCATGACAACGGCGCGAGGGGGATGAACTTTCTTGACTCTTTGAGAACTCATCGTGATCTCCTCATGAGACTTCCCGCAATGGCCTGCATTTCCCCAGCGCAGCGTGATCCACGAAGTGTGGTGTAGTCTTGGACCTGTGGCCGATCGCGACTCTGGAGACCCTTTAAGGAAATGGAATATGACGCGTGGTTATTCGCTCCGGGCTCAGGGAAAGTTACGGCACAGCGCACCGGCCGCCCAAAATCCCGAAAGCCTTCATTAAACTGAAACGGCGCCGTAACTTTCCGCGTTCTCCCAGCGAACACTCGTGGACCCCGGCAGCAATCCGGACGCCCTGATGGCCCGCTACCAGGCGGGTGATTTTGCCGCGGCCACGGCATTGATCGAGTGCTTCGGCCCGCAACTACATCGGTTTTTCCTGTCCCAATGCTCCAGCCGTGCGGACGCGGATGACCTGCTCCAGGAGACCTGGCTTCGCATACACCGGGTTCGTCACACCTATCGCCCGGGCGAACCGGTGATCCCCTGGTTCTATGCGATCGCGCGACGCGTGCGCATCGACCACTACCGCAAGGCGCGCCGGACAACGGCCCGCGAGCGCAGATTGGAGGAGACTTCCTACGTGACCGCGATCTCGGCGAGCGACGATGGCCAAGATGCCGACGATCTGGAGACTCTGTTGGCGCCGCTCTCAGAAAGCCAGCGTGAGGTCATCCATATGATGAAGGTGGGCGGGATGTCCTTAGAGGAGGTCGCACGAGCGACCTCCTCCACGGTCGGAGCGGTGAAGCAGAAGGTGCACCGGGCCTACCAGAATCTCAGAGCAAAAAAGAGTGCGACGGGCCCGAAGAAAGGGGCGGACGGGGGTCAGCCGTGAAAGACGAGGAGATTGACGAAGCTCTGCGGAAGGCGTCGGGCATCTCAAGCAAGGTGGAACCGGCGTTGCTCAAACGCATTGCCGACTCGATCCGTCCATCGTCGGGGCCCGTACGCCCGCTACCGCCGAACTCGCTATTAACCGGTGCGCTGGTCCTGGTCTGCGCGACCGTTGCGCTGGCGGGAGCAGCGCGAACGGGGTTCTACGGCATTGAAAGACTGGGCATCTGGGAGCGCGTAGTGATCTTCTCGACTCTGGGTCTCCTCGCCTGGATCGCAAGCAAGGAGTTCGTTGCTGCGCTCATTCCTGGAAGTCGGCATCGCTTCAGTGCCCACGCGTTCCTGACGTTCGCCTGTATTGCCTTACTGGTGGTTTTTGCGCTGCTGTTCCGCAACTACCGCACCGACCATTTTATCTCCTCAGGGATTGCGTGCCTGCTCGCCGGCCTTGTCATTGCCATCCCCGCAGCCTTGCTGAGTTCCTTGCTCTTGCGGCGCGGCTTCGCCGTCAATCCTGCTTCCGCGGGACTTACGGGAGGCGCACTCGCCGGTCTGAGCGGCCTGACTATGTTGGAGCTGCAATGTTCCAATTTCCAGGCCCTGCATGTGCTCGTGTGGCACAGCGCCGTGCTACCTATGAGCGCGGCAGCAGGAGCGCTCGTGGGATGGGCGGCTCATGCGCTATGGCGGAAGGCCCATTGACGGCTCGCGACCGCACGCAACTCGAAGTTGTCGCGGGGGTACAATCGTTCAAAAGCCGAGGCTCATCATCATGTTCAACCTCGTTGCCGCAAGCGCCTATTTTCTGCTCATCCATTTTGCCGTTTCCGGCACGCGACTGCGGGACGCGCTGGTCGCACGCCTCGGCGAGGGCCCTTATCGCGGGGCGTTCTCGTTCGCCTCTCTGATCGGACTGGTTTGGCTGATTTACGCGTACAGACACGCCTCCACCGTGCACCTGTGGGATCAGCCACGGGGCTTACGACCCATCGCGTTCGTGCTCGTGCTCTTCGCTTTCCTCTTGGGTGTCATCGGCCTTGCCACGCCCAGCCCGACGCAAGTCGGCATGGAATCGAAACTCGCGCAAGGAACTGACCTTGCCCGCGGTATGGTCCGTATTACGCGCCACCCCTTCTTGTGCGGCGTGGCGCTCTGGGCGCTGGTTCACCTGATCATGAACGGCGACCTGGCATCCCTCATTCTCTTCGGTTCGTTACTCCTGTTGGCGCTCGGCGGCACGCTTGCCATTGATGCCAAGCGGCGCCACCGGTTCGGGAGCGGTTGGGCACAGTTCGCGCAAACCACCTCCATTGTCCCATTCGCCGCGATCGTGAGCGGCAGGAACCGCATGGGTTCGGCACTGAGCGAGATAGGGCTCGTGCGGCCGCTCGTAGCGGTCCTCGCCTACGCGCTGATTTTTTACCTTCATGGGCGACTGTTCGGCGCATCGCTTGTGTGAAGATATGACTGCAATGCCGTGTTGGTCTGTGGACGAATCATCTTCGCGCGTCCCGTTATCAATTGCGCTGTGCGACCGGCCGGGTACCCGGCCGCGCCCTCACAGGATGCGAAGACACGTTGGCCTCGGAGGGCCGGCCCTGTAACAGCCACCGGGCCATTTCTTGCGCGTCGGCCGGTGCGCGACCACCCTGTTGCCCTGGCAAGCCTGACGACGATGCCACCTTGACATGCAATGCAGCTGCCCGCTGTGGTGCGCCACTGATGCCTGAGTCCGCCAAAATCAATTGGCGCGCCTGCACTTGTGCATCAGAAGCGTGCAGATCACTGCGGCTTTCAAGAACCGTGGGGATTTCGCAGTCGTGCCCGAGTGGCTCGTCAACTTCCCGGAAAGCAGTGCGCGTGCATGGGCTTGGGCGTCATCCACGTGGTCCGATGCGAGAGTGCCACCCGCATGGAGTAAGAGTGCTGCGGATAGCGGCAGCAACAGGCGTGTGCGGGCAGAATTTCGGGTAATCATGTGCGTTCTCCAGGGTGCTTGTGGAAATTTGAATGTATATACATGTATTGCAGCGAAATCCCGGTCAATCAGGGGAAGGGCTCAATCTGCCGTGAGTTTGCTGGCAGCCAGATAGGCTGCCTTCTTAAGTGCCGCGGCTTCGACGCGGCCAAGCCGCTTCTCGAAGGCTGCCTGCGCTGCGTCCCATTTTGGTCGAAGGCTTCGGAGGGTGGCCTCGCCCGCGGCTGTCAAAGCCCAACGTCGTTCGCGGCGGTCGCTCCCCGGGACATCGATCGCGAGACCACTTTTTTTGATTAGCGCCAGGGTTCGGGTTGCGGTCGTTTGGTCAATCCCGATCGTCTCGGCAAGTTCCGTCGTCGTCAGATTCGGAGCTAGCTTGAGCACTTGCAGCGCCGTGTACTGTGTTGCCCGAAGTCCGCTGTCGGCGAGGATTGCCTCATACATCGCAGTGACCGCTCTCGCCGCCTGGCGAAGCGTCGCGCAATAGCACGGTAGGGGTTGCAGTTTCATCGAGCTCGCCACGCTGAAACATTACATGCATATGCATTCATATGTCAAGTCCGGCCGCACTATACGGACACGAACTCGCAATTTCTGAGTTCTTAAATGTGCGCTCGAGGGCCTCAGCCTAGCGCACCGCCGACGAGGGCGCCCCCACTAGCGCCATCGCCCGCACACCCAACCGATTCATGGACTATCGCGCGTCGGGTCCAACGACAGCCTTGGATTCGATCCTCGCCGGTGCGGTTGGGATGTCCGGATCGGTGGCCACCCACCTCATGAAGATCTGGTAGCCCAAAGCCAGCAACGTCGCGCCAACGAACATTCCCAGGATGCCAGCGCTCGCAAGCCCGCCCAATGCGCCCAGCAAGATCACTGGCATGGGCACGTCGACACCGCGACCCAGCAACAGCGGTTTGAGCACGTTGTCGAGCATGCCGCCGAGGCCCAGCAACACAGTGTAGGTTACGGCGGCCGCGGTACCGTAGTGCCCGCCGAGCCAGAGGTATGCGATAGCTGGCAACGTGATTAGGAGCGCTGGAATCTGCGCTATCCCCAGCACCAGCACCAGCACTGCGAGCACCGCGGCAAACGGAATCCCGGCAATCAACAATATTAGGCCAATGACGATGGACTGGATGACGGCCACGCCGAGGATGCCCAGTGCCACCGCACGAATGGTCGCCGCGCAAAGCGCTGCAAATGTCTCGCCCCGCCTGCTGCCGACGAAGCGATCGAAGATGGAACCGGCGCTTCTGGCTCCGTCCTGGCCGAAGGCCATGATGATGCCGGCGACGATGATGGAAGCCAGGAACAGCAGCACCGTGACGCCGATGCTGGAAACCATCGCGACCGCCTTCTTCGACAGGTCGCCAATCTGCGGCTGCAGGCTTTGAACGAATGCGGGCAGATCCTCGTGGGCTAGGGACCAAAAATCATGGACCTTCTTGCCGACGAGTGGCCAGTTGGCAATGCTCGGAGGAGGTGCAGGAATCTGCAGCGTGTTGTCGTGTAGGCCGCCGACCAAGTTATGAACTGACTGGCCCAGCCTGAGCGTCAATACGGTAATAGGCGCCACGATCAGCACGATGGCGCCCAAGACTAGCAGCGTTGCGGCGCGCCCCTGCTTTGCCCCCATTTTGCGCGCCAGCTTCTGATGGAGCGGATAAAGGGCCACGGCCAGGATCAGCGCCCACGCCATCAAGGAGATAAAGGGCGCGAATATGTTGTAGCACAATACCGCCAATGCGAAGATCGCTCCGGCTCGAATCAAGACATCCAGCAGTCTTCCTGAGAGGCGCTTTTCGAGCTCGGGATCAGCCTGGTAGGGCGCATTCATGGGTCGGCCTCCTTCTCAGTAGGTATTTCAAAACGACGCGCCTTTGCGAGCAGCCGAACGATTCAGCTTGCGCGGATTCACCTAACGAGCCCTTGCGAAAGCGGAGCACTGCCGTCGAACGCCCTCCGTCCGGACGCCGCCGGCCGCCATCGCGCCGCGACTTGCTCGGCCTGAAGTTGATTCCCCTCAACACCGCCCTGATTTGTCGTGGTGTGCCTGCAGCAACTTGCTTACTGGGACCCCGACGCATTCCTACACCGAAGCACCATTAGTTTCCGCAGGCGATGGGTGCCGCATCGAGCTGCCTATTGGCGCAGACATAAGGGTATTCAAGTGCGCCCCAGCGCAGCTGGCGTCCTGCCACGGGTCATACGGCGTAGCCACGTCGACGACGGGTCAGGGGCGTGATCCGTCTCACTTGTCCTACTTCGTCCCGGCCGCCTTGCACTGACCGAAAATGACATAGGCGCCTTGCCGATCGGCGATGGCAATCGTCATGTCACCTGTCTTCTTGTTGATGGTTGCGCTCCAGCCGAAGTTCAGAACAGCGCCTTGCAGAATCAGAGAATATTCAGTTGTCGTGGTATATGAAATCGGAAGCAGTTCAGTGCGATATGGCGAGTGAACCTGCTTGTTGGCCACGTCGATCCGGACGACGGGCGCCTTATTCGATTCGGCCTTGAGCGGCCCACAGGTGGACTCGGTGGGAAGGCAATCGCGGCCGCTCTTCGCGAGGCACTCTAAGGGCTGCGAGCCGTCGAATCCCTCCGCAAAGGCTAGGGCGCTCATCAAAGACATTGCCAGAAAGATCGAACAAGATCGGCCGACGCTCATAAGAATTCTCCTTGTGGCTGAGTCGCAATCAAGAACTTAGGACATTTTCGAGTGGCTGCATGAATGACCCGCGCCCGGCCTGGAGAACTTGCCGATCACCGCCAAGTTCAACATATGATTGCAGACAACTCAGGATTTCAGCGCCGATTGGTCTCGCCCTAGCTTTCAGCGCAACCACCCGCACGGTCGCTGCGTATCAACCTCTCGATGCGTGCTCGGTGCGCCTGCTCATCGCCGTTCGAACGCCTGTCGCAAGCTTAACTCATGAGCGTCGAGCGGAATCATGAATGTGCGAGGGCGGCGAAGTGGTCTCTGAAGACCTCGGGAGACGGGCGCGCCTGCTTCGGGTCCTCGGGTCCTGGGTGATGCGCACAATAACGGCACGAAAGACTGTGACGTTGTTGCGGAGCACCATTTAGGGCGCCCGGATCGAAAGAGTCTGGTCGCGGCGGCGCGGTGCTGAGTACACGTTTCCGGTTGCGGCAATTGGGAACCTGGCCAGTCAGACGCAGATGATCCTGTTTCTCAAGAACCACTCGATCTCGGGCGGCTTGCTGCTGCTGGCGGCTAACGGGCGCCGGCCCGTTGAGCCTTGACCGACGCGCAGCCAAGCAGGGCTCACGCTAGCTCCTGCACCTGTCGCGAACGCGCCAGAGGAAGCCACGATGAGTATTGCCTACTAGCGCGCCACCAACTAAGACTCTGACTGCGGGCGAACTCACCATCGAGGTTAGAAGCCGCTTCCGGGCCTCATGGAGCGAGGGCAAGCCGACCGATGTGCACAGCAACAAGAGCGTGTGATCCCGAACGTTCTTAATCGTGCTCCGCCCCGGCGTAATCAACTGCCTTCGAGATTACGGGGCCGAGCCCCGCCAAAGACGAGATCGGGGTCCGCTGCATTCTGTTGCCCGTAAGTGCGGAACTTCTCGACCACGCGGCACATCTCTGCGTCATCGAGAATACTGACTTCTCCCAGGGACAGGGCTGCACAGTATTGTAGCGCGAGGTTTTCGACCTCGTCGGCAAGCGAGATGGCGGAGGGAAGGTCTGCGCCAGTGGCAATGACGCCGTGATTGGCAAGCAGACACGCCTTGCGATCTTTCAAAGCGGCCAGCACCGCTTCTGAAAGCTCCTGTGTACCGAACGTGTAATATGGAGCGCAGCGGATGTCGCGCCCACCGGCAACCGCTACCATGTAATGGAACGCCGGAATGCCCCTGCCTGTGCAGGCGAGCGCGGTCGCGTGTGCGGAGTGCGTGTGAACGATCGCGCCCACTTCGCGCTTCGAGTTGAAAATGTCGCGGTGGAACCGCCATTCGCTGGAGGGGCGGCGGCGGCCGAACCAACGTCCATCGAGCTCCATAAGCGGAACATCATCGGCTTGCAGGACCTCGTAATCCATTCCGCTCGGGCTCACGAAGAACCGCCGCGCATCGCAGCGCACGCTGACATTACCCGATGTGCCATGCGTCAGACCCCGATGTGTCAGCTCACGACAGGCGTCAATCACCATCCTGCGCGGGTCTGCACCGCTGGAGCCGGCATTGAGGTCCGTCATTCGGCAGCCCGGAGGTCAGAATACATTCGTTGCAACCCTGCACGACTCGCGGAGCAAACACCGCGCTCCGTGATCAGTCCGGTCACCAGCCGTGCGGGTGTTACATCGAAGGCGAGGTTCAGCGCAGCGCTTCTTTCCGCCACCACCCTGACGGTTTCAATCCGGCCCGAAGCGCTCCGGCCGGTGATATGCGTGACCTCATCCGGCGATCGCTCCTCGATTGGAATCGCAGACCCCGCCTGGAGGGACCAGTCGATGGTGCTCACCGGCAGTGCCACATAAAACGGCACTCCGTTATCCCGGGCCGCAAGCGCCTTGAGGTAAGTGCCCACCTTGTTGCATACGTCGCCCCCCGCCGTCGTGCGGTCGCTACCAACTATCACCATATCCACCTGGGTCCGTTGCATTAAATGACCGCCTAGATTGTCCGCAATGACCGTATGAGGTACGCCGTGCGCCCCAAGCTCGAAGGCCGTTAGCGCGGCGCCCTGGTTGCGCGGGCGGGTCTCGTCGACCCAGACGTGCACGGGTATCCCCGCGTCGTGCGCCATGTAGAGCGGCGCAAGCGCAGTGCCCCAATCGACGCAGGCAAGCCAACCGGCGTTGCAGTGCGTGAGAATGTTGAGCCTTCGGCCCGCGGTTTTGGCAAGTGCGCGGATGATTTCTAGGCCGTGAACGCCAATCAAACGGCATTGCTCGACGTCGGCATCGCAGATTGCGGCTGCTTCCTGAAACGCCACAGCGACTCGCTCCTTCGGCTGAACTCCCGCGAGCACCTTGCGCATTCTCGTCAACGCCCAGACCAGATTGATCGCCGTTGGGCGCGTCGCTTGTAGGTTTCGCGCCGCTTCGGCGAGGTGCGAGTCCGAGGGGTCCGCGCGCGCGGCAAGCGCCATGCCGTATGCCGCGGTTGCTCCGATCAGCGGCGCACCGCGCACTACCATAGTTTTGATCGCGCGCGCCGCATCGGCGAGAGTTTCGAGGTCAGTGGTGGCGAACTCGAAGGGGAGGCGAGATTGATCGATTACCTGGACGGCTCCGGATTCCGTCACCCAGATCGTGCGGAAGTGCGTGCCAGATATTTTCATGGTTCAACCCCGATCCGTCTCGTCACCAGCGCGGGTCCGCTTCGTCCAACGCCGGAGTTCACGTGGGTCATCGCAAAGCTTGGCGCGCTCGAGACTACGGCGGGTCGCATTGTGCCACCTAGGTCGATCAGCTCGTCTGCCAGCCACCGATGATCGCACTTACCGTGTAGAGCGACCCTCTGCTATCTCAATCGTAACCGCGGGGGCTGGCAAGCTCCATTTTCGTGCGCCACCGCATCCGGTGCTGCACTTTTCCGCAGCTTGGGTTGACCGTCTCACAATGCGGACACACGATGTGCACACTCTCGGCCATCGAAAACTCTAGCATCTAGGATGCAGCATCTGTCGTCCGCCATCCGGCGCATGACGACTAGTGGATTGCGGCCGCTTGGAGAGTACCCGGTGACGTCGAGCTTCACGATCCCGCCGATCAGCGCACGGGCACTGGACTTACTGCGCCAGCCGCGCTTCAGCTACGGAGTACTGTGCATCTTTCTGTACGTGGGGGCGGAAGTCGCCATAGGATCGCTGATCGTGAACTACCTCATGCAGAGCACGGTCATGGGGCTTGGGCAGGAGGCGGCGGGCAAGCAAGTGACCTTCTACCGGGGCGGGGCCATGGTCGGGCGCTTCATCGGCGCGTATGTGCTGCGCCAGTTGTCTCCGGGTAAAGTACTCGCCGCGGTGGCCGCGGCGGTGATCGCGCTGCTGGTTACATCGGCCAGCAGTAGCGGGATCGTTTCCAGCTGGTCGCTGCTGGCCATTGGACTGTTCAATTCCATCATGTTTCCCACGAGCTTTTCCCTGGCCTGTGAGGGGCTGGGATCGCGCGCCGCGCAGGGCTCGGGGATCATCTGCGTGGCCATTGTGGGAGGGGCGGTCGTGCCGTGGATGACCGGCCACGCTGCCGATTGGCTGATGAGCCTCAAGGCGGCGCTGGCCGTGCCAGCGCTCTGCTATGTCGGAATTCTCGGGTTTGGCATTTTCGCCCGTAAGCCACGGGCTGCTGCCGACGGCATTCATGGTTAGTAGGCCGAGACGCGCGCCCACGCGACGCCGGCAGCGCAGCGCCATGCGCGCGAGTGCGGTGGGCGCGCTCTGCGGGCTGCTGTTCCTGTCCCAACTCGCCCAGCCGCGCCCCGTCGTCGCACCCTCGAATCCCGACCCGCCGCAAGTGCTCTTCAAGAGCCTGTTTGTCGCAGTGCAAACGGCAGCGATTTTCCAGGATGGGAAGACGTTTGTTGATGCCGTACCCAGAAGTGCACCTCCGCAGATCCTCACCCGATTCAGCGCCGCGCGGCCTGATTCGGACGCGAAACTCAGGGCCTTCGTTGAGGCGAATTTCTGGTTGCCCTCCCCCGCCGGCTCAGTGGCGTCGCCGCCGCAACAGGAGTCTCTCCTGGCCCACATCGATGGGCTGTGGCCGCAGCTCACCCGCAACACACCCGATGCGCCCCCGTACGCCTCGCTCCTGCCCCTTCCTGAGCCCTATGTCGTTCCGGGCGGCCGCTTCCGAGAAGTCTATTACTGGGATTCCTACTTCACGATGCTCGGTCTTGCCGAGAGCGGCCGGCACGACCTAGTACTCGACATGGTCGCTGATTTCGCCTACCTGATCGACACCTACGGGCACGTGCCGAACGGCACACGCACGTATTACCTCAGCCGTTCACAACCGCCATTTTTCTTTGCCATGGTGGGCTTGCTTGTAGGTGAGGATTCCGCGACGGCCTTGGCCCAGTATCTGCCGCAACTCAGGCGCGAATACGCCTTCTGGATGCAGGGAGCAGACGAGGTGCGTGCCGGCGCTGCGCAGCGGCGCGTGGTCGCGATGCCGGATGGCTCGATCCTCAATCGCTACTGGGATGATCGCGATACACCTCGTGACGAATCGTACCGCGAGGACACGGAACTCGCGCGCGCCAGCAAGCGACCCGCGAGGCAGGTATTCCGGGACATTCGCGCGGCGACCGAGAGTGGCTGGGATTTCAGCAGTCGCTGGCGCGCGGACGCACACGCGCCCACCACGATCGCCACTACCACGATCGTGCCCATCGACCTCAATAGTCTGCTATTTGGCCTTGAGACTGCGATACAGGCAGGCTGCCAGCGCCAGGGCGACCAGGCCTGTGATCAAGAGTTCGCGCGGCGTGCGGCAGCACGACGCGCGGCCATCGACCGATATCTATGGGACGCGTCCGCGGGTGCCTATCTGGATTACCGCTGGCCGCAGCAAAGGCGCATTCCGCGGCTGTCGGCGGCCACGCTGTATCCGCTGTTCATGGCGCTGGCATCGCAGACGCAGGCGGCGGCGGTCGCCGCCACGACCCGTCAAAACCTGCTCGAACGCGGCGGGCTCGTGACCACCCCAGTCGTTTCCGGCGAGCAGTGGGACGCGCCGAATGGCTGGGCGCCGTTGCAGTGGATCGCAATCTCCGGTCTGCGTCGTTACCAGGAGCACGCGCTGGCGTCCGCCATTGCGTGCCGCTGGATGGTGAACGTGGAGGACGTCTATCAGCGCAGCGGTAAACTGGTGGAGAAGTATGACGTGATTTCGACGGGGCACGCCGGAGGTGGCGGCGAATACCCTCTGCAGGACGGTTTTGGCTGGACCAATGGCGTAATGCGCAAACTGCTGGTGCTGTATCCGGAATTCGCTGCCGGCGCTCCGCCAGGTGGCTGCCCGGCGACGCTGCGAAAATGACGAGGTGTTCAGCCCCAACTCGCCAGCCACTCGTTTGAGTCGCGCAGAAAAACACAGGTGCCCCGCGATGCGCGCAAACCGGAACTTGGTCTTGACTACGACGCGTCTTGGTCGCCGTCATCGGCTTCGCCATCGAGCCATAGCATCGTAGAATGGATGCGATTCAACATGCATGGCCAACATGTGCGCGTCTTCACGACTTGAAGAAGAAGGGGAGCTGCAGCGATGAAGAGCAAAAGCATGCCGATTAGTGTCGGAATCACAGTAGCGCTCGCTGTCCTGGCTACCGGGGCCGCGATTTCCGCCCAGGACCGGTACACCGTCAAAGTGCCCAACGGGCTTTCGTTCTCAGAATTCAAGGGATACGAAAACTGGCAGGTCATTTCTCTTAGTCATAACGGAGACAAGCTTGCAGTGATCCTGGGGAACCCCGCGATGATCGACGCGTATCAAGCGGGTATTCCGGGTAACGGCAAACCCTTCCCCGACGGCGCCAAGATGGCGAAGATCCATTGGACCGCAAAAAAGAACGAGACGGCGCCTGGACAACCACTCGTGGCCGGTGCCCTCCACGACGTGGATTTCATGGTGAAGGACAGCAAGCGATTCTCGGACAGTGGCGGATGGGGATATGGGGCGTTTGAATATGACGCGGCGTCGGATGCGTTCAGGCCCGGCACGACAGCGGACCAGCCACCGCAGGGAAACGACGCCAAATGCGGGTTCGCGTGCCACACGGTGGTGCAGAAACAGGACTACGTTTTCACGGCCTACCCCAAGAGATGACGTAGTATCCTTGCCGGCAATCGCTCCGCACCCGATCGGTGCGTATGCTGCGTTCAGTTCTCAACCTGGCGGGGCGTCAGCTCGCTCTGCGCTCTTTGCGGAACAAAGCCCATGGCCAGACTTCCAGTTGTAACCCGACTGGTCATGAAACTGGACGTATGGGCGGTGCGCTACACCGGAGGTTCGTTTTTCATGTGGCTTTTTGCAAGACGCGCGGGCCTGGCGAAGGATCCGCGGTTCGAGAGTCGCAAGGCAGAAGCCCTCGTGCTCGTGACCAAAGGCCGCCGGAGCGGGCGGCCCCGCTCGGTCGTACTCCCCTACTTTGTGTTCGACGACAAGACATTTGTCGTGGGCTCGAAGGGCGGAGCACATGATGACCCCGACTGGGTGCTCAATCTGCGTGCGAGGCCCGCGGCAACCGTCTACATCAGACGTCAAGCAAGACCTGCCAACACGCGGCTAGCAACGAGAGAAGAGCGCGCCTCACTGTGGCCGCAGCTGATCACCTTTGCTCCAACGTATGAGGAGTATCAGCGCGGGACCCGTCGCGAGATTCCGCTGGTGATCCTGGAGTGAAACACTCGGGTCCCGGAGCGATTCCGGCAATCGACGTAAGTGCCCTGTTCGCTGCCGATCTGGTTAAGCGTGCCGCGACTGACCAGGCAATCATGGCGGCTGCGGGCAGCTGCGGCTTCATGCTGATTCATGGCCTTCCAGAGGAAGTGCCCATCGGCGCAAGGGCGCGCGCGCAATTACTGCGTCTCTTTGATCTTGCCCCGGAGGAAGTCCGTCCGCTCTGGCGGCAAAAATTCGATCCTGACCACCGCAATGTCTATCGCGGGTGGTTTCCCCTACAGAAGGGATTTCCGACAGCCAAGGAAGGCATCGACATGGGCGCCGACGTCGCCTATGGCCCGGGCGTGGTCGATGCATCCGACCCGCTGCGCGAAGCGACGCCGCTTCCGTTAGAGAACGCGCTGCCCGGCTGGCGCACCGCGGCCGCTGGCTACTACCGCGGCATGGACATGGCAGCCAGCGCACTCATGCGCTCGATCGCTCGCGGACTCGGACTGTCGGAGCGTTTCTTCGACGATTACTTCGGGCGCGGGCTGTCGACGCTGCGTCTGATCCGCTATCCGGTGCGCGACGATATCGATCGAGGGGATCCGCAGCTCTGGGTAACCCACGCAGGCCAGCGCCGCCACCTGGTCGGCGCCCCGCACGTCGATTCCGGGTTCCTGACGCTGCTCGCGCAGGATGGGGTCGAGGGCTTGCAGGCCCGCCACAGCAGCGGCGAGTGGATCGATGTGCCGCCCCTGGAAGGTCACCTCGCGGTGAATTTTGGCAAGGTACTGGAACAATGGTGCGGCGGGCGGATCAAGGCCACCGAGCATCGCGTCATCGGAATTACGCGCGAGCGCCGCTCGATAGCGTTCTTCCACGAGGCACGCGCTGAGGCGGAGATTGCACCGCTGCCCCTGCGCGGCGCGGTCCAGTTCGAGCCGTTCCTGTATGGGGATTACCTGTGGGCGACCACCACGCAGTTTGTCGAATTCGCGGGAATGCAGCGGCTGCGCAAGCCGCTGCGTGATTCTTCCTGGCGGGCCCCGCCCCAGAGTGATCTGTGACGTCCGATGGACGCGGCGCTCTCAGGGCTACCGCGGGCCGGCGAGCCGAGCACTTACTTCACAGTGCGACCAAGCACCTCCGTTGCATGCCCAGAATCGAGGTATTCGCGCACGGTCCGGATCTTGTCGTCTTCCAGCAGTACCAGTAAATGGTACAGGTTGTTGTACAGCTTCCCAGCTCGCGTCATTCCGTAAGATTCCGCTTCTAGCGCCACACGGTCGTCCTCGGCTGTGGTTCCTGTGATTGTGAAGCGCAGTCCGGTCGGAAACTCGTGGGCCGAGGCTGCCACCAACCTTCGATAACTCGCCTTGGTATAGTCCGAGGGATACGGATAGTCCGACGCGCGAGCGATTAACTTCCAGTCGGCGTCCTCCGCCACGCGGTCCCAACAGGCCTCATTGCCACTGGCCAGCTCTTTGAAGAAATCGAGCACGAATTGGCGCGCGTCCGCGGCTCTCACATCGTTCTCCAGTACGAGGCGATCAACTCACCCCCATGGAGCTCGAACGTAGATGGTAGGCCACATGGCAAACGCGTACCAAGCCTCGACCGCCGGCAGGAAATAGAGCCCCGCCCGTACACAAGCGGCACACTGCACCTCGGGGGCAGGGATCGCTTCGACACTCAGGGGGACACTCAAAAAGTCCCGCCGTGCCCACCGCCTGATTGCGGTAGACTTTTGGGATTGGATTGGAGTCCGCTCCCGGACACCAATAAAAACAATGCGTTAGCGTTTAGCGCTTGACCCGCATCGCTGCAGAGCTGGCGCTGGGGTGCGCGATCGCGCTCCGTATTCATACGCGGTGGGTCTGTGCCCACTCTTTCTATATGACGTTGCACGGGATTGCCCGTGGCACGCATCCCAAGCGCACCCGCATTCGCCCGACAGGACCCATGAAGACACCCGCTGCCCTGCAACCACTGATTGATGACGGCGTGATCGATGAAGTCATCCGCTCGCTCAAGAGCGGAAAGGAAGCCACGGTCTATCTCGTACGCAGCGGCGGCCAGGTTCGCTGCGCCAAGGTCTATCGCGATATGGCGCAGCGCAGCTTTCAGAAGCGCGCAAAGTACCAGGAAGGCCGCAAGGTGCGCGGTAGCCGGCAGGCGCGTGCCATGAGCAAGAGCACGCGCTTCGGGCGGCGCGAGCAGGAGGCGGCGTGGAAGAACGCCGAGGTCGACGCGCTATACAAACTGGTAGCCGCCGGCGTGCGCGTGCCGAAGCCCTACGGCTATTTCAACGACACCCTGATTATGGAGCTGGTGACCGATGCCGCCGGAGACCCCGCCCCGCGCCTCGGCGAAATCGATCTTTCACCCGAGACGGCGCGCGAGTATCACGGCTTCCTCGTCCAGCAGGTCGTGCGCATGTTGAGCATCGGTCTCATTCACGGCGATCTCTCTGAGTTCAACGTGCTCGTCGGGTCGCATGGTCCGGTAATCATCGATTTGCCGCAGGCCGTGAATGCGGCCGGTAACAACAGTGCGCTCGCGATGCTCGAGCGGGATGTGAACAACATTCGCGGAACGCTCGGACGTTTTGCCCCGGAGTTGCTCGGAACGGAGTTCGCACGGGAAATGTGGGCGCAGTTCGAGCAGGGTGAATTGACTGCAGATTCCAAGCTCACCGGCCTCTTCGCGCGCGATGAGTCGACCGTTAATCCCGATGGCGTGCTGCTGGCTGTCGAAGATGCACGCGAGGATGCACTGCAGCGAGAGCTCGGTCGCGAAAGCTAGAGCGGCTTACCGCTCGCATTCACGCCCGGCCAAGTCCGGCATGAGCGTGCACCCATCGAACGATATCCGCCTTGCCCATCGCGCCCGACTGGCGGGAGATCTCGCGACCTGATTTGAACAGCGCCAGAGTGGGAATGCTGCGAATGCTGAACTGGTCCGCAAGGCCGGGCTCGGCTTCGGTATTCACCTTCATCAATCGCGCCCTGGGCTCCAACTCGGCGGCGGCCTCCGAGAACTGCGGGGCCATTACCCGGCACGGGCCGCACCAAGGCGCCCAGAAATCCACCACCACAGGCACGTCGTTGCGTTCGATGTGCTTCCGGAAATTGGCGTGGTTCAGATCGACCACCTGCCCCGAAAAAAGGGCTTGGTGACAGTGCCCGCACCTGGGTGCCGCATCGAGGCGCACGGCCGCAACGCGATTGACCGTCTCGCAGTGCGGACACACGATATGCAAACCATCGCTCATCAGGCAAAAATCTGGGGACCGACGGGCTGATTTTCAACTGCGCCGCGGCCCCGCGAGGTCACCGGCAAGGCCAGCTCAGTGAACGCCAGATGCCAAGCTCAACCTTCCGCTCCCCTGATCTTGTCACTGGCGCTCGACTTGAATCATCCCGCGGATTCCTGGAACTCCCCCGCTTCAGGATGAGTCCGGAGGTAGGCGGCAAAGAACGGGCATTGCGGGATGATCTTCAGCTTCTGCTCCCGGGCGAGCGACAGCCCGGCTTTGATCAATTGCGTACCCACCCCCTTCCCTCGAAGCGCCTCAGGTACGCGCGTGTGCGTAAACGTGATCGTGTGCGGATCAGTCCGATACGCGGCGAATGCAACCTGATCGCCGATCTTAATTTCCAGACGATTCTCCCGTACATTGTCGCGGACCGTGCAGCCCGGGTCTGGCATGGTGATCACAATCCGCCGCCCTGTGGTGTGCGCACTATAGGCGACCTATCTGCGGCATACGCAAACAATGCTAAGGCAGTAGCTCGCGCAGCGTCACAACGATGATCTGTGGCTGTCCTTTACGAACGATCGACAGCGTCATCTTCGTGCCCACCGGACGGCGCACGGCACGCCCGAAGTCCCATCCGGATAGCCGCTGCGATGCTATGCCGTCGACGGCGATGATTTCATCGTCGACCTGGAGGCCTGCTTCGGCGGCGGGCGTCCCGGACGCCACGGCTGCAACCCTGAAGGCCTCGGCACGCTCTTTGTACACGCTTACACCTGACCTATTGAACGGCCGAGGTAGCGGGCCGGCAACGGGCTCGAACCAGATTTGCCCATGGCCGTAGTCAAACTCGAGCACAAAGCTCGCAAGGATTAAGTTGCCGACGTTCCCCGCTTCCGTGCGTGAGGAAAAGGCGCCCCGCTTGTCCTCAGCGTAGTGGGCAATGATCCCCGGGAAGGATTGCCCTGCGAGATTGAGGTCAGCGCGGCTCGCCCAGCTTGGAGATGCGCCCCCCGTGCCAAACCCAAGGGATGGAAAGCCGCTCCGCATCCGCTGATTCAGTCCGTGATTGTCAGCCCAGACACCCTGGACGATGAGCGTTCCAGAGTTTCCGGTGTCGATGCCGACCTCGCCGGATTCGCCGTCGATCTGGGCGATTAGTAGCGGCTGGTCATCTCCGAAGAAAATCGGAACCGCAGCACCTGTGCCCGAGTGTTGGTAACCCGCCAGCGGTTCGAATGCCAGCGTCTGCTTCCGATAATCGAGCCGCATCGCGAAGCGTTCAAACAGCTCGAGACCCAGAATTCCGGCGAGCGTCGGCTTCGCGCCGCGCTCCAATGTGTCAAACTGGAGCGGAATCACCGTGAACGCCTGATTGCGCATCTTCAGGCCGCCAATGTCCAGACGGTCCACACGTACATACTGTTCCGGCAGCGTGCCCTCACCGGATCCGCCGCTCGCACCCGCGCCAACCGGCTTGAGGCCAAGTTCAGCGGCCGCTTCCGGCGTCAGAATATCGTGGCCTCCCGTGTCAAGGATGAATGCAAACGGTCCCTGACCATTCAGCATTGCCTCGACGACGACGTCGCCATCGAAATCCACGGGAACAACGGTCCTGCCGCCGGCAATGGTGAAGTCGTCGGGAGGCTGCGGACGCCCAAAGTCGAAGCCGGCGCTGGCGGCCCGCTCGACGTGAGAGACTCGGATCACGGCGGCATCGGCGGCAACGCCATCCTCGGTCGTGATCCTGTGGGCCACAGGTAGGCCTCGCACTGGGCGATAGTCCGCGTATCGGACCGTGCGCACATACGTCGGCATGGTTTGCACGGTTCGCGCGAGCAGCTGGCTCATTTTGTCAAACCACAATTCAACAGGCTGCCCTCCCTGCGGGGTGGCCCGAACCACGGCGAAGGACCGGCCCTCCGCGTCTTGATTTCCCATGCGCTCAAGCCGCGCGCCGAGCGCTTTTGGTCTCAGATACCCACGCGCCGCAAGCCAGGCGTCAGTAACATGAGTTTGTTCCATGAACGCCGAATCGACCGGGTGCACCCCACCAGAGGCATCCTGACGCCAGTAGTTACGGCCGTCCCACACCTCGGTCGTGGAAAAGACGCCAAAGTCAGCGGTCTCGCGCATTCGTCCCGTATCCAGGTCCACGACCTTGCGCCAGCGGCCACTCAAGCCGCTCGCCTGTTTGTGCCCAATCTCGACCAATACACCGCCGTGACCCCACTCTCCTGCGTTGCTGCTGGCCGCTGCATTACCAGCCAATGGCGGGGCAGCTGCGAGAGAGTGTGACGGCGCGAACACCGTCAAGGCGGCGACCGCCGCGATTACACGGATCCGGAGCTTGTCCATAGGCACAGTCAACTCCCCTTTGCGAGCATTGCTCGAACGGATGCGATCAGTGGCTTAGAGCGATAAGCGGCGAATCCGGTTTGAATGCCCGTCAGGGAACTCTGGTTGGAAACCGACACCAATCCAGGACGACCACTGCGCTTTCTTCCGGCCCCGGAACCAAAGGGCAGAATCGGGACTCATGCCACTTGGGGTTCTGCGTGGCGGGGCACTCCCGAAGGGCTTGTCTTAGGGCTGCGCTCCTGACACTGAGGCGCCAATCAGGTACGATCGGTACAATCATCGCGGGAACTCATCTCGCGAGAATGCAACGGAGCGGCGAATGCAGCGACTGGGGATCGCTTCGGTACCGATTCTCCTCATGGTGGCTGCCTGCGTGCACAAGGACATCAGAGCACCGGAGGCGTCGGCTCCACCAGCAGAGGCGCCCACCGCGGCACACGCGCCGGACGGAATCAATTCCGCACCGGCGGAGCCCTCAAAAGCCACACCCCCTGCTGCTTCACCCGATGCCAATGCCGCTTCTTCTCCGGCCGCCGGATCACCGGCACCCTCCGCCGCCTCCGGGAGCGCACCCGGGGCGAAACAAGCCCCCTCGCCGAGCAGCCGACCCAGTGCCCCAGTCGCCAAGACGCCCGCGTCCGGCACTTCCACGGCGCCGCCCGCCGCGGTAGCCCCAAACGCGGTGACTCCGCCATCCGCACCGTCGCAGACAACTGCAGCGGCCGCTCCCGCGATGGATCTAAAGACACTCGAGCAGCGACTGCGCGATACTCGCGCCATCGGTGTATTTACCAAGCTGTCGCTGAAGAACCAGGTGGACGACTTGTTGGCCCAATTCAAGACGTTCTATGGCGGGCACTCTCAGGTCACACTCGTGCAGCTGCGTCAAAAATACGAGGTTCTGCTCCTGAAGGTAGTGAGTGTGCTCCAAAACGACGACCCCCAACTGGCCAGTGCCATATCCTCTTCCCGCGAGGCGATTTGGAACGTTCTGGCAGACCCGAAATCGTTTGCCAATATCTGACCCACCCAGGAGTTGTCATGCTGGCGCGCTTAATTCTCGGCTTCCCTGCTCTTACCTTCCTTGGATTGACCGTGTGTGCCGCACAAAGTCCGTCAGCCGGCCAGGACCTGAAGGCCACGATCGCGCTACAGGGATTCCCCTGCAACCAGGTGATTGACTCGAAGCGCAACGGCGACAGCGATTACGCCGTGACCTGCAAAGACGGCAATCGCTATCACGTCTTTGTAGACGCCACGGGTCGCGTTATCGTCAAGAAGCTCTGATCTGTCAACGGAGTCCGATCTTCAACAGGCAGGCTCGCTTGCTCGATCGCTCCGTATCGCCCCGTGAGGCCTCACGTGGGCTTCAGCCGTTGATGAACGCCAGGAGATCGGCGTTGATGGTTTCCGCCTGGGTCGTCGGCATGCCGTGCGGGAACCCCTTGTAGGTCTTCAGGATCGCACCCTTGACCAATTTTGCGCTCAGCGGTCCGGAGTCCGCATACGGCACGATCTGGTCATCGTCGCCGTGCATCACCAATGTCGGGACGGCGATCTCTTTAAGGTCCTTGGTAAAATCCGTCTGCGAAAATGCCACGACGCCGTCGTAGTGTGCCTTCGCGCCGCCCATCATGCCTTGCCGCCACCAGTTCTGAATGATGCCCGCCGATACCTTCGCGCCCGGACGGTTAAAGCCGTAAAACGGACCGCTTGCGACATCGAAGTAAAACTGCGCTCGGTTCGTGGCGACCTGAGCCTGAAACCCGTCGAACACTTCCTTGGGAAGCCCTCCCGGGTTGGCGGGCGTTTTGACCATGAGGGGTGCTACGGCGCTGATGAGAACTGCCTTGGCGGCGCGGCTCGCTCCGTGGCGCGCCAGATAGCGCACAACCTCTCCGCCGCCGGTTGAATGGCCAACGTGGACCGCATTCTTGAGGTCGAGATGCGCCGTGACCGCCGCAAGGTCATCGGCGTAGTGATCCATATCGTGACCGTCAGGCGTCTGACTCGAGCGTCCGTGACCACGGCGATCATGGGCAACGACGCGGAAGCCATGACTCAGGAAGAACATCATCTGCGCGTCCCAATCATCGCCGGACAGCGGCCAACCGTGTGAAAACACGATGGGCTGACCCTTGCCCCAGTCCTTAAAGAATATCTGGACTCCATCCCTGGTCGTGATTGTGCCCATGATCCTGCCTCCACTCCGTCGGTGTCGCGGCGCGCCGCGCTCAACTCGAACAGCGTTTGCCCGCAAAAGAGATCAACCCAATCGTAGCATTCCAATGTTGCGATACGGGATGCCCCAGCGCTACCTTGAACGTATGGGTACCGGGAATGCGCGAATGCCGGGCGACGCTCGTGATCATCCCTGCGCTCGCGCGGCCTCGCGCCCGGGAGGGCGCGAAGCTCGAGTCTCATTTGCCCTTTGGCGGGACCTGAGCAAGGGCGTCGTCGAGCATCTTCACCAATGCTGTGCGGTCGTAGCTATAGGGCTGGCGCTCATTCAGCTGCACGAGCTGTTCGATCTGCTTCTTGATCGTCACCTCCGCTTCGTCCTGGTTCGGGACCACCATGTATCGACGCTGCACGGTGGGCTCAGATAACGCCTGCTCTACCACCACGGCTACTTCGTCTGGCTCCTTATAGATGGACCGATCTGCTTTCAGCTTATAGCCAGTCGAAACCACCGCCTTTGAGTCCGCCCCCATGCGCGCTAGAGCGCTCTTGCCGATATTTGAATTGTAGTTACCGGGCTCAACGACACTGACCTGCACTCCGGATTCCGCGAGCTGGGCCGCAAGGGAATCTGTGAGCGCCTCTATGGCGTGCTTACTCATGGAGTATGCGGCCAGATTCGGGCTGGCTAGAATCCCGGAAATCGAGCCGATGTTGATGATTCGCCCCTTCTCGGCCATGAGAAGCGGCTCGAATGCCTTGATCATCCTGACCGGACCGTATGCGTTTACCTTCATGACGAGATCGAACTCTTCTGCACTCATGTCGGCAATCGTGCCAACCGTCGCGATTCCGGCGTTGTTTACGAGTGCGTACAGGCCGCGACCGCCCTTGCTGATCGCGTCGACCGCTGCGGCAATGTCCGCGGGCTCGGTTACGTCCAAGCGAAGCGGGTGCACATTCTTAATGGCTCCCAGTGCCTTGAGGTCGTCCTCCTTGCGCGCGGTCGCATAGACGAAGTAACCGTCGGCCGCGAGCCGCTCGGTGACCTTGCGGCCGATACCGGTGCTGGCTCCGGTTACCAGTACCGCCTTGGCTGCGTTGGCTGCCGGGCCTTCCGCGCGCCCGATCAATGGCGCGACCAGAAATACAAAGAACACACTCAGACTGAAACGCATTACTTCCCCCAGTTTTTTCGAGATCCAAGGACCATTGCTCAAGGCTTGCGTGCTGCCTGCATCGCTTCGACAGATGCCCGCCTTCTTATAGCTCGCTGCGTGCGCGAGAGTATGCTTTTTAGGAGCCGAATCGGAGTTTTTAGCCCTTTGAGTCCTCGTCCGCTCGACTCAGCGCATCGTGAATCAATGCAATGTGCTCCGGCCCTACCCCGCAGCAGCCCCCCACGATATCCGCACCCTGCGCAATCCATTGCTGCGCCCACGACAGATACTCAGCGGGTCCGAGGTCTGGCCGTAAGTCACTCAGCTCGGTATTGGCGCTGGCCGAGGCGGTTTTCGGCCCGAATGCATTGGCGTAGGCGCCAAGGAATACGGCCTGACCAGTACCCAGCGGCGGAGCGGTCTGCAATGCAGACTTTGCAGCGGCCAGGGCCGGTCCGATTACCTCCGGCTGGCAGCAATTGAACAGCACCGCTGTGGCGCCGCGCCGCGCTGCCTGCAGGACTGCAGAACCTACCGCTTCTCCAGAACGCAAGCGCGCCTGGGAATGCGTCGCATCATCGCTAAGCGTGTAAGACACCCACCACGGCCGCTTGGTGTCTGCCAGTACCTCGCCGGCAAGTACCATTTCGGCCTCTGAGCTCAGGGTTTCAGAGAGCCACACGTCTACGTAGGGCTCGAGGGCATCGATGAGCAGCTGCAGTATGGGTCGCGCCACAGCGGCGTCGAAGAGATCTGGTCGGTACGAGCCGCACACCGGCGGCAGTGAGCCCGCCACACGCACCGGTCGTTGCGCTGCGTCGGCCGCAGCGCGAGCGAGGCGCCCCGCCAGGGCGGCTAAGGCTGCGCCCTCCCGTTGGAAGCGCCGCGCGCCAATATGAAACGGCACCACGGCATAGCTGTTCGTCGTGATGATTTCGGCGCCCGCGTCGATGTAGCGCCGATGCACTTTCGTGACGTACTCGGGCGCCTCGATCAAGGCCAGAGCCGACCACTCCGGCTGGCGGAATGGTGCACCAAGCCGCATGAGCTCTCGTCCCGTGCCCCCATCGAGCAGCGTTGTGTGGCGTCCATGGAAGGCTGCCGATGAGATAGGCGGCGACATATGTGACGTTTACCTCTTTCTATTTCAGTGCCCCAAGCACAGGCGTGCAGTGTAGGCTCAGCACGCCCAGACCGGAACGACTGCGCGCTGCACCGCGTCGCGCGTCGCCGTGGGGCTTTCCTCAAGGTACGTTCGCTTAGATACTAGCCGAGCGGATGCGCAGCCAACGGATCAACACAGAGGATATCGAATGAATACGAAAGGCACCGGACTGATGCTCGAAAACAGCAGCCACCCTGCGCAGCGCGCGGCAGCGCTTTCAGCCCGATACGCTTCGCAGGGAACGAAAGCGGCGTGGCTGGATTTGTATGCAGAGGATGCAGTGCTCGAGGACCCAGTCGGGATCTCGCCCCTGGATCCTTCAGGTCAAGGTCATCGCGGTCGTGCCGCATTGGCTCAGTTCTGGGACCGAGTAATCGCTCCCGGAAAAATGACCTATATGATCCGCGAGTCGTATCCGTGTGGCAATGAGTGCGCAAATGTCTGGAGCTTGACGAACGCCCTGCCTGGAAACGTCTTCGTTACCGTCGACCTGGTCAGCATCTACAAGATAAACCCAAGCGGAAAACTAGCCTCCATGCGCGCATTCTGGAGTTACGCTGACGTGGAACAGAAGCTGAAGGCGGCGCTCGCGCCTTGAGAAATAGAGTGGGACGCGAACTCGGTCCGGTGTCCCACAGTGCGATCGGCCATTCACAGTTTCGCTGCATCGACGCGCTACGCCATCGCCGCCTGCAAACGCAAACACCAGACCAAGCGGCGCAATCTCGCGATTCTATCAAGCAGGAAAACTGAGACCCCGGACATCCGCACCGGGCCTTGAACCGTGATCCGGGTACGCTTGCCCGCTGCCGTAGCCCGTAGACTACAGGCCAGTTCTTCACTGGCAATCGATCGAGCTTAGGAATAAGTCAACATGCGGACGTCATTCGTGGCGCAGAGCATTTTGGCCGCTGCCATGTGCATCGCAACACCGACGCTATGCGATGCTGAATCAAATTTTGGCACCGGGGCCGGTGGACTGACTGCGACCGCCCACGTGGATTTACAGATCGCCATCCCGAAGTTCCTGTTCCTGCGCGTCGGCTCTGGAGTCGGCACAGCGTCCGGGGGTTATGCGACCCAGGCCACGATCGACGAGATCACGTGGTCACCCACCGCCGCACAGGTCGGCGCGGGGCCTCTGGCCGGAACCGGCGGCGACCTCACAGGCGGTGTAGAGAGCGCGGTTGTCGTGGCCAACCACGGCAATGTCAGGCTGAGTTCGACCACGACCGGTCCGCTCAGCGATGGAAACGGCGACACCATCAGCTTCGCTACCATAACGACAACTGCGAGCCACAATACGACCGCGACAACCCTGCGCGCCCCTGCCTTGGCAAATGGCGCGACGAGGACGGTCACGCTTACGGCGGTCAACAAAGTGGTGCAACAGGACGCCAAGTGGACATACACGTACGCGAACGCCACGAGGCCGCCGGCAGGCACGTACGGCGGCATTAACGTTCGTGGTGGCCGCGTTACTTACACTGCATCAGTTCCCTAACGACCGTGCGTCTTGCGGCATTGCCGGTAATTCGCCGCCGCGCTTCAGACTGGCTCCCTAATTCACCCAAACGTACAACGGCTTGTTCTTGTCCACGATGTGCACCGTGAGCAGCCTGAGCGGAGTATCACCAACGACCGTAAAGCCGGCATGCGGCACGTCGCGAAGGTTCATGATCGGCGTTCCGGTTTCCATCATCGTGGGGTCTTTTCCGGGAAGCTGCACCATCGAGCCCTGCACGACGTAGCCAGTCTCGATTCCATGATGGAAATGGCGCGGAATGCTCTCGCCTTTCCGAAATTCGCTGATCGAAGTGATGACCTCCATATCGGGCGCGCCCGACAGGTCTGCCCGCTTAAGTTCCACCCGCTGCGGCAGATCCGAGGATCCGGTGGCAGCGCCGACGGTTACCGCTGATGCGCACAGCGTGATGACCATGGCAAATCGGAACATACGCATGGTTTTCTTCTCCGCGGCTGAACTGAACTGTATGGCATTGTCCGCATCGCCGCCGTCAGTGGCAACGCGAGTCCGGGAGCTGCGGACGCGGCCATGAGCCTGACCCGGGCGGCGGCATTTCCATGGAGCCGGCTCCTGGAAGCTCGGGCGGAGTGTAGGATAAGAAGGGCCAGGGAGTGGCGCGAGTCTGGGTGATCCGACCCGCCGCCGGTGTAACTGCACGACCTCGAAAGCCTGTGCAGGTCGTGGGCATTCCGCATCCGCTGCTCGGCGAGACCGCGGTGCATGGATCAGGCTGAAATCCGGCATGGCGGCCAGTGAAGAGGAGTTCCGCGACTACTGCCGCGGCAAGATCGCCCATTACAAGATCCCGGAATTCATCCGCCCGGTTGACGCGTTTCCGATGACCGTTACCGGCAAGATTCAGAAATTCCGCATTCGGGAGCAGGAGATCGAGCTTCGCGGCTTAGGCAAGATCGCGGAAGTCGGGAAAACGCAAGCCGGCTGAATCCGAGATCCCTAGAATGACTGCGCGCCCAATGGGCGAATAGCCTGTGACCACAACAACTTTTTACACCTGTATCGGAGCGAACCATGGTATTCGCGCGCAAAATTGACCGATGAACGCCCTATTCAGATCGTTGTGTCAGCGGCGCGCCGCGTTAGCGTTGACTGCCTTAGTCGGCGCGGCCGGCGTGGCGGCATTCACGGCGGCCCTGGCCGAGTCCCCGGCCGCAGTATCTGCGCGGCTCGACGCATTCGATATCGAGGCCCACCGTGGTGGCCGCGCTTTGCGTCCGGAGAACACCCTGCAATCCTTCGCCAACGCACTGTCGATGGGAGTCGACACGCTGGAACTCGACATGGGTGTCACCAAGGATGGCGTGGTGGTGGTGTCCCACGAGCGTGGGCTCAATCCCGACCTGGCGCGTGGTCCAGACGGCCGTTATTTGCCGCCACCGGGTATTCCCTACGTCAAGCTGACCCTGACCGAGGTGAAGCAATACGATGTCGGGCAGATCCGGCCCGGCAGTGCCTATGCGGCCCGCTTTCCGGATCAACTCGCGATACCGGGCACCCGCATCCCCACCCTCGCTGAGGTGTTTGCGCTGGTGCGCAAGTCCGGCGACCGCCACGTGCGCCTGAACATCGAAACGAAGATTGACCCCAACCATCCCGACGAATCGCCCGATCCTGAGCACTTCGTGACAGTGGTGCTCGAATTGCTGAACCGCGAGCACTTTGCTGATCGCGTCATGATCCAGTCGTTCGACTGGCGCACTTTGCAGCTCGTACAAAAGCAGGCGCCCAGGATCCCGACTGTTTATCTGTCAGAGCAGCACGAAGACGATGCCAACGTCTTTGCCGCCAAGGCCTCCCCATGGACCGCAGGATTCGATCCGCAAAAGTACGGCGGCTCCTTGCCCCGTGCGATTAAGGCCGCCGGCGGCAATATCTGGTCGCCGGATTTTGGCGATGTGGACGCGCAATCGATCCGTGAGGCACATCAACTCGGGCTCCCGGTGGTCGTCTGGACCGTCAATCGACCCGAAGACATGGCGCGCCTCATTGACATGGGCGTCGATGGCATCATTTCAGACCGGCCCGACCTGCTGAGAACGGTCGCCGCGCACAAGGGCATTCCATTGCCGCGGGGATATCCGGTGTCTCCCTAAGGCGACCCCGTTAGCGGCGTCACCGCTGCGCTGCAGCAGCCGGCCGCGGACACCAGCGTTCAGCGGACTCGCTCCCTGTGGGTCGATTCCGACGCCGTCCTACAGCCGAGGGTAGCCGAAGACTACGCCGAGCCGCCTGCATCTTGGGCGAAGCTACAGAGGTTCCGCGTACCTCGCTGGAAGGCTGGTTTGCCACGCGCACGGGCGACTCCCGTGTGCGCCGCTCCCTTTTTTCCAGGACAATCGCGCGAGCGAACCACAATTCAGGAGCGAGGCGGTGGTGAACGATGAGTCCAGGGACGAGCGGCTTGCCCCGAATGCCCCCCCGAAACCGCATCGCTCGCGCGTCCCAGGCGGCGGCGCGACGGCGGCCGGCGAAGCAGCTCCTCCCGAGAGGCTGCAGCTCGATCGGTGCGCGCTGTTCCTTGACGTGGATGGGACGCTCATTGAAATCGCCGCACGACCCACCGACGTCGTCGGCGACGCGCGGTTACTGCAGCTATTGTGCGCGCTGCGGATGCGCTGCCAGGACGCGCTCGCCTTGATCAGCGGTCGAAGAATCGCCGATCTGGATCGCATCACGGCGCCGGAGCGCTTTGCGGCCGCAGGCTTGCACGGGTTTGAACGCCGCAACGCGCGTGGAGATTGCGTGCGTCGCGCCTCGCCAACCGCACAAAAGATCGGCGAAATCCGTCGGGTACTGATGCAGCTAACGTCCAGGTATCCGCAGTTGCTGCTCGAAGACAAGGACTACGCGGTGGCAGTCCACTATCGCCAGGCGCCGCACCTGCGAGAGGTGGTGGAGAACGCCATTCGCAGCCTGGCTGGCTTGCAGGCCGCGGGTCTGAGAGTGCAGCACGGACATATGGTCGCAGAAATAACCCCAAGTGACGCCAGCAAGGCTATCGCCCTTGCCGAGTTCATGGCCGAGCTCCCCTTCACCGGCAGGATGCCCGTGTACGTCGGCGACGACGTCACCGACGAATCGGCCTTTAAGTGGGCGAATGCTGCCGGCGGCCTGTCAATCGCCGTGGGCCGACGGCAATCTTCCGCCGCGCGGGCGCGCCTGGATTCGGTCGATGCCGTTCGCTCCTGGCTGCACGCCCTCACCGAAGCGGATGGCGGACGTGGCTGAGAGCCAGCCTGCGCTCCCCCTACGGGTCTCGCAAACGCTGGCGGACGTCGGCGTCATAGGCAACGGCCAGATTACCGCCCTCGTGCGCTCCAACGGGGCTATCCCCTGGTGCTGCTGGCCCAGACCCGACGGTGACCCGATCTTCTGTGGACTGCTCTCGGCCGGTACCCATGCGGATGAGTGTGGCGTCTTCGATATCACGGTTATCGATCAAATCGAAACTGAGCTTCGTTACCAGCGCAACACTGCGATTCTCGAATCGATCGCCCGAGACCCCCACGGCAATGCCGCGCGGATAACCAGCTGGTGCCCGCGTTTTTTCCGCCAGGGCCGACTTTACCGCCCGACAATACTGGTCCGCCGGATCGAGCCTCTGAGCGGACGACCTGCCGTACGGATCCGCCTTCGCCCCGCCTCCGGCTACGGCAGCAAGCCATTCGAGCGACAACTTGGCAGTCATCACGTGCGCTTCTCCGATGGCAACCAGACTCTGCGAGTGACGACCGATGCGCCGGTCTCCTACCTCGCCGAGGAGCGCATCTTTGTGCTCGATCGTCCGCTTGATCTGGTGCTGGGCAACGACGAGACCCTGAGCGCCCCGGCGCACGAGGTGGCCGACGAGACGCTGCGGGCTACCACGCGCTACTGGCAGGAATGGGTGCGCGGCCTGGCGATTCCATTTGAATTTCAAGCCGCCTGCATTCGCGCGGCAATTACCCTGCAACTGTGTACCTACGATGACAACGGTGCCGTGCTTGCCGCGCCCACCACTTCGGTGCCGGAAGCACCCAACAGCGGGCGTAACTGGGACTACCGCTACTGCTGGCTGCGGGATGCCTATTTCACCGTCCAGGCAATGAACCGCCTCGGCGCCACCGGCGCCATGGAGGCGTTCCTGCGTTACCTGGATGACGTGGTCGTGCGTGAACAACAGTCGCACCTGCAGCCGGTGTATGGCATCAGTGGCGAGGCCGATCTCAGCGAACACATCGTGGGCACGCTCGCGGGCGTGGAGGGCATGGGCCCGGTGCGCGTTGGCAATCTCGCCTTCCGCCAGCGCCAAAACGACGTGTACGGATCGATCATCCTGGCATCAACCCAGCTATTCTTTGACGAGCGCCTCGAGCACCCCGGGGATATTTCACAGTTCAAACGGCTGGAAGCTCTCGGTGAGCGGGCTGCGCTCCTAATCGATGAGCCGGATGCCGGCATCTGGGAATTTCGCGGTACCGAGCGGCATCACACGCTCTCCGCCGCGATGTGCTGGGCCGCCTGCGACCGCCTGGCCCGTATCGCCCGGCGACTGCAGCTTGACGATCGCGTCGGTTACTGGCGCAGCCGCGCGGATTCTCTGCAGCAACGGATATTGACGGCCGCGTGGCGTGAAACCCGAGGAACCCTGTCGGCGACGCTGGATGGCGACGTCGTCGACGCCAGTCTGCTGCTGCTGCCGGAGCTCGGCATCCTGAGCTGGCGCGATCCGCGCTTCGTCGGCACGCTGCAGACCATCGAGCGAGAACTGCGCGTGGGGGATTTCCTGGTGCGCTACCGTCACCCCGACGATTTCGGTGAAACCACCAACGCCTTTACCGTCTGTTCATTCTGGTGGGCTAACGCGTTGGCCGGAGTGGGCCAACTCGACGCCGCCAGAGCCCTGTTTGAGAAGCTCTTGAAGGTGCGCAATTCCCTGGGGCTTCTGTCCGAGCACGTCGATCCCGTCAGCGGCGCGCTGTGGGGCAATTTTCCGCAAACCTACAGCATGGTCGGCATCATCACGACGGCAATGCGCCTGAGTAAACGCTGGGAGGACGAGGTTTGACCAGACTGGTCAACGTATCCAACCGCGTTGCCCTTCCGGGCTCGCGGGCTGACGGTGGGCTCGCGGTCGGGCTGTTGGCTGCTATGCACGAATCCGGCGGGCTGTGGTTCGGGTGGAGCGGCCGCGCTGGTCCCGTCGAGGCTGTTCAGGAATCACCGGAACTGCTGCAGCGCCAGAACGTATGCTACGCCACGATCAACATCCCGGCCTCACTATTCGAGCCCTACTACAATGGATTTGCCAATGGCACGTTGTGGCCGCTGTTTCATTATTTTCTCGATCGATTTCAGTACCAGGATGAACAGTACGCTGCCTATCTGGAGGTGAATGCCCTGTTCTCCCGCAGCCTGACACCACTGCTGCGTCCCAACGATCTCATCTGGGTTCACGACTACCATCTCATCCCTCTGGCGAGCCAGCTGCGCCAGCAAGGCGTGCGCGCCCCCATAGGTTTCTTTCTTCACGTGCCGTTTCCGCATTTCGAGGTACTGCGGGCATTGCCCGTTTACGAATCAATGCTGCGTGCCCTACTTTCCTACGACTTGCTCGGATTTCAGACGGAAGCGGATCGACAGGCGTTTCTCGGGGCTGCGCGCGCCGTGTGGGGCGAAAATTGTGTGAGCGCCGCGGGCGCCGCCGGCGGCTCGGCCCACCGCGTCTATACCGGAGTGTTCCCCATCGGCGTCGACGTCGAGGCAGTTTCCCGCGCCGCCACGAAAAGCGCGACTTCGGTGCACATCCGCAATATGGCGCAGGATCTGCGGCGGCGCCAACTGGTCATCGGCGTCGATCGCCTTGACTACAGTAAGGGCCTGTTGGAACGCTTTGAAGCCTACCAGCGGTTTCTGGAGCAATTTCCGCAGCATCTGGGTGAAGTGACCTACCTCCAGATTGCCCCTTTGGGTCGGCAGCAGGTGGAGGCCTATACCCGAATCCGAGCCGCGCTCGAGCAGCGCGCGGGCCGAACCAATGGGCGTTTTGCCAACGTCGACTGGACCCCGATCCGATACCTTAACCGCAACTTCCCCCACGGTACGCTGATGGGACTCTTCCGGCTGGCTCAAGTCTGCCTGGCGACGCCGCTGCGCGACGGAATGAATCTCGTCGCGAAGGAATTCATCGCTGCGCAAGATCCCAAGGATCCGGGGGTCCTGGTGCTGTCCGACCGGGCGGGCGCCGCGTACGAGATGACCGAGGCGTTAATCATCAACCCGTACGATACGCAGGCCATCGCGCGGGCACTCAAGAATGCGCTCGACATGCCGCTGGCCGAACGACGGACCCGGCACGCAAGACTGCTCAGTGCCTTACGCGACCATGACATTCATGATTGGTCGGGTACGTTCATCTCCGCGCTACTGGCGGCCGGCCAACGCCGCCAGCAGCAAAGCGGCGAGGAACCTCCTGAGTTCTTCATCTCCCCCGCGGAAACATCTCGGCTGAATGGTTGATGGAAAGGCCTGCATTGGGTTCCGCCACAAACGAAGATGACGAGGCGCCTCACGGCCTGACCCCTTCGCGTGAGCGACGTGGTGCTCCGGCCACGTCGGGCAGAGCGTCGCGACGCACCGGCACTTCCGGTTCGGTCACCTACAGCCGGCGCAGCGTACTCATCGGAATCGGCGCCGCCACGGCCTCGGCGATGGGCATTCGGGCGCCATCTGTGGCGGCCAGTGGCCTAACCCTCGCCCCGCCTGCAGCGTTTTCCTTTGATGCGCTGACACGGGAGGTCCAGGCCCGTGCCGCGAGCCCCTATGTGGCGCCCGCACCGCTGCCGCAGGCCATTCTCGATCGTATTGACTACGAAGCGCTGGGAAAAATTCACTTCGATCCGGCCTGTGCGCTGTTTCGCGAGGGCCCCGGGCTATACCCGGTCACGTTTTTCCACATGGGCAAGTTCGCGCCGACGGCGGTAAGGATGTACACGCTGTCTGGAGCGGGCAATGGCACGGTGGCCCGCGAAGTCGTCTTCGACCCCGCCTGCTTTCGCATGCCAATCGACAGTCCGGCGCGAGACCTGCCTAAAGGAGCGGGATTTTCCGGATTTCGATTTCAGGAAAGCCGAGTGGGCGATCAGAAGGCGCTCCCCTGGCAAGCAAACGACTGGGTCGCATTTCTCGGCGCCTCGTACTTCCGCGCCATCGGCGAATTGTTCCAGTACGGAATCTCGGCACGGGGTATCGCGATCAATCTCGCCACTCCCGATCGAACTGAAGAGTTCCCCTGCTTCACACGCTTTTACTTCGAGCCGCCCCAGGATGGCGCACACGAGGTCACTGTCTATGCGGCGCTCGAAGGCCCGAGCGTCACAGGCGCCTATCGGTTCGTGATGCACCGAACACGCACCGTCATCATGGAGATCGAAGCGCGCCTGTTTTTTCGCCAGGATGTAGCCCGACTGGGCATCACCCCTCTCACGAGCATGTACTGGTTCTCCGAAGCCACAAAACCAACGGGCATCGATTGGCGACCCGAGGTGCACGACTCCGACGGCCTGGCGCTGTGGACCCGGGGTGGAGAACACGTTTGGCGACCCCTCAATTTGCCCGCCGCGCTCACAGCGTCAGCGTTTGGCGACGAGGCACCCCGTGGATTCGGCCTGCTGCAACGTGACCGCAACTTTGATCACTACCTTGACGGAGTGCGTTACGAGCGCCGCCCCAGTCTCTGGGTCGAGCCGCTCGATGCATGGGGCAGAGGGTCCGTGCAGCTGATCGAGGCACCGACGGACGATGAGATTCAGGACAACGTCACAGCGATGTGGGTGCCCCAGGAGCCGGTCAAGGCGGGAACACACCTGCAATTCCGGTATCGCCTGTACTGGAGCGCCGATGAGCCCTTTCCCTCGACGTTGGCCCGCTGCGTAGCTACCCGCCTGGGCAGGGGCGGGCAGCCCGGTCAGCGGCGACCCCACGGCGTGCAGAAGTTCCTGATCGAGTTCCAGGGTGGCCCGTTGGAGCAGTTACCGTTCGGCGTGGTGCCCGAGGTGGTGCTGTCTGCGCCGCAGGGGCAGTTTTCTTACGTGTTTGCCGAGGCTGTGCCCGATGGAGTGTCAGGACACTGGCGCGCACAGTTCGACTTCACGCCCGCTTCCAGGGACGTGGTCGACCTGCGACTGTTCCTCCGATCCGGGGAACGAGCTTTGTCTGAGACGTGGCTTTACCAGTACCGGCCCGCGTAACCACTGGCGCCTCCGGGATGTTTCCAATCAACCGCCAGTGCATCCGTATGGCGACACTTTTGAGGTGAACGCACCTTGACCGCAGCTGTCCCTGTCTTGGCTCATGCAGCCTTTCGGATTGCCTTGAACGCCAGCGGAATCGCGTAGAAACAGGGTCGTAAAACGCAACTCTGGCTAAAATCGGCTGCAGACAGATCGTTGTTGAATCGAATCGCCATGGAGGCACATGTCACGTCGCAATACATCCTCCCCCGTCTTCGCTGCGAACGGACGCGCAGCCGTACCCGCGGTTAGCGAATTCGCGGCCTGATGGCCCATTGGACCTGCCCGCTATCGTGATCAAGCCCCTCTTCCTGGCCACAATCTGCGTGGCGCTTGCCGGCGAGGTGCGTGCGGCGGATACGACTGCACCTCCGGCAAGACGCATGGTGGCCGCGGCCCCGGCCACGACGGCCGGTTCTTTGGGAGCCTTCACGTTCGAGGACGTACGGCGGCTGGCGCAAGAACGTGTCCGACAGCCGTACCGGCCACCTTCCGAGGCGCTGCCCGAGGCGCTGAACAATCTGACCTACGAGCAGTATCGCAACATCCGCTACCGTGCCGGGAGCTCCCTCTGGCGTGGCCAGGCGCTCTTCGAGATCGAATTCTTTCATCGCGGCTATCACAATCGCCAGCGCGTCAACATCTTTGACGTCAGCAACGCCGGCGTGACCCCGATTGCGTATAACGCGAGTTACTTCAGCTTCGGCAATCTGGCGAAGGTCCCGAAGGCTCCCGCAACCCTCGGCTACGCCGGCTTCCGCGTGCACTTCCCGCTGCAAACTCCGACCTACAAGGACGAACTGCTGACCTTTCTCGGGGCCTCTTATTTCCGCGCCCTGGCGCGGAACCAGCATTACGGCGCGTCGGCCCGCGGACTTGCCGTCGACACTGCCGCCCCCAGCGGGGAGGATTTCCCGACATTCACGGACTTTTGGCTCGTGCACCCGCGGCCTGCCGAGCGGGTATTGACGATTTACGCTCTGCTGGACAGCAAGAGCGCAGTCGGAGCGTTTCAGTTCGATATCCGACCCGGCGCCATTACCCAGATCGAAGTCAATTGCACCCTGTATCCGCGACGCACTATCGGCAAGCTCGGCATGGCTCCCCTGACTTCGATGTTTCTTTACGGAAGCGATTTCACCGGGCGGCGATTCGACGATGTTCGTCCGCAGGTCCATGACAGTGACGGACTGATGATGCAGACGGGCAACGGGCAATGGATCTGGCGTCCGTTGACCAACCCTCGCGAACTGCGCGTTAACCGCTTCATGGACGAGAGCCCACGCGGCTTTGGCCTCATCCAGCGCGAGCGCGACTTCCAGCAATACCAGGACCTCGATTCACAGTACGAAGCGCGGCCCAGCTACTGGGTGCAGCCGCTGGGCGCCTGGGGCAAGGGTGGAGTTGAGCTGGTTGAGATACCGAGCGACGAGGAAATTCACGACAATGTGGTCGCCTATTGGGTTCCGGCGGAGGCTCCCGTAAGCGGCAAGCCGCTGAACTTTTCATACCTGCTGTCAGCCTTCTCGCAGATGGCCCAGTGGCCTCCAGGCGGAAAAGTGATCGCCACACGCACGGGCAATCCGACTTCGGCCGAAAGCACGACCCACTTTGGCGCCGGAGCTCGTCGCATACTGGCGGATTTTTCCGGAGGTGACCTTGATACCCTCAAAGCCGCGCAACCGGTACGGGCGGAGGTCACCGCCGACAACGGGCATATCGAGGCCCTGACGGTGACGCGGATCGAATCCGGGGCCTGGAGAGTCGCCGTGGTGGTGACGCCACGGTCCAAACGCCCCGTTGAGCTTCATTGCTTTCTCACGTTGTATGGCGAAATTCTGACTGAGACCTGGGTATATCAATGGAATCCATGAACGGCCCGCGAGGGCGCCTGCGACTGCGTCGCACCCTGTTCTTCGGTCTGACCTTCCTGACCGCCGGTGGGGCGACCGCGCTGATGCTGGATGCGCTGCAGGCGCACGGACCGACGACCAGCGAGCTCGTCGGCCTGGTGCTCTTCTACTGTCTGTTTGCCTGGATCGCCGGCGCCTGTTGGACGGCGATCGCCGGTTTCGTCATTCGCGTCGTGGGCAAGGACCCGGCTGCGCTTGATCCCGCCTCGGTAGGAGGCCGGCGACTGCGCTGTCGTACGGCAATCGTCATGCCGGTGTACAACGAGGATACCCTGCGCGTGGCCGCAGGACTGGAGTCCACGTGGGCTTCCCTCCTTCGCGAGGAGGATCAAGCTGCCTTTGATCTATTCGTGCTTTCCGACACCACCGATCCGGCGATTGCCGCCGCCGAGGAAGCCATGTTCCGAGGGCTGGTGTCGCGCTACTCCGCCGAAGGCAGGCTGCATTACCGGCGTCGCACGGATCGCAGCGGCCACAAGACGGGCAACATTGCCGAGTTCGTGCGCCGCTGGGGCAGTCAGTACGATTTCATGATTGTTCTGGATGCCGACAGCATCATGACGGGAAACGCGCTCGTCACGCTCGCGCGCCTGATGGAAGCGCATCCGCAGATTGGAATTCTGCAGTCCCTTCCCTTACCGGCCGGTCATGAGACTTTATTTGGCCGCATTATCCAGTTCGGCTCGCGACTGCAGAGCCCGATGCTCGGCAGCGGCCTCGCCTTCTGGCAACTCGGGGACAGCAACTACTGGGGGCACAACGCCATTCTGCGATTGCCGGCCTTCACCGCTCATTGCGAACTTCCGCGCCTCAGCGGCCGACCCCCGTGGGGCGGCGCAATTCTCAGCCACGATTTCGTCGAAGCCGCATTAATGCGACGTGCCGGGTACGAGGTTCGCCACCTGCCGGAGCTCGAGGGTAGCTGGGAGGAAGTGCCGGGCAACGTCATTGACTATGTCGCCCGCGATCGTCGCTGGGCGCAAGGTAACCTGCAGCATTTGCGCTTGCTGAATTATCCCGGGTTGCGCTTCATCAGCCGGGTACACCTGGTCACGGGCATCATGTCGTACGCGAGCTCGCCGATGTGGCTGGCTCTACTGCTATTGAGTTCCCTGCTGAGCATCATTGAGAGCGCCAAGCTACCCCAGTACTTTCTGCCTGGCCTGCGCTCATTGTTCCCCCGCTGGCCGGAGATTCGTACGGGCGAGACCGGGTTGCTCATCCTGGTCACGCTGGTTGTCCTGCTCCTGCCCAAATTCCTGGGTGCATTGCTCGTAGTCGCGAACGCGCGTACCCGTCGCGCGTTCGCGGGCACCACCCGGCTGTGCACGAGCCTGTTTCTTGAACAGGCATTCAGTGTGCTGCTCGCGCCAACCATGATGTTGTTTCACGCCACCTTCGTGATCCAAACGCTTCTGGGAAAGAGTGTTTCCTGGAATGCCCAGCCACGTGGGGAACGCGGCGTTACCTTCCCGGAGGCTCTTCGTCGGCAGAAATGGCAACTGATCACGGGACTGGTCTGGGGTGCTGTCATTCTGAAGTTCGCACCGAGTTTCTTCTGGTGGCTGACGCCCGTATTTGCAGGTCTGCTGTGCGGCATCCCGCTGACGGTCTGGACCAGCCGATCGAGTACCGGCCGTCTTGCGCGCCGCTGGGGGCTGTTTTTGGTGCCAGAAGAAACTGAACCCCCTCCCGAATTGCGGCCCCTGCAACATCTGCACGTCGAATTCAAGCCGGCGCTTCCGTCGATCGGCTCGCGCTCGGCGGCCCCCGCGCGGGCCGATTCTCCGCGCAGGCACGGCTGACCCGCGCGGCATACCGCCGCTCGCCAGGTCTCTCGCGCACGCACTGGCTGGGCGCGAATCCCTAGAACAGGGTAAGTATTTTCTCGGATTCTCCTTCTCCCGGAACACGCGCAATGTGTGCTCGTAGGACCAAGAGTCATCTCGGAGCGGAGGGTTTATGAACATTGTTCGGTGGGATCCGTTTGCAGATGTAGAAGCGATGTTCAGTCGTATGGTACCGGTGCGTTGGCCCCGCCTCGCGCCAGAGCAAAACGGTGGACGCGCGGTTGAATGGTCACCGGCGGCGGATATCAGCGAGACTGAGAAGGAATACGTGATCCGCGCTGAATTGCCGGCAGTGAAGAAAGAAGATGTGCAGGTGACCTTCGAGGCCGGGGTTATCACCATCAAGGGACAGCGCAAGCAGCGTACCGAAGACAAGAACGAGAAGTTCCATCGCATCGAGAGCTTCTGCGGCACTTTCGAGCGAAGCTTTTCATTACCGGAAAACGTGGATGCCGAGGGCATAAGCTGCCAGAGCAAGGATGGCGTGCTTACCGTGCATCTGCCGAAGACAGTGGTGAAGAGCGAGCAGCCTAAACGAATCAGTGTCCAGTAGGCGCTCGCTTCGGCCGTCGGGCAGGTCGGTTGCGGCTTGGCCCGACGGTGCTTTCTTATCTGCGGTAAAGGGGAATCTGTCTTGCCGCTGCGGTTGCTCTAGGCCGAGGATCCCGGAATTTCGCACAGCGCCGAGCGGATGAGGAAGCGTACGTTGAGGGGCGCTTCCAAGGAAAAGCTGCCGCCCCGCCCGCTTACGACATCTACCGTCCAGGACGTGTGCGCCCAGCGGCGCAGCTGCTCGCGGTCCATCCAGAATTCACAGCCCGCAATCTCGCCGACCTTTTCGTCGACGCTGCCAAGCCTAAACTCACCCACTTGGAAGCACATTGGCGCACTGCCGTCGCAGCAGCCACCGGAGAGGTGGAACATCAAGGGTCCGTGAGTGCGTCGTAGCTGTTCAATCACGCGTTGCGCCGCAAGGGTCACGCCGACACGCGCGGCTGCAGCCGGGGAAGTAGAATTCATCGGACCCCTCGATCTGCCGCCGGGGCCACCACCGTCTCGCTGGTGGCCCCGGCGTCACCCGTGCTTCTAGAAGAATCCTAGCGCCTTTTCGCTGTAGCTCACCAGGACATTCTTCGTCTGCTGGTAATGGTCAAGCATCATCTTGTGCGTCTCGCGCCCGATTCCCGACTTTTTGTAGCCGCCGAACGCCGCATGCGCAGGATAAGCGTGATAGCAATTCGTCCAGACCCGTCCGGCCTTGATGCCGCGCCCGAAACGATAGGCCGTATTGAGATCACGCGTCCAGACGCCGGCCCCGAGTCCGTACAGAGTGTCGTTCGCGATCTCCAGCGCTTCCTCCGGGGTCTCGAAGGTGGTAACGGACACCACCGGGCCGAAAATTTCCTCCTGGAAGACGCGCATCTTGTTGTGACCCTCGAACACCGTCGGCTTGATGTAGTAGCCGCCCGCCAGCTCGCCCGACAGCTTGTTGGCAACGCCGCCGGCGAGCACTTTGGCCCCTTCCTTCTTGCCAATGTCGATGTAGGAGAGAATCTTTTCGTATTGATCGTTTGAGGCCTGCGCTCCGATCTGCGTGCTCATTTCATACGGGTCTCCCTGCCGGATGCTTTCGACACGCTTGACTGCACGTTCCATGAATCGCTCGTAAATCGAGCGCTGCACCAGTGCACGCGAGGGACAAGTGCACACCTCCCCCTGATTCAGCGCGAACATTGCAAAGCCCTCGAGAGCTTTGTCGAAGAACGCATCGTCTTCACGCACCACATCGGCGAAGAAGATGTTCGGTGACTTGCCGCCGAGCTCCAGCGTCACCGGTATGATGTTCTCAGAGGCGTATTGCATGATCAGGCGACCGGTGGTCGTTTCCCCGGTGAACGCCACCTTGGCGATGCGCGAACTGGTAGCGAGCGGCTTGCCGGCCTCGAGGCCAAAACCGTTTACGATATTGAGAACTCCCGGCGGCAGGATGTCCTGGATCAGCTCCGCAAACACCATGATCGAGAGCGGAGTCTGTTCGGCGGGTTTCATGACCACCGCGTTTCCTGCGGCAATTGCCGGAGCGAGCTTCCAGGCTGCCATCAGGATGGGAAAGTTCCACGGAATAATCTGACCCACGACGCCGAGCGGCTCGTGGTAGTGATAGGCCACCGTGTCGTCGTCGAGTTCGCCGAGCGAACCTTCCTGGGCGCGTATGCAGCTGGCAAAATAACGGAAATGATCAACGGCCAGGGGCATATCCGCGAGATTGGTCTCCCGGATGGGCTTGCCGTTGTCGTAGGTTTCCACCGCTGCCAGGAACGGCAGATATTCCTGCATCCGGTCCGCAATGCGATTTAACGCCGCCGCGCGTTCTGCGACCGCCGTGCGTCCCCATTTGTCGGCGGCGGCGTGTGCGGCCTCGATCGCCAGCTGCACATCCTCCGCCTGCGAGCGGGCAACCTGGCAGACGACCTGCCCGGTGGTCGGCGAGATGTTCTCGATGTAGCCGCCCTTTGCCGGCGCCACCCACTTCCCGCCGATAAAGTTCTCGTAGCGCGACCGCAGGGGAATCTTACGATCCAACGTCTTCAGATGGCTGGCGAAGGAGGCGCTGAGCTTCATCGCTCCGGACACGGCCTCGCCATTGGCTCGAACTGCACTTAAAGGGCTCATCGGAATCTCCTGACTATGTGGTCATTCGTAACGGTATTCGTTCGTGCGGAATCACTGCATGTGCTGGCCGCCGTTGATGGCGATGTTGGCCCCGGTAACGAATGCGGCCTCGTCGCTGGCCAGATAGGCGACCAGACCGGCAACCTCTTCGGGTTTTCCCAGCCGTCCCATGGGTATCTGCGGGATGATCTTGTTTTCCAGGACATCACTCGGGATAGCCATCACCATCTGCGTACCGATGTATCCCGGGGAGATGGTGTTGACGGTGATGCCCTTGCGCGCGACTTCGAGAGCCAGTGCCTTCGTGAAGCCGTGCATTCCGGCCTTCGCCGCAGAGTAATTCGTCTGCCCGAAGGCCCCCTTCTGACCGTTGACCGAAGAGATGTTGATGATGCGGCCCCACCCCCGCTCGAGCATGCCGTCACATACCTGCTTGGTCATGTTGAAGCACGAATCCAAGTCGGTCCGCATGACCACGTCCCAGTTCACGCGGTCCATCTTTCGAAAGGTCACGTCGCGCGTGATGCCGGCATTGTTCACCAGCACATCCACCGGACCCACGGCATCCGAGATCTCCTGCACACACTTAACGCAGGACTCCCAGTTCGCTACATCGCACGCATGGGCGTGAAAAGCGAAGCCGCGCTCGCGCATGGCCCTGAGCCACTGCTGTGACTTGGAATTTGTGGGTGAATGGGTCGCTACCACCGTGTAACCCAGTGCCGCGAGCTTGATGCAAATGGCCTCGCCCAGCCCCCCCATGCCACCGGTCACGAGTGCTACACGCTTCTTTGCGTCCATCTTCACGTACCCCTACTGGCTGCGCCCTCACTCGGGCGCGCGTTCGACTGCAAGTGCCGTACCCATCCCCCCGCCGATGCACAGGCTCGCAAGACCCCTGCGGGCGTCGCGACGCACCATCTCGTGCAGCAGCGTGACGAGGATCCGGCAACCAGAGGCACCGATCGGATGTCCGATGGCGATTGCCCCGCCGTTGACGTTGATCCTGGAAGTATCCCACCCCATCTCGCGATTGACCGCGATCGCCTGGGCAGCAAACGCTTCGTTGATTTCCATGAGATCGAGTTCGGAAGGCTGCCAGTCCGCCTTCCTTAGGCAGCGGCGACTGGCGGCCACAGGCCCCATCCCCATCACTTTCGGATCCAGTCCCACGGAGGCATAGGACTTGATGCGCGCGAGCGCTTTCAGGCCCTGGTTTGCGGCCGTACGGGCCGACATCAGCATCACCGCCGCTGCACCATCGTTGATTCCCGATGCATTGCCTGCGGTCACTGTCCCATCACTGCTGAACGCCGGCCGCAGATCAGCGAGGGCCGTCGCCGTAACCCCGTGCCGGATGTATTCGTCGACTTCGAAACGTACGGTGCCCTTCTTCGACGTGATGGACACAGGAACGATCTCGTCCTTGAAGCGTCCGTTCGTTTGCGCTGCCTCTGCCTTTTGTTGCGATGCAGCCGCGAACTCATCCTGGTCGCCGCGTGAGATCGCGTACTTCTTGGCGACGTTCTCGGCGGTGACGCCCATGTGATACTGGTTGTATACGTCCCATAGTCCGTCGATGATCATGCTGTCGATGAGTTTGCCGTCGCCCATCCGCAAGCCATCCCGCAGGCCATTGATCACATGCGGCGCCGCGCTCATGTTCTCCTGGCCACCGGCGATTACGATATCCGCGTCACCGCAGGCTATCGCCTGTGCGCCCAGCTGCACCGCTTTGAGCCCGCTGCCGCAAACCTGGCCGATGGTTATGGCCGGTACGGTGTCCGGAAGGCCGGCCCTGATCACGGCCTGACGCGCCGGATTCTGGCCGCTACCCGCCGTGAGCACCTGCCCGAGTATGACTTCCGAAACCTGCTCCGCTCGGACACCGGTCGTTTTCAAAAGCGCCGCAAGGACCTGCGCACCTAGCTCTGGCGCCGGCAGCTTGGCAAGCCCGCCGCCAAACTTGCCGACCGGCGTCCGCAAAGCCGCGACGATGACGACTTCGTCCATACATCAGTACCCTGTGGATTTGAAGGTACCGTGAGACTGCCAACAGAATACCGATCCGAACATCCGTAACCGCTGCAACCTCTTAGGTGGAACTACCTATCACGATGTTCCGCCGCGGTAGCGCTCGAGGTCGCGCTTTGGCTCCGAGTGTTCGTGCCCGCGAGCGTAAGTTCTCTCCTCCTGCGGTATCAGGCAATCGCAACGCAGACGAATGCGGGTGATCGATTTACACTGCAGCGGCGTGAGGAAATCGAAGAAATCATCGCGGCGCGGTGCGCTGGCGTCCCTCGCGCGTCTGGGCCCGGGCCTGATCACGGGCGTCGCCGATGATGACCCGAGCGGCATAGCGACCTATTCTCAGGCGGGCGCCCAGTTCGGGCTGAACACCCTATGGACCATGCCGCTCAGCTACCCCCTGATGTCGGCGGTGCAGTCCATCTGTGCGCGAATTGGCCGCGTGACCGGTCATGGATTAGCCTTCAATCTGAAGCAGGCCTTTCCGTCGTGGGTGGTATACGCCTCGGTCGTTCTCCTGCTGATCGCCAATATCTTCAATATCGCCGCCGACGTTGCCGCCATGGGGGAGGCCCTTGGAGGATCCATCGGAGCCAACCGTCACCTCGCCACGGTGCTACTGGTTGCGGCTTCATTGTCGCTCCAGGTGTTCGTGCCATATCACCGTTACGTCAAAGTGCTGCGATGGCTGACGCTCTCGCTGCTGGCCTATGCCGCGGTTCTGTTTACGATTCACGTCCCGTGGGATGAGGTACTCCTGCGGACGCTGCGGCCCAAACTCAGCTTGAATGCCTCAACGGCCACCGTCGTGGTGGGCATCTTCGGCACCACCATCAGTCCCTATCTGTTTTTCTGGCAGAGCTCAGAAGAGATCGAGGACATGCGTTTGCAGAAATCAAAGCCGCTGCTCGTTGACCATAGCGCCGCAGCCCGGGAACTGCGCCGGATTCGCTGGGACACCTGGGGTGGCATGCTCTTTTCAAATCTAGTCGCATATATCGTGATACTGACCACCGCACTCACTTTGCATCCCTCTGGCATCACCGACGTCCAGACCGCCGTTCAAGCGGCGCAGGCGCTGCGCCCGCTGGCCGGCGATTTGGCGTTCTACTTGTTTGCTACGGGGATTATCGGCGTGGGCATGCTGGCCGTCCCAGTACTGGCCGGGTCCGCCGGTTATGCGCTCGCGGAGACGATGGGATGGCGCTGGGGCCTTGAGGTCAGCGCGCGCCAGGCCGGACGCTTCTACGGGATCATCGTGATTTCGATGCTGGTCGCTCTGGGCCTGGGCTTCACTAGAATCAATCCCATCAAGGCACTGTTCTACAGTGCCGTCATCAACGGCGTGGTGGCCGTGCCCCTCATCGTGCTCATCCTCCTCCTCGCTGCGCGCACCTCCGTGTTGGGGCCCTACCGGGCCCGCGGCATGCTGCTGGGGCTCGGATGGATGGCGGCAGCGGTGATGGCCCTCTCGGTCGCCGGCATGCTCATCCCCTCCCCGTAGTCAGAACCCACGGCCACCGACTCGCGGAGCTACCGCGACTAATGCCGTTGCGCCTGCATCCGATCATCAGCCCGGAAGAAGCGGCGACCCATGGTGACCAACTCGCCGTCGCTCGGATGGTCGACAGTCTCGACTCCCGAAACACGCTTGGCGATTTCCGGATGCGCGCGCTCGATGTGCGCCATTAGTTCTTTCTTGGCGCTCGCAGGACCGGTAATGAGAATGGCTCCGGCATTCTTCAGCGCGAGGGCCACGCGTTCGAGATATTCAGAATCCACCGCGACGTGGCCGCTGTCACCCGCGTTCACTTTGTGATGCAGGTGCTGCTTCCCGTGCGTGCTGTGGACAATCGAAGAGTCAGCGTTGTCCGTATTGAAACTGATGACCTTGGCCAGCTGGTGGTCGATCCACACCAGGACGTGAAAATGTTCGCCCATATTGAACCTGCGGGTTTTTGTCTGAGTAAGAATTCTCCCAACACTGGCCGCACATGGATAGCGGTATTTCACGCAAGGGCACATCGCGGCCTGCCAACTCTCACGCTACCCAACGTTTAGTCCGTAAGGCAATAACTTTTATAGTATTTTTCTATGCAGTGACCCTCCCTCCCCCGAATGTAGGCCGCGGCCCGCGGCACATAGGCATATGTACGTATGACATGAAAGCGCGCATCAACGTTAGCGTGTTGGCTGCACAGGCCTTGGCCGAAAATAGGCGTGGAATAGTTCCCATGACGAGAAAACGCTCGGCCTCGAGCTCTGCCCCGCCACCCGAATGTGTGTGTTAACTGCCGTGCCCGCCACCAAGCCCCGAAGAGATCTCGACGCGCTGCTCGACGCCGCCGTCGATGGAATCATCCTGATCGATCACACGGGTACGTATCGAGGTATTCAATCACGCGGCCGAGCGCCTGTTTGGTCATGCAGCCCAAGAAATCATCGGCCACAACATCAAAGAGCTGATGAATGCCGAGGATGCACAGGCCCACGATGGCTACATAGCGAGGTTCATCGCCACCCGCATTCCACACATCATCGGCAAGGGTCGCGAAGTCAACGCGCGCCGCAAGGATGGCACCGTCTTTCCTGCCTTCCTGTCGGTTGGCCTTGTCTCCGGGAGTGACCCACCGCGATTTTTTGGGTTCATACAGGATGTGAGTGCACAGCGGCAACGCGATGAAGAGGCCAGACGCCTGCAGGACCGGCTGTGGCACGTGTCGCGCTTGGCCACGATGGGAGAGATGGCTTCCGGAATCGCCCACGAGTTGAACCAGCCCCTGGCGGCCATCGCCAACTACGCGCAGGCTTGCGATCGTCTGCTATCGAAACCCGACGCCGACATCCCCGAGATTCGCGACGCCCTGAAGGAGATCACCGGGCAAGCCGTGCGGGCGGGCGACATCATCCGCAGATTGCGCGGACTGGCGAGCCGTTCTTCCGGAGCCGCCCGCAGCACTGACGTCAACGCCCTCATCTCCGAACTCACGGACCTTGTAAAATGGGACCTGAGGGCGCACGAGGTACAGTACCGGCTCGAGCTTGCCGCCGCATTACCGCTGCTTGATGTTCATCCGGATCAGATTCAGCAGGTGGTCCTGAGTCTGATTCGAAACGCTGTCGAGTCACTGGCGCACAGCGGGCACGGGGAGCGCGACATCACCGTCCGGACGACACTCACCGACCAGAAGGATGTGGAGATTGCGATCTGTGATAACGGCCCCGGGGTGCCGCCGCAGTTGGTTTCCCGGCTGTTCGATCCCTTTTATACGTCCAAAGCGACCGGTACCGGACTTGGGCTTGCCATGAGCCGTACCATTGTCGGCCAGCATCACGGGACGTTGACTTATCGGCCGAACGTTCCCTCCGGGGCATGTTTTGTAGTACGTTTACCACACCGGTCTGAGTCCGAATCATGAAGGATTCTGCCAAACAGCAAGCCCCAAAGGTCTTTATCGTCGATGACGATGAAGCGGTGCGTAATTCACTCCGGCTGCTGGTCAAATCCGTCGGCCTGCCGGCAGTAACCGCCGATTCCGCGCAGGAGTTTCTGGCCACCTATGCTCCGGCCGATCCGGGTTGCCTGATTTTGGACGTCCGTATGCCGGGAATGAGCGGGATCGAGCTGCAACAGCAACTGAACCTGCGCGGCGCTGTTATTCCGGTGATCTTTATCACCGGTCACGGGGACATTCCGATGGCGGTTGAGGCGATGCAGCAGGGAGCGTTCGATTTCCTGCAAAAGCCGTTCCGGGACCAGGACCTGATTGACCGGGTCCAGCGCGCCCTCGAGAAGGACCGCACCAATCGCGCGGAACTACTCGAGCGCGCCCGAATTCGCGAGCGTCGCGATTCCCTCACGCCACGCGAGCGTGAGGTGCTGGAATTGGTTGCCAGTGGCAAGCCAAACAAGGTCATGGCGGCCGATCTGGGCCTCAGCCAGCGTACCGTGGAGATACACCGGGCCCGCGTGATGGAGAAGATGGGCGCATCCTCGCTGGCCCAGCTGGTGCGCATGGTCCTGGACCTTCAGGAGTCCAACCCGGCGGCCTAGTCGTGTGCGTCACAGTTGCGCGCTGCGCGACTGGGAACCTAGGCGTTTGCGAGTTCGTTCAGTATCTGCAGCAGATCCTCCGCTCGTATCGGCTTGCTGGCCACCCGCAGCAGCGGGTCGCGACGTATTTCGGCGACCGCAGAAGAAGTATCGCCGGTAATCAGAACCGCCTTCAGAGGCTTCGCGAGCTTGCCGCGAATCGCGGCAATGACGTCGAGGCCACTTTCTCCTTCGGGAAGGTGGTAGTCCGTCAGGATCAGGTCTACCTGAGTCATCTCCCGGAGGCGCTCGAGCGCATCCGGGAGCGATTCAGCGGCGCTCACGACATAGCCCTCGCTTTTGAGAAGCAGCTTCGTTGCAGTGCGCACCGCCGCGTCGTCCTCCACGAGCAGAATGTGTACGGCGGCTTTGTGCCCCTGCGTGCTTCCGCGCTCAGCTAGTTTTCGCTGTTGCTTCACCGCATGTCCGGCGGGCAGCGTGAGCGAGAACACAGACCCCTTGCCGACTTCGGATCGCACCTCGAGCTTCGCACTCAGCAGCGTCACCAATCGCTGCACGATGCTCAACCCGAGCCCATAACCCTCGCGAGAACTATTGGCCGGCACGCCGACTTGATAGAACTCGTCATAGATCAGTCGCAACTGGTCCGCCGGGATACCGATGCCGGTATCCTCGACCTCGATGCGAATGCGCGAGGCGTCCAGCAGGCATCGCAACGCGACCCAGCCTTCGCGCGTGTACTTGATCGCGTTCGAAAGGAGATTCATGAGAATCTGCTCGACCAGCGCGCGATCGCTATGCGCGTAATCTTCAGACCCGGAGACCTTCAGAGTCAGCCCGCGGCTGCTTGCAAGGCCGGCAAACTCGAGCCGCAGCTCCTCGAACAGGCCGCTGACCGAAAAATCGGTGGGATCGGGCTTGATCGCTCCGGATTCAAGCTTGCTGATGTCAAGCAGCGCATTGAGCAGCCGCGACATCGATCCAATCGCCAGTTCTTGCTGGGCGAGCGCTTCGGCCGCCACGGGCTCGGCGGTTGCGCGGCGCAGCATCCCGTTCAACAGCGAGAGCGTTTGCAACGGCTGCCGCAGGTCATGGCTGGCGGTTGCCAGAAAGCGGCTCTTGCCTTGATTTGCCCGGTCCGCACTCTCTCTTGCCACGTCGGCGTTTTGGCGTGCCACGATCAGTTCCGCCTCGACGCGCTTGCGGTCGGTCACATCCCGGATAGCAGCCGCGATCAGTGTCTCGCTGTCGTCATCGATCGGACTCAGACTGATCTCCACGGGGAACTCGGCGCCGTCCTTGCGCAAGCCGAAGAGCTCGAGCCCGATCCCCATGGGTCTCAAGCGCAGACTCTCTGAGTAGCGTTGGCGATGCGACAGGTGACGCGCTCGAAAGCGCGTGGGCATCAGAAACTCGACCTTTTGACCGACGATTTCCTCGTGCGCGTAGCCAAAGACGGCCGACACTTGCCGATTGGCAAAGCAGATGGTCCCCGTTCGATCGATCACAATCATCGCATCCGGGGCAGCATCAAGAACGCTGCGCGCGAGCGCTGCCGATACGGACTGCATTTGGGCGCCTGACTGAAAGCTAAGTCGGGGGAATCATATGCCTCACAGGCCGCATTTCGAACTGTGGCATTTCTTTGTAAGAAAGCTTGGGGACGTTTACCTCGGTCACCCAGGGCGCACGCGCCCGACAGTCGCATATCTACTTGATTATTATGACTCTCTTAGAGTTTACCGCTGGGGCTGCGCTAGAACGTACACCGGCCGCGCAGGCTCATCACGTAGCGCGATACGGCCGCTGCCTGGTCCTTGTTCAGCATTGGGTCCGGCATTGTCACCGGCGCAGACTTATTGTCCCAATGGGTCGTCAGCACGAAGTGCGCGACGCTTTGTGCCGTCGTCTGCGGCCGATTCGCGATCTCACAGAAGCTCGGCGCTCCGTCCTTCAGGACCGGAGCACGTTCCTGCTTCTGCGCCACGACGTGGCAGGCCGAGCATACCTGCTGCGCCAAGCGCTCCCCTTCCGGGGGCGGCGGATAGCCTTCAGCCGCCCACAGCAACGAGGGAACGAACAGCTGGCTGACCAGCAGTGCGGGTGCGAGCCGCAGGCGCTCGGCCCCTACGAAGCGCCGCGGGCACATTACGTTACTCATGGATCAGTCGTCCTCGTCTTGGTCAGGTCGGGATGTTCGGCATTCATTTTGCGGGCGGCCGGTGCGTGACGTCCATAAAGCCATTATAAGTGACCCTTGGGCATGCCCGGCATTGCAAGCCCCGACAGTCGGCACGCAGGGCGGTTGCTCGGGTCCGTATACTTCATATTGCCCCTGCGACTCCCGTACCGGTCTCGAAGCTCAAAGGCTGACGCAGCATGACCCGCCGCATCGTAGATGAGCCGCCCCTTGATATCAGCACCGTGAAGAAGCTCGTCTCCGCCGAGCGATCCGCGCACGTGCCTCACTACCTTGAAGACCTGGTGCAGCAGGCGCGCGGACTTAAGCCGCTCAGGACCGCAGTCGTACACCCGGTAGATGACGCCTCCCTGTGCGGAGCGATCGAGGCGGCGCGTGCCCAACTCATCAATCCGGTACTGATCGGACCTGAAGCGAAGATCCGCGCGGCGGCGCGTGCCGCGCACATAGACCTGAGCGGCTACGAACTCGTCGCGACCGAACATAGCCATGCCGCGGCGGCGGCCGGCGTGGCCCTGGCCCGGGAGCGACGCGTGGCAGCGCTGATGAAGGGCAGTCTGCACACGGACGAATTCATGGAAGCGATCGTTTGCGAGCCCCGGCTGCGAACGGCACGACGCATGAGCCATGTGTTCATCATCGACGCCCCTGCCTATCCCCGGCCGTTGTTTGTCACCGATGCAGCGCTGAATATCTATCCGACACTGGAGGATAAGGTCGACATCGTGCAGAACGCGATAGACCTCGCGCACGCGCTCGGCTTGAACAATCCGAAGGTTGCGATACTTTCGGCGGTGGAAACTGTGTCGCCTAAGATCCGCTCCACATTGGATGCCGCCGTACTGTGCAAGATGGCCGAGCGCGGACAAATCAGGGGCGGAATCATCGATGGTCCCTTGGCGTTTGATAACGCAGTGTCGCGAGATGCGGCGGATGCCAAGGACCTGCACTCCCCCGTAACAGGTCAGGCCGATATCTTCGTAGTGCCTGACCTGGAAGCGGGGAACATTCTCGCCAAACAACTGGAATATCTCGCGCAGGCTAAGCTCGCCGGAATCGTGCTCGGTGCCCGGTTGCCAATCATTCTGACCAGTCGGGCGGATCCCATCGCAGCCCGGCTCGCATCCTGCGCCATCGCGGTCCTCCTGGCTCGCGATGACACCCCCCATCCTTAGTCCGGCGGACACGTGCGTTCCGGCCTGAGGTGGCCAGCGCCCCGGCGCGCTTCGCGTGCGATGGCCATCGGCTCAGCGGCCGTTACTGCTTGAATCGTTTCCGGCAACGAGGGCCGAAAGTCGTGAGATGAAATTGGCCATATTTTCCAGTTGCTGCTCGGACGCGTCGCGCCCCACCAAGGGTGACTCCACTCTTCCATGGTGCGTGGACGAGAAGGCGCGTATCCGCGCCAGAAGATAGCGGTACTGCTGACCTCCGATCGCCGGGGTGCCGTCCGCCTGTCCCGCTCCATTGACTCCATGACACGTCGAACAGGCCCGCAGATACAAGGCTCTAGCCGAACTTTTCTCGGGATTCTCACCGAACTCGGGCGCCCTGCTCCGAGGGGCGCCGCTTAGATAAGCGGAAAGATCGCGCACCGCCTGCGGCCAATCCAGATCCGCGTGACGCATGACCTCATGCATCGAATCGCCCGCGCGGCTTGCCGTCGCGAAATCGGTGAGTTGCTCGATCAGGTAGCTTTCATGCTGGCCAGCCAAGGCGGGGATCGCCCGCGGCCCGTCGCCCCAACCGTGGGGGCCGTGGCACGCCGGACAATGCTTCAAGTACAGGATCTTGCCATGCGCTGCGTCGGGCACGGCCGCCATAACGCGATCGATGGCTGGCGCGGATGAAGCAGCGGCGGTCATCAGACCGAGGCACAGTAGGGTGCCCGAATGCAACAAGAGACGGCCAGGTGCAGTGCGATTCAATCACCGCCTCCCGCCTCAGCCCCGCGAGTTCGCCATCCCGGATCAGCCCCCAGCGCTGCAGACAGATCGCTCGCGGCCGCATCCCCACCGGCCCCACTCAGATGCGACAAATACGACGCAAGCTGCATCAGTGCCTGCACATCGAGGTCATAAAGCGCCCGGTAATGCGTAGCACGCATGTTTGTGCGCCGCCCATCGACCACATCGTGCATCTGGCGCAACAGATAGGCAAAGTCCTGTCCTGCGAGGCGCGGAATTCCGCGCGCGTCCTTGCCTTCGCCGGACTGTCCATGGCAATGGCTGCAGTTTAGACGGTACAGGTGCTGAGCATCAGTGGCCACGGGGGACGGCATGGGAGCTGTGTCGCGCCCCTGGATTTCCGTCGCGGCAACGAAGGCCACGACGTCAGCAATGTCCTGGGGTCCGCGCAGGACGTGGCCCTGGGCGACGGGCTGCATACGCGGATCCCAGCGAATGCTGTGCCGGTAGTCAAGAAGCTGCTTGACGAGATATCGCGGATGCTGGCCGGCGATCACGGGCACCCACCCTGCGGGTAGTCCCTGCACATTTTCTTCGTGGCAGGCGGCGCAGTAGGTAAATATCTCCTCCCCCCGTGCGAGGTTAGGCTTCAGGCGCAGTATGCCCTCGACCTCGCGCTGCGCGGCGGTGCCCGCGGCGACGGCGCTGGCGGCGAGTAGCCATCCCAGCACCAACGCAGCAATTGCGCGCGTGACTCCGGGGCGGAGGTTTGCGTGATGCCATGCAACGGCACTCTATTGAATCTCTCCGCTCGACAGGGTTCGTAGATGTACCTAGCCCAGGGAAACGCCCGGGACGTGCGCGTCCATTACGGAATTACCCTTATTACCGTAATCCGGCTGACGTCGTAAGTTGCATCAATTGGCGATCGGAAGGACTCACGTTGACAAACCGAGTGGACAAGGACCTCGCGAGCGTCGCAGCCACGGCATTGCGAGAAAGTGCCGAGATTCAGGCGACCGATATCGCAGTCAATGTGACCGAAGGCGTCATTGCCCTGGGCGGCTACGTCCGTTGCTTCAGCGACAAGTATCGCGCCGAAGATCTCGTTAAGTGCCTGCCGGGGGTACTGGCCGTGGCCAATGATATCGAGGTGCTGTCGAGCAGTCCCGAGAGCGTCTCTGATCCGGAGCTGGCGCGCGCTGCCGTGGGCACCCTGCGACGCGTGCTTCCGGCGAAGCTGCGGGCAGTTTCGGCTGACCGTGCGCCGTCGGATCATCACCCTGGAAGGCGTCCTCGAGCAAGACCTGGACCGGACCCGGGCGCTGGCGGCGATCCGCATGCTCCCCGGCGTCGAGGCTATCGTTGACCTGCTCTCGATCGAGCGTCCTGCCCCACCGAAAGCGCTCGCCCGCGCTCAGGCACTCTAGGGTAAGGGTTCACACGCACGTGTGAGCCTCACGCGAGTCACGGCAGCGCCTAATCCGCGCGCCCTGCACGGCGTGACGGCCACGTCCAGTTAACGATCTCCGGCAGGTCCTCGCCGTGCTCACGGATATATTCATTGTGTTCCGCGAGCTTATCGCGCAAGAACTGGCGCACGTGCGCCGCACGATAGCCAAGGTCCGGCACGCGGTCGATCACGTCCATTACTAGGTGAAAGCGATCAAGGTCGTTGCGCACGACCATATCGAACGGCGTGGTGGTGCTGCCCTCCTCCTTGTATCCACGTACATGCAGATTGTCATGATTGTGCCGCCGGTAGGTTAATCGGTGGATGAGCCAGGGATAGCCGTGGTAAGCGAAAACCGTCGGTCGGTCGGTAGTGAACAGAGCATCGAATTCCGCGTCGGTGAGCCCATGCGGGTGCTCCTCGCGGGGTTGAAGTGTCATCAGATCCACGACGTTGATCACACGGATCTTCAGATCAGGCACGTACCGATGCAGCAGGTCGACCGCAGCCAGCACTTCCAGGGTCGGCACGTCCCCCGCGCACGCCATGACCACGTCTGGCGTGCCGTCAGCGTCGTTGCTGGCGAATTCAAACAGGCCGATACCCGCATCGCAGTGACGGGTGGCTTGTTCCATGGTCAGCCACTGAAGCTCGGCATTCTTGCCGGCAACGATCACGTTCACGCGGCTGTAGCTGCGCAGGCAATGCTCCGCAACGCATAACAGGCTATTGGAGTCCGGAGGGAAATAGGCTCGAACCACTTCAGGTTTCTTGTTGAGCACCACGTCAATGAAGCCTGGGTCCTGATGCGAGAACCCGTTATGGTCTTGGCGCCAGACATGTGAGGTCAGCAGGATGTTCAGCGAGGCGATGGGTTGTCGCCAAGCCACGTGGTGCGCGGCTTCGAGCCATTTGGCGTGCTGATTGAACATCGAATCGACGATATGGATAAAGGCTTCATAGCAGGAGAACAGACCGTGGCGCCCGGTGAGCAGGTAACCTTCGAGCCATCCCTGGCATTGGTGCTCGGACAGGACTTCCATCACGCGGCCATCGCTGCGCAGATGATTGTCACCCGAGCGCAGCTCTCCCAGCCAGGTTCGGTGCGTCTGCTCAAAGACGGCATCGAGGCGATTTGAAGCGGCTTCATCGGGCGAGAAGAGGCGGAAGTTGCGCGCCTGATCGTTCGCCCGAAAGACCTCCCGCAACCAGCCGCCCAGTACCCGCGTCGCCTCGCTCGTCGTGCGACCCGGCTGCGGCACGTCGACGGCCAGCGCGGCTATTGGGGGAATTTTGAGCGGCGCCAGACGCAGCCCGCCGTTGGCGTGAGGATTCGAACCCATCCGGCGGTCGCCGATGGGGGCGAGTTCCCGCACGTAAGCGGTTGGCGCACCGTTCGCCTCGAACAGCTCGGTCGGCGCGTAGCTTCGCATCCATTCCTCGAGCTGTCGTAGGTGTTGGGGATTCGTTCTCACCTCGGCGAGGGGGACCTGGTGGGCACGCCAGGTACCTTCAATCTGCACGCCATCCACGAACTTCGGCCCCGTCCAGCCCTTGGGAGTCTCCAGAACGATCATCGGCCACCGCGGACGACTCACCGCCGCGCGCGCATGCTCCCGAATCGCGGCAATCTGATCGAAAACATGGTCCAGGGTCTGCGCCATCCTGCCGTGCATCGACCATGGCTCTTCGCCACTGACAAAGTACGGCTGCCAGCCGTAGCCGAGGAGCAGGTACTCGAGCTCTTGGCGGGGAATACGGGCCAGAACCGTCGGATTGGCGATCTTGTAACCGTTCAGGTGCAGTATGGGCAGCACCGTGCCGTCCGTGCACGGGTTCAAGAACTTATTTGAGTGCCAGGCCGTCGCCAGCGGTCCGGTCTCGGCCTCGCCATCCCCCACGATGCACGCGACCACCAGCTGGGGATTATCAAAGGCTGCGCCGAACGCGTGCGCCAGCGAGTAACCCAGCTCGCCACCTTCGTGTATCGAGCCGGGCACGTCCGGCGCGCAGTGACTCGGAATTCCTCCGGGGAAGGAAAACTGCCGAAAGAGTTTGCGCATACCCTCGCCGTCCAACGGCACGTCGGGGTATCTCTCGCTGTAGCTGCCCTCAAGCCAGGTATTGGCGACCAGAGCGGGGCCCCCATGCCCGGGACCGATGATCGGCAGGATGTCCAGATCCCGCGCGTTGATGATGCGATTCAAGTGGGCGTAAATGAAGTTGATTCCCGGAGTCGTGCCCCAGTGACCGAGCAGCCGCGGCTTGATGTGTTCCGGGGCCAGTGGCGCGGTCAGGAGCGGATTATCGAGCAGATAGATCTGCCCTACCGAAAGGTAGTTCGCGGCCCGCCACCAGCTGTGTAGGCGTCGCAAATCGCCGGTCGCGACCGAGAACCGCGAGTCCAGCTCGTGAAAGTGCGGAGACATCGGTTCACCTTGCATCGGCTCAAGTTCCGATCCTGAGGCCGGCGCCTTGTCGCTATCCATACGAGCAAACCCTTACCATCGGTCCACGCGACTTGCTGATTACCCTTTACCATAGACCACAATCGCGCATGTCAGTCTTAACCATCAATTCCGGCAGTACCTCCGTCAAGCTCGCGCTTTACGCGCGTACGGAGCGCGACGACATTGCACGCCTCTCTACACTGACGAGCCCCGGCGATGGCGATCCACTTGCGGAGCTCACCAGGGCGTCACAGCAGATCCAGGTTCAGCCGCAGGCAGTGGCTCACCGCATCGTTCACGGCGGCGATTGTTTCGCGCAGCCGGTGCGCATCGATGCCCAGGTCATCGGCACCATCGAGCGCCTTTCCGCCCTGGCCCCGCTGCATAATCCCCAGGCACTGCGCTGGGTGCGCGCGGCATTGAGCGTATGGCCCGGCGCGTCTCAGGTGGCGGTGTTCGACACGGCCTTCTTCAAGAACCTGCCACGGGTTGCCGCCGAATACGCGCTGCCGCCAAGGCTCGGCACCGAGCAGGGCGTGCGTCGCTACGGTTTTCACGGCCTGGCGCACCAGGCCATGTGGGAAAAGTGGTGCACCGTGTATCCGGGTCTGGGTCGGGGCGGCCGGCTCATCACAATTCAGCTCGGCGGTGGATGCTCGATCACAGCGTTGAATCAGGGCCGCCCCATGGATACGTCGATGGGATTTTCGCCGCTGGAAGGTCTCGTGATGGCGACCCGCTCAGGAGACGTGGATGCGGCGATTGTGCCCTTTCTGCAGCAGAAGCTCGGCATCACCGGTGAATCAGTCGTAACCTCTCTCAACGAGCAGTCCGGTCTGTTCGGGATTTCCGGCTCCAACTCCCCCCCGAGTGCGCTCCTTGCCAGCACCGACCCCCGCGCGCAGTTCGCGCTCGACCTCTACTGTTACAGGCTGCGCAAATACATCGGGGCTTACCTGGCGGTGCTCGGCGGCTGCGACGGCATCGTTTTTGGCGGCGGTGTCGGCGAGCATGTCCCCGAAGTGAGAGAGCGGGTCTTGCAGGGACAGGAATGGGCGGGCATAGCCCTTGATCCAGCGCGCAACGCGGCTGCACGCGGGGGAAACGCGTGCATCAGCGCTGCTACTGCCACGGTCAAGGTGCACGTCGTAACGGTCGACGAGGAGTCAATTTTGGCTCGGGCTGCAGTGGACGTTACGCGCATAGCGATCTGATGCATGTCCAATTCAATGACCGCAATGCGCTTGCACGCGGGGACGAAGAGCCTACGCCTCGAATCCATCGCGCGACCTTCTCCCAGCAAGCTGCAGGTCCTGCTGGAGGTGCTGGCGTGTGGCGTATGCCGGACGGATCTGCACGTGGTGGACGGGGAGCTGGCGCACCCGCTGAATCCCCTCATTCCGGGACACGAAATCGTCGGGCGCGTGGTTCAGGTCGGCGCGTCTGTGGATACGCTGCGGGTCGGCGACCGGGTTGGCGTGCCCTGGCTGGGCCACACCTGTGGCATGTGCGCCTATTGCCAGCGCGGCGCGGAAAATCTCTGCGATCTTGCCCGCTTTACCGGCTACACCCTAGACGGCGGCTACGCACAGTGCACGGTAGCGGATGCGCGTTACTGTTTGCGATTGCCCAGTAGCTATTCAGATGCCGAGGCGGCACCGCTGTTGTGTGCCGGCCTGATCGGATACCGCGCCTACCGGGCGGCGGGCAACGGCGCAAGCCTCGGGCTCTACGGCTTCGGAGCGGCAGCCCATCTGTTAGCGCAGGTCGCCAATGCGGAAGGACGGCGCGTATTTGCATTTACGCGCAACGGCGATCTCGCCGCACAGGACTTCGCGCGTTCACTGGGAGCGGTCTGGGCGGGCTCGTCCGAAGAGCGACCCCCGGAGCCACTGGATGCCGCGGTGATCTTTGCGCCCCTCGGTGCGCTCGTGGTTGCCGCGCTGCGAGCCACGCGCAAGGGTGGCCGGGTGGTGTGCGCGGGAATCCACATGAGTGACATTCCCAGCTTCCCGTATGAGCTCCTCTGGGGCGAGCGCTCGATCTGTTCGGTAGCGAACCTGACTCGCGCGGACGGGATTGATTTCATGAAAATCGCGCAACGCTTGACACTCAGGCCCGCGGTCCAGGCATTTCCGCTGGACCAGGCGAACGAAGCATTGACTCGGCTACGCGACGGCCGCATTTCCGGCGCCGCGGTCCTGATTCCCAGCCGTTCCTGAGCCTCCGAGCGAAGCGCAGATCGCCGCCCGCCGCACGAGGCCAAGCCCGACGCGCCTCGGCGCCTTTCCGCGCTTTTTCCGCTCCTCCCCCGCCTCTCGCGGCCAGCCCCCGGCGGACGCATTGCTGCGGGAAGTACGTACTTAAAGCGACTCTCTGCGTCGGTAGGATGGCGGCAGCCACTTAGATTCCTCCTGCGGACTCGCCCAACAGGAATTCCTCGAATGACTTTGAACGAGACATACAACGATCGGGTCGTGCGTCAGTTCGCCATCATGACCGTGGTATGGGGCATCGTCGGCATGGCCGTCGGGGTCCTCATCGCGGCCCAGCTGGCCTGGCCGGCTCTCAACTTCGACATCCCGTGGCTCACCTATGGCCGCCTGCGACCCCTGCACACGAATGCGGTGATCTTCGCATTTGGAGGCAGTGCGCTCATCGGGACCTCTTACTACGTGGTGCAGCGCACCTGCCACGTACGACTCTTCGCAGACCGGCTGGCCGCCTTTACGTTCTGGGGCTGGCAAGCGGTCATCCTGGCGGCTGCCATAACGCTGCCTCTCGGCATAACCCAAGGCAAGGAATATGCGGAGCTCGAGTGGCCGATCGACATTCTGATCACCATCGTCTGGGTTTCCTACGCCGTGGTGTTCTTTGGAACGATTGCGAAGCGCCGCGTCAAGCACATCTACGTCGCAAACTGGTTCTATGCGGCCTTCATCCTCACGATCGCGGTTCTGCACGTATTCAACAACCTGGCAATACCCGTCAGCCTGACCAAATCCTACGGAATCTATTCAGGTGTCGTCGACGCCATGATGCAGTGGTGGTACGGGCACAATGCCGTGGGATTCTTCCTGACCGCCGGCTTTCTCGGGATGATGTATTACTTCGTACCGAAGCAGGCCGAGCGCCCAATCTACTCCTACCGCCTGTCGGTCGTGCACTTCTGGGCGCTGATCTCCGTCTACATGTGGGCGGGCCCGCATCACCTGCACTACACGTCCCTACCTGACTGGGTGCAGTCGATAGGTGCGGCCTTCTCGATCCTGCTCCTCGCCCCGTCCTGGGGAGGAATGATCAACGGCATGATGACGCTTTCGGGCGCCTGGTACAAATTGCGCACCGATCCGATCTTGAAATTCATGATCGTGTCTCTCGCCTTTTACGGCATGTCGACATTCGAAGGTCCCATGATGTCGATCAAGACCGTAAACGCCTTATCGCATTACACCGACTGGGTCATTGGGCACGTGCACTCTGGAGCGCTCGGATGGGTCGCGATGATGACCATCGGCACAATGTACTGCCTGATTCCGCGGCTGTTCAACCGCCCGCAGATGTACAGCGTGAAACTCATCGACGTACATTTCTGGACGTCCACCATCGGCGTCGTGCTGTACATCACTTCGATGTGGATCGCCGGGGTCATGCAGGGACTCATGTGGCGCGCGTTCAACGACGATGGAACATTGACCTACAGTTTCATTGAAAGCGTCAAAGCAACCCATCCCTTCTATCTCATACGTCTGCTCGGTGGGTTCATGTTCTTCGCAGGCATGCTGATCATGGCCTACAACGTGTGGATGACGGTAAGACGCGAAAGGCCCGCGCCCGTTCCAGTTCTTGCGGCGGATGCGGTTGTTGCCAGCGGAGGCTCCTGATGAACCACGAGGTCGTTGAAAAGAAGCTCGGCCTTCTAACCGTACTGATACTCCTGGTCATAAGCGTCGGGGGCCTCATCGAGATCGTGCCGCTGATGGTCTCGGGTGCCGCCAAGCAGGGCAACGTCAAGATCATTCCACGCACGGCGTTGGAGCAGGCGGGATTCGATGTCTATGTGCGCGAGGGGTGCTACCTCTGCCACTCGCAACAGATACGGCCATTCCGCAGCGAAACCGAGCGGTACGGTCCGTATTCGGTCGCTGCGGAGTCGCAGTATGACCATCCGTTCCAGTTTGGATCTAAACGTACCGGCCCTGACCTCGCCCGTGTCGGCGGCCGCTACAGCGACGACTGGCACCGTGTTCATCTGCACAACCCCCGTGACGTGGTCCCGGAATCGAACATGCCCGGGTTTCCGTGGTTGGGTAAAGCCAAGCTGGACGGTCAGCTTATGCAGCGCAAGCTGAAGGTGCTGCGCATCCTTGGCACGCCGTACACGGACGCAGATGTCGCGGGCGCGGCGGCGGCCGTGCAGGACAAGACCGAACTCGACGCGTTGGTCGCCTATCTGCAATCGCTCGGCATCGACAAGCCGCGTGGCTCTGGAAGTGAGGCCCCATGAGATTCGACATCAATCTGGCCAGAGGGATCGTAACGATTCTCTGGTTCGCGCTCTTCATCGCAATTGCAGTCACCGCCTGGAGCAGGCGACGCAGCGAGGAATTTGAAGCTGCGTCGCGAATGGCCCTGGAACCTGAGGATGCTTCGGGTGCTTCGTCGAGTGCCATGAGGGAGTCACGGTGATGTCCCCGTTGATGAGTGCGATCGTGACCGCGGTCACTTGCCTGAACGTGCTTGCCTGCGGCTGGCTCATCTGGTGGACGGCGCGTAAGCGACCCGATGAGGCGGCGGTCGGAGCTGTCACGGACCACGTGTGGGACGGAAATCTGCGCGAGCGAAACAACCCGATGCCGCGTTGGTGGCTGATTCTCTTTTTCCTGAGCATCGCCTATTGCTTTGTGTACTTCTTCTTATACCCGGCTCTCGGCCACCATCGCGGTGTCCTGGGATGGAGTTCCGCCGACCAGTACCGGCAGGAAGTGGTCCAGGCGCAGCGCCAGTACGGTCCCGTGTACGCTGCCTATGCTGGTCTCAGCATCGAAGAGCTGGCCAAGAATCCCAAGGCGCTCTCGCTCGGGCGCAGCCTGTTCGCCAACAACTGCATCAACTGTCACGGTTCCGATGCCCGCGGCGCGCCGGGATACCCCAATCTCACGGACGGTGACTGGCTCTACGGGGGCACCCCGCAGGCCATCGTGCAGACCATTACCCAGGGACGCGAAGGCGTCATGCCGGCCCTTGGGTCCGCGCTGGGCGCTCAGGGTGTGGATGAGGTGGCCGCATACGTGGAAAGCCTGAGCGGACGCACGGCACCGGCAGAGAAAGTGGCAGCCGGCCAGGCTCGATTCGCCTTGTGCGCGGCCTGCCATGGGGCCGATGGGAAGGGAAATCCGGCGGTCGGTGCTCCCAACCTGACCGACGACATCTGGTTGTACGGAGGTTCTGACGCCGCGATCCGTGCGTCCATAGCGGACGGCCGCCACGGGAAAATGCCGGCCCATCAATGGCTGGGAAATGACAAGGTGAAGCTGCTGGCTGCCTATGTCTATAGCCTGTCTCATCCGCAGTGAAGCCGCGCCATGCGTGTCTACCTCTTCGGTCGGAGTCGCACACGCTTCCTGGGCCGCGATCTTGGGCTCGTGCTTTGGCCTTCATTCCTTGCAGCCTGCGGCGCGAGCGTACTTTTTTTCGCCGCCGTTGATCCGCTGCTGCTGCGCGACGCCGGACCACACATCTTTGCCGGCATTGAGCGTGAAAGCGGCTACGCGCTGGGCTTCGCGTTCTTTTGGGCGACCGGCGCGGCGGCAAGCGCCCTCAGCGTGTATCTCATTCGTACGGCCAGGAGCGCGGGCAACGGCAAGGACCGGACCTCATGAAGCCGGCGCCCGCAGCGGTTGACGACGCGGCTCAGGGCGCGTTCTACGTAGCGGCAGAAAAGATCTACCCCCGGGAGATAGACGGCCGCTTTGCACGCCTGCGTAGGATCGCCGCCGTCACCCTGCTCGGGCTCTTCTACAGCGTGGCGTGGCTGCAGTGGCAAGGTCATCAGGCGCTGTTATTCGACCTCCCGGCCCGCAAGTTTCATATCTTTAGCCTGACACTGTGGCCCCAGGATTTCCTCTACCTGGCGCTCCTACTGATCATCGCGGCACTTTCACTGTTCTTCTTCACAGCGCTCGCCGGGCGCCTCTGGTGCGGCTACGCCTGTCCGCAGACCGCATGGACCGAATTGTTCATCTGGATCGAACAGTGGACTGAGGGCGACCGCTCACGGCGTATGAAACTGGACCGCGGTCCTTGGAACCTGGAGAAGATCACGCGCAAGGGCGTAAAGCAGTTTCTGTGGATCGCCCTGGCGGTCTATACCGGCTTCAGCTTCGTTGGATACTTCACGCCGATCCGGTCACTCGGCGGCCAGCTGTTAACGGGGTCTGTGGGCGCCTGGGCACTCTTTTGGATCTTCCTGTATTCACTCGCTACCTATGGCAATGCCGGCTTCCTGCGCGAGCAGGTGTGCAAATACATGTGTCCGTACGCTCGTTTCCAGAGCGCCATGTTTGATAAGGACACCCTGATCATCTCCTACGACGAACCGCGGGGTGAGCCGCGCGGAGCACGCCGGCGCGGTACCTTGGCCCGCGCCCAGGGGCTCGGGGACTGCATCGACTGCACGCTCTGCGTGCAGGTCTGCCCGACGGGAATCGACATCCGCCATGGCCTGCAATACGAATGCATCGCCTGCGGCGCCTGCATCGACGCCTGCGACAGCGTCATGGACAAGATGGGCTCGCCGCGCGGCCTGATCCGTTACACCACCGAGCAGGCGATGCACGGTCGGCAAACACATGTCGTTCGGCCCCGCATGATCGTGTACGCGGCGTTGCTTACGATCGTTGCCGGCTTTCTTGTGTACTCACTCTTTACCCGCACACCCCTGATCCTCGATGTCATCCGCGATCGCAACGCCCTCTATCGGGAAGTCCACGGGGATCGCATTGAGAACATCTACAGCCTCAAGGTGATCAATCTGGACAATGCGCCGCACACCTACAGTCTTCTGGTAAGCGGCATCGACCAGTTGCAGGTGGCGACGCCGACGGGCGCGATTCAAGTCCCGGCAGGGACCGTGAGCAACGTGATTACTCGCCTCGAAGCGCCTGCCGCAGCCGTCGGTGGCGTGCACCAGATCACCATCACCCTCTCTGCGCTCGACAACCCTGCCATCAGGGTCAGCGAAAAGGCCCGGTTTATAGGTCCGCACACATGAATACGCAGATTCTTCCCTGGTACCGCCATTTCTGGCCGTGGTTCATCATCGCGCTGCTGTCGGCGGCGGTTGGCGGGAGCCTGGTCAGCGCATATCTCGCGATTCACACGACTGACGTCGTGCTCGATCACGGCGACCAGGCGGGCTAGGAGGCTTGCAGGTGTCTGCGCTTTCCTGCTTCCACTGCGGCAACCCGGTACCCGCGGGATGCGCGATCAGCTTGCTCGTGGACGGCGCACCGCGTTGGCTGTGCTGCTCCGGCTGCGAAGCAGCGGCGCGTTTCATTCTCTCGCAAGGTCTGGGCCGCTATTACCAGTTCAGGGAACCGGCACATTCCCCGCCTGCCGACGAGCTGCGCGACTGGCTGATCTACGACCGCAGCGCCGCATTGAGCCGCTACACCCACCTGCGCGCCGACGGGGCGCGCGAAGTCGCCGCCCAGCTCGAGGGACTGCACTGCGCTGCCTGCGTATGGCTGATCGAGAACAGCCTGACACGCCTGGGCGGAGTTCTCGATATCAGCGTCAATCTCGTCGATGGCCGCGCACAAATACGTTTCGACCCGCAGCAAGTGCTGCTGAGCACGCTGCTGCGGGAGCTGCAGAAACTGGGATACTTGCCGCGACCCGTCAGTTTCGCCGACGACGGGGACGCATGGAACAATGCGCGCCGGGCGGCGCTGCGTCGTCTTGCGGTGGCCGGCTTCGGCATGATGCAGGTGATGACTTTTGCGGTCTCACTCTATGCTGGCGCACTGGACGGCATCGCGCCGAACCTGGAACAGCTCCTGCGCTTCGTAAGTCTGGTCGTCGCAACGCCGGTCGTACTCTATGCCGCGCAGCCGTTCTTTGTGTCGGCGTGGAGAAGCATCCGAGCACGCACGTTGGGTATGGACGTGCCGGTAGCGCTCTCAATCGGTGCCGCCTACCTGTGGAGCGCCTGGGCGACATTTGTCGGACATGGCACCGTGTATTTCGACAGCGCGGTCATGTTCACGTTCTTCCTGCTGCTGGGCCGCTACCTGGAAATGAGCCTCCGGCACCGCGCCGGCAGACAACAGGACTCCCTGCGCCGGCTGCTGCCCGAGAGCGTGCTGCGCCTGGGCATCGGTCAGTCCGAGCGCGTGACTCCGGATGAGCTTCAGCCGGGTGACCGGATTCGCGTGTTGCCTGGGGAACGCCTGCCAGCCGAGGGCGCGATCGCCAGCGGCACATCGGAGATTGACGAGTCGCTGCTTAACGGCGAGTCAACGCCCAGAATCTGTCGTCCCGGTGATTCCCTGATCGCAGGATCCTTGAATCTCAATGGCGTAATCGAGGTTTTAGTCACCAGGGTGGGCCAGGACACGACGCTCGCAGCGATATCCAGGCTCCTCGACCGCGCGCACGCCTCACGGCCCGCGGTTGCGGCAGTTGCCGATCGGGTTGCCGCATGGTTCGTTGGCGGAATTCTGCTGGTGGCGGTCGCGGTGGGAATCTATTGGTGGCACTTCGATGCTCAGCGCGCCTTCTCGACGGTTCTGGCCGTCCTGGTCGTCACCTGCCCCTGCGCCCTGTCGCTGGCTACGCCCGCCGCGTTGGCGGCAGCGACTACACAACTCGCGCGCCATGGCCTCCTGGTGACCCGCAGCGCGGCGCTGGAGCGTCTGGCTCGTGCGGATCGGATCGTCTTTGACAAGACCGGTACCCTGACTCGCGGCCAACCACGGCTCGAATCGGTCACGGCAGTCGGCGGGCGCCTGGCGCAGGCGCGCTGCCTCGAGATCGCGGCCACCCTCGAGTCGTACTCGACGCATCCGATCGCGCGAGCATTTAGCGCTTGCCCGCCCGCCCCGGGTGCGGAGGCGGTCAGCGTCGTCCCCGGGCGTGGAATTGAAGGAAGGATCGATGGAATCCGCTATCGCATTGGATGCGCCGATTATGCCTGGCCAGTCGCCACCCCTCAGCCGGCGCTCACAACCGCAGAGAGTGACAACGACCACCTGACGAGTGTGTGGCTCGCGGACTCAGAGGGTGTGGTGGCGAGGTTCCTCATGGCGGACGATGTCCGAGCCGACGCCAAGCACAGCGTCGACCGTCTGCGCGTACGTGGCATGACACCCCAGATCGCCAGCGGCGATCGCCCCAGCGTGGTGCGTGCCTGCGGTCTGCGCCTGGGCATTCCGAGCGCCGAAGGGGGGTTAACCGCGGCCGACAAACTGGCTCTGGTGCAGCGCCTGCACCGGCAGGGTCATCGGGTCGTTATGGTGGGAGACGGCGTCAATGATGCTCCGGTACTGGCCGGCGCCGATGTCTCCGTGGCCATCGGCAGCGGCACGGAGCTCGCCCGCGTCAGTGCGGACGTCATTTTGCTGGGGGACGGGCTGGGTGCGCTCGTGGCCGGTGTGGATACGGCGCGGCGCATGCTGAAGATCATTCGGGAAAACCTCGCGTGGGCGGTCGTTTACAACGTCACCGCCGTGCCCTTGGCCGCCACTGGTGTGCTTCAGCCCTGGATGGCCGCGATCGGCATGTCAATGAGCTCGCTGCTCGTCGTTCTGAACGCACTGCGCATTCTCTCCACGCCGCTCCCGCGCACGCTCGGCACACCCGGGCTCGACGCTCCCAAGGTAGCCCACGCATGAACATTCTCTATCTTCTGATCCCGCTCAGCCTCGTGCTGGTTGGCCTTGCTCTGTGGGCCTTCTTCTGGGCGGTTCGTGAGGGGCAGTTTGATGATCTGTCCAGTCCGGCGACGCAGATACTGCTGGATGATGATCGGGCGCCCCCGCCTCTGAGTCAGCGGAAGCAACCGCATGCATGAGGTTCTGTGGCTGACCGCGTTCGTCGCCGGGCTGCTGGGTAGCTCGCATTGCCTCGGCATGTGCGGCGGCATTGCCACGGCTCTGGGCACCAGTGCCCGGGGACGCGCGGGCCGCGGCACGCTGTCCGTGCTGTACAGCTGCGGCCGCATCGCAAGCTATGGCCTCGCCGGCGCCGTTGCGGGAGCCTTTGGAGTCGCGACGCTCGGCGCCTTAGGCGGCAGCCATTGGGCTGAAGTCCTGCGCCTGTGTGCCGGCGCGATGGTCATGGTGATCGGGCTGAATATCGCGATCGGTCACGCCACTCACGTCCGCTGGCTGCGCGCGCCGGAGCGCTGGGGAGCGGCGTTGTGGCGGCGCCTGAGCCCGCATCTGGCCCGGCGGCTGCCGCAAGCGCCCCTTCCGCGCGCCCTGGTTGTTGGTTTCCTGTGGGGTTGGCTGCCGTGTGGGCTGGTGTATTCCGCGCTCCTTGCCGCCGCCACGGCCGGCAATGCCCTGAGCGGTGGCATTACCATGCTGGCATTCGGCGCCGGGACGCTCCCCGCCATGGCCGGCGTGGGGTACCTCGGCAGTCATCTGCGTCTGCCGCTGCCGCGCGAGACCGCTGCACGCATTATCGGCGGCTGCATCATGCTCTGCGGACTTTGGACCGCCGCCGTCCCCATCGCGGTTCTTGCAGGCGGCCACGATCACGCCGTCCACCACCACGCAATGTTCGTGCACCAGGGGAAGTGAGACCATGAACGCCGTCCCGGAACTGCCTGAGTCGCTGTTGCAACGCTATGATCGGCCGGGGCCGCGGTACACCTCCTACCCGACGGCACCCCATTTTCGCAGTGACTTCGGGATCGCTGAGCTGCGGCACCAGGCGGCGGCCTGTAATGCCCAGCGCCCCCTGCGAGCGCTCTCGCTGTATGTACATGTGCCCTACTGTCAAAGTCCCTGCTTCTACTGTGGCTGTAACCGGACCATTACCCGGGATCTGACCAAAGGCGAACCGTACGTTCAGCGACTCCTGAAAGAGGCGCAGCTCGTTGCGCCTCTGTTTGCGCGCGAGCGGCAGGTGGTGCAGCTGCACCTGGGAGGTGGAACGCCAAACTTCCTGCCGACCGCCAGCCTGGAGCGGCTGATTGCCGGCCTGCGGAACAGCTTCACGTTCAGCGATGCCCCGGACCGGGATTTCTCCATCGAACTTGATCCGCGCTCCCTCCCGGAAGATTCAGAGCAATACGCGCGCCATCTGTCCCAGCTCGGTTTCAATCGTGTGAGTCTGGGGGTGCAGGACTTCGACCAAGACGTGCAGCGCGCGGTTAACCGTTTGCAGACATCCGAGCAGACCCTGGATCTGATCGACGCGTGTCGCGACCAGGGCTTTCGCTCAGTCAACGTCGACCTGATTTACGGCCTTCCCAGGCAATCAGCCGAGGGTTTCCGGCGCACGCTTCGTACCGTGATTGCAGCACGTCCGGACCGCATCGCGATCTACGGCTATGCTCACCTGCCGGCGATGTTCAAAGCGCAGCGGCGAATCCGTGCGGCGGATCTGCCCGAACCAGCAGCGCGCCTCGCACTGTTGCGTCTGGCGATCGAGGAGCTGGGCGCGTTCGGCTATCGATACATCGGCATGGATCATTTCGCGCTGCCGGAAGACGAGCTCGTGCGTGCGCAGGATGCCGGGGGTCTGCAACGCAACTTCATGGGATACACCACCCACGCCGGATGCGACTTGGTCGGGCTCGGCGCCAGCGCGATCAGCAGCATCGGCCACAGCTACAGCCAGAATTTCCGCGAGCTGCGCGACTGGGAGCGCGCCGTCGACGCCGGCACGCAGCCGCTGTGGCGTGGACTTGCCCTGACTCCTGATGACCGCGTGCGCGCAGCCGTCATCGAGCAGCTGATGTGCCACGGACGCGTCGACATCCGGTCCATCGAGACTGACTACGGGATCGTCTTCAAGACTTACTTCGCCGACGCCCTGCTACAGCTGGCGTCACAGGCGAGCGACGGGCTCATCGAATACGACGACAACCGCATCCTGGCAACGGCTGCCGGGCGGCTGCTGCTGCGAAATCTCGCCATGTGCTTCGACCAGTATCTGCCCCGACCGGCCGCGCCAACCCCCATGTCCCAGGTTATCTAATAGCGACGTGCGGTGCCCAGTTGGGCCGCTGCGGAATGTGCGTATCGACGCGCCAAGGCCGGGCGTGCAACGTATCAGGGAGGTTCAGGACAAGGAAGAATGATGGCTACGCGTCGCATTCGTCGCATTCTGGTCGCGGTGAAAAATCCATCGGCAGCGGCACTTCCGGCCGTTGCCAAAGCCGCGCAACTCGCGAAGGCGCTGGGCGCCGAGCTGACCCTGTTCCAGGCCCTGTCTACGCCGCTCAACCTCAGCGACGACCTGCCCCCGCGCCAGGGGGTCCGTGGGACCCTGGAGAACTATACACGCAGCGCCCATGAGGCTTGTCTGAAGGGCCTGGCGCTGCGGCTGCGTCGTCGCGGGATCCGGGTGTCGGTTTCGGCAGAATGGGATCATCCGGCCGATGAGGCCATTCTGCGTGAGGCCGCGAGGGTGGGTGCCGACCTCATCGTGGTCGAGGCACACCCCCGGCATCATGGCGCATCGTCCTTCCTGCGCCTGACAGACTGGGAGCTATTGCGCCGCAGCCCGGTACCGCTGTTGCTCGTCAAACGGCCGGCTCCCTACCGGCGCCCGAACGTTCTGGTTGCATTGGACCCGGATCACACCTTCGACAAGCCGGTCAGCCTCGATGCCGAGATCTTGGCCGTTGGCGCCACTGTCACTTCCGCCCTTTCAGGCTCGCTGCATGCCGTGCATGCCTATGCACCGGTGATGCCCGCCGATACGGCCCAGGGAGTGATCTCGGCGGCAAAACTGGCCGCAACACAGACACAGGCGGCCGAGCATGCCGGCCAGAAGCTGGCCAAGGCGACGCGGGGATCGGGCATCCCAAAGTCACGACGGCACGTCTCGGGCCGCCATGTCCCGGATGCCATCGAGGAAGTCGCCACCGAGATCCGCAGCTCCATCGTCGTACTGGGCGCGGTTGCCCGCTCCGGTTTCAAGCGCCTGCTGATTGGCAATACCGCAGAGCGCGTGCTGGATCATTTGTCCAGTGACGTACTTCTGGTGAAACCGAGCATTGCCGCCAGAAAGGTGACCCCAAAGGGCGCGACCGTAGAGGCGATTGCACCGCCCGCCCCCAGAACGTAGTTCGAACTACCGCCGCTGAGGGCGTACCCGGGCGTGTCCTAACGACCGGTTCTTAGCCTATTCCAAAGTATTTCCGGCGCACGTGCGCCCCCGGCTATGCTCAGCCGACAAAAGCGGCAGGAGATCTGAAATCGTGGCAGCCATTGGCACCGAGCGTGTCCTCGCAGTGAAGCACTGGACTGATACGCAGTTCACCTTCACCACGACCCGCGACCCGGGCCTGAGGTTCTCGAATGGCCAGTTCGTCATGGTAGGGCTGCAGCTCGAGCGTCCGCTCATGCGCGCCTACAGCATCGCGAGCGCCAATCACGAGGATCACCTGGAGTTTCTCAGCATCAAGGTCCCGAACGGGCCCTTGACCTCGCGTCTGCAACACATTCGTGTGGGTGATGAGGTCCTGGTCAGCCGCAAGCCCACCGGCACCCTGCTGTTGGATGACCTGCGTCCGGGTGAACGCGTGTATCTGCTCAGCACTGGCACCGGCGCCGCACCGTTCATGAGCCTGATAAAGGACCCGCAGCTCTACGAGCGCTTCTCACAGGTGATCTTCGTTCATGGGGTACGATGGGTGCGCGAATCCGCGGTGGTCCATGAACAGATCACGCGGCTGCTGGAAAACGAATATCTTGGCGACCGCGTACGCGAACAGTTGCTCTATTGCCCGACCGTTACGCGTGAGCCCTATGTTCACCGCGGCAGGCTGACGCGGCTGATCGAGAGCGGGCGTCTCTTCAAAGACCTGCACTTACCGCCGCTGGACGCCGCCACCGATCGTGCCATGGTGTGCGGTAGTCCGGCCATGCTGGCGGATACCCGCAGGCTGCTCGACCGCCGCGGCTTGGTGATGTCTGCGCACATCGGCGAGGCCGGCGACTACGTGATTGAACGGGCGTTCGTCACCCAGTAGGGACTCGAGGCAGACCGTGGTCAGCGTCCGAGCGGCGCCAGTCCTGCGAAGACGATTCCCGCCTCCCTAGGTCGCCGCGGCTGCCCCGGCGCCGATGCGGGTCCGGCGCAATCCTGAGCAAGGCGGCAATCGAGCGTTAAACAGGCGGGTCGCCACGCCCAGCCCGAAAGAATGCGGCAGTGAGAGAAACAGCGCAGCGGCAAGTCCTGGCCATGCGGACAGCAGGCCGAACGGCAGCACCGCAACCGTCGCACCGATAGCGAAGGATACGAAGGAATATGAGGCCGCGCGGACTGCCTCGGATGCAGGCTGGGCAGCGCCCCGCCTAAGAGTCCCGAGACGCCCCTCGTGCGCCTCACGCAGGGCAGACGCGTGATCGCTCCCGGCATGCGCCCGAGCCCACCGCCTGCGCTTCATCCTGGTCGGCATATACATCCCGATCCTTCATCTCGGACACGACCAGACTCGGGAGCACAAATCCGACACCGATAGGCGGGGCCCGCCATTTTTCGGCGTACGTATTTGTACGGCTCCCCACCATCGCTACGTACTTCCGCGGCTGAAACCGAGTCTGCGAGGCTTCTTTATGCGTCAAGCGCGCGTAGTGCTTACGTACTAACCACACTGGTTTTCCCGTCCTTCCCACCTAGGCTACCGGCAGAACGATCGAAGATGACTTGAGGGAGAACCGACCCATGTCCACACAGGCGTTGCTCGTCAATTCAAGGCGCTGGGTCACGAGCGCCATCATGGGGATGGTACTGCTGCTCGCCGGGACATCCACCGCACTTGCGGTACCGAGCTTTGCACGACAGACGGGCATGGCCTGTGAGGCCTGCCACACCGTTTATCCGGAACTCACCCATTTCGGCCGCGTCTTCAAAGCCAACGGTTACCTGCTGACCAATGTGAAGAGCGTCCGCGACGTCACGGGCAAGAGGGATGAACTGCTGTCGCTGTCCCAGACCCCGGCGCTGTCCATCATGGCGCAGTTTTCCGACTCGCAGATGAAATCCAGCGTGCCGGACCTGTCCAGCGTCGGGGCCCCCGGGGTGGCGCAGAACGGCACCGTCGGATTCCCGCAGCAACTGAGTCTCTTTTACGCCGGCAAGATAGCACCGCACCTCGGCGCGTTCTTCCAGCTCACCTACGGCAACGACACCGGCACGATCGGGATCGACAACAGCGACCTGCGCTTTGCCGACACGATCGTGCTGGCGGACCAGTCCCCATTCACCTATGGGCTTTCCCTGAACAACAATCCGACGGTCCAGGACCTGTGGAACTCCACGCCGGCATTCGGCTTTCCGTTTGCCGCGAGCAATGCCGTCGTATCGCCACTGGCAGCCACGGCGATCGACGGAACGTTTGCGCAGAGCGTAGCCGGCATCAGCGCCTACATCTTCTGGAAGGAGTCCGTGTATGCGGAAGTCGGCGGTTACCGGTCAGCCCAGCAGGGAACGACGAACCAGCTCACCGGTCAGGCCGGTCCGCTCGATGGCACCGCGTCTAATGTGGTTTCCGGCATGGCGCCGTACTGGCGCGCCGCCTACGAGCACAACTGGGGCCCCAATTCGCTCGAGGTCGGGATGTACGGGATGCAGATCAAGCTTTACCCGGGTGGCACGCCCGACGCACCCGCGCCGCTATCCGGGCCGCAGAACAAATTCAACGATGTGGCCGAAGACCTGCAGTACCAGTACGTGACCGACGAACACCAGATCACGGTGGCGGGCACCCATATTCACGAGTCCCAGACTCTGGATGCCAGCTACGCCACCTTTGCTTCCGCCAATCCATCGGACAACCTCTCGACCTCGCGGCTTTGGGCCACCTACTACTATCGTCGCCGCCTGGGCGGCACCGTTGAGTACTTCTCGACCACGGGCAGTACCGATAGCGGCCTTTATCCGGCGACTGCACCCGGCGACCCCGGCGTCGTCACCAGCGCCAGTGGCTCGCCCGATACAAAAGGCTGGATGGCGGAGGTCAATTACCTGCCCTGGCTCAATGTGAAGCTGTCGGCTCAATACACGTGGTACAGCAAGTTTAACGGCGGCAGTACCAACTACGACGGCGTCGGCCGCAACGCCTCCGGCAACAATGCGCTGTATCTCCTGCTGTGGATCGCCTACTAAGGATCACCCCATGCGCAATATCGACAAGTCCAGAATGTTCCGCCGCATGGCCGCCTTGCTGCTGGCCGGTCTTGGGTCCGCGGTTGTCTCCAACGCCGGCGCCCAGGAGATAGACGCAGCCACGCGGGCCTACGCAGAAACCCTTGCGATCACCGTGTGCGGCACGTGTCACGGGACGCGCGGCAACAATACCAACCCGAAATTCCCTCTCCTGGCGGGTCAGAACGCCAACTACCTCGCGGCGCAGCTCAAGGCGTTTCACTCCCAGACGCGCGGCGATCCGGACGCCATCGGCTACATGTGGGGGATGGCCAGCGAACTCGACGACGGGACCATCAGTGCCTTGGCGGCCTATTACGCGACGCAGAAGCCCGAGGTGAGCGTCGCTGTCAGCCCCTCAACCGTTGCGCGCGGACGGGAGGTATACGAGCATGGCGTGCCTGCGCAGGGCGTTCCCGCCTGCAGCACCTGTCATGGCCCGGATGCGCACGGCATGGCGGACTTCCCCCGCCTGGCCGGGCAGCACAGTCAATACATCCTTAAGCAGCTCTCCTCATTCCAGAGCAACATGCGCAACGTCGCCGTCATGCATGGCGTCGCGCAGAATCTGCAGCTGCAGGAAATGCAATCCGTGGCGGCGTATCTGCAAGCCCAGCCCTGATCCGCGAGTCAGCGCTCAGCCGGCGGCCTTGCTTGAGGCGAGCGCACCCGGCCCTAGCTGCAGCCCGATGGGTCCTCATTGGACCCATCTTGACCGGAGGCCGCAGCCAGCACCGCCTGCGCTGCGGCCAGATCTTCGATGGCAGTCCCGACGGACTTGAAAGTCACCAGCTCGTTGTCGGTGAGCCGGCCGACATGACGGCCGCTGGCCAGATCCGCCAGCTCCGCTTCAACCTGCTCGCGCGCGATAACGCCCCGAGACAGGGGCTCCAGAATGTCCCCCGCTTCCGTCATGGCCCCCTCGAAGGTGTCGACAAAGATTCGCGAGCGTCTCACGACGTCATCATCCGCTTCACGTTTGTCCGGTGAAAATCCACCGACGAGATCGACAAAGACGCCCTCGCGGAGCCACCGGCCGGCAAGCACGGGGGTCGCACTGCTCGTGACGCAGGAGACGATATCCGCACTCGCCACGGCCCGCTCCACGGAGCTCGCGCTCAGGACCTCAACCTCCGGTTTCACCATGAGGCGGATGGCAGCGGCGGTGCGCTCCGCCGCCGCCGCGCGCCGACCGCAGACGCTGATGCGCCGAATCGGACGCACGGCCGAGTGCGCCGCCGCCATATGTGGCGCAAGTGACCCCGTACCGATGATTACGAGGTGAGCGCTGTCGTCACGCGACAGAAAGGTCGACGCCAATGCGGAAGCCGCAGCCGTTCGCAGGCGCGTGATGATGGTTCCGTCCAGCATTGCCACCGGGGTACCGTCTTCCGAGAACACCAGAATCGCCGCCTGTATGGTGGGAAGAGCGCGCTTGCCATTGTCGGGAAATACGGTCACCAGCTTGACCGCACCCGCGCCGCTGCGATCAAAGGCCGGCATGATCAGGCAGACTCGCTGCTGTGTCCCTCCGGGCACTTGGACTATCTGTCGGGGAGGACATACGAGGTCCGCCTGAAAGGCGCGTCGCAGCACTTCGACGAGAGTGCCCGGCGTAATCAGCTTTTGAATCTCCTCAGCCGCAAATACGCGCATGGCGCCTCCGGAAATAGTCCTGATTGCAGATGCAACGGGGCAGCCGTGCATGCCTGGTGTGCACGGACGATCGTACGAGTTCCGCCCCCCTTATATAAGGAGTCGGATCTGCCGAATTTTGTCAAATACCCCGTCGGACGCCGACGAACCCAAGGTCGAGACTTATGAAGGTGCGATAGCGCCAAATCGACATGCGTTCGATGAGATGGCCTCCGAGGGTCCGGGTCCCCGTAGTGGCGCGGTCGGAAAGATGGAGAACTGCGCCGTGATTGCGTCAACGTTAGCGTTGGTCGCATTCCCATTCGTGATGAATTTCCCGACGTAATAGGCGCCCGAGCTCGTCCATGCCTCGTCGCTGAAGAAAAGCTCTCCGGTTTCCGCGACGAGCCCGAGTACAGAACTGGCGGAGATTGGATCCGTTCCGAGCCAGATGCCACCGGGCGAGGCATTGGCAGGTGGCGGCGGAGGCGGCGGCGGACTGTCCCCGCCGCCACCGCCACATCCCCCTGCTATTGCCAGCACAATGATTACCGCACCCCGGCAGGCTGCAGCCGCCGGCGTCGACCTCTGCCGCGGTGGCGCCGCACATCCGCCACGGAATGCCGCTGGCGGGTAGCAAGGTTCGGCGAGAGGGTACAGCGAAGTCGTCCTCGCGTTTGTCACCTCGATAGCCCAATTGTCCAGGTGGACACCACTGCTAAAGCGCTGGACCGATAAACTCGGCGATTATCGCGTGCCCGGCACTAGTCGGGTGAATGCCATCCCAGAACAGGTAGTCATTGGGATTGTTGCACTTCGCGTTGCCCTTGACGCCCGGGGTTATGCACATGTCGGTGGTGTCGGTGAGCCCGTAACTGGCCGGATTGGCAACGACGTCCTGAAGGTCGCTGAACAAGTCCACGGACGCGATGTTGATGTAAGGCAAACCACTGAGCTGTGCGATCGCCTGCCCGAGGCCCGTATTGTAGGCGGCCGACAAGAACGTTGCTCCGGCCTGTGCCGGCTGGCCCAACATACGCACCGCCGGGACCAAGCCGAGGTCCGGGACATACACGACGACAAATTTCCTGGCGCCCGCGCTGTACAGGACTTCGACCGCGTCGGTCACGGCCCCCACGGCGGCGGAAAGGATCGTGGAGACATTCTGAGAATCTCCAAGTGCGTCCCGGATGTCGTTCCCGCCAATGAAAATCACGAAGGTACTGCTGGCCTTGGCGTTGCCGCCGAAGTCGTTCAGGTAGGTCTGTACCTGGGCACCGAGGTTGACGCCACCTGAGACCGTACGCGCCCGCGCGCCGCCGACGGCATAGTTGGTGAACACGCCGTGGACCTGGTAGGCGGGTCCGGAACTTTGCGAATTCACGTTGTCCGCTGGCCGCTGCTCGATCCACGTCTTGCCATTGCTGAAGTGAAGGCCGCCGACCGCATAAGGTGCGGCCGGGATTACCATATATGGCGTGTTGGAAAGCGTATGGGTCAGTGCGAAAGCATTACCCGGGTCCGACAGGCTGTCGCCGAACACGACAACGTCTTTCGGCTGGCCATCCGCGAACACTGGCCCTGAAATGCATGCGCACGCGGCGAGCGCTCGCGAAGATCACGCGTCGATGATGGGTGCTGAAAATCATGATCGTTCTCCCCCGAATGGATTAGTGATTCTGACGCCGACGGACACTACACCCTGCTGCATGAGCATGGACAGTCGTCGCCCGTCTCGAAGGGGCTAGGTTCAGAGGATAGGAGTGAATTTCCGTGAACTCGGGTACCACCAAAACAATTGGCCGGTCAGGCAATCGCTTTCGTGCCTCGGCACGCTGGGTACCGACTGCATCCCCAAAAGTGCTGTCCCGCGTGAGTTCCCTGTTTCGCGATGCGCCGCACCATAGCCGAACCACATTTCGGACATTCGGCAACGCTTGCAGATGCTACAGGCGCAACGCCGCAGGCAGTCTCCCCGGACGGAGCACCCCCTCCTCTCATTCGCTTCGCTGCGCCCTCTCCGATCAGGGACACGAGCCCCTGAATGAGCTCGCACCACAGAACTCGGTGCGTGCGCGCGTGATTGCTTGTTGCACCGCGAGCCGCTAGTGTTGGTGCTGAAATAAAGCGCCCGCTGCGCACTCCCGGCGACGCATACGTCGACCCGAGCGAAAGTTCCACGACACCCATGAACGCAAAAATCGCAGCACACCCGTCGGACACCTCGCAGGACGAACGCTGGGCGCGCGCCATTGCGGCGCAGCGGCCGGGCCACGCACTGACGCGGGAATTCTACTGTGACGCCGAGCTCTTCGAGCGTGAGAAGCGCCGCCTGCTGCAGCGACACTGGCATTGCGCCGGACACGCCAGCCAATTGCCCGAAGTCGGTGATTTCATCACCACGGAGATCTGCGGGGAATCGATCCTCATCGTCCGGGGCGCCGATCGCGCGGTGCGGGCGCTGCTGAACGTGTGCCGCCACCGTGGCTCACGCGTCTGTACTGAGCGCACGGGCCGGGCCCGCGGAGGCAGCTTCGTGTGTCCGTACCACGCTTGGAGCTACTCCCTGGATGGCAGTCTGCGGGCCGCCGCACGTATGCCCGCCGGCTTCGAGCGCGCTGACTACGGGTTGAAGCGTCTGCACGCCCGCGTGATCGAAGGACTGATCTTCGTTTCCCTTGCTGCGGAACCCCTTGGCTTGCAGCACGTCGAGCAGGTTCTCGCCGGCTCCGCGCACGCCTACGGCTGGGCGGATGCGACGGTCGCTCACCGCGAGACCTACGCGATCACCGCCAACTGGAAGCTCGCGGTGGAGAACTACATGGAGTGCTACCACTGCGCTCCTGCCCACGAGGAATACTCGCGTTTCCACCTCTACGCCCGTCCGGCCGCGCAGAACACTCAGGCCGACGAGCGCGTCCGGCAACGGACCCAGGCACTCGGCATCGAGATCTGCGAGGCCAATTACTGGGGCGCCAACGCCGCCCCCGGTGAGGAGGCGGCCGCCAGCCTGCGTTCCTCGCTCGCGGACGGCACCGTCAGCGGCAGCGAGGACGGCAAGCCGCTGGCGCCCCTGATGGGTCAGTTCAAGGACTACGACGGCGGCGTAACGTTTTTCGACGTCGGCCTGACCAGCGATTTCCTGGCATACCCGGATCATGGCCTGATTTACCGGTTCATGCCCAGGAGCGTTCAGAGCACCGACATGGAGGTCATCTGGCTGGTGCGCGCGGATGCGCGCGCAGGTGTTGACTACGACGTCGAGCGACTGACGTGGCTGTGGCGCGTCACCAGCGTGGCGGACAAGCGCATCATCGAACTCAACCAGCAGGGCATTAATTCTCGCTACTACGAACCGGGACCGTACTCGGAAATGGAGCAGGACACGCGGCGCTTCGTCGACTGGCTGCTCCAGGAATTGCGGTAGGCGCGATTACGGCGCGCCCGCGTGGCGCGGTTTGCCGATCAGCTGAACGCCAGATATACGCTGTAGCTGACGACCATCAGCACCAGCCACCCACTGAGGATCAGTTCCGTACGCACGTTTTTGGCGGAATGCATCTGTGCATCATCGAGGAGCCGCGCCGTGCGAATGAACCGTACCGTGGCGAGGATCACCAGGCATATGCCGCCAAAGATCAGGGCTAATCCGTCGTAACGTCCGACACGCCCGAACAACCTCGCGAGCTCCGAGCGCTGGCCCTGAGCTACCGCCGTGCTTGCCAGCGTCAACATAAACACATTGAACTTCTCGATCACAACTCCGAAGGCAATCACGGCGATCCCGGTACGAATCCACGCGAGGAACGTGCGTTCATTGGCCGCATGATCGCGATAGTCGCCAATCATCGTGACTCTCCTTCGCAGCTAGCTGCACCGCGACCATGATAGTGCGCCATTCGCGTACGTACGCCGCCACTCTGACGGCCCAGCTTGCCTGTGCGCGCCTTCTGCGCAGCCTCTGCGCGCGAAGACGCCCGGACAACCTTATGGAAACGCCGTTTGCCGCAGCTGGCGCCGGCCCGGCTATGAGGATGCGCATGAGGTTGCCGGATGCGGGAGCGCATCGCCGCAGGCTGGACACCGGGACTGAGCGCGGCCTGGAAGCGAGTTACCGGCGGCTCGAAGCCCTGCTTCAGGACTCGCCGCCGGGGTCAGAGCCTAGGTGCGCTCCGGCGAGGCGGTCACTTGCAGCGGCCGTGACGGTACCCCCACACGACAAGTGATCCGATCAATGCTCACTTGGGTGATTTCCGTGGTGTGTTCGGCCTCGGCCGTATCGAAATACTGGCGGTCTACCACGATAGAGCGGGGTGCATGCGGCGCTACTGCATAGGCTACCTGCTTGACGTCGGAACCGGTGGATCCGTCCTCGGCACGCCAGCTGACGCGATAACGGATCACTCCATAACAGCCGCGGGCGCTGCAGTGCCCGGCACTGATGCCGAATGCGATGCGAAATTCGTCCTTGCTCATGCGCATCACGAGCGGCTCTTGAGTCAAAGTGACAGCGGGCACAGCGGCCTGCACCGCTGCACTCATCAGAAACACTGAACAGAGTAATGCCGGCTGCATGACGGTCCCTGTAGCGGCCTATGCGACGTGGCGTGAGGATTGACCAGGCGAGCCGGTTGCACAAGCGATGAATGTTTACCGGTGTCCCAAAAAACGCTCAGGCGTGCGCCGCTACCCGTCAGTCGCCATAGCCCGGGCTTCGCCGCTCGAGACGGCGCAGCAATCCTGGCCAGACCAAGGCGCTGCCCTGCCCGCGCGTGACCTGCTCCGCCGCCGCACGAATTCCGCCGAGGATGCTGTCGGAGATGGGTACCAGTTCTTTGCCACCGCTTTGTGCGCGCAGCTGGATCGTGCAGGTCGTCTCGAAAAGGTACATGTGCAGAAATGCCTCCGCAGCCGAGCCACCCACGGTCAGCAGCCCGTGGTTGCGCAGCATCAGATAGGACTTCTCTCCCAGGTCGGCGACCAGCCGCGGCTGCTCGGCGGCGTCGAGCGCCACCCCCTCGTAGTCGTGATAGGCAAGAGATGCCAGCACGAATAGCGATTGCTGGGAAATCGGCAGTACACCCTCACGCTGCGCGGACACCGCAACACCGTTCAAAGAATGCACGTGCATCACGCAATGAGCGTCCTCGCGAGCCGCGTGGATGCAGCCGTGGATGGTGAACCCGGCCGGGTTGATCTCGTAGGGCGACTCCAGGACCTTCCTGCCCGCGAGGTCGACCTTGACGAGCGCGGAGGCGGTGATCTCATCGAACATCATGCCGTACGGATTGATGAGGAAGTGGCGCTCGGCACCCGGCACCCGCGCCGAAATGTGCGTGAACACCAGGTCATCCCAGCCAAACAAAGCCACCAGCCGGTAGGCGGCAGCGAGGTTGACGCGCACTTCCCATTCGGCCGCACTCACCTGCTGCCGGACCGCGGAAACTGCTGTGCGGGTCGCCTGCATTACAGCCCTATGGTGCGACGTCCGGACGAGCGGCACGGGAGCCGGGTGCGCCAGGACTCACGAGGCTATCGCTGAAGCGCGCGAAGTGAAAATCACTATCGCCCAGCGTCATGTCGATCATGGTGAGACGCTTGAAGTAGTGACTGATGATGAGATCGTCGACCATCCCCATGGCTCCGTGCAGCTGTACAGCCTGCTGGCCGACGAAGCGCGCTGCGTGACCGATGTACGCCTTGGCGGCGCCAATGGCACGCTGACGCGCCGCGACGTCGGCCACATCGAGGTGAACCGCCGCCAGGATGGCCATGGAGCGGATCTGCTCCTCTGCGATGTACATGTCGGCCATGCGATGTTGCAACGCCTGGAACACCCCGATCGGCACTCCAAACTGCTTACGGCTCTTCAAATAGGCGAGCGTCGCCTGGTTGAGCGCCGTGACGATGCCGACCGCCTCAGCACACAAGGCGGCCGCTGCCAAGTCCGCCCCCCGCCGCAGCATCCCGAGGGCCTCGCCCACCGTGCCGATCACGGCGGAATCATCGACGCGGACGTCGTCAAGCTCCAGATCGGCAGCTCGTCCGCCCGATTGCGTCGCATAGGGAAGCAGTGAGACACCGGCTGCCGCGCGGGGCACCAGAAAGAGCGTGATGCCTTCGGCATCGCACGGGTCACCGCTCGTACGCGCCGAAACCAAAAAGAAATCCGCCGAGGGCGCATCGATCACCACACTCTTGCGTGCGCGCAGCCGCCAGCCACCGTCCTCGTGCTCCGCCTGAGAGGCGACGTACGACAATTCGTAGCGGCCGGCCGCCTCGAGGGACGCAAATGCCAGCTGCGCCTTACCGGCCGCAATCCGGGGCAGCAGCGCTTCACGCTGCGCCTGCGAACCGTAGTGCCGGATCAGTCCGCCGCACAGCACGACCGTGCTGACGTACGGCTCGAGCAGCAGGCCTGCGCCAACCTCTTCCATGACCGCCATGACATCGGTGCCATTGCCGTCGAGTCCACCGAATTGTGCGGGCAGCGGCAATGCCAGCAGCCCGAGATCCGCGTACTGCGCCCACGCCTCGGCTGAATAACCCAACGGGGAGCGCGCGAACTCGCGGCGCCGCTCGAAGCTGTAATCGCGGGCGATGAAGCGGCGCAGTGTTGCCTGCAGCGCGAGTTGTTCTTCGTTATAGCGAAAGTCCATGGCAGTTGCGGTCAAAGGCCGAGAATTATCTTGGCGATGATGTTCTTCTGGATCTCGTTCGAGCCGGCGTAGATGCTGGTCTTGCGCTGATTGAAGTACTGACCGACAAGCGGCGGCGCATACGCAGGGTAGTGTGTGGCCAGAAGTGGTGCCGCCAGCCATTGCGGCTCAAGCCCTTCCCGCAGGTACGGCAGCGCATCAGGGCCGAGTGCGTGCATCTTGAGCTCGGCAAGCTGCTGGATGATCTCCGAGCCCTTGATCTTAAGCACCGAGACCTCCGCCCCCGGTGGCCGATTGTCGCGCGCGAATGCCGACAGCACCCTCAGGTTCGTGATCTCCAATGCCATGAGTTCGAGTTCCACCCGCGCGATGCGGTCCCGGAAGCGTGCATCCGCGAGCAGGGGGCGACCGTTTACGCGGCGGTCGGCCGCGATCACCTTCAGCTGCGCGAGCGCACGCTTGCAATTGCCAATGCCGGCATTGTTGGTGCGCTCGTGGTTCAGCAAGAACTTGGCGTAGGTCCAGCCCTGATTCTCTTCGCCGACGAGATTTGCGACCGGCACGCGCACATTCTCGAAGAATATGTCGTTGATCTCGTGCTCGCCCTCCACGGTAATGATTGGCCGCACGCTGATGCCCGGGGTCTTCATGTCGATGAGCAGGAACGAGATGCCGTGCTGCGGCCGCCCCTCACTGCTGGTGCGCACGAGGCAAAAGATCCAATCGGCGTAGTGACCGAGGGTATTCCAGGTCTTCTGACCATTCACGATGTAGTGATCGCCGGCACGCACCGCGCTCGTATGCAAGGAGGCAAGATCCGACCCCGAGCCTGGTTCGGAGTAGCCCTGACACCACCAGTCCTCGCCGGCGATGATCCGCGGCAGGAAGTGCTGCTGTTGCGCGACGTTCCCAAAGGTCATGATGACAGGCGCGACCATGCGCAGCGAGAACGGGATCTGCGGCGGCGCATTCGCTGCCGTGCTCTCTTCCTCGAATATGTACTGTTGTACTACGCTCCAGCCGGCGCCGCCGAAACGCGTGGGCCACATCCCGGCGCCCCAACCGCGTCGATGCAGGATCTTCTGCCAGCCGACCATGTCGTCCTTGTGCAGCCGGCGACCGAGGCGCACCTTGGCGCGCACCTGCGCCGGTACCTCAGCATCCAGGAAGGCACGGACCTCGGCGCGAAAGGCCTCTTCTTGCGGTGTGTAACTCAGGTCCATGGATGTATTGGTGGATGGAGGTCGCCGTGAGTGCGATCCGCTAGGCGGTCAGGTCGGAACGAAGCGTTGGTGGTTGCTCGTGCATAATCCGGGAGACTCTCTTTAGTGCTCGTCAGGCGATCTCAAACAGCCCCGCTGCACCCTGGCCGCCACCGACGCACATGGTAACAACCACCAGGCGCACGCCGCGGCGCTTACCTTCGATGAGGGCATGCCCGGTAAGCCGCGACCCGCTCACTCCGTACGGGTGTCCGACCGCGATCGCTCCGCCGTTTACGTTCAACAGTTCATCGGGAATGCCCAGCTTGTCACGGCAGTAGATCACCTGGCAGGCAAAGGCCTCGTTGAGCTCCCATAAGCCGATGTCGGAAACCTTATAGCCGGTGCGTGCGAGCAGCCTGGGAACGGCGTGGACCGGGCCGACGCCCATCTCGTCCGGTTCGCACCCGGCAACCGCGAAGCCGCGGAAGATGCCGAGCGGCTGCAGGCCACGCTGCTCGGCGAGTCTGGCACTCATCACCACACAGGCGCTGCTGCCGTCGGAGAACTGGCTGGCGTTGCCGGCCGTGATGACGCCGCCAGGCAGTGCGGGGCGAATCTTGCTCACAGCCTCAAGATTGGTATCCGCGCGGATGCCTTCGTCGCGATCAAGCGTGATCTCGCGGGTCTGGAGCGTGCCCGCGGCAGGATCTGCCACGCCCATCGTGGTTGTCATCGGAACGATTTCGTCCCGGAATCTGCCGGCGGCCTGCGCGGCCGCGGCGCGCAACTGGCTGCGCACTCCGTACTCGTCCTGCGCCTCCCTGGATATGCGGTAGCGCTCGGCCAGATTCTCCGCCGTCTGCAGCATCGTCCAGTAGAGCGCGGGCTTGTGCTCGAGAATCCACGGATCGGTCAGCATGCGCGTATTGGCGTCATTCTGGACGCAGGAGATGCTCTCCAGGCCTCCGGCGACGAATGCGGTGGCGCCCTCGGTCATGATGCGCTGCGCGGCGATGGCGATCGACTGCAGCCCCGAACTGCAGAAGCGGTTGATGCTCAGCCCGGCGGTCGTGACCGGCAACCCGGCGCGCAGCGCGATCGCCCGCGCGATGTTGCCTCCGGTCGTGCCCTCGCCGAACGTCGATCCCATGATGACGTCCTCGACCTCGGCCGGGTCGAGCCGTGCGCGTGCCACGGCATGGCGCACCGCATGCGCACCGAGCGTCGCGCCATAGGTCATGTTGAGTGCGCCCTTCCAGCTCTTGGCCAGGCCGGTGCGCGCGGTGGAGACGATGACAGCCTCGGTCACGTTGCGGCCCCCGTGTTCTGGCTCAAGGCCTTGCCCTCGCCGGCCAGCTGCCGAAGCAGCGCCGCCGGCTCCCAGAAATCGGCTGCGGCGCCGGCAGTACGCGCGATGCGCTTGAGGTCGCGCACCACCTCATTGAGCCCGAGCTGATCGGCATAGAACATCGGGCCGCCCCGATAGGCGGGAAATCCATAGCCGTTGAGATACACGATGTCGATGTCCGAGCTGCGTTGCGCAATGCCCTCCTCCACAATGCGCGCACCCTCATTTACCAGCGCATAAATGCAGCGCTGCACGATCTCCGCGTCGCTCACTTCGCGCGGGATGATGTGCCGCTCGCTGCGGAAGCGAGCGACGAACGCCTGAGCTTCCGGATTCGGCAGCGGCGCGCGTGAGCCGGCGGCATAGCGATACCAGCCGGCGCCGGTCTTCTGGCCATAGTGACCCGCGGCCACCAGCAGATCCGCCACGTTGGAAAGGTCCTTGTGCGGAGATTCCGCCTGCAGGCGCGTGCGCCACAGATAGCCGACATCCAGGCCGGCGAGATCATTCATGCGGAACGGTCCCATGGCCATGCCGAATTTCTCGAGCGCCTGGTCAATCTGTGCCGCGGAGGCGCCGGCGAGCAGCAGGTCGTGTGCCGCCTGCGCGTACCCGGCGATCATGCGGTTTCCGATAAAGCCGTCGCAGACCCCGGCCACCACAGCGATCTTCTTGATGCGCTTGGCAAGCGCCATGGCGCTCACCAGCACATCGTGCGCGGTCGCCGCACCGCGCACGATTTCCAGCAGGCGCATGATGTTGGCGGGACTGAAGAAATGCAGCCCAATAACGTCCTGCGGCCGCCGGGTGAAGGCCGCGATGGTGTTGAGGTTCAGCGCCGAGGTGTTCGAGGCGAGAATTGCACCCGGACGCGCTACGGCGTCCAGTTTCAGGAACACCTGCCGCTTCACTTCCAGGTCCTCGAATACCGCCTCGATGGTCAGATCCACCTCGCGCAGCGGCTCATACTCCAGGCTCGCCGTGATGAGTGCGAGGCGCTTTTCCAGCGCTGCCTGCGTCAGCGTGCCTTTACGCAGCGCCCCCTGGTAATTCCTGCGTATGGTGGCCAGCCCACGCTCGAGGGCTTCCTGGCTGCTCTCCAGCAGTACCACCGGCAGGCCGGCATTGATGAGGGCCATGGTGATGCCGCCACCCATGGTGCCGGCCCCGATGACGCCGACCTTGTTCACCGCCCGGCCGGCGGTGTGCTCCGGGACTCCCGCGATGCGCGCGGCAGCGCGCTCGGCCTGGAAGACATGTCGCAGCGCCGCCGATTCCGGCGAAGCCATGAGGGCTACGAACAGCTCGCGCTCACGCTTCAAGCCCGCCTCGAACGGTCCCTTGGCCGCGGCCAGCACTGCCTGCACGCACGCCGGCGGGGCCGGATACGGCCCCGCCGCAGCCGTCACCGCCGTGTGGGCGAACTGCAGGTAAGCCTCGGCTTCCGGCAGGCTGAGCGGCAGGTCCCGTAGCCGCTTCGGGCCGCGACCGCCGGCAACCAGAGCACGGGCGAACTCCACGGCGGCCGCGTGCAGGTCCTGGTCCGCCGCAACCACGCCATCCAAGAGTGCCGTGTCGCGTAACTCCTCGGCACGCACCGGCTTGCCCGAGACGATCATGTTGAGGGCGCGCTCGACGCCGATCGCACGCGGCAGGCGCTGCGTGCCGCCGGCGCCGGGCAGCAGCCCAAGTTTGACCTCGGGCAGCCCGAGCTGCGCGTCCGCGGCGGCAACGCGATAGTGACAGGCGAGCGTCAGCTCGAAGCCCCCGCCCATGCAAATGCCGCCGATGGCCGCCACGACCGGCTTGGTGCACTCCTCGACGATGCGCAGGACGCTAAGAAGGTGCGGCGCAGCCAGGGCCTTGGGCGTGCCGAATTCGCGGATATCGGCGCCGCCCGAGAAGCCCTTGCCTGAGCCGATGATGACCACGGCCCCGATGGTCGGGCTGTCCTCGGCCCGCTCGAGCGCCTCCACGATGCGGCGCCGCAACTCCAGGCCCAGGCCGTTGACGGGAGGATTCTGGAGCGTAAGAACGGCGATCTCGCCGGTGACCTCGAACCCCAGCATCCGCATTTCTCCTTCGATTTCGATGCCCCGCGGATATTACGCGGATCGAGGTCCGACCCTGCATTTACGGCTCGGGTTGAAATCCGCCGGTATGCGCTCAGCTGCGGCGCGGGCGACGGGCTACTGGGTCTGGCGGCCCCTGGGAAACGGATGAAAGGCCCTGCGTGGCGGAGTCGCGGGCTTACCCGGATCAGGATTCGCGGGTGGCGGCAGTATCTCTTCCACCCTCGCAATGGCCACGAGCACGGCGGCAGCGCTGCCCACCAAGACTGCCGCGGCAACCAATATGCCGATCACGTACGCCATACCCCTGCTCCCGGATCCCCCTTCCTGTGCCTGGTGCACGCCGCGCGCGCGCCGGCTGCAGGGGTAAGCATCGCGCAGGTCTACGGCCTCGCGCCTCTCTCGAATGGAGGAGCGTACGCATCAGGGAGTGGAGTGCCGCGTTGCCCGGCTCCGGCGCTGCTCGTATGCTGTATGTGCAACTTACGAATCACCCTCCCCAGAGGCCGCGGAAGCGCCGGTTGAGCACCGCTCAAGGCAATAGGGGCATACATGTCAGTTCGTGAACCCCGCGTCCCCGCCCGGCGGCGCCCTGCGCCAGCTCACGCAGCGGCCCTGCTCGCCCTGTTGGGGCTTCCCGCGCTGGCTGGCGCGGACACCCAGGCGCCTGCCAGCGGTGCGTGGCAAAACATGCGCTCGCAGCTGTATGGAACACGCACGATCGGCGAAAGCGGAGATCAGCTGAGCATCGAGGCACCCGCGAGTACCCCGGATCCGGCCGCCACGCCCGTCGTGGTTCGATTCGGCAATGAGCTGAGCGGGCACGTGCGCCAGTTGCGGGTGATCATTGACAACAACCCCTCGCCACTGGTCGCGACCATGACGCTGACAGCGGGCGTGCCGCTCGATGAAATCGATCTGCGGGTGCGGATCGACCGCTTCACGTCAGTACGCGCCATCGCAGAAACGCAGGACGGACGCCTCGAGATGCGCAGCGCCTGGGTCAACGCCAGCGGCGGCTGCTCGTCCCCGCCGAATGCTGCAGCGGCGGGCACACTCGGACAGATCCGCTTTCATGCTTCCGATGACGGGCGCGCGGTACAGGTGAGCGTCAGGCACCCGAACAACTCCGGCTTTCAGATCGATCCGCGCACCGGAGATCCGATCCCTCCGCACTTCATCTCCCATATCCGCCTGCTGGCAGCCGGTGCAACGCTGCTGGAGGCCGACACGGGAATCTCGATCAGCGAGAACCCGACGCTGCGGATCACGAGCAGCCGTGCGCTCGGGACACCCCTGACATTCGAAGCGACCGACATACCCTCGCAGCAACTTTTCACCGCCACGTGGACCGGCGGGAGCATGAGTGCCGGCAGCCGCTAGTGCGCCCGCAACGCAAGGACGCCTGACGCCGGCGGCGAATATGCAGCACGGGCCCCCGGCAGGCCGGGGCTGGCCGATGGCGTGTGTGTGGCTGTGTGCGATCCTGCTCGCGCCGCCGCTCACGGCAAGCCCCGACTCCTTTGAGGTCCACGAGATCGCCGCGGGCGTCTTTGTCCATCCGGGGAAGGCGCTGCCGCTGGATGCTCCAGGGCACGATGACATTGCCAACCTCAGCTTCGTGGTGGGCAGCCGATGCGTCGCCGTCATCGATACGGGAGGTTCAGTCCGCATCGGCGCGGCACTGCGCGACGCGGTGAAGCAGCACAGCGCGCGGCCGATCTGCTACGTGATCAATACGCACGTACATGTTGATCACGTGCTCGGGAACGTGGCGTTCAGCGCCGACCAGCCGCAATTCGTCGGACACGCCGGGCTTGCGGCAGCCCTGGACCGCAGCCGCGACTTCTTCGTGAAAACCTATGGTGCCGATCTCCAGGATCCGCCGACCGAGGCGCAGATCATTGCTCCCCGGCGCACCGTTGCGCTGGACGCGGACGCGGTGCTCGAGCTCGGGGGACGGCGCCTGACGGTGCGCGCGTGGCCCACGGCGCACACCGACTGCGACGTGTCCGTCTACGACTCGGCGAGCCGCACTCTCTTTACCGGGGACCTGGTGTTTGTGCAGCGGACCCCCGCCCTGGATGGCAGCATCCTCGGTTGGCTGAAGGTGCTCGACGCACTCGCCTCAGCCAGGGTCGCGCACGTGGTCCCGGGACACGGGCCTGCCGGGTCGGAGCTGCAACCCGCCGTGGCGGCGCAGCGCGACTACCTCAACGCACTGCTCACCGGCGTACGCCGGGAGATCGCCCAGGGCAGACCGCTGCAGGAGGCGATCCGGGACCTGAGCCCGCCTGCCGCCCAGGGACACTGGCTGCTCTGGGATGAAACCCAGCCGCACAACGTTGCACGTGCCTATCAGGAGCTCGAGTGGGAATGACGCGCCGCCGGCTGTTCAGCGGCGCCGGAGCGCTGGCAGTGGCGGGCGCCGTCGGTGGCCGCAACCACGCAACCAAGCCACGCGTCGTCATTGCCGGCGGTGGTTTCGCCGGCGCGTGCTGCGCGCTGCAGCTGCGACGCCTGGATCCGGGGATTCATGTGACGCTCATCGACCCGGTCCTCACGTACACCACGTGCCCCATGAGCAACGAGGCGATCGTGGGCACGCGCACTCTGCAGTCCCTGACTGTGACGCGCGCCGGCCTGCGCGCCGCCGGCGTTGACTTCCAGCAGGATGAGGTCAGCGCATTTGACCCGATCCGCCGCAGCGTGCGGCTCACCAGTGGCAGGCGGCTCGAATACGAACGCCTGGTGGTCGCACCAGGCATTCGCCTGCTCTACGACCAGCCGGAAGGCTACGACGAAGCAGCGTCACGGCTGATGCCCCACGCGTGGCTTGCCGGCACACAGACTGCCACATTGGCCGCCTGCCTGCGTTCGGCTCCCGACGGCGCGACCGTGGCGATCAGCGTACCGGAAGGTCTCATGCGCTGCCCGCCCGGTCCCTATGAGCGGGCAAGCCTCATGGCCTGGTGGCTGCAGCAGCATCGCAAGCGCTGCAAAGTGCTGATCTTCGATGCCAACAACCACTTCCCCCGGCAGGACGCGTTCACGGCCGCATGGGCGCAGAGGTACCCGGGAATGATTGAATGGATACCCCCGAGCGAGGGCGGCCTGATCACACGGGTCGCAGCGCCAGAGCGCACGCTCTACAGCGCCAGCGGCGCGCACCGGGTCTCGGTGGCGAATGTCATCCCGCCGCAGGCCCCGGGTATGCTGGCGCTCACCGGCGGCCTGTCCTCGGGCCACGGCTGGTGTCCGGTCAAGGCCGCCACCTTCGAATCGCAGCTCATCGAGCACGTGTACGTGATCGGTGACGCCTGCATCGCCGGGGCCATGCCCAAGGCCGCCTCGGCCGCCTCGAGTCAGGCGCGGCAGTGTGCCGCCGCGATCGTGACTGCGCTTGGTGGGCGCCAGCCGACGCCGACGGAACTGAGCACGGTCTGTTACAGCCTGCTCGCCCCGAGCGTCGCGCTGGCGATCCGCGGCACAGTATTCGCTGCAGGAGGATGAGATCCGCGCAGCCCCCACGGCGAGCGCAGCCGGGTCGGCGCCCTCCACGGTAGCGGCCCGCGAGGCGACGCTCTGGTATCGGCAAATCCGCTCGAGCTGCTTCGGGATCTGATCTGACCATCCAGGCAGTTCAGTGCGACAGCCAGCGCTCCGGAAGATGCTTCCAACGCGTCCACCATAGCGCGACCGCTACGGTAGCCCAGGTCAGCGCCGCGGCCAGTAAGATCCAGGCGGAGGAATACCAAGTAACAAGCCGCATGACGAGGGCGAAGCACGCGAGCGCCCAGGCGCCCAGCACCGCCCCCGCCGCATCGACGGCCGCCGCCTTGCGCCCGCGCCGGCGGCAACGGATGCCCGCGCGGCGCTTTTTTTCCGTTTCGTGCGCCTCTATCAGGGAGACGCTCGCCGGAAAGATGACCGGAAAGGCAAGGAACAGCCCACCGGCGATCGGGCCCCAATGTTTCAGGATCAGCGCAGTCGTCGCGGTGACGAGTCCGCCTAAGATGAACCGCACGACAAACTCGTACCAGTGCGCCTGCTTGAGCTTGTCCAGGCTGACCGACGCAATCATGCCGGCCACGCTCTTAGCGCCAGAAACATCGCGAGCGCAATGAGCGACCACAACGCCAGGGCCGCCAGAGACACCGCCAGCGCGGAGCGGCGTCCGCCAATCAGCAAGCGTTCTACGGTGAAGGCGTAAGCCACGAACGCCAATGCCGCCAGCACCATCGAGCGCGCCTCGATCGCCACCTGCTCACCTTCCCCCTGCCACAGCGCCAGCGCCAGGGTGGCAAGCGCCACCGAAGGGGCGGCGCCAAAGAGCCCTGCGAGGCGCTTCGGCCGAACCACGTCGGCGAGCAGCGCAAAGATGCTGACCACTGTGCCGCCGATCAGGAAGCGCCACAGCAGCTCCACGCGCTAGCTTCCGGCGGTGCCGCTCGCGCGGTGGTTGCTCGGCACCCCGGCGCGCAAGCCACCGAGGCAGGCCGTGAACTGCGCGCCAAACAGGAATATCTGCGCGCTGTAATACATCCAAAGGAGCAGCGCCGCGAACGACGCCGCGGCGCCGTAAGCCGACGCTTCCGTGGAATGCGCCAGATAGGCACCAATGCCGCGGCGTCCCAGGTCAAAGAGCACCGCGGTCAGCAAGCCCCCGCCGATGACAGCGGACCACTTGAGCCGTTTGGCCGGCAGCAGCGCATACAGCAGGGAGAAGAACCCCGCCACGAGCGCCAGGGAGACCAGCACATCAAGGGTGCTCAGCAGCGGCACGACGAGCGTATAACGTTGCGCCAGCACATCGCTGGCTGTCGCGAGCGCGGTGGAAACCGTGAGCGAGACCAGCAGCAGAAATCCGAGTGCCAGCACGGCACCGAATGACAGCAGGCGCGTGCGCAGCCACGCCACGATGCCATAACCGACCGTGCGGCGTGTTTGCCAGATCCGCTCCAGCGCGGCGCGCAACGCCGCGAGCACACTCGTCGCGCCGATTGCCAGCGCGATGACACTGATGACCGTGGCCCAGACCCCGCGGGCCTGATGTGCCCGCGTTACGGCACTCAGCAATGCACGCGCGGTGCTCGGTCCGAAGAGCGAGGTAAGCTGCTCGGCTAGCTGGCGTTGCGCCGCGACACCACCGAGCACCTCTCCGACGACCGCGAGCAGGAGAACCAGCAGGGGCGCGAGCGAGAACGCACAGTAAAAGGCCAGCGCAGCGCCGGCGGTGGCAGCGTCGTCCTCGATCCAGTGCACCACCGCACACTTCAGCAGCCGCCACGAATCTACGAGTGGATGATGCACCTGCATGTGAGGATCGTGTGTCAATCAGGCAATCGCAGGAAGCTTGGTCTCCTTCACCGGCAGTTGCCAGCGGCATCACTGCCTTCACGTTTGGCCCCATCCCTTCGGCGCGCACCGGTGGCTGCGATCCTACGTGCATGCGGACCGCGGATTACTGCGAAGGTGTAAGAGCCTGCCGACGCAACCGCCGGCTGATCTAAGCAATCGGGCCCCGGGGTGCATCCGCGGGGCCCGAGCACTTGGCTAGTAGCGCCAGCTGCGCAGGTCCGCCCCGGCGGGTGCCGAGGTGGCGATGCGCCTGAGGATGATGGGCAGATACTGGAAGTTGTAATGCAGACGCGAGTAGGCGTTGGGCAGCTTCGGGTCTCCGTTCCAGCAATGCTCGGCCCGATCCCCGTATGCGACGGTGCCCTCGTACGGCGGCTGCAGGGCCTCGAGGCGCTCCTGGGCAAAATAAACCGAATCGGTGAGATAAAAGCTGTCGCCGCTGCCCACGTAAATGTGGATCTTGCCCTGCAGTTGCGGCGCGAGTGTTTTCCAGTCGCGCTCGATGATGTGTGAAAGGTCGAAGTGCTCCTTCCAATAGGCGGCCACGTCGCGGTCGATGACCCCCGTGAGCTTGTCAAATACCTGCCGCGGATAGCCATCAGCTCCGGCAGGCCCGAAGACCGCGGCCCAGATGTCGTACTGACCACCGGAGCGGCCACGATCCCCCTGGGCGAGCTCCATGTAGTTGGAATCGCGCTGCGTGGCAAAGACCTCACCGAGATAATTGCGAATTGCGGGACGCTCGACCGTGACCGCCTCGCCCTGTAGCACGTAGGCGTTGGTATCCTCGTAGATGTTTATGAGCGTATACGCGCGAAAGTCGATCGGATCCGGGCAGGCGGCAAAGGCGCCGTTGTACATGTCGGGATAGAAAACCTGCGTCGCCAGTGCCTCCCAGCCCCCGGTCGAGCCCCCGTAGGTAAAGCGCGCCCAGCCCGCGCCGATGCCGCGGAAGCGCCGCTCGATCTCGGGAATCAACTCCTTGTTGATCGCATCCCCGTAGGGTCCGAGGTTGGCTGAATTGACTGCATAGCTGTCGTCGTAGTACGGGTTCGCATGTTCGATTTCGACGACGAGGAAGCGCGGGAAATCCGCCGAAACCCACTTCTGGTAGAACGCATAGGCTTCCTGCTGCTGAATGCGGTTATAGCCGGCCAGGTGAAAACGCTGCGAATAGTCCGGCTTCAGGTCAGCATCCGGTGGCGTGGTACGAAATTCCGAGATGTCCTCCGGGTAGTGCCCGTGAAAAACCATCAGCGGAAAGTGCGCTTCGGGGTGCTTGTCGAAGTCCTTCGGCACCAGCACGTGGGCCCCGAGAAACACGTCACGGCCCCAGAACTTCGACAGCAGCTCGCTGCGGATGCGGATGTGCCGCACGAACTCGGTGTCAGCCTTCGGGGCGATGGGCCCGATCTCCTGGGCGAGGCTCAAGGCGACCGTGCCGCGATGCGCCCGGTCCACGCGCACGCGCAGCGGAGTGGAGTACAGGTTGCCCGGCTTGGTGGCCCACTGCTGGCCCTCACCCTTGTCCGGCGGCAGCTTGAGCACGCGACCATCGGCGAGCCGGTACGTCTCGTAGCGGTTCAAGACCGCCTGCACGAAATACTCACCCGGTGGCACCTCGGAGAGCTTCCGTGCGGGCCATCCGAAGGCGCGATCATCGAGCACCACGGCTTGTCCCGCCGCCAGCGCCTCGACGTTCAGGCCGAAGATATACGGGCTCGACAGCGGTTCATCCGGACTGACGTGTTCGCGGGGCTCGCGCGCAAAATCGCGGCTCAGCAACAGGATCAGGCGACCATCCAGCGCTTCATGGCTCCGCTGCGCCGGGAAACTGACCGCAAAGGAGGGCCCGGTACCATGGGACGCGTTTCGGACGGTGGGCGGTGGCGTGGCGGGTGCGGCCTGGACCAACGTGGCACAAGCCACCGCCAGCAGCAGCGCCAAACCCCGGTCAGCTCGATACTTTCTCGGCATTTTTTCCCCAAACGTTACCTGAACACCGACCGCGGGCCGGGCGATCTGCCGCATGAGTGCCTGCGCCGCCCCCGGCGCCAGCGTTGACGCGTCACGAGCCTTGGTACAGGGTGCGCAGGGCCAGTGCCGCCGAAAGGATCAGCGGATGTACTTACCCAGTCAGTTCCGCGAGGATCGACCGCAGGTCCTGCGCGCCTTTATCGCACGTCATCCGCTTGGAACGCTAGTCGCGACGACGAGCGAGGGCCTGATCGCTAACCACGTTCCCATGCTCTGGCGCGCAAGCGGTGACACGCCCGGAATTCTGGAGGGCCACGTCGCCAAGGCGAACCCGATATGGAAGAACCTCCCCGCCGGGGCGCCCGTGTTGGTCATCTTTATGGGCTCGACGCACTACCTCACCCCGACCTGGTATCCCGCCAAACAGGTGGATGGCAAGGTCGTGCCGACCTGGAACTACTCGGTGGTGCATGCGCACGGCGCGATACGGTTCTTCGAAAGTCCTGAGGAGGCCCTCGTCAAGGTGCGCCACCTCACCGAGCACCAGGAGGCTGCACGCCGCGACCCGTGGGCGGTCACGGATGCGCCGCGCGAGTATCTCGACTCGATGCTGCGGCGGATCATTCCCTTCGAGATCGCCGTGACGCGCCTGCAGGGAAAATTCAAGGCGAGCCAGCACCGTCCGCAGGACGAACGTGCCGCAGTCGCTGCCGCGCTGCGTCAGGAGGGCCTCGATGAAGCGTCGATCGAAGAGCTCGTGCGCCCGCCCGCGGAGCCCTAGTCGAGCGGGAAGTGCACCGATTTGGGCAGCGTCGGCAGCTCCGGCGGCGGCGGGACCCGCCGCCCGCGCGCCGATCCGTCGACGGCACGCCACCAGGGCTTGGGCGCCAGTCCGTGCGCCGGCTCGATCGGCTCGCCGAGTCGCGGCATCAGCAGGGGCACGTCCAGTGCGGGAGCGCGCGCATAGAGAACCTCTGCCGGTTGATCCCAGGCGTGCATCGCCAGACTGAAGGTGCCCCAGTGGATCGGCAAGAAGGGTCCGCCGCCGATCAGGGCGTGCGCCTTGAGCGCATTGTCGGGGCCCAGGTGCATGTCCCCCCAGGATGGGTGGAAGGCCCCGACCTCGAGCATGACCAGGTCAAACGGCCCCAGGCGCTCGCGGATCGCCTGGTATTCCGTGGTCAGCCCGGTATCACCACTGAAGAAGACCGCATGTCGCGGGGTGCGGATGACCATGGAGGACCAGAGCGTCGTGTTGCGGCTCCGGAAGCCACGCCCGGAGAAGTGCTGGGAAGGCGTTGCGGTGACTGCCAGCTCGCCGCGCGGCAGCCGGTAACTCTCCCACCAGTCGAGCTCGTGGATGCTCTGTGGTGGCACGCCCCACGCCTGCAGGTGCGCGCCGACGCCGAGTGAGGTGACGAACGGGACGTCGCGTTTGCGCAGCGCGCGTATGGTCGGGTAGTCCAGGTGATCGTAGTGGTCATGCGAGATGACCACGAGATCCAGCGCCGGCAGCGCGTGCACGGCGACGGGAACCGGCTGAAAGCGCTTAGGGCCCGCGATGCGCGACGGCGAAGCGCGCGGACCCCAGACCGGGTCGGTCAGCACCCGGTACCCGTCGATCTCGATGAGTACGGTGGAATGCCCGAGCCAGGTCACGCGCAGCCCGCTGCCCGGTGCCTGCGTCCACGTCTGCAGGGGACTCAGTGCCGGCAGCGCAGCGCGCGGCACGCGCCGCTCGCCACCGCACAGAAACTCCGTGAGTGTCGGCATCGGCACGCCTGCGTCGCGCAATCCCGGAAGAATCGGATGCAGATTGCGGAAGCCGTCCCCCGCCCAGCGTGGCGAGGCCTTGAGGCGTTCAAGGCGCGCGCCCTCCGCCCGGCGTCCCATGGATCTCATGGCGAGAAGATACCTAAGAACGCGTCACGATGCCCGCGCGCTGCCGAAGTGGCGGCTAGGCCCGACGCACAAACTTGAGCGACACGGAGTTTATGCAGTAGCGCAGCCCGGTGGGGGGCGGCCCGTCGTCGAACACGTGGCCGAGATGCGCCTCGCAGCGCCGGCAGGCAACCGGAACCCCGGTCATGGCCATGCGACTGCCCGAGGCCTCGGCGACGTTGAAGCGCGAGATCGCCTGCCAGAAGCTCGGCCAACCAGTATGGGAGTCGAATTTCGTCCGCGAATCGAACAGCGCAGTGTCGCAGCAGATGCAGCGGTACAGGCCGTTCTCGTAGCTCTTGTCGTACTCGCCTGAAAACGGAAATTCGGTGCCCGACTGCCGCGTCACATGAAAGGCTGACGGCGAGAGCAGCTGACGCCATTCCTCGTCGCTCTTCACGAGGCGCGCGACCTCCACCGTGCCCTGCGAAACGCCGGCGCCCGAGAAGTTCTCGATGGTCACCACGCCGCTGCGCTGGGGTGCCGACGATGGCGGCGCTGCACCGAGCCCGCGGGTGCCGGCGAGCACGGCGACCGCCGCAAGGCCGCGCGTCAGAAATCTGCGCCGCGAGTGCGTGATGGAGCCGGCCGTGTGTCGTGCTGAGCTGTAACTGTCGTCCATGGCAAGTGCCTCGCAGACCGTCATCCGAAAGTGAAGGAATAGGCGTTCACGCCCGCATCGAGAAATTCGATGGTGAACGTGTGGTCCTCGACCGCGCCGGACTGCCGGATCAGCTGATACAGCCGTTGCTCGCGCACTACGCCTGCGCCCTGCCCGTCGACGTCGGCGCCGTGATCCACACGCGGCTCATGATCATCGAGCGTGACCCTGAAGTGCACCGGCTTGCCGTCACGCCCGGGCGCGAGCACCAGATGCAGATCGCGCGCGTGAAACCGAAAGGCGATTTTGGTCCCCGCGGCCTCGGCCCGCGCGAACTCCGGACCCACGACCCAGAGCCCGCCAAGCGACCACTGATTCAGCTGCAGGGCAGACGGCAGCGCGTACGAGGCCTTCTGGTCGCGCTGCACCGCAACGGGCGAGCTGAAGTTCCGGGCACGTTCGTAGCCCACGTACGTTTCCGGCGAAGCCACGTCGCGCTCGTCGGACGCCACTTCAATTCCCTGGGCCGCCTGCGCGCCGACCATGCTCGGCAGCGCCTGTGCGCCGGATTCATCGAGCAGCGTGCGGATGAGCCGCTCGGACTCCTCATAGGAGCCTTCCCCGAAGTGATGCCCGCGGATCCGTCCCGCGGCGTCGATGAAATAGTGAGCCGGCCAGTAGTCGTTGTTGAACGCGCGCCAGATCGCGTAGTTGTTATCGATCGCCACCGGGTAGCTGACGCCGAGCTCCGTTACGGCCCGGCGTACGTTCGCCTCGTCCTTCTCGAAGGCAAACTCCGGCGCGTGTACCCCGATGATGACGAATCCGCGCTCCTTGTAGCGCTCGTACCAGGCCTTGAGGTAGGGCAGCGTACGCAGGCAGTTGATGCAGGAGTAGGTCCAGAAGTCGATCAGCACGACCCTGCCGCGCAGACTCTCCGGCGAAAGCGGAGGCGAATTGAGCCACGTGACGGCTCCGCCCAGGGAGGGCAGCCGCCCCTCGACCGGCGGCGCGGAAGTCGCCTCGGTCACGCCGCCGGTGATCATTCCGATCACCGTTGCGTTTGTGTGGCCCGTAACGGGAGCGCCAGGGTCCACGGCAGCCCTGGACGGATGAACGGCATCGAGCAGCGATTGCTCCACGCGGTTGGTGCTCGCATACGACAGACGCGTCAGCAGGCCGGTGTCCCAGCCCGCGGCGATCGCGAGCACCGCCACCAGCACCGCAACGCCCAGACCGCGGCGCAACCAGTCGGCGGCCCCGAGCGATGACCGGACGGCCCGGAAGAGGCGCGCGCCCGCCAGCGTTGCGAGTGCGAGCGAGCTCATCGCGCCCAGGGCGTACGCCAAGAGCAAAAGGCTGGTGCGAGGACTCGGTCCACTGAGCGCGGCGCCGGTCAGAATCAATCCGAGGATAGGCCCGGCGCACGGTGCCCATAGAAATCCCGTGGCCACGCCCAACACAGCCGAGGGCAGCACGCTGTCCGTGGCTCCGGCGGTGGCAATCAAGCGGTTACCGAGCGACACAAAGGGCGCGGCGATGAAGTCCGCCACGCGCTTGGACAGCAGGGCGAGGCCGAACGCCGCGAGCAGCACGAGCGCGAATCCGCGGCCGTAGGCGTTCACGCGGACCGCCCACGCGCCGCCGACGGCCGCCAGCGTCGCCAGCACCGCGAACGTCACGGCCATCCCCGCCAGCAGCGGCAACGTACCGCGCGCGAATGAGCGATCCCCACGCGCGAAGACGAAGGGCAGTACCGGCAGGATGCAGGGGCTGATGATGGTCAGTGCCCCACCCAGGAACGCAAGCAGCGCGAGTAACATCGGTTGTCTTGTGGGCGCGCGGCGCTAGCGCGCCGCGAGCGTGGCCGGTTTGCCGTTGTAGAGCGCCGGCAGGAGCTTCTGGAAATTCTGAATCTTGGGCAGGTCGTTGAACACGATATAGGGGTTGCCCGGATTGTGCAGCAGGAAATCCTGGTGATAGTCCTCGGCCGCGTAGAAGCCCTGAAACGGATCGACGCGCGTCGCGATCGGTGCGCGGAATACGCCCGCCTTGTTCAGCTGCGCAATGTACTGCGTGGCGATCCTTTGCTGGGTCGCATCGGCGTAGAAAATCACCGATCGATACTGGGAGCCGGAGTCCGGTCCCTGCCGATTCAGCTGCGTCGGGTCGTGGGCGACGGAGAAGAAGACCTGCAGTATCTCCCCGTACGACACGAGCTGCGGGTCGTACAGGATCTCGACCGACTCAGCGTGGCCGGTGCCCCCGGTGCCGACGAGCTCATAGTGCGCGGTGGTGCGTGCGCCCCCGGAATAGCCGGCGACGACCCGCCGCACGCCGGTCAGGTGCTCGAACACGCCCTGCACGCCCCAGAAGCAGCCCCCGGCGAGCACGGCCGTTTGCGGCGCACCGGCGGTTTTCTGAGCATCGATCAGGGGCGCAGGAACTGCCACGGCGTTCTCGGCGCGGGCCGTCGACAGCGGCGCGGCGCTGAGCGCTGCGACCGCTGCGATCAACCCGAGGAGTACGGAGGGCGTTCTGCGCAAAGCGTGGCGAAAAAGTAGGCAAGCCATTGATAGTCCTTGAGATCCTTGGTGCGCCGTGACGGCGGGCATAGCATCGATCGGTTCCGCTGCGGCCTCATCCCAGGCGCGCAGTTACTGCACCCAAGGAGACCGTTGATTCGAGCGTGCAATTGCACCCCCGTGAAGCGCCGCCACGTGAGCTCACTGGACGAGGCAGGCCTAAAGCGACCGGAAAAAGGCCCAACACCGATGCGGCGGCGGCGTCCTCCCCCGAGGCCCGCATCGCGGATCGCGTGCGCCCTCAGCGCATATGGGTGCCGAACTGCTGCCGCTCGCGGACGCATGACCGGGTGCGCGCGTCGGCGCGGCTATTCGAACAGGGCCTCATCCGCGCGTCGCGCCCACTAACTCACAGAGCTGCACGGCGCGAGCCGAGGATTCCTTCATCGCCGGGCCCGGCACTACCGGCCGCGGCGCGTCTCGTCCTCGGGGGATGCCCGCGGGTCGATCGCGGGCTTGCCTTCCCGGATCTCGTACCACATTGCGTTCAGCACGCCGAACGTCAGTGCCAGTCCCAGCCCCAGAATCCAGCTGAAGTACCACATGATCTAGGCCTCAATAGATGCCGGTATGGCGCCGGATCTCTTCGAGTGTTATGCGCCCGCGCAGCACGCGAAACACCCACGCGGTATAGGCGAGCACGATTGGCAGCAAGATCACGACCGCCACCAGCATGATGCCGAGCGTACGGCGGCTGCTGGAGGCGTCCCAGATCGTCAGCCCCTGGTTCGGATGAGTCGACGAGGGCATCAGGAAGGGGAAAAGCGCCACCCCGGCCGTCAGGATGGTTGCGCCGAGCGTGAGCGCGCTGCTCACGAAGGCCGCTCCGCAACGACGCAGCCCGAGCAGCCGCCAGGTTGCGCCCGCGGCCAGGACCGCGCTGACCGGCAGCACCCACAGAACGGCGTGCGCGCGATAGTTGGCCAGCCAGCCCCCATGCACCAGCGCCACTCCCTTGTGCAGCGGATTGGAGTCGCCGAAGCGGTCGGCCGCGGCGGTGAGCTGATGGCCGTCGAGGCCGCCCATCCACAGGCCGGCAGCGACAAAGGCGACGAGGTATACGAGGGCCGCGGTGCGCCCGAGACCCGCCGCCCGGCTCGACATGGGCGGCCCGACTTTCATCGCCGCATACACGTTACCGTGCATGACGAGCATCGCCACGCTGATGACACCGGAAAGCAACGCGAAGGGGTGCAGCAGTGTCAGCAGGCCGCCCGCGAACACCGGGCGTCCCAGTACGTCGAAGTGGTACGGCAGCCCGAGAAACAGATTGCCGAACGCAACGCCAAAAAGCAGCGCCGGAACCGCACCGCCGACCGTTAGCGCCCAGTCCCACAGGTTGCGCCAGCGCAGATCCGCGACCTTGTTGCGGAACATGAATCCGACCGGCCGCAGGATCAGCGACACCAGCAGCACGAACATCGCCAGGTACAGCCCGGAGAAGGACGCCGCGTAAAGCAGGGGCCACGCCGCGAACACCGCGCCGCCTGCGAGGATGAACCATACCTGGTTGCCGTCCCAGACCGGCTCGACGGACTCCAGCAGCGCGCGCCGTTCGTCGTCCGTGCGACCCAGCCAGCGAAACGTCGCCCCCAGGCCCAGGTCAAACCCGTCCATGACCGCAAAGCCCACCAGCAGCGCACCGAGGATGAGCCACCAGATGAACCGCAATGTCGCGTAGTCAGGCATGCCGGCGCTTCCCTCAGTGCACGGCGGCTGACGTGCGCGCGGGCCAGAAGCCGAGGCCGTCGGGACCGCCGCGGATCATGCGCACCAGGAGGTAGACGTCCACCGCAGCCAGCGCGGAGTAGAAGATCGCGAAACCACTGAGCGAGAGCAGCACGTTGGCTCCGGAGGTGGCCGATACCCCGAGGAAGGTCGGCAGCAGGCCGTCAATTGCCCAGGGCTGCCGGCCGTATTCGGCCACGATCCAGCCCAGTTCGGCGGCAATCCACGGCAACGGCAGGCTCCAGAGCGCCAGTCGCAGGAACCAGCGGTGTCGCTGCAGCTGGTGCCGCGCAGACAGATAAAATGCGGTCACAAAGAGCGCAATCAGAAACAGGCCAATGCCCACCATGAAGCGGAAGCTCCAGAACAGCACCGGCACGTTCGGCACGGTGGACCACGCGGCCGCGTCGATCTGCTGCGCGGTCGCCCTCGCCGGGTCATCCACGTAGCGCAGCAGCAGCAGCCCGTAACCCAGATCTCCCTGATGGCTCTCGAAGCGACCGGCCGCCACCGAATCCTCCGGGTCGACGCGCAACAACTGCAGGGCCTTGTGCGCCTCGATGCCGCTCACGACGCGCTCGCGTGCGTGCGCAACCAGTTCGAACATTCCCGGTACCGTCTTATCCAGCGAGCGCGTGGCGATCAGCCCGAGCAGCCACGGAATGCGAATCTCGGCCCTGGTCGCATGGGCCTTGAGGTCCGGCAGCCCGAACAGCGTGAACGATGCCGGGGCGGGTTGCGTGTGCCACTCAGCCTCGATGGCCGCCACCTTCATCTTCTGATTCTCGCCCGCCTCGTACCCGGACTCATCGCCCAGCACGACGACCGAGAGTGAGCAGGCGAGCCCGAAACTGGCCGCCACGGCCATGGAACGCCGAGCGACCTCGACGTTGCGGCCGCGCAGGAGGTACCAGGCGCTGATGGCGAGCACGAACACCGAACCGACGACGTAACCGGCGGCGACCGTGTGCACGAACTTGGCCTGTGCGACCGGATTGAAGAGCACGTCGCCGAAGGACTCCAGTTCCATGCGCATGGTGCGCGGATTGAAGCGTGCCCCCACCGGGTACTGCATCCAGGCGTTGGCGATGAGGATCCACAGCGCCGACAGGCTCGACCCGAGCGCCACCAGGCACGTCACGGCCAGGTGGCCGATGCGCGAGAGCCGGTCCCAGCCGAAGAAGAAAAGTCCGACGAACGTGGATTCGAGGAAAAACGCCATGAGCCCTTCGATGGCCAGCGGTGCCCCGAAGATATCGCCCACGTAGTGGGCGTAATAAGCCCAGTTGGTGCCGAACTGGAACTCCATCGTGATGCCGGTCGCGACCCCCATCGCGAAGTTGATGCCGAACAAGACGCCCCAGAAGCGCGTCATGCTCTTCCAGATCTCGCGCCCGGTCATGACATAGGTTGCCTCCATGATGACCAGGATCATGGACAGTCCGAGGGTGAGGGGCACAAACAGGAAGTGATACAGCGCGGTGAGCGCGAACTGCAGCCGCGAAATGTGCACCAGGCCAAAATCGATCACCGCGGCTTTCCTCCTGACTGTGCCGCTCCCGGCGGCGGCAACGGCGCGGCGCCCGGCGACGTGAGCGCGAAACGGTGGCTGGTCGTTGCGGCGGTCACCGCCAAGCGGTGCGCCGGCGAGAAGAACAGTCCCCAAAGCAGCGCCAGCGCCGCGGCCTTCAGCAGCAACCACAGGGTGAGTTCGCGTCGCAGCACGGCACGCCAGCCCGAACCGGAATGCCCTCCCCTAACCCTGGCTTCTTGTTGCGTTACCAATTCTCACTTCCAGGCGCATTGAATCGGTCCTTTGCAGGGACCAGGAGCGAGTAGTTGCCGTGAAGGTCGATTCTAGTCCGGACGTGCCGGCGCCGTCATGTAACCCAGCGCATGGCTCAGGGCCACTTTGCATATCCGGCGGGCCGCAGTGGGCCAACTTTAGGCCGCGGCATCTACATGGGGCGGCCAGCCGGCGCCTGACCTACAATTGGGGCACGCCAGCGGACAGTGGACCTCAGGTGGGTGGTTATGACGATTAGGGTTACTGAGCTTCTGGCCTAAGCACTGACGGGATCCACGGAGAAAGCAATCGTGAGCGCAAATCCTTCCGCCGCACGGCGCGACCCGGGTTACCTCGGACTTACGACACCCGTCGAGGCGCTGCCGGCGTACTATTACTTCGATCCGGCGCACTACCAGCGCGAACTCAAGCAGATCTGGCACCGTAACTGGATTTACGCCTGTCGCTCGAGTGCCATCGACAAGCCACGCAGCTACCTCACGCTCAACCTGGACACGCAGTCGATCCTGGTCGTCCGCGGCGAGGACAACATCGCACGCGCCTTCTTCAATACCTGCCGCCATCGCGGGGCAGCGCTGTGCGGCAGCAGCGCCGGTCGCTTCAGCTCGGCCGGGATCGTCTGTCCCTACCACAGCTGGCGCTACAGCCTAAAGGGCGAACTGCTGCAGACCACCTCGGTGCAGCCCGGCGATGGCTTCGACCGCCATGAATTTCCCCTCTACGCCCTGCCCCTGACCGAATGGAACGGCTTCATCTTCGTGGCACTCACCGAGCGGCCCCCGCCGTTTGAGAAGAGCTTCGATCTGCCCATCAACCGCCTGGATGACTGGCAGATGGCGAGCCTCGCGGTAGGACACACCCTGAAAAAGACCATCAAGTGCAACTGGAAGGTCTTCTGGGAGAACTACAACGAGTGCCTGCACTGTCCCGGCGTGCATCCGAAGCTGGCGCAGCTGGTGCCCATATTCGGTCGCGCGCTGCTGGAGCGACGCGACGATCCGAGCTGGCAGGACCACGCCGCGGATGAGGATCCGAAATACGCCGGTGGCCTGCGCGGCGGCGCGCAGTCCTGGACGATGGATGGCAAGCCGGTCGGCGTCCTGTTCCCCGGAGTCAGCGAGGCAGACCGCAAGGCCGGGCACCTCTACCTGACCAGCGTCCCCTCGGTGTTCATCGTGACCCACGTCGATTACGTGCGCGTGGTGCGCCTGCTGCCGCTGGGTCCGGAGCTCACCGAGATGAGCATCGAATTTCTCTTCCTGCCCGAGACACTTGCCGACCCGCAGCGCAACATCGCGGGTGCAGTGGAATTTACCAACATCGTCATGAGCGAGGATGCCGAGATCTGCGAGGTCAACCAGCGTGGCCTGCATGCTCTGCCGCATCAGCAAGGCGTGCTCATGCCCGAGGAGTACGCGATCCGGCAGTTCCAGGATTGGGTGAGATCCGAGCTGTCGCGCCCCTAGTGCGGCCCGCCTCGGCCCGCAGCGGCGCCCGTTGCCGGGCGGCACTCGCCCTGCTAGCCGTGCTCGGCAGCGTCTGCCTGGGCGCCTGCAGCCGGGGTACCCCGGCCGGCGCGGGCACCGCCGGCAGCAGCGCGCAGCCGGCCGAGGAACGCGTGCTGCGCGTTTATAACTGGGACGACTACATCGGCTTTCATACGATTGCCGACTTCGAGCGAGCCACGGGCATCAAGGTCATCTACGACCTGTTCGATTCCAATGAGACCCTCGAAGCGAAGCTGCTGGTGGGGGATTCCGGGTACGACATCGTCAGTACCAGCGAGAACTACTACGGGCGGCAGATCCGCGCCGGCCTGTACACGCCGCTCGACAAGGGGCAGTTGCCCAACTGGCAGTACCTCGACCCCGAGGTACTGGCCTTGCAGGCCCGGTTTGACCCGGGCAACCGCTATGCGGCGCCCTACCTGCACGCCATGAACGGTTTCGCCTACAACGTCTCGCAGGTGCGCGCGCGCCTGCCTGAGGCGCCCGTCGACAGCCTCGACATGTTGTTCAAGCCCGAAGTGGTGGCCAAGCTCGCGGACTGCGGCGTCAGCTTTCTCGACTCACCGGACGATGTGATTCAGCTGGCGCTGGTCTATCTGCACCTTGATCCGAACTCGCGGCGCATCGAGGACCTGCACGCGGCCGAGAAACTCATCATGGGGGTGCGACCCTACATCCGGGTCTTTGACTCGAGCGACTACCTCAACGAACTTGCCACCAAGGAACTATGCGTGGCCATGGCCTGGTCGAGCGACTATTCGATCGCCAAGGCACGCTCACGCGCCGCCGGCCTCAACCTGGATCTTGCGTTTACGGTCCCCAAGGAAGGTTCAGACATTACCTACAACGCGCTGCTGATTCCGGCCGGCGCACCGCACCCGCGCGCGGCGCATGAGTTCATCAACTTCATACTCAACCCCAAGGTCATCGCCGATATCACCAACGATATCCATTACGGCAATGACAATCTGGCAGCACAGGCGCTGGTGAATCCGGAAATCCGTAGTGATCCGGCGGTCTACCCGCCGCCCGAAGTGCGGGCGAAACTGTTCCTGCCGACGGAATTCGATTCCAAGTACCAGCGGTTGCGCACCCGCGTTTGGACCCGCATCAAGAGCGGTGTCTGAGCAAGCTGCGCAGCTGCGCGCAGAAGCGCGCGAATTCCCCCAGGAAGCGCTCGATGTCCTGCGGCTGCGTCGCCGGACACATGAGCAACATGCTGTGAAACGGCGTGATGAGGATGCCGCGGTTCAGCATGTAAAGATAGCACTAACATACAGCGGAAACCCCCCGGCCCAGCGACGCATCCAGTGCATCGGAGCCCCGTAGAGGTAGTGACGCTCACCGGCCTGGAACTGCGCCCGCGAGCGCGGGTGTTGCGCGACAAACTGCGCCTGTTCACGTGCCAGCCAGGAGTCGAGGACAGCGCTCATGGACGCAACCGCTGCGCAAAAAGCAGTTCATACGACGGCATGACCTGTTCGATGAGGTCGCGGAACTGTTCCGGCACTTCGGGCTCCGCTTCGCGCGGCGTCTCAAAGCCCGTTGAGCGATAGACCTGCGAGTACCAGTGCCGCGCCCACACGCCGTCGCTGGCCCGCGGCCCCGCCGGCCACGTGAGCATCCGTGGCGTGAAGTCGACTCCGAGCACGGCGCAGAGGGCCCGCAGCTGGGCCTCGGGCGCCTGCAGGAACTCACCGGCATCGAGCACCGGGGGTGCACTCGTACCCGTGCTGCGCACGTACTCGTAGATCTCGCGCTGCTGCAATATGCCGATGTCGGCCGCCACTACGTTGGGCCGGCTCTTGATATACGACACCAGCACGCGGCGCGGATCGCGGATGAGGAAGGCATGCGTCAGGTCGCGCAGCCACTCGCGACCGATGTGCGGCAGCAGATGGTGCGTCATGTGCTTCTGGTAAGTCAGTGCGACCCCGGGCGGCAGCGGCCCGGTCAGCTGCTGTGCCACCTTGCGCCAGTCGGTCTGCCCCGCGGCGATCACCTCCTCGCGTCCCGGGTGATCCAGCCCGGTATATGCAAGGTAGTGTGCATAGAGCGGCTCATCCACGACGGCGCAGTCGCCGCGATTTTCCCAGGCGCGCATCATGGCCGTGGAGATATTCCGCGGCCCCGACCACATGGCCAGGTGCAGCGGGGGCTTCACGAGCCGGCCTGCGCCGTGTCGCGCTCGATCAACTCCAGGTACAGCCGCTGCAGCCGCTCGACCATGGGCCCGCGGGCTGCCGTGAGCCTGCGGCCGTCGACCTCCGTCACGGGCGCGATGCCGGCGAAGGTTCCGGTGACAAAGGCCTCGTCCGCACCGTAGACGTCAGTCAGGCTGAAGTCCTTCTCGATGGCAGGAATGCCCGCCTGCCGGCACAGGGACAGGACGTTGGCACGGGTGATGCCAGCGATGCAGTACTTGCCGGTGGAAGTCCATACTTCTCCGTGTCGCACGATGAAGAAGTGGGTGGAATTGCAGGTAGCCACGAAACCGTGCGGATCGAGCATCAGCGCCTCATCCGCGCCCGCCTTGGTCGCCTGGATGCAGGCGGTGATGCAGTTGAGCTTGGAGTGCGAGTTGAGCTTCGGGTCCTGCACGTCGGGGGCGCCGCGGCGCACGTGCACGGTAAAGAGCCGCACGCCGCGGGTCAGCATCTCGGGACGGGGCAGCTTGTATTCCGGGATGATGACGACTGTGGCCGGCCCGATGCAGGCCCGCGGATCCTGATACGGAGTGCTCTTCAGGCCGCGCGTGACCATGAGGCGCACGTGCACCCCCTCCGTCATATGGTTGGCCGCCAGCGTACGGTACAGCGCCGCCGTCAGCGCCGCGCGATCCAGGCCGATATCCAGATCGATGGCCTTCGCTGCCTCAAACAGCCGGGCCAGGTGCATGTCCAGGAAGGCCAGCCTGCCACGATGCACGCGCAGGCCTTCCCACACCCCATCACCGAGAATGAACCCGGAGTCAAACACCGAGATGAGCGCGCGCTCGCGCGGATAGAGCTCGCCGTTGACGTAGATCTGAATGTCCCGGTTGCGCGGATCGTCGGCGCTGTGATGCGTGCCCTGGGTCATCGGATTAAGCCTCATTCAGCCGCAGGTCAGGCCGCAGCCGCGTTATGATGGAGCGAAGGTACGAAGCTTAAGACTTTCCACGCGGATTATGGAATGGCACCTGCGGCTGCAGCTACTTCGGCCCGAAAGCGCATCACTCGTGTGCGCCGTGGTTGATTCCCCCAACCTGCGTGCCGCTGCGCCCCCGTGAACGGCAGCGCGCGGATGCTGCTCGGTGCGCTGGCCGTCACGGTCGGGTGGTTTGTGTGGCAGTGGTTCACGCTCGCACGCCGGCGCGAAAAGCAGGCACCTCGCGCAGCCGACGTGCTGCTCGGAGGGGTCACTAATTTCTTCGACACGCTCGGCATAGGCTGCTTCGCGCCCACCACTGCCGCCTTCAAGCTGTTCCGCCGGGTCCCCGATGAAGACATCCCCGGGACCCTCAATGTCGGCCACGCGATCCCGGCAATCACCGAGGCCTTTATCTTCATCGCCGCCGTCACCGTCGAGCCGCTCACCCTGATCAGCATGATCGTTGCCGCCGTGCTCGGCGCCTGGGTTCGGAGCCGGCGTGGTCGCGCGGTTGCCGCGTCGCCAGGTGCAACTGGGCATGGGGATGACGCTCATGATCGCGGCCGCCCTCATGTTCATGACCAACCAGAGTTGGATGCCTGGCGGCGGGGAAGCGACCGGGCTTGCGGGCGCGCGCCTGCTCATCGCAGTTGCCGCCAACTTTCTTCTGGGCGCGCTGATGACCCTCGGGGTTGGTCTCTACGCCCCCTGTCTTGCGGTGGTTTGCCTGTTTGGGATGAGCCCGCTGGCGGCGTTTCCCATCATGATGGGCTCGTGCGCCTTCCTGATGCCGGTGGGCGGCGTGCGGTTCATCCGCAGCGGCCGTTACAGCCAGGCGGCGGCGCTCAGCCTCGCACTCGGGGGAATACCCGGGGTCCTGATCGCCGCTTACATTGTCAAGTCACTGCCAATCCACTGGTTGCGGTGGCTGGTAGTTCTCGTGGTCCTGTACGCCGCCGCAATCATGCTGCATTCCGCGTACCGCGCTGCGCCTAGACTCGCGAGCGACCCGCGATCAGCGTGATGATCGCCCCGACCAGGAATACGACGAACAGGACTTTGGCGATACCGGCCGCACCCACGGCGATGCCGCCGAAGCCAAGTACGCCGGCAATGATCGCGATGACAAAGAAGACAATGGCATAGTGCAGCATGGAGGCCTCGTCCGTGTGGTGGCACCTGAACCTAACACGCAGTATCGCAACCCCGTGAATGCTGCGACCGCGGCCCGGACATCCAGCTGTTGTAGGATGACGGCTACTTGGTCGGCTGGCGCGGTTCGCTGCGCGCAGCATCCCCGCGGACGCCTCCACCTCGAACTGACGTTCGCGCGCGGGGAGCCGGCCGCGCCAAGCTCGGGCCCGCGTTACTCGAAGCCGTGGCTCCGCGCGGGCGGGCGCCCTAGAGGAGGCCACGGGTGCACACCGTCATCGTGATCGCGATCGGCCTTGCGGTGCTGGCCGCCGGCCTGTTCGTCGGCCACACGCTCGGGGGCGCTGCCGGCATGGCGCGGGCGGCACTGTACTTCCTGCCGCTTTGGCTCATCGGCGCTGGCATCAACATGTACTTCGGCGTACACGGTGCAGGGTACGCCGTGAGCGATGAGGCCCCCATTCTGCTCGTCGTATTTGCCGTCCCGGCGGCCGTTGCGCTGCTGTGCTGGTGGCGGCTGCCGCATACCTGACCCGCAGCGTCATGGCCCGCAAAGACAAAGGAGAAAAGCAATGATTCTGGGAATGTCGACCGCCGCTTTCACGATGCTTCACGTGCTCATCAGTCTCGTCGGCATCTTTTCCGGTCTCGTGGTCGCCCTGGGGATGTGCCGCGGTGCGCGGTTACCGGGCTGGACCGCTCTCTTCCTCCTCACCACCATTTTGACGAGCGTCACCGGATTTCTGTTCCATTCGGCAAGCTTTGGGCCGCCCCACGTGATCGGAGTCATCTCGCTCGTCGTCCTGGCCGTCGCTCTCGTCGCGCTGTATGGCAATCACCTGATCGGCCGAGCGCGCTGGCTGTACGTCGCTGCAGCAATACTCGCCCTCTACCTCAACGTATTTGTCGGGGTCGTCCAGGCGTTCCAGAAGATCCCGTTTCTGCACGCGCTGGCACCCACCCAGCAGTCCGCTCCCTTTGTCGTGGCGCAGGTACTGGTGCTCGGCTTCTTCGTGGCCGTCTCGGTGGCCGCGCTCAAGCATTTCCCGGCCCGCACGGTGCGGGCGGTGGTCTGACAGAAACGCCGCCTAGGACTCCGACGGCGCGCTAGAATCCCCACCCCCGGCACTGCGCCGCACGGAGGTTACGCGATGATCAAGGTATCGGTCCTGTACCCGAATTTCCCGGGCGCAACCTTCAACATGAGTTACTACGTCAACAAGCACATGCCAATGGTGCGTGACCGCTGCGCGCCCGCCTGCAAGGGCATCGCGGCCGAGGGCGGCGTCGCCGGCGGCGCCCCCGGTGCGCCCCCGCCGTACATTGCCGTCGGTCATCTGACGTTCGATTCAGTCGCGGCATTCCAGGCGGCGTTCGTGCCACACGTGGCCGAGATCATGGGCGACATCCCGAATTACACCAATGCCACGCCGGTCGTGCAGATCAGCGAGGTCACGCTCTAGGCGCAGGTCAGAGGCCGGGCGAGCCCGCCCCGCCTCAGCGGGAATCGCGGAATTTCACGGCGGCGTGCGAGCCGTCGCAGAACGGTTTGTTCTTGGACGCGCCGCAGCGACATACCGTCACCCGGTTACGCACCTCGTAGGCGAAGCCGTCAGCGGAGATGAGCGGAATTCCACCGCGCAGCCACAGCGGACCGCTCACCTCCTCCGCCGGGTCCTCGATGATGCCAATCGAAACCGGCAGCGGATGCTCGATGGGTTTGCCACTTGCCTGGTCCCACGCGACCAGCCGTCCGGACGGACAGTTGTTCACCTGGCGGACAAAGTTCGTGCGTACCTCGGCATCGTCCGTGTGCTCGACCTGGCCCCAGACCTGCCCGTTCGGGTCACAAAAGCGCGCAAAGGCGCAGAGCGATTCCACATCCGTGAGGGCGAGTACGGGCCCCTCCGTCACCTGCGCCTGTTCGCGGTACGGCGCGCGGCTGGCGGTCTCGGTGCCGTCAAAACCCACTTTGGTGTGCGTGCCGTCGCAGAACGGCTTGGTCTTGGAGTGGCCGCAGCGGCACAGCGCATAAGTGGCCTGGCGCGGATAGGCATCGCCTTCCTCCCACGTCTGGGATTCCCCCTGGGCATCGCTGCCGATGGTCTGCCTGGCCAGCGGTATATCGCCGCTGACGAGGTAGGGGCCGTTCCTGGAGACCAGCACCTTAACTTCGACCCTGGACTTCGTCATGATCGCTCCCCGGCAGGTCTGATCAGCCGCCCTTTAGCCTGAACTCCCGGCGTGCGGAGGACAAGACCGGGGGCGCCCAGACCGCGGATGCGGGAACGCCGGGAGCTAGCCTGATGGCCAAGAAACCCAAGTACGCCGACGAGCGCCTGCCGGCTCTGTCCAAGAAGCAGTATCTGCACGAGCTGCGCAAACTGCAGATCGAGCTCGTGAAGCTGCATCGTCATGTCATCGCCCACGATCTGAAAATCCTGGTGATCCTCGAGGGACGTGACAGTGCCGGCAAGGATGGCACCATCAAGCGCATCGTCGAGCATCTGAGCCCGCGCGAAACGCGGGTGGTCGCGCCCGGAAAGCCCAGCAACCGCGAGGAAACCGAGTGGTACTTCCAGCGCTTCGTACGCTGGCTGCCCGCGGCGCAGGAAATCGTGCTGTTCAACCGCAGCTGGTACAACCGTGCGGGCGTCGAGCCGGTCATGAAGTTCTGTACGCCGGCAGAGCACGAAGCCTTCCTCGAGGCGGCGCCGCGCTTTGAACGACTGCTGGTGCGCTCCGGCACGTTTCTTCTGAAGTACTACCTGGACATCAGCCGCAAGGAGCAGGGACGCCGGCTGCGCGAGCGGCGCAAGGACCCCCTCAAGCAATGGAAGATCAGCCCGGTCGACGATGCCGCGCAGAAGCACTGGCGCGACTACAGCCGCGCCCGCGACAGTATGCTGCTGCGCACCCATCATGAGGAGGCGCCGTGGATCGTGGTGCGCGCCGACGACAAGCCGCAGGCGCGGCTCAACGTGATCCGTGATCTGCTGACGCGAATTCCAGCAGGCAAGCACCAGCACCGCGCGCCCCGCCCGGATAGTCGCATCGTGCGTGAGTTCCGCGAAAACCTCATCGGCAGCGGATGGCTGGCACCCTGAAGTGCGGGCGCGGCCCGCGCCGGCGTCCGCCTGTTACACTGGTGCGCAGCAGGAATCCGCATGGATAGCTCAGGCGAACCGACCAGCCTTACCCTCGACCGCCACCTCGCAGCCGCGGGCGGCGCGGCCGCCAGCTTCGCGCGCCTATGGGAGAGTGTCTGGGTACAGCCCTATGTTTCCGCCGAGTTGCTGGAGATGTGCCGGCTGACGCTCGCGCGGCTGCATCAGAATGAACTCGAGCTGCGCACCATCAATCCCCGTCTGGGGGCCTCGGCGCCCTCCCCGGCACGCCGGGCGCGCCTGCTGGCGGGCGAGGCCTTCCGCAGCCCGCTGTTCTCCGCCGCCGAGAAATCCGTGCTGCTGTTTTGCGAATGCTACGGGCTCGATCCGCAGTCGATCGCGGATGAGGTCGCCGACCAGACCAAGGCGTACCTCGGCGAGGCGGCCCTGGTCTTCCTCATCGAGGCGCTCGGCGTGATCGACGGCCGGATCCGCACCGCGCGCTGCCTGCGTGACCTGGGACCCACCGCACCGCCAGAGTCTGCCCATGGGCACTAAGGCGCGCGCCAGCGCTCCGGCAACGCAGACCGGCAACATGATCCGCGACAGCGCGCTGGGACTCGTACCGGAGACGCTCCCTGAGATCATCGCGCTCAACGGCGCCGTATGGCACTCGAGTCTGGTGGCACCCGCGCTCCTCGAGATGATCCGGCTGCGCAACGCCCGCACGGTGAACTGCGTGTATTGCAAGGCGGTGCGTTATGAGGTGGCACGCAGCGACGGCCTCACCGAAGAGCGCGCGGCGATGATCGACGCGAACTACGCCAGCAGCGAGCTGAGCGAGCGTGAGAAGCTCGTGATCGCGCTCGCAGATGCCTATCTGGGCTTCCCGGTCGGCGTCAGTGCGGAGCTCGCCGCCCGCCTGCGCGAGGCGTTCTCGGCGGCGCAGATCGCCGCCATGTTCGTCGCCCTCATGACCTTCAACTTCACCTCCCGCACGGCGGTGAGCATCGGCGGCATGCCGGAGGATCCCTTGCCGATAACGCTGCTGCCGCTGAGCGCGACCAGCGGTTAGTCGCCGGTCCCCCGCCACTTGCGCACATAGGTCTCGATGTCCGTCTTGCGCTTGAGTCCCGCGGCGTTCATGTAACGCACGTTGCCGAACACGGCGCGCCGCGGCCAGGGCCGGTCATGCAGGCCAAAGACCCATCCGACGTTGGCGTAAGAACTGGCATCACGCCCGTCAAGGAAGTACGTGTTGTTGAGGCGTAGCAGCGTTGCGTGCGCTTCCCGGGGCGTGGCCGACCACTCGAGCACCTTTTTCCCCCAGTACATGCGCATGTAGTTGTGCATGTAGCCGGTCAGCCGCGCCTCCTGCATCGCCGCGTTCCAGTACGGGTCATGTGTGCGGGCCGCCGCCAGCTGCTCATAGCTGTAAAGGTGTTCGCGACGATCCCGCGCGTGCAACGCGAGCGAGCGCTGCGCCCACTCCGGCAGCGCCTCGTAGCGCTCGTAGTCCGGCTGCGTGGCGACGAAATTCACCGCCAGCTCGCGCCGCACGATGAGCTCCTCCAGAAAGCTCGCGCGCTCGGGCTCGGCGGCAGCGGCATCGCGGGCCGCGAGCGCAACCTCGACCGGGGAGATCTGGCCGAAGTGCAGGTAGGGGGACAGGAAAGAAACCTGCGGCTCGCCCGGGCGTGCACGCGCTTCCCGGTAGCGGCCGAGTCGATGTGCCACGAAATCCCTGAGGCGGGCCCGCGCCCGGCCGTGACCGCCGTGAAAGCCCGCGACCGGGCCTACTTGCGGGTCGAGCCTGAGCGTCCTGAGTATCCCGGAGAGGTCATCGAGGGACACGTCACTGGCGAGCGCGAGTCGCTGTGCCTTGACGCTCGGCCGCAGCCTGCGCAGGGGCACAAGAAACGCATCGCGCAGGCGGCTGATCTTCGGGCGCAGTGAGCGCGCGCCGATCTCGGTCTTGGCAGATGCCAGCGCGGCCGGGACCACCACGTCACCCTCTACCATGAGCACGCGCCGCGCGGCGCCCTGCGCGACCGCGCGCCGCCATTGCTGCTGGCGGCGCAGGTACCCGCGATCGCAGACGATCAGCGCAGCGCGCGACGCCAGGCTCAGGATCACCTGTGGCGGCGACCCGCGGCGGATCACGAAGCCGATGTCGCGCTCGCGCAGCTGGCGCGCCGTCTCCGCCAGTCCCTCGAGCATGAAGGCGTAGTGACGCGCCTGGGCCCGGGGCAGCGGATCCGCGAGCGCAAAAGCCACGAGCGCGGGGATGCCGAGCCGATTTGCGGCTGCGATGGCGGTCTCGAGCGCGGGGTTGAATACGGCGCGCTGCGATTGCTGCATCCAGTACAGCACGTAGTCGCCGGCACGCTCCGGCGCATCATTCAACTCGCTCAAGCGCTGCGTCTCGACCACCACCAACTCCAAAGCCGGCCCATGAGTAGCCACGGTAGAATTTCCCGCCTAACAGAGGCAAGTCCGCGCCCGGGCGTGATCTAAATCGCCATCCAGCCTGGTGAATTCAGTACAATGCGCTCGCGCTGTGGCCAGGGGAAACGAACGGGGCCGCTCTTCCGCGGCCCTTGTCAGTTCATGATGCCTAAAAAGAACGGAATGCGGTCTCGTGGCTCACCCCCGGGTGAGCGACGCGCGTCCAAGGCCTCAACGGCCCCATCGTGACGACTGCCTTCGCCCCCGCCCGCGCGACGCCGTCCGTCGCAGCGCAGACCGTGTTTTTCATCGCCGCCGGGCTCGTCATGCTCGGCAACTACTATGTCTACGATGCGGTCGCGCCGGTGGCGGAAATGCTGCACAGCCAGCTGCACTTCACTGACACGCAGATCGGCACCCTCAACGCGATCTACAGTCTGCCCAACATCTTCCTGGTGATGGTGGGCGGCGTGCTGGTGGACCGCTTCAGCGCGCGCGTCATGGTGCTCGTCACGACCGTGATCTGCCTGCTGGGTGCGATGCTCACCGCCGTGGGGACGCACTTCCCCGTGATGGCCGCCGGGCGGCTGCTGTTCGGCATCGGCGCCGAGACCCTGGTCGTAGCGGTGCTGGTCGCGCTGTACGAGTGGTTCTCCCCGGGACGCCATTTCGCGCTGCAGATGTCCCTGAACCTGAGCCTGGCGCGGATGGGCTCCTACCTCGCCGATCGCTCCACGTCCTTCGCCAAGGGACTCTACGATCAGGGCTGGCAGCCGCCCCTGTGGCTCGCGGTCGGGTTTGCTGCCGTCTCCCTGGTCGCGGCCCTGGTGTATTTCTACACCGACCGGAGCGCGGCGGCGCGCGGGACGCTCGCGGCCCCGCCCCCGCCGGAGCGCTTCGAGTGGGCGCACCTGTGGCGTTTTCCCGCCGCCTACTGGATGCTGGTCGCCACCTGCGTGGCCTTCTTTTCCGTCATCTTTCCCTTCCGCAGCACGTTTGCCATCAAGTATCTGCAGGAGGCGCAGGGGCTGAGCAACGACCAGGCGGGCACGCTCAACAGCCATGTCTTTCTGATGGCGGCATTCACCACACCGTTGTTCGGCCTGTTATTGGACCGCACCGGACGCAATGCCATGCTGCTCGCCGCCGGCGCGATCTTCCTGCCGCTGAGTTTCCTGGTTCTGGGCGCCGTGCCCGGGGCAGCCGGTGTCTCGACCGACCTCTTGGGCCTGAGCTTTTCGCTCCTGCCGGCGGTCCTGTGGCCGACCGTGCCCAAGTATGTCGCCCCGGAGCAGCTCGGCACCGCGTATGGGCTGATGACGGCGCTGCAGAACGCGGGGCTGTTCGCTGCGAACCTGGCCGCCGGGCGCATCAATGACGTCAGCGGCGCGAGCGCTGCAAATCCTGCCGGCTACACCCCGATGCTGTGGTTCTTCGGAGTGCTGAGCCTGGCGGCGTTCGTGTTCACCGTGGCACTGTGGATCAACGATGAGCGGCGGCCCGCGCCGGCGCCGGCCTGAGCCGCCGCGAGCGCGGCGGCCGGGCCGAAGCGGCGGGCCCGTCGCTCACCCCTTGGCGTAATTGCTGGCCCCGAACCAGTCGACCACCACGACCGGCTCGTCGCCGATCACCCAGGCATCGTGCCCGCTCGGCAGCGAAGTGATGTCCCCGGGCCCGGCCACCAACTCGGTGCCGTCATCCATGCGGATCCCCAGACGCCCGCTCACGTGATACTGGAAATGCGGCGCGGTGCAGCTGTGGGTCTTGGCGATGGGCTTCACGTCGTTCGACCAGCGCCAGCCGGGTTGAAAGACGAGGCGCCCCACCTCCCCGGTGCCGATCCTGAGGATCTCCGCCCGGCCGCGCGGAAACTCGCGCGTCTCGTCCGGCTTGGCAAATGTCTTGTGCTCGGTTACTTGCATGTTCGCCCCCAGAGGCGGCGCAGATACCGCCGTCCCTAGTCTCTATCAACTAGTAGGTAGATGCAAGCCTGCTGCTATCATGGCTGCGCATGAACACCCCTGCCAGTGAGGCCGCGGATACGCCCCAGCGTATTCTCAACGTCGCCGAGCACCTCGTGCAGACGCGCGGCTTCAACGGCTTCAGCTACGCCGACATCGCCGCCGAGGTCGGGCTCACCAAGGCCACGCTGCACTATCACTTCCCCACCAAGGCGGAACTGGGACGCAGGCTCATCGAGCGTTACGCGGCGGCCTTTGCGGGCGCGCTGCATAAGATCGACACGGCCGCGGCAGGCGCACCCGCGCGCCTGCGCGCGTACGTGAAGCTGTACGCGGATGTGCTGGCCGAGAACCGCATGTGCCTGTGCGGCATGGCCGCGGCGGAATACGGGACGCTTCCGGCACCGATGCAGAAGGCGCTGCAGATGTTCTTTGCGGCCAACGAGGTATGGCTCACGCGCCTGCTCGATCAGGGCCAGAACGAGGGATATCTTTGCCTGCGCGCACCCCCGCGCGAGGAGGCGGGCATGATGATGAGCGCTCTGGAGGGGGCCATGCTCGTGGCACGCGCCATGGGTGATCCGATCCGCTTCGAACGGGCGGCGGCCTCGCTCCTTGCCCAGCTCGAGCAGTCCGGCGCCGCCTCCCCCGCCCGCAGTCTGAGGGATCGCGGCAAAGTCGCGCGCCCGCGCCTGCCCAAACAGCGCCGTCCGCGCACCCTGCGGCGCAGCTGACGCCACACGGGTCACGGCAATGCCCCCGCAACGAGCGCAGACCGCCCCCCGGAGGACGTGACCTGATGGCCTGGCTGACACCTCTGTTCATCGGCGCGGTGGTGCTCGCCACGGCGCTCGAGCTGTGGCTCTCGCTGCGTCAGGCCGGAAACGTCATGCGCCATCGCGGGGAAGTACCGGGCCCGTTTGCCGCCAGCGTGTCGGCGCAGGAGCATGCGAAAGCCGCGGACTACACGGTCGCCAAGGTACGCCTGGGGCGACTGGTCACGGTGGTGGACGCCGCTCTCACGCTGGCACTGACCGTCGGCGGCGGCATCGCCGCCCTCGATGCCCTGTGGCGGAGCACGCACTGGTCCCAGCCCTGGCTGGGACTTGCCGTGATCGCCAGCGTGGCGCTGATCATCCAGCTGGTCAACCAGCCATTTTCGCTGTGGCGCACGTTTGCACTGGAAGCGCGCTTTGGCTTCAACCGCACCACCCCGGCGCTCTACTTCGCCGACCTGGCCAAGAGCATGCTGATCGCCGTGCTGCTCGGCGGGCCGCTGCTGCTCGCGACGCTCCTGCTGATGGATCGGGCCGGCCGCTGGTGGTGGGCGTGGGCGTGGGGCCTGTGGCTCCTGGTCATGCTCATCATGGCGTGGGCATGGCCCGCTTTCATTGCGCCGCTGTTCAACCGCTTCTCACCGCTGCAGGACCAGCCACTGCGCGAGCGCATCGAGGCGCTGCTCGGGCGCTGTGGCTTTGCCTCCAAGGGCGTGTTTGTGGTCGACAATTCCCGCCGCTCGAGTCATGGCAACGCCTATTTCACCGGTATCGGCCGCTACAAGCGCATCGTGTTCTTCGACACGCTGCTCGAGCGGCTCGCGCATCCGGAAGTCGAAGCGGTGCTGGCGCACGAGCTCGGACACTTCCGCCTCAAGCACGTGCGCAAGCGGCTGCTGCTGTCGGTGGGCGCGACTTTCCTCGGGCTCGCGCTGCTGGGCTGGCTCACCGGGCAGCCGGGCTTCTACGCCGCCCTTGGCGTGCCGGTGCCGTCGACGCATGCCGCGTTGCTGCTGTTCATGCTGGCAGTCCCGGCGTTCATGTTCTTCGTCACGCCGCTGGCGTCGCTGTGGTCACGCAAGCACGAATTCGAGGCGGACGAGTTCGCCACGCGCTACGCGAGCGCCGGTGAGCTCGCGACCGCGCTCGTCAAGCTGCATCGTGACAACGCCAGCACCCTCACCCCGGACCCGGTGTACGCGGGCTTCTACTACTCGCACCCGCCGCCGCTCGCACGCATTGCGCGCCTGCGTGCCGCCGCGGGCGCCTAGAGACTTCAGGGGATGTAGTAGAGATCGATGGTGTGCCCGATGCGCTCGAGCGGCCGGTATGCATCGAGCCACTGGTAGTCGCTCGGCCGGCGGGTACGCGCGAGCGCCGAGATCGCCACCCAGCCGCTCACGGCCTGGCGCGGCTTCAGCAGCTCGAACGGCGGCAGCGGCTCACGCGCAAGGTCGGCGGTACCGTTGTACGCCAGGTAGAGCTTGCCGACGTGCAGCTGCGCGGCACGGATCTCCAGGCGGCGCAGATCCTGGCCCCAGTCGAGGTCGGAATCCACCAGCACGCGACGCGGTTCGCGCACGGTCTCGTTGAAGTACGGCAGGTAGTCCGGGTAGGCACGCCACAACGTGCTCACCTGCCACAGCAGCAGCGCAACCAGGACGGCGGTGCCCGCCACGCGCAGCCGTGCATCGCGCAGCGCGCGGCACGCCCGCCACGCGCGCCACGCGAGGTAGGCGCCGCCGAGCGCCAGGAACGGATAGAGAATCAGCACGTGCCGGATGCCGATGTTGATGCGGCTGAAGAGGCTGGCGAAGCCCAGCATGGCGAGCACCAGCACGAGTGGCGCCAGCGCCCAGCCGTCGCGCTCGCGCCAGCCCTTGCCCGCAAGGCACGCGAGCCCGACCGAGCCGCCCGCCAGCAGCGGCAGCGGGGTTTTGACCGCCAGGGTCACCAGGTAGAAGTACCACCAGCCATCAAGGCTCACCTGCCCGAGCAGGTACGAGCGGTGCCCCGCGTCGTTGTGCGCCTTGACCGCGATCACCCCGTTCACGAGGTCCGTCAGTTCCCGCGGCAGCCAAGCGTGTGACAGGGCGTTGCCCACGGTGCGGGCGAGGCCGCCCTGGGAGATGAGGTAGTTCACCGCCCAGTCAAAGCGGACCTCGACGCCCGACACGTCCGGGGCGCGCACGGCATACACGGCCAGGAGCGGCACCAGGGCGGCAAGGCCCGCCAGCACCGCCCCGGTGGCGCGCGAACGCAGCACGCGCCAGGGGTGGTGCTCGTGGGTGCCGCGGGTGGCGCGCCAGCTGTTCAGGCCCTGCACCAGACCCAGGGCGAGGAGCGACAGGGCGATGAACGGGACCGCGGAGAACTTGGTGGCGACGGCGATGCCGGAGGTGACCCCAAAGAGGACCGCCTCCTCCCAGCGGCCGGAGGCGAGCCAGTTCTCGAGCGTGTACAGCGCCAGCAGGCAGGTCGCGGCCGCGGCAATGTCGAGCGTCGCCAGCGCCGCATGTCCGAGGATCGGTGGCACGGAAATCAGCAGCACCAGTGCCAGCAGTGCGGCCCCATCGGCGGCGAACAGGCGCCGCGCCCACAGCCAGGTGGCCAGCAGCAGCAGCACCAGGAACGGCAGGTTGCCCGCGCGCGCCAGCGTCAGGTACAGGCCGTAGTGCCCGTCGGCGTAGAGGATGTCCTTGCCTTCCTGGGTGCCATCCGGCGGCGGCGTGCCGAAGGAGTGCGCGCCGGCGAGAAAGGGGCCGAGGGCGAGCAGCACGCGCGCGAGCGGCGGGTGCTCGGTGTCGTATTCGTAGTGGCCCTTGTCGAGCAGCTCGATGCCAGCGGCAATGTGCTCCGGCTCGTCCCAGGTGTTGGTATAGATGCGCCAGCAGCCGGCCGCCAGAACACAGCTGCCGAGGATCACCAACGCGAGCGCGAGGCGCACCGTCCAGCCGGAGCGCTCGGGCAACGGCGCCGCCAGGGTCAGACTCCGAACGGGTGCCGCAGCACGATGGTCTGCTCGCGGTCCGGCCCCGTTGAGATCATGTCGATGGGTACCGCGACCAGCTGCGCGAGCCGCTCCAGGTAGCGCCGCGCATTGCCCGGCAGCGCCTCGTAGGCGGTGATGCCCACCGTGCTCTCGCGCCAGCCCGGGAGCTCCTCGTACACCGGCTCGACGTCCGCGTATCCCTCGACGCTCAGCGGCGGCTCGGGAGTCACGATTCCCTTCAGGCGGTAGCCGACGCAGATGCGGATCGTCTCAAGACCATCGAGCACGTCGAGCTTGGTGATGCACAGCCCGGACACCGAGGAGTTCACGATCGCGCGCCGCAGCGTCACCGAATCGAACCAGCCGCAGCGGCGCCGCCGTCCGGTCACCGAACCGAATTCGTGCCCGACGCGCGACAGGTGCTCGCCGTACTCATCGAACAGCTCGGTGGGAAACGGGCCGGCGCCGACCCGGGTGGTATAGGCCTTGACGATGCCGAGCACGGCATCGAACACACGCGGGCCGAGCCCCGTGCCGGTGCCGGCAAACCCCGCGGTGGTGTTCGAGGAAGTGACGAACGGATAGGTGCCATGATCGACATCGAGCATGGCGCCCTGCGCCCCCTCGAACAGCACGTTGGCGTCGCCTAGGCGCAGCTCCTGCAGCGCGCGCGTCACGTCGGTGACCAGCGGCGCGATCTTGTCCGCCATGGCCAGCTGCGCATCCAGGGTCTTCTGGAAGTCCACCGGCGCGATCCGGTAGTAGTTCTGCAGCACGAAATTGTGGAAATCCAGCACCTCCCCGAGCTTCGCGGCAAAGCGATCGCGCTGGAACAGGTCCGCCACGCGCACCGCGCGGCGCGCGACTTTGTCCTCGTACGCGGGACCGATGCCGCGGCCGGTGGTGCCGATGGCATTCAGGCCGCGCGCGGTCTCGCGCGCCTGATCGAGCAGCACGTGCGAGGGCAGGATCAGGGGACAGTTCGGGGAGAGGCGCAGCCGCTCGAACACCGGCACGCCCTGCTCGAGCAGCATGCGGCTCTCACTCAGCAGCGCCTCGAGCGACAGCACCACGCCGTTGCCGATGAAGCAGCGCACCTGCTCGCGCAGGATCCCGGACGGGATCAGCGACAGGATGGTCTTCTTGCCGCCGATGACCAGCGTGTGCCCGGCGTTATGGCCGCCCTGAAAGCGCGCCACGGCGGCGGCCCGCTCGGTCAGGAGATCGACGACCTTGCCCTTGCCTTCATCACCCCACTGGGTGCCGATGATGATGACGAACTTTCCCACCTTCGCGATCCGCCTCTAGCGCACGAGGAACAGAATGACGACGCCGACCAGCATGGAGCCCAGACCCGCGATGCGCAACTCACGGTCGCGCACTTCGAGCAGCTTGGCAAGCGCGCGCTTGAGGCCCTGGGGATTCAGGAAGGGCGCGATGCCCTCCATCACCAAAAACAGCCCGAGCGCGGCCAGCAGGTCGTTGAAGTTGATCGGCATGACACTCGAGCAGCGCGTCAGCGGCGCGGGGCCGGCGCCTTCGGCGAACCTGCTTCCTTCAGGTACTTGAAGAACTCCCCGTCGGGGGTGACCACCAGCAGGTCGCCGTCCTTGCCCAGGGAGCGCTCGTAGGCCTGCATGCTGCGGTAGAAGGCGTAGAAATCCGGATCCTTCGAGTAGGCGCGCGCATAGGTTTCGGTGGCCACCGCGTCGCCCTCGCCACGGACACGCAGCGCCTCGCGCTCCGCGTCGGCCAGGATCACGGTGCGCTTGCGCTCGGCCGAGGCGCGGATCCCGGCGCTCGCCTGCTGGCCTTCCGCGCGCAGCTGGCTCGCGGTCTTGGCGAAGCTCTGCTTCATGCTCTCGTAGACGCGCTGCGCCACCTCGTCCGGCAGATCGATGCGCTGCACGCGCACGTCGACCAGGTCGGTGCCGAGCGCGGTGGCCTTCTCGCTCGCCTGGCCGAGCATCTCACCGGTGAGACCGGCACGCTCGCTGGAGACGATCTGCTGCAGGGTGCGCTGCGCGACCACGGTCTTGATGCCGTCCTTGACGATCTCCGAGAGACGCTCGCCGGCGAGCCCCTCGCCGCCGCCGGTGGTGGTGTAAAACAGCGTCGGGTCCTTCACCTTCCACTTGATGTAGAAGTCGACGATGAGGCCGCGGCCGTCGTTGGTCAGGAAGGTCTCACCCGTATAGGACTGGGTGAGGATGCGGTTGTCGAACTTGGTCACCTTGTCCCAGGGCCACTTGTAGTGCAGCCCGGGGCGGTAGTGCGTGCCGACGATGGCACCGAACTCCTTGCGGATCGCGTACTGCGTCTCGCTCACCGTGAACATCGACAGGCCGATGAGGATCAGGAGCGCAACGACGATTCCGTAGAAGGGGACGTAGCGGGCACTCATCAGCGCTCTCCCCGGCCGCGCGCCTCGACGGTCACCTGGTCGGGCTCCTTGGCACCGGCGGCCGCGGCATCCGCGGGGCTCGGCTCGCCGTCGCGGGCGTTGCTCTTCTCGAGCAACTTGTCGATCGGCAGGTAGATCATGTTGCTGCCGGCCTTGCCGTCGATGAGCACCTTGTGCGCGCGAGCGAGCACGCTCTCCAGGGTGTCCATGTAGATGCGGCGTCGCGTCACCTCGGGGGCGAGCGCGTAGGCGCCCTGCAGCTGGGCGAAGCGCGACGCCTGGCCCTCGGCCACCGCCGTCACCTGCGCCTTGTACGCCTCGGCGTCCTGCTGGATGCGCGCGGCCGCGCCCTGGGCCACCGGCAGTATGCCGTTGGCATAGGCCTCGGATTCGAGGATGAAGCGCTCCTTGTCGGCCTGGGCCTTGTTGGCGTCGCGCTGCGAGGGAATGACCGCGTCCGGCACCTGCACGTCCTCGAGGTTGACGGTGGTCACCGTGATGCCGGAGTTGTAGTAATCGAGGGTGCGCTGGATCAGGGCCTTGGTGCGCCGGGTGATCTCCGGGCGGGTGCCGCCGACCTGCACGTCATAGAGCGTGCTGCGCCCGACGATCTCGCGGATGGCGCTTTCGCTCACCTCGGTCAGGGTCTGCCCCGGGTCGCGCACGCTGAAGAGCGTCTTCTTCGGATCCGAGAACTGGTACTGCACGGCAAAATGCAGGTCGACGAGGTTGACGTCGGAGGTGAGGACGCGCGACTTGAAGTCGCTCGAGTTGACACTCGCGACGTTGACCTTGGTGACGGTCTCGACCCACGGTATGCGCCACCCCCAGCCCGCATCGCGCACGTCGACCAGCGCCCCGAAGCGCTGGATCACCGCTTTCTGCGCCTGGCCCACGGTGTAGAAGCCGCTCGCCAGCCACAGGATTACGATCGCCGCTCCGAGGATCAGCAGCAGCGAACCGCTGCCACCGCTGCCGCCCCCGGGACGCAGGAACGCCTCGAGCCGGCGCTGCAGGCTCTTGATGCGCTCGTCGAGGTCCGCGCCGCCCTGGCCCGGACGGCGCCCCCACGGGCTCTTCTGACCATTGTTCGGTTGATTCCAGGCCATAGGAACTTTGCGCGTCTGGCGCTACTTGGAGGCGCTCGAAAGGGCGGACGATTGTAGGTAGAGGTCCGACGGGGCACAAGGCATGTCCGACCCCTGCACCTCGAGGATCTGCACACCATCGGTGCGGGCGAGCGTCAGCAGCTCCAGATCCGGCAGCTCCACCGCCAGCTCGATCGAGCCGTCGGGCGCGGAGGTTTCCCCGCGCACCGCCTGCGCGGCATACAGCCGCGAGCGCAGCGCCCCGGCGCTCGCCGGCACGCGCAGGCGCGCCCGCCGCGCGAAGCGCGCCAGGCGCTCGGCCACGGCGCTCAGCAGCAGATCGAGCCCCTCGGCGCGCTGCGCGCAGATCCACACCGCCTGCGCGCGGCCCTCGGCGTCGCGCTCGATGCGCGGTGCGATCTCGAGACGGTCGATCTTGTTATAGAGGATGAGTTGCGGGATCTGTGCGGCGCCGATCTCCTCGAGCACCGAATCGACCTGGGCGATCTGCTCGGCGCGCCGCGCATTGCTGGCATCGACGACGTGCAGCAAAAGCGTCGCCGCGCGTGCCTCGGTCAGGGTGGACTGGAAGGCCGCTACCAGCTCGTGCGGCAGCTCGCGGATGAAGCCCACCGTGTCGGCGATCACCACCGGCGCGCCGCCCGGCAGGACGAGGCGCCGTACGGTCGGGTCGAGGGTCGCGAACAGCTGGTCGGCGACGTAAGCGTCGGTGCCCGTGAGCGCGCGAAACAGCGTCGACTTGCCGGCGTTGGTGTAACCGACCAGGGCGAGCGAGGGCACCGGGATCTCCGCGCGCATCTGGCGCCCGGTCTCGCGCTGCTGGCGGATCTTCTCCAGGCGCTTGGTGAGCACGCGCACGCGCTGGCCGATGATGCGCCGGTCGGTTTCCAGCTGCGTCTCGCCCGGGCCGCGCAGGCCGATGCCGCCCTTCTGGCGCTCAAGGTGAGTCCAGCCCCGCACCAGGCGGCTGGAGATGTGCTTCAGCTGCGCGAGCTCCACTTCCAGCTTGCCCTCAAAGCTGCGGGCGCGTTGCGCGAAGATATCGAGGATCAGACCGTTGCGGTCGAGCACGCGGCGTTCGGTGAGCTTCTCGAGGTTGCGTTCCTGGCTCGGGGACAGCGCATGATCCACCAGAATCACGTCCGCTTCGCTTGAGTGCGCCAGCTCCTTGAGCTCCTGCGCCTTGCCGCTGCCGAGAAAGTAGCGCGGGTCCGGCCGGTCACGGCGGCCGGCGAGGCTCGCGACCGGCAGTGCGCCGGCCGACACCGCCAGCTGCCTGAATTCCTGCAGGTCCTCCGGGTCTACGGGGGCGCCCAGTCCCAGGCGCACGAGTACGGCGCGCTCACCGGTCCTTGGGCGTTCGAACACTCAGGTTTCCCGGGGGCGCTGACATTTATTCGGCAGGGGTCTCGGGAGCGGCTGCGCCCTCTTCCGCCAGCCGTACGTTGCGCGCCGGCACGACGGTGGAGATCGCGTGCTTGTAGACCATCTGGCTGACACTGTTCTTCAGGAGCACGACGAACTGGTCGAAGGAGTCGATCTGACCCTGCAGCTTTATGCCATTGACCAGATAGATCGACACCGGCACCCGCTCCTTGCGCAGGGCATTCAGGAAGGGGTCTTGCAGGGATTGGCCTTTGGCCATCATGTTCTCCTTATTTTTCCGCTTCGAGTTGTTCGGCAGGACAATCGAGCCCGCACCCGCACTTCCATGTCCGCGGTCTCGCACAAGCTTATGTGCCACGCAAAACGCACGGCACCGACAGGGCTCATATTAACATGCAGCCTCCGTCAAAGCCCAAACCCGCCCAGCCGTGCCTTTATGTCTCGAATCCACGACAGGCGGTCGGTGCGCTGCGGATCCAGCCAGTTTCCCGGAGCGTCGGCGCGCAGCCACGTCAGCTGCCGTTTGGCCAGTTGGCGCGTCGCGGCAATCCCACGGCTCACCGCTTCCTCGAGTGTGCACTCACCCTCCAGGTGCGCCCACAGCTGGCGGTAGCCGACGGCCCGCACGGCCGGATGCCGGGCCGACAGATCACCGCGCGCACGCAGGCCTTTGACTTCAGCCAGGAAGCCGGCGGCCATCATGGCTTCGAAGCGCCCTGCGAGCCCCGCGTGCAGTTGCGCGCGTTCACCGGGCGCGAGAACCCAGCGCATCAGCGGCCAGTCCGCGAGCGGGCTGACCGTGGCGCGCTGCAGTTCGGAGATCGGCCGCCCCGTGGTGAGGCACACCTCGAGCGCGCGCTGAATGCGCTGGCTGTCGCCGGGACTGATGCGGGCCGCGGCCTGCGGGTCGCGCCGCGCGAGCTGCGCGTGCAGCGCCGGCCAGCCCAGGCGCCGCGCCTGCTCATCGAGCTGCGCGCGCAGCGCCGGTGAGGCCTGCGGCAGGACCGCAAGACCCTCAAAGAGCGCGCGCAGATACAACATGGTCCCCCCCACCAGGAGCGGGATGCGGCCGCGGGCGTGGATCGCCCGGATGCTCGCCAGGGCATCGGTGACGAAGCGCCCGGCCGAGTAGCTCTCGGAAGGCTCGCAGATGTCGATCAGGTGGTGGGGAACGCGCGCGCGCAGCGCGGCGGCGGGCTTGGCGGTGCCGATGTCCAGGCCGCGGTACACGAGCGCGGAGTCCACGCTGACGATCTCGACGGGCACCTGCTCAGCCAGCGCGATCGCCCAGTCCGTCTTGCCCACGCCGGTGGGGCCGGTGAGCACCAGGACCGGTCGCCGGGCATCCCCGCCGACGGCGGACCCCGCAGTCATGTCAGCGACCCCGCAGGAACAGCTGGTCGAGCTGCTGCAGGCTCAGGCGTGTCCAGGTCGGCCGCCCGTGGTTGCACTGATTGGCGCGCTCCGTGGCCTCCATCTGCCGCAGCAGGGCGTCCATCTCCGGGAGCGTGAGCCGCCGGTGCACATGGATGGCGGTGCGGCAGGCGAGCGTGGCCAGAAAGCGATCGGCGGCCCCCTCCAGGTGATGGCCGCCGGCCTCCAGCGTCAGGTCGGCCACCATGGCGCTCACGACCTGGCGGACCTCGCGCAGGTTCAGCAGCGCCGGCACGCGCCGCACGGCCAGCCGCTCCTCCCCGAGGGCATCAACCTCAAAGCCGGCCGCCTCCCACTGCGGCCGCTCCTCGAGGATCCGCGCCAGCTCATGGGCCTTGAGGTCCACCACGATCGGCTCGAGCAGGTGCTGTGAGGCGATGCCGGAGCGCTCCCGCTCGGCCTTCAGTTTCTCGTACAGCACGCGCTCGTGCGCCGCATGCATGTCCACCAGCACGAGACCCTCCGCGTTCTGCGCGAGGATATAGGCGCCGTGCAGCTGCGCCAGAGCGCTCCCCAGCGGTTCCGCGCCGCCCGGCTCGGCGGTGCCCGGGGAGGCCACGCCCGGCCGCCTGCACTGCGGCGGCCACACTCCAGGGGTCGCGTGCGGGGCTGTAGAGCGGCAGCGGTGGGCCATGCGCCGGCGGTGCGGGGAATCCGCGCCCGAAGGCGGCGCGCGGCGGGGGCGTGCCCAGTGCGGTCGTGCCGGCCGCCGCCGCGCCCCCCGCCTCGGGCCGGGTGTCGGCGAGCACGCGCTGCAGTGCGCGAAACACGAATTCATGCATCTGGCGGCTGTCGCGGAAGCGCACCTCCAGCTTTGCCGGGTGCGCATTGACGTCGACGAGCTTCGGATCGAGCGTCAGGTACAGGACGTACGCGGGGTGGCGCCCGTGGTAGAGCACGTCGCGGTAGGCCAGGCGTGCCGCATTCATGAGCAGCCGGTCGCGCACGCTGCGCCCGTTCACGAACCAGAACTGCTGGTCCGCCTGGGCGCGCGAGCGTGTCGGCAAGCGACACCCAGCCCGAGAGCATGACGGGACCGGCCGCATGGTGCACGGGCAGCGCCGCGGCGGGGAAGTCCGCGCCCAGCACCTGCGCGAGGCGCAAGTGCTCCTCCCCGGCCGCGCCGATCGCCGGTGCATCGAGCAGCAGGCGCGTCCCGTGCCGCAGGCGGAAACTGACGTCAAACCGCGAGAGCGCCAGGCGCTCGACCAGGCCCGCGATATGGCCCAGCTCGGTGGCGTCGCTGCGCACGAACTTGCGCCGCGCCGGCACGTTGAAGAAGAGGTCCCGCACCTCGACGGTCGTGCCGGGCAGCTGCGCCGAGGGCCGGATCTCGCCCGCGATCCCGCCCTCACAGCTGATCTCGGCCCCCTGCGCGACGCCGTCCGGGTGCGAGGCCACGCGCAGCCGCGCCACGGAAGCAATCGAGGGCAACGCCTCGCCGCGAAAGCCGAGCGTGCTGACGGCCTCCAGATCATCGAGCGAGGCGATCTTGCTGGTCGCGTGACGGGTCAGCGCCAGCGGCAGTTCCGCGGCCGGGATGCCGCAGCCGTCATCGCGCACGCGCACCAGGCCGATGCCGCCACGCTCGACGTCGATCTCGATGCGCCGGGCGCCGGCGTCCAGGCTGTTTTCGACGATTTCCTTGACGACCGACGCCGGCCGCTCGATCACTTCGCCGGCAGCGATCTGGTCAACGAGTTCGCCGGAGAGTACGCGGATAGCCATGCAGGCGCGTAAGTCTACAGGCGAAACGGCTCGCTGCACGGCGTCCGCGCCGTGCGCCCGGGGGTCTAGGGAGTTGCCACCGCGGCGGAGGCGTCGGCGGCGCTGGCCAGGCTTTCGCGCCGCTGCTGCTTGAAGCGCGTGCCGTCGGGGGGGTTCTGCAGGAAGTAGCTGCGCACGCCGCCGGCGATCGCCTCGGCGAGCCGCGACTGCTGGCTCGCGGTTCTCAGGTGCCGCTCTTCCTCGGGGTTGGAGATGTAGGCGGTCTCGACCAGCATCGAGGGGATGTCCGGGGACTTGAGCACCACGAAGCCGGCATGCTGCACCTGCGCCTTGCGCACTTCGCCGACGCTCTCGAGGGCACCGACGACGCGCTCGGCGGCACTGGCGCTCACCCCGATGATCTCGCTCTGCGTGGCATCGAGCAGCACGGGGGCGAGGCTCCCCTTGTCATCCAGGCGCACGCCTCCCATGAGGTCGGCCGCATTCTCGCGCTCGGCCAGCCAGCGCGCCGCTTCGCTCGATGCGCCATGCACCGAGAGCACGTAAACCGAGGCGCCGGTGATGCTGCGGTCGGCGATGGAATCGGCGTGCACCGACACAAACATGTCGGCACGCGCAACGCGCGCGCGGCGAATGCGGTCGCGCAGCTCCAGAAACTCGTCGCGATCGCGCGTGAGCACGGCGCGCATGCCCGGCTCCGCGTTGATGCGCTCGGCGAGCGCGCGCGCGATGGCGAGCGTCACGTCCTTCTCGCGCGTGCCGCCATGGCCGATGGCGCCGGGGTCCTGGCCGCCGTGTCCTGCGTCCACCGCGATGACGACGTCGCGGCTGCCCTCATCGGGGGCGTGCACGGCATGCACCGGCTGCGGGTCCGCGCTCACCGCGACGGGTGACCACGCACCGAGGTTGAGCAGCAGCGTGCGGCCCCGGGCGTTGGCCCAGTGAGCGGCGAGCGTCGTGTTGGTCTCGATCACGACCCGCAGCGTCCCGCCCGGCTGCACGCCAAAGCGCACCGCGCTCACCGCCCCGCCGGGCGCGGGCGCGTGCACGCCCGCGGCACGATGCGTGTGCCTGAGGTCGATGACGATGCGATACGGGTGCTCGAGGGTAAAGAGCGTCGGGGCCACGGCCTCATCCAGATCGAGGCTGAGCTGTGCCGCCGCGGGCTGCGGCGCGAGCTGCACCCCGCGCAACTCCGCGGCGCGTACCGCGGTGGTGACGGCGAGGCCGCACAGTGCGACGACAGTCCCCCGATAAAAAATCTTTCGAATCATTGGGTTCGCAGCACTACCTTGTGCGTAATCTACGGGGTCTCCGGAATCAATTCAAGACACGCAGCCGTCGGAGCCTCTTTCGAGGCTGCCCAGCCACCGCTCCCCGAGGGCGGAGCCGGCCTTAAGCTCGATGGCGTGTGCGGCAGGACCTGCGCTGAAGGCAAGCTCAAGGTCCGGCGCCGGCAGGTGGCCGGCGCCGCGCTCGGGCCACTCGACAAACCACAGATGGCCGCGCTGCGCCCAGTCGCGCAGGCCCAGGGCCTCCAGCTCAGCGGCCGCGCGCACGCGGTACAGGTCCGCGTGCACGACCGTCATCGCGCCCAGCGGATACAACTCGACCAGGGTGTAAGTCGGGCTCCGGACCGCGCGGGTCACGCCGAGGGCTCGCAGGTAGCCGCGCACGAAGGTCGTCTTGCCGGCGCCGAGCTCGCCGCTGAGAAACACCACGGCGAGCTCCTCGCCGGCCGGGCGCACGCGCGCCAGCTGCGCGGCGAGCGCTTCAGTCTCGCCTTCGGTGCGAACCCGGCGGCGCACGCCCGGGCGCTTCACAGATTGACGCAGTGGTGCAGTTCGCGGGTCAGGTCACTCGCCAGCACGCCGCGCTCGCCGGCGCGCGCGGCCGCATCCCCCGCCATGGCATGCACCAGCACGCCGACCCGCGCGGCCGCCCAGTGATCGTGGCACTGCGCGAGGATCCCGGCGATCGCACCCGTCAGCACATCGCCCGTGCCCGCGGTCGCCATGCCCGGATTGCCGCGCTCGCACACCCCGGGCGTGCGCCCGCGCGCACCCACCAGGGTGCCCGCGCCCTTGAGCACGATGGTGCCGTGAAAGCGCTCGAGCAGCCGGTCAAGCGCCGCAAGCCGATCGTGCTGGATGTCCTGCGCGCTCACCCCGAGCAGGCGCCCCGCCTCCCCCGGATGCGGCGTCAGGATCCAGTCCTCGCGGGCGCCGCTGCCGGCCTCGGCCAGCAGGTTGAGCGCATCCGCATCCACAACCAGCGGCTTGCCGGAATCGAGCACCACCGCGAGCGCGCTGTGCGCCCAGGCCGAGCGGCCCAGGCCCGGTCCCACCGCGATCACGTCGGCGCGCCCGGCGGCCTCGGCGAGCACGCCGTCGTCGCTGAGGCCGATGCAGATCAGTTCGGGGCGCCCGGCTGCAATCGACGCGACGTTCTCCGGCGCCACCGCCACGGTGGTGAGGCCCGCGCCCACGCGCAGGCACGCCTCCCCTGCAAGGCGCGCCGCGCCCGGCATGCCGCTGCCGCTGCCGACGATGAGCACGCGGCCGAAGTCGCCCTTGTTTGACGAGCGCGCGCGGCGCGGCAGGGCCTCGTGGATTTCCGCCTCGACGATGCGCGTGAGCCGCGGCGCCGGCTGGGCCGAGGGCGGGGGCGAGATCTCCAGGTCATCGCAGAACACCGTGCCGGCGAATTCCGGACCGTCGCCCACGAACAGGCCGGTCTTGAGCCCGACAAACGTCACCGTCGCGTCCGCGCGGATCGCCTCCTCGCCCAGCACCGTGCCGGCGTCCCCGTCCAGGCCCGAGGGGATATCGAGCGCAAACACCGGGCGGCCGCTGTGATTGATGGCACGAATCACGGGCGCGAGATCCGCGCGCACGTCGCCCCTGAGTCCGGTGCCCAGCAGTGCATCGACGATCACCTCGCCGGCGCCGAGGTGCTCCGGGGCGAAGGCGCGCACCGCGCCGCCGCTCGCGCGCAGGTCCTGGTAGGCCTGGCGCGCATCGCCCTGCAGCTTCTCCGGGTCGCCGGCTGCGAGCACGCTCACGGTGAGCCCGGCGGCCTGCGCGAAGCGCGCCAGCACGTAGCCGTCACCGCCATTGTTGCCGTTGCCGCACACGATCACGATACGGTGGGCCATGGGCCAGCGCGTGCGCAGATAGCGCAGCGCCGCTTCCCCGGCGCGCTTCATCAGGGTGTAGCCCGATACGCCCGTCTTGATGGCGTGTGCGTCGAGGGCACGCACCTGGGAGGTCGAATACATAGCCACGGGCAGCGCCATGGCGCTCATTATACTGTCCGCTGTGATCACGCCATGACGCAGCTTTCCTCCACGGACCTGGCGGCGCTGAAAGGCCAGTTCCAGGCGCGCGCCCGCGCCCTGGGCTTCAGCGCACTCGGCGTGGCCGGCGTCGCGATCCCGGAGGACGAGCGGCACCTGCTGCGCTGGCTGGACGACGGCTTTCACGGCGAGATGGGCTACATGCAGCGCCATGGCCGCATGCGCAGCCGCCCGCAGGAGCTGCAGCCCGGTACCGTGCGGGTCTTGAGCGCCCGCATGGACTACTGGCCCGCCGCTGCGCGGCCGGCGCAGGAGGTGCTGGCCGACCCCACGGTGGGGTACGTGTCGCGCTATGCGCTGGGCCGTGACTATCACAAGGTGCTGCGGCGCTCGCTGGCGGCGCTGGCGCGCGCCATCCAGGCCGAATCGGGGCCGTTCGGCTATCGCGTATGCGTCGACACCGCACCGGTGCTCGAGCGCGCGCACGCGCGCGATGCCGGACTCGGCTGGATCGGCAAGCACACCAATCTCATCGCGCGCGATGCGGGCTCGTGGTTCTTCCTCGGCGAGATCCTCACCGACCTGCCGCTGCCGGAAGACGCCCCGGCGAGCGCGCACTGCGGCACCTGCCAGGCGTGCCTGCCGGCCTGCCCCACCGGGGCGATCGTCGCGCCCTGGCGGCTCGATGCGCGCCGCTGCATCTCCTACCTGACGATCGAGCACCCGGGCAGCATCCCGCTCGAGCTGCGTGCGGCGCTGGGCAATCGCGTCTATGGCTGCGATGACTGCCAGCTGGTGTGTCCGTGGAACAAGTTCGCCCAGGCGGCCGCCCACCCGGACTTCAAGGTGCGCCACGCGCTCGATGGTACGGCGCTGGTGGCGCTGTTTCGCTGGACGGCGGCCGAGTTCGAGGAGCGCATGCGCGGCTCAGCGATCTATCGCATCGGCTATACGCGCTGGTTACGCAACATCGCCGTGGCGCTGGGCAACGCGCCGAAGTTCCCCCGCGGTAATCGAGGCGCTCGCGGCGCGCCGTGATGACCCTGCGCCGCTCGTGCGCGAGCACGTCACGTGGGCACTCGCGCGGCACGAAGCGGCCGGCTGAGCGCCGCGCGGCCCTCAGGGCCGGTTGGCGCGGACGTTGTCGATCAGCCGCGCCTTGCTCAGGCGCGCCGCGGTGAGCACCACGAGCTCGCGCGTCTGTGCGCCGGGGGTGCCGAGATCCTCGGCCTGGCGGACCGAGAAGTAGTCCGGACGCAGACCTGCGCTCTCCAGCGTGCTGAAGCCGCCGCGCTCGATGCTGGCGAAATCCGCATCACCCGCCGACAGGCGCCGCGCGGCGGCGCTCAGGGTTGCGTAGATCGTCGGTGCCAGCGCGCGCTCCGCATCCGTCAGGTACTGGTTGCGCGAACTCATGGCGAGCCCGTCGGCGTCGCGCACCGTGGGCGCCCCGATGATCTCCACCGGCATGCACAGGTCTGCGACCATGCGGCGGATGATGGTCAGCTGCTGGAAGTCCTTCTCCCCGAATACGGCGATCTCGGGCTCGACGATGTGGAACAGCTTGGCCACCACGGTGCTCACACCCTCGAAATGCCCGGGACGAAACTCGCCATCGAGGATGCGCGAGAGTGCCGGGACCTCGACGCGCGTGGCGCGCGCGGAGCCGTGGGGATAGATCTCCCGCACGTCCGGCATGAACATCAGGTCGCAGCCGGCGGCGGCGAGCATGCGCTCGTCCTCGCTCGGCGTACGCGGGTAGTGGGCGAAGTCCTCGTTCGGACCGAACTGCATGGGGTTGACGAAGATGCTCGCGACGAACCGCTCGCCGCGCTGCCGCGCCACCTCGATGAGGCTCACGTGGCCGGCGTGCAGGTTGCCCATGGTCGGCACGAAGGCGACGCGGTGCCCGGCGCGGCGCCAGGCACGCACGCGCTCGCGCACGGCGGCATTGGTGGTGACGACTTCCATGGCTACTGGAAACTGTGCTCGGGTCCGGGGTATTCGCCCGACTTCACCGCGCGCACATAGCGCTTCAGGGCCTCCAGGTTGCTCGGCGCCCCGTCCATGAAGTTGCGCACGAAGCGCGGCTTGCGCCCGGTGGTGATGTCGAGCATATCGTAGGTCACCAGTATCTGGCCGTCGGTGTGGGGCCCGGCACCGATGCCGATGACCGGCACGTGCAGCGCCGCGGTGATCGCCTGGCCGAGCGGGGCCGGAATGCACTCCAGCAGCACCAGATCGGCGCCGGCGGCTTCCAGCTGCCGTGCCTCCTCGATGAGGCGCGCCGCGGTTTCGCGCTCACGTCCCTGCACGCGGAAGCCCCCCGTCTTGTGCACCGACTGGGGCTTCAGCCCCAGGTGGGCGCACACGGCAATGTCGTGCCCGGAAAGGAACTCGACGATCTCGGCCTGCTTGCCGCCGGACTCCAGCTTAACCATCTTCGCGCCGCCCTCCTGCATCAGGCGCACCGCATGGGCGAGTGCCAGATCCTGCGTGGGGTAGCTCATGAACGGCAGATCGGCCATCAGGAACGGGCGGTGCAGACCGCGGGCGACCGCGGCGCAGTGGTACACCATGTGATCCATCGTGACCGGCACGGTGGTGTCGTGCCCCTGGATCACCATGCCGAGGGAGTCGCCCACCAGCACCAGGTCCACGTCCGCGGCGTCCAGCAGCACGGCAAAGCTTGCGTCATAACAGGTGAGGCTCGCGATCTTCTCGCCCTCAGCCTTCATGCGCTGAAGCGTCGCGAGCGTTACCGGCGGACGGCTCACGTCCCGCTGCAGGTGCGTGTACATGGGCCCGGGAGTGTAGCTAGATCGCGCGGCTGCGCAACGGGTTGTAGTAGAGGCGTCCGCGGTTCATGCGCTTGATCGCGGCGAGCAGTTCATCGTAGTCGTGCTGATTGGCGATCGGATCGATCGAGGCGGCGTTGACGATCAGCAGCGGTGCCGCCGCGAACTCGTGAAAGAAGCGCGCGTACGCCTCGTTCAGGCGCTCCAGGTACTGGCGGTCGATGTACTGCTCGTAGTCAACACCGCGCTTGGCGATGCGCTCGAGCAGCACATCGACCGGAGCCTGCAGGTACACCACGAGGTCGGGCTTCGGCGCCTGGATGTCGAGCTTCGAGTACAGCTGCTCGTAGAGCTCGTACTCCGCATCGTCGAGCGTCACGCGCGCGAACAGGCGATCCTTCTCGAGCAGGTAGTCCGCAACGCGCACGGGCGCGAACAGGTCCGCCTGCTTGAGGGCGGCGAGCTGCTGCGCTCGCTGCAGGAGAAAGTACAGCTGAGTCGGCAGCGCGCCGGCGCGCGGATTCTTATAGAAGCGCTCAAGAAACGGATTCTGCGCGGCCTGTTCGAACACGCCCTGGGCGCCGAGGCTCGTGCACAGCCGCCGCGCTAGACTCGTCTTGCCGACGCCGATCGGGCCTTCGACGACAATGTACTTGTGGCTCGACTCGTTAGCCATGCGCTTGCAACAGACTGATACCTTCGGAGCTGACGCGCCCCTTGAGTTCGGCCACTCGGCCGAGTCCCGGAAGCTCCAGGTCGGGGGCGATATCCGCCAGAGGATACAGAACGAAGTTGCGCTCCACTATCCCGGGATGCGGCAGCGTCAGGGCAGTATCGGCTCGATGTTCACGCGCATACGCCAGCAGATCCAAATCGAGGATGCGCGGACCCCAGCGTTCGCGCTCGGCCGGACGGCCGAACGCGCTCTCCAGAGCGCGCATTTCCCGCAGCAGTTCGGCTGAGCTCAGCTGCGTCAGCAGCCCCGCGACGGCGTTGACGAAGTCTGGCTGGGGCACCGGTCCGAAGGGGCGCGACCGGTAGAGGCGCGAGACAAGTACCCGCCGCGTCCGCGGCAGCTGTGCGAGGCGCTCGCAGGCTTGCTCGACCTGCCGCTGCGGGTCGGCCAGGTTGCTGCCCACACCCACGTAGGCGGGCTGCCAGATCTGACCCGGCACCGGAATCAGCTGGGACCGGCGCCTGCGCCGCGCCGGCGGCGCCGGCTGCGTCGTCGCGCTCCGGGCGCGGCGGCACGGGTGTCGCCGGCGAGTGCGTCCGCCATGCGGCCGCGCTCCTCGGGGGAAACCTCCTGCAGCCGCGTCCACCACTGCGCCATTTCCGCCGGCGCCAGCCCGAACTGCGCGCGCAGCAGCAGCAAGTCGTAGGCGGCACGAAAGCGCGGATGCTCGAGCACGCGCAGGGCGCGCCGGCCGCGCGGGTGCTCGAGGCGCGGCTGCAGCCCGAACATCTCGCGCACGCCGAGCGAGAAGCGCTTCGGAATGGCGACGTGGGACTGGGCCTCGCGCGTGGCGCGATCGCAGGCATCCAGGATCGTGGCCATCTCGTGCCAGCGCTGCGGCGGGGTCGCCTCGATGATCCCGGCAATCGGGCCATATAAGAGGAGTGCGAAGAGGAATGTCGGGGTCACGGGCTTGTCCGCGAGTACCCGCGCGTCGGTGTTCTCGAGGCCCTGCTGCAGCAGCTTCTCCACCAGGCTTCCCGGATGGGAGCTGAAGTAGGCGTCGACGCTCGGCAGCAGGGCGCCCAGCAGACCGCGACGGCGCAGGACCTCGAAGCTGCGCGCCCCGTGACCGCTGAGGAAGAGCTTCAGGGTCTCATCGAAGAGGCGCGCCGGCGGCACGCCCCCGAGGAGGTTGCGCAGCGGTTCGAGCGCCGCCGCAGTGGCCGGATGCAGCTGGAAGCCGAGTTTGGCCTCGAAGCGCGCGGCGCGCAGCATGCGCACCGGGTCTTCGCGGAAACGGGTTTCCGGGTCGCCGATGAGGCGCAGCGTGCGCGCGGCGATGTCCTGCACGCCGTTGACGTAATCCCAGATCGAGAAGTCGGCGATGTTGTAGTAGAGGGCATTGGCGGTGAAATCGCGTCGCCACACGTCCTCGTCGATCGTGCCGTAGACGTTATCGCGCAGGATGCGCCCCGAGGCATCAAACATGCGCACGGTCGCATCGTCCGCGTGCTGCTCAGTCAGGCTCGGTGCGCCCGCACCAAGCTCGTCCTCGAGCACCGGCTCGTCGAGCTCGGCCGCTTCGCCGTCCTCCGGGTCCGCGGCAGGCAGCGGCTCGTCCCCCTGCGAGGGGGCACTCGTGGCGCGGAACGTGGCCACCTCGATGATGTCGCGCCCGAAGAAGACGTGCGCGAGGCGGAAGCGCCGGCCGACGAGTCGGCAGTTGCGGAACAGGCGCTTCACCTGTTCGGGCAGCGCATCGGTGGCGACATCGAAGTCCTTCGGTTCCAGGCCGAGCAGCAGGTCGCGGACGCAGCCTCCGACCAGAAACGCCATGAACCCCGCATCGCGCAGGCGATAAAGAACTCGCAGTGCGTTGGGCGAAATATGGGACCGTGATACGGAGTGCTCGGATCGCGGGATGATCCGGGGTGCGGCGGCGGGCGTCGCGACGGACGCTTCAGGGGAATTCAATGATCTGGCTTTCGGCTTGAGCAATTGGGGCGGCTCTCTATAATACCGCGCTCCTGCTCGAGACCCCTTCCCCCCGCTCCCTTCGTCTAGAGGCCCAGGACATAGCCCTCTCAAGGCTGTAACACGGGTTCGAATCCCGTAGGGAGCGCCATAAAATCAAGAGCTTATGGGCATCACAGGGCACGCGGGTGAAAATCGGGTGAAAAACGCGCGAAGTCTCAAATCAAGCCTTGTCTGGGCCAACGCATCCATGCGCTGCTAGTTGAGCCGACGGCGTTGACTGCGCCGCCGGGGCGAGCGAGATCAGCGCTGGGTAAGTGCCGTCCGGAAGGAGTTAAGCGCCCGGCCGTTATTCGGCACGCCGTAGTACGCGACGTGACCTCGCAACACCGACGCCAACCACCTGCCTTGAGTGGGGATTGGGTCCTGACGGCGTCGACGCAGTGCTGCGCCGACCTCAGCGAGTTTGGCCGTCAGGCGCTTACGCATCGTGTGCCGGAGCAAGACGAACACGGGAGCCCCAATCGACCCAGTAGCGCCGAAGACCAGAACGCGCATTTGGAGTTCTCAGTCGTGTGCCGCGTCGTTGCAGCAAGAGCTGGCACGCTAAGGCGCGTCATGGGTGGAATTACGCTGCATCCATTCGGCCAGTTCCCGTTCGCTCACTGAGCCCTCTGCAACTGCCACAATCGTCAGAACCTCGTCCTCTTCGGCAGGCTCAAGCAGGTACCCGTTCACGAACAGGAATGCGCGTGCGGCGAGCAGTGCTGTGCGCTTGTTGCCATCAACAAACGGATGGTTCTTTGCAAGACCAAGACACAGGCTCGCGGCAAGCTCGAACACCGTAGACTTCGGCTCGTATGCGAGCCTGTTCCGTGGACGATCGAGCGCGCTTTCCAGAAGCCCTGGGTCTCGAATGCCACCGAGGCCGCCGAACTCATAGATCGCTTCATCATGAATTGCCGTGACGAGCCCCGTCGCCAGCCACTTGGGGCCCCTCACTTCTTGGCGAGCTCGTGCAGCGCGTTTCGATGGCGACGCATGTAGTCGCGCGTGGACTCGATCACCTTGGCGAACTCAGGATCGTATGGGGTGAGACGTATGCCGTCGGCCGTCCTGATGGCAAACAGCTCATCACCCTCGGCAACTCCCAGCGCCTCGACCACATCCTTGGTAAGAATGACTCCGAGGGAATTACCCACCTTCCGAACTTTGACCGGCACGGACATTTGCACCCACCTCTCGTGGCGTCGTTATAACATCTGTTATACTGACCCGCAAGGTCCACCGCCTGCGCGCCTCTCAAGGCTGTAATACGGGTTCGAATCCCGTGGCGAGCGCCATCTAATCAATTACTTACGTGAGCTGCCTCGTGGGGAGGCGATAAGACCTCCCGTCGTGGAGGCCGTTCGTGACCAAACCGTCGCACGCGGTATTTCTCAGCGAAGCGTCGCAGGACGCCGAGGCTGCCAGAGGGCTGCCGGCATCGAAGTCTGGTTCCAGCAGAGGGAACTGCGCGGCGGGGACGCGTCCTTGACGCCGAGGGACATATCCATCCGCCAACACATCCACGACTGCCGGCTGTTCGTGCCTGGGAGTTCGGCTCAGACCGACGCCAGGCCGGAGGGGTACTTCCGCAGAGAGTGGAAGCTGGCGGTGGACCGCACATACGAGATGTCTGAGCGCGTCGCGAACGGCGCGGTAACATCACGCAAGCCTCACAATCACCGGCGCAACGGTGTATTAGATTGACCGCACGGCCGGGTCAGAAAAAGGCGGAGGTCGATCATGAAGCACGAAATCGGGGTGCTGCCCATGCGCGCGGAAACGGCGTTACGCGAGCACTTCCGCGGGGCACTCCTACTGCCGGAGGACCCGACCTACCCGGTCGCGCGGCGGGTATGGAATGCCGCCATCGACCGACGCCCCGCGGCCATCGCGGTCTGTGCAGACGCGGAAGACGCCGCCATGGCGCTGCGGATCGCCTCGGATCACGGCATCGCAGTCACCGTGCGCGGCGGTGGCCACAGCGTGGCGGGGCGTGCCGTGGCACACGGGGCGCTGATGATAGACCTCGCCCGGCTGCGCGCGGTGAGCGTCAACGCCACCGCTCGAGTGGCGACCGTCCAGGGTGGCGCGCTCTGGCACGACGTCGACGTGGCCACTGCGCGTCACGGGCTCGCGACGACCGGCGGGCTGGTGTCGAGCACCGGTGTCGGCGGCTTCACCCTCGGCGGAGGCACCGGCTGGCTAATGCGGCGCCACGGACTGGCGGTCGACAACCTGCGGGCCGCCAACGCCGTACTGGCCGACGGGCGTCTGGTGCGCGCCAGTGAGGACGAGCACGCGGATTTGTTCTGGGGTCTGCGCGGTGGGGCAGGCGGCCTGGCTCTCGTGACGGCGTTCGAGTTCCGGCTGCATCCGCTGCAGTCGGTGTACGCCGGCGTCGTGATCCGTGCAGCGGCCGAGACCGCCCGCGCGCTGCGTGCGTTCTGCGAATTCGCACGCGAGGCGCCAGATGAGTTCTGCGGCATGGTGGTCATCGCACGCGCACCGCCCCTGCCGTTCCTCAGCGCCTCCTGGCACGGCGAGCCCGTCGCCATCACGGCGCTGTGCTGGTGCGGGGAGCAAGCGGAGGGGGAACGGGTACTTGCGCCGCTGCGGCGCTGGGGCGAGCCGCTCGCGGATCACGTCGGATCCGTGCCGTACGTGCAGTGGCAACACCTCCAGGACGCGGGCGCGCCGCGTGGTCGTTTCCAGTACTGGAAGTCGGCCAGCTACGCGGCCATGCCGGATGCGGTGATCGACGAACTGGCCGCGGCGGCGGTTGCGTTGCCCACGCCGCAGACCGAGATCCACGTGCAGCACCTGGGCGGCGGCGTGGCGCGCGCCGCGGCGCAGGACACGGCGTTTGCGCAACGTCACGCCGCTTTCTTCATCAACCTGATCGGCGTGACGGTGTGGCCGGAAGAGATGCCGCATCTGCGCGAGCAGGTGCGCGCTCTTCTCGAGCGCCTCGCGCCGCAGACTCTGCCGCAGCCCCTGCCGAACTTCAGCAACGAGGACGACGGCGATGTAATGCTGGCGGCGGCTGGAGAGCGTCTGGCGGCGGTGCGACGCCGCTATGATCCCGAGGGGAGGTTCAGGCCGCGCTGAGCGGCGCGCTCGGTGTTGCCCGACATTCGCCACAATATGACCTGAGCCTCCTGCGCCGCCTCTTCCTGCCGCATTACCCGGCCCGCCTCCCATGCCCGGGCGCGCTCGGCTTCCGGCAGGGCGGCGCGCAGCGCAGCGAGCGCACTCTCGTGGTGCGGCAACCAGAAGCGGAACAGCGGGACGCTGGTCTGTTCCCGAATCAGCGCCGCGGCGGCGAGCAGACGCGCCGCCGTCGTCCAGTCCTGCGCCCGGCTGGCAAGATACGCGCCGCCCTCGATCGATCCCGCAATCCCGCGGATATTGGTGACGGCGGCACCGAGGCGCATTCCTTCCAGCCAGGCTTGCGCAGCGCCGGCGAGATCGCCCAGCGCGAAGTGCGCGAGACCGGTGTAGACCTTGATGAAGTGTCGCTGGTGCAGATCCGCACCGAGCTCGCCAACCTGGTTCAACTCGAGCAGCGCGGCCTCCGGCTCGCCGCGGCTGAGACTGATCCAGCCCTGCGCCAGACCGGCCAGACCGGTGAGCAGCGCATCGCCGTGCTGATGTGCCAGCGCGGCGACGCGCTTCGCGTGCGGCTCCGCCGCCGCCCCTCGGCCCCAGTTGGCGAGATGCATGGCGTAATAGCCGTGCGCATAGCCTTCGCACCACCAGTCCTGATGCAGGGCGGCGATGCGCGCAGCTTCGGGTAACGGGTTGACGAGCTCCTGTGCCTCGGCGTGCGCGTGAACCTGCAGCACACCCCAGGTGAGCAGCGCGCGGGCGCGCTCGGGCGTCTCGGTGGCCGCGCTGCCGGGCAGCACGTCGCGGCACCACTGCGCGCACAGCGTGTAGGCGCCGTGCGCCTTGAAGTAGAGGGAGAGCGCACCGAGGATGTCCATCGCCGCCTGCTCGTCATCACCGGCCCGGGCGGTGTCGAGCGCGGCGGCGATGTTGCCGTGCTCCTGTACCAGCTGCTCGATACACTCACGCATCCTCGGGGCCCGCAGCTGCTCGCTCGCCGCATGGCACATGCTGCGCACAGCCGCGAGGTGCGCGGCGCGCGCGCGACCCTCCTCCCCCTTACCACCCAGCCGGGACCGCGCAAATTCGCGTACGGTCTCGAGCTGACGGTAACGCGGCGGCGTCGCCCCGGGGACGACGCTGACCAGCGAGCGATTCACCAGTCCGGCAAGCAGGTCGATTGCCGCTTCGGGCTCGTGCCCGAGAGCGCCCGCCATCCCGATGGCGGCGTCGACCGTCCAGCTCTGCACGAAGACGCTGCACCACTCGAGTAATCGCTGCTCGTGCGCCGACAGCAGTCCGAAGCTCCACTCGAGCAGCCTGACAAGACTGCCATGACGCGGATCGCGTCCCGCGGCGTCGCTCGCGAGGAAGCGGAACCGCTGGTCCATGCGCTCCAGCACCTGCTCGGGTGACAGCAGGGCCAGGCGCGGTGCGGCCAGCTCGAGCGCCAGCGGCATGCCGTCCAGCCGCTGACAGATCGCGGCGATGGCCGTCGCGTTGTCGTCATCCAGCTCGAACTCGGGCGCCAGCGCATGGACGCGCGACATCAGCATCGCGACCGCCGCGGTGCCGGCAATGTCGGCGGCGAACAGCCGCCCGGAAGCCGGGATCGCCGGCAACGCCAGCGGCGGCAGGCGCAGCAACTGCTCACCGGTGAAATTCAGCGCTTCCTGCGACGTCGCGAGCACACGCAGCGTGTCAATGCCGCGCAGCAGCTCCACCACGAGCGCCCCGGCCCGTGCCGCTACGCGGTCACAGTTGTCGAGGACGAACAGCACCCGGCGCCCCTGCAGCCGGCGGCGCACCGCTTCGAGGAGTGCGGCGGCGTCCGTCGAGGGCACGGCCAGCGCCGCGCCGACCGCCTGCAACCACTGCTGCGCATCCTGCAACGGCGCCAGATCGAAGAACCAGACGCCATCGCGAAAATCAGGCGCTGCACGCCGCGCCGCCTCGAGAGCGCACTGCGTCTTCCCCATGCCCCCGGGACCCAACACTGTCACCGCCCGGCCGTCCGCCAGCAGTCTGATCAGCTGCGCGACTTCGCCTTCGCGGCCGATCAGATCCTGAACCCGGGCCGGCAGCACAGCGATCGGCGGAGGCCCGAACCGCGCCGGCGTACTCGGCTCCTCGTCGAGGACCACGATCGGACCCACGTAACGGTATCCGGCGCCGTGCACCGTCTGGATGTACTGTGGGACGCCGGCCTCATCACCGAAGGCACGGCGGGCGAGCGTGATGGTGCGGTTCAGAGTCGAGGGCGTTACGTAACGGTGGCCCCAGACGGCATCGAGCAGCTCATGACGCGCCACGAGCGTGCCTGCCTTCGCCAACAGCTGGGCGATGACGGCGAAAACTCGCGGTTCGAGCGCGAGCTCGTGTCCATCATGCAGGAAATGCCGCTCGGTCGTATCGACTTCGAACCGACCGCACCGATATCTTCTCGGCCCCACGGTGCGCGCCCCCCACGGGCCCGGTATCGTTGGCGTCTGATGTTACACCCCGCCCCGGTAGCGCGTCGTCACCCGCAGCCTCCGTGCCCGGTGCGGGCACGGAGGCGTTCGAAAAACCGGTCGATCAGTCGGCGGTGATCCGCGTCGCCTTGATGATCCCGGTAATGGTCACCAGGGGGGTGGTCTCATCGAACTCGTGTCCCTCAGTGACGGTGGCCAGATACGCCGTGAGCGTGAATTGGCCCGTATAGGTGTTGTTCGATGCCGCGACGGTGACCCGCTCGTGGAAATGCGTCGGACCAACGTAGGAACCGCCCGAGTAGGCCAGCGCGTAGTGGTTGAGGACATAAGTCGCCGCTCCGACGCGCGCCCAGGCACCCTGGCAGAAATCACCGTCGGCGGGGTTGCGGATCCCGGAGTTCATAAGCTCGGTGTGATCCGAATGCCATGCCACCGTACCGAAGTCGATCAGCGTGCCATCGGGCATGGGGTTGGTATGCGTGGCGGTGTTCTTCGAGATCATCTCGAACTTCCACAGGCCGACCACCGCGGGACTGTCGGAGTCGTCCTCGAGCGCCGTGGTGAGGAACCCGGCCGGACGATAGACCACCGTTGTGAGGTAGCCGGCCGTGGCCTGGTGCCGGGGCGGCGGTGCAGCCGGTTTGGCAGGATCGCTGCATCCGGCGTGGGCCAGTCCCGCGCCGGATGCCGCCATGATGCCGAGGGCAAGCGCCATGCCCCATTTTCCGGTCGTCCGGGAATTCGTGTTGGTGTTCATCGAGCGTTCCTCCCGCGAAGTTGCTGTTGGGGCCCGAGCGCGCCGCTCGCGCCATGCCAGCCACGCTACGACTTCGCGCGAGGCGCTTGAAGACACCAAGTGTGATGGTTTCGTGAGGCCCTGATCCGATCAACTAACGCAGCGCCACCCTGATGACGCCTTCCTGCAGGGGCAGCTCCCGGTCGTGCAGCGTTGCTCTGGCGCACGATGCCGGGGACGTGCCCAGGCCGGCGGAACACGTCGACGATGTCGACCGCCTCGTCGCTATCCAGCACCTCCCCGAGTTGCTGGAGCGAGCGACCGCCGGCTAGCCCCGACGTGGACAAGCGTCGCTCCGCGCGTCCGCTTCCGGGCCGGCAGGGTGAATGGCCGACAAGGCACTAACGGGCGGCTTCTCGGCGATTCAGGCAACTCTCAGGCCAACCGCATGCCGCAACTCTCAAGGCTGTAACACGGGTTCGAATCCCGTAGGGAGCGCCATAGAATCAGTAACTTACGATTCTCGCGTATCGTCCGTACGGAAACTGTACGGAAAATGCTGCGGGCACGTGCGTGCGTCCGCCTCGCCCGCACGGTCATGGCGGCGGCGGCGCGAGTTCCGGCTTCTCAAAGCGCCGCGACCCGTCGAATGAACTCCAGCTTGTCCTGGGATAGGCCCTGGAGTTGCGCCTCTGTCAGTCGCCCCTCGCGAATCAGCCGACCGAAAACCGAGATGAGCTGCGAGTAGCGGTAGTCATACTTTGCGTCGAGTTCGCGCCGACGTTGATTCAGGGAATCTTCAACGGCCCACATGTCCTCCGGCGTTTGCGCCGCCGCGGCGCGCGCCTTGAAGTCCTGCAGGACCTCAGCAAGCTCGGCCTGGAGAGCCACCTCGAACGCCCGCCGCGACAGCTTCTTCTCCGCCTCGGTCCACTTCAGTTCACGCATCGGGCACCGCTGTGTCGCCGCGAGTGCACCGATACCTCCGGTCGGGTGACTCATTCCTTGCGGAATGCGAGGATGTTCTGGGTTTGCGCGTTCGGAGTGCTCGGTTTAACCGTCGTCGCCATGTGCTTCAGCAGAGCCGGCGATACATTCCAGCGGTGCCCGTCGTCCGTCACGAGGCTTACCGTCTTTTTGTTGTAACGCACGAGTATCCCGGTGATCCAACGTCCGTCTTCGGCCCTGAAGCTCACGCGCTCGCCAACCTTGAACTCGAGCATCGAAGTATGCGCGTGGAGCTGGGCGAACATCCGTAGACGTGCGACGATGCGGTGGTTGAGGTCGATGAGCTCGGATTCGGTCAGTCGGTCGAGGTCAATCTTCATGGCCGGTGTACCTCCGCATCGAAAGTGGAATCAGCGCCGAATTGCTACCGTGCGAGGAACACCCTGACGGCCGCGACTACCTGCGCTTGGTCAGCTTTGGGCAGCGCCCCGAGTCGCCTCACGATCCGCGAATCGTTCAGCGTCATTATCTTCGCGGGCCGTACCACCGAGGGCGCAGGGAGCCCTGCTCCACGCAGATTGCTCACCGGCACATCCCCAGGCCACCCCGAGTGGGCTGCACTCGTTACCATCGCGAGGTAGCAGACGCCGGTTCCCTGCATATGCTGCGGCGAGGAAAGCACCACGGCCGGACGGACTTTGTCGGTAGCTTGATCGCTGTAGGGAAAGGGAACCACCACCACGTCCCACGGCTTGAATCTACTTACCGAGCTTGTCATAGACGGCGTCGTGTTCGCTGCTCCATTCGTCCGCGAAGGCGCCGTAGTCGATCTGCGCCCGCTCCTCCTCTCCCGTCGGCATGACGAGAGACCAGAGCTGCGGCTTCCCTCCCCGCGCTCGGAAGTACAGACGCAGCGCCTCCGTCACCACCTCGGATTTCTTTCGGATTTCCTTCCGACAGACCTCCGCAAGCGCTTTCTCCATTTCCGCAGGCACGGTGACAGAGATGGCTTTGTACTTGGCTGAGGTTTTCATGGCGTGGTCCGTCGATAGTATTCAATCATATTGAATAGGATTACCAAGTCAAGTCGACGTCGGCGCTTGTCAGCTCGGAGGCCAGCTCGTGGGGACCTGCGCATGGCCCGAGCGAATTGGCGCTCTCAAGGCTGTAACACGGGTTCGAATCCCGTAGGGAGCGCCAGTTAAATCAAATACTTAATCTGAGATCTAGGCTTCGTAAAGTCTTCGTAGAGTTTATGGACCTTCGGGAGCCGGCCGGGGCGGAAATCCGGACCGCCTTCCTTCCTCTCTTCATAACGCGAGTCGAACGAGGAGGCGGGACGGTCAGCACGGCACATCCCGTTCCACCAGGTGTATCGTGCGACGCAATCGCATGGGCTCCACCGCGTGAGACTTGTCGCCGGGTGTTCGCGCACTCGGGTAGGGCTTACGGTGAAGCCCAGGTAGAATCACTCAGACGCTCGTCCATGGCTTTACCGGGTGCGCATTCGTCCGAATAGTATTGCGCCTGCATGATGCCCTCCTTCCCGCGCTCCTTGTAAAGGATGTTGTAATAGTCAAGGGCGTTTCTTTTAGCGGTCGCATCGGGCACCCCGAGAAGCTTCGCCGCACGATAGTTTCGCTGGACCGCTTCACATTCAGTTCTTGCTTCGTTGAGCTCTCCGCGCACGTGCATGCTTTCGTGCGTGAACATCGCCAGTGCCCAGAGTTCATCCTCATTTGCACGGCTCGGGTGATTGAGATACGACCGCAGGGTGCTGCACCACGGATGTTGGAGACCGATCTGACCGGTGTCCGGTTCCGCGTGGCCGGCGGCGAACATTTCGGTGTCGAGCATCGTGTCCCAGACGGTATTGCAATGGACCTTAGCGCGATGCCCGTCAGCAAGCTCGGTGGCCTTCGCGGAGAGGAACCGTTCAAAGAACCAGGTATGAACGGGCGGCCACGCGAAGAGCCCAGCCAGGGTCAGTACCACCGCGAGGTAGGGCTTGGAAAGAGGAATCGGAGAATCAAAACCGGCCGGCGCAACCAGGCTCGAGCGTATTTCACGGTACGCACACCAAAGAAAGAATAGCGAGGTCAGAATCCAGAGCATGAGGCGAGCGCCATTGACTCCCATTGAGCCCACGAGGCGAATGGCACTGTCTCACCGCGAACGTCCCAAATCTGTGAATTGGGTTCTATCCCCAATGCGTAGCCACATAGATGGCCACTGCAGTGATCAAAGCTATGACAAGCACCAGAACGCGTTGCGGTGGGAATTTGATCGGCTTTTCCACAGCAGCGCCAAGGTCAATGAGTATCTGATTGGCACGAGGCGCGTCCCTTTCATCTCGAATGTAGATGCAGATTCCTTCGCCGACGTCTTGACGGATCAATTGAAGATCGACCCATCCTAAAGAATCGCGGCAGACAGTTGCGACGTGAGCGGGCGTTGTAGAGGCCTTATCCGTCCGCTGCGCGCGGGAACTCGAGACGGCGCGAGACCCCCCATGCGCCGCCACTTATAGCTTCGTGTATTCTGACCACGGTTCGCTACAACATCGGGTGGGGGTCTCGCACCCTTCGCGCGCACTGGACGACTCATGCTGACCATATTGGTGACCGGCGCGACCGATGGCATTGGGCTAGCGACAGCGGAAGCGCTCGCCTCCCAGGGACATCGGGTGCTGATGCACGGTCGTAACGCGACCAAGGGCAAAGCCGCAGTGGAGGCGGTGCGCGCGGCAACCGGCAATGGCGAGGTGAGCTTCTTACAGGCCGATTTTGCGTCCCTCGCGCAGGTACGGCGTCTGCCTGCGGATCTGGACGCCCTGCCGCGGCTCGACGTGCTGATCAACAATGCGGGCTGTATCAACTTCTCTCGCAGCGTGACCACGGACGGCTTCGAAACCACGTTCGCGGTTAATCATCTGGCGCCGTTCCTGCTCACACGGCTGCTGTTGACGAAGATCCGCGACTCCGCCCCTGCGCGCATCGTGACAGTGGCCTCCGCGGCGCATCGCGGGCAGCGGATCGACTTCGATGATTTGATGAGTACGCGGGACTATCGGATGTTACGCACCTACGGACGCTCGAAGCTGGCGAACATCCTGTTCACGCGGGCGCTCGCGAACAGGCTCGCCGGAAGCGGCGTCACGGCGAATGCGCTACATCCGGGCATGGTGACCACGCATCTGGGGCAGGACAACTGGCTGGCGCGGACGGTGGGACGCGCGTTCATGGCGATCGCCGGCGTCTCGGCGAGCCAAGGGGCAAAGACCAGTGTCTACCTGGCCACGTCGGCCGAGGTGGAGGGCCGGTCGGGTGACTACTATGCCAAGTGCCGTCCGGCGCCGCTTGCAGCGGCGCCCGACGCGCTGGACGATGCGACTGCCGAGCGTCTGTGGTCGGTCAGCGAAGAACTCGTGGGATTGCGCTAAGGGATAACGCCGCGCTCACCAGCAATCAAGCGATGCACCCGAGCCCCGGCGGTTACTTGTCGACGATGATGATCGGATCGAGATCCGGGTAGCCGCTGATCTGGACGGTGTACTTGTAAATCCCAAGATCCTTGAGAGTAGCGTTGAAATCTCCGCACGGCCAAAACGCTGGCGGTGGTTCAGGTATCGTGAACGGCCATGCCGGTTCACCGGTATCGAAGTCCTTAAAGATGAGCGTGAACTGTACGTTCTTCCCGGTCCAAGCAACCCGATCGGCTCGTGCGGCGTGCACGTGTCCGCCTCTTTCCTTGCAGGTGATCGTTCTCTTGCTGATTTCGATCGTCACTAGATGTACTTTCGACATGTTGCGCTCCTCTGACTGGGCGGCTGCGGTTGTCATTCTTTGGCACTCCGCCTGCGGGTGGTTTTGTTCGCCTATATCGTAAAGTCAATGACTTCTAATCGTGACTTTTCGCCAGCTGGGCGAAGAAGCCCACTTCAGATACCCCTGTAAGTCCGGAAGCTGTTCGATCTCACTGGGGAGTACCGCAGACTCGTGTTTCTCGGTCATGCACGCGGCGGCGTGACCGAGTGCGGGAGCCGCCACCTGGAGGTTGTGCCGCGGGTACACCCTGGTTCCCGGGCGCTCGACCACTACCCGCCGATCATGGTCCGCTCGAACGCATAGTACCTCTTCGCCAGCCGCTGCAGATCGCTGGCGTCGATTCTTCGACGGCAGGCGCCATTGCCATGGGCATGCCCATCGCGATGCGAAGTAGATTGTTAGACTGCAGAGCAATGCAGTTCAGTGTGGAGAGCGCAATGTTCAGGAAGGCCACAATCGCCACGTTCATCGCAACATTTGCGAGCACATCGCTGGCTGCCAGCCCGGATCCGTCTCCCGTTCACGATATCGTTTTGCGTGGCGGAATGATCTACGACGGGTCTGGTAACGCCCCGTTTCCCGGGGAGGTTGCCGTGGATGGCGAACGCATCGTGTACGTCGGACCGGCGCGCAATCTTGCCGCCCATCGCGAGATCGACGTACACGGACAAGCGATTGCACCCGGGTTCATTAACATGTTGGCTCATCCGGAGGAATCCTTACTTGTGGATGGGCGCGCATTGAGCGACCTCACGCAAGGCGTCACTCTGGAAGTCATGGGCGAATTCTCGATGGGGCCTTTAAACAAGAAGATGAAACAGCAGATGTTGGAGCGCGAGGAGGACATCAAATACAGCGTCACTTGGACGACACTGGGCGAGTATCTGTCGCAGCTGGAAAGACGCGGTATCGCCCCAAACGTCGCGTCGTTCATCGGGGCGCCGACGGTCCGAACTTACGTCCTCGGAGAAGTGGATGTGCAGCCCACGCCGGCGCAGCTCGCCCAGATGCGTTCGTTGGTTCGCCAGGGAATGGAGGAAGGTGCACTCGGCGTCACGACCATGCTCATTTATTCGCCGGCGACTTATGCGAAAACGCCTGAGTTGATTGCTTTGGCACAGGAATCCGCTCTTTGCGGCGGAATTTACACGGCGCACATGCGCAGTGAAGGTGACCGTATCGAGGCGGCGCTGCAGGAAACCATCGAGATCGCAAAGGCGAGCGGCGCGCCGGCGGAGATTTATCATCTGAAGGAGTCTGGTAAAGACAACTGGGGAAAGATCGATACTGTGATTTCTACGATCGAACGCGCTCGCGCCGCGGGCGTGCGCATTTCCGCCAATATGTATCCATACACGGCGGGAGCAACGGGGTTGGATGCTGCGATGCCGTCGTGGGTGCAGGACGGGGGATTGGAGGCCTGGATCAAGCGCCTAAGGGATCCGGCGATTCGATCAAAAGTGATTGCGGAAATGCGCAATCCCCACCCCAGAACCTGGGAAAACCTATACGGCGCGGCGGGACCTGAGGGGATGCTGCTATTGCAATTCAAGAATCCGCAACTGAAGCCGCTGACCGGCAAGACGCTAGCGGAGGTCGCCAAAGCACGAGGAGTATCTCCCGAGGACGCGGCCATCGACCTTGTCATCGAGGATGGGACGCGCGTCGGGGTCGCCTATTTTTTGATGAGCGAGGAGAACGTGCGTCGGCAGGTCTCGTTACCGTGGGTGAGCTTTGGCTCGGACGAAGAGGGCGCCGCCCCCGAAGGCGTCTTTCTACTATCGGCGGCGCACCCGCGTGCTTATGGCACCTTTGCCCGGGTATTCGCCAAGTACGTCCGCGTGGATCATGCGCTAAGTACCGCCCAAGCAGTGCGCAAAATGACGACTCTGCCTGCGAACAATCTGTCCCTCAAAGATCGGGGGCGGCTTCAGCCTGGGGCTTTCGCGGATATCGTAGTTTTCGACCCGGACTCGATACAGGATCACGCGACCTACCAGGATTCACACCGACTTAGCACCGGAGTCAGCTTTGTCATCATCAATGGCAAGCTGGCGCTGGACGATGGCCACGCCACGGGTGCGGCCACGGGCCGTGTAATCAAAGGGCGCGCGTGGACCGGAGCACCGGGAGGTGGATGCCGCAAATCGGCTAGCGATTGGACCTGGTCCAATTAGGCTCTTCCCGAATCACGCGCGACGCAGGCCGAACAGCTTGGGGAACTTAATCAGCAGTTCGCAGAGTTGCAGGAACTTAACCGCGAAATGCAGGTGGCTTAATGAAGCTTCAGGCCAAGGAGACGCAAGTAGCGATGCGCTGAGCAAGCGGTCGCCCGCCACTCAGACGCGGCGAAATGCCGGGATCCGCACCGGCTATCGTCCGTGCGTGGTAACGCTAGTGCGCCTGACACTGCGCCGGAAAGCCCCCGCGTCCTTGCCCTGGTAGCCCCGACTCCACCCCTCGAGTCGCACGCAATCCAGGCCGTCCGCCGGTGCGTCACTGGCAGTCGCGAGCGGCACACAGACGTAGGTTCGGGCGGAAACGCACAGCGCCTCAACATCGAAGCTCCGTCCACGCGAATCGGGGGCCTCGTCGGTGACGGATAGCCGCGCGTGATAGATGCTGGATGATGCCAGCGCCGTATCGATGTCACCAGGTGCAAGGCAGGCCGAGGGCTTTCTAGGAATACGATAGCGATGGCCCGCGACCGCGTCGATCTCGAATGCGTACTTTGTGTCTACGTCGCGAAGCGGGATCAAATGTGTCGTCTGCACTCCGACCTGAACCCAATGTCGCCCGGGCTCCATCGCGATCGGTACCCTGGCAAACCTGCATAGGTGTTGACGGGCGGGCATCGAGGTTGGTCACCTTCATTTCGACCACATGCTGCCATTGGTCGCCTCGAAGATGCCGACGTGCGCCGACGGCAGGTCGGCTGGCGGAGCGACAGAGGCGTCGGCCGAAGGAGTCGGTACAGTATCACCGGAAGGTCGGGCAACCGGTGTCCAACGAACAAAAGTCTCCTCGTGTAGGTGGTAGGGGATCAAAAGGATGGCGCCTCCCTCGGACTGAGAGACGGCCATGACGAGCGAGCCATCGGCCGCCAGACCAAAGCGTTTTGTGAGCGTCCGAACGCCACCGGCGCCGGCCGTCACGGCGTTAAACGCCGTCGCCATCGCGCTGAACGTATCCAGCGCCACGGAAGTCTCATCCGCGTTGTTATTGAGGCCCATTGCACTCGCGTGTAAGGTGCGCTCAAGGCCCTTACCCGTACAGCTAAAATCGCCCTTCTTGTGGTGCAGCTCCTTCACTGCGACCGTAGGGTCGCTGGAAACCACGACCAACGTATCTTCATCCGGCTGGCGCAACTCCACCCAGTCACCCGAGGCGACGTTGCCGATGTTCTGGGACAGCGCCGCTTCGCCGCACCACTCGCCGCGATAGGGGCCATGGCGGCCGCACGAAAACTCTTTTGTCCCCGAGGCGAGCTCGCCCGCGTTCGCGTAGCGCCCGGCTAGCAGAGGACACGCGCCCCCAGGGACCGCAGTGACGGGCGACCACCTGTCCGGGTAGGTCGCCTTCGAGGCTCGGCTGATGCAGCCGCTGCAGAGCAGCCCGGCGCCGCAGAGCAGCAGAACGAGCCAGGCAGACTTAGTCATTGACGTTTTCACGGTGTTTGCCCCTTGAAGCTGATTGACTTCCCGGGGCACAGCATCCGTCGCGGTGATTCACAGCCCGCTTACAACGCCGTCACAGATGCCTTACAGATCGTGGAGCCGCTGTCGATCCCGAATAACGCGATGGTGGACGCCCAAACTGCTCCAAACCCCTTGGCAACGCCTCCACGGCACTTCAGGCCAAATAAAATCAGTGACTTACGGATTTACATGGGTACCCGCCCATAACTCGGGCTCAAGGGTCCCGCGGCCGGGGAATGTACGGACGGCGGTAGGCACAAGCGCTCGAAACGCCGCCGTATACGCGTAGTTTCCGTAATTGGTTTCCAGACACCTTTTGCGGACACTGACCCCCCGAGGGTTGCGGAGAGCATCGTGTACGAAATCACTCTCGTTGCGCTGGGTAGCGACACGAGGATGCGCAGACGGCCGTGAAGCAATGTGACCGTGGACACACCGCGCCAGAGTCTGCGTCCGGCACCCCATGAATAGAGTGGCGGTTCTCACCAGTGGCGGTGACGCACCGGGCATGAACGCCGCGATTCGCGCCGTCGTGCGGCGCGGGCTTTCACTCGGCGTTGAGATCTATGGCGTCCGGCACGGCTACACCGGCCTCATCGGGGGGCAGTTCGTATCACTTGGATCGCGCGATGTGGGCGGGATCATTGAGCGTGGAGGCACGATGCTCGGTACGAGTCGGTGCCCGGCGTTTCTGACCCAAGCTGGACAGGAAACTGCAGCAAAGCAGCTGGTGGACCGCGATATCAGTGGTCTCATAGTAATCGGCGGCAATGGCTCGCAGCTAGGCGCTCATGCACTCTCACAGCGCAATACCGCTGTGGTGGGGATCGCGTCGACCATCGACAATGACATACCGGGTTCAGATATCACGCTTGGTGCGAGCACTGCGCTCGATATCGCGCTGGAGGCGATCGACCGTCTGCGCGTGACCGCATCATCTACCGGCCGAGTATTTCTGGTGGAAGTGATGGGCCGCGATTGCGGCTATCTGGCGCTCATAGGCGGCATCACCGGAGGCGCGGAAGCCATCGTGATTCCTGAAATTAGTCAAACTCCCGAGGACGTCGCAACTGCTGTGCGTGCCGCCTATCAGCGCGGCAAGAGTCACGCGATCGTCATCGTCGCCGAGGGCGCGAAGCACAATGCAGCCGCACTCGAGCGGTATTTTACCGAACACGCTGAGCGGCTCGGCTTCGACCTACGCGTGACGAAGCTTGGGCACACTCAGCGCGGGGGCTCACCCCACGTGTTCGATCGATTGAGCGGCTCACTCCTGGGTGCCGCAGCCGTCGAGCACCTTCACAGCGGAAGTCATGGCGTATTGCTCGGGATAGTCGATGGCAGAATCCGGTCCACGCCCCTGTCGAGTCTTGTACACCTGAGCAAAGGTCTCGATCCGCGGCTTGCCGAACTTGCTCGCATTTTGGCCGAGTAATAATCCAACGAAGGAGACGCATAATGTTGCTCAAAGACCTCTGCACGCCGGACGTCGTGTATTGCAGTCCCGAACTGCGCGTGCTCGGTGCGGCGATCCTCATGCGCCAAAGACACGTCGGAGATCTCGTCGTAGTCAACGACCCGGATGGCGATCAAACCCCAATTGGCATGATCACCGATCGCGACATCGTGGTCGAGGTTCTTGGCAAGGAGCTCGATCCTCGCACGGTCACCGTGCGCGAGATCATGCGCACCCCGAGCGTCATCGCTCGCGATACCGAGGACGCCGCCCAAGCCTTCGAACGCATGAAGGTTCACGGTGTGCGCCGGATCCCCGTCATGGACGAGCATCGCAAGCTCGTTGGGATTGTCTGTCTCGATGATCTTCTCAGACAACTGGCCGCGGATGCGAACACTCTGGCTGAGATCGTGACCCGCGAGCAGCGACACGAGCATGGCACGCGCCGCTAACGGTCTGTGCCCGCATGGCCGTGGTGGTGTCACTAATCTCTCCTAGGACTAAGCCATGATTGCCCCCGTCAAGCGATATAATTCGCGCAGATCGGCATCGAGGATATTGAGCTGGTCGGCGGCAAAAACGTCGCGTGGCCGATTTATGAGTCACGACCAGACCGAGCAATGCAGCGGTTAATTTCATGCCCCCGTTCTTCGGGCAGCCGCAGTCCGTGGTACTCGACATCTTCGAGTTTGGTTGGCAGGCACGAAACTGCCCCGGCCGGCCCGTTAATTGATCCCAGAGCGCGATGCAGTAGACTCAGCCGGAGTTTCGGCGGCAGCCAATGCTCTCAAAAGCGGTACGAGACAGGAGAAAAGCAATGCCTTTCACACTGCAGCAATTGTCGGATCTGGAGGAGATCAAGCAACTCAAGAGCCGCTACTGTCGCGCGACCGACCTCTGCGACCTGCAGATGCTGCGAACTCTCTTCACTCAGGACGTTAAGGTGCGCTACCGGGGCGGGGCCTACACAGCGACGTGTGACAACCTCGAGCAGATGATCGATTTCCTGATGAATGCGCACCATTCCGACATGATCACCATGCACCACGCCCACCTGCCGGACATCGTGTTCACGGGTGCCGACAGCGCGCAGGGGACATGGTACTGCGAAGACTTCCACATCGCGCGCGATCGGGGCCAGATCACCATGGGTTGCCTGATCTACAAGGACGAATACGTCCGGCGAGACGGACAATGGCTGATCGCACGCACGGAATACGATCGGGTCTGGGAAGCATTCGAACCGATCCGGGCGGGAATCACTATCACCGCGCACGCGCTCGCAAAGGCCGGCCTGAAGCCCGCTGAGCGCCGTGATATTGGGCACCTCCTCCGCTGGAACGAGGGACGACCAGCGGCCTGATCGAGTCTGGATTGTGCAGCCACTTTCGCTGCAGGGTATTCAGGGCAGCCGCCGCGGCACGAGGCGCGCGCGTGCCGCCTCACCGGTCAGTAGTACGAGTAGATCAAGAAGGCCTGGCTCCGCGACATGGGCCGGTAGAGTTGCTCACTCCGAGCCATTCATGCGGCAAGCGTTGGGTCAATCGCCCCATCGATGACTCGCGGACCTGAGAGCTGTTGGCTGTGGAATTCGAACGCGACTGTAAGTCATGCAGCTTATTGCGCCTGGCCATTCACGGCTGCAGCAGCAAACGGTCAACGGTGTTTTCCTCGACGGCCCTTGGCGAGTAAGTTAACGGGAAATAGCGGCCGGCATCCCATAAGGGCATGAGATCGGAATAGTGGCGACTGCCGGCCTGCCCGCTTTGGCCGGGTGTGTTAACGGCCACCGATCGATCCCAGTCGCTGGTATCGAGAATCTCTCTAAAACTCGCCCCGGTGATCTGCTCCCACGATGACCCAGATCCGTTGAAACCGGTCGCATTCACCGTGTAGCCGTCACCGGGCCTGGGCAGTGGCCCCAGATCCAGCAGGTCACCCGCGGAGGGCTCCTGATCGAGCGGGTGACGGAAGTGGATCGTATGGAGGTTACCCCATGACCAGCGCGATGAGTCAGGCCCGAGACCTTGCGCGAGTTCCTGGCGGCCAGCCGCCAGACCATCGACCAGGAGTGCATCCCGGGCGACGATCGGGTCCGCTCCGAACAGATCCGGGCTGGGGTTGGCGAGCAAGGTCAGGACTGCGTGGGGCGTCAAATTGGCGAAATGGTCGCTGTATTTTTCCGAAATCCTCCTGGCCAGTGCCAGGCGAACCTGCTTCATCCAGACTTCATACAGCGCAGCCTCGCGCGAGGCTCGCACAAGCTCCCCGTCCCAGCGCAGAAATTCCGTCAGCTTCGGATTCTCATGCACGGCGCTCGCCTGCACGAGACCCTGCAGCGCGCGCGCAGGCAACGAAACGACATCGTTCTGCAGCGCCTCGCTGTCTGCGATCGTCAGCTTGTGTTGGGCACGGTGAGCACTCTCGATCACCGATCGGATGCGTTCGAAGCGATAAGGCGATTCCCACTCGAAGCCCACGTTATAGGGATAGTGATCAGGAATCATTTTGTGGTTGGCCGTGACCACAAAGCCCTCTGCCGGGTTGAACGACTGCGGCAGGCTTGAGACCGGCACAAATCCCGCCCAGTTGTAGTTGCCGACGCCGGGCATCGGCAGAAGCCCCGTCCAGCTGCGTATCGGCGCAAGGCCGACCGAGTGTTCCCCAATGTTACCGGCGCGATCCGCGTAGACGATATTCTCCGACGGTACCTTCCAGCGCGCCACGGCCGCCTGGAACTCACGCCAGTTCCGGGCGCGGTCTATGGCCAGCGAGGCAAGGTAACCTGCCGTCCCGGGCTCGCTCCCGACCCAACGCAGCGCAAGTGCGCGTTTGCCATCCCTCCACAGCACGGGTCCATGGCGCGTGAACTCCAGGTCGACGGTTTCCGCGGCCGCCCCCTTGATCAGGAATTTTTCACGGCGGATCAACATCGGTACCCAGCCCGCCTCCGTGCGGTACTCGCGAGCATTGCCGGGATTCAGTTGCTCGACATACAGATCCTGCTGGTCAAGCCCGAAAATCGTGAACCCCCAGGCGATGTTCTGGTTGTGGCCGAGTGCGACTCCCGGAAGTCCAGGCTCGCCTGCGCCGATCACATCCCACCCCGGAGCGACCAGGTGAACCATGTAACGCAGCGATGGCAGGGCGAGTACACGATGGGGATCATTGGCTAGGAGCGGCTTGCCGCTCGCCGTCAGCGCGCCGGAGATTGTCCAGTTGTTGCTGCCCTCGCGGGGACGCCCGGGGAAATCAATGCGCTGGTCGCTGCCAATGAGACTCTTGAGCAGCTCGGGTGAGAGGCCGGTGAGATCAAGTCCGGCGACGGGGGCCAATGCAACCGGGGGTGAGAATTCCAGAACCATCGCCGCCCTCTCGGGACCGAGCTCGGTTAGCGCCCGGGCCGAGGCGAGCTCACTCACGGCATTGCCGGTCATGGAAAAGGCCGCCATGCGATTCAGGCAGTCCTCCGGGCGCCAGGAATCCGGAACGAATCCCGCGATTAGAAACTCGAGCGGCATATGCCCGCCGCGAGCGGCGTTTAGCGTCGCTATGTAGGCATTAATTCCATCCGTGAACGCCGTCAGAATCGCTTGAGTGTCTGGCGAGTAGCTCGCAAATTCCTGCTGCATGTCGCCGCGGTACTTCAGGGCGCGCGCGCTGATATCGCGCGGCAACGCCGATGCCCCAAGGATCTCGCTCAACCTTCCCTGTCCGGCCCGTTTCCACAATTCCATCTGGAACAGGCGGTCCTGGGAGGCAATGACGCCCTGCGCAAAGAACAGATCGTGCTGGTTGGACGCGTAGATGTGTGCGATACCCCACTTGTCACGCAGGACGCGGACGGGTTTGCGCAAGCCCGCCACATGGAGGTTGCCGGAGAGGACCGCGAGCGCCTTGTCAGCGTCGGTGGCCAGATTGTTGTCACCGAACGCTTGGACCGCCACGCAGAGCGAAACCAGGCCGATTAATGTCGAGGTTAGTTTCATGCCCCCACTTTCCGCGGATCGCAGCCCATGGCACTCGTCATCGTCGAGTCCGGCTGGCGTCCGGTCCCGGACCGTTACGGCGACGGGGGCGTGGGCGATGGCTTCTTGACGATGCTCGTCGCCATGGTGACGACTGAGGCGAGATCACTGAGGTTGCCGGGCACGACGAGCGTCGTACTCTCCTTCGCGAGCTTGCCGAACTGCCGGACATATTCTTCGCCGATACGCAGCTGCATGGCCTCGATGCCGCCGCGTTCACCGAGGGCGCCGCCCACCCTGCGCAGGCCCTCCGCAGTCGCGGTTGCCACGGCGAGGATGGCGGCGGACTGACCCTCCGCTTCGTTGATCTGCTGCTGCTTGTTGGCTTCGGATGCCTTGATGACGCGTTGCTTGTCACCCTCGGCCTGATTGATCTTCGCGTCCCGCTCGCCCTCGGATGCCAGCACTACGGCGCGCTTTTCCCGCTCCGCGCGCATCTGTTTCTCCATCGCCGTAAGCACGTCCTTGGGTGGCGTGATGTTCTTGATCTCGTACCGCATCACCTTCACGCCCCAGGCGACGGACGCCTTGTCGAGCTCGGCCACCACGTTTGCGTTGATCGTTCCCCGTGCCTCGAATGTCCGATCGAGCTCGATCTTGCCAATCTCGCTGCGGAGCGTCGTCTGCGCGAGCTGGGAAATCGCGAAGTTGTAATTGGTGATGCCGTAGGAGGCGAGATGAGGATCGAGCACCTGCATGTACAGGACCGCATCGACGGCCACCTGCACATTGTCGCGGGTGATGCAGATCTGTTCAGCTACGTCGAGCGCCTGCTCCTTGAGACTGTGTCGGTAGGCGACTCGTTCGACGAACGGGATCAGGATATGGAACCCCGCCTGCAATGTACGGCTGTACTTGCCCAGATTCTCGATCACGTACGCACTCTGCTGCGGCACAACGGTCGCGGTGCGGGCGATCACGATTACCGCAATGATGGCGAGAGCGATGAATACATAGGATGTGTACATGCGGGACTTCCTGACGGGGGATTGCCTAGGCGTCGGGCCGAACAAGCAGCGTGAGCCCGTGCACGCTTGCGACCCGGACGCGCGTGCCGGATCGAAGCGGGGCATCGGTGTCGTTACGGACTGTCCAGAACGTACCCCCGTGCTCGGTCTGGCAGCTATCGCCGGGGGCAAGGTCGGCCCGCAGTGTGATCACGTCTCCCGCAGGTCCGGTGCGGACGGGAGCCACGTGGCCGCGCAGCCGGCGGTAAATGCGACTGCGAAACGCCACCATCGAGGCAATCGCCAGCACCCCGAACGTGGCCCACTGCGTCCACGCCTGGAGTCCCGGCATCAGGGCCGTAACCAAGCCGGTTGCGATGGCCGCACTGCCGATGAAAACGAGGTAGAACTGCGCATTCACGTAGGCGAGTTCAGCCCCGAACAATATCGCGCCGCCGATAACCCACGCCCACCAACTCATCTCAACGGCCTCCTCGCCGTGGCGCTCGACGCGCCTCCACTGTCTACTATATACCGAAGCCCCAGGGGCAACTGCGACTGCGCAAAATGTGAAGTCGGCGTCAATGCCACTCGAGGAATTCAACTGCCTGTGCGGGACCGACGGGAACGATTCGTCTCTAACTGGGTCCATGCGGGAGGCGTTGGCTGGCGCGGAAGTGGAGGTCGGGGCGTGGAACGGCCAAGTACCCGGAATCTGCGGCGCGCGATCGCCTTCGCCGTAGTTGCGGGGTTGCACGGGCTGGCGATTACCGTGCTTGCGCTCCGGAATCGGCCTTCGCGCTCTCCGTCCGACGATTTCGTTGGCACTGTAATTCTTCTGTCCGCACCGCCGGCGCCTGCGGGTCCTTCGACCCAACTGCATTTCAAACCTTCCGGCGACGCGTCTCCCCTGGCGGCCGTTGAGCCACCGATTGCATTGCCTGCGGAGGTCAGTCCTTCAGATGATGCCCGCACCGGGGTGGACTGGGACTTGGAAGCACAACAGGCTGCCGCGGCGGTAACCCTCACGCCGAACGTTCGGGCCTTCGGCACGAGCCCTGTGGTCGAATCCGCACGTGCGGGCGCCCAGCCGCCGCCGCGCCATGTGCAGGGGGAGCAGTACCAAACGACAGACGGTACCTGGGTTGTCTGGGTCAGCGACCGCTGTTATCTGGTCTCCGAGGTCCCCCCATAGGACTGCCGGAAGTGCTGGCTCGCTCCATCCCTGCAAGGACCGTGTGTCAGGGTGATGCGGAGCCCCGGGGCGACCTGTTCAAAGATCTGCCGGCCTACGAGAAGCATCACCCGCGCTAGCGTCGCCGGGTAGTTTCCAACACGGGCGCAGCCGAATCGGCGTGTGCTTTCACGAGATCCAGGTACCCGAACCTGTCCGGGCCGACTCTTTGTCTTTTGATAGCCAAAGGGTTCGCGTGCGGCCGCCCGGCCGGGCGCAACGGATCAGCATTACGTCAAACCTGGAGTGGAGTGTCATGTTGAAACAGCTTTCCGCAGTTGCATTGCTCGGCGCGTGCTCCGCGATCACGGGCTGCGCCACGATCGTACACGGTGGGCCAAGACCGATCTCAGTGGCCTCCACCCCGTCCGGTGCGAAGGTTACGATTTACGATCATTCCAACGCGCTCGTGCAAACGAATACGACGCCGTTCGTGGCGCAATTGCCCACGAAGTCCGGTTATTTCAAGGCACCGGCATATCGCATGGTGTTCGAGCTGCCAGGATACGCGCCGGCCGAGGTCAACCTCGGTTCCTCAGTGAGCGGCTGGTACTGGGCGAACATCGCCTTCGGCGGCCTGGTTGGCATGCTTATCGTCGACCCACTGACGGGCGCCATGTACAACCTGAAGCCCGAGAAGATCGAGCAGCCGCTGTCCGCCTCACAGGCGCAGGTCATCCGCGACGGCAAGGGCATGCTGGTGGTACTGGCATCGCAGGCGACCGAGCATGAGCGCGCCGAGATGGTTCGGGTCAATTGAAGCGCGGGGGCCGCTGCCCTCCCGCCGGTTCAGCGGTCATAGGCGCTGATCGGCGTGGAGGGCGCGCAAGCGCGAACCGGCGCCTGGACGTCCGCCTCAGCATGCGCATGGGATTCAAACGGTCACCGCCGGTCAATACACTTCCGCCGGCAGGCTCACGAATCCCCGGAAGCGGGCGCGTGAGCCGCGCAACGGCGCGGCGGTGAGCCGCAGCCGCGGCAGCTGCTGCAGGGTGCGCACGATCGCAACCTGTGCTTCCAGTCGTGCGACGTTCATCCCGGCGCAGGCATGGGCACCGGCTGCAAATGCCAGGTGGCGGTTGGGTTTGCGGGCGATATCGAAGCGCTCCGCGTCCGGGAACTCCTGCGGATCCCGGTTGGCCGCTCCGATGCACAAGGTCAGATAGGTGCCCGGCTCGAGCCACACGTTACCGATGCTGGTGCGCTGCGTGACCAGTCGGTTACCCAGCTGATTGGGACTCTCCACGCGCAGACACTCTTCGACCGCGCTGGCGGCCAGCGCCGGCTCCGCGCGCAGCCGCTGGGCGGTTTCCGGTCGATTCAGCAGCAGCCACAGGGCATTGCCGATGAGATTGGTCGTGGTCTCGTGTCCGGCGTTGAGCAGGAATACGCAGTTCTGCACCAGTTCCCGCTCACTCAGTTCCGGGTCGCGCAGCAGGCGCGTCAGAAGGTCCGTGTCGTCCCCAGGATCACGACGGCGCGCGCCGACGAGCTCGCGCACATAGGCCGAGAAGTCGCTCACCGCCCGGTTGCCCTGCGCGAGCTGTGAAGCCGTGATGACCGGCTCCAGGGCGCCCAGAATCGCGAGCGACCAGGCACGCAGCGGTCCGCGGTCAGCGCGCGGCACGCCCAACAGATTGCCGATGACTTCGACCGGGATCGCGGCCGCAAAGTCAGTGATCAGGTCAAAGCGCACCTGTTGCCTGAGCCGCTGCAGGAGGCCATCGACCAGCCGCGTGATGTCCGGTTCCATGACCCGCAGGACCTGGGGACTCAGGGCCGCGACGATCGGACGCCGCACGCGTGGATGGTAGGGCGCATCGTTGAAGACCAGGCTCGTGGTGTGGTGCTCGTAAAGGGGCGAGTCGATGCCGAATTTGGGGGCGAAGGCGGCGCGCTTGTCCGAACTGAAGTGGCTGCGGTCCCGATAGACCTGATCAAGATCGGCATAGCGGGTGAGGAAGTAGCCGCCATCCGCGCTGCGATGGACCGGATCGAGCGCACGCAGCGCCGCGTACGTGGGATAAGGGTCAGCGTAGAACTCAGCGCTGAGGTGGCTGAGGTCGAATTTACGGACGAGTTCGCGAGCGGCTTCGCCGTCCATGGCTCAGCTGCCGGCCGTCAGCGCATCGAGGAGTGCGAGCACTTCGCCAGGAGCTTCGACGTGCGCATTGTGTCCAACCCCTGAAATTTCGCAGGCCCGCCCGGCATGCCGCTGCAACTCGTCCAGGCAGACCATGGGATCGTGCGCCCCGCGTGCCAGCACGACGCGTGCGGCGGCACTGGCAGCGAGCGAGCCGAAAGGGGCGCCGGCGACGGCGAATGTGCGTGGATCCTGCGCGAGCCGCCAGCCGCCCTCCTCCTGCACGACGCCTGCGGCGAGGATCTGCGGGTCCGGGGCGATGTCGGCCCCTAGCCCCGCGACGCGCCGATAGCGCGTCCAGGCCTCTGCAGCGGTTGCGTACCAGCGCACCGGGCGCGCCGCCAGATCGCGCGCCGCCTGCAGCTCGGCGCTCGACCAGGTGATCTTCGGTCCGATACCGAGCACGCCGCGCACCGCCACTCCGAACCAGCCACTGGCAAGCGCGAGCCCGACGTAGGCGCCCAGGGAATGTCCGACCACATAGAGCGCGCCCGACTCGCGCACGCAGGGCGCCAGCTGCGCGGCCAGCGACCCGACGCTGTAGACCGTTTGCCACGGCGAGCGTCCGTGGCCCGCCAGGTCAGCGGCAATCCAGCGCAGGTCCGCGCGCGCGCTCAACGCGCCGCGCACCCCCGACCAGACCCCGGACGTCGCACCGAGTCCGTGCAGCAGCAGCACGGTGCGACTACCGATTCCATCGCTCTCGGTCCAGATCATAGGTCTGTAGGTACCCACTCAATTCGGCGGCAACGGCTTTGCCCTGCCAACGAAATCCGCGCACGGGCCCCCGCTGCAACGTGTCCCCGTCCCTCCTGGCCGCGCTCAGGAGCTCATGCCACGGCATTGATGATCTTGATATTCGTATAGGCTTCCAGCCCCTCTTCTCCGAACTCAACGCCCAGCCCGGATCCCTTGATGCCACCGAAGGGCACGTTCGGGGCGATCTCGGCGTGCTTATTGATGAACACAGTGCCAGCCTCGAGCTGCCTCGCAACCGCACTCAGCTGTGCACGATCGCTGCCCCACACCGAGGCACTGAGTCCGTAGTCGGAGTCGTTGGCCCACGCCACTGCATCCTCAAGCCGGCTGTAGCGCATGATCGGCAGCGCCGGACCGAACTGTTCCTCATCCACGAGCCGCACGCCGTTCTCCAGCCCGCCCACCAGCGTGACGGGGTAGAAGTAACCCGGTCCGGTCAGGGGCTCGCCCCCAAGCAGCATTTCACCACCGTGCCGCTTCGCATCTTCCACCAGCTCGATGACCTTGCGGAATTGCCGCTCGTTCTGCAGCGGACCCAGCCGCGTGTTCTCGTCCATGCCATCACCCATCGGAGTCGCGCGGGCAAAATCGATGAACGCCTTGCAGACTCGATCGTAAAGCGAGTCGTGCACGTACAGACGCTTCAGCGCCGCGCAGGTCTGCCCGGAATTGATGAACGCACCCCAGAACATTGGCGCGATCAGCGCGTCGATGTCCGCATCCGGTAAGACGATGCCCGCATCGTTGCCGCCGAGTTCGAGCGTGAGATGTTTGAGCGTCGGCGCGGCACTCGCCATCACCTTGCGGCCGGTCGCCGCGGAGCCGGTGAAGACCATCTTCTGGATCTTGGGATGCTGTGACATCGCGGCCCCGATCTCGTCTCCGCCCGCGACCACGTTGAGAACCCCAGGCGGCACCGCTTCCGCCAGCAGCTCGATCATGCGCAGCGTACCGAGCGGCGTGAAGGGCGAGGGCTTGATGACCACCGTATTGCCGGTGCGGATGGCCGGCACGAGGTGCCAGATTGCGATGATGAGCGGCCAGTTCCACGGCGTGATCGAGCCGACGACGCCGATCGGCTCACGCAGCATCTCCACGTGCTTAGCCGCGGAAGCCTCGAGCACCTTCGGGGGAAGTTCCAGCGTTGCAGTGTAGCCGGCCCAGGCCGCGCAGCCGCCGAGCTCGAACTCGGAGCCGATGCCCTTCAGGGGCTTGCCCTGCTCCTGCGTCACGAGCGTGGCGAGTTCCTGCGCGTTGCGCGTCAGGATCTCCGCGATCTTCTCGCACGCGGCCTTCCGCTGCGCGTCGCTGCTGCGGCGCCAGGCAGGAAATGCCCCAGCCGCGGCTTCGACGGCCTGGTTGAGATGTTCCACCGTTCCAACCGGGCACAGGCCGACGACGGCGCCCGTCGCTGGGTTCTTGATCTCCCGATGGGCGCTCGCCGCGACGGTCTTACCCCCGATATGCATCTCGTATCTGCGTGCCATGGTAATTACTCCTTACGAACCTTGAGACGTCAGCCCCGATGGGGGGATACGGAAGCCAGCAAGCGTGCGCGGGTGGCCTGCACCTCGATCAAGGGTGTCCTGCGGTAGCTGGCGACCTCGGCTGCCGAAAAGTCGACAAAGCCGGCGGGCGCGGGCTGGAGGCTCAGGTTGCGCACCATCCAACTGAGTACCTGGGCGAGTTCCAGGTCGGACAGGGGCGACTGGGCGGATCCCGGCACTTGCACAAGGTAGCGGCGGCCCGCGGCGCTGGAGGCCAGCGGTACCAGCGAGTCGCGCACGGCGGGCACCCGGCCGGCCGATCCCGAGCCGTCAGCGACGTGGCATCCCATGCAGCGCAGCAGGTAGTTATTGCGTGCCGCGGTGGCGGAATCTGCGGCCGCCACGCCCGCGGGCAGGGCGCAGAAACACCCGAGGGCCAGGAGCACACGGCACGTCCATCGGATCATTTGCTCAGACCCACGATCCGGGAGGTGGAGCAGTGATAGGCGATCCCCACCTGACTGCCGGCGCACCAGTTGTAGTCGTTGGACATGAAGGGCATGTACAGCGGCTTGTCATTCTCGTTGCGATTGCAGAGGCAGCGCCCGCAGCTGCTCTTACCGCAGCAATCATTGTAGGAGACGATGTAATCGTGCCCGTCGCCGGGGTTATGACAGGTGCCCACCCAGGTGATGGCGGATGCCTCTGTGCCAGGCGGACAGCTGTGTGACGAGCCGCCGCAGCAGCTGCATAAGAATCCGTCGATCGCACAGTGGCGCCAGTACTCACAGCTCTTCGGGTCGCCGGCGTCGGCCGCCGCGGGACCTGTGGCGGCCGGCGCGCCGCGCGCCACCGGCAGCAGTGGCAGCGCGGAAGCCCCGAAGAGCAGCGCACCCAGGCCGCCGATGAGTCTGCGCCGGGATATGCGGCGCGCCATGTCGCGCGCCAGCGCCTCAACCAGACGGTCCACCGAGTGCATGCCAGGCCGATTTCCGGGGCTACCGCTCATGGCGTCACCATGATCGTGGGCGTCTGGCCGAGACTGTCGAGCGAGCGCAGATAGCTGCCGGAGAGCGCGTCATAGATATCGAGCACGTTGCTCTCGATGAAGCAGGTGAACAGCAGCGGTTTGGCGTCCGGCGATACCACGATCGAACCGGTCTTATGGCGCAGGGTGATCTGCTGCACCTTTTTCTTCGCGGCCATATCGTAGACCCAGACGTCGGTTCCCGGGTCCTTGTGCGTATCCAGGCTCCCCTGGTGCATGATGGCAAACAGCCGGCCGCTGGCGCGATGCACGGCCAGGTGCTGCAGTCCGCCCGTGCGCCAGCCCTGCGCCTGCTCGGCCGCGGTCACCAGCGGCCACTTGGCACCCAGGACTACGCCCTGCGGCGTGCTGCGGATGGGGTAAATCGTTCCCTGAAACGAGGCAAACAGCCACACATCACCCACCCGCACGGCCTTTTCCGTAAGTGGGTCCTTCATGCCATCGAAGAGCGCGGTGCTGCGCGTACGGCTCGCCAGGGCGCCCGCGTCGGTGAGCGTGGTCAAAAGAAGGGAGCCGTCGGCGCAGATGGAGAAGAAGGTGCGGCGCCCCGTCGGGTAGACCAGCGCGCAGCCTGCAGTCTCGATTTCGCCGACGAATTTGCGCGCGCTCATATCGATGACCGACACGGACTGCGCCGGGGTGAAGTTGTAGATGATGAGAAACCGCTCGTCATCGGTCAGGGCGGCATCGGCCGCCATCGGCATGTTGGAGGAGCGCTTGGCGGGGAGCGCGATCTCGCCCACCGGCTGCAGGTGCGTCGGGTCGTAGAGCGTGACCACGTCGGTCCGCGTCCCGCGGGTCCCGCGTGAGTAATAGGTCTCGGGCGAGTAAATGAGGTTCGTGTTCCGCGGCAGCAGGACGGAGTTATAGGAATACCCCGTGCTGATCAGGCCCAGCATCCTGCCGCTGTCGCCATCGACCAGGTAGCTGCGGCCGTCGGCCATGCTGAAGAAGTTGAAATCGTTGACCCACACCCAGTGGGAGCCGGGATGCGCGGGCAGCTGTTCGATGCTCGCGGACTCGTTCTGCAGCGGTGCCGCCGCGATCCGCCCCCCGAGCAATAACCCCCAGGCCAACAGCAAAGCCAAAGGCCGAACTGACGTACTGATAGACCTCTCCCCAGGACCGGACTTCCCCGCGCCCTGCCCCGCGGCGGTAAGCACTCCGAGCGCGGCGGCGGCAGCCTGTCTTGTACGAGTGCGAAGCAGCCCTGTACCACAGCACTGCTTGCCCGCTCTGCAGTGACTGCGAACGAGCCCCAGGATGCCAGCGGCTCGCCCAGTCGCGATCGCGCTCAGCAGTCCAGATCCGAGGATCCGGAAACTGCCTCGCCTCATCATACGCGCGCGATAGGTCAAACGGCAGGCAGCGGTCGATGACCCTCCTCGCCGTTCTTCGGCGCAGCCCCGTACCGACAGAAGCCGGTCGATGCCGAGCGTCATGTCGGAACTCGGCGTCTTGTCGGCTTACTACGCGCGCAAACCGCCTTCCCCGACGCTCGCCGCTGCCATTGAGTCCGAGCGTTCGGCCAGCCATTGATTCTGCGGCGCGTCAATCAGAGCGTCGCGGAAGTACGCCTCCAGCTCGACGGTGAAATCACGCACATTGAGCGGCGGGTCGAAGCGGCGGCCGAGGCGCATGCGACAGGAGATCGGAAATGCCGGTGGCTGAAACAGCGACCACCCCTTGCTGGCGTAGGGTGAGTTGGTTTCGATGATCAGCGTCTGCACCGGCACCGCAGCATTCTTGGCAATGATCCCGGCGCCGGCCTGCAGCACGTTGATCGGACAGCGCGTCGTTCGCGTCCCTTCCGGAAAGATCAGCACGATCCCTCCACGCGCAAGTTCGGCGATCGCGTCATGGATCATCTGTCGCGGAGGCTCGTGCCGGATGTAGCCGGCCAGGCGCGCCCCGGCCCCCAGGAAAAGATTGTTGCGGAGCGAGGTCTTCATCACGCACGAGATCCGCGGCTCATGCGCAATGATCAGCAGCGCATCGATCACACTCGGGTGATTGGGTGCAAGAACCATTGCGGGCGCCTCGCGCAGGGCCCGCAGGGCACTCAAATCCAGGCGGTACAGACCCAGGAGACACAGTAGCCAGGTAAACAGGCGGAACCCCGCGAGGATGCCGAGCCTGCCAATTCGCTCTCCCCGACGTCCCGGCAGCAACAGCAACGGCAGGGCCAGGACGGTCCAGGCCAGGCAGATCGCACCGAGGAGCGCCAGTCCCAGGACGAGCCTCAGAGCCTCCCATAGGTAGCGCACGATCGAGGACCTGGTGACGGATTCTCGTACTTCTAAGGTGTCTTCAGACATCTCGTAGTCCCGGCAAACCGCGACCGCGGGCAATGAGCCAGACGCACCGCAGCACCAAGAATTCGGGGTCGAATGCGGAATCTTAAGCCAGCCTTCAGACGGGCGGTGCGTGGAGGTAGAATTCCTGAGCGGTATTCAGCCAGATGCGCCTATGCTGCTCATTGGGCCAAGGTCCAATTGAGCGCACAGCACCGGCCACGTCAAATGCTGCTGGTGGGGGGGACTTGAGTCCTCACGAGCAGAATTAAATCTACCCAATCGGGAATTCATCGGGAAGCAGCAATGATCAACAAAACCATCGTCGTCACGGTCGCCCTCCTCGTCGGCGTTACCGGCTGCGTCAGTGAGTACAAGAAGGAAGGCAAGGAAGAACAGGCCGCAAAGGTGATGCCGGTGAACTGCAAGACCGCCCAGGGCGACATCCGCATGCTGACCAACGAGAAGGCAAATGTCGCGAAGGAGGCAGCGGCGGGCGTTACGGCAATCGTACCGATCGGCCTTGTGGTGGGCCTCGTCACGGGAACCGAAGGCGACAAGTTCCAGGTTGCCACCGGCGACTACGACAAGGCGCTCGACGGCGCCATCACGCGCATCAAGACGACCTGCAATATCCCGTAACTCTGCCAAGGGATTTCTGATTTTTTTCGGGCTCAGTCTTAAAGTCTCAACACTAAACCGCATTTTCATCGGGAAGCAGCCAATGATTAACAAGACCATCGTCGTCACAGTCGCTCTCCTCATCGGCCTCGCCGGCTGCGCCAGTGAGTACAAAACGGAGGCTAAGGAGGAGACGGCGGCCAAGAAGGAAGCGACGGCGCCCGTCAACTGTAAAACCGCCGAAGGCGACCTGCGCATGCTCAATAGCGAGAAGGTGAACGCCGCGCAGCAGACGGCCGCGGGTGTCTCGACAATCACGCCGGTTGGCCTGGTCGCGGGCCTCGTCACCGGCACAGAGGGTGAGAAGGCACAGGTTACGACCGGCGAATACAACAAGGCCCTCGACGCCGCCATCGCCCACATCAAGTCGACCTGCAACATCAAGTAGCCCCGCCAGGTAAGGCCGGCGTTTTGCGCCGGCCTTGCCGTGTTCTCGAGGCGGTTACTCCGTAGCCAAGCGTCCCGTGGTCGGGCGGCCAGTCGCCCGCGAGCGCACGATGGCTTCCGCCAGATAATCATCGGCAGTGCCCGCGTGCGCGCGGCGCTCCGTCACCCAAGTCTCGATGTGCGGATCGCTCGCGCCGGCGCGCCGCGCCGCCGTCAGCGCCAGTTCGCGTGACACCCGCCTGGCGTCCTCGAGCGCTTCCTCCGCCACGGAATAATCCCGGCTGCCGGCCGGGTCGTGCACCCGAAATACCTGGAAGGCCGGCTGGTTCACGATGACCTCGGCCGTCTCGGACACGACGCCCGCGACGGCGCCGACGGCGTTGCACACCGCGGCGTGTTCCGGCACCAGCAGCCGCGCATCCAGGCGGCGCGCCACCTCCGGATAATAGGTCGCAGCCGGGGCACCGATACCGATCAGCGGCACCGCCAGGCGCAGACGGGCATCGAGCAGCGTGGAGAATGAGCGCCCCGCGATGACGTCCTCCAGCAACACGCCCAGCGGCCCCCAGCGTCCGCTGCGCGGCTCGATACCCGGATCCTGTGCGAGCGCGCTTTCGAGGACGACACGTGCCGCCATCCGCAGAACGTGTTCATAGGTGCGCTCGGACAGTCGCTCCGCCGTGGCGCGCTCCTTGCGGGCCGTTGCATTGCGCTCCTCGCTCGCCAGGATCGTGGCGCCGAGTCGGGCGGCCTCCGCATTCCACCCCGCCTGTCGTCCGAGCACGTGCATGGCATCGCTGGGCGTGAACCCGGCGAGCGTCGCCAGGCCCTGGTCGACCAGGCGCCGCAGCGCCTCGACCCCCTGAGCGCTGCCGGCGATCGGTCCGAGCGCGCGCGGGGTCTCGGCCAGCGCGCCCCAGACCCGCAGCTCGATGCGATCGAGCCGCGGGCCGGGGACGCGGCCGGGATTGCGAAACGCATACTGCCCGGCAAAGCGCGCCGGATAATCCTCGGCCGCCACACGGCGCAGGTCCGCCAGCACCCCGGGAAACTGTGATACCAGCCGGCTGAGCGGCATGCGCCTGCGCGGCCCTACCGTGAGGCGCTGCTCGCGATCCAGGCCCACTTCGCTGTCACCGCCGAGACCGCAGGTGTGGACGTCGATCGCCTCCACCATGGTGCGCCAGCCGCCAATCGCGGCGCCCTCGGCACGGATGACGGGCCGTCCGCCGCGCACGATCGCCACGTCCGTGGTGGTGCCACCCATGTCCGCCACCACGAAATCGTCCAGGCCGCTGAGAAAGCCCGCGCCCACCACGCTGGCCGCCGGCCCGGACAGGACCGTTTCCACCGGGTATTCCAGTGCCACCTCCGCCCGCATCAGCGTGCCGTCGCCCTTGACGACCATGACCGGCGCGGCGATGCCTTCGCGCTCGAGTACCTGTGCCAGCGCCTCAAGCAGATGGGCGATCTGCGGCGTGAGGCGGGCGTTGAGCGCCGCCGTCAGCGCGCGCTTGGGCGCATCGAGCTGACTGCTGAGTTCGTAGCTGCAGGTGACCGGCTTCGCCGCGATAGCGCGGATCAGATCGTGCGCACGCCGCTCATGGGAGGGATTACGCACCGAGAACATGGACGCCACGGCGAAGGCCTCGACCTCGGATCCGAACCGCCCGACCGCCCCCACAATCGCGGCCTCATCGAGGGGTTGCGCTTCCTCACCGGTGGCTTCATGGCCGCCGCGCACCCGCACGATCATGCCGCTGCCTTCGCGCTTGAGCCCGGAGCGCTCGACCATCGGGTCATCAAAGCCGATGAGCACGATGCAGACGGGACTGAAACGATGCTCGACGACCGCGTTGGTGGCGAGGGTCGTCGACACCGAGACCAAAGAAACGTCCTCGCGGCGCGCGCCCTGCGGCAGTTGCGCCAGCACGGCGCGCAGCGCCTCACCCAGGCCGACCGACAGGTCCCAATGCGTCGTGAGCGCCTTCGCGCTCGCCAGCACGCAGCGCTCGTCATCGAGGGCCACTGCGTCCGTAAAGGTCCCTCCGGTATCGAGGCCAATCCTGATCTCACGCCTGGAACTGCGGGTTTCGCTGCGGGCAAGGTCGGTCATGCGGCTTTCTTGGACTTCGGATGCCAGTGAGCTTGCGGTCGTTGCCAGCGCAGCGTCAGGTTCGCCGCCACATGGGCACGCTCACGCAAAAGGTTGCGCTATTCCACCACGCGTTGAGGCGAAAGACGAGCGCCACCCACCACCGCCCGTGATTCAACATTCTCCCTGCACGGCCTCGCCTCGCGATGCGCGCCCGCCTCCAACCAGCTTTCGACTGAGCCGTAGTCAAGGTCTTACAACACATCGGACCCATCCCCGACCGACTCGCTCAAGTCAGCGATGCAGATTGCCAGCTTGGGAGAACCCGCCAGGAATTCAGGAGAAAGGTCCATGCTCTACTACGCTGTCGTCTTCTTCGTGATCGCGCTCATCGCCGCGGTTTTTGGCTTCGGCGGCATCGCCGCGGGCGCGGCCGGCATCGCGAAAATTCTGTTCTTCGTATTCCTCGTGTTGGCTATTGTGTCGTTCTTCACCGGCCGCTCGAGAATCTGACCTTGCCAGCGCGCTCGCGGCTGGCGCGGGCGCGCTTTGGCGCTGTGGACCAACGCCGGCGACTGCCGGGAGGGAATGACATGACTAGACTGATTGCTTTGGTAAGTGCCTGCTTGATGGCGGCCGGTCTTCTGACTGCCTGCAACCATGCGAAGGACTCAGCGCAAGTCGCGCAGGATGTGAGCAAGGCCGAACAGACCGCTGAAGAGCGGACCGCGAAGGCGGAGCGTTCCGCTGAGGCCAAGGTCGGCGCCCAGATCGATGACGCGGCCCATACGGCGGCCGTGCAGGGGCAGAAGGTAGAGGACACTGACGCCGAGGGTGCGCACAAGGTCGCGCTGGCCCAGTGCGAAGCCCTGAGCGGCGCCAATCAAAAGGCCTGCCGGGATCAGGCGGACGCGGCCTACCAACAGGCCAAGGCGCAGGCCAAACAAGAGCGCCTGGCTTCCGATCCCAAGCAGTAGCAGCGTTCTTTCCGCGATGTGAGCCCGGCCTCAGCCGGGCTCATGTTCCCCTTCGCGCCGCGCTCCACGCGCGGCACACTCCTGGCCTTTTAGAACGATTCGGGCGGGCCGTCTTCATTGGGCACGAAGCGCGCGGCGATGCCGCGCTGAGCTAACATGCCGCAAAGCTCACGGCGCTCAGGGCGAGTCGTCGGGGCAGTCAGCGCTTCGAACCCATGCAGCAGGCCCCTCCCTCGTCACGCGATACACCCTGGCGGGCGCTCCTCGCACCGATCGGCAGCATCTCGGTATTCGGGCTGGCCTCGGGGCTGGCTTTCCCGCTGGTATCGCTGCGACTGGTGCAAGCGGGGGCCCCGGCGGCGGTCATCGGGGTCATGGCGGCGTTGCCCGCTCTCGGCACGATTGGCATTTCGTTTGTGCTGCCTGCCTTGGCGCGGCGCTGCGGGGCAAAGCCACTGCTCGGCGCGGCAATACTGCTCTCCGCGGCAGGGCTCATCGTCCTAGCGACCCCGTACGAGGCCGTGATCTGGATGCTTTCGCGCCTGGCGATGGGCATGTCCGCGGGGATTCTATTTGCCCTCGGCGAGGCGCGCATCCTGGAGATCAGCAGCGACGCGGCGCGCGGGCGCTGGACCGGCGTGTATGCCTCGACACTGACCACGTGCCAGTTTGCCGGCCCGACCCTGCTTGCCTACCTGGGCACCGACTCGGGTGTTCCGATTCTCATCGCGGTCGCCCTCCATGGACTCTCACTGCTCTTGCTGACCAACAGCCACTGGCACAGCGCACTGCCGCCGCGCGGCGACTCCCTGAACTGGGGGCAGTTTGTCCGCGCCTGCCTCCCGCTGACCACAGCCGTGCTCTTCTTTTCCATGTTCGACAGCACCATGCTCGCCCTCCTGCCCGTGTACGGCCTGAAACTGGGACTCGGGAGCCGCGACGCGCTGCTGATGGTCACCGCCGTATTCGTGGGTGATGCATGCATGCAGATCCCGATTGGCTGGGGAGCGGATCGTTTCGGCAGGCCGCGGGTCCACGCCCTTTGCGCCCTGCTGTGCGCCGGGGCAGCCCTATCGCTGCCGCTCGGCCTGATGGCGAACGCGGCCCGGTGGCCCTCCCTCCTCCTGATGGGCGGCACCGCCGGCGCGCTGTACACGCTCGCCATCGTGAGGCTCGGAGATCGTTTCAGGGGTAATGCGCTGATCTCCGCCAATGCGTTTGTTGGACTCCTGTGGGGGGCCGGGAGTCTCGGGGGACCACTGCTCGGGAGTCTCTCTATGGGAGTATTCGCGCCCCACGGTCTCATGCTCTTCGTGGCGGCGGGTGCGACGGCGGTCTTAGTGGCGATGCTTCAGCGCGGTACGGGAAAAGCCATGAAGTAACCGCCCGGTTGACGTAATGCGCAGTCGCCGCACTGGCCGGCCGTTCGAGCGTGATCACGGCCTCGAGGCTGGACGTGGCGGCATGTTGAAACAGACCTGACGAGCCTGGCAGGAGGAACGTAGTGCAGATGGCAGCAGTATGCGGTGAAGAGGGACGTACACCGCGCGGGAGGCGTGCTTGTGACGCTCACGCTTACGTTGTCGTGGTCAGTGGCGCGGCGCAGTTCTGAGCATGTCATTTCTCACGCTCGATGGTGACTTCCCCGCCTGGAGCGTAAACCGAGCGCCCGAGGCAAAGCGCTACACGTGCGATAGCCCACTGTCATAAGATGGTACCGCCGTGCTCGGGGACACAGAACGAAAGGCGAAAATTCGTGGCCGAGAAACTCTGGGCACCGGACGGCGGCCGGACCGTTCCTGGCGGCACACCTGAAGAGCCGGCATGAGTTCCCGCCGAGCGAGGGTGCCGACACGCTCAGCATGCGCAAGGCGATCGAAAGCGCCATGAAGATGCTGGAGAATCCGGGCGAGCGCCAGCAGCAACTAAGAGTTCAGTGTTCGGGCACACCAGAAATAAGCAATGTCGGTTACGACCCAATGGAGAGGAAAATGAAAGCGGCTATCAGATTATTGTGTTGTCTTGTTCTCATCAGTTGGAGTGCGGCCAGCCTGGCAGACTCCTACAGCGACACCGTGACGTTGTTCAAGAATGCCGGCGAGAGCGCGGGGTTCTTCAAGAACTGCTATGGCTATGCAGTGTTCCCCACGATCGGTAAGGGTGGCCTGGTGGTGGGCGGCGCGCACGGCAGCGGTCACGTCTATGCCAACGACAAGTACGTCGGGGACACCTCGATGACGCAAGTCACCGTGGGATTTCAGGCCGGTGGTCAGGCCTATAGTCAGATCATTTTCTTTGAAGACCAGCGTGCGTTTGATGAATTCACCAACGGGAACTTTGAGTTCGGGGCCGATGCCAGTGCGGTGGCGATTACGGCGGCGGCAGGCGCCAGCGCGGGCACCACGGGCGCATCTGCGGGCGCAAGCAGCGGGAAGAAGGATGCAACGACTGAAGGCAAGTATCACAAAGGCATGGCCGTCTTCACGATAGTCAAAGGTGGCGCCATGTACCAGGCGACGGTCGGCGGCCAGAAGTTCAAGTACACGCCAAAGTCCTCCTAGAGCCTGTCGTTCCAATTGGAGTAAAGCCACGGCAGCCGCGCGGCTCGCCGTGGCTTTCTCAGGCCGCGGCCCTGCAGTCGGGGCTTACTGCCCCGCCGGAACTTGCGGCGCGGGCTTACCGGCGCGATGCCACCAGCGCAGGGCATCATCCTCAATGAGCGTGCGGCGAACGTAGAGAAAGCGGATCGTGTCGTACTCGAAAGGGGAGCCGGTCGAGTAATAGCGAAAGCTGGTGTTGGCGCGCAAGTCGACGGCAGCGAGCGGTGTCAGCACCCAACCCACGGTTCCCTGGTACAGCCCTCCCAGGTTGATTGCGTAGGCGGTGCCGTAGTCGGCGGCAAACCCGAAGCTGTCGCGTAGCGTCGAGGGGCCCAGGAACGGCATCACGAAATACGGCCCGGGGTGCATGCCCCAGCGTGCCAGAGTCTGGCCGAGGCCGGTGCGCGCACCAGGAATGTGCATGCTGGTCGCGACGTCGAACAGGCCGCCGAGCCCGAGGGTACTGTTGATGATGAAGCGACCGAGGCTGCGCACCCCCGGCGCCGGGCGCAATTGCGCCGTGTAGTTGATGAAGCTGACCACCTCGCGGAGGTTGGAGAAGAAGTTGTGCACACCGGCGCGCACCGGCTGCGGCAGGCGCCGGTACTTGTCGGCCACGGGAAGGAATATCGCTTCATCGAAGCGCGCATTGAATCGAAAGATGGAGCGGTTCATGCGCTCCCAGGGATCGTAGGTGCGCATGGACGGCACATCGGCATCGGTCAACGGCGGCCCGAGGCCGGACCCAGGAGCATTCGCAACCGGCGGAACCGCCTCGCGTTGCTGCTGGGCTTGCAGCGCCGCGGTGACATCCGCCGCCGGCGTCTCCGCTGGCAGGTTGCGCACGGCAAAATCACCGGTGGCACAGCCGCCCAGCGCCAAAGACAGAAGTAACAGTGTCGCTGCGCGCGGGCTCGTCACCTCGCCGCCCCGTCCCAGCGCCCACCGAGCATCTCGAGCATGTCGGCGATCTGCTGCCGGTCGCCCAGATTGCCGAGGTGACCGCCGTGCGGATAGACCACGATTCGGGAGCCCAGCCTCGCGCGTAACCACTCGAGCTCGGCCTGATCCAGGATGAGATCGTCGGCGTTGGTCTGCGCGTAGTAGTCCGGGTCGGCTTGCAACGCTGCGGCGATCAGATCCAGGCGGCTGCTGGCATACAGCGCCTCGCGCGTGACGCCCGGGCGACGCGCGAGGTAGTAAGGCGCGAACACCTGGTCGAAGTAGTGCGAAAAATCCTTGCCTAATAGCCCGCGGAACACCGCCTCGGTGGCATCGCCCGGCTGCGGCGGGTGGCGCGGGTCGCTGATCACCCCGGTGCCGGCGTAGAGGTCGCCGGTGTAGAACACATTCACGAGGGCAATGCGGAACGTGAGCGCAATGGCCGCGGAAAAATCGGCGTCCGTGCGCAACACGGCGGCGGCAGCTCCCATCAGGTTGGTATCCTCGACCCGTACCTGATCGGTGGCCCGATAGTAGTTCGCCAGCCGCACGTAGACCCTGCGGTAAAGCTGGTCGAATCCCTCGTCGCCCTCACCGATGCTGCTCGCAAAGAGCCGGTCGAGGCGCTCCATCGAGTCAAACAGGCTCACCGGCGGGTTGATCATCACGGCGCGGCGGATATCGAGCTCATGCTGTGAAGCATCGAGCCACTTGACCACGGCCGCATGGGCGCCGCCGAGCGAGTAGCCGAGGATGTCGACCTCGGTCATACGCACCTTGGGACGCAGGCGCCGCACGAGTTCCCGGGCGACCGCGTACACGTCGCGACTGTCCTGCTCGAGGTCTCCGGCAACCCCGGTACTGGAGGCCGCCGCAATGAAACCGGGGAAGGTCGGCGAGGGAATGGTGAGCACGTGATAACCCGCCCCGTAGAGCGCGGCTCGCAGGAGCGAAATGTTGGTCGTATTGCCGTCGGCGCCGGTGCCGGAGATGACGATGGCGAGCGGCGCCGGGCCCCGCTGGGCCGAGAACCACACTCGCAGCCGCCGATCGAACCACAGCACCGGGGGCAGCGGCCGCGCCCACGGCAGCGCGATGTTGATTTCCTCGAGTGGCACCCGCGCCGGCAGGGGCGCGATATCCTGGGGTGGCGTGCCGTACACGGTGGCACGCAATGCCGCCGAATCCGCCAGTCCCGTCGCCGGTGCCGGGACCACCCCAGCGTGCGCGGCCATCAGATGGGTCAGCGCCAGACACGCACCGAGCGACCGAGTGAATCTCATTCGACAGTCCTAGCCATTCCCGCGGGCCCCCGAAGAACGCAGTCCGCGCGGGGCGCAGTATTTTGCGATGCGAATTACGGCTGGGATCGCGCTCGCGATCCCACGTGACGTGCTCCCGGGGGGAACATCCCGTACGAGGCCCCGCGAGTCAATAGCGGCACGCGCGGTCACACACCACACACGCCATGCGCATCTGCGGCCAAGCGGAAGCGTCGCATCGCGACGGGACCTGCGGTTACACTGCGCCCGAGCCCGGCAGCGCCGGTGCCGTCCTGCAGCAGCCTGTATCGCGGAGAACCCCGTGCCGGACATCCGACCCCTGAAGCTGAGCGATCGTGAAGCGTGGCAAGAGCTCTGGCAGGGCTACCTGCGCTTCTATCGCCAGCGGCTGCCGGACGCGGTGACCGCGGCGACGTTTGCCCGCCTGGTCGATGAGCACCAACAGCCCCACGCACTGGTCGCCGCGCACGAGGGCCGGCTCGTTGGTTTCACGCACTACCTGTTCCACCGCTCGACCTGGGCGGTGCAGGAGCTGTGCTACCTGGAGGACCTGTTCGTGGAGCCCGCCGCCCGCGGCCAGGGGGTCGCGCGCGCACTGATCCACGCGGTCTACGCCGCCGCGGATCGCGCGCAGGCGGCTTCCGTCTACTGGATGACCCAGGAATTCAACGCCGACGGTCGCGCGCTCTATGACACGCTCGCACGCCGCACGTCCTTCATCCGCTACGAGCGCTGAGGTTCCGTTGCCGCGGGTGGCTGATCGCGCCGCACGCGCGCCTGCCAGCGCAGCAGGCCGAGCGCGTATGCGCAGTAGTAACCGGCCAGCGTGCCGACCAGCAGCAGCGTCAGCGGTGTCAGCGCAGCCGGCGCCGAATCAGCTGCGCCGGGGCCGGGAAAGCCGCCCGTGATGAACCGATAGGCGATCCGGCAGACCAGCAGCGTGGACAACGCAATGCCCAGGTGAGCGCTCGGCGTGTAGAACAGTCCGGCGCTGGTGGCTTCGAAGCGCGTCAGGCGCAGTCCGAGGACTCCCAGCGCCACACCGAGGAGCACCCCGCCCCAGAGCGGAAGTTCCAAAGGGGGATGGGCGCTGCTTGACACGCTCAGCAGCACCAGGGTCAGCGGCAGCACGGCGAGCGTGATCCAGGGCCGCCGCGGATGCAGCCGCTGCCGGCCGATGGCACGCCGGATGCGCGCGTACAGGCGCCACGCGATGAGCGCGATGATCGCCGCCGTGGTGAGTCCATGCAGCGCCTGAGGGGTCATGCGCGCTCCGGGGTGAAAGGATAAAGAGGATCTGCCGAAACCCGCGGCCGCTGGTCCGCGGCGGCCGCCATTATGTCGGCGCGCGCATGAGCGCGTGGGGGAATCTGCGCTTCTGGCGGCAACACGGCATGTGGCGCCGCCCGGGCACCTGCTACGCTAGACGCACAACAACGACGACGCGGGAGAGCCTTCCAATGCCTTTCATCACCCAGCGACTGCGCCGCTGTACGGGCCGCGCCCTGTTCATCGCCGGCGCCGCCGTGACCTTGCTTGCGGCCTGCTCGGGTTCGCAGACGCCCGCCCCCAGCGCGAGCCGTTACTTCAAATCCGCGATTCCGAACGCGCCGTTCTCCGCCGCCGTGCGCGTCGGGGAGGTCGTCTATCTTTCGGGCTCGATCGGCATCGCAGCGGACGGCAAGCTGCCGCCCGAGTTTACCGACCAGGCGCGCCAGACCATGGCCAACGTGGCCGCGACGCTTGAGCAGACCGGCCTCGGCTACGATGACGTCTTCAAGTGCACGGTGATGCTCGCCGACATGTCCCGCTGGGAAGACTTCAACAAGATCTACGTCACGTATTTCAAGCCCGAGCGACTGCCGGCCCGCAGCGCCATTGGTGCGAACGGACTGGCGCGCGGGGCACAGATCGAGCTGGAATGCCTGGCGCGTGCCCGACCCGGCACCTGAGCCGCCGTGCCGTGAACTGCGCTGCCGGCGCTGACCAGGCCCCACGGGGCCGCGCCTGAAGCGGCTGCTGCCACGCGCCGGTCACCAGTGACCGCCGAGGGGAAGCCTAGCGGCCAGGGGCGGCCCTCGGCGCCGCGGCGGCGAGTGCGCTTTGCAGTTCCAGGCAGGCCGCCACGATGTGATAGAGCGAGCTTGCCGGGGAGGGCTCGGTCACGAAGGTCCCGGCAACCGTCAGGCGGTCGTGCCACAGTCCGGGCGGTTCGAGCGCCAGATAGCGCAGCAGGGTCTCGCCGGACGCGACTACGGCGCTCCAGCACTGGGGCCGCGAGATCGCCAGGCGCGCGTTCGCCTTCAGTCGCTCGGTCTGCGGCCACAGGCGCGCCTCGGCGTCCTGGACCGAGAAGTCACTCAGCAGCGCATTGATCGTCACCCCCTGGCGCACGCCGTGCTGCTCGGCAACGCCGATCAGGCGCACCGCGGCCGCACGTGCCCTCAGTGCGCAAGCCGCGGCGTCCCTTCCCGAGCGGCTGGCACGACCCGGGACGCGGCGAATCCGAACACGCTGAGGCACAGGTAAGCGAGCAGCGGCACGAGGTACGCGTCGCGCAGGCTGAGTTCATCGGCGATCTTGCCGGCCAGGGACGGCAGGAACGCGCCGCCGACGATCGCCATGCACAGTAGTCCCGAGGTCGCCGCCTCGGAGGCGCTCGAGCGCTCGAGCGTCAGCGTGAAGATGACCGGGAACATGATGGCGTTCATCAGTCCGATGCTCAGGGCCGCAACTCCGGCGGCCTTCCCCGGGGTCAGCCAGACGGTGAGGCACAGCAGTGCGGCGCAAGCGGCCGCCGCCCCCAGCAGGCGACCGGCGTTCAGGCGCCGCAGCAATGCGCTGCCGACGAACCGCCCCAGCATCGCGCCACCCCAGTAGAGGCTCACGAGCCGGCCCGCCTGCTGCAGCGAAACACCGAACACGCTCTGCTGATGCAGGAAGTTGGTGAGATAGCTGCCGATGGAGACCTCGGCGCCGACGTACAGAAAGATCGCGCCGGCCCCGAGCAGTGCCCAGCGCGAATTCAGCGCGCGGCTGATGGCGGAATCCTGCGCCGTGGCCAGCAGCGGCGCGGCCGCTGCGAGGCGCTGACGCTGCGCCCAGATGAACAGTGACAGGAGCGCGATGAGCCCGGCGATGATGAAGAACGCCACGCCAATGTGCCGCAGTGACTCGGTGCGGCCCGCCGCAGTGGGCGCGGCGCCCTCGGCCGCGGCGAACATGCCCCCCGCAAGGAGCAGCGAAGAGACCAGGAACGGGGCGATCGTCGTGCCGAGGGAGTTGAAGGCCTGGGAAAAGGTAAGGCGGAAGTGCGTGCCGGCGGGCGGCCCCAGTTCTGCCGCCAGCGGATTGGCGGCGACCTGCAGCACGGTAATGCCGCCGGCGATGATGAACAGCGCGACCAGCACCAGCGCGTAGGTCTCGAAATGCGTGGCGAGCGGGATCACCAGGCAGCCGACAATCATCACCACCAGCGCGATCACGATCGCGCGGGGATAGCCGGCACGGCGTACCAGCGCCGCTGCCGGCAGCGACACCACGCCATAGGCGATAAAGAACGCGAACTGTGTGAGGCCGGCCTCACGGTACGAGAGGCTGAAGATGGCCTTCAGGGCTGCGATCAGCGGATCAACCGAGGCGGTGATGAACCCCCAGGCAAAGAACAGGGTGGTGATCGAGGCAAAGGCACCCCGCTGGCCGTGCACGCCGTGATTCATCCCGTCCGCCACCATCAAAGGGGCTCAGCGGCCCACGGCAACGATGCCCCAGGGGCTGCCGCCGACCGCGATCTCGCCCTCGACACGGCCCGAGCTCAGGTCGACGATCGAGACGTCGCCGGAGGGACCATTGGCGGTATAGGCCTTGTGGCCATCCGGACTCAGCGCGAGTCCCCACGGGCGCTGCCCGACCTTGGGGATCGTGCGCGTCACCTGCCCGCTCTCGGCATCGACCTCCAGGAGCGCGCCATAGCGCCCGGTGGTCACGTACAGGTGCTGGCCGTCGGCCGAGGCGATCCCCATCGGGCGCACGACCTGCGGGTCTCCCAGCGGCAGCGTCCTGAGCACCTGGTAGTCCTCGGTGCTGAACACGGTAAGGGAGGCGCCGAACTCGTTGGTCACGAACCCGCGATGCGTGCCCGCGAGCAGCAGGATTGCCCGCGGTCGCTTGCCGGTCGGGATCTGCGCCAGGACCTTCATGTGCGCGGCATCCACGACGTACACGCTGTTGGAGGTCTCGCAGGTCACGTAGACCCGCTGCCCGTCCGCGCTCACCGCCACGCCCTCGGGCTCCGAACCCACCGCCACGGTGCTCGCGACGACGCCCTTCACCAGATCCACGGCCGAGAGCATCCCCGTGTCCTCGTTGGACACGTACAGGGTCTTGCCGTCGCGCGACAGCGCGAACGTCTCCGGATCGGCGCCGCTTTGATAGGTCGTGACGAGCTTCTGCCCCTCGAGGTCGACGACGCCGATGCCGTCGTAGCGGCGATCGGGGGGCGGCAGCTTCGATTCGTCGACATTCGGGCCGCCCATGGGCGAGCCCGACAGGGCCACGTAGACACGCCTGTGGTCGGCAGACACCTGGATGCCCCGGGGACGCTTGCCCACCGGGATGCGCGCGACGACGCTCGCGGACTGCGGGTCCACGATGACGACGTTGCCGCCGCGCTCATCGGAGACATACAGGCGCGGCGCGTCCGCGCTCGGGTCCGCACCGGCCGCGTGCGCGGCGAACAGCGCCAGCAGTGCGCCGCGGCCGAGCCAGCGTGCGTAACGGGCACCCAGAAGACTCTTCATCATTGAACCGTCCTGTCGCGCGCGTCTCGTTGTCGGCTGCCTCAGTACGTGACGACGCTGCGGATCGACTCACCCTTGTGCATCAGCTCAAAGCCGTCGTTGATCTTCTCCAGCGGCATCACGTGCGTGATCAAGCGGGTCGATCGCGATCTTCTTGTCCATGTACCAGTCCACGATCTTCGGCACGTCCGTGCGCCCGCGCGCACCCCCGAACGCGGTGCCCTTCCACACCCGCCCCGTCACCAGCTGGAACGGGCGGGTCTTGATCTCCTGCCCCGCTCCGGCCACCCCGATGATCACCGACACCCCCCAGCCGCGGTGACAGCACTCCAGCGCCTGGCGCATCAGGTTGACGTTCCCCACGCACTCGAAGCTGTAGTCCGCTCCGCCATCGGTCACCCCCACCAGGTGCGCCACCAGATCCCCCTCCACCTCCTTGGGGTTCACAAAGTGCGTCATCCCGAACTTCTCCGCCAGCGCCTTGCTCCCCGGGTTCAGGTCCACGCCCACGATCTTGTTCGCCCCCGCCAGGCGCGCCCCCTGGATCACGTTCAGCCCGATCCCCCCTAAGCCAAACACCACCACGTTCGCGCCCGGCTCCACCTTCGCCGTGTTGATCACCGCCCCGATCCCCGTCGTCACCCCGCACCCGATGTAGCACACCTTCTCGAACGGGGCGTCCTCGCGGATCTTCGCCACCGCGATCTCCGGCAGCACCGTGAAGTTCGAGAACGTCGAGCACCCCATGTAGTGGTGCACCACGTCCTTGCCGATGTGAAAACGGCTCGTCCCATCCGGCATCACCCCCTTGCCCTGGGTCGCCCGGATCGCCGTGCACAGGTTCGTCTTGCGCGACAGGCAGCTCTTGCACTGCCGGCACTCGGGCGTATACAGCGGGATCACGTGGTCGCCCTTCTTCACCGAGGTCACCCCCGCGCCCACCTCCACCACGATCCCCGCCCCCTCGTGCCCCAGGATCGCCGGGAACAGCCCCTCCGGGTCCGCCCCCGAGCGGGTGAACTCATCCGTGTGGCAGATCCCGGTCGCCTTCAGTTCCACCAGCACCTCCCCGGCCTTCGGCCCGTCCAGGTCCAGCGTCACGATCTCCAGCGGCTTTCCGGCGGCATAGGCAATGGCGGCACGAGTTTTCATAGGACAGGTTCCTGCTGGGAATGACAGTTCGAAGTGGCCACAGAAGAGGGCCCCGCGCGAGCGCGGGGCCCGTCACGGCGGGCTGCAGGCCTTAGGCCAGGACGCCCTTGGCTTTTGCCGTATGCGTTGCGATCAGATCCATCAGCGCAGGCGACAGGCAGTCGTAGGGCTCCAGGCCAAGTTCCTTCAGGCGCGCACGGATGGCGCCCATCTGGTCGGGCTTGGTGCCGGACTCGATGATCGAGGACACGAAGGCGGCGAAACGCGGCTCTTCCCAGCCCTGGTCCTTGGAGAGTTCCGTGTGGAAGAAATCAAAGCCATAGAACGGATGCGCCTTGTTCTCGATGCGGCCGTACATGTGCACGCCGCAGCCGGTGCAGGCATAGCGCTGGATGGCGGCCTTCTCGTCGACGATCTTCAGCTTGTTGGCATTCGCGGTCACGCTGAGCTTGTCGCGGCCGCCGACGCCGACCATCGGAGAACAACGCGCCCTCGGGCTTCCAGCACTTGGTGCAGCCACAGGCATGGTTGAAGGCGACATTCGAGCCGATCTTGACGGTCACCGGATTGCTCGTGCACTTACAGGTGAGCGTGCCACCGGCGAAGTTCGGGGTGCCTTTCTTGACTCCCTTATCGACCGACGGGTGAATTATTGATAGCCATGATAGTCTTGCCTCGCCTCTTATGGGTTATACACGACGGAAAATCTAGTCGGACACCTGCGCGGCTGCCCCAAGGCGCGCGTTGGAACCATGCCGCACGCAGTCCATGTCGATGGATCTTGCGATAAATGGTGCGGCGGCTGATGTGCAGGCGGGCCGCCGCCGCGCTGACATTCCACTGGCACGCCTCGAGCGTGCGGCGCAGCGCGTCGCGCTCGGCGCCGCTCAGCACGCTCTCGCCGTCGCCGTCGAGCGTGCGCGCTCGGCCTCCGCGCGCGGCGCCTCCTCGCTCACGGCCACCGGCCAGCCAGTCCTCGTCGAATTCTGCGAGCGTCAGACGCTCGCCGGTGCGCAGCGCCAGCATGGTGCGCAGCACGTTGCGCAACTGGCGCACGTTGCCGGGCCAGGAATGGCGCACCAGGCGCTCGAGCAGCGCCGGCTCGATGTCGATGGCCGCGATCGTTGGCTCTCGCTGCTGCAGCAGCTTGCGATCAGTTCGGCGCGATCGCTGCGCTGGCGCAGCGGCGGCATGCGCACGGTGATGCCGTTCAGGCGGTAATACAGGTCCTCGCGGAACAGGCCCTTGGCGATCAGATCGAGCGGGTCGTGCTGGGTGGCGCTGATGATGCGCACGTCGACGCTGACCACCTTGCTGCCGCCCAGCGGCATCACTTCGCGATCCTCGATCACATTGAGCAGCCGCGCCTGCAGCGGCAGCGGCATGTCGCCGATCTCATCGAGGAACAGCGTGCCGCCGTTCGCCTGCAGGATCCGTCCCATGCCGCCTTCGCGCGTCGCGCCGGTGAAGGCGCCAGGCTTGTGCCCGAACAGCTCGCTCTCGATCAGGGTCTCGGGAATGGCCGCGCAGTTGACGGTGACGAAGGGCTTGTCGGCGCGGTTGCTGGCGTTGTGGATGGCGCGGGCGCAGTAGCCCTTGCCGGTGCCGGTCTCGCCGAGCAGCAGCACGGAGATGTCGCGATCGACCACGCGCCGCAGGACCTCCACGTTCTGCGTCATCGCGGGTCAGCGGAATGCAGGCAGTCGAGCGCAGCCGCGCGGCGTGCGCCGGCGCGCCGCGTATCCGTCGCGACCGTGTCGCCGCGGCGACGGCCGCGGCGCACGGCTCAGCCGGCGCGTGCACGGTCGCAAACCAGCGCCGCTGGCCGAGGCGTTGCAGGCCGAGCGCTTCGGGCGCGGAAGCCGCGCTGCGCCGGACAGGCTGCATGAGTGCAGCGAGGCTGGTATCGAGCACCTGCTCGACGCGCTGACCGCACAGCGACTCGTGGTCGCGCTGCCCGAGCAGCTTGAGCGCGCCGCGGTTGGCGCCCCTGACGGTGCCCTGATCGTCGAAGCGAGCACGCCCTTCGCCGGGCGTGCTGACGAATTCCGCGCAGCGGTGGAAGCGCACGCAGATGAAAGTCCCTGCAGGCCGCCAGCAGCGTGCGGTTCTCCACGTTCTGCGCCGCCATGTCGACCAGCGCCAGCGTGTGGGTCTGCGGGTTGCGACGAGGCGCCGGAGATGTCGAGCGCCGCGAGCAGCTCGCCGCGCATGTCGAAGATCGGGGCCGCGGAGCAGGTGAGCTGCGTGTTCTGCTGCCAGGAAATGATCGGTGCGGTGGATCACCACCGAACGCTGCGTCGTGAGGCAGGTTCCCATGCCGTTGGTGCCCATCTCGCGCTCACTCCACATGACCCCTTCGCGAAAGCCGCAGCGGCGCGCGGTGGCCGAGAAGCCGCGGTCGCCGACGTAGCTGAGGATCACCCCGTCGCGGTCGGTCAGCATGATGCTGTACTCGGAATGCTTGATCAGCTTGCCGAGGGCCTCCATCTCGATGCGCGCGATTCGCCAGCAGCACCCCGAGGCGCTCGCGGCGCGCCTGCAGGTCGGCCGCGCTCGACACTGTTCGGGCGCTTGGCCTCCTGCGGGATCGAGCGCGTAGCTGTGGATGCAGCGGCTCCAGGAGCTCCGCACGACCTCGTTGATCGGCAGATCCGAGCCGTGTCGTCGCGTACCAGTTGCCCGATGGGTTCGGCATGAGCCGTGGGACGCCGGTCGTGCACGCATCATAACTAGACTCCCCCTCGACCTCTCTGCGACTCACCCGGGCTAGCTGCTTTGGTGGACAGCCGAACTTGCACTCCGGCGCGCCGTGGTAATTGGATCGCACGAACACAAGGATGCGCCACAATTCGTCGTCCGTCTTCACGATCTGACCCATCGGTGGCATCGGCCCCACAACATTCTCCTGGGCCTTGCGGCTGTAGCCCTTGCTCTGCAGGATCTGGCTGCCATAGCGCCACCAGCCGGAACAGCGTGTCGTCGTCGCCGCCGTATACCCAGGTGTCGTTGGTCAGCGGCGGGCACATGCCCCCGCCTCCGTTTCCGCCATGGCAGCCGTTGCAGCCTGGCGCAAGGTAAAGCTTGCTGTCCGGCGGCCACGATGGCCGCATCATCGTCCTTGTACGGGTTCTTCAGGGGGCCCTGGGGAGCGGAATCCGCCCGCTGCGACCGGGGTCATGGTAGCGCCGGCGGCGGGCGCGGCAGCCGCAGCCTCGGGTTTGGCCGGCGCCGCATCGGGTGCGGCCTGCTGCGCGTAGATCAGCGACGAGGCAAGCCCGGCCAAGCAGAGAATCAAAGTTTTCTTAAGCACTCACGCCCTCGGTTTTCCCGCTGCACCACGTCTTGTTAGGCCCCTGGATGGCCGCGACGGTTCACCCAGCAGTTTGATCAGTTTCTCATCTCCCTTGGCGCGCGCAATGGACATTGCCGTATCGCCGCGCTCGTTCTGAGCGTTGACGTTGGCGCCAGCCTGCATCAACAGCTCGGCCGTATCGGCACGGCCATTCGCGACCGCGATCATGAGTGCGGTCACGCCACCGCTGTTGCTTGGCGTTGACGTCGACGCCCTTCTTCAGCAGCGCCTGCGCCAGGGCCTGCGCATGATTGGCGGTGGCGAGCATCAGCGGCGTGTAACCCCCCTCACCCACCGCCTTGGCCGGGTCCGCGCCGAGCTCGATCAGGGCCAGCGCGGCGTCGTTCTTGCCGTACTGTGTGGCGACCCCGAGGGCCGTGAGATTCTGGGAACTCTGTGCGTTGGGATCGGCGCCATGCGCGGCGAGGATCCTCACGTCGTCCGCCTTATCCAGATAGGCCGCCGTCATGATGGGCGTCCAGCCGTCGCGATCGCGCTGATTGACGTCCGCGCCGTGCGCGATGAGGAACTGCACCATGGCCGGTGAGGCCATGAGCACCGCATGGTGCAGCGGGGTCTCGCCCTGCAGATCAACCGCCGTCACCGAGGCGTGCTTCTTATCCAGCAGGTAAGCCACGCGCGTCTGGTCGTCTGCGACCACCGCATTGTTGAGCTCGGTGGTGACGTCGGCCCCGTGGGCCAGCCAGTCGTTCAGCTGCGCAATGCTCACCTTCGCCGCCCGGGTCGGCTGTGGCTGCGGAGCCGGCGCGGCTATAAGGCCCGTGGGCCGGCAGGTCGCCGCTGATCAGGCAGGCGTCACACTGCACCAGCGGTACCCCATAGTCGGTGAGGATCGCCCGTATCGCGTCCTTCTGCTCGTGCATCGCCTGATCGAGGCGCTTGGCGAGTTCCCGGTCGTTGCGACGCACGGCGACCGCCATCTCGAACTGCAGCGGCACGAGTCATCCATGAGTATTGGCCGGTTGGAGCGTGAGCGGTGCGTGCTTCATCGCCTTGTAGTAGCCGGCGAGCGGCCCCCAGACCGCAGCGACATCGAGCGTGCCATCGATGACCTGCTGCACCTGGTAGCTCGGCTGGTTCTGCGGCACGAGATCCGCGTCATGGCTCAGGTAGTGAATCTGCACGTTGCCCACGCCGTGGTCGGCCAGCGCCTCCCGGATTGCCGAGGTCTCGTAGACCCCGATCTTCAGCTTCTTCGAAGGCGCGGGTCATCGAGGTTCTTGAAGTCGTAGGCCACGGTCGCTGCGATACGCCAGCACGTAGGTCGTGCGGTACAGCGGGCTCGTGGTGAGCGACATCCTCGGAGTCGACCGGCATGTCGATCATGACGTCGCACTGGTCGGCATCCAGCGTCGAGCGCGTCAGGCCGCGCTCGATGCCCGGCCGGAAGTAGTTCTCAACGGTCGTGTCGAGCGCCTTCGCCAGCACGGCCGCGATCTTGTTCTCGAAGCCCTCGCCCTTGTTGTTCGAGAGCGGCATGTTGCCGGGGTCGGCGCACACGCGCAGCGCCGCCAGTGCGTCAACGGGTGTCAACCCGAGGGCAATCGCCCCCAGAGCCAGCACCGCAGGCAGTGCGGACCTGGCTCGCATCCACTTCATCATTCGACTCGGCTCCTCAATCCTTGCGGCGCCTTCGCTCGGACGAGAACGCGCCCGGCGTTGCCGCCGGGCGCGTTCAATCCTCGTCAACGATCTACTGAGTACTTAGTCGCGAACTTCCCTATTCAACCGCGAAGGTGTACAGCGTGCCGCCCTGCGGAATCATGCTCAGGTTAGCCGCCTTCGTCATGGCAGTGGCGCCGATCGCACCGAACTTGTCGTTCAGATCAAGTCCGGCGGTCACGGGCAGGCCGATCCAGCCGCCAATGCCGCTCCACACGGAGACGTACTGCTTCCCGTTCACCTTGTAGGTGATCGGGTTGCCGATGATTCCCGAGCCCAGCCGACGCTGCCACAGCACCTTGCCCGTGGCACGGTCCACCGCGCGGAAGTCACCACCCAGGCTGCCGTAGAAGGCCACCCCGCCGTCGGTCACCAGGGCGCCGCCCCAGTTCGGATACGGATCGGGAATCTCCCACACGGTCTCGCCCGTCAGGACGTTGAACTTCTTGAACTTGCCCGTGATGCCCGGCTTCTCCGGGTACATGTAGACGTTGGCAAACACGTACACGATGCCCTGCTGGGTATGTGAGCGCTCCTGCGGCTCATCCTCCATGCACCAGTTGTTGGTCGGGCAGTACGCCATGCCCGGCTCGCTCGGGTCGATGGCGCAGGGCTGCTGGTCCTTGCCGCCCATCGCCGAGGGGCAGGCCTGCGTGTTGCCGTGCGGCTTCAGCGGCGAGTGCTCATAGACCTTCACGGGACGGCCGGTCTTCATGTCGACCTTCTCCGCCCAGTTCGTGGTCACGTACTTGTTGGCGCGCAGCAGCGTGCCATCGGTACGATCGAGCACATACGCAAAGCCGTTACGGTCGAAGTGGATGAGCACCTTGCGCATCTTGCCGTCGACGGTCAGGTCTTCGAGCATGTTCTCGTTGATGCCGTCATAGTCCCACTGGTCGAACGGCGTCATCTGGTAGGCCCACACCACTTCGCCGGTGTTGACGTTGCGGGCAAAGATGGTCATCGACCACTTGTTGTCCCACTTGCCGTCGTTGCAGCCCTCCTGGGTGATCGGGGTCGCACCGCAGCGATACGACGGGCTCCACAGCCCGGGGTTACCGCTCGAGGCATACACCAGCTTCAGCTCGGGGTCGTAGCTGTAGAAGCCCCACATCGCACCGCCACCGCGCTTCCACTCATCGCCCGGGTAGCTGGAGATGCCGATGTCATGACCGGCGGTGCCGTATTCCGGATGCTTCTTGTTCGAGTCCTTCGTCAGGCACACGTCCTTGTCGCTGCCGGTGTTCTGACACTCCCAGACCTTCTTGCCGTCGGCCAGGTTGTAGGCGGTGAAGCGGCCGCGCGCCGCGAACTCGTCACCACCGAAACCGATGAGCACCTTGCCTTCGGCGATGATCGGCGCCGGGGTGATGGTCTCACCCTTGTCCGGGTAGCGCTGCTTGACGACCCACACTTCCTTGCCCGTGACCGCATCGAGCGCGATCACGAAGCCATCGAGTGTGCCGAACACGAGCTTGCCGTCCGCATACGCCGGTCCGCGATTGACCGTGTCGCAGCAGGCGCGCGGCACGGCCGAATCATCGCGGTTGGTGGTCTTCTTGTAGTTCCACACTTCCTTCGGATGATCCGGATCGGTCAGGTCGAGCGCCTGAATGATGTTCGGCCAGCCGCTCTCCATGTACATCATCGGCTTGCCGTTCACCGTGACGACGACGGGTTGTCCCTCGTGACCGCGCAGCGTGCCGCTCGACTGCGACCACACCATCTGCAGTTTGCTGGCGTTGCCGGTATTGATGTCCTTGAGCCTGCTATGACGCGTCAAGGCTTGATCGCCGCCCGGGGTGGCCCAGAGATTAGGATCTTTCGCGCGGTCGGTGACTTCATCCCCGATTGCCGCTGCGCAGAACGCTCCAAGTGCCACCGCAGCACTTATGGCGCATAGAGTTTTCTTGCGTTCGAATCGCATACGCAGTTCTCCTCAGATAATTTTCGTGTCGTATCGTTCGCTGTGAGCACCGCAGTCCGCGCATTCATCTGAGCATGCAGCCATGCGCCTTATCGGCCTCGCAACCACGTTCCCCAGACAGACCTCGTGCTTGCTCCGCACCCTGATAAAAATCGCGGCGAATATCATAGTCTTACTCGCCCTCCTGTGCAGCAGATCACCCTACGCCGAGTTCGCTACAAAGCTGTGCCACAAATGACACAGTTGGGGTTCCCGCCGCCACTCCTCACCGCTTCGACTGCACGCCCGGCGCAAGCAAGAAACCGGTCGCACAATTTTTCTGGATCGGTCACGCACACAACGTCAAGCTCGCGGCGGCGGTAAGGACGCGGCGCAAAAAAAGCGTCGACGGTCCAGAGGACCGTCGACGCACTTGCGTAGCCATGAACATTCCGCCGTCGCCCGCAGCACCGCGTCTCAGAAGCCCACGTAGGCGCCGATGTTGAAGGTGTTGGACTTGTTGTCGTTACCGGCCTGGTTGCTGCTCTTGGTCTCCGTCGCCTCCGCCAGCAGGGTCAGGTTCTTCGTCAGCGACCAGTAGGCGCCGATCGTGCCCTTCTTGTTGTTGGCGACGAGGAACGGATTACCGACATCGGCCGCATCGCTGGCATGATCGAGCTTGCTCTCGCCATAGTTCACACCCAGCTTCACGTCGCCGAGTTTGTAAGTCATCTGCGCCATGAAGCCGTCGGAGTTGCGCGTCTCGCCCAAGCCGTACGATCCCAGGTTGAACAGCGCCGTAGTGCCCAGCCCCTTGGCGTCGTAGTAGTAGCCGAACACTTCGAAGTCCTGCACATCCAGCTTGGCAAAAATGTCGACGCCGTGCCCGGTGTAGTTGTAGTGCCACCTCAGCCGGCGTCCCGACACCTACCCCGTAGTACTGCTTCTGCGTGAGGCCCGCCACGGACACGTACAGCTTGGTCGTATCGTTGAACGGCATGGTGAAGGTGGCCTTCGCGTGGAAGCCCGGTGCCTTCTTCGGCTGTGGCGTGGCCGACGATCGGTCGAGCGAGTTGAGCGGATCAAAGGCACCGAGGGTGACATTGAAGCCGGAGAAGTCCGGCGTGGTGTAGTCGATCTGCGAGAGCCAGTCGGTATAGATGTAACCGAAGCCGATGCCGCCCAGCGTGGTGTTGCTGGGTGCGGGACCCGCGGCCGAGCCCGGCGCGCCGATGCCAATGAGCGTCATGTCGGCCAGGATGACGTCCGCGCCAAACAGGCCGATGTTGCGGCCCATCAGCACGGTGCCCGCCTCCTTGGTGCCGAAGGTCAGATAGACCTGGCGGACGTCGAGGCCGGTGGTGCCGAGCGCGGTGTTGGTCGGACCGCCGCTCGCCTGCAGATTCGGGCTGCCGCCGTCGTTGGTGGCGATACCCGGGAAGAAGCCAAAGTGTGCACCGATGTCGATGCCGTTCTGCGTCGTCTTCACGCCGAAGGCGATCGAAGCCGGCAGCAGGCCGTTACCGATGTTGGACACATCGTTGCCGCCCCGGTGCCCACGCAGGTCAGGCCGCCGTCGACACGGGCCGAACTGCTTGGGCTTTGGCAGCTGGAGAAGATGTAGTCGACGTTGATCTCGCCGCTGACCGAGAAGGTCCAGGCGCCGTCGGCCGTGGTGATGTCCACCGCCGATGCCGGTGCGGCCAGTGCCGCCATGAGGCCACCGGCAACCAGCGGCCCGAGGATCCTTTGAGTTACGCGCATGTTCTTCATCGAATGACTCCCGCAGTTGTGAGATGCCCTCAGATAGCGGTTGCCCGCTGTAAGTCGTCTCGGAATGCAAACACCTGTGGGGCCGGGAGCAAGCCTCATGCCAATCAACGTTGCTGATATGCAACATATTTAGGTTATGTAAATCAGTGCGTTACCTCCGGTAATAGTCACAGGGCGACACATCGTCGTCAGAAAGGTCACAGTGTGCCGCCGGCAGTGGTACAAAAACGTCACACTGCGTGAAAGCAACAGACGCTCTACGGGCTGGGCCGCAGCCAGCGTGCCGCGAGCGGCGGCACGAGGATCAGGCTCACGAACGTCGAGGAGAAAAGCCCCCCGAGGATCACCACCGCCATCGGGCCTTCGATCTCGTGGCCCGGCTCGCGCGACTGCAGGGCAACCGGCAGCAGCGCCAGCGCAGTCAGGAGTGCCGTCAGCAGCACCGGTGTCAGCCGTTCCTCGGCGCCGCGCAGCGCGGTGGCGAGGCTCCACGGCTGCCCTTCAGCGGCCACCAGATGTTCGTAGTGCGAGATCAGCAGGATCGTGTTGCGCGCCGCCATGCCAAAGAGCGCCACGAACCCCACCATGGCACCGAGGGAGAGCGTGCCGCCGGTCAGGGCGACCGCGACCACCCCGCCGATGAGCGTGCTCGGAAGCGCCGCGAGCACCAGCAGCACGTGCCGGCTGTGACCAAAGGCAAGCGCGAGCAGCAACACGATCAGGACCAGCGCCGCGAGTGAATGCCACAGCAGCTCACGCGCCGCGGCCGCCTGCGCCGGGGCCGCGCCGCCGTAACGCAGGTAGACGTTTGGCGGCAGCGGCACGCGCGCGGCGATGGCAGCCTGCGCCGCCCGCGCGTAGCCGGCCTGATCCGTGGTACGCGGGCTGGCGACCACCACCTGGCGGCGCAGCCCGTCCTCGTGCTCGACGAGGCTGCGCGCGGACACCATGCGCAGCGTCGCCACCGCCGCGAGCGACACCCGCACGCCGTCACGAGCGCGCAGGCGCAGAGCGCCGACGTCCTCGGGGGTCGGCCCCGCGTTGCCCAGACGCAGTACCACCGGCACGCTGCGGTCGGCCTGGTTGAGCTGCGCGACCAGGGTGCCGTGGTAGGCGGCATTGAGCGCAGCCAGCACATCCGTGGCCTGCAGCCCGAAGAGCGCCAGCTGGTCCTCGCGCATCCGCACCTCCAGCTCCGGCTGGCGCGGCGGCACCTTCAGGTGCACCGCCCCGCTTTGCGGCCACTGGCGCAGCACCTCGGCGATGCGGCCTGCGACCTGATCATCCACGTCGAGGTCCGGACCAAAGACGCTGACGAAGAAAGGCGCCACTTCACCGGACAGCGTCTCGCCGATGCGCTCAGCGAGCACCGAGTAGATCTCGACCAGCTGGTTGGGAAACTCATCGAACACCGCGCGCACTTTCTGTTCGAGCTGCGCGGTGGTGAGCCCGTGCGCCGGATCCAGCTGGATCTCGAACTCGCTCTTGTTGGGCGCGTCCGGGTCCTGGCCGTTCTCTGCGCGCCCGATCTGCTCGGCGACGCTCTTCACGCCCGCGATCCCCGCAAGACGCGCGGCGATGCGCTCGCCCACGCGTGAAGTCTCGGCGAGGGAGATCCCCGGACGCAGCGCCGCATGCGCGATCAGGTAATTCTCGCGAAAGTCCGGCAGCAGGCGCGCGCCAAGTACCGGCAGCAACGCCAGCCCGAGCAGCCCGCTCAACAGCACCACCATCAGCACCAGGCGCGCCCGCGGCGCGAGTGCACCGATCACCCGCTGCTGCCATGCCTTGCAGCGGCGCAGCCAGCCAGGTTCCGACCGCGGAGCGTAGTCCTGCATAAGCAGCGCGCACAGTGCCGGAGTCGCGCTCATCGCCACCAACAGCGACAGGCCCACCGCCAGGAGGAACGCGGTGGCGAGCGGGCGAAAGAATGCCCCCTGCAATCCGGAGAGCATCACGATCGGCAGGAACGCGACGGCCACCGCGGCCGTGGCGTAGAAGACCGGCCGGCGGACCTCGAGCGAGGCCTCGAGCAGCAGCGTGCGCATGACCCCGCCGGAGCGCGCCAGGCGGCGTCGCCGGGTGATGTTTTCCACGTCGATGACCGCATCATCGACCACCACCCCGAGCGCAACCACGAGCCCGCCCAGGCTCATGGTGTTCAGCGACAGTCCCCAGGCGGTGAGAATCCACACCGTTGCCAGGAGCGACACCGGTATGGCGCTGAAGGAAATGAGCGCGCCACGCCAGTCGCGCAGAGTGAGCAGCAGCAGCACGACGACCAGTACGGCGCCGATGAGCAGCGAGTTGCGCAGCTTCGCGATGGCGCTTTCGATGAAGCTAGCCGGCCGCAGGAGGGCGGGATGGTAGGTCACGCCGCGCTGTGCCAGCGCCGGGGCGAGCACCGCCAGGCGGTGCTCGAGGTCGCGCGTGACCTCGAGGGTGTTGGCGCCAAACTGGGTGGAAGTCTCCACCAGGATCCCGGGGCGCCCGCCGATGATCGCATCGCCGAAGCGCGGGGCGGCGCCATCACGCACCTCGGCGACGTCGCCGATGCGCACCGGCAGGCCATGGGTCGTGATGACCGTCTGTGCCAGGGCCGCCGCGGACTGCGCCGGTGCCTGCGCCTGCAGCACGATGCGCTGCGTCGGAGTCTCGAGATAACCGCCGCCGATCATCTGCGTGCCACGCCGCGCCGCCTCGGCCACCTCCTCGAGCGTGAGGGCGGCGGCATCGAGCTTGCCCGGGTCGACCCACAGCTGCCGCTCGCGCGAGTCGCCACCGAAGATCTGCGCCTGGGCCACGCCCGGCACCGCCAGGATCTGCGGCTTGATCGTCCAGCGCACCAGGTCGCGCAGCTCGAGCGGCGAGAGCCGCTCGCTCGTGAAGCCAAAGTGCAGCAGATACTCCATGGAGGAACTCAGCGGCGACAGCTGCGGCGGGCTCACCCCCGGGGGCAGCAGCGCGCTCGAATCCGCGAGCCGCTCGGTAATCACCTGCCGCTGCAGGTACGGATCGCTGTTGCGTCCGAAGACCACCTGAATGGCGGCCAGTCCCTGGCTGGAACTCGAGCGCACCGCCTCGACGTTCTCCGCGCCGGCGAGCAGATCCTCGAGCGGCCGGGTGACGAGGGATTCCACCTGCGTCGCATCCAGCCCCGGCGCCTCGGCCTGCACCAGCACGTGCGGCGGGGCGAAATCGGGAAATACGTCGAGCCGCGCGTTGAGCAGCGCCGCGGCTCCAAGCAGAGCGATGAGCAGGGAGAGTGCCGTGACGATCTTGGGATGCGCCAGCGAGCCTCGGACAATGGCGGCAAGCATGGGCGCTAGTCGTGTTCCTCTTCGGCGGCCGAGAAGCTCGCAATGCCCTGCAGTGACCACAGGACCCCGGCTCCCTGCACTACGATCTGGTCAGCTCGTTCCAGGCCGTCGACGAGCCACGCCGGTCCCACGCGCGTTAGCGGTTTGACCGGCACGGCTTCGAACGCAAACGTATCGTGCTTCTCACCGCGCACCTGACGGTAGACGTAGGTCCCCTGCTCCGCATAGATCAGTGAAGCCGCCGGCACCAGCAGGCCGCGCGCCGCGGCAGCGGCGAGGCGCGCCGTGGTGCGCGCGCCGGGACCGAAGCCCGGCGGCGCACGATCGACCTCCAGCAGCCAGCCGGCGCTTTGCGCCTGCGCATCGGTGCGCGGCAGCGGCCCGAGCACGTGGGCGGCGATCTGCGCGTCATCCACCTCCAGCAGCGCCTCAGGTGCCAGCGCGCCGCTGAAATGACGCCCGGGGACGTCGGCGCGCAACAGCAGGTGGCCGCCGCCGCCGAGTTTCCTCAGCAATGCCTCGCGCTGCACGGGACTGAGCGCTGCCAGCGGCCCCCACTGCAGTTTGAAGCTCAGGAGCGCCGCCTGCGCCTGCGCGTTCGCCTCCACCGCCTGCGCCCGCGAGGCCTGCACCGCCTTCAGCGAGGCCTGCGTGCCGTCGCGGTAAAGACTTTCCTGGCGGGCCGCGTCGGCGCTGGCCGCGGCGGCCAGCGCGCGCGTGCTCTCGAGGTGCCCGGCATCGCTCAGCAGGGCCACCGGATCGAGCACCGTCGCGTAGGCATCGATCGCGGGGCTGCTGGTGAGGGGGAGCGGCGTTTCGATGCGGATGCCCACGGCCTGCTCTTGCGAGGCGGTCAGCATGAGCTTGCGCGCCGCGGCGTCTTCATCCGCTGCGCCATTTGAGTCCTGCGCCGGCGCCTCGCGATCCGTCTCGCTCTCGTCCCGCTGCCGGCGGTTCGTGCCCGGTTCGCGCTCGTCCTCCTGGTCCGCCGCCGCCCGCGTGGGGCGCGCGCGTTGTTCATTGCGCTCCTGCGCTTCGGTGGCTTCCGCGGGGTTTGCCTGCGGTGCGCTCGAAGACCCGGGCGGCGGGCTCGGCGGCGCAGCGACGGCCGCGATGAGCGCCGCCCAGGACAGCAGGGCTGCCAGTGTCCTCATGCGCGTGGAGCGTCCACCGGCCACCCAGCCTCGGCGCCCTGCAGCGGACGGCGGTAGGCATCCTCGAGGGCGCCGAACGCGAGCTGCGCGGCGTAGGCGGCCTCGAGGACTGCGAGGTGCGCCTCGGTGGAGGCAATCTGCGCGGCCAGCATTTCACTGCGATCACTCGCGCCGCTGGCGAGCGCACGGCGGCGAGCCGTATCCTGCTGCTCGGCGATCTGCGCGAGCGCCCGCGCCTGCACCCAGGCTTCGTAGGATGCCGGCCACGCGAGCTCCGCCCGATCGATCTGCGCGAAAATCTGCGCCTGCACCGCCTTCAGGTGCTCCCCGGCGGCGGTGCGCCGTCCGACCGCCTCCCCGATCGCGCCCTGATGCTGATTGAAGATCGGCAGCTCGAACGACACCCCGAGCCCGGCTCTCGTTCGCGATCTGATCGAGCGCGTTCTGCTGCACGCCGTTGCCTCCCCAGGCGTACGCCGGCGTCACGCGCAGCTGCGGCCAGCGCTTCGCAACCTCGCCCTGCAGAGTGACCTCCGCGAGGTCGTACTCGCGCAGCGCTCCGATGATCTGTGGTCGACCGATCAGCGCCTCCTCCCGCCACGGCCCCGGAGCCGCGACGCTCAGCTGATCGATCGCCGCCCAGTCGTCCCAGCGCACCGAAACCCCCTCAAGGGCCGCCACCGGCACCCCGACCGCAGCCGCCAGGCGCGCGCGCGCCTCGGCGCTGCGCACGCGCGCCTGCTGCGCGCGCTGCTGAGCGCGACCAAGCTCGAGCTCATCGGTGAGCACTTCGGCGCGCGCCAAGTCCCCGAGCTGCAGCCGGGTGCGGTCCGTCTCGAGGAGCGCGGCGCGGTCGGCGGCCAGCGATTTCAGCTGCGCGGCCTCCTCCTGGGCGGTCACCACATCGAGCAGCGCGAGGCGCAGCGTCGCGCGCACCTCCCAGATGGATTCGCTCAGCTGCGATTTGGCGAGCGCCGTCTGCAGCGCGGCCTGCTGCCGGGCGCGGTCACGCTCACCGGGGCGCCGCAGCAGGAAGTCCAGCGACACGCCGTAGAGCCAGGCGGGACTCTCGGCTGCGGTTTTGATGTATTCCCCGAACAGCTCCATGGTTGGATTGGGGCGCTCGGCGGCCGTGCGCTCCGCCGCGGCGATCGCCGCCACCTCGGCGCGCTCCTCGGCCAGCTGCGGATTGAGCTCGAGCGCCGCCGCGAGCCACTGCGCGCGGTCCCAGCCGAGCGCCGGGGCGGGTAAGCCGGGCACCGAATCGAGGCGCCGCGCGCTGAATTCGGCCAGTGTGCTGCGCGGCTCCACCGGAGCCGGTGGCGGCGCGCTGGCACAGGCACTGAGCACGGCCGCCACCAGCGCCCCCAGAGCGCCGTGCGCGCCAGGTGTGTGTTGTCCCGAGCCGCGTCTGCTTCCCCGCACTGCGCCTCCCCCGTGCGCCGCAATATAGAACCCCCGGGCAGCAGTGTTCAACGAGTGTCGGAAAACTTAGTTGGCGAGCAAAGCGCGCACGGGCGCTTTCCAACACGGATTGGACTCAGTGCCGAGGCGCGCGCGCTGCGGCCGCACGGTGCCAGAGAGCGATCTGGGCCAAGGTCACGCGCGTGGCCGGCAATTGGACCTGGGGGTGCCAGCCCCTGACCTCCCCGAGCGATGGCCCGCAGGCGAGGACCGGCCCCGCAGGAGTGGCCGAGAAGTAGTGGCTGCGCGTGAGCACGACGGGCACCTGCGCGCCGCGTGCCGCCTGGACACCCGCCGCGGAGTCCTCGATCGCGACCGTCGCGTGCGCGGGAACTCCCAGGCGCTCCAGGGCGAGCTCGTAGGCCTGTGGATCGGGCTTCTTGCGCGGTGCGTCCTCGGCGCAGACGACGGCGGCAAACAGCGCCGCCCAGGCCTCTCCCAGGTGGCGCACGAGCAGCGCCTCGACGTTGCAGCGGCTCGTCGTGGTCACGATGGCAAGCCGGGTCGCGTCCTTGCGGCAATCCTCCAGCAACGCCGCCACTCCGGCGCGCAAGGGCAGCTCGCCGCGACTGACGATCGCCGCGTAGTGCTGGTTCTTCAACTGGTGCAGGTGAGCGGCGAGGCTGCCGCGCGCGTGGGCCGTGGCAGGCGCGGCCGCCTGCGTCTGCATGTCATGCAGCAGCCGCTCGCGGCCCCCGGCCACCCCCAGCAGCTCCCCGTAGCGGCCCTCGCTCCAGCGCCACGGCACCCCGGCGGTGGCGAATGCCTGGTTGAAGGCGATGCGATGTCCGTCGCGCTCGGTCTCCGCCAACGTCCCGTCGACGTCCCAGAGCACCGCCTGGATCATTGCCCGCCGTGCACGCGCGCGCCCTGCACGCCGCCGTCGCGGGTTGCAGCTGCGGCGCGCAGCAGCGTCGGCAGATCGGCGAGCGTGTCGATGAACGCATCGCAGGCGAGCGTACGCGGGTCGGCGCCCTCGTTGTACCCGTAGGGCACGCACGCGACGCGCATGCCGGCGGCACGCGCCGCCGCCACGTCGATGGCCGAGTCGCCGACCATGAGGGTCTGCGCCGGCGGCACCTGCAGCGCCGCGCAGGCGTGCAGCAGGGGCTGTGGATGCGGCTTGCGCTGCTCGGCGGTATCACCGCCGACGACCACGTCGACCCAGGGACTCAGGTTCAGCTGCACCAGCAGTGCCGTCGCCGTGTATCGCGGCTTGTTGGTGACGACGCCGAGGCGCAGACCCTGCGCATGCAGCTGCGCGAGGCCGTCCACGACGCCCGGGTACACGCGCGCCTCGTGTTCCTGCAGTTCGTGCAGGCGGTCGTAGTGGAAATAGAAGCGCTGCAGCAGCAGCACCGGATCGACCGGCCAGGGTCGCGGGTTCAGCCGTGCGACGACTCGCTGCACGAGAATCGGGGCACCGCGCCCGATGAGATTGCGCACGTACTCAAGCGCCAGTGGCGCGCTCTGCTGTTCGGCGAGCGCGCGATTCAGTGCGAGCCTGATGTCCGCGACGGTGTCGAGCAAGGTGCCGTCCAGATCGAACAGCACGGCGCGCACCGGCTCGCCGGCGCACAGGCACGCGTGCGGGTCCGCGGCGCTCATGGCCCGGGCCTGCGCTGCAGCAGCGCCCGCGCCCGTGCGCACACCGCCTCGGCCGTAAGTCCGAGCGCGGCGGCGACCTGGCCGGCCGGCGCGGACTCGCCAAAGCGGTCAATGCCCACGACGTCGCCGTCGAAGCCGGTGTAGGCGCGCCAGAAATGGCTGACGCCGGCTTCGATGGCGAGCACCGGCAGCGCGCGCGGCAGCACGCCGGCGCGATACTGCGCCGGCTGCGCATCGAACTCGGCACAGTTCGGCATCGACACCACGCGCGCACCGATCCCCTCGGCCGCGAGCCGCGCGCGGGCCGCCAGCGCCAGTGCGACCTCGGAACCGGTGGCGAGCAGCGTCAGCCGGTCGGCCTCGCCGGCGGCCAGCACGTAGCCGCCGCGGCGGATGTCAGCCAGCTGCGCCGCGCTGCGCGCGCAGTGGGGCAGGTTCTGGCGCGACAGGATCAGGCACGACGGCCCGTCGCTGCGCTCGATGGCCGCCAGCCACGCAGCCATCGTCTCCACCGCATCGCAGGGGCGCCATACGGCGTTGTGCGGGATCAGGCGCAGGCTGCTCACGTGCTCCACCGGCTGATGCGTCGGACCGTCTTCCCCGAGCCCGATACTATCGTGCGTGAAAACGTAGATCACGCGCTGGCGCATGAGCGCCGACATGCGCACGGCATTGCGGCTGTAGTCGGAGAAGGTGAGGAACGTGCCGCCGTAGGGAAGGTAGCCACCGTGCAGCGCGATGCCGTTCATCAGCGCGCTCATGCCGAACTCGCGCACCCCGTAGTTGATGTGATTGCCCCAGCGGCCGTGGCGCACGGCAACGCTGCTGCTCGCGGCGGTCAGGTTCGAGCCGGTGAGATCGGCCGAGCCGCCGAGCAGTTCCGGCAGGCGCGGCTGCAGGATCTCGATCGCGTTCTGGGAAGCCTTGCGCGAGGCGATGGCGGCGCCCTCCGCCACCGTGCGTGCGAGCGCCTGCGCACGGAGCGCGGGCCACTCTTCCGGCAGTGCGCGCCGCACGACGCGGCGCGCGAACTCGGCTGCGAGGCGGGGATGCTCCTGCCGGTAGGCCGCGAAGCGCTGTTGCCAGTCCGCCTGCAGCGCCGCACCGTTCGCGGTCGCGTCCCAGGCGCTGCGGATGTGCTCGGGCACCTCGAAGGGCTCGCCGCTCCAGTTGAGCGCGGCGCGGGTGGCGGCTACCTCGCCCGCGCCGAGCGCGGCACCGTGCACGTCGTGGGTGCCGGCCTTGTTCGGGCTGCCCTTGCCGATGATGGTCTTGCAGCAGATCAGCGTCGGGCGGCCGCAGGGCTCGACCGCCTGCGCCAGCGCCGCCTCGATCGCGGCGCTGTCGTGCCCGGCGACGTCGCGGATCACGCGCCAGCCGTAGGCGGCAAAGCGCGCAGGCGTGTCGTCCGCGAACCAGTGCTCGACGCGACCGTCGATGCTGATGCCGTTGTCGTCGTAGATGACGATCAGCTTCGCGAGCCCGAGGGTACCGGCGAGTGAGGCGGCCTCGTGGCTGATGCCCTCCATCAGGCAGCCGTCGCCCACGAACACCCAGGTGCGGTGGTCGACGATCGTGTGCCCGGGGCGATTGAACTCCGCCGCCAGCAGCTGCTCGGCGAGCGCCATGCCGACTGCGTTCGCGAGCCCCTGCCCGAGCGGCCCGGTGGTCGTCTCGACCCCGGGGGTCACGCCAACCTCCGGATGCCCCGGGGTCTTGCTGTGCAGCTGCCGGAAGCGCCTGAGCTCCTCGAGCGGCAGCGCGTAGCCGCTCAGGTGCAGCAGCGCGTACAGCAGCATCGACCCATGCCCGTTGGAGAGCACGAAGCGGTCGCGGTCCGGCCAGCCGGGATCGGCGGGATTGTGCTTGAGATAGCCGCGCCACAGCGCCTCGGCGATCTCCGCCATCCCCATCGGCATGCCCGGGTGCCCGCTCTTGGCGGCCTCCACGGCATCGATGGCGAGCATGCGCAGCGCGTTGCACAGCTCCGCGCGCGCGGCGGTCAGGGGTCGTACCTGGGCGTTCATGCGCAGTCTCCTTACTGGGCGCGGCGCTTCATGTCGATGAGGCGCAGGATCATCGGGGTGAAGATGAACTGCATCGCGAGGCCCATCTGACCGCCCGGCACCACGATGTTGTTGGGACGGCTCATCCAGGAGTTGTGCAGCATCGAGACCAGGTAGGGAAAGTCGATGCCCTTGGGGTTGGCAAAGCGGATCACGACCATCGACTCGTCCGCGGACGGAATATCGCGGGCGATGAACGGATTGCTGGTATCGACCGTGGGGACGCGCTGGAAGTTGACGTGCGTGCGGCTGAACTGCGGGCAGATGTGGTTCACGTAGTCGGGCATGCGGCGCAGGATCGTGTCGACCACGGCCTCCTGGGTGTAGCCGCGATGGGTGCGATCGCGGTGCAGCTTCTGGATCCACTCGAGATTGATGATCGGCACCACGCCCACCAGCAGGTCCACGTGCCGCGCCACGTCGACGCCCTCGCCGACATAGGCGCCGTGCAGGCCCTCATAGAAGAGGAGGTCGCTGTCGGCCATCATCGGCTGCCAGTCGGTGAATGTGCCCGCCTCGGCATTGAGTTCCTTGGACTCGGCGGCGTCGTGCACGTAGCGGCGCACGCGCCCGCGGCCGCTCTCGCCGTATTGCGCGAACGTCGCGTCGAGCTCGGCCAGCAGGTTCGCCTCCGGGCCGAAATGGCTGATCGGCGACTCGCTGCCGTTGTCGGCCGCGAGCACCCGCTCGCGCATCTGCCTGCGGTTGTAGCGGTGGAACGAGTCGCCCTCGATCACCTGCGCCTTGATGCCCTCGCGCCGGAAGATGTGCGCGAAGCTCTTCATGACCGTGGTGGTGCCGGCGCCGGAGGAGCCGGTGACGGCAATGACGGGGTGCTTGATCGACATGCGCGGATTTCTCGCTCGGTGGCCGCGGCGCTACAGGCGCGCCTCGGGGCGGAACAGTGAGCGCTCGTTGAAGAGCGGCGAGGAGAACGGCCGGTCGGTCCCGCAGGCCCATTCGGCGTGATAGCGCTCGATGCGCTCCACCTCGTGGCGCGAGCCGAGGATGAGCGGGATGCGCTGGTGCAGGCTCTCGGGCTTGACCTCCATCAGGCGCTGGCTGCCGGTCGTGGCGCGCCCGCCGGCCTGCTCGATCAGCAGGCTGATGGGATTGGCCTCGTACAAGAGGCGCAGGCGCCCCGGCTTGCTGCGGTCCTTGGTGTCCTTGGGGTACATGAAGACCCCGCCGCGCATGAGGATGCGGTGCACCTCGGCGACCAGCGAGGCGATCCAGCGCATGTTGAAGTCGCGCGCGCGCACGCCACTCTTGCCGGCCTGGCATTCGGTCACGTAGCGGTGCACGGGCGGCTCCCAGAAGCGCGCGTTGCTCGTGTTGATGGCAAATTCGCTGGTGTCGACCGGAATCTGCAGATCCGGGTGCGTGAGGATGAAGTTGCCGATCTCGCGGTCGAGCGTGAACCCGTGGGTGCCCTTGCCGACGGTGATCACCAGCATCGTGGCGGGCCCGTAGATGGCATAGCCGGCGGCGACCTGCTTCAGCCCCGGCTGCAGGTAATCCGCGGTGCCGGGCGGCTCGCTCTTCTCATGCCGCAGCACCGAGAAGATCGTGCCGACCGAGACATTGACGTCGGTGTTGGACGAGCCATCGAGCGGATCGAACACCAGCAGGTAGCGCCCGCGGGTGAATTCAGCGGGCACCGCATAGGGTTCGGCCAGCTCCTCGGAGGCCATGCCGGCGAGCAGGCCGCCCCACTCGCAGCTGCGGATCATGGTCTCGTGGGCCAGCACGTCGAGCTTCTGCTGGACCTCGCCCTGGACGTTGCGGCCGCCATGCTCGCCCAGATATCCCCCGAGCGCCCCCTTGGCGGTCATCGCCGAAATCGCCTTCACGGCCGCGGCCACGTCCACGAGGAGCGCACCCAGGTCCTGGGAGTCGGCGATGCCGTTCAGCTGCTGGATCAGGAACTTCGACAGGGTGGTGCGCCCGAGATGCATGGCCGGGACTCCTTATTAATTCGATAGTGGTTCGGGACAGCCGGGGCCTGGAACACCCGGCTCGCGCGGATGTCAGCCGCCTCGATGGTGGTCAGGTCGTGCGGCGTCAATTCGCGGTGGCGGTCGGCGAACAGGCGGCTCGCCTGGCGCAGGCGCGCCCGATCGAGCGCATTGCGCACGCTCCTGGCATTGGCGAAGTGCGGCTGGCGGATGCGGTGCGTGAGGTATTCCTCGAACGCCGCGCGCGCCCCCGGCGTGAAATGGTAGTTCTGCTGCGTGAGCAGCTTGTCGGCGATGCGCAGCAGGTCCTCGGGTGTGTAGTCGGGAAAGTCCAGGTGGTGCGCGATGCGCGAGCTCATGCCGGGATTGGAGCGAAAGAAGGTCTCCATCCGCTCCTTGTAGCCGGCGAGGATCACCACCAGGTCATCGCGCTGGTTCTCCATCACCTGCAGCAGGATCTCGATGGCCTCCTGGCCGTAATCGCGCTCGTTCTCCGGGCGATAGAGGTAGTACGCCTCGTCGATGAACAGGACCCCGCCCATGGCGCGCTTGAGCACTTCCTTGGTCTTCGGCGCCGTGTGCCCGATGTACTGGCCGACCAGGTCGTCGCGCGTCACCGCGACCAGGTGGCCCTTGCGCACGTAACCGAGGCGAAAGAGGATCTGTGCCATGCGCAGCGCCACGGTCGTCTTGCCGGTGCCCGGGATTGCCGGTGAACGACATGTGCAGGCTCGGTGCCTGCGCCTGCAGGCCGAGGTTCATGCGCAGCTTGTCGATCACCAGCAGCGCCGCAATGTCGCGGATGCGCGCCTTGATGGGCGCCAGTCCCACGAGGTCGCGGTCGAGCTCGTCCATGACCGCATCCGCCTGGCTCTGCGCCAGCACCTCGCTGACGGTGCGCGCGCCGTCGGCGCCCTTGGGCTGCGCGGCGGGGGTAACCGCGGGTCCCTCGGGCGCCGACGGGGCACTGCCTGGAATCGAATAAAGCGGCGTGCTCATGCTTGTTAAGCCACCTTGCTCACCGGGGCGGCGCGGCGCAGCTCGTAGCGCATCGCGTCGATGACCGCCTGGTAGTCCGCGCAGCCAAAGATCGCACTGCCGGCCACGAAGGTGTCCGCGCCGGCCGAGGCGACGCGCTGGATGTTCTGCACCTTGATGCCGCCGTCGACCTCGAGACGGATGTCGCGCCCGCAAGCCTCGATGAGGGCTCGGGCGCGCTCGATCTTCCTCAGGGCCGAGTCGATGAAGCTCTGGCCGCCAAAGCCCGGGTTCACGCTCATGATGAGCACCAGGTCGACCTTGTCGATCACGTACTCGAGCGCCTCGAGGGAGGTGGCGGGATTGAAGGCGAGCCCGCTCTGGCAGCCGGCCGCGCGGATCAGCTGCAGCGTGCGATCCACGTGGAGCGAGGCTTCGGGGTGGAAGCTGATGAGATTGGCGCCGGCCTCGGCGAAGGCGCTCACCAGCGCGTCCACCGGCTGCACCATGAGGTGCACGTCAAGCAGTGCCCGGCCGCCCTGCGCGCGCCCGAGGTAGGGTTTGAGCGCCGCGGCCACCTGCGGCCCGATGGTGAGGTTCGGCACGAAGTGGTTGTCCATGACGTCGAAGTGGATCCAGTCGGCGCCGGCGGCGATGACGCGCTTGACCTCCTCGCCGAGGCGCGCGAAATCCGCCGACAGTATCGATGGCGCGATCGTGTACATGGGTTTACCTCCTTTGCGTATGGCGCGGTTCAGCCCTTGCCGTTGGCGCGTTCGCCCTCCGGGCGGTCGGCGACGTAGCTGCGCACGGTGTAGCGCAGGTTGCGGCCGCGGGTTTCCTGCCGCTCGAGCGCAAAGCCCGGCTCGTGTGCGGGCCGATTGACGATGAAGCTCATCGCGATGCTCTCGACGCCGCGCGTCGAGTCAAACGCCAGCAGGCGGATGTAGTGCTGCGGGAAGGTCTTGCGGCAGTTCTGCAGCTCCATCAGCACGCCGGCGGCATCCTTGAGGTCGAACATGGGCATGCCGAACATCTCCCAGTAGGTGTTGCGCGGGTGCGGGTCGTCGGTGTACTCGACGCTCCAGGCGTAGCCCTTCTTCAGTCCATACTCGATCTGCAGCGTGATCTCCGCATCGCTCAGCTCGGGCAGGAAACTGAACTGTCCCTGCGTGATGCGGCCGGTGGGATTGGTCATCATGGGAAGAGCTCTCCGCTTAGTGCGCAACCGCCGCGGTCGGCACGTAGTCCGAGGCGTCGGTGGAGGTGTAGTTGAAGGTGATGTCGCCCCAGGTATCGAGCGCCTGCTGCAGCGGGCTGCAGAAGCGCGCCGCCTTGCGCAGGATCTCCGCCCCCTGGTTGCGGATGTCCTGGCCCTCGTTGCGCGCCTTCACCATCGCTTCGAGCGCCACGCGGTTGGCGACCGCGCCGGCCTGGATGCCGCCGGGGTGGCCGATCGTGCCGCCGCCGAACTGCAGCACCACGTCATCGCCGAACAGATCGAGCAGCTGATGCATCTGCCCGGCGTGGATGCCGCCGGAGGCGACCGGCATCACCTTCTTGATGTCGCACCAGTCCTGGTCAAAGAACACCCCGCGCGGCAGGTCCTGGCGGGTGAAGCTGTCGCGGCAGACGTTGTAGTAACCCTGCACGGTGAGCGGGTCGCCCTCGAGCTTGCCCACGGCGGTGCCGGCGTGCATGTGATCGACGCCCGCCAGGCGCAGCCACTTGGCAATGACGCGAAAGCTCACCCCGTGGTTCTTCTGGCGCGTGTAGGTGCCGTGGCCGGCGCGGTGCAGGTGCAGGATCATGTCGTTGCGGCGCGCCCAGTTGGACATGCTCTGGATGCACGTCCAGCCCACGATCAGGTCGATCATGACGACCACCGAGCCGAGTTCCCGGGCGAAGTCGGCGCGCTCGTACATGTCCTCCATGGTCCCGGCGGTGACGTTCAGGTAGGACCCCTTCACCTCCCCGGTCGCCGCACTCGCCTTGTTGACCGCGTCCATGACGTACAGGAAGCGGTCGCGCCAGTGCATGAAGGGCTGCGAGTTGATGTTCTCGTCATCCTTCATGAAGTCGAGTCCGCCCTTGAGGCCCTCGTAGATCACGCGCCCGTAGTTGCGGCCGGACAGGCCGAGCTTGGGCTTCGTCGTGGCGCCGAGCAGCGGACGGCCGAACTTGTCGAGCCGCTCGCGCTCGACGATGAGTCCGGTGGGGGGGCCCTTGAAGGTCTTCACGTACGCGGCCGGGATCTGGATGTCCTCCAGGCGCGCGGCCTTCAGCGGCTTGAAGCTGAAGACGTTGCCGATCAGGCTCGCCGTCATGTTGGCGATCGAGCCCTCCTCGAACAGCACGATGTCGTAGGCGACCCAGGCGAAGTACTGTCCCGGGCTGTTGGGCACCGGCTCGACCTTAAAGGCCTTGGCGCGGTAGCTGTCGCAGGCCGTCAGGCGATCGGTCCAGACTACGGTCCAGGTCGCCGTGCTGGATTCCCCCGCCACCGCCGCGGCGGCCTCGACCGGGTCGACCCCCTCCTGGGGGGTGATGCGGAACAGGCAGACCGTGTCGGTGGCCTTGGGCACGTAGTCCGGTTCCCAGTACCCCATCTGCCGGTACTTGAGCACCCCCGCCCGGTAGCGCTTCTTCGCGTCCGTGATAGCCGTGGGGCCCTCGGCCCGTGTCTCCGTCGCGATATCCATCGTGTCCGCCTCGGTTTCGATTGCTTGAGACGGACTGTACGGCTCGGATATTATTCAGTGAAGTCACTTTAAATTACCGTCAGGATAAGAAATCCTTAATGAAGAACGCCACCCTACGGCAGCTGCGGGTCTTTTCGGCGGTTGCGCGGCACTCGAGCTTCGCGCGCGCGGCCGAGGAGCTCGGACTGAGCGCCCCCGCGGTCTCCATGCAGATCAAGGAGCTGGAGGCGGAAGTGGGGTTGCCGGTGTTCGACCGCTCGAGCCGCAAGGTCTCACTCACCATGGTCGGGGAGTACGTGCTCGCCTATACCCAGCGGGTACTCGCGGCCATGCGCGACGCCGAAGACATGGTGGCGCGCTTCCGGGGTCTGCGCACCGGGGTACTGGATGTGGCGATGGTCAGCACGGCCAAATATTTCCTGCCGCGGCTGCTGGCGACCTTTCGCAACGAGCATCCGGGGATCGAGATCCGGCTGCAGGTGGCGAACAACCGCGACGAAGTCGTGAACCTCATGCGCGAGGGCGTCGTGGAACTGGCGGTCATGGGACGGCCGCCGAAGAACTGGCCCTCGCGCGCCGAACCCTTCGCGATGCATCCGCACGTGCTGGTGACGTCCATCGAGCACCCGTTCGCGCGTGCCGAGAAAGTCGCGGCGCGCGCGCTCATGAACGAGGGATTCATCGTGCGCGAGCCCGGTTCGGGCACGCGCGCCGCGCTCGATGAGTACATGGAACACCACCAGATGCGCCCGCAGGTGGTGATGCAGATGTCGAGCAACGAGGCGATCAAGCAGGCCGTGATGGCCGGCATGGGGATCGCGCTGCTGTCGCTGCACACGGTGGGCCTGGAGCTCGATCACCACCTCATTGCGGCCCCCGAGACCGAGGGGCTGCCGGTGATGCGCCGCTGGCACGTGGTGAACAATCTCGCCAAGACCCTGTCGCCGGCGGCCGAGGCGTTCCGCTACTTCGTCCTCGAAAGCGGCGAGGCCTTCCTCGCCAAGCACTTCTCCCAGGAGCCGGGCGCTGCGACCGAGCCCTGGACGCTGCGCTGAGGCGGCGGCGGTGACGCACGTCCCGCCCGCATATGCATTTGTACGGATTTAAAGGCCCCCGCCGCCCGCGCTAACGTGCCCTCACAGAAATCAGGTGAGGCCGCCGCGATGCTTGCACCGCAGCTCGTGAATTCGGGAGGTCCGGTCCCTCCGCAGCGCACCGCTGGTGAGAATGAGGGGCGTGAGGCGATGATCCGCAAGGCCGCCTACCTGCTCGCGCAGTGGCGCGGCCTCGTCCCGGGTCCGGAACCCGAGGACTGGCTGACCGCCGCACGGCAGATCGACGAGCTGCTGCGCGTCTGCCGTGCGGCGCTCGACTCGCGCTCCCGGGCGCGATCCGTCGCCGACATACTGCGGTCGCAATCGGCGCGTACCTAGTCACGACAGCGTCACAACCTTCCCGAGGGACAATCCCGTGTATGCCATCCATCGCATCCTGGTCGCCATCAAGGACCCGCGGGCGCGCGCGATCCCGGCGCTCGCCAAGGCGGCGCAGCTGGCGCGCTCGCTCGGCGCGGAAGTGTGTCTGTTCCATGCGATCCCGGAGCCGATCTATCTGGATATCGCGCAGCTCGACAGTCCCTCGCTCGCGCAGCTCGAGCAGCGCCAGAGCCGCGCCTACCAGCGTCGTCTGGAGGCGCTGGCGCAGGGGCTGCGGCGGCGCGGCCTCGAGGTCACGACCGCGGTCACGTGGGACTATCCGGCGCACGAGGCGGTGATCCGCGCCGCCGAGCACTTCGAAGCCGACCTGATCGTGGTGGACAGTCACAGGAGCGGCCACCTCGCGCCGTGGCTGCTGCACTTTACCGACTGGGAACTGCTGCGCATGAGCCGCGTGCCGGTGCTGCTGGTGAAGAACCGCAAGCCCTACCGACGCCCGCGGGTGCTGGCCGCCGTCGATCCCGGGCACGCCTTCGCCAAGCCCCGGGATCTGGACGATGAGATCCTGCGCTTCGCCGACACGTTCGCTCAGCGCCTGCGCGGCACGCTGCATGCCGCCTACGCCTTCAACCCCCTGCCGCCGCAGCTGCTGCCCGCGCGCGCCGCCTCGCGCATGGCGCCGGGTCGGGCGCAGCGCGAGGCCGCCGAGCGGGCCCACGCGGAACTTGATCCGAAGCTGAACCTGCTGCGCATCCGGCGCGCGCGCCGCCACGTCATCGCCGGATTCGCGGTGGACGTGATCCAGCATGTCGCCGATGACACCCGTGCCGACATCGTGGTCATGGGCGCCCTGGCACGCTCGGGGCTGAAGCGGCTGCTGATCGGCAATACCGCCGAGCGCATGCTCGATCGGCTGAACTGCGATGTCCTGATCGTCAAGCCGCGCGAGTTCAGGAGCCCGGTGGCGCGCCGGCCCGCGCGGCGCACAGATCATCGCCGCGCCGCCCATGCTGGGTTACTGAGCGGCCTCGGGGGGCGCCGGGCGCACCAGCAGCAGATCGCAGTCGAGCGCTTCGAGCAGGTGGGCGGTCAGGGAGCCGACCTGCGCGTGCCGGTGCGCGAGGGCGCCCAGCACGAGAATTTCATAGGCGCGCCGCCGCGCAAACTCGGCGATCGCCTGCGCCGGCTCCCCGCTGAGCACGTGCAGGGCCGCCGGCTTCACGCCCGCCGCCGCGGCGTGGCTTGCGAGCCGCGCCTGCGCCGTGGCGACGGCGGTCTCACGCTGCGCAAACAGCAACTCGACACTCGCCCCGCAGCGCTGGGCGATGTCAGCGGCCGCGAGCAGCACGCGGTGGATCAGTTGCGGCGGCTCCTCGCCGGAAACGTCCAGCGCCGCCGCAACACTCGGGTGCGCGCGCCACGGCCGCCCGCGCGTGAGCAGCAGCGGCGCCGGACAGGCGCGCACGAGATCCGCGTCCGCGACACTGAAGGTGCATTCCGCCGCCGTGCCGATGCCGCGCACCACGAGCTGCGGGTGCGATGCGTGGGCGCGGCGCCGCACCGCCTCGAACATCGGGCTCTCGAACACGACCTCGATGTTCACCGCTACGTCGGGGGCACCGACGGACTGCCAGGCCCGCTCGATCCAGGCGTGCGCCTTTTGCTGGCTCCACTGCCGCACGCGGTCGGTGGCCGCGGTATCGAACTGGTGCTGCAGTGCATAGGCGGCCTCCGCTTCGCACAGACAGATGTCCAGCCGCGCGCCCATCTGGCGCGCGAGCACGACCGCACGGCTGAGGACCGGGGCGGGATCCCCGGTGCGTTCCAGCACCACCAAGATGGTCTTGTCCGCGCTCATGCGATCAACCTCGCTGCATGGATACTAAGACACTGACCGGGGCGGCGCGCGTCCGTACTTTTGCGGATACCCGCGGATAAACCCGGCGGCGCGCAGGTAGTTTCCGCAATTTCCGGGCTGCGCCTCACCGGCGCACACTAGCTGCGGACGATGGTTACCGGGAGCAAGCCATGTACGAGAAGATCCTGGTTCCGGTTGACGGCAGTGCAGCCCTCGATGCTCGGCTTACGCGAGGCCATCCGGCTCGCGAGCCGTCATGGCGGGCGGCTGCATTTCCTGCATGTCGTCGACGAACTGCCGGCGCTCATCCCCCCGGAAGGCAATGGGGGATCGGATCTGCTGTTCGAGCAGCTGCGAGGGGCCGGGCAGGCGGTGCTTGCCACGGCCGAGGCCGAGGCGCGCGATGCCGGCGTGAGCGCCGACAGCCACCTGGTCGAGGAGTGCGGCGGGCAGGCGGGCCTGCGCATCCTGGAGGAAGCCAATAGCTGGGGCGCCGACCTGATCGTGTGCGGCACGCACGGCCGGCACGGGCTGGGCCGCTTTGTTATGGGGAGCGACGCCGAGTACGTCCTGCGACGCAGTTCGGTGCCGGTGCTGCTGGTGCCCGCTCACCTGCAGCAACGCGCGCCGGTGCACGTGGACACGGCCGCCTGAAACCTCCGCGCGTACGGTGCGCCGGCTCTCCCTTCCGGCGAACGGCACGGGGAAGCGCGCGCACGGTTTCCGCCGTGCGCGCGGCTTTAAGGCGCCACGGCGCCAGCTGCTATGCTTCCCGCAGGCGCCTTGGCCCTTTCGACGGAGAATGCATGGCTCTCAGGCCGTTTCATGTGGCCGTCCAGGTACGGGACATCGCCGAAGCGCGCCGATTCTATGGCGAGGTGCTCGGTTGCGCTGAGGGGCGCAGCGCCGCGGACTGGGTCGATTTCGACCTGTACGGACATCAGTTCGTCTGTCACCTCAATCCCGCGCTCGGACCGAACGGCCGTATCGCTGCGCACTTCAACCCGGTCGACGGCCATGGCGTGCCGGTGCCGCACTGCGGCGTGGTGCTCGAGCCGGCACAGTGGCAATCCCTCGCCGACCGACTGCGGCAGCGGCCCGTCGAGTGGGTCATCGCGCCGTGTGTGCGTTTTAAGGGATTGCCGGGCGAGCAGTCCACGCTCTTCGTTCTGGATCCATCCGGGAATGCGCTCGAGTTCAAAGCCTTCGCGGATCTGACGCAGCTGTTCGCCCGCTAAGCGGCACGCGCGCCGCAGCATCCCCTCAGGGCCGGCTCATTCCGTACATCGCCGCCGAGGCCTCACTCATGGCCGCGGTCAGCTGCGGCCGGGGAAGCTGGCGCAGTGCCTCCGCCGTGGCTTCGCCGACCGCGTACCACACCGCGACCTGACCGAGCTGCTCGAGCGCGCCCTGTGCGACGGCCGCGGCGCTCATCGCCTGGTAGCCCTTTTCCGCCGCGGCGCTGAAGGACAGCCCCGAGCGGCGCATCGCCGGCGTGTCGGTGAGCCCGGCCACCGCGCACAGCACGTCAATACCTGCCGGACCGAGCTCCCAGTGCAGACCCTCGCACAGCGCGATCTCGAAGGACTTCGCGGCCGCGTAGGCAGCGATCAGTCCCGTGCCGCACAGGCCGGACATCGACGAGACCACGATGAGCCCGGCACCGCGGCCGCGCCGTCGGCTGAGTGCCTTGTGGGCGAAGACGAGCGGCGCGAGACAGTTCAGTCGCACCAGCTGCAGAGCCTTCTCGAGTGTTGCATCCAGAAACGCACCGATCCCATGGGTCGCACCGGCGTTGCACACCACGAGTCCGACATCGTGCGCGCTCAGCACCTCGTCGGCGAAGGATTCCAGGGCCGGCGCGGTCAGGTCGCGCGCGCAGGTCGTGACCCTGACGCCGTGCGCCGCACGAATTTCGGCGGCGGCGGTCTCGAGCGCGGCGGCCGTGCGCGCCACCAGCACCAGATCCAGGCCGCGCGCGGCGAGCTGCCCGGCGAACTGGCGCCCGATGCCTTCCGATCCCCCGAGCACCAGTGCAACGGGCCCGTAGCGCGCTGCGAATTCCTGTTGGTTCACCTGTCGCCTTCCTTTCCGTGAACACTGCCTGCCGTACCGGATGCCGCCAACTTGTGGCGTGCTTCACATTCTGCGCAGCCGCACGATTCCGACTGCATCGCGTTACCCGCCTGCCCCGGCCTGGCGGGTCCCGGCAGCGATCAGAAGCGTGACATAAGCACGGATCGGGGCCAATCCGGGTCTCTAAACTAATCCCCAGAATTTCAGCACCGGATCTCTCTCAAGCTAGGAACCAAGCATCATGCGGACTTCATTGTTCATTAAGAGCGTGCTCGCGGCTGCCGCCATTGCGGCACCCATGCTCGCCACGGCCGAATCGAACTTCCAGACCGGTGCGGGGGCCCTGATCGGCCACGGCGCACGTGGACTTCCAGATCACCATTCCGAAGTTCCTGTTCCTGCGCGTCGGCACGGGCACGGGCACGGTCGCGCGGTGGCTGGGCGACCTGTGGCTACGATCGACCCGATCACCTGGGCTCCCACGGCGGCGCAGGTCGGCACCGGCGTCATTGGCCGGTACCGGCGGTGACCTCGGCGGCGGCACGGAGACGGCGGTCGTGGTCGGCAACAGCGGCAACGTCACGTTCAGCTCGACCGACCACCGGGCCGCTGAGCGACGGCGCTGCGGCGACACCATCAGCTACGCGAAGATTACGACCGACGGCCAGTCCACAACACGACGGGCACGACGCTGGCGCGCGCCGGCGCTTGCTGACGGCGCCACGACCACGCATCACGCTGACGGCGGTGGGCAAGATCGTGCAGCAGGACGCCAAGTGGGCCTACACGTACGCGAATGACACGATCCCGCCGGCCGGCACCTACGGCGGCGTCAACACCAACAACGGCCGCGTTACGTACACCGCTTCGGTGCCGTAACGGTCGGTCGACTCGAGTAACCGGTGCACTATGTCCCCCGGGAGGCGCGACATGCACAAGCGCCCCCGGGGGTCTAGCTCTCCCCTGAGGAATGAAGCCTCGGCGTGCGGCCGCGGCGCTCGCCATCGGCTGCCTCGCCGCAGCGGCGGCGCTGTCGCATTCACGGCCACCCTGACGGCCGCCGCGCCGAAGACCGATCTACCTGCAGATCGGCAACGGCACCTTCACCGGCGGCAACTACACGCCCATCAAGGGCAACGGACAGCCGAGCCGGCAGCCCCGGGGCTAACGCCACCATCAACAAGGTGCAGTGTGAGCGTCGCGGCGGCGAGCGTCGGCAACGGCACGGCGCAGGCCATGACCACCGACAGCACGCGCCGCCAACAGTTTCTGGGACGGATTCGCCTTCTGTAACCTGCCGCAGCAGCTGTACATCGGCGGCTTCTACCGCACGACCGGCACCGGCACGGGGACCGTCTCCGTGATCGCCACCGTGCCGACCTCGCTCACCGATGCGGCCGGCGACACCCTGCCGTTCTCGCAGATCAGCTGGACCAGCGCCGGCAATGCCGACGCGGGCGCCGAGCCCTTCCCCGCCGGCAGCTTCAGCGGCAGCTCACTGAACGTCGGCAGCATCGGCCAGAACCAGTGGGCCGAGAGCTGCTGGACCTTCTCCTACAAGAACTCCGTCGTACCAGCCGCGGGCACCTACACGGGCCGCGTGCTGTACACGCTCACGGCGCCGTAACGCGGCCCCTCCAGGCACAGCAGCCGTGCGTCCTCTTCTACATCTTCTCATTCTGCATAATCTGGCTCGCGTCAGCGGCCGGCGTTCGCCCGGACGACGCGTCATCGACGACTCGGGCACGCTGCCCTACAACGCCGCGGTCGCCATGCGCTGGCAGCAGGCGCAGCCGCGCGGCCCCGCCGGCAGCCAGATGATCGGCACGCTGCAGCTGCGCGTGCGGCTCAATGTGACGCCGTGGCTGCGCGCGCACGGGCCGCATCTACCTGGTGCTGCCCGCGCAACAGCCGGGGCGATGACCGCCGCGTGGACCACGCAGGGGCGACTGCTGCCGGGACAGCTCGTGCCGGGCACGCCGCGCGCTCGTGTACGCCGGTCCCATCACCACCCCCTTCTTCGAGGACGTCGTGCAGCTGACGATCACCGTCGACGGCCGCCGCATGCTGCAGACGTACCCGGTCAACTTCCGCTTTGAGATGGACGAGGACTGATCGTGCGACGCCTAATCTTCACCGCCACGCCTGTTTCTCGCCTGCTGCGCCGCCCCGGATGTGCGCGCGGACGGCTTCGCGGCGCTGGTCTCGCCGCCGCGCTTCGAGCTCAGCCGGCAAGTCCGGCGGGACGCTGCGCCAGACGCTCGAGGTCACCAACCGCTCGAACACGCCGGGGAAGATACCGCGTGCACACCGCGGATTTCGTCCTCGGCGCCGACTACGGGGTGACGTTTCACGATGAACTGCAGCCGGACAGCTGCCGGCCCTGGGTCGCGATCGAGCGGCCGCTCGTGACGCTCGCCGCCGGGGCCACGATCCGCTACCGCTTCGAAGTGCAGGTGCCCAAGGATGCGCCCGCCGGGGAGTGCCGCTTCGCCATCATGATCGAGGCCGACGAGCCCTCGGTGACCAAGGCGGGCGCGGTGCAGCTGCCGATCGTCGGGCGCATCGGGGTCATCGTCTACGTGACGGTGGGCGACGCCGCGCCGCAGATCGAGGTGTTCGGCCCGGAGGTGATCACGCTCAACGGCCAGCAGGTGCCGGCGCTGCGCGTGCACAACGCCGGCAACGCCCACACGCGCATGAGCGGCTTCCTCACCGGCAAGGATGCGAGCGGCCGCAAGTACGACTTCACCCCTCGGACTTCCCGATCCTGCCGGGCGAGGTGCGCGAGGTGTTCCTCACGCCCTCCACCAGCGACAACCCGACCCCGACGCTCACCTTCCCGGTGACGGTGCAGGGCACGCTGGAATGGGCTGACCAGAGCACCGAACTCGACGAGCGATTCAAATGAAAGCGCGCGCAGCACACGCCCCTTACCGGGTCGCGTGCCTGTGCGTCTTCGGAGTCCTCGCGTTCGCGGGGGGCTCTCCGTCCGCGCGCGCGCAATCCGCCGCGCCGGCGGCGGCACCCGCCGCGCCCGCCTACGAGGATCGCCTCATCGGCGGCGGCACGCTCACGCCGGATATCTCCAGCGGCGACTATCTGAGCACCAGCGATTCGAGCGGGCTCGCGCGTTCGATCCGCATCGATGGGGTCACGAGCACGCTGTCCCAGCAGGGCGCGAACGCGGCCCCGACGCTGCACGAGAACGGCTATCGTCGCGAACACCCAGTGGGAGACGAGTACCTACGGCGCCTGGTCGGCCGACGGCGCCGTGCGCATCGGCGGCGACGATGAGCGCCTGAGCAGCGGCAATGAGAACACCTCCTTCACGCTGCACCAGCGCGGCATGCCCTTCGATGGCGGCTGGCAGGCCGATAACGCCCTCGGCGATCTCAACGCGCCACTCATCAACCTCGAGCGCATGCAGCAACGCTTCGTGCTCTCCTCCGGAACCATGCTCGGCGCGCAGACCGAGTGGCGTGGGCCCTCGGGCCTGCAGATCGTGGCCGGCGGCGGGGAACCGGGCCTCTACGACGGGATCAAGGTCCCGACCTTCAACACCCTCGGCGGCTCGACCGAGACGCTGGGCGCGCAGTGGTCGCCCGCGGCCAACTGGATGATCGGCGGTGAATATGCCGGTGCCCACAATGCCAACATCTATTACCAGCCGCCCGATTCGACCCTGCTGCCGCAGGAGGTCGCCAACCAGCGTATCTCCTCGGACACGGGGATCCTGAGCGCCGCCTGGCAGGACGGCGGCAGCCGTGCGCAGGTCAACGTCATCGACGGCACGCTCGATGGCAACGGCAGCGCCTTCGGCGTGTGGGCGGATGCCTCGCACACACGCGGCGCCATCACCCAGACCTTCGGCGCCTTCCACATCGAGCCGAATCTGGCCTGGGGAAACCAGCTGATCACGAGCGACGTGCGAGGGCGGCTACTACCGTCTCGGCTACCAGAGCCGCCGCTGGACCTCGGACTTCGGCATCGACGAGGTCTGGTCCGTGTCGGGCAAGGGCGCCAACAGCACCTTCCTCAACGGCGACACGCCGCTACCAGCTGTCACGCGACCTCGGCGTCGGCGGCGTCGCCAACGTGCTGCTGACCAGCGACGGCAGCCACAACACCGCCTGGTCGCTCGAGGGCTATGTCGATAACGTCAACCGCTATGGCACCGGGCGCGTGCAGCTCGACTACGCGACGGACTCGCAGACGCAGGACTCGACGGTCGACGCTGCAGCAGACCTGGGACACTGCAAACCGGGCCTGCGTCTCGCCACCAGCGTCGCGGTCGACCGCATCACCGGCGACTTGATCCCCGGGCAGCCGCAGCCCGACAGCACGATCGTGCGCCTGGCCGCCTACCGGCGGCGGCGATCTGACCGCGCGCCTGTCGCTCGATGGCACGGTGCAGTGGGCGGATGCCGTGCAGGGACAGGCCGCGCCGACGACCTCCGCCGACATCACGCTCAACTACCAGATCGCCCGCTCCTGGGGACTGCTGCTCGAGCTTCTACGAGAACCACGTCGGCTCCTGGACCCAGCTGGTGGTGAACTCACCGCTGACGCCGCCGGTGCCGACGCCGCAGGCCTCCCAGGGCCAGCGCGGCTTCTTCCTCACGCTGCGCTTCCAGGAAGCGCGCGGCGGGCATTTTGTGCCGCTCGGCGGCGTCCCCGGATCCGGGTCCGGGCGCCTGAGCGGCGTCATCTATCTGGATGCCAACGAGAACGGGCGCTTCGACGCCGGCGAGAGCGGCGCGCCGAACGTCACCGTGATCCTCGACGGGCGCTTCTCGATGCGCACCGATTCCAATGGGCGCTTCGACTTTGCCGCCGTGGCCTCGGGACATCACGTGATCACGGTGCAGCCGGATAACGTGCCGTTGCCGTGGGCGCTGGTGAACTCCGGGCGCGTGGAAGTGGACGTCGGCACCCGCGACCGCACCGAGGTCGCCATCGGCGCCCAACGCATGAAGTAAGGCGCCTCAGTCGACGATGGCCGACTGGATGCTGATCCCGGCACGCAGCACGCCGGCGATCGGGGACTCCTCGGCCGCCTGCAGCAGCTGCGACTTCTGTTGCGCATCCAGCGGCCGCGCGAACGACACCCGCCGTTCGATGTGCTCGCGCCCGTCGGCGGCGCGCGACCAGCGCACCCCGACGGTGATCTTGCCCACGTTCCAGCTGTGTTGCGCGGCGTGGCGGCGGCACGCCACCGCCGTGCAGGCGCCGAGGCTGGCGAGCAGCAGTTCCCGCGCCGCGAAACCCGCATCCGAGCCACCGGCCGTGACCGGCTCGTCAGCGGTCAGGTGATGGTGCCCGGAGACGATCTGCTGCACGTGCGCATGCTCGTTGATCACCGTGACGTAGGCCATGTGCCGCTCCTCCTGAGGTTCAGCCGGGTGCGTGTCCCCGGCCCCCGGCCAGCGCGCCGGCGCGCGCGCTGCGGTCGAACATGCTGCGCGCGATGCTGGCGATGCTCGTCCCGGTGACGTTGCGCAGCTCGTAGGGCGTACCCTCAAGGATGGAGCGCGCGGCGCGCAGCCCGCTGCGCACCGCGGGCCCGATGCCCTCGCCGAGGTCGCGCGTGGCGAGCCCGGCGGCATCGCCGGTGATGAAGGCATTGCCACGGCGCACGGTGTCGACGTTGCCGCGCAGGTAATAGCTGTAGCCGGTCGGCTCGTACTGCACCCCGGGGGCCAGGTGCGCCTCGAGCAGCGCGGTGAGATGGCCCCAGTGGGCGCGGATGTCATGGCCACCGTTCTTCATGCGCGCGGCGATGCCGCCCACCCCGACGTTGAGCCAGCCGCGCTCCTTGGGGACGTACCACGAGTAGCCCGGCAAGCCGTGCCCGAAGAACCACAGGTGACAGTCGCGCTCGCGCCACTCGTAGCGGATCTCGTGCTCGAGCGTCACCAGCTGCAGCTCGCTCGAGCGCGGGTTCGCCTCGCGGAACAGCGTCCGGTAGACCGGGCAACGGGTGCCGCCGGCGCCGATCAGGTAGCGGCAGCGGTAGCTGCCATCGATCACGTACTGCTCGCCATCGGCCTCGATGTGCCGCACGTTGTGCTCGATCACTTCCGCGCCGGAGCGCGCGAGCAGCCACGCATCGAACTCGAAGCGGCGGATGGAGTGCTGCACGCACGGCACCGGCACCTGCCAGCGCCCGAAATGCATGCGCAGCCGCGGATAGGTGAGCAGGCTGTGGGGATAGGCGGTGACGTCGATGCCCAGATCCTCGACCACCTCCGGGGTGATCCAGCCGGCGCACAGCTTCAGGCGCGGGAAGCGCTCGCGATCGAGCACCAGCACCTCGCGGCCGGCGCGGCGCAGCTGCCACGCCGCCGCGGCCCCGGCGGGGCCGCCGCCAACGATCAGGACCTCGACCGCCCGCATGGCGCGCCGGGGGGCGTCAGCCCGCGTACAGGTGTGCGCGCGTCAGCGGCACGTCATTGCTCTGTCCGGGCGCGAACAGCACCTGGAACAGCTGCAGCGTGCCGGTGGTGAACCCCGCGACGGAGCCGGCCAGGTACAGCCGCCACATGCGCACGAAGCGCGCGTCGAACATCTCGCGCACGCGTTCGCAGGAGGACTCGTACAGGGCGAGCCAGTGGCGCAGCGTCTGCGCATAGTGCAGGCGCAGGTTCTCCACATCGAGGACCGAGAGGTTGACCGGCTCGAAGATCCCCATCATCTGGCTCAGCGCCGGCGGATAGGCACCCGGAAAGATGCGCTTCTCGATCCACGGCTGCAGCGGGGCCGGCTGATTGCGCCCGATCGTGTGGATCAGGCCGCGGCCGCGGCCCTGCAGCGCGCGTGCCACCACCTCCCCGAGCTGCCCGTAGTTGTCGACCCCGACGTGCTCGAGCATGCCGATCGAGACGAAGGCGTCGTACTGGCCGCTGATATTGCGATAGTCGTCCAGCACGTACTCAACCTGGCCGGCGAGGCCCTCGCGGGCGGCGCGCTCGCGGGCAAAGGCGACCTGTTCGCGCGAGATGTTGAAGGCGCGTACGCGCACACCGTAATTGCGGGCCATGTGCAGGGCGAGCGTGCCCCAGCCGCAGCCGGCCTCCACCACGGTCTCGCCCGCCTTCAGGCGCAGCTTGCGGCACACGTGGTCCATCTTGGCGACCTGGGCCTCGTCCAGGCCCGCCTGCGCGCTCGGATAGTAGGCGCAGGTGTACGCCATCGTGCTGCCGAGCCACTGGGCATAGAACTTGTTGCCGATATCGTAGTGATGGTGGATGTTGTCGCGCGAGCGGCTGAGCGAATTCGGATGGGGACGGCGCAGCGCACCGCGTGCCCGGGTCAGGAGCGAGGCGAGACTTGCCGGCCGCCGCGCCCGAGCGGTACACGGCCTCCAGCAGGCTCACCAGGTCGCCGTCGATCGCCACGCTCCCCTCGGCATAGGCATCGCCGAAGCGCAGTGCGGGATCGGCCAGAATCGGCATGAGGGTGCGGCGGTTGGCGAACGTCACGCGCGCCACGGGTGCCACGTCGGTCGGGCCGACCAGCGCCCGGCCGCGCACCGCGAATTCCACCGGCGGATCGCCGAGAAATGCCCGCAGTCGGGTCAGCAGCCAGCTGTCAATGGAACTCCCGGGCGCCCTGCCCTGGGGCTCGGCAGTGGGCGCAAACGGCGGGTGATGCCTGCCGGCCGCGTGCTCTGCATTCGATGTCAGGCTCTCGTCAAAGGCGTTCACAGCTTGACCTTCCCTCCTGCTTGAGGGGTTAATTTAGCACGCACGCGGCCGGCGGACAGACTGTGCGCAAACGGCTGCCAACACCGCCTCAGCGACCCCCGCCAAGGCGCTGATTGAGCAGGTTGGCGAGCCGCGCGCCCGCCAGCAGCAGCCGCTCGCGGACCAGGTCGGCGGCGCCTGAGACGTAGGCCTGATCGAGCACCACGATGGTCTGCGGGGCGGCCCCGCAGGCGAACCCCGGGTAGCGGTAGGCCACGTTGCGGGCGAGGTTGTTGGATTCGGACGCCCAGCTGTCCGGGTTACCCGCGCCGGCCTCGCCGAGCAACGTTTGCGCCCCCGACACCAGGGGGCCCATGTCCGCCGGGGGCTGCTGACGATTGCGGGACTCCAGGGCCAGCTTGACGAAGTCATTGTCCCAGGCACGATGCAGGCTTTCGCGCCCGCGGGTCCGCACGGCCGCGAGTGCGACCGGTACGGCATTGCCGCCACGATCCTGGTTGTCGGCGGCATGCAGCGGTTGGTGCAGATCCCCGACCAGGTGCACGACCCACTTCAGGGCCTCGTTGCGCGCGCGCGGCGCCGCCTGCGGATCTGCCATCACGCTGCTCAGGCGCTGCAGCTGCTCACTGGCGCAGTCCCCGTCAGGGCAGACGGCGGCGATCAGCACCGCTCCGCACACCGGCGCGTTGTCGTAATGCCAGCGCGGGCGCGCGGCCGGCGTGCCGTAGATCTCATCGGACCACACCGACACCTCCTCGAGCGTCGTGCGTCCGGAGGGGTTGCCGAACTTGTCACGATCGTCGGCCAACAGGCGCTGCACGACCGCGCGTGCCTGAGGCGTCAGCAGCCGGTCGGCGATGGCCCCCACGGTGCGATGGCCCTGCGGACCCCACGCCAGTGCGAGGGGTGCATGCGCCAGGATGAGCAGCAGCGCGAGCGCGTGCCCGCCGGCCTTGCCGGCACGAGATCTGCCGGCCGCCACCGCGGATGGCGCCCGCAAGGGCTCGTGTAAACTGCGCCACCGCTTACCGGAGGGGCCACCGCCCATGACACGCACACCTGGCCAGACTTTGCGGACCGCGCTCTTTACCGGCATCCCACTCCTCGTTCTGGCAGCCTCAGCCGCTGCCGCACGCCGCGGCGGCCACCGTCTCCGGACTCGACGTGGCGGGCATCGACCGCTCGGTCAGGCCCGGGGATGATTTCTTTGCCTACGCCAACGGTGCGTGGCTCAAGGCCACCGAGATCCCGCCCGACCGCTCGGCGTGGGGTGCCGGCGAGATCGTGTTCGAACTCACCCGCAAGCGCACCGCGGAGCTGATCCAGTCAGCGGGCCAGGCAGCCACCCCGCAGTCCGACGCCGGGAAGGTCGGCACCTACTATGCAGCGTATATGGATGAGGCTGCCATCGAAAGCGCGGGCCTCAGACCGCTGCAGCCGGGACTCTCCCGGATCACCGCGATCGCCGAACGCGCCGCCCTGGCGCAGGCGCTCGGCGCCACGCTGCGCGCCGACGTCGACCTTCTCAACAGCACCAACCTGCACACCGAGAACCTGTTCGGCCTGTGGGTCGCGCAGGATCTGAGTGACCCGGCCCGCTACGCACCCTTTCTGTTGCAGGGCGGCCTGGTGATGCCGGACCGCGACTTCTACCTGAACCCCTCGCAGAAGATGGCCGACATCCGCACGCAGTATCAGGCGCACATAGCACGGGTGCTCGCGCTTGCGCAGCTGCCGGATGCGGCGGGGCGCGCGGCGCACATCTTCGAGCTCGAGCGGCGCATCGCCCAGGCTCACTGGAGCCGTCAGGACACCGAGCAGGTCCTCAAGGGCAACAACCACTGGAAGCGCGCCGACTTCGCGCAACGGGCCCCCGGGCTCGACTGGGATGCCTACTTCGCGGCCGCAGGCCTTGCCCAGCAGGGCGAGTTCGTGGTCTGGCAGCCGAGCGCCGTCACGGGAATCTCGGCCCTGACGGCGAGCGAGCCGCTCGAGACCTGGAAGGACTGGCTGCGCTTTCACCTGCTCGAGCACGAGGCGCCTTACCTGCCGAAGGCCTTCAGTGCGGAGCACTTCGACTTTCACGGTCGCATACTCTCGGGAACCCCCGAACAACCGCCGCGCTGGAAGCGCGCCGTCGATGAAACCAACAGCGCGCTCGGCGAGGCGGTCGGCAAGCTCTACGTGCAACGCTATTTCCCGCCCAGCGAAAAGGCGCGCGCCGAAGCCCTGGTGAAGAACCTGATCGCCGCGTTCGCCGTACGCATCGATCACCTCGAGTGGATGGCGCCGCAGACGCGCACGCGCGCCAAGGCCAAGCTCGCAACGCTGCGGGTCGGGGTCGGCTACCCGGATCACTGGCGCAGCTTCGCCGCCCTTGACGTGCGCGCCGCGGATGCCTTCGGCAACGCCGAACGCGCCGAACAGTTCCAGCTCCAGCACGAGCTTAAAAAGCTCGGCACGCCGGTCGATCGCTCCGAGTGGGCAATGCAGCCGCAGGAGGTCAATGCGGTGAACCTGCCCGCCATGAATGCGATCAACTTCCCGGCGGCGATCCTGCAGCCACCGTTCTTCGACCCGGCCCGCCCCGTGCTCATGGACTACGGCGCGATCGGCGCGGTGATCGGGCACGAGATCAGCCACAGCTTCGATGACCAGGGGGCGCTGTTTGACGCAAGCGGGCGGCTGCAGAACTGGTGGACCCCGGCGGACTTCGCGCACTTTCAGGCCGCCGGCGAGCGCCTGGCGGAGCAGTTTGATGCCTACCACCCCTTCCCCGACATCCACGTCAACGGCAAACAGACGCTGAGTGAGAACATTGCCGACGTCGCGGGACTCTCCGATGCCTACGACGCCTGGCGGCTGACGCTGAACGGCAAGCCGGCCACGGGAGCCGATGGCTTCAGCGCCGAGCAGCTGTTCTTCCTCTCATTTGCACAGAGCTGGAGACAGAAACTCCGCGAGCCGGCCCTGCGGCAGCGGATCGTGACGGATGGTCACGCGCTCGACCAGTACCGCGCCGATACGGTCCGTAACCTGGATGCCTGGTATGCGGCGTTCGCTGTACAGCCGGGCGAGAAGCTGTACCTCGCACCCGCGGATCGCGTGCGGGTGTGGTAGCGCCCACGCACTCGCGCAGCGATCGCTAAGCGCTCGCGCTCGAGCGCGCTTCAGGGTCGGCGCTTCAGGTTCAGCGCTGCAGCTGCGCGAAGTACACGAGCGTCACATAGGGAAAGACAACGGTGCCGGCGTGCGCATGACGCGCGAACACCTGTTGCAGGCCCGCGATGAGCGGCGCGTGCTGCGGGTCACCCGCCTCGGGCGCATAGGAGGAGGACATGAGGCGGCCGCGCAGCCCCTCAAAGGTGAAGCGCTGCTGGTTCGGAAACGTGGCCAGCTCCAGGGGAGCGCCGAAGAACTCGCGCATGCGCGCCTCATCGGCGCGGCTGCCGATGACCTGGTCGTACTCGGGCGCATGCCGGCGCACCAGCGCCTCGTAGTCGGCGAGGAAGGCGCTGCCGGCGCTCGGGTGTTCGTTCCACAACAGCGCGCCGAAGCCTCCCGGGCGCAGCACCCGCAGGGCCTCGCGGCGCGCGCCGGCAACGTCGAACCAGTGGAACGCCTGGCCGGCGACCAGCAGATCGACGCTGCCGGAGGCGAGCGTGCTGGCCTCGGCGGAACCCCTGACGCTGCGGAAGCGCCGGTTGCCGGCGAGCCCGTGCTCGGCGGCGGCGCGCATGCCGTCATTGGGCTCCACGCCGATGACTTCTGCGCCGCTCTCGAGCAGGAGCTGTGTCAGGATGCCGGTGCCCGAGCCGAGGTCCGCGACCACCGCGCCCGCGGCGAGCCCGCAGCGGCGCTGCAGCAGTTCGAGCGCTGCGCGCGGGTAGCTCGGGCGGTAGCGGACGTAGTCTGCCACCCGGCTGGAGAAGCGCTCCGTCGGGCTCTTATTTGCGGGCATGGGTTGCGGCGTTGCGGGCCGCGGCCGGCAGGGTGCGCAGGCGCGTCTCTCCATTACGGCATACGGACACGGTAGCGGAACTGTATGACAATCGCACGCAGGAGCCCCCATGTCTGAAATCTACCGTCGCCTCGAGACCCAGCTGGTGCACGCCGGCGAGCCCCTGCCACGCATCGAAGGGGCGGTGGAGATGCCGATCTTCCAGTCGGCCACCTACACCTACGCCGGCGAGACGCGCTATGACGACGTGCGTTACCTGCGCAGCAACAACACCCCGAGCCAGCTGGCCCTGCATGCCAAGCTGGCCGTGCTCGAGGGCGCGGAAGCCGCGCTGGTGAGCGCGAGCGGCATGGCGAGCATTTGCACGACGCTGCTGGGACTGCTGTCGGCGGGCGATCACCTCCTGGCGCAGAACAGCCTCTACGGCGGCACGCACGACCTGGTGACGGGCGAGTTCCCCAAGTTCGGGCTCAGCGCCAGCTTCATCGACGCCACGCGAGCGGATTCGTGGGCGGCGCAGCTGCGCCCCAGCACGCGCGCCATCTACGTGGAAGCGATGACCAACCCGCTGCTGGAGGTCGCCGACCTGCCCGCCATCGTGGCGTTTGCACGTGCGCACGGGCTGCTCGCGATCATCGACAACACCTTCGCAAGTCCGGTCAACTTCCGCCCCATCCCGGCCGGCTTCGATCTCTCGCTGCACAGCGCCACCAAGTACCTGAACGGCCACAGCGACATCGTCGCCGGCGCGGTCTCCGGACCGGCCAAGCTGATCGAGCGCATTCGGCACAAGGCGAACCTGCTCGGCGGCGCGCTCGACCCGCACGCTGCGTTCCTGCTCAAGCGCGGCCTGAAGACGCTGGCGCTGCGGGTGCGTTTCCAGAACGACAGCGCGCTGCGCGTGGCCACCTTCCTCGCCGGCCACGCCCGGGTGAAGCGCGTGTACTACCCGGGCCTCGCCTCGCATCCGCAGCACGCGCGGGCGCGCGAGCTGTTCGCCGGCTGCGGCGGGGTGCTCAGTTTCGAGCTGCACGCGGGCGTCAGCGGCGCCGAGGATTTCGCCGCGCGCGTGCGCATCCCCGCGATCGCGCCGAGCCTCGGCGGGGTGCACACCCTGCTGACACGGCCCGCCACCACCTCGCATGCCGGACTCACCCGCGAGGAGCGCCTGCAGCGTGGCATCACCGACGGGCTCCTGCGGCTCTCGGTCGGGATCGAGGCGACCGAGGATCTGCTCGAGGACTTCGAGCAGGCGCTGCGCTGAACGGGCATAGTGGCGCGCTGCGCAAGCTTCGGGTGCCCCGCGCCGCTGCGGCCTGACACACTGGTATCCAATCACACCCACCCGAGACGTCCATGTCCGTGACCGATCCGACCACCGATGCGCGTCCTCCCGGCGCTGCCGGCGCCACCGAGAGCGCTTTCGGGCGTACGAGCCTCGAACTCGTGCTGCTCGGGGGCATCTGGGGCGGCTCCTTCCTCTTCATGCGGGTTGCGGCCGGCGAGTTCGGCGCGTTCCCGCTGGTCGAAGCGCGGCTGGCGCTCGGCGCGCTCATCCTCCTGCCGTTCCTGTGGCAGGCGCGCGCCCAGTTCTCACCCAGGCTGTGGCTGACGATTGCGGGCATCGCGGCGGTGAACTCCGTCATCCCGTTCGCGCTGTTTGCCTGGGGGGCCGAGCGTGCGCCCGCCGGGATCGGCGCCATTACCAATGCGCTGACCGTGCTGTTTACCGCCCTCGTCGCCCACTTCTTTTACAACGAGCAGATCGGGGCGCGCCGCTGGTGGGGCCTCGCCGCCGGCTTCATCGGCGTGGCGATCCTGGCCAGCGGGCGCACCGGCGGGGTGAGCGTGTGGCCCGCGGCGCTCGCCGGCGCGACGGCCTCGCTGTGCTACGGCTTCGGCATCAACCTGGTGCGCCGCTACCTCACCCAGCTGCCCTCGGGTGCCGTGGCGGCCGCGAACCTGCTCACCGGCAGCGTGCTGCTGGCGCCGCTGGCGATCTACAGCTGGCCCACGCATGCGATCAGTCTGGTCTCGTGGGGCAGCGCACTGCTCTTGGGCGTGCTGTGCACCGGGATCGCGTTCGTCTTCTACTACCGCCTGATCGGCCGCATCGGCGCGGCACGCACTTCGACAGTGACCTACCTGATCCCGCTGTTCGCGGTCATCTGGGCGTGGCTGCTCCTCGGGGAGCCGCTCACGGCGACGATGGCGCTCGCCGGTGCGCTGATCCTCGGTGGGGTCGCCCTCAGCCAGCACGCCGCGCCGAAGCGCTGATGCAATCCGCGCTGTCGGTTCCCGGGCTGTTCAATGCGCGCGATCTTGGCGGCTATCCCACGATCGACGGGCGGCTGACGCGCCGCGGCTCGCTGGTGCGCGCGGACGATCTCGCGCAGCTCAAGGCCGAAGGCCTCAAGGCCCTCGAGGCCCACGGCATCCGCACGGTCCTCGACCTGCGCTGGCCGGAAGAGTCCGCGCGCGATCCAAACCCGGTGCCGCAGGCGCTGCCCCACGTGCGCTTCGTCCATGTCTCACTGCTCACCCACACGGAAGAGGAATGGCGGCTGCGCAGCCGCGACGTGGCCAAGGAACTGTGGAAATGCGGCGTGCTCGAGCACGTGCGCCACGAACTGCGCCGCGCGCTCGGCGTCATTGCCCAGGCGCCGCCAGGAACACTCCTCTTTCACTGCGTTGCCGGCAAGGACCGCACCGGCCTCATCGCCGCGCTCCTGCTGGCGCTCGCAGATGTCGAGCCGCAGGCGATCGCCTACGACTATGCGGTCAGCACGCACAACCTGCGCGAGGAGTACCTGCGGCGCTACGCGAGCGCGAACCCGGCGCGCGTGCTCGAGGCGCTGCGCTGCCCGGAGGAAGGCGCATACAACATGCTGAAATTTCTGGAAAACGCGGGTGGCGTGCGCGCTTACCTCGGGGAGATCGGCCTGAGCTCGGCGGAGCTGGACGCGCTGCGCACCCGGCTGCGCGACTGATAAAACTGCGCGCCCATTCACCGATCGTTCAGCGCCGCTTCGCGATACTGAGTTCGCACCGGATGAACGAGCTCCCGAGCGGCCCTCAATTTTCGCGCGGGCACATTTTTAAAGCACGCCCGGATTTGGGCTCGTTTCATCCCGGTGCGCTCCCGCCCCCTTCAGTTATATCCTCTGCGCCCTCGCTTGCTCGCCTCTCACGGAGCGCATCCCATGCCCATCAGCGGCGGCTGCCTGTGCCGCGCGGTCCGCTACGCAATCAGCGCCGCGCCGATCGTCACACGCATATGCTGGTGCCGCGTGTGCCAGTACATCGGCGCCGGCGGCGGCACGGTCAATGTCTGCTTCCCGAGCGCGGCGCTCACGGTGGAGGGCGCGGTGCGTGACTTCGCCCTGACGGCCGACAGCGGCAACATGATGCACCGGCGCTTCTGCCCACAGTGCGGCACGCACCTCTTCAGCGCCGCCGAGGCGCGCCCGCACCTGGTCTTTGTGCGTGCCGGGACGCTCGATGATCCGGAAGTGGCGCAGCCGGCGATGACGATCTGGACCTCGGCGGCGCCGCGTTGGGCGTGCATCAGCGGAGAGCTGCCGCAGGTGGAGCGCCAGCCGCCGCCGGCGGCCTGAAGCGGCCTATTTCAGGCCGAGCGACTGCCTGAGTTCCGCGGCGGTCAGGACGTGTGTGTAGGGATACGTGCCGACGTCGAACTCGCGTGCGCGGCTCAAGGGCCCGACGACCACCGGGTCGAACCCCGCATCGCGCACCAGCTGTTCGGCGATGGCGAGCGCTGCCGCGTCATCCCCGGCCAGTGGTATGGCCACCAGCGCGCCACTGCGGTGCGCGAGGTGCCCCAGGTCGCGGTAACCGATCGCATTGAAGGCGCGCACCAGGCGCACGCCCGGCAGAAACTTCGGCGAGCTCACCCCGGTTCCCTCGCGACGCACGTCCTCGGCCATCGGGCCGTCGCGTTCGGGATAGGGATTGCAGGTGTCGAGCACGATCTTGCCGGCAAGCTCGCTGCGCAGATCCGCACCGAGCTGCGGCAGCGCCTTGTAGGGCACCGACACCACGACCACCTCGCCAAAGAGCGCCGCCTCGCGTGGCGTTCCCACGTGCGCGCGCGGCCCCAGGGAGGCGGCGAGCGCCTTGAGCTCATCGGGGTGACGCGAGGAGATCAGCACCTCATGCCCGGACTCGACCCACAGCCGTGCGAGCGTGCCGCCGATGTGCCCACTGCCGATGATGCCGATCTTCAGCGGCGCATGCGCCTCCGGCGCCGCGGGCACGCCCAGCGCAACCGCAAGCATCAACGTGGCGACGCACAGCTGCGCGGCGAGCCGGCGCAGGCGAAGAGCAGTACCCGGCAGCATCGGGTTCAGACCCACTTCGCGGCGTCGCCGGCGCACGCCCGCGAGTTCATCTCTTGCGGCGGGCTCCGGAACGCTTGGCGGCTCGAAACGAAATTCCGGAACGCATGGCCTTCTGCTGTATCGCGGCCGCCGTGCGTCCCAGCTTCTTCGCAACCTGCCCCGTCGGCGTGCCCGACTTCGCGAGTGCTTTGAGGGTCGTTAGTTCGCGGGCGCTCCATGATGCGCCGTCATTGGGTGGGCGTCTTGCCATCGCTGTGCTCCAAAAAAACGGATCCGGGGTTGCTCATGATACACCGCCACCGCCGCGCGCGTGCACCTGCTAAACGATCTGCAACATGTTGGAACGCGTGTACCACAGCCGCAGGCGCGGACGGAGGCGTGCGCGCGCGTGGCGATCCAACTTGCAACTTCCCCTGCAAGCTGCCGTTCCGGCAACACGTCAGACCGACATTGAAACTAGAGCGTGACAACAACATGACACCAACCCCGCCCCGAATCGGCGCCGCAGGCAACACACTTGCGTGGCGCTGCGCCGCGCAATGACAGGTGCGAAGGCGGGAAACGTGGGCTCCCGGTACTTGCGTACGGACTACGCGCGTCGGTCGATGCCGACAGAGGCGCCGCGGCGTCCGCGCGGCCACCCGGTGACGGCGGCCCCTACTCGGGGACGCCCGCGCGCCAGTACGCCGCATCCACCGCGTTGGAAAGCAGCATCGCGATGGTCATCGGGCCCAGCCCGCCCGGAACCGGGGTGATCCAGGCGGCACGCTGCGCGGCGGACTCAAACTCGACGTCACCGACCAGCTTGCCGGCATCGGTGCGGTTGATGCCGACGTCGAATACCGCGGCCCCGGGGCGGATCCATTCCCCGGGCACGAACCCGGCCTTGCCGACCGCGGCCACCACCAGCTCGGCGCGCTCCACTTCGGCCCGCAGATCGCGGGTGCCGGTGTGACAGACCGTCACGGTGGCGCGCGCCAGCAGCAGCTCGAGCGCCATGGGCCGGCCGACGATGTTCGATGCGCCGACCACCGTGGCCCGCAGGCCCACGAGGTCGATGCCATACTCCTGCGCCAGGCGGATGACGCCGAAGGGCGTACAGGGCCTTAGGCGCGGGCGCTTCTGCGCCAGCAGGCCCGTATTCACCGGATGAAATCCGTCGACGTCCTTGGCCGGGTCCACCGCGTCCATGACGCGGTTGGCGTCCACGCCCTTGGGCAGCGGCAACTGCACGAGGATGCCGTCGACGCGCGGGTCCTGGTTCAGGGTCTGCACCAGCGCCAGGATCTGCGCCTCGCTGGCGTGCGCCGGTAGGTCGTGCGCAAAGGAATCGATGCCCGCCTCGAGCGAGGCGCGGCGCTTGTTGCGCACGTACACGCTGGAGGCGGGATCCTCGCCCACCTGCACCACGGCCAGCCCGGGGCGCCGACCGCAGCGCGCCGCGAAGGCCGCGGCACGCTCGGCCACCCGGGCGCGCACCTTGGCGGCCACCGCCTTGCCGTCGAGCAGCCGCGCGCCCCCGGGGGCGCGCTCCACGTCGGTGGTGCCCATCAGTAGCGGTAGTGGTCGGACTTGTAGGGTCCGGCCTTGTCCACGCCGATGTAGTTCGCCTGTGCGTCGGTGAGCTCGGTGAGCTCGACGTTGAGGGTCTTCAGCTGCAGCCGCGCGACCTTTTCGTCCAGGTGCTTCGGCAGCACATACACGCCGATCGGGTAGTTGGCGGTGCGCGTGAACAGCTCCACCTGCGCGATCACCTGATTGGCAAAGCTCGAGCTCATGACGTAGCTCGGATGCCCCGTCCCGCAGCCAAGGTTCACCAGGCGCCCCTCCGCCAGCAGGATCAGCCGGCGGCCGTCGGGCAGCATCACGTGGTCGACCTGGGGTTTGATGTTCTCCCAGCGATACTGCTTGAGGCTCGCGACGTCGATCTCGTTGTCGAAGTGCCCGATGTTGCACACGATCGCGTTGTGCTTCATGCGTGTCATGTGCTCGTGCGTGATGACGTGGTAGTTGCCGGTCGCGCTGACGAAGATGTCGGCCTTGTCGGCGGCATACGCCATCGTGACCACCCGATAGCCCTCCATCGCCGCCTGCAGCGCGCAGATCGGGTCGATCTCGGTGATCCACACCTGCGCCGACAGGGCGCGCAGCGCCTGCGCGGAGCCCTTGCCCACGTCGCCGTAACCGCACACCACGGCGATCTTGCCGGCCACCATGACGTCGGTGGCGCGCTTGATCGCATCCACGAGCGATTCGCGGCAGCCATACAGGTTGTCGAACTTGCTCTTGGTGACCGAATCGTTGACGTTGATGGCCGGGAAGCCGAGCCGCCCTTCCTTGGCCATCTGGTACAGGCGCTTCACGCCGGTGGTGGTCTCCTCGGTGACGCCCTTGATCTTCGCAAGTCGCGTCGAGTACCACTTCGGGTCGGCCTTCAGGCGCGCGCGGATGGCGGCAAACAGCGCGGTCTCCTCCTCGCTCGAGGGCCTGGCGATCAGGCTCGCATCGGCCTCGGCGCGGGCACCGAGATGCAGCAAGAGCGTCGCATCGCCGCCGTCATCGAGGATCATGTTGGAGTAGCCCCCGTCCGGCCACTCGAAGATGCGGTGGGTATAGTCCCAGTAGTCCACCAGCGACTCGCCCTTCCAGGCAAACACCGGCGTGCCGGCGGCGGCGATGGCGGCGGCGGCGTGGTCCTGGGTGGAGAAGATGTTGCACGAGGCCCAGCGCACCTCGGCACCGAGCGCCTGCAGCGTCTCGATCAGCACCGCGGTCTGGATGGTCATGTGCAGCGAGCCGGTGATGCGCGCCCCTTTCAGCGGGCGCGTGGGCGCGAATTCCTCGCGAATCGCCATGAGACCGGGCATCTCGGTCTCGGCGATGGCGATCTCCTTGCGCCCCCAGGCGGCGAGCGCCAGGTCCGCGACCTTGAAGTCGGCGGCATTGGCAGGTTTGAGTGTGGCGTTCATACAGTACTCCGTGAAGACAGAGCGAGCGCCGTATGGATGTTCCGGGTCCTGCTGAGCCTGGCAGGTGGCCCGGGGGATCCCGGCCGTCCTGTCGCAACGCTCCTCAGCGGGCGCGGCTGCCGCATCAAGCGGCGGTAAGCCTCATTCTACGCGGCCCGCATCGCCTTGCCCTCCGCGGCGAGTGTCGCGGCCAGATCGGTGCGCTCCCAGGTGAATTCAGGCTCCGTGCGCCCGAAGTGCCCATAGGCGGCGGTCTTCTGGTAGATCGGCCGCACCAGGTCGAGCATCTCGCGCAGCCCGTAGGGGGTGAGGTCGAAGTGCTTGCGCACGAGCTGCGTCAGGCGCTCGCGCGACAGGTGGCTCGTGCCGAAGGTCTCCACCATGATCGAGGTGGGCTCGGCCACGCCGATGGCGTAGGACACCTGCACCTCGCAGCGCGCCGCGAGCCCCGCCGCGACGATGTTCTTGGCGACGTAGCGCGCCGCGTAGGCCGCGGAGCGGTCGACCTTGGAGGGGTCCTTGCCCGAGAACGCACCGCCGCCGTGGCGCGCATAGCCGCCGTAGGTGTCGACGATGATCTTGCGCCCCGTGAGGCCGCAGTCCCCGACGGGCCCGCCGATGACGAAGCGCCCGGTCGGATTGATGTGGTACTTGGTGCGCTTGTCGAGCCACTTCTGCGGCAGCACCGGCTTCAGGATCTCCTCCATGACCGCTTCGCGCAGCACACGCGTGGACACCTCCGGGCTGTGCTGGGTCGAGAGCACCACCGCCTCGAGGCCCACGGGCTTGTTGTCCACGTAGCGCAGGGTGACCTGGCTCTTGGCATCCGGCCGCAGCCAGGCGAGCTTGCCCGCCTTGCGCACCTGCGCCTGGCGTTTCACCAGGCGGTGCGCGAGCGTAATCGGCGCCGGCATCAGCACGTCAGTCTCGTCGCTCGCGTAGCCGAACATCAGGCCCTGGTCGCCGGCGCCCTGCTTGCGCTCGTCCTTGCGATCGACGCCCTGGGCGATGTCGGGTGACTGCTTGCCGATGATGTTGAGCACGCCGCAGCTGGCGCCGTCGAATCCCATCTCGGAGGAGTTGTAGCCGATGTCGAGCACGGTCTTGCGCACCAGCGCCTCGACGTCCACCCAGGCACGCGTCGTGACTTCGCCGGCGACGATCACCACGCCGGTCTTCACCAGGGTTTCGCAGGCCACGCGGCCGCGCTCATCCTCCCTGAGGATCGCATCCAGGACCGCATCCGAGATCTGATCGGCGACCTTGTCCGGGTGGCCCTCGGACACCGATTCCGAGGTGAAAAGATAGTCGTTCGCCATGGGTTCGGTTCTTTACAGAAGTTGAAGGAAATTGAACGGCTAGTTTAACCCAGCCGCGCGTGGCCTGGCTCGCCGGATGCTTCTAAGAAAATGCCTGCCGCAGCCGGGCGGCGAACTCCGCGCTCGTAAACCGATGATTCTGCGTGCCGCGCGACTCGATCTTGATGGCCCCCATAAGCGAGGCAATATGTCCGGTGCTGCGCCAGTCGAGCCCGTGCAGCAGACCATGGATCAGGCCTGCGCGGTAAGCGTCGCCGCAGCCGGTCGGATCGATGATAGCGCCCGTGGGTGCGCAGGCAATCTCCAGCTGCGCCTCGCGGGTGTAGATGCTCGAGCCGGCGGCGCCGCGCGTCACGATGAGCGCCTCGGCGTGCGCCAGCATTTGGGCCACGCCCCAGCCGCTCTTCTGCTGCACCAGCTGCCACTCGTAGTCGTTGAGCGTCACCCAGCGCGCCTGAGCGATGAAGCGTCGCAGCTCCTCGCCCGAAAACATCGGCAGCCCCTGGCCCGGGTCGAAAATGAAGGGAATGCCGGCGGCGGCAAACTGCGCGGCATGCTCGATCATCCCCTCGCGTCCGTCGGGCGCGACGATCCCGAGGGCGACGCCGCGCGCCTCGCCCACGCGGTTGTGGTGCGAGTGCTGCATCGCCCCGGGGTGAAAGGCGGTGATCTGGTTGTCATCGAGGTCGGTGGTGATGAAGGCCTGGGCGGTGAGTTCGGAATCGATGACGCGCAGGTGCTGCGTGGACACCCCGCGCGCGCTCAGCCATTCACGGTAGGGGCCGAAGTCGGCGCCGACCGTCGCCATCGGGTAACCCTCATCGCCGAGGAGCTTCAGGTTGTAGGCAATGTTCCCGGCGCAGCCGCCGAACTCGCGCCGCAGCTGCGGCACGAGGAACGAGACGTTCAGCATGTGGATCTTGTCGGGCAGGATGTGGTTGGCGAAGCGATCGCCGAACACCATGATCGTGTCGTAAGCCATCGAGCCGCAGATGAGGGCCTTGGCGGGAGCCGCCGTCATGACCCGGGGTCACCGTCCGCGGCCCCGGCGCGCGCCGCCGCAGGCGGCGCCTTCTCCGCCTTCAGCTGCGCGATGGCACCGAGCGCGATATCCGAGAGCCCCGAGCCGTGGCGCTCCTCGTAATACTGGATGATCTGCGTACGCATGCGCGGATCCCAGTAGCGCTTGAGGTGGTTCGCCACATCGCGTGGGGCGCTCTCCGGGCTGGCCCCGTGGAAGAAGTCACTGATCTGGTTGGCCATGCTGATGAGAAGGTCGATGTGCATATGCTTGAGTGTGTCAGATCTCGATGAGTCTCTGGGGGTTGGCGTAGACCACGTGCCGGTCGCGACGCGCAAACGCGACCAGCGTGAGCCCGGTCTGCTGCGCCAGGCGTACGGCGAACGCGGTCGGTGCCGAGAGCGCCGCCAGCAGCGAGATGCCGACGGTGGCGCATTTTTGCACCATCTCGTAGCTGGCGCGGCTCGTGATCAGCATGTAGCCGGCGGAAAAGTCCGCTCCGCCGCGCGCCAGTGCCCCGATGGCTTTGTCGAGCGCGTTGTGGCGGCCGACGTCCTCGCGCACCAGCTGGATGCCCTCGCGCGGCAGCACCCACGCCGCCGCGTGCACGCTGCCGGTGCGCGCGTTGATCGGCTGCCGCGCCGCCAGCTGCTCGATGGCCGCATGCAACTGCGCGGCGCTGATCGTGACCCCCGCCGGAACAGGCGCCGGATCGCGGATCGCATCCGCGGCGGTCTCCGCCCCGCACAGGCCGCATCCGGTGCGGCCGGCCAGATTGCGCCGTCGCTGCAGCAGCTGCGTGAAGCGCTCCCACGCGACCGCGATCCGCACATCCGCCACGCCGTCACCGTAGACGACTTCGATGCCGCGGATTTCCTCGGTGCGCGCGACCAGTCCCTCGCTGAGGGTGAATCCGACGCCGTAGTCCTCAAGATCCGCCGGTGTGGCCAGCATCACGACATGCGGCACGTCGTGGTAGACGAGCGCGACGGGCACCTCCTCGGCGACCAGGTCGGTCGTCTGAGTGAGGCGGCCGGCGGACCACCGTGCAACGCTGACCTGCGAGCTGACCGCGAGCGCGGCCGCCGCCGGTGGGTCGGCGAGCGACTCGGTGCCCATGTTCCCTCAGCCCCGGGGCGCACTCACGCGGGCGCCGGATCGCGCTTGTGCCGGCGCGGGTGCGGCAACGCGCGCTCGGCCTCGGCGCGTTTGTGCCAGGCGTCCTTCTGGTTCACCTGCACCACTTCCACCGCGGTGACCTTGTATTCCGGACAGTTGGTCGCCCAGTCGGAGTTCTCGGTCGTGACCACGTTGGCGTTGGTCTCGGGGAAGTGGAAGGTCGTGTAAACGACCCCGGGCGCGATCTTCTCGCTGACCTTGGCACGCAACACGGTGTTGCCGGCACGGCTCGTGAGCCCGACCCAGTCCCCGTCCGCGATGCCGCGCACCTCGGCATCGTGCGGATGGATCTCGAGCACGTCCTCGGCGTGCCACACCACGTTGTTGGTGCGCCGGGTCTGCGCGCCGACGTTGTACTGCGTCAGCACCCGCCCGGTCGTCAGGATCAGCGGGAAGCGGCTGGTCGAGCGCTCACTGGTGGGCACGTACGCGGTGGCCCAGAACTTGCCCTTGCCGCGCACGAACTGGTGCACGTGCATCGTGGGCGTGCCCTCGGGTGCCTCCTCCGTGCAGGGCCACTGGATGCTGCCGAGGCGGTCGAGCTTCTCGTAGGTCAGGGTCTTGAACGTCGGCGTCAGGCGCGCGATCTCCTCCATGATCTCGCTCGGGTGCGCGTAGTTCATGGGGTAGCCGAGCGCGTTCGACAGCAGGCAGGTGACCTGCCAGTCCTCGTAGCCGCCCAGCGGCGGCATCACCTTGCGCACGCGCGACACGCGCCGCTCGGCGTTGGTGAAGGTACCGTCCTTCTCGAGGAAGGATGACCCGGGCAGGAACACGTGGGCGAACTTAGCGGTCTCGTTGAGAAACAGATCCTGCACGATGACGCACTCCATCGCCGCCATGGCGGCACTGACGTGGTGCGTGTTCGGATCGGACTGCACGAAGTCCTCGCCCTGCACGTACATGCCCTTGAACGTGCCATCGAGGGAGGCCTCGAACATGTTCGGGATGCGCAGGCCAGGCTCGGACTGCAGCGTCACGCCCCAGTCGGCCTCGAAGCTCGCGCGCACGGCGGGATCGGAGACGTGGCGGTAGGCGGTGAACTCGTGCGGGAAGGAACCCATGTCACAGGCCCCCTGCACGTTGTTCTGGCCGCGCAGCGGGCTCACGCCCACCCCCTCGCGACCCAGGTTGCCGGTGGCCATGGCGAGATTGGCGATCGCCATCACCGTGGTCGTCCCCTGGCTGTGCTCGGTCACGCCCAGTCCGTAGTAGATGGCGCCGTTTCTGGCGCTGCCGAAGAGGCGTGCCGCCTCGCGCACGCGTTCGGCCGGCACGCCGGTGATGGGTTCGCTGGCTTCCGGGGAATTGCGCTCTTCGGTGACGAAGGCCTTCCACTGTGCGAACGAGGGGGCCTCGCAGCGCTCCGCCACGTAGGACTCCTTGACCAGTCCCTCGGTCACGATGACATGCGCCAGCGCATTCATCAGCGCCACGTTGGTACCGGGCTGCAGCTGCAGGTGCACGTCCGCCTCGATGTGCGGCGTGCGCACCAGGGCGGTCTCGCGCGGGTCGACAATGATGAGGTGCGCACCCTCACGCAGGCGACGCTTCAGCTGCGAGCCGAACACCGGGTGCCCTTCCGTGGGATTCGCGCCGATGATCATGACCACATCGGCCTGCAGCACCGAGTCGAAAGCCTGCGTGCCGGCAGACTCGCCCAGCGTATTCTTCAGCCCGTAGCCGGTGGGCGAATGACACACGCGCGCGCAGGTGTCGACGTTGTTGGTGCCCATCGCGGCGCGGATGAGCTTCTGCACCAGGTAGGTCTCCTCGTTGGTGCAGCGCGAAGACGTGATGCCGCCGATGGAGTTCTTGCCGTACTTCCCCTGGATGCGCCGCAGCTCGCTCGCCGCGTAGCCGATCGCCTCCTCCCAGGAGACCTCGCGCCACTCATCGCGGATGCTCTTGCGGATCATCGGCTTTTTCACGCGATCGCTGTGCGTCGCGTAGCCCCAGGCAAAGCGTCCCTTGATGCAGGCGTGGCCGTGGTTGGCCTTGCCGTCACGGTCAGGCACCATGCGCACGACCTCGACGTCCGCGCCCTCGCCGCGCACCTCCGCCTTGAAGCCACAGCCGACGCCGCAGTAGGCGCAGGTGGTGTTGACGGCGCGCTCGGCGATGCCGAGGCCGATGATCGACTTCTCGGTGAGCGCCGCCGTCGGGCAGGCTTCCACGCACGCGCCACAGGAGACGCACTCGGAATCGAGGAACGGCTGGTTCTGGCTCGCCGCGACCTTGGAGTCGAAGCCGCGGCCCTGGATGGTGAGCGCGAGCGTCCCCTGCGTCTCGTCACAGGCGCGCACGCAGCGCGAACACACGATGCACAGATCCGGGTTGAAGGTGAAATAGGGGTTGCTCTCATCGTGGGGCTGCGGACGATGCACGCGGCCCGGGGCGTACGAGCTTTCCGTGATGCCGACCTCGGCGGCCATGTCCTGCAGCTCGCAGTGACCTTCCGCCGGGCAGCCGACGCACTCGAGCGGGTGATCCGACACGTACAGGTCGATGACACCGCGGCGCAGCTGCGTGAGCTTGGGCGACTGCGTGCGCACCTTCATGCCGGCCGCCACCGTCGTGGTGCAGGAGGCCGGGTAACCCTTGCGCCCCTCGATCTCCACCAGGCACAGCCGGCACGAGCCGAACGCCTTCAGCGTATCGGTGGCGCACAGCTTCGGCACTCTCACCTGTGCCAGCGCCGCGGCGCGCATCAGGCTCGTGCCCTCGGGAACGGTGACGCTCGTGCCGTCGATCTCCAGCGTGACGTCGGCGGCGCCGGGCGTGGGTGCCGGGGTGCCGCGGTCTTCGTAGTCGATGGAAAACATCTCTCGTGCCTCGCTTGCGCGGTTACTTGCCCTGGGCGTGAAAATCTTCCCTGAAGTGTTTCAGGGCACTTTGCACCGGGAAGGGCGCCATGCCGCCCAGCCCGCACAGGGAACCCTGCACCATCGTCTCGCACAGCTCCTCGAGCAGGCGCACGTTGCGCTCGCCGTCCTCGCCGGCGAGGATGCGGTCGATCACCTCGACCCCGCGGGTCGAGCCGATCCTGCAGGGGGTGCACTTGCCGCAGGACTCGATCGCGCAGAACTCCATTGCATAGCGCGCCATGCGCGCCATGTCTACCGTATCGTCGAACACCACGATGCCGCCATGCCCCAAAAGGGCCCCTACCCCGGCGAGCGCCTCGTAGTCCACCGCGGTGTCGAAGTGGGCCGGCGGGATATAGGCCCCGAGGGGTCCGCCGACCTGGATGGTGCGGATGGGGCGACCCGAGGCTGAACCGCCGCCGTAATCATAAAGGAGCTCGCGCAGGGTGAGACCGAAGGCGCGCTCCACGAGGCCCCCCTGGCGGATGTTGCCCGCGAGCTGGATCGGCAGCGTGCCGCGCGACTTGCCCATGCCGTAGTGGGCGTAGGCTTCGGCGCCGTGCGCGAGGATCCACGGGACGCTCGCGTGCGTGATCACGTTGTTGACGATGGTCGGCCGCCCGAAGAGTCCCTTGATCGCCGGCAGCGGTGGCCGCACGCGCACCTCGCCGCGCTTGCCCTCGAGGCTCTCGAGCATCGAGGTCTCTTCGCCGCAGATATAGGCGCCGGCGCCGAGCCGCACCTCCAGGTCGAAGCGCTTGCCGCTGCCGGCCACGTCGTCCCCGAGATAGTGCGCCTGGTAGGCCGCGGCAATCGCGGTGTTGAGCGCGCGGTGGGCGTGCGGGTATTCGGCGCGCAGGTAGATGTAGCCCTGCGTCGCGCCGACGGCGATGCCGGCGATGGTCATGCCCTCGATGAGCGTGAGCGGATCGCCCTCCATCAGCATGCGGTCGGCGAAGGTACCCGAGTCGCCCTCGTCGGCGTTGCAGGTGACGTACTTCTGCGCCGTGACCTGGTCGAGCACCGTCTTCCACTTGATGCCGGTCGGGAAAGCCGCGCCGCCGCGACCGCGCAGCCCCGAGGCGGTGACCGTCTGCACGATGGCCGCCGGCTCCATGGTCAGCGCGCGCGTCAGTCCCTCGTAGCCGCCGTGGCGCACGTAATCCGCGACGCTCGCCGGGTCGACGATGCCGACACGCGCGAACGTGAGGCGCTGCTGGCCCTTGAACCAGGGGATCTCCTCGGTGGGGCCGAGCGCGCGCGCGTGGGCGCCGCCGTGCAGGAAGTCCGCGGCGAACAGTCCCGCGACGTCCCCCACCGTCACCGGGCCGTAGGCCAGGCGCCCGCGGGCGCCCGCCACCTCGACCAGCGGCTCAAGCCAGAAGGCGCCGCGCGAGCCATTGCGCACCAGCTGCACGGCCAGCCCGCGCCGCTTGGCCTCCGCGGCGATGGCGTGTGCCACCTCATCGGCCCCCAGCGACAGGGCGCTGGCATCCTTCGGTACGTAGACGGTCGTCGTCATGACTTCGTCGAGCCCTGCGCAATCAGCGCGTCGAATCGCTCGGGCGTCACCCGCCCGTGCAGCTTCCCATCAATCATGACGGCCGGCGAGCAGGCACAGTTCCCCAGGCAGTAGATCGGCTCGAGCGTAAAGTGACCGTTGGGGGTCGTCTGGTGAAAATCAATACCGAGCGTGCGCTTGGCGTGCGCCGTGAGGGCCTCGGCCCCCATCGACTGGCACGCCTCGGCCTGGCACACGCTTACCGTGTGCGTGCCGGGGCGGTGGTGCCGGAAGTAGTGATAGAAGCTGACGACGCCGTGCACCTCGGCACGTGACAGGTTCAGGCCCTCGGCCACGGGCGCAACCGCGGCCTCGGGCACGAATCCCAGTTCCGCCTGGATTGCATGCAGCACCTCCAGGAGCGGTCCGGGCCGGTCCTTCAGTTCCGCGACGATGCGTCGCACCGCGTCATGGTCAGCCGGCGCCAAGGTCTTCATAGGGAACAAAGTATACGTCCGCGCCGCCGGCAGCGGCTTGTCTGTGAACGTCGCAAATCCGGTAGGCTGCGACTGCCCTGCGGCGTTGATGTCCCCACCGGTGCCCACCCTACACTTGCCCCTGAGACTCCCAGGATCGGACTTTTAAGTGGCGGCCCCAGCACTTTTCCATAAGGCGCCCTGGGCCTTGGGGCTGCTGGCCGTCAGCCTGTCCGGGGCCGTCGCGGTGCGGGCGGACGTTCCCACTCCAATTTCCTGGCTGAGCGCGGGAGGTGGCCTGGCTGTCACCAGCGACTACATCTATCGCGGCGTCTCCGAGAGCGACGGCCACGGGGCCGTACAGGCGGATGCGCATCTGAGCAGCGCCGACGGCTCGTTCCTCGGCGTCTGGGCCTCCAGCCGCGATCACGACCTCGAGCCCGGCGCAAGCGCGCTGCTCGAGCTGTACCTCGGGCACCGCTTCGATCTGTCCCCCAGCTGGAGCCTCACGGCCAGCGGGCGCAGCCGCTATTACCTCGGGGCCAGCAGCTACGAACCTTCCGCGGATTACCAGGAGATTGCGCTCGCGCTCGGCTACCTCGACAGCTGGTCATTCAGCGTCACGGCCATCCCGAATGCGGTGCGCTACTGGATGTACCACCGCCTGAGCCGTGCGCCGGCATGGGTGGCGGACACCTCCGGTCAATACCTGCTGGGCGAGCATTTCTTCCTCACCGCGGGGGCCGGGTACTACTACTCCACCGGCACCGGCGGGGGCATCGAGCGCGCGACCGGTTACGCCTATGGCAACCTCGGGGCGGCCTACGAGCACCGCGCGTGGCGCCTCGACGTGGGCTACTACATGACCCAGGATGCCGCCGCCCGCTCCTTCCCCTACCCGATCGCGAGCCACCAGTTCGCCGCCACCCTCGCCTGGCACTTTTGACCAGAGCGAGCGTGCGGACTAGGGTGGTTTGAACCCAAGGACCCCGGTCAGGCACTTACCGCAGTGAGGGGCGTTTGAGAGAGGGTCGGTTCGAGCACCATGGCAGATCCAACATATCGCGGAGCGGGCTCGGTGGCGCGGGAGGTCGAACTCCTGGCGCGCATCGCCGAGGGTGACCGCAAGGCGTTTGAGGAGCTCTACAACCTCTATCACCGCCGCATGGCGCGCTTTCTCATGCGCCTCACCCGCCGCTACGAGCTCGCCGAGGAGATCATCAACGACACCTTCTGGGTGGTCTGGCGCAAGGCGGGCGACTTTCGCGGCGACTCGCAGCCCTCGACCTGGATCCTGGGCATCGCCTACCGCAAGGCGCGCAGCGCGTTCCGCAGCGCCTCGCGCCTGGCGGAGCAGAACCTGACGATCGAGTCCGAGCCACTCACCACTGAGACAGCGGCCGGCACCGAGGAACTGCGTGACTGGCTCGGCCAGGCGCTGGCGCAGCTGCCCGTCGAGCAACGCCTCGCGGTGGAGCTGTGCTACGAGCTGGGTTATTCCTGCGAAGAGATTGCCACGATCATGAACTGCCCAGTGAACACCGTTAAGACGCGCCTCTTCCACGCGCGCGCCAAGCTGCAGCGACTGCTGCCGCAGCTGGCCACGCCGCGAGCAGCCGCGGGCACGCCAGCGCGCGAGGGTCGAGCCTCATGAACACGCATTCTGTTTCTGCCCACGATGACACCTGGCTGCTGCTGCCGTGGCTCGCGAACGGCCGGCTGACGGGTGCGCAGCGCGCCCAGGTCGAGGAGCACGTACGCGCCTGCACAGCCTGCGAGCAGGAGCTTCGCGCGCAGCGCCAGCTGTGCGCTGTGCTCACCGGGCCCGAGCGGGTGACCTACGCGCCCGGCCCCTCGCTGCGCAAGCTCCTGGATCGCATCGACGGTCACGCGCCGCCGCAGGGACGCGCCACGCGCGCCCCGGTGCAGGGGCTGGCGTCGCGCCGCCACCTCGCCGCCGCCTGGCGCCCGCCGGGGTTTGCCTGGGCCGCCACGTTCCTGCTCACCGCAGCGCTCGGGGTGCTGACGGGCACCGCATACCACTGGTCACAGCCGGCGTACGCCACCTACACCACCGGACATCCGGCCATCGACGTGCTGCACGTGGCGTTCGACCGCTCGCTGCCGTTCGGCGAGGTCGAGGAGCTGCTGCGCTCGGCCGGCGCGCGGGTCGTAGAGGGCCCGGGAACCACCGGCATCTTCGGGATCGTGCCGGCCGGCAGCGCGCCGCGCAGCGCGGGCAGTGCGGCGAGCCCGCAGATGCGCGCACTGGCCGCACGGCTGCACGGCGATGCACGCGTGCGCTGGATCGAGCCGCTGCCTCCCGCCGCGCCCGCCGCTGACGACGCGCAGGGATCGTCCTTCCGGAATCACTGACATGCGCCTCGCCTGGCTCGCCGTGCTCGCGTCGCTTAGCGTAGCGGCGCACCGCGCCCCGGCCGCACCGGCCCCCCTGCCGCTCAGCGCCGGCGGCCCGCGCATCGTGGTGGCTTTCACCAACGCACCGCAGGGCACGCCCGCCCCCGCCGGCACCACGGGCACGCGCTACGGCGGCGATGCCTATCGCCTCGCGCAGGGCGCACAGCGCCAGGCGCAGCGCATCGGCACCGCCTACGCGCTGCGAGAGCTCACCAGCTGGCCAATCGAGGCCCTCGCGATGCACTGCGTCGTGTACGAGGTCCCCGACAACCGCGACGTCGCGCAGCTCATCGCCCGCCTGCAGAAGGATGCGCGCGTACTGCTCGCCGAGCCGCTGCAGGAGTTCCACACCCTCACTACGCCCGACGCCGCCGCCTACAACGATCCGCTGTACGACCTGCAATCCAACCTCAGCTACCCTCGCGGTGGCCGCGGCACAGCAGCACGCCCAGGGCGCGGGCATCACGGTGGCACTGATCGACACGGCGGTCGACGCCGCACACCCGGACCTGCGCGGACGCATCGTGCGCAGCCATTCCTATCTGCCGCCGCAGGCCCCATCCGGCTCGCGCCACGGCACCGCCATGGCCGGCCTGATCGCCGCGGTCGCCAACAATCACCTGGGCATCGTCGGGATCGCGCCGCAGGCGCAGGTGGAGGTGTTCGCCGCCTGCTGGCAGGTGGCCGCGGAGGCCGATGCCGCCGCCTGCAACACCTTCACGCTGGCGCAGGCCCTCGCCGCAGCGCTCACCTCCGGCGCGCCGATCGTGAATCTCAGTCTCGCCGGGCCGCAGGACCCGCTGCTCGCGGCCCTGATCCAGCAGGGCCTGAAACGCGGGGTCACCTTCGTCGGTGCGCTGGCGGCCGGAGCGGCGACGTTCCCGACATCCATCCCGGGCGTCATCGCCGCCGCCGGCAGCGAGGCGGCCGCGACGCCGGGCACGCTGCGCGCCCCGGCCGAACACGTGATGACACTGCGGCCGGCGGCCGAGTACGACTTCGTCTCCGGCACCTCGGTGGCCGCGGCCGAGATCACCGGCGTCATCGCGCTGCTCATGTCCGCCTCGCGCACCCACCTCTCGCCGGCCGCCGTGCAGGCGCTGCTCGGCCCGCAAGGCGACGACGCAGCGCACGCCGTGGACGCCAGTGCCGCGCTCGCGCGGCTGGAGAGCCAGACGCGCACGCGACTGAGCATGCGCGCCACGCCTTAGGCACGGGCACGCCTTGACCGTGCGGGCGCGGGCCGCCCATGCTCGCGTCCAGCATGTCCACCCCCGCGCCGCCGCTCACCTGGAGCCTCATCGAGGAGGCGCAGGCGCGCATCGCCCCGCACGTGAAGGTCACCCCGGTGCTCACCAGCGCCACGCTGGATGCGCTCAGCGGCGCGCAGCTGTTCTTCAAGTGCGAGACCTTTCAGAAATGCGGTGCCTTCAAGGCACGCGGCGCCGCCAATGCGGTGTTCGCCCTGAGCGCGGCGGAGGCCCGGCGCGGCGTCGCCACGCACTCCTCGGGCAACCACGCGGCCGCGCTGGCGCGCGCGGCGCGCCTGCGCGGCATTCCCGCCTACATCGTGATGCCGGATAACACCCCGGAGGCCAAGCGCGCCGCGGTGCGCCGCTACGGCGGGCAGATCACCTACTGCGCCGCGACGCTCGCGGCGCGCGAGCGCGCGGCGCGGGAAGTGGTCGCGAGCACCGGCGCGGTGTTCGTGCACCCGTATGACAACGTGAGCGTCATGGCCGGCCAGGCGACCGTGGCCGCCGAATTCCTCGGCCAGGTTCCGCAGCTCGACGTCCTCGTCTGTCCGGTCGGCGGCGGCGGACTCCTCGGTGGCACCGCCATCGCGGCCGCGGCACTCAAGCCCGGCCTGCAGGTGCTCGGGGCCGAGCCGGCGGGTGCCGACGATGCCGCGCGCTCCCTGCACAGCGGGGAACTGCAGCCCGGTGGTGCGCCGCAGACGATCGCCGACGGCCTGCGCGGGGCGCTCTCGGCGCGCACCTTCAGCGCCATCCAGTCGAACGTCGCGGACATCCTCACGGTCGCCGAGGGCGCGATCATCAGCGGCATGCGCGAGCTGTGGGAGGTGCTGAAGATCATCGTCGAGCCCTCCGGCGCCGTGCCGTACGCCGCGGTGCGCAGCCACGCGGCGCGCCTGCACGGACAGCGCGTCGGGATCGTGCTCAGCGGCGGCAACCTCGACCTCGACCGGCTCCCCTGGATGCACGCGTCCTAGACGCGCTCGAGCACCAGCGCAATCCCCTGCCCCACGCCGATGCACATCGTGCACAGCGCGTAGCGGGCGCGGCGTGCCGCGAGCTGCCAGGTGGCGGTCGTGGCCAGGCGCGCCCCGGACATCCCCAGCGGATGGCCGAGCGCGATCGCCCCGCCGTTCGGGTTCACGTGCTCGGCATCGTCAGGCAGGCCGAGCTGGCGCAGCACGGCGAGCGCCTGCGCCGCGAAGGCCTCGTTGAGCTCGATCACGTCCATCTGATCAAGGCTCAGGCGCGCAATCGAGAGCACGCGCCGCGTCGCCGGCACCGGTCCCATGCCCATGATGCGCGGCTCGACGCCGGCGGTGGCCGCCGCCACGATGCGCGCGCGCGGCGTGAGATTGAAACGCAGCGCCGCCTCGGCCGAGGCCACCAGCAGCGCGCAGGCGCCGTCATTGATCCCGGAGGCGTTGCCGGCGGTCACGGTGCCGTTCTCGCGAAACGGTGCCGGCAGCGCGGCGAGCTGTTCGAGCGTGGTCTCGGGGCGCGGGTGCTCGTCGCGTGTCACGAGCAGCGCCTTGCCGCGCTTCTGGCTGATCTCCACGGGTGTGAGTTCGCTGGCGAAGAAGTTGCGCGCGTAGGCCGCCTGGGTGCGCTGCTGGCTGCGCCAGGCGAACCGGTCCTGGTCGGCGCGGCCGATGTGGTACTGGGCGGCCACGTTCTCGCCGGTCTCGGGCATTGAGTCGACGCCGTAGAGCTTCTCCAGGCGCGGGTTGACGAAGCGCCAGCCCATCGTCGTGTCGTAAATGCTCGCGCTGCGGCTGAAGGCGGCCTCCGCCTTCGCCAGCACGAACGGCGCGCGCGACATGGACTCCACGCCACCCGCGATCACCACTTCCGCCTCCCCCGCGCGCACCGTGCGGGCCGCCATCGCCAGCGCATCCAGCCCCGAGCCGCACAGGCGATTGATGGTCGCGCCGGGCACGGCGACGGGGAAGCCGGCCAGGAGCGCGGCCATGCGCGCCACGTTGCGGTTGTCCTCGCCGGCCTGATTGGCGCACCCCATGAGGACGTCTTCGATCGCGGCGGGTTCCAGGGCGGGATTGCGCTTGAGGAGCGCGGCGAGCGGCACCGCCGCGAGGTCATCGGCGCGCACCGCCGCGAGGGCCCCGCCGTAGCGGCCGATGGGGGTGCGCACGGCGTCGCAGATGAAGGCATCGGTCATGGGCTGCATGATAGTCAGCGACTCGCGCCGCGGTACAGGTCACGTGCGGGCCACCCAAGCAGCCGAGTGGCCCTGGGGCGGCCACGGCCGCGCCCGCAGAACGGCCGCCCGCGACCCGAATTTCTTTACACTTAAGGGGGGCTTGAGCACAATTCATTACAGAAGCGGAAGCTTCATAAGGACCTCGCGGTGAACGCGAATCACTGGAGGACGCGCCGCCCGGAGGCAGAAACCCGGTAGAGGGCCCGTAAGGGAGGCACACGAGGGGGACGGTGCATGACATTGCAAGGCACCTTCATGCGGCGCTCCAAAGCGCGCGCGGTTGCGCTCGAGCGCGACGCGAACCCGCCAGTCCCGCCGCGGGGATCCCTGCCCGAGCCCCGCACTGCCGGTAAGCCCCTGCGGGGGTGGTTGCGTCACCTGCGCGTCATCTTGCGCACCTACCTCGGGCGCTTTCTGGCGCTGCGCATCCTCACGCGGGAGGTCGCCGCGGAGACGCTGGCAACGGCCCCCATCTCCAGTGTGCTCATCTGCCGCCTGAACGCCCGCATGGGTAACGCGCTGTTTCTGACGCCGCTCATCCAACAGGTGCACGAACTGCTGCCGCAAGCCAACATCGACGTGGCGATCGCTTACCAGCAGGCGGATGATCTGTTGGGTCAGTTACCCGGCGTGCGCAGTGTCATCACCTTTCCGTACAAGGGGGTGTCGCTCGTGTGGCGTTACCTCTTCGCGCTGCGCCGCGTGCGCGCCAACCACTACGATCTGGCCATCGATCCGATGCCCAACTCGACCAGCGGCAGAGTCGTCATGAGGCTGTGCCGGGCGCGCTTGCGTCTGGGTTTTGCCTCGGAGCATCAATGGGTGCGGCTGACCCACTCCGTGCCCGAGTCGGAAATCCCCGAGCACCGGGCGATTCAGCCGGTCTTCCTGCTGCATCAGGCGTTGGGCGTGGCCCATGAGCCGGCGAACGTGCGGTTGTGGAACCCCGTTAACGCCGCGGACCGCGCGGAGGGGCGTGCCGCCATCGCCCGCGCACTCGCGGCGCGCGGCATTGAGGCCGCCGGCGCCCAGACGATCGGCTTCTTCGCCTACGCCACCGGCGCGAAGACCGTGGAGCGGCGCTACTGGGAGCAGTTCTGGACGGCCTTCCTGCAGCTGGCCCCCGAAGCCGTGCCGGTCGAAGTTCTCCCCCGACCGGACAGCGCACCGCTCAACCCGCGCTTTGCGTCGCTGCACGTGCGCACCCCGCATCGCCTGGCCGCCGTCATGGCGGAGCTGGGCATGTTCATCGCCGCCGACACCGGGCCGATGCACCTGGCCAGCTCCACCAGCGTGCCGGCCGTGGCACTGTTTCGCGCCTCTGACCCGGTGCACTACGGTCCTTTGAAGCCCTCCGACCTCGCGCTCGACGTCACGCAGCACTCCCCCGCGGCGCTGGCACAGATCATCCATCGGCACTGGCAGCTCAGCCGCGGCTTCAAGCCGGCAGCCGCCTAGCACCGCTGCGCGGGCGGCGGCGGCGGGCACTCAAATCGCCGCCGGCACCGCTGCGCTGGCAAAATAACCGGCGCTTATGGGCGATGCGATCGAAATCCGTGACGCGCACGAGGGCGACCTTCCCGGCCTCGTGGCGATCTACAACGAGGTCATCGCCACCTCCACCGCCATCTACGCCGAGCGGCCCGTGACGCTCGAGGACCGGCGGCAGTGGTGGCGCGCCCGCATCGCGCAGGGTTACCCGGTGCTCATCGCACGCGATGCGCACGGCGTCGCCGGCTTCGCCACTTTCGGCGACTTTCGTACCTGGCCGGGCTATCGCTTCACGGTCGAGCATACCGTGCACGTGCGCGCCGATGGCCGCGGCCGCAGCACCGGCACGCGCCTGCTGCAGGCCCTGTTGCCCCGCGCCGCCGCGCTCGGCAAACACGTGATGATCGCCGGCGTCGATGCCGCCAACGCGGCCTCCATCCGCTTCCACGAACGGCTGGGATTTGAGCGCTGCGGCCACCTGCGCGAGGTTGGTTTCAAGTTTGACCGCTGGCTCGACCTGGTCTTCCTGCAGCGCCGCATCTGAGCTTCGGTAAGATGGGCGCATGTTCGCCCTGCCACCCGTTACCCGCGCCCTGATCCTCGGCAACGCTGGCGGTCTACGTGCTCGAGCTGCTCACGGGCAATCTCCTTGGCGACCTGTTTGCCCTGTGGCCGCTCGGCAGCCCGCTGTTTCATCCCTGGCAGCTGCTCACCTATGCGTTCCTGCATGACCGCAACAACTTCCTGCACCTGTTTCTCAACATGTTCGCGCTCTACATGTTCGGCCGTTCACTGGAATCGTACTGGGGTGCGCGCCGCTTCCTGATCTACTACCTGGTCTGCGTACTGGCCGCAGGCCTCGCGCAACTGGCGCTGACTGCGGGTGTCCCGGATGCCAAACCCACCATCGGCGCCTCCGGCGGCGTGTTCGGCGTACTGCTGGCCTTCGCCTGGTTCTTCCCGCGGCAGAAACTGATCGTGCTGCCGCTACCGATCCCGCTGCCCGCCTGGCTGGTCGTGGGCGGCTATGCGCTCCTCGAGCTGTTCTTCGGGGTCACCGGACTCGAGGCGAACGTGGCCCACTTTGCCCACCTGGGGGGCATGCTGGGCGGGATCCTGTGCATCCTCTACTGGCGCGCCCGCGGACGCTTCAGCACCTAGGCGCGCGGCACCGCGGGCGCGGGAAACGCCGCAAGGTTGAATTCCGGGATGCCCCACCGCACAATCGCGCGCCTAAAAAAATCACGGGAACTTTTCCCGCCGCCGCCGCCTCTAGAGCCGAACGCATGATCAAGACCGACCAACTCACCAAGCGCTACGAATCGCTCACCGCGGTGGACGCCGTGACCTTCCAGGTGAAGCCCGGGGAAGTGCTGGGGTTCCTGGGCCCGAACGGCGCGGGCAAGACGACCACCATGCGCATGCTGGCGGGGTTCATCACGCCCACCGCCGGCAGCGCCAGCATCTGCGGCCACGACGTGGTGGCGGACCCGCTGGCCGCCAAGGCGGCCCTCGGCTACCTGCCGGAAGGGGCGCCGCTGTATGGCGAGATGACGGTGCGGGGCTTTTTGGAATTCGTCGCCGACCTGCGTGCCCTGGAGGGCGAGCGCCGGCGCACGCGCCTCGCGCACGTCATCGAGCACCTGCAGCTCGGCGCAGTGCTCGAGCAGACCATCGAGACCCTCTCCAAGGGCTTTCGCCGCCGCGTCGGGCTCGCCCAGGCCATCGTGCACGATCCGCCGGTGCTGATTCTCGATGAGCCCACCGACGGGCTCGATCCGAATCAGAAGCACGAGGTGCGCACGCTCATCGAGGCCATGGCGCGCGACAAGATCATCGTCGTCTCCACGCACGTACTGGAAGAGGTCGAGGCGCTGTGCACCCGCGCGATCATCATCGCCAAGGGACGCATCGTCGCCGATGACACGCCCGCCGGGCTGGCGGCGCGCTCGCGCTACCACAACGCCGTGTCGCTGCAGCTGGCCGAGGCTGCGCAGCTCGGCGCGGCACGCCAGGCGCTGAGCGCGTTGCCGGACGTCGCGAGCGTCGAAGTCAGCGAACGCGATGCGCGCCTGACCGCGCTGCCGCGCGGCGGCCACATGATCCTGCCGGCCGTCTCGGCGCTCGCCGCGCAGCAGGGCCTGAAGCTGCAGGAACTCCATCTGGAATCCGGACGCCTCGATGAGGTGTTCCGCACGATCACCGCCTGAAGGGACCGTACGCACCATGCACCACGTGGGCATCATCATGCGCCGCGAGCTGGCGAGCTATTTCGCCACGCCGCTCGCGTACGTATTCATTCTCATCTTCCTGGTGCTGGCCAACGCCTTCACCTTCTACCTGGGGGGCTTCTACGAGCGCGGTCAGGCGGACCTCGATCCGTTCTTCAGCTTCCACCCGTGGCTGTTCCTGTTCCTGATCCCCGCGCTCTCGATGCGCCTGTGGGCCGAGGAGCGCAAGTCCGGCACGATCGAGCTTTTGATGACGCAGCCGCTCACGCTGTGGGAGGCGGTGCTCGGCAAGTACCTCGCCGCCTGGGTGTTCACCGCGCTGGCACTCGCGCTGACGTTCCCCCTGTGGCTCACGGTCAATTACCTCGGCAAGCCCGATAATGGCGCGATCCTCGCCGCCTACCTCGGCAGCCTGCTGCTCGCGGGTGGCTTCCTCGCCATCGGCTCGTGCATGTCCGCCCTCACCCGCAACCAGGTCGTGGCCTTCATCCTCGGCGTGGTCGCGTGCTTCCTGTTCCTGCTCGCCGGTTTCCCGCTGGTGCTCGATGTGTTCCGCAGCTGGGCGCCGTTGCCGCTGGTCGATGCCATCGCCTCGCTCTCGTTCCTGACGCATTTCGAGTCCATCGCCAAGGGCGTCATCGACGTGCGGGACCTGCTGTATTTCGCCATGCTGATCGGCCTGTTTCTGCTCGCGACGGTGATCGCTCTCGAGCTGAAGAAAGCGGACTGACGACCATGAACCAACGCTCCACACTCGGCGGCGGTGCGCTCCTGGCGCTGGCTCTGCTGTTCATCGGGCTCACGCTCCTGTTCAACCACGCCCTGCGCGGCTGGCGGCTCGATCTCACCGAGAATCGCCTCTACACCACCGCGTCCGGCACCGACCGGATCCTGGCGAGCATCAAGGAGCCGATCAACCTCTACTTCTTCTACTCGGAGAAGACCGCGCAGCAGCTGCCGCAGCTGAAGACCTACGGCACGCGGGTGCGGGAATTTCTCGAGGAGCTCACGGCACGCTCCAACGGCAAGCTGCATCTGCATGTCATCGATCCGCAGCCCTTCTCGGAAGAGGAAGACCGCGCCGCCGAGCTCGGCGTGCGCGGCGCTCCGGTCGGGGTCGCCGGCGGCCAGTTCTACTTCGGCCTCGCCGGCACCAACGCCACCGACGGCCATGCGGCGATCGAGTTCTTCGATCCCAACAAGGAACAGTTCCTCGAGTACGACGTGGTCAAGCTCATCTACCAGCTGGCCAACCCGAAAAAGCCGGTGGTGGCCTGGCTGTCCACGCTGCCGATGGAGGGGGGCTTCGACCCCCAGAGCGGTGCCGCGCGCGAGCCGTGGGTGGTGTACGGGGAGGCCAAGCAGCTCTTTGACCTGCGAGCGCTCGAGCCGAATGCCACGCGGATCGACCCGGACACCAATGTGCTCGTCCTGGTGCACCCGAAGAACCTGGCGCCGGCCACCGAGTTCGCGATCGACCAGTTCGCGCTGCGCGGCGGACACATCCTGCTGTTCGTGGATCCGCTCGCCGAGGCCGATCGCTCCGGCGCCGACCCAAGCAATCCCATGGCGGGGATGACGGCCGACAAGTCCTCGCATTTCGACACGCTGCTGAAGGCCTGGGGCGTGGACTTCAACCCGGGCCTGGTGGTTGCCGACCGCGGCCGGGCACTGTCGGTCACCATGCATCAGGGCGAGGAGCCGGTGCTGCACCCGGGGATACTCGCGCTCAACAAGGACAGCTTCACCGCCGACGACGTCACCACCTCCGGACTCTCCAACGTCAACGTCGCCACCGCCGGTGCGCTCGAGCCGGCGAAGGGCTCCAAGACGCACTTCGAGCCGCTGCTGCAGTCGAGCAACGACGCGGAACTGCTGCCGGTGGCGCGCTTCCGCATGCTCATGGACCCGGCGAGCCTGCTCGATGGCTTCAAGCCCACGGGGCGCCGCTACACGCTCGGCGCGCGGGTGAACGGCATCGTGCCGAGCGCCTTCCCCGCCGGCCCCCCCGCGGGCGTGACGCTGCCCGCGGGGCAACTGGACCTGAAGGTCTCGGCGAAGCCTCTGAACCTCATCGTCTTCGCCGACGCCGACATGCTCTCGGACTTCCTCTGGGTGCGCTCGCAGAACTTCTTCGGCCAGCGCCTGACGCAGGCCTTTGCCAGCAACGGCGACCTGGTGCAGAACTCGCTCGATAACCTCTCCGGCAGCGCCGACCTCATCAGCGTGCGCGGGCGCGCCTCCTTTACCCGCCCGTTCGAGCGCGTGGAGAAGCTGCGCCGCCGCGCCAACGAGCGCTTCCATGCCAAGGAGCAGGAGCTCGAGCAGCAGCTGCAGGCCACCGAGGAGAAGCTCACCGCGCTGCAGGCCAAGGGCGGCGGCGACAAGAGCAAGGGCAGCGCCGCGCTGATCCTGACCCCGGCCGAGGAGCAGGAGATCGAACGCTTCCAGCAGCAGAAGCTGCGCATCCGCAAGGAGCTGCGGGCGGTGCGCGCCGGCCTCGACGAGGACATCAAGGGTCTCGGCACGACGCTCAAGATCATCAATATCATCCTGGTGCCGGTGCTGTTCGCCGGCATCGCCCTGCTGCTCGCCTGGTCGCGGCGGCGCGTCCGTGCGCCGGCGCGTACGGCCGCGGAGCGACGCCCATGAGCCCGCGCCGCGTCGCCTGGCTGCTCGTAGCGGGCGTGGCCGTGGTCGCATTTGCGATCTGGCTGTCCTCGCTGCGCCACCTCGAGCGCGCCACCCTCAGCGGGGACCTGGTGCTGCCGGGGCTGGAACAGGCGGTGAACACGGTCACCGAGATCCGCCTGAGGAAGGGCGATGGCACGCACGCGACCCTCACCAAGGGCCCGAGCGAATGGGGCGTCGCCGAGCGCAGCTGGCCGGCGCAGCGCGACCGGGTGCGCAAACTCCTGCTCGACCTGGGCACGCTCAACGTGGTCGAGGAGAAGACGCGGCTGCCCGCCAACTATGCGGCGCTCGGGGTCGAGGACGTCAGCTCCGCGAAGGCCACGGGCACGGAAGTCGATCTCATCGCCCCCGGACACACCTGGGTGCTGGTGCTCGGCAAGCCCTCGGGCGCCAAGTCCGGCTACGTGCGCGTCGGCAGCTCAGCGCAGAGCCTGCTCGCAGCGCCCCTGATCAGCGCGGACGCGGCCCCGAAGAGCTGGCTCGACAACGCCCTGGTCGATCTGCCGGCCGAGCGCGTGCGCGAGATCCAGGAGCGCCCGGCCGACGGTGCGGGGTTCGTCGCCGTACGCCAGAAGAAGGAGGACGCGCATTTCAACATCGTGCCCGTGCCCAAGGGACGCGAGCTGAGCAGCGTCGGCGCGGCCGATAGCCTCGGCGCGGCGCTGAGCGGCCTCACCCTGGAGGACGTCGCCAGGGCCGCCGGCGCGCCCGATCCGAAGAGTGCGCACGCTTTCTTCCGCACCTTCGATGGCCTGGAGATCGAGGCGCTCGGGCGCAGGGACGGCACACGGGCGCTGCTCGTTCTGAGCGCACGGGGCACCACCCCCGAAGCGGGCCTCGAGGCGCAGCGGCTCAACACGCGCTTCAGCGGCTGGGAGTTTGAGATCCCGGACTACAGGTACGCCACCATCTTCACCCCGGTCACCGATCTTCTGAAGCCGCTCCCGCCGCCCAAGCCGGCCAAGGCGAGCAAAGGTACCGCGGCCAAGGCCGCCGCGAGCGCCCCGGCGAGCCCCGCGCCCGGACACTAGGGGCCTGGGGGGCCGCCGGCTCAGGGCTTCGCCTGCGCCATGATCATGAGCGGGCGCCCTTCCGGGTCGCGGAACGTCGCGAGCCACTCCTCGGTGCCGTCCGCATGACGGTGGATCATGTGCGGGGCGCCGTCGAAGGCCACCCCGCGCGCGCGCAGCGTGTCGTACGCGGCGCGGATGTCCTCGACCCGCAGATAGAGGATCGACTCCGCTTTCGGCTCGGCCTCCTGTTGCAGGTAAAGCCGCGTGCCGCCGCAATCGAAGAAGGCGAGCGTCCCGTAGGTATAAAGGTGCGGCAGTCCCAGGGTGTCGGCGTACCACGCCTGCGATTCCTTGATGTCGCGTACGCTGCGCGAGATCTGCGCCAGCGGTCCCAGCTTGCTCGTGCTCATCGTTCGGGTTCTCCTGCTCAGGGCACTGCCTGCCGGCTCGCGAAACCACTGCCGGAGCGCGTGGCGGCTGGCGAGACCAAGCTTGGCGAGTGCGTTGGCGACGTGATACTTCACCGCATCCGGGCTGATGCCGCGCCGGCGGGCAATCTCGCGGTTCGTCATGCCGTGCTGCAGCGCGTGCACGGTGCGCCACTCGGCCGGCGTCAACAGGTCTGCGTGCGGCGGCCGGCCTCTGCGGGAACGAACTGACATGCGGCGCATCCTACGACCCACGGGGACGAATTACCCTCCCCGCCGGCCAAGCACGGGCGGCAGCGCGGCAGCGCCGTCCGTAATGTCGGTTCCCGGATGACGCCGGATCCGCGTACACGGCGTTACAATTGACTCCGGTCAGCGGAGTGGCCTTTGCACGGCCAAGGAGGCAAAGCATGAGTGCGGTATTACTGGCGGTATTCAGCCGCTTCGGAGATGCGGAGCGCGTGCGCACCCGACTGGTGCACGACGGGTTCCCCACCGACCGGGTGGAACTCACCGCGAGCGCCGAGCCCGGCCGGGCCGGCGAGCAGCCCGCCGGCTCCGCACGGCAGCAGTTCGAGCAGTACTTCGGGACGCTGTTCGACGACGAGCACGAACGCGGGTTCGTCGAGACGATCGCCGATCGCGTCGAGCGCGGCAGCATCGCCACGGTGGCCGTGCACCCGCGCGGTGACATCGAGACGACACGTGCCACGCAGATCCTGCAGCGCGCGGGGGCGACCGAGGTCGTGTCGCATGACCTGGGCAGCCAGGTGTTCGAATTTGCCGCCTCGACCGCGGAAGTACCCCTGCTCGGACACCTGCTGCCCGCGAGGCCCGACAAGAGCGAGTGCTTCTACTGCTGGCTGTTCTCCGACGACGTACCGCACCACTAGCTTTGCCCACCGCGCACCGGTGCGGGGGCGCGGCGGCTCCCCGGCGCCCCTCTGTCCCTTACTGCTTGTCTAGGATCATGGTCGTGGTCTGGCCATGCGCCACGTCCTTGTCGGCCACCATCACGGTCTTGCCATCCTCCGCCGCGGCGATCTGGATCTCGTCCACCACCTTGCCCTGCCGGTAGTCGATCTCTTCCACGGTGCGGGCGTTGATCTTCTTCAGCACCACCTGGGTGTTGCCCGGGTCCCCGGTCACCGGATACTGCTTACCGTCGAATTTGGCGCTGTAGCTCTGCCCGTTGGCGCGCATGCTGAAGGCATCCGCGGTCATCGCGTAATCAACGGTCCGCAGGGCGTCGTTGGCGTCGCTCATCTGGTCCTGCAGCCACGAGCCGGACAGCGCATGCGAACCCGGAGGTCCCGCCGCCACGCGCTTCTCGCTGAAGGTGCCGGTCATGGGCTGCGCCCCCTGGAAGCTCGTGAACTTGTTGGTGAAGCTCTTGCCGTCCGCGGACACCTGCATGGTGCCCGTGCCCACGGTCTTGCCGTTCTGCCGCTGGCTGATCTCGACGGTGCGTGCATCGACCACGCGCACCTGCAGCTCATCGTAGTACGCGTGCCCGCTCAGCTTGTGGAACGTCCCATCGGCGGGAAGCTTGTCCACCGGTGGATTGCAGCTGGAGCAGCTGTAGGTGCCCTCGGTGATGACCCACACGTCCGGCTTGCCGGTGACCTGGATCGAGCCGACACGCAGCTTCCAGGTACCGTCGAAGGCACTCCCCGCCAGCGCCGCGGCCGGCGCCAGCAGCAGCGCGGACATCACGAACTTGTGCATGGTCGCTCCCCCGGTTGTCATGTTGGAATCGCGCCCGCGTGCGGCCGCGTCGCCTGAGCGTGCAGTGTAGGCGCGGCGCGGCAGCCTACCAACAGTGCAGACCAAGCCTCAGTTGCTGCGCGGCGTCAATGTCTGCGTCAGCAGGTCCGGGGTGCCCTCGATGCGAGTGAGATGCGGCCAGCGCGGGCCCTCGAAGTACGGCACGCTCATGAGGCGGTAGTAGTCCGCGCTCTCCACCAGCAGCTCAATCGGCTGCCGGCTCGCCTGCGCCGCGCGCAGTGCCGCATCGAGCACGTCCGCGGAGTACTTGCGGCCGTTGACCGCGATGAGCTTCATGCCCGGGCCAACCCCGGCGCGCGCCGCGGCACCGTTCTCGATGGTTTCCACCACCGTCTCCTTGTCGTCCACCAGCACCCCGAGCGACCACTCGCGGTTGGTTTCCTTGCGGCGCCGCTGCTGGGTCTCGAGGAAGGTGTTCTTCTCGGCCGAGTAGCTCAGCTGCCAGCCGCTGCCGCGCACCGCCTCCAGCAGCGCCTGCGGGCCGAGGGAGTCCAGGTGCCGGTGAATGATCGCGTGCCAGTCTCCCGGGACCATGCCGGCGAGGGTGGCGTAGATGTCCTGCTCGACGAAGGGCTTGAGCGCGGGTGCGCCGCCGGCGCCCGCGTAGAAGCGCCGCACGTAGTCATCGAGCGAGACCTTGCCGCCGGAGCGATTGCGCAGCTCGGTGTCCACGTTCAGCCACAGGAACTCGGAGGCCTCGTAGAAATCCACGTCGCGCCGGCTCATCGACCAGGTGAGCGGCGCGTCGTACAGCACCTGGGCCGCGACCGCCGTGTCCCCCAGGGGTCGCCAGCGGTTGCCGCTCTGGATGTCGAAACTGCCCGCGACGCTGGCCAGCATCTCCCGGTAGCTCGGCTGCGGGATCAGTCCCGCGCGCACCGGCAGCACCGTGCCCCAGAACTGCGTCATGCCCTCGTAGACCCACAGCAGCGTGCCATCCATCGGCTGCTGGTAGTCGGGGCTGAGCAGCCCGGCGGGTCGGCGGTACTTGCCGTTCCAGCTGTGCACGTACTCGTGCGCCAGCAACTCCGCGACCCCCTCGCGCAGCGGCGCATCCGAGACGGAATTCTCATCCACGCGATCGTCGCTCGACTCGTGGTGCTCGAGCCCGAAGTGCGCCACGTGGTCCGACAGGGTGAGCAGCCAGGTGTAATGCCGGTACATGCGCGTGCCGAACAGCATCCCGGACTGCGCCACCAGGCGGCCATAGCCGTCGGCGAAATCCTCCGGCACCTTCATCGCCTCCTCGCTGTCGGCGGCGAGCGCGATGCTGTGCCTGAGCTGCCCCAGGGGAGCGGAGCCGGGCAGATCGATGCGCCGCGCGTAGTGCGCGATCTGCACCGGCGAGTCGATGAGGCGCGCCAGGCTCGCCTCCTCCAGGCGCACGCTGCCGTCGGCCTGCGGCTGCTGCTCGAGCGCACCGGCAAGCTGCCACTGCGGCGGGGCGCGCAGCGAGGCCGCGGTGCTCAAGGTGGCGGCGTCGCGGCCCTTGGGCAGGAGCACGTATTGATTCCACGAGAGCACCGCGAGCTGCGCGCTGTTCGTCGGCCCGGCGGTGAAGGAGCCGCCCTCGGTCGGCAGGCCGCTGTCGAGCGCGATCTCGAGGCGGCTGACCCCCGCAGGCACCGTGAGGCTCACGGCGAACGGATCCTTCGGGTCGCGCTGCCAGGTCAGCGGCTGCCCGTTGGCGCGGATCGTCATGCCGACCAGCGTATCGAGCGGTCCGCTTGGCATGTGCTCGCCCGGGAGCCACTTGGGGAACACCAGCGTGAGCGGTCCGCTCTTCACCGCGAGCGTGAGATCGGTGTGCACGTGGTTGCGCACGATCTCGCGGGCGTCCAGGCGCACGGTCAGATCCGCAGCCTGGGCCAGTGCGCACGTCATCGCCAGGGCCGCCGTCGCCGTCCTCACTGCCACCGTCATTCTGTGCCCTTCAGCGCTGACCAACAGGGTGCGCGATGTTCCCCGAAATGGAGCGGCGAGGCAACGAGTGCTACCGTACGCGCATGAGTGACGCGCACTACACCGGCGGCTGCCTGTGCGGGGCGGTGCGCTACCGCGCGGCCGGGACCGCCCGCAACCCGTGCTACTGCCACTGCGAGTGCTGCCGGCGCGCGGCCGGCTCGCCCGCCGTGCCGTGGGCCACCTTTGAGCGCGCGCACTTCCAGCTGCTGCGGGGCGAGCTCACCGAGTACCGCTCCTCCCCCGACCGCCTGCGCGGGTTCTGCGCCGCCTGCGGCACCTCCCTCACCTACCGCAGCGAGAAGCGCCCGACCGAGATCGACGTGACGCTGGGCACGCTCGATGCGCCGGCGCGGCTCGCGCCGCAGATGCACGTGTGGGTCGAGGACAAGCTCCCCTGGGTGACGATCGCGGACGGGCTGCCGCAGTGGCCGCGCGGCCTGGGGCAGACCTGAGGGCAGCCGCGGCGCGTTGCCTCAGCGCGCCCGCGCCAGCAGCGTCACCGTGACCAGCGCCAGCAGCGCCGTCGGCAGCCACGCGAGCACGATGGGGTTGAGGTTGAAGACGATCGTGCCGCTTTCGATCAGCCGCTGCAGCAGGAAGAAGCCAATCCCCAGTATCAGCCCCATCACCATGCGCGCACCGGTGCCGGCGGAGCGCAGCGAGCCGAGCACGAACGGGATGGCGAGCAGGACCGTGAAGGCGATCGCCACGGTGCGCGAGATACGCGACCAGAACGCGAACACGTACTCGCGGTCATCGAGCGAGTTGGCGCGGTAGTACCTGATCAGGCGCCACAGGGCGCGGTTGGTCAGCAGCTCGGGGTTCTCGATCGCCAGCCCAAGGAACGCCGCCGTGACGTGGGATTTGAGCACGCGCTGGCCGGGGCCGGCGCGGCTGACGCGGTCGCCCGCGAAGCGCGACTCGCTGTAGTCGCTCAGCAGCCAGGTGCCCTTGGCGCCGGCGGTGGCATGCTGCGCCTGCCCGAGCGCGACGAGGCGGTGCTCGGGGGAGAGCTCGAAGGTCTGCATGCCGCCGAACTGGCTCTGACTTGACTGCCCGGCCACGCGCAGGATCAGGTCGCCATCGCGCACCCACGCGCCGCCGCCGCCGAAGCTGACATTGTTGAAGCGGGTGAAGGCCTTGTGCTCGCGCGCCGCCTGCTGCAGCGACGGCCCCAGGAATTCCCCGAGCGCCACCCCCGCGCCGACCAGTACGAGCGCCCGCGATCAGGCAGATCCCCGCCAGGTGCACGACCGAGATGCCGGTGGCGCGGATCACCGTGATCTCGCTGCCGCGTGCCAGGGATCCGAGGCCGATGAGCGCGCCCATGAGGGCGGTGATCGGCAGCAGATCGAAGGCGAACGCCGGCAGGCGCAGCAGCGTGAACCACAGCGCCCCCAGGGCGGTGTAACCGCCGCTGCCGATGTCGTTCTGCTCACCGATGAAGGTGATCAGGGCGCCGAGCGTAAGGAGCACCGCGGCCATCATCAGCACCGATGCGAGGATGGTACGCACGATGTAGCGATCGAGAATGCTCACAGGCCCCGCATCCGGTAGCGCAGGCGGTTACGCAGCCCCGGCCCGAGAATGATCAGCAGCGCGAGCGCCACGACCACCGCGTGCGTCCACCACAGCCCCAGCACCTGCGGCGCCTTACCGTGCGCGATCATCACCTTGCCCACGGAGATCAGCTGCGAGTACAGGAGGAAGATCAGGAGTGCCACCCACACGCGCGCATAGCGTCCCTGCCGCGGCCGCAGCCGCGCGAGCGGCACGGCGATGAGCGCCAGCACCAGGCACATGAGCGGGGTGGCGATGCGCCAGTGCAGCTCGGCGCGCTGCTCGGGGTCCGCGGACTGCGCCAGCAGCGCGCTCGGGCGCGCCTCCAGGTCACGCACCACGTCACTCACCACCGGCACCTGCACCGGCACGACGTGCTCGGCAAAGCGCACGATGCGGAACTCCGCACTTCCCGGCACGCCCTCGAACCGCTCGCCGTCATAGAGCGTGAGGATGTGCGTCATGCCATCCGCCGTCACGCTGTGGCGGGCGCGCGCGGCGAGCGCGACCTGCACTACCGGACCCTGGCTGCGCTCGATGAAGACGTTGTGCAGCGCGCCGTCCGCGTTCACATCCTGCGCGTACACCACCACGCTGCCGCCGCCGAAGCTGCGGAATTTGCCCGCCGCGATCGGCGCGAACTGCCCCGCACGCACCGCCGCCTGGCGCAGGGAAAGGGCATGCTCGGTTGCCTGTGGCGCCATGACCAGGGTGAGCCAGGCGAGCGCGGCCGCCACGACCAGCGCCAGCAGCACCACGGGCAGGTAGACGTTCGCGGGCCCCGCGCCGCAGGCGAGCGCGGCCGCCATCTCGCTGTCGGCGTACAGCCGGCCGAAGGCCAGCACCACCCCGAGCAGCAGCCCCACCGGCAGCAGGATCGAAAGGTACTGCAGGGCGCCGAGCCAGATCAGCTCCAGCACCACCCCGGACGGGAACTGGTTGGCGGCGGCGCGCTCGAGCACGCCGACCACCTCGTAGGCGAGCAGGATTACGAGCAGTACGCCGGTGACCAGGAGCCAGGCCAGCACGACCTCGCGCAAAATGTAACGTCCGAGCAGATTCCGCAACGCCGACCGTCCATTCGTCCGCCGGAAAACCGACGGGCTCTTGGGTTACACTCGCCATCGCATGCACCCGTGCGCGCGCAGCCAGCGCTGCAGCAGGACGCCACGGGGCGAGGCGCTTTAATAAGACAAATGACAGTCTAACGCGCCTCAACGGGAAGGGGATACGCAATGGAATTCGGTGTCTGGACCAAAGGCCTCGCGACACTCGCGGTGGACTGCCTGGTGCTCGGGGTGTTCGAGGAGGGCGAACTCAGCGGCGAGGCACGCGCGGTGGATACCGCCAGCGGCGGCCGGCTGAAGCGGCTGCTCGGGCGTGGCGACTTCCTCGGCCGGCCCGGCGAGACGCTGCTCGTGGGCGATCTGCCCGGGATCAAGGCCTCCAGAGTGCTGCTCACGGGGCTCGGCACCAAGAAGCAATTCCAGCGCAAGCCGTGGCGGCGCGCCTGCCAGGCGGCGCTTGCAGCGCTCGCACGCACGCGCATCGACAGCTGCGCCATCGCCATCGACCGTCCCGAGGCCAAGCAGCTCGATGACTACTATCTCGGGCGTCAGGTCGCCGAGCTCACCGGCGCCGCGCTCTACCGCATCAACGATCTGAAGACCGCCAAGAAGCCCGCGGCGCCGGCGCTGAAGAAGGTGCTCGCCGGCCCCGTACGCACGGCCAGTGCCGCGCAGCGCGGCCTCAGGGAAGGCGCGGCGGTTGCGGCGGCGCAGACGATCCAGCGGGACCTGGCGAACCTGCCCGCCAACGTGTGCACGCCGCTTTACCTGGCGGAAGAGGCGCGCGCGCTCGCCAAGCGCCACGCGGGGCTGCGCGCCAAGGTGCTCGATGAGGCGGCCATCCGGCGCGAGCGCATGGGCTGCCTGCTCGCGGTCTCGCAGGGCAGCAAGCAGCCGCCGCGCTTCATCGTGCTCGAATACCAGGGGGCACCGAAGGGTCGCCCGCCGGTGGTGCTCGTCGGCAAGGGCGTGACCTTCGACACCGGCGGCATCTCGCTCAAGGATCCGCCGGGGATGGACGAGATGAAGTTCGACATGAGCGGCGCGGCGGCCGTGATCGCCAGCCTCACGCTCGCGGCGCAGCTGCGGCTGCGCCTCAACGTCGTCGGCCTCGTCGCGGCGGTCGAGAACATGCCCGGCGGCCGCGCCGTGAAGCCGGGCGACATCGCCACCAGCGCCTCGGGGCTGACGGTGGAGATTCTCAACACCGACGCCGAGGGGCGCCTCATCCTGTGCGACGCGCTGCATTACGCGCGCCGCTTCCACCCCGCGGCGGTGATCGACATCGCCACGCTCACCGGTGCCTGCGTGGTGGCGCTCGGCCATCACCAGGCCGGCGTCATGGGCAACGACGACAAGCTGATCCAGGAGCTCGTCGCCGCCGGCACGCGCGCGGAGGACCGCTGCTGGCAGCTGCCGCTCAGCGAAGAATACGCGGAGCCGCTGAAGAGCAACTTCGCCGACTTCGCCAACGTCGGCGGCCGCGACGGCGGCGCCATCATCGCGGCGGCCTTCCTCGCCAAATTCACCCAGGGGCTCAAATGGGCGCACCTCGACATCGCGGGCACCGCTTATCAGAGCGGCGCCCAGAAGGGCAGCACGGGCCGGCCAACACCGCTGCTGGCGGACTTTCTCATCCAGCGCGCGGCGCACTGAGCCGGCACGGCGCCAGCCACGCGCGCAGCTTCCGGCACATGCGCTTCTGCCGGCCGCGCCGCGCCGCCCGCCTGAGCGCGCACCTCGTGCGCGTGCGCTAGGCGCACGCCGAGCCGCGCAGCATCCCGCGACGCGGCCGCGGTCGCGGCGCCCTTGCCGCTATAATCCTCCCGCCCCCTTCCCCGAGAGTCGCGAAGCGTTCAGATGGATAAGGTGTACGCGCCGACGCAGATCGAGCGGCGCATCTACGAGCGTTGGGAATCCCACGGCTGGTTCACGCCCAGCGGCCACGGTGCGCCCTATTGCATCATGATCCCGCCGCCGAACGTGACCGGAACGCTGCACATGGGGCACGCCTTCCAGCACACCCTGATGGACGCCCTGACGCGTTATCACCGCATGTGCGGCGAGGATACGCTGTGGCAGCCCGGAACCGACCACGCGGGCATCGCCACGCAGATGGTCGTCGAGCGGCAGCTGAACGCGCAGGGCGTGCAGCGCACGGACCTCACGCGCGAGGCCTTCCTCGAGCGCGTCTGGCAGTGGAAGGCGCAGTCCGGCGGCACCATCAGCGCGCAGATGCGCCGGCTGGGTGAATCGGTCGACTGGTCGCGCGAGCGTTTCACGATCGACCCGGAGCTGTCGCGCGCGGTCACCGAAGTGTTCGTGCGCCTGCACGATGAGGGCCTCATCTACCGCGGCAAGCGCCTGGTGAACTGGGACCCGGTGCTGCTGACCGCGCTCTCGGACCTCGAGGTGCAGGCCGAGGAAGAGGAAGGCCACCTGTGGCACCTGCGCTATCCGCTCGCCGACGGCACGGGGTTCCTCGTGGTGGCGACCACGCGCCCGGAGACCATGCTCGGTGACACCGCGGTGGCGGTGCATCCGCAGGACGAGCGCTACCAGGGGCTCATCGGGCGGCAGCTGCGCCTGCCGCTCGCCGAGCGGGACATCCCGATCATCGCCGATGCGTACGTCGACCCCGCCTTCGGCTCCGGCTGCGTGAAGATCACCCCGGCGCACGATTTCAACGACTACGAGATCGGGCAGCGCCACCAGCTGCCCCTCATCAACATCTTCACGCCCACGGCGGCGCTCGCGGACACGGTGCCGGAGCGCTTCCGCGGACTCGACCGCTTCGTGGCGCGCGAGCGCGTGCTCGCGGAGCTCACGGATGCCGGCCTGATCGAGAAGATCGAGAAGCACAAACTCGTCGTGCCGCGCGGGGATCGCTCCGGGGCGATCCTCGAGCCCTACCTCACCGACCAGTGGTACGTGCGCATCGCCCCGCTGGCGGCCCCCGCGATCGCCGCCGTGGAGCAGGGCCGCACGCGCTTCGTGCCGGAGAACTGGGCGCGTACCTACTTCGAGTGGATGCGCAACATCAAGGACTGGTGCGTGAGCCGCCAGCTGTGGTGGGGACATCGCATCCCGGCCTGGTACGACTCGGCCGGCCGCAGCTACGTGGGGCGCACCGAAGCCGAGGTGCGCGCGCGCCATCAGCTCGGCGCCGAGGTCGCCCTGCGCCAGGACGAGGACGTGCTCGACACCTGGTTCTCCTCCGCCCTGTGGCCGTTCTCCACGCTCGGCTGGCCCGAGCGCAGCGGCGAGCTCACGCGCTTCTACCCGGGGAGCGTGCTGGTCACCGGCTTCGACATCATCTTCTTCTGGGTGGCCCGCATGCTGATGATGGGCCTGAAGTTCATGGACGATGTGCCGTTCCGGGACGTGTACATCACCGGGCTCATCCGCGATGAGCACGGCGAGAAGATGTCCAAGTCCAAGGGCAACGTCATCGACCCGCTGGACATCGTCGACGGGATCGCGCTCGAGGCGCTGATCGCCAAGCGCACCAGCGGCCTCATGCAGCCGCAGCGTGCCCCGCAGATCGAGCGCGCCACGCGCAAGCAGTACCCCGAGGGCATCGCCCCGCACGGCACCGATGCGCTGCGCTTCACCTTCGCCGCGCTCGCCTCCCCGAGCCGCGACATCCGCTTCGACCTGGCGCGGGTCGGCGGCTACCGCAATTTCTGTAACAAGCTGTGGAACGCGGCGCGCTACGTGACCATGGCGGTCGGCGCGCAGCCGCCGGCGGCCGCCGGCCGCCGTGGAGCTCTCGGTCGCCGACCGCTGGATCCGCTCGCGCTTCGGCCGCATGCTCAGCGCGGTGGAAGCGGCCTACCGCGACTACCGCTTCGACTATGCCGCCAGCGCGCTCTACGAGTTCGCCTGGTACGACTTCTGCGACTGGTACCTCGAGCTGACGAAGCCGGTGCTGCAGTCCGAGAGCGCGGCGGCCGCGGCCCGCCAGGGGGCGCTGCGCACCCTGACGCGAGATTCTCGAGGCGCTGCAGCGCGCGCTGCATCCGCTCATGCCCTTCATCACCGAGGAGATCTGGCAGCGCGTCGCACCGCTCGCCGGCGTCAGCGGCGCCACCGTCATGCTCGCCCCCTACCCGCAGGCGGCGCACTACCCGGCCGATGAGGCCGCCGAGCGCGAGACCGCCTGGCTGCAGGCGGTGATCCTCGGCGTGCGCCAGATCCGCGGCGAGATGAACATCAGCCCGGGGCGGCGCATTCCGCTGCTGCTGCGCGATGCCAGCGCCGCGGAGCAGGCGTACGCGCAGCGTCATCGCGCCCTGCTCGAGCGCCTGGCGGGCCTTGAGAGCCTGCGCCTGCTCGCCCCCGGGGAGGCAGCGCCGCAGGCGGCCGTGGCGCTCGTCGGCGCAGCTCGCGCTGCTCGTGCCCATGGCCGGGCTCATCGACGCGGCCGCGGAGGCCGAGCGCCTCGGCAAGCTCCTCGCCAAGTCGCAGGCGGATCTGAAGAAGACGCAGGCGAAGCTCGCCAACGAGAGCTTCGTGCGCAATGCGCCCGCCGAGGTGGTCGCGCTCGAGCGCGAGCGCGAGCGCGAACTGACGCGCACCGCCGCGGACCTCGGCGCCCAGCTCGAACGCGTGCGCGGAATGCTCGCGCCGTGACGGCCGCCGTGCTCCCGCCGCCGTCTGCGGATGTGGCCACCCTGGGGCGCGCACTGGAGCTGCTCGAGACCGTCATCCTCGGCAAGCCCGGGCAGATCCGCCTGTGCCTGGCCTGCCTGCTCGCGCGCGGCCACCTGCTGATCGAGGATGTGCCCGGGGTCGGCAAGACGACGCTCGCGCATGCGCTCGCGCACGTGCTGGGACTCGCCTGGCAGCGCGTGCAGTTCACCAGCGACCTCCTGCCCGCCGACATCGTCGGGGTTTCGGTGTTCGAGCGCTCGCAGCAGCGCTTCAATTTCCGCCAGGGCCCGATCTTCACGCAGCTGCTGCTCGCGGATGAGGTCAATCGCGCCAGTCCGCGCACGCAGAGCGCACTGCTCGAGGCGATGGAGGAGCGCCAGGTGAGCGTCGATGGCACCACCTACGTCCTGCCCGAGCCGTTCTTCGTCGTCGCCACGCAGAACCCGCACGAGCAGCTCGGCACCTTCGCGCTGCCCGAATCGCAGCTCGACCGCTTCCTCATGCGCGTCACCCTGGGTTACCCCGACGCCGCCCACGAACGCGCGCTGCTGCGCGGCGGCGAGCGGCGCGAGCTGCTCGCCGGGATCACCCCGGCGCTCGCGCCCGCGGCGGTCGTGCGCCTGCAGCGCGCGGTGCGCGCCGTGCACGTCGCCGACGCGCTGCTGGACTACGTGCAGAGCCTGATTGCCGGCACCCGCGAGCGCGCCGACCTGAAACTCGGCCTGTCCCCGCGTGCCGGCCAGGGGCTCATTCGCGCCGCGCAGGCCTGGGCGTTCCTCAACGCACGCACCGCGGTGCTCCCGGAGGACGTGCAGACCGTACTGCCGGCGGTGGTGGCCCACCGCCTCGAGCGGCGCGACGCGGCGGATGCGGCGGCGCCCGATGACCTCGCCCGCGACCTGATTCGCGCGGTGCCCGTGCCACCCTAGCCGCATGGGCGCGCGCGCGGCCGCCGTGCCGCTTCCGCGTCCGCGGCTCTTCGCTGCGCTGCGCGCCCGCCTGCGCGCGCGCGTCGCCGCCTGGGTGCGCCGTCGCCAGGGCGCGGACGATCTGCCGGTGGCGCTCGAGCGGCGGCGCCTGTACATCCTGCCCACCCGCGGCGGCCTCGCCTTCGCCGCCCTGGTGTTCGTGATGCTGCTCGCCGGGCTCAACTACGGCAACAGTCTCGCGCTGTTCCTCACCTTCCTGCTCACCGCGTTCGGGCTGGTCGTGATGCAGCAGTGCCACCGCAACCTCCTCGGGGCCGTGGTCATCGCCGCCGAGGCGCCCGCGGTGTTCGCCGCGCGGGCCGCCACCGTGATCGTGACGCTCGGCAATCCCACTCACACGCCGCGCCTGGGCCTCGAGGCTGCGCTCGAGCACCCGCCGGTCGCGCGCGCCGACCTGCCCGCGCTCGGGCGCGCGCGCCTCGCCGTGGCACTCCCGCCGCAGCGGCGCGGCGTGGTGCGGATTGCGCGCGTGCGCATCGCCACGGCGCATCCGTTTGCGCTCTTTCGGGCCTGGACCTGGGTCCACACGCCGCTGGAGCTGATCGTTTACCCGGCTCCTGCGGGCACGGTGCCGATGCCGCTGCAGGGCGCGCCGCCGGGCGGCACGCGCACGCGCAGCGGCGCCGGCCTCGATGAGTGGGTCGGCCTGCGCGCCTTTCGCGACGGTGACTCGCCGCGCCAGGTGGACTGGAAAGCCTACGCGCGCGAGGCGCCGCTGCTGGTGAAGGAGTACCAGTCGCTCGGCGCGGAACTGCGCGTGTTTGATTTTGCGCGCGTGCCGCTCGAGGGCACCGAGGCGCGCCTGGCGCAGCTGGCGCGCTGGGTGGTCGACGCGGAGGCGCGCGGCGAACGCTACGCGCTCAGGCTCCCCGGCGCGCCGCCGGTCGGCGCCGATCGCGGCCCGCAGCACCGGCACCGCTGCCTGACGCTGCTGGCGCGTTTTGGCACCACCGGCGCGTCCGGCGACACGCCGCCATGAGCGCGCCCGCGGGCACGGCACGCGAGGCGCGGCGGCCGGTGGCCTGGGCGTGCGCCGCGGTCGCCGGCGGGGTGCTGCTGCACGTCGACCGCATACCGGCGTGGGCCAGTGTCGCGTGCGCGGCGCTCATCGCGTGGCGCCTCGCGGCCGCACCGCGCGGTCGCTGGCAGCCCGGGCGCCTGGCACGCGCCCTGCTCGCCCTCACGATGGCCGCGGTGGTGCTCGCCCGCTTCCACACGCTCAACGGGCTCGCCGCCGGCACGACGCTGCTCGTGCTCATGGCGGCGCTCAAACTGCTCGAGACCCGCGGCACGCGCGATCAGCTGGTCCTGACCGGCACGGGGCTGTTCCTGCTCCTGGCCGCCTGCCTCGACCGCCAGGACCTCGCGCGCACGCCGCTGTATGCGCTGCAGGCGTGGCTGTGCTGCGCCGCCATCGCCGCGATCGCCACCCCGGCGCTGCCGCGCGCGCGCTGCACTGCGCCTGGCCGCACGGGCCCTCGGGCTCGCCCTGCCGCTGGCGCTGGCGCTGTTCCTGTTCTTCCCGCGCCTGGCCGGCTCGTTCTGGGCGATCCCGCGCGGCGACAGCGCGCTCACCGGGCTCGCCGACACGATGACCCCGGGCAGCATCGCGCAGCTGGTCGCCGACTACGGCGTCGCCATGCGCGTGCGCTTCGAGGGAGCGCGCCCGAGCGGCGCCCTCTACTGGCGTGGCCCGGTACTGCATGACTTCGACGGGCGCACCTGGCGGCGCTCGGAGGCCTCCTTCCAGCGTGCGCCGATAGAGTTTCTCGGCGCGCCGGTGCGCTACCACGTGCTGCTCGAGCCTACGCGCCGGCATTTCTGGTTCGCGCTCGATACGCCGGCGCAGGCCCCCGCGGCGCGCGTGTTTCTCACCTACGACTATCAGCTGCTTGCCACGGAAGCCGTCAACGAGCCGGCCAGCTACGCCGCCCTCTCCTACCTCGGCACGCGTACGCGCGTGCCGCTCGGCGCGCTCAGCCGCCGCGAGGACACGGCGCTGCCCGCGGATGCCAACCCGCGCACCCGCGCGCTCGCGCAGGCGCTGTACCAGAAAGCCGGCTCGGATGGCGCCTTCGTCGGCGCCGCGCTCGATTACCTGCGCGGCGGCGGCTTCGTGTACTCCCTCGAGCCGCAGCCGCTCGGGCGCGACGCGGTCGATGACCTCCTGTTCCGGACCCGCGAGGGGTTCTGCGGCCATTACGCCTCGGCGTTCGTGACGCTGATGCGCGCCGCGCACGTGCCGGCGCGCGTCGTCACCGGCTACCTCGGGGGTGAGTGGAACCCGATCGGGGAGTTTGTCGAGGTGCGCCAGTCCGACGCGCACGCCTGGGCGGAAGTGTGGCTCGAGGGGCGCGGCTGGACCCGCATCGACCCGACCGCGGTCGTGGCGCCCGAGCGCCTCAGTCGCGGCATGCTCGAGCTGATGCCCGCGGCCTTCTCGGCCACCGACCGGCTGCTGTATCACTCGGCGTGGCTGGCAGGACTGCTGCAGCGCTGGGAAGCGGCGAACGCCTGGTGGAGCGATCACCTGGTGAAGTTCAACTACGACAGCCAGCTCAGCCTCCTCGCCCGCCTCGGCGTGCGCACGCCCGATGCGCGCGATCTCGGCTGGGCGTTCGCTTCCGCGCTGCTGCTGTGGCTCGCCTTCACCGCCTGGCACTTCGGGCGCCGCGCACGCCGCCCCGCCCAAGATCCGCTGGCGCGCGCGTATCTGCGCCTGTGCCGCAAGCTCGCCCGGGTCGGTGCGCCGCGCGCACCGCACCTGGGGCCGCTGGACTACGCCGCGGCGGTGCACGTGCAGCGGCCCGATCTGGGTGAGCGTGTGCAGGGGCTGTGTGCCCGCTATGCGCAGCTGCGCTACGGCCCCGAGGGCGCCGCGCCCGCCGCGGTCGAGCGCTTCGGGCGCGACGTCGCGCAGCTGCGCGTGCGGCGCGCGGCGCCCTAGCCGTGCCCTTCACGCGGTGGCGTGTTCGCGGGTCTCGCGGAAGCGGATGTCCGGCCAGCGCTCGAGGGTCAGCTGCAGATTGACGCGCGAGGGCGCGAGGTACACCAGGGCGCCGGCGTGATCGAGCGCGAGATGCTCGTAGGCGCGGGCGCGGAACTCCTCGAGCTTGCGCGGATCGGCGGCCTCGATCCAGCGCGCGGTATGCACCGTCACGGGGTCAAAGACGCACTGCACGCTGTACTCATCGGCGAGGCGGAAGGCGACCACCTCGAACTGCAGCTGCCCGACGGCGCCGAGGATCAGGTCATTGTTGCGCAGCGGCTTGAACAGCTGCGTCGCGCCCTCCTCGCACAGCTGCGACAGGCCCTTCTGCAGCGCCTTCATCTTCAGCGGGTCCTTCAGCACCGCGCGCCGGAAGATCTCCGGCGCGAAGTTGGGGACGCCGGTGAAGGCGAGACGCTCCCCCTGGGTGAAGGTGTCGCCGATGTTGATGGTGCCGTGGTTGTGCAGGCCGATGATGTCGCCGGCGTAGGCCTCCTCGGCCTGCGCGCGGTCGGACGCCATGAAGGTGAGCGCATCGGCCACGCGCACTTCCTTGCCGAAGCGCACGTGGAACAGCCGCATGCCGCGGGTGTAGCGGCCGGCGCACAGGCGCAGGAATGCGATGCGGTCGCGGTGCGCCGGATCCATGTTGGCCTGGATCTTGAAGACGAAGCCGGCGAGGCCCGCCTCGGCGGGCTCGACCACGCGTTCGCGCGCGGCGCGCGGCAGCGGCGGCGGCGCATAGCTGGAAAACGCGGCCAGCAGCTCCTCGACCCCGAAATTATTGACCGCCGAGCCAAAGAACACCGGGGTCTGGCGCCCGGCGCAGGTAATGCTCCGACCTCGAATGCCTGGGTGGCGCCGCGCACCAGTGCGATCTCCTCATCGAAGGCGGCGGCCTGCTCGCCGAGGAACTCGCGCCCGGCCGCGCTGTGCAGGCCCTCGATCGTGCGGTTCTCCCCCACCCGCCCGCGCTCGCCGGCGCTGTAGCAGTAGATGCGGTCCTCGCTCAGGTGGTAGATGCCGCGCAGCTCGCGCCCCATGCCGATCGGCCAGGTGAGCGGCGCGGTGGCGATCTTCAGCACGCTCTCGATCTCATCGAGCAGCTCGATCGGTGCGCGGCCGTCGCGGTCGAGCTTGTTGATGAAGGTCATGATCGGCGTATCGCGCAAGCGGCACACCTCCATGAGCTTGATGGTGCGCTCCTCCACCCCCTTGGCGCAGTCGATGACCATGAGCGCGGAGTCGACCGCCGTGAGCGTGCGGTAGGTGTCCTCGGAGAAGTCCTCGTGCCCGGGCGTGTCGAGCAGGTTCATGATGCAGTCGCGGTAGGGGAACTGCATCACCGAGGAGGTCACGGAGATGCCGCGCTGCTGCTCGAGCCGCATCCAGTCGGAAGTTGCATGGCGCGCGGCCTTGCGGCCCTTGACCGCCCCGGCCATCTGGATGGCGCCGCCGAACAGGAGCAGCTTCTCGGTGAGCGTGGTCTTGCCCGCGTCCGGGTGCGAGATGATCGCGAACGTGCGTCGCCGAGCGATCTCGGCAGCCAGGTCAGTCATGGTGGCGGCTTCAGATGGCCGGAAGCGCCGGGCGTCGCAGGCTGAGCTTGAGAACCGCGGCATCCTCGCGGCCGTTGAGCGCCTGGTAGTAGCCGCGCCGCGTGCCCACCTGCTCGAAGCCGATCGACTGGTACAGCCGGATCGCGGTGGTGTTGGAGGGGCGCACTTCGAGGAAGGCCTCCGCCATGCCGGCCGCGTGCGCCCGCTCGAGCAGGCACAGCAGCACCTTTCGGCCGGCACCGCGGCAGCGAAAGGCTTCCGCGACACACAGGTTCAGCACGTGCGCTTCGCCTGCGCCGACGCTCATGACGCCGTAGCCGATCACCTGGCGGTCCACGCTCACCACGCGGCAGATGTAGCCGACCCGCAGGCAGTCGCGAAAGATTCCCTCGCTCCACGGAAACTGGTAGGAGGCGCGCTCGATCGCGACGACCTCGGCGACGTCGGCGCCGCGCATGGGCCGGATGAGGGCCTCGGCATTTGCGCCGAGCAGCTCAGGAGCGGTGGCCATCGAGCGCTCGGCCCTGGATGAGTTGCTGGTACACGCTGCGGGCAAACTTCAGGTCCTCCCACGCCTTGCGCTTCTCCGCGGGCGTACGCAGGAGGTAGGCCGGATGATACGTCACGATCAGGGGCGTATCACCGAAGCGGTGCACCTGGCCGCGCAGCCGCCCGAGCGGCGCATCCGTAGCGAGCAGGCTCTGGGCGGCGATGCGCCCCACCGCCAGCAGGAGCTTTGGCCGCAGCAGCTCGATCTGGGCCTGCAGGTAGGGCAGGCAGGCCGCCACCTCCTCGGGCTTGGGGTCGCGGTTGCCCGGCGGGCGGCTCTTGAGCACGTTGGCGATGTAGACGTTGCTCTTACGGTCGAGCCCGATGGCGCGCAGCATCGCATCCAGGAGCTGGCCGGCCGCCCCGACGAAGGGCTCGCCGCGCCGGTCCTCCTCCGCCCCCGGGGCCTCGCCGATGACCAGCCAGTCGACGCGCTCGGGGCCGACCCCGAACACCCCCTGGGTGCGCGTCTGGTGCAGCGGGCAGCGCGTGCAGGTCGCCACCTGCGTGCGCAGCGCCTCCCAGCGGGCCGCGAAGTCGGCCACCGGCGCGCTCGCGGCACGCACCGCCGGCGCGGCTGCTGCCACCGGCAGCGGCGGCGATGCCGGCCGGACCTCGGCGGCCGCCGGGGACTGCACCGGCGCACGCTCCCCGCGCGGCACCCACCGATCGATCCCGAGCGCCTGCAGGTACGCCTCGCGCTGCGAGCCGGCCACGCTCATGGGACGCCACGCGCGGGCGGGCCGCGCACCAGGCGGCGCACGCGCCGCCCGAGCCACAGCACGGGGGCCGAGAGCGCGTAGGTGCCGAACATCGCCAGCAGCATGGTCGGCGGGTCGACCGCGATCAGGATGATGATGAGTGGCACGAGGAGCATGTAGACGAAGCGGATGCGCCGGTCGAGGTCGAACTGCTTGAAGCTCGGATAGCCGAAGCTCGAGACCATGAGGGCGCCGGCGCTCGCGGTGACCACGAAGGCGGCGATGAGTCCGGTGAGGCGCGGCTCGCGCCAGTCGCTGCAGAACCAGACGAAGGCGGCCACGATCGCCGCCGCGGAAGGACTCGGCAGGCCCTCGAAGTAGCGCTTGTCGGCGGTGGCCGAGCGCGCATTGAAGCGCGCCAGGCGCAGCGCCGCCGCCACGGCGTAGAAGAAGCACGCCAGCCAGCCGAAACGCCCCCAGTGGCTGCCGTACTCCATGATGCGCACCACGCCCCACTGGTACGCGACGATCGCGGGCGCGAGGCCGAAGGCGACCATGTCGGCGAGGCTGTCGTACTCCTTGCCAAAGGCGCTCTCGGTACGCGTCAGGCGCGCGATGCGTCCGTCGAGGGTGTCGAAGATCATCGCCGCGAACACCGCCATGCCGGCGTGATCGAAGTGCTTGTCGATCGCCGCCACCACCGCGTAGAAGCCCGAGAACAGGCAGCCCGTGGTGAGCAGGTTCGGCAGCAGGTAGATGCCTTTGCGGCGCGGCCTGAGCGGTTCCGGAAGCTCGTTTGTCACGTGCGGCATCTTATCAGGGGGCTCCTGCTAAGATGCCAGCTTCCCTGCGACTGTTGAAGGCAAGCCAGCGAAAGCGCGCGACGATGAGGCTGTCCCAGTACCCGATCAACACCATGAAAGAAACCCCCGCGGAGGCGGAGGTGGTCAGCCACCAGCTGATGCTGCGCGCGGGCCTGATCCGCCGCGAGGCGGCGGGCCTGTACAGCTGGCTGCCGTTCGGCCTGCGGGTGCTGAAGAAAGTCGAGCGCATCATCCGCGAGGAGATGGACCGCGCCGGGGCGCTCGAGCTCGTGATGCCGGTGGTGCAGCCGGCGGAGCTGTGGCAGGAATCGGGCCGCTGGAGCCTCTACGGGCCGGAGCTGCTGCGCATCAAGGACCGCCACGAGCGTGACTTCGTCGCCGGGCCGACGCACGAGGAAGTGATCACCGACATCGCGCGCCGCGAGCTCAAGAGCTATCGGCAGCTGCCGGTGAACTTCTACCAGATCCAGACCAAGTTCCGCGACGAGGTGCGTCCGCGCTTTGGCGTCATGCGCGCGCGCGAGTTCATCATGAAGGATGCCTACTCCTTCCACCTCGACCAGGCCTCGCTCGCAGGCCGGCTACCGCGCGATGTTCGAGGCCTACACGCGCATCTTCACCCGCACCGGTCTCACCTTCCGCGCGGTGCGCGCGGACTCCGGCGCGATCGGCGGGGACGTGTCGCAGGAGTTCATGGTGCTGGCCTCCTCGGGCGAGGATGCGATCGTGTTCTCCGACGGCGACGACTACGCCGCCAACCTGGAGGCCGCGGCCGCGCTGCCGCCGGCCACGCCGCGCCCCGCGCCCGCGGAGCCGCTGCGCAAGGTGGCTACGCCCGGCGCGCGCACCATCGCCGACGTGGCCGCCTTCCTCAAGGTGGCGCCCGAGCGCTGCCTGAAGACCCTGATCGTCGAGGGCACCGAGGGGTCGGTGGTCGCGCTCGTGCTGCGCGGGGATCACGAGCTGAACGCGGTCAAGGCGCAGAAGCTCCCGGGAGTGGCGAGCCCGCTGCGCCTGGCGGCGCCCGATCGCGTGCTCGAGGTGAGTGGCACCGAGCCGGGCTACGTCGGCGTGGCCGGCCTCAAGTGCCGCGTGTACGCCGATCATGCGGCGCTGGCGCTCGCGGATTTCGTCTGCGGCGCGAACGAGAAGGACATGCACCTCACCGGCGTCAACTGGGAGCGCGACGTCGGCGCGGTCAGCGCGGCGGACCTGCGCAACGTGGTCGCCGGGGACCTGAGTCCCTCGGGCAAGGGCACGCTGCAGATCGCACGCGGCATCGAGGTCGGTCACGTCTTCCAGCTCGGGGACAAGTACAGCCGGCCGATGAAGGCGGTCGTGCTCGATGAGTCGGGCCAGGAAGTCACGCTCCTCATGGGCTGTTACGGCATCGGTGTGACGCGTGTCGTGGCCGCCGCCATCGAACAGAACCACGATGAGCGCGGCATCATATGGCCGGCGCCGATCGCGCCCTTCCAGGTAGTCCTGGTACCCCTGAATCTGCAAAAATCAGCCCGTGTCCGCGAGCTCACCGATCGGCTGTACGCCGAGTTCACCGCCGCCGGCATCGAGGTGCTCTACGACGACCGCGATGCGCGCCCGGGGGTCAAGTTCGCCGACGCGGAGCTGCTCGGCATCCCGCACCGTCTGGTGGTGGCTGAGCGCGGCCTGGAGGCGGGCAGCCTCGAGTACCGTGGCCGGCGCGACAGCGCCAGCACCGACTTCCCGCTCGGCGAGGCCCTCGCCTTCATCCGCGCGCGCCTGGCCGCCTAGCCGCGCGCCCCTGGCGGCGTGGCTGCTCGCCGCCGCGTTGCTGCCGGCCGCGCACGCCGACCAGCAGCGCGACCCGGAGCTCAGGGGCGTCATTCAGAAGGCCATCGCCCAGGCGCAGTGCTTCACCGATCAGTACGACTCGGCGGTGTGGTACACGCTCATGGAGCCGCGCCTGCGCACGCTGGTGAAGGAAAAGGACGAGCGCATCGACATCCTCAAGCAGGTGTACTGCGAGACGCACCGCTACGGCGAGGCGCGCCTGCCGCCCGGGCTGGTGATGGCCCTGATTGACGTGGAGAGTCGCTTCGATCGCTGGGCAGTGTCGAGCGCCGGCGCCGTCGGGCTGATGCAGGTGATGCCCTTCTGGCCCGAAAAGCTCGGCTTACAGCGCTACGAGCTGGTGCACGTCGCGCCCAACATCCGCATGGGCTGCGCGATCCTGCGCTTCTATCTCACCTACGAGCACAACGACGTGCGCCGCGCGCTGGCGCGTTACAACGGCAGCGTCGGCCGCCGCGACTACCCGGACCTGGTGCTCGGACACTGGACGCGCTGGGGCGGCGCGGACGATCTCGGCTTCCCGAAGATCACTGCCCCGCGTTAGGCACGCGGCCCCGCGGAAGCGCGCGCTCAGTGCGCGGCGGCTTTGTCGGGCTCCGTCTTGGGCGGTGTCTCCCCCGTCACCGTGGCCGCCACCGCATCGGCGAAGGTGTCCTCGATCGTCTCAATCGTGGTCGCGCCCCCGTAGATGCCGCCCCACGCAAACGTCTTCTGCATGTCGAACTTCTCCAGCAGCTCGTGCGCGGGCATCTGGAAGACCGAGATCGTGCCATCGATATGAATCTGCCCGGTACCGGCGAGCATCAAACGCGCGAAGGCATTACCCTTTTCGTAACGCGAGACGAACACCTCAACCTCAAAGGTGCGCGGCGCACCCTCCGCCGGGTTGGTGAGCTTGCGCACGTCGATGCGCGAGGTGATCTTCTGTTTCACCCGATCGTGCACCTCCGGAGCCGCCTTGATGGTATCGGCCGTCGTGAGCGTGACGGTCTCGGTGTCCGACGCCCGAATCCGCGCATCGGCGGCCATCGGCTTGGCGAACTTCGCCTCCGGGGCGGTGCTCGCGCAGCCCCCGAGCAGGGCGGTGAACAGCACCAGGACGAGGCAGGCACTTTTCTGTAGCGACATGGCGAGCACCTCTTGGCCGCAGACGGCCGGGCAACCGATGCGGGTTGCGGTCAAGACGATGCTAAGATCTTGGACTTAGGCTTGTCCAATTGTGGCCGGCAGAAACGTGAACGCCGTCAGTTCGCCCCCACGGCGTGCTTCAGGTCCTTCTGCGGCGGGGGCAGCATGCGTGCGACGCCCTCACGCCGCGAGTCGGCCGCGCCCTCGTAGGTACCGTCCGGGTGCCGCAGGATCGCGTGCAGGCCCGAGTTCTCGGCATGCCCGGCTTTCACATCGACCCCGCGCTCGCGCAGGCCGGCGAGCAGCGCGGGGGTGAAGCGGCTGAGCTCACCGGCGTAGGTATCGCCGCGCGCGATGAGGTTGGGCAACTCGAGCGCCTGCTTGAGCGAGAGCTTCCAGGCCAGCAGGCCGACCAGCGTCTTGGCGTTGTAGTCGAGGATTGCGCTGCCGCCGGGGGAGCCGAGCGCCGCGACGAAGTGGTTGGCGTGATCGAGCACGATGACCGGCGCCATCGAGGAGCGCGGCTGCTTGCCGCCCTGCACGGCGTTGGCGACCGCATGGCCCGCGTCGGTCGGTTCGAAGGCGAAATCGGTGAGCTGGTTGTTGAGAACGAAGCCCCCCACCGTGCGCCCGGAGCCGAACACCGACTCCACCGTGGTCGTCATGGAGACCACGTTCCCCTGCGCATCCACGACCACGAAGTGGCTGGTGCCGGTGGACTCGCGGGTGTTGTCACGCGCCGGCCCGCGGTCGAAATTCCCCGGCAGCGGCGCGGGCCCGGCGTGCGTGCCAATCAGCTGCTCGCGCAGCTTGATGTAGCCCGGATTGAGCATGCGCTCGACCGGCACGGACACGAAGCGCGGGTCGGCCACGTAGCGGTCGCGGTCGGCATACATCAGACGGCTTGCCTGCGCGAACAGGAACCACGCCTGCGGGTCATTCGGGGTGCGCGCGGCGATGTCGGTGTGGTCGAGGATCTCGAGCATCTGCAGGAGCGAGACGCCGCTGGAGGGTGGCGGCGGCACGCACACCGTGAACACGTGGTAGGGGCGGCACAACGGCTCGACCCAGGCGGTGCGATAGCTCTTCAGGTCCTTCAGGGTCAGCGTCCCGGGCAGCGGCTCGAGGTGCGTGACGCGCACCATCTCCGCGGCGATCGTGCCCTCGTAGAGGGCGCGCGGTCCTTCCGCGGCGATGCGGCCGAGCGTCTTCGCATAGTCGGGGTTGCGGAACAGGTCGCCTTCCTCGAGGTTCTCCCCGTTCGGGCGCGAGAACAGGTTGCGGATCTCGGTCGTGGGCGGAAACGGCGATCCCTCCCCGAGAAACATCGCCAGGCGCGCGGGCACCCGGAAGCCGTCGGTGGCCGCGCGGATCGCCGGGACAAACAGGTCCTTCCAGCGCAGCACCGCGTCCTTCTCGCGCGCGGTGTACAGCATGGCAATGATTCCCGGCACGCCGGTCGAGCGGCCGCTGCGCACCGCCTCCACGTACGACATCGGCTTGCCGTCCTGCAGGAACATGCCCGGCGTCGCCCCGAGCGGCGCGCGCTCGCGCCCGTCGATGGCACTCACCTTGCCGGTATGCGCGTCGTAGTACAGCAGGAAGCCCCCGCCACCGACGCCGGAGCTCTGCGGTTCGACCAGACCGAGCATCGCCTGCACGGCCACCGCCGCATCGAGGGCGCTGCCACCCTTGTCGAGAATCTGCAGCCCGGCCTCCACCGCGAGCGGGTTGGCGGCGGAGACCCAGGCCTGATGCGATTGCGGCGTCAGGAAGCGGCGCGGCGCCGGCGTGGCGGCCGCGGGCGCCGGGCCCGAGGGCAGCGCCTCGGGTTGCGCGGGACTTTCAGGAATGGGCGCGGGGGGCGCGGCCGGCAGGGCCTCGCCGGGCGGCGGCGCCGGCGGTGCCGCCGGAGTCTCGGGTGCGGGGGCCGGCTGTGCCTCGGGCGCCGGGGTCGCCGGTGCCGGCTCCGCGGCCGGCTGCGCCTGCCGGGCCGCCGCGGCGGCCAGGGGGACGGCGCCGAGCGCCAGGGTGAGAGCTGCGAGCAATGCGCTCGGGAGGAAGCGGTGCGACATGGAGTTCAGGCGGTAAAGAATCCGCGGCGGTCGAGCGCTTCCGCGGGCACGTCGGTCACTTCCACGGAAGTGACCTTGGAGGCCGAGGAGCCCTGCCACAGCCAGTCCACGAAGCTGCTCAGTGCCGGCTCCTCACCGCAGGCCAGCACTTCGACGCGCCCGTCGCCAAGGTTGCGCGCGTAGCCGTGCAGCTGCAGTTCCTGCGCGCGGCGCGCCGCGCTGGCGCGGTAAAAGACTCCCTGGACACGTCCGCCCACGAGGCATTTCTTGCAGTGCATGTTTGAAGTGCGTGTGCGCCAGAGCGCATCGCGGCCGCTAGTGTAGATCCATCCCATGGACGTGGGGCAGATGATGGCACATCTGTTTTGTGGCAACGTACTGGCGGGCGTTAAAACCGTCGCAGCGCCCGCGGCGGTTGCCCTGCGAAGAGAAATCGGGCATGGCGGAAGTCCTGGTCCTTTACTACTCGCGCGGCGGCGCCACCGCAGAGCTTGCCCGCCAGGTGTGCCGCGGCGTCGAGGCGGTGCCCGGTGCGACGGCGCGGCTGCGCACCGTGCCGGCGGTGTCGGCCGCCAGCGAGGCCGCACCGCAGCCGGTGCCGGCGAGCGGCGCCCCCTACGCCAGCCTCGATGACCTGAAGCAGACCGACGCGCTGGTGCTGGGCAGTCCCACGCGCTTTGGCAACATGGCGGCGCCACTGAAGTACTTCCTCGATGGCACCGCGAGCCTGTGGCTGTCGGGCACGCTCGCCGGGCGGCCCGCGGGCGTGTTCACCTCCACGCAGACCATGCACGGGGGTCAGGAAACGACGCTGCTGTCGATGATGCTGCCGCTGCTGCATCACGGCATGTACCTGGTGGGACTGCCCTACACCGAGCGCGCGCTGAATGAGACCCTCCGGGGCGGCAGCCCCTACGGCGCCTCGCACGTGAGCGGCGGCGCCACGCACGCCGCGCTGTGCGAGGAGGAGAAGGTGCTCGCGCAGGCGCTCGGGCGGCGCGTCGCCACGCTCGCCATGCAGCTGCAGTCAGCGCGGGCGCGCGGGCGCTTAGCACCTCGCGGATGAAGGGGATGGTGATGCGCCGCTGGGCGGCGAGCGCCGCCTCATCGAGCGTGTCGAGCAGCTCGTAGAGGCTGCGCATGTCGCGCGGAAAGCGCCGCTGCAGCCACTGCAGCGTCTCATCGGGCAGCTCCAAGCCGCGCACCCGGGCGCGCAGCCTGAGGGCGGCCTGCTGCTCGGACTCATCGAGCGGGCGCAGCTGCAGCACCGCGCCGGCGGCGCAGCGCGAGGCGAGATCGGGCAGCGCCCAGCGCAGCAACGCCGGCGGCGCGCTGGCCGCCAGCACCAGGCGGCCACCGGCGTCCTGCAGTTCGCGCAGCAGCGCAAAGAGCGCCCGCTCCCACTCGAGCCGCCCGACCACCGCATCGAGATCGTCCATGCACAGGCACTCAAGCTGCGCCAGTCCCTCGAGGACTTCGATGCCGAGCGGGGCGAACTCGGCCAGCGGCACGTAGCCGGCGCGCAGCCGCTCGCTCGCGGCGCTGCAGATGGCCTGCAGCAGGTGCGTCTTGCCCACCCCCGGCGGTCCGCACAGCCAGGTCAGGCCGGCGAACTCGCCCGCTGCCACGCGCCGCGCATGCTCGAGTGCCTCGACGTTGCGCGCCGGCAGGAAGCTGGCGAACACCGCGCGGTCGGGCAGGCGCACACCGAGGGGAAGCTGACGCATCGCCGCCCCCCTACGGCCGCGCCGGGTGCATCCAGGCGCGCCCGGCGAAGGTCCTCATGTAGTGCGCGCCCGAGACCACGGTGGTGGTGAGCGTGATGAGCGCACAGGCATCGAGGATCTCGCGCGGCGGCAGCTGCACGCTGGCGGCGAGCAGCACCAGCATCAGATAGAGCAGCTGCGCGGCCGTGTTGACCTTGCTGATCAGGGTGGGCCGGCCGCGCAGGGGTCCGAACCACAGCCGGAAGATCAGCGCGCCGGCGCCGATCATCACATCGCGCGCCACGACCGCCGCGGTGAGCCACCAGGGCACGAGGGCAAGCCAGGCGCACTGCACGAACAGGGCGACGAGCAGCAGCTTGTCCGCGAGCGGATCCAGGAAGCGCCCCAGGTCGGAGGTCCAGCCGAAACGCTTGGCCAGATACCCGTCCAGCCCGTCGGAGACCGCCGCCGCGATGAACAGTGCGAGCGCCAGCGGGTACTCACCGGCGCGCAGCGCGACGAGCGTCGGCCCGATGAGTGCGATGCGCAGCAGGCAGATGAGGTTCGGCAGGTGACGCATGCGAGGGCGCGTAAGCGCACGCTCAGGGCTGATAGTGATAGAGCGTGCGCTCGCCGGAGGCGCCCGGATGACTCAGGTGGGACTGCCCGGCGAGCGCCTGCTCGAGGCCGGTGGCGCCGCCGCGCACCGTCACCAGGTACAGCACCGTGCCCGGGTCGGCGCCGACGAAGCTGGCGCGGCGTACGCCGGGCGTCGCCTGCAGCAGCCGCCCGACGGCGGCGTAATCGGTGAGCGTGCGCACGCCCTCGATCGTGATGCGCACGTCGCTCTCGGCCAGCTGCGCGGTACCGGCCTGCTGGGGCACCAGGTGGTCGACCGTGTGGTCGACGCCGGCGGCGAGCGGCCCGCTCCAACTCTCGCTCGAGCCGCGCCCGTACAGGGTCCACTGCAGCGGCGCCTCGGGGGTCGCGCCCGTCGCCGCGGCCGACCAGCACCGCATCCGCACCATAGTGTTGTGCCGCCTCGAGCAGCGCATCGGCCCCGAGGGGCTTGCCGGCGCCGTCGGTGAGGGTCATCGGCACGAGACTGATCGGCAGGCCGCGCGCGGCCGCCGCGCGCTCCAGCTCCGCGCGCGCGGCCTCCGCCTGCGCGCGGTTGCGCGGCGGGTCGAGCACCACCAGCGTGAAGGGCCGGTCGGCGTCCCAGACGCTGCGCCCGGCGCTGCTGATCGCCTGCTGCACGGCCGCGGCATCGAACACCACCTGCGGTTCCCCGCGCGGACCGGTGGTGTAGCTCTGCACGTACTTCGCCGCCTCCGCGACGATCCCCGCGAGCGCCGGATCCTCGGCCGCCTCGCGCCGCCCGGTCGCGCGCACCAGCGCCTGGCGCATCGCCTCCTGCAGCGCGGTGCCCGAACGCTCGGCCACGTCAACTTCGTAGACCCGCACCGGACGCCCCACGGCGCTCATGCACAGCACGCCGGCGAGCACGCTGAAAGCGAGCAGCATCCCGCGCGTGCGCCGCTTTGCCGTGGTTGATTTTGCGACCGGTCGCGTCATGATTTTGTATCGGGCACGCAACAGCGCGAGGCGACAGGTACAATATCATACGCGCCTGCACCCGACGGCAGCCCACCCGGACCGCGTTCTGACATGACCGAAGGCCATCGCATCACCTACCGCGACGCGGGCGTCGACATCGACGCCGGCGACGAACTCGTCGAGCGCATCAAGCCGCTGGTGCGCCGTGCGCAGCGCCCCGAGGTGCTCGCCGGCATCGGCGGTTTCGGCGCCCTGGTCGAGCTGCCGCCCGGCTACCGCCGCCCGGTGCTCGTCGCCGGCACCGACGGTGTCGGCACCAAGCTGCGGCTCGCGATCGACACCGGCCGCCACGACACGATCGGCATCGATCTGGTGGCCATGTGCGCCAACGACGTGGTGGTCCAGGGCGCCGAGCCGTTGTTCTTCCTCGACTACTACGCCACCGGCAAGCTCCAGGTGGCCGTCGCCGAAGCCGTGGTGCGCGGGATCGTCGAGGGCTGTGTGCAGGCCGGCGCGGCGCTGGTGGGCGGGGAGACCGCCGAGATGCCCGGCATGTACCACGGCGAGGACTACGATCTGGCCGGCTTCTGCGTGGGCGTGGTGGAGAAGGACGCCATCATCGATGGTTCCAAGGTGGGCGCCGGCGATGCGCTCATCGGGTTGTCCTCCTCCGGACCGCACTCGAACGGCTACTCGCTCATCCGCAAGCTCATCGCCACGGCGGATGCGACGCCTGCGACGCTGCTCGAAGGGCAAAGCCTCTTTGACCGGCTGCTCACCCCGACGCGCATCTACGTCAAGCCGCTGCTCGCGCTCCTGCGCGCCATGCCCGTGCATGGCCTCGCGCACATCACCGGCGGCGGCCTCACCGACAACATCCCGCGCGTGCTGCCGGAGGGCCTCGAGGCGCTGCTCGAGCGACGCCGCTGGCCGCGCGACCCGGTGTTTGACTGGCTGCAGCACATCGCACGCGTGGATTCGGCCGAGATGTACCGCACCTTCAACTGCGGGCTGGGCATGGTGGTGGTGCTGCCGGCGCAGCAGGCGGCAGCGGCGGTCGAGTTCCTCAACGCGCGCGGCGAGCGTGCCCAGGTGGTCGGCGAGGTGCGCGCCGGCACGCGCGGCGTCATCATCAGCGAATGAGCCGTCCGGCGCCGTTTCGCATCACCATCCTCATCTCCGGCCGCGGCAGCAACATGAGCGCGATCGCGCGTGCGTGCCTGGCGGGCACCCTGAACGCCGAGGTCACCCGCGTCATCTCCGACCGGTCCGAGGCAGCGGGCCTCGCCGCCGCGCGCGACCTGGGCGCCGCCACCGCCACCGTGCTGCGCCCCCCGGGCCTGCCCGCCGCCGACTTCGAGGCGCAGCTGATGCAGACCATCGATGCCGCGCGTCCGGATGCGATCGCCCTCGCCGGCTTCATGCGCATCCTTTCCACGGCCTTCGTCGAGCGCTACCTGGGACGGATGCTGAACATTCACCCCTCGCTCCTGCCGGCCTACAGGGGACTGCACACGCATCGCCGCGTGCTCGCCGCGGGCGAGGCCGAGCACGGGGCGAGCGTGCATTTCGTCACCCCGGAGCTTGATGCCGGCCCGGTCGTGCTGCAGTCGAAGGTTCGCGTGCGCCCGGATGACAGCGAGGACACCCTGGCGGCGCGCGTGGTCGCGACCGAGCACATCATCTACCCCCAGGTGCTCGGCTGGTTCGCGCAGCGGCGGCTGCAGTGGCACGATGGGGCGGCGTGGCTCGATGGCACCCGCCTCGAGACGCCAATCGTGGAGGATTTCCGTGCGGCAGCGTTATAGACCGCGCCGCGTGCGCGGCGCGCGCGCCCTGGCACTCGCAGCGACACTGCTGGCGCTGAGCACAGCCGCGGCGCGCGCCGATGAACTCAAACCCTTCGAGGCCTCCTACAACTGGATCTGGCACGGCCTCACCGTGGCCGCCTCGGGCCTGAAGCTCGAGAAGGGCGCCGATGACACCTGGACGTACACGGCGAAGAGTGATCCGCGCGGCATCGGTCGCGCCTTCTCCGAGCGTCCGCGCCAGGTGAGCGTGGTGAAGGTGACCACGCAGGGCGTTGAGCCCCAGAGCTACAAGGCCGATGACGGCACCAGCTCCAGCAAGCGCACCATCGAGCTCAAATACGACTGGCACAGCCATCGCGTCACGGGGGTTTATGAGCAGACCCCGGTGGACCTGCCGCTGACACCGGAGGTGCAGGATGACGCCTCCATCCAGCTGGCGCTGATGGTGGAGCTGCTCGCCGGGCACACTCCGGAGCGCTTCAGCCTGATCGACAAGAACAGCGTGCGCGAGTACCGCTACGCGCGCGAGGGCGAGGCCACCCTGCAGACGCCGCTCGGCCCGGTGTCCACGATCGTGTACCGCGCCCAGAAGGCCTATTCACCGCGGGTGACGCGCTTCTGGTGCGCGCCGGAGCGCGGTTACGTGCCGATGAAGGTCGAGCAGACCAAGGGCAAGGACGTGCAGTGGACCATGCAGATCCAGAGTCTGACGCGCAACTGAGGCGCCTGGTCAGGTCTTCGGCAGCGTGACGCCGCGCTGCCCCTGGTACTTGCCGCCGCGATCACGATAGGAAGTGGCGCACACTTCGTCGGACTCAAAGAACAGCATCTGTGCCACGCCCTCGTTGGCGTAGATCTTCGCGGGCAGCGGGGTCGTGTTGGAAAACTCGAGCGTCACGTGACCTTCCCACTCCGGCTCCAAGGGCGTTACGTTCACGATAATGCCGCAATTGCGCACGAAGACTCCCGCTTCCAGAGCGAAGTTGCCCGCCTCCGGCACGGTCAGACAGTAGACGTCGTGATCGCCCGGCAATTCGCGCACCGCCACCACGCGGTGGTTGCGATAGACCGGGCGGCCCGCGAACCGCGCGATGACTTCCGGAAATCTCCGGAAGACGGCGACTCGCGGGCGCGCTGAGATTGCACCTCCGAGAAATGAGCCCGCCACTGGACGTCCTGGGAGCGCCGTAACAGAGAGTCGCGGATCGCCGCACCGTGCGCCTGGGCATCGAAGTCCTCGCCGTAGCTGTGATCGTTGTGCAGCCGGATATGCTCGGAAGCCGGCATGCGCTCGATGTTCGTCGGCCGATTATTGCGCCGGTCAAAATCCATGTGATGGCGATGGGTCCCTGCAACCTCAGCGTAGATGCCGTGACGGAGGTTCCATTCATCCGCCAGGCGATGGGTGAGATACATGTGGCCGTCGATCGGCTGATAAACAACCTCGTAGCCACGGGCCGTGTCCCGGTAGAGCGGCATCAGGGCGTCCCCGGTACGTAGTGCGTGAGCCTGCGCAAGGCGACCGTCGCGCCGCATGAACTGGTGATCCGCGGTGGCGCATGGATGCGCTCGCCACTGTCGAGCTCGATCTCAACCAGCGCATCGCGACCGATAAATCGCGGCGCCTCCAGGTGCGACACGATAAGGCGGCCGTGCTCGCCGATGCTATAACCCCAGAAGAGCTCGCCCGCGTCGTGACGGCGAGCCATTTCCTCGAGCGTGGGCGCCGTGCCGTCCACGAGCGCCACGCGCGTGTCGCCGCGAAAACAGCGGGCGTACGTCGATTTACCCAAGGTCGCGACCAGCACGCTGCGCGGGATCCGGAAGTATTCGACCGTTCTGGCCAACGCGAACGAGTTGGGCGGGATGATGCAAACGTCACCGCCAAAATCGACGAAGCTCTTCTCGTCGAACGCCTTGGGGTCGACGATGGTGGAGTTGATGTTGGTGAATATCTTGAACTCGTTCGCGCACCGCGCGTCGTACCCGTAGCTGGATGTTCCGTACGACACGATCCGGTGGCCGTTGACCTGCCGCACCTGCTCCGCGGCGAACGGCTCTATCATCCCGTGATCGCGCGCCATGCGCCGGATCCAGTTGTCGGACTTGATGCTCATCCCGTATCTCCCGCGCTCGCAGCGCGTACTAAGGGGCGGGGTGGGCCCCGCCAGATTCAAAGAGCGCAGCGTATCGCAGTCGCACGCGCTGCGGCGAGGTGGCGTGAGGACGCGCTGAGGCGTGTGACTTCAGCTCTCTTCGACCACGATCTTGGGGAACAGGCTGCTGCGATCGCGGGCGCGCACGGCGAGTGCGCCGCCGGCGCGCCGCGCCATCTCGAAGTAGGCCCGCGCCCGCGCCGATTCGGGCGCCGCCACGACGGTGGGGCGGCCGCCATCGGCCTCCTCGCGGATGTGCGCATCGAGCGGCAGTTCCCCGAGCAGGCGCACCCCGTACTGCTCGGCCATCCGCGCCCCGCCGCCGGCGCCGAAGATGTGCTCGCTGTGGCCGCAGTGGCTGCACACGTGGATGCTCATGTTCTCGACGATGCCCAGCACCGGCACGGAGACCTTCTCGAACATCTTCAGTCCCTTGCGTGCATCAGCTAGCGCGATGTCTTGCGGGGTGGTGACGATCAGCGCACCGGCGACGGGCACGCGCTGCGCCAGGGTCAGCTGGATGTCGCCGGTCCCGGGGGGCATGTCGACGACCAGGTAGTCGAGCTTGCCCCACTGCGTCTCCGAGAGCAGCTGCGTGAGCGCCTGCGTCACCATCGGCCCGCGCCAGACCATCGGCTGCTCTTCGTCGACCAGAAACCCGATCGACATGGCGCTCACGCCGTGGCTGACCAGGGGCTTGAGGTGCTTGCCGTCCGGGGCCGTCGGGCGCTGGCCCGCCAGCCCGAGCATCAGGGGCTGGCTCGGCCCGTAAATGTCCGCGTCCAGGATCCCCACGCGGGCGCCCTGGGCGGCCCAGGCGAGCGCGAGATTGACCGCCACCGTGGACTTGCCGACGCCGCCCTTGCCCGAGGCCACGGCGACCACGTTGCTGATCTCCCCGAGCGGTTTGAGGTTGCGCTGGACCGCGTGCGCACGGATGTTGGACTCCAGGTCGATGCTGAGCGGCACCGAGATCCCGCGCGCGGCGAGGTATGCCGTGAGCGCCGCGGTGAGCTCGGCCTGGTAGCCGCCCACCGGAAACCCGAGCTCGATGCGGGCGTTGACACCCCCGGGGACGGCGCGCACTTCCCGCACCGCCTGGGCCGCCCCGAGCGTCTCGGCAAGATAGGGATCGGCGTAGGCCTCGCAGCGCGGCACGCACGGCATCGACTGAGCTTTCGGGGGTCATGTGCGGAACAGGGATTTGGCCAGTGGGAGCGTCCGATTGTAGTGGCTAATGCCCGCCAGCCCAGAAGCGTGTGCCGTAACAGGGGGTTGTTGGCGGCTGTGGCATAATCTCAGCCGTCCGGAGGCTGCGCGCTTCCTGCTTCACAAGTCGGCTGCGACAGCGGCGCCGGCACCGGAAAGACCCGCGTCGCGTGTGCGCGCTCCCCGCCTGGCGGGGAGCGCTGGTGGATACGTGCAGGAAGCTGCGTCCAATAGATAGGCTGCATGAGTTTTTTCACGAACCTGCGTGCCGACCGGCTCGTCACTGAGATCCGCTCGGCGACCGATGCGACCAATCCTGCCCGGCAGAAGGCCATTGCGCGGCTGAAGGACGTCGGCGCCGGGGCCATCGAGCCGATCCTCGGCGCGCTGCCGGAGGCCGACAAGGGAGCGACGCTCGCGTTCGTGGAAGTGCTCACCGCGCTGGTGAGCCAGAAGACCTTCCCGCAGTTCGTGCGCGGCCTGATCGAGGGCAGCCCGCGCGTCATCTCCGGCATCTCCTGGGCGCTCACCAACACCCGCAACTACCCGCACACCCTGCTGCTCGAGGCGCTCTCGACCCAGGGCGTCTCCAAGTCCGCCGTACTGGATGTGATCGCGGCGCAGAAGACGCGCTTCAGCGTGCGCGAGCTGCTCACCGCCGCCTACGCCCAGGAGCCCAACGAGAAGGCGGCGCTGTTTCGCATCATCGGGGAAATCGCCGACAAGTCCTCGGTCGGCGAGCTGATCGGCCGGCTGCAGGGCAAGGACGCGATCGCGCGGGTGCACATCATCAATACGCTGGCGCGCTTCAACACCGCGGAGGTGCAGACGGCGCTCACCGGGCTCCTGCGGGACCCCAACAAGCTGATCCGCGGCGCGGCGCTGTCGGCGCTGCAGCGCATGGACGGCCCGATCGACATCGAGCGCGTCGCCCCGCTGTTGCGCGACCCGGAGATCGACGTGCTCAACCGCGCCATCGACGTGGTCATCAAGGCGAACCACCCGGACACGATGAAGTACCTCATCGAGATCCTCAAGGACGAGAACGAGAACGCGCGCCGCGCGGCGGTCGAGGTGCTCAACGAGGTCGGCAACGCGCAATCCGTGAAGTACCTGCTCGGCTCGCTCAAGGACAGCGACTGGTGGGTACGCAGCCGCGCCGCCGACGCGCTCGGCAAGATCGGCGGCCCGAAGGTCATCGACGCGGTGCTGCAGCTGGTACGCGACAAGGACGAGGACATCCGCCGCGCGGCAATCGAGATCCTGAACCAGACCAAGGACGAGCGCGCCGTGGACTCGCTCATCCAGGCCACCCGCGACAGCGACTGGTGGGTGAGCGAGCGGGCCGTGGATGCCCTGGCCGAGATCGGCAGCAAGCGCGCCGTGCCGCGCCTCATGGAGATGCTGCACACGCCCGCGAGCGGCAAGGCCACCCCGATCGTGGTGCGCGCGCTCGGTAAACTCGGCGACAGCAAGCTGGTCGATGAGCTGCTGCCCCTCATTGCGCGCCCGGAGCGCGAGATCCGCATCGAGGCCATCCAGGCGCTCTCCAAGCTGACCGACGAGGCGCGCGCGGATCAGGTGCGCAGCGAACTGCAGGCGCAGATGGGCTCCCCCGATCAGACCATCTCGCGCATGGCGGCGGCGGCGGTGTCCGAGCTCGACAACCGCATCGCCGGCATCTCGCAGCTGACCTCGGGGAGCGCGCCGCCGACGATGCCGGCTCCGGCGAGTGGCGTACGGCCGCCGCACCCGGCGCCCGCGGCGCCCCCGCCCGAAGCACTCAAGACGCAGGTCATCTCAGAACAGGCCGTGCAGCAGGCGGCGCGCCAGGCGCAGAGCACCTCGCGCCTGGACATCAATACCCTCAAGCCCGGGGATGTCCTCGAGGGGCGCTACAAGTACATCGATCGCATCGGTCGCGGTGCCTTCGGCACCGTGCTGCTGATGGAAGACACCGTGGTCGATGAGCGGCTCATCCTGAAGTTCCTCAACCCCAACGTCTCCGAAGACGAAGAGGTGATGAAGCGCTTCGTCCACGAGCTGCGCTACTCGCGCAAGATCACCCACAAGAACGTCATCCGCATCTACGACTTCCTCTACATCCAGGGCAACTACGCCATCTCCATGGAGTACTTCCCCTCTCACACCCTCGGCAGCGAGGTGGTGAACGAGAAGCCGCTCGATCTCAAGCGCGCCATGCAGTTCGGCATCGACATCTGCACCGGCATGACGGTGGCGCACCAGCAGGGCATCGTGCACCGCGACCTGAAGCCGGCGAACGTGCTCATCAATCAGGAGGGGCTGCTGAAGATCGTGGACTTCGGCGTGGCCGCGGCGCAGCGCGAGGGCGATACGCAGCTCACCAAGACCGGCTACGTCATCGGCTCACCGAAGTACATGGCGCCCGAGCAGATCCTCGGGAAGAAGGTCGATGAGCGCGCCGACATCTACGCCCTCGGCGTCATGCTCTACGAGATGACCACCGGCGTGCCGCCCTACTCGCGCGGCGACCACATGTCGGTCATGTACCAGCACGTGCAGGGCAAGGCGCGCGCGCCGCAGGAGGCCAATCCGAACCTGCCGCCGGGGCTCTCGGACCTCGTGGTGCGCGCCATGGCGGTGGACAAGACCAAGCGCTTCCAGACCATGGAGGAGCTGAGCGTGGCCCTCAAGGCGTTCCTGTAGGCCTGCCCGCGCGGGGCCCGCGCCGCCCCGGCAAGGCTCCCGCCTTGCGAAAGTTCGTGCGTTACGTCAAATTTCCATCCACAAGTTGTTGATCTCACGGCCCGCCTCGGGCAAAACATCTGCGGGTAAAACTCCTTAAGGAGCAAAGACTTGGCGCGCATCGACGCGTTTCTCAAGCTGGGCACCCAGCAGGGCTGCTCGGACGTGCACCTGGCCGTCGGCGTGCCGCCGATGCTGCGCCTCTACGGGGACCTGCTGCCCATCAAGTTCCGCGACCTGCGCGATACGGAGCTGGAGAGCTATATCAGCGAGATCCTCACCCGCACGCAGAGCGAGCAGTTCAACAAGGGCATCGACCTGGACTTCTCCTACGTGTCCTCCGAGGGCGGGCGCTTTCGCGTCAATGTCTACCGCAAGGAAACCGGCGTCGGGGCGACCTTCCGCTCGATCCCGGCCGCAGTGCCGACGCTGGAGAAGCTGGCGCTGCCGCCCATCGTCACGAAGCTCTGCGACTTCCACCAGGGCATGGTGCTGGTCACCGGGTCGACCGGCACCGGCAAGTCGACCACGCTCGCGGCGATGATCGATCACCTGAACTCGACCCGGCGGCTGAACATCATCAGCCTCGAGGATCCGATCGAGTTCGTGCACCCGAGCAAGATGAGCCAGGTCATCCAGCGCGAGCTCGGCACGCACATCCCGAGCTTCGCGGAAGGCGTGCGCGCGGCGATGCGCGAGGACCCGGACGTGATCCTGGTCGGTGAGCTGCGCGACGCGGAGACCATCTCCATGGCCATGACCGCGGCAGAGACCGGGCACCTGGTGCTCGGCACCCTGCACACCACGAGTGCGGTCAAGACCATCGATCGCATCATCGATGCGCTGCCGGTGGAGGAGCGCGAGCAGACCAAGAGCTTCCTCGCGCAGAGCCTGCTCGCCGTCGTCACCCAGGTGCTGGTCAAGACCACCGATAACCACGGACGCAAGGCCATCTGCGAGGTGCTGATGATGACCAAGGCCGTCGCCAAGCTCATCCAGACCGAGCAGACGCACCAGATCCCGACACAGATGCAGATGGGGCGCGACCAAGGCATGCAGCTGCTCGACCAGGCCCTGCTCGCGGCCATCAACCAGCGCAGCATCGACCCCGACGACGCCTACAACTACGCCACCGAGAAGCGCGCCTTCCAGAAGTTCGTGACCGACACCAGCATGCTGCCGAAGCTGGACATGACCGGCTCGGCGCCGGTCGCCGCGGCGCCCTCCAACAGCGCCGCCTGAGCGCACTGACGCAGGGCACGGCCGTGGCGCAAATCGACGCATTCCTGAACGAGGTGCTGGAGAAGCGCGGCTCGGACCTGCACTTCATCGCCGGTGACCCGGCCCGCATCCGCCTGTACGGCGACCTCTCGGCCCTCAGGCCCGACAAGCTCGCCGCCGAGTTCGTGAAGCAGTCACTCTACGAGATCATGCCCAAGCCGGCCCTGGATCGCTTCGAGGCCAAGGACGGCGCCGACTTCGCCTACACGCTCCCGGGCCGCGGGCGCTTCCGCGTCAACGTGATGCGCCAGCTGAACGGCATGGGCGCGGTGTTCCGCGCCATCCCCTCCAAGGCCCTGACGATGGACGAACTCAAGCTCCCGGAGTCGGTGCGCCAGATGGCGCGCGCCAACAACGGGCTGATCCTCGTCACCGGCAAGACCGGCTCGGGCAAGTCGACGACGCTCGCGGCCATGATCGATGACATCAACCGCCGCGAGAAGGGCCACATCCTCACCATCGAGGACCCGATCGAATTCGTGCACGAGCGCAAGAGCTGCCTCATCAGCCAGCGCGAGATCGGCGTGCATGCGCCGAGCTTCTCGGCGGCGCTGCACTCCGCCCTGCGCGAGGACCCGGACGTGGTGCTGGTGGGCGAGTTGCGCGACCTGGAGACCATGAGCATCGCGGTGACCGCGGCGGAGATGGGCATCCTCGTCATGGGGACGCTGCACACCAATGGCGCCGCGCAGACGGTGGATCGCATGGTGAACGTGTTCCCCTCCGACAAGCAGTCGCACGTGCGCACCATGCTCTCGACCTCACTGCGCGGGGTGGTCTCGCAGCAGCTGCTGCAGCGCGCCGACAAGAGCGGCCGCGTCGCGGCGCTGGAGATCCTGGTCAACACGCCGGCCGCCTCGAACCTGATCCGCCAGGGCAAGCTCGACCAGCTGGAGAACACCATGCAGGCCGGCGGCCAGTTCGGCATGCGCACCATGGACAGCGCCATCCAGCAGCTGCTCGATTCGCGCCAGATCTCCGGTAAAGAGGCCTACAAGAAGGCGATCAACAAGGGCAAGTTCGAGGACGTCAAGGACTCGGGCTAGAGAGCTCGCCCGCGTTCGGGCCGGCGGCGCGGCCGGCTTGTGTAAACTAAGCCCGATGCCGCGCAAGATCTTCGTCACCACCGCCCTGCCCTATGCCAACGGGCCGTTTCACATCGGCCACATCATGGAGTACATCCAGGCGGACATCTGGGTGCGCTTTCAGCGCATGCAGGGGCACGAGCTGTTCTTCGTGGGCGCCGATGATGCGCACGGCGCACCCATCATGCTCAAGGCGGAGGCCGAGGGCATCACCCCGCAGCAGCTGGTGGCGCGCATCGGCGCCGAGCGGCCGCGCTACCTGCGCGGCTTTCACCTCAGCTTCGATCACTGGTGGTCGACCGAGTCGCCCGAGAACACCGAGCTGTCGCAGGAGATCTACCGGCGCCTGCAGGCGGCGGGCCTGATTTACCGCAAGTCGGTGCAGCAGTTCTACGACGCGGTCAAGGGCATGTTCCTGCCGGATCGCTACATCAAGGGCGAATGCCCGAACTGCCACTCCAAGGACCAGAACGGCGACAGCTGCGAGGTGTGCGGCACCGTCTACGCGCCCACCGAGCTCATCAACCCCTACTCGGCGCTTTCGGGGGCCAAGCCCGAACTGCGCAGCTCGGAGCATTTCTTCTTCCGCCTCTCAGACCCGAAGTGCGTGCAGTTCCTGACCGCCTGGCTGGACGCACCGGGGCGCCTGCAGCCGGCCGTGGCCAACAAGGCGCGCGAGTGGCTGAGCGGCAGCGGCGAGCAGGCCCTCGCCGACTGGGACATCTCCCGCGATGCGCCCTACTTCGGCATCCCGATCCCGGACGCCCCGGGGAAGTACTTCTACGTGTGGCTGGATGCGCCGATCGGCTACCTCGCCGCGCTCAAGCACTACTTCGAGTCCGGCGGCCCGCGCAATCGCGGCGAGCGGCGCAGCTTCGAGGAATTCCTCGGCGCCCCGGACACCGAGCAGATCCACTTCATCGGCAAGGACATCATCTACTTCCACACCCTCTTCTGGCCGGCGATGCTGAAGTTCGCGGGCGCCCCGTTCCGCGTGCCCGACCACGTGTACGTGCACGGCTTCATCACGGTCTCGGGCGAGAAGATGTCGAAATCGCGCGGCACCGGCATCTCACCGCTGCGCTACCTTGAAGTCGGCATGAACGCCGAGTGGCTGCGCTACTACATCGCGGCCAAGCTGAACGGCAACGTCGAGGACCTCGACTTCAACCCCGAAGACTTCACGCTGCGGGTCAACAGCGACCTCATCGGCAAGTACGTCAACATCGCCTCGCGCGCCTCGGCCTTCATCAATCGCCAGTTCGGCGGTCGCCTGCAGTACGGCCCCGACACCGCCGCGCTCAGCGAGGGCGCGCGCGCACTGGCCGCACGCGTGCAGGAGTGCTACGAAGCGCGCGAGTTCGGCCGCGCGATCCGCGAGGTCATGGCCTACGCCGACCGCATCAACCAGGACTTCGACGCCCACCAGCCCTGGGTGCTCGCCAAGGACGCCGCCAAGGCCGCGCAGCTTCAGGACGTCTGCTCGCGCGCGCTCTACGGCTTCAAGGTGCTTTCGGTGCTGCTGGCGCCGGTGCTGCCGGAGGTCGCGCGGCGCGCGGCGCGGGAGCTGTTTGGCCTCGACGCCGACTTCACGTGGCAGGACGCGCAGGTACTGCCCGGGAGCGTGAAGCCCTACAAGCACCTGATGACGCGCGTGGACGCGAAACAGCTCGATGCATTGTTCGATGCGCCGGCGGCGCCCGCGACCGGTAAAGCGCCCGCAGAAACGGCCAGCGATGCGGGCCCGATCTCGATCGAGGAGTTCAAGCGCATCGAGCTGCGCGTGGCGCGCATCGAGCACGCCGAGCTGGTGGCCGGCTCCGACAAGCTCCTGAAGCTGACGCTCGATCTGGGCTCAGCCAAGCGCACGGTGTTCGCCGGCATCAAGAACGCCTACGAACCGGCGCAGCTCATCGGCCGCCTCACGGTCGTGGTCGCCAACCTGGCGCCGCGCAAGATGAAGTTCGGGACCTCCGAGGGCATGGTGCTCGCCGCCAGCGGCGCGGACCCCGGGCTGTATCTGCTCGCGCCGGACTCGGGCGCCATGCCGGGCATGCGCATCAGCTGACGGCGCACCGCCCATGGTCAGCGCCGATGAGGTGGATGCCCTGCTGCCGCAGACGCAGTGCACACGCTGCGGCTACAGCGGCTGCCGCCCCTACGCCGAGGCCGTCGTGGCCGGCGCGGCCGACATCAACCAGTGTCCGCCCGGCGGCGCCGCCACCATCGACGCCCTCGCCGCGCTCCTTGGCCGGCCGGCACTGCCCTTGAACCCGGCGTGCGGCGCCGAGGGGCCGGCGCTCGTGGCCGAGATCGATGAGGCCGCGTGCATCGGCTGCGCCAAGTGCCTGCCGCCGTGCCCGGTGGATGCGATCGTGGGTGCGCAGAAGCAGATGCACACCGTGCTCGCGGCCCTGTGCACGGGCTGCGAGCTGTGCGTGGCGCCCTGCCCGGTGGATTGCATCCGCATGCTGCCGCGCGCGCCACTGGCAGGCCCGGCGCCCGCCGCTGCGGACAACCGCGTGCGTTACGAAGCGCGCAATGCCCGCCTCGCGGCCCAGGCGCGCGAGCGCGCCGCGCTCCTGTCCGCGCGTAAGGCCGAGGCACCGAACGTGCCGTGAGCGGTAAGCGCGACGAGCAGTGCGGCGGCTGCGGTGCGGCCCGCAGACGCGCGCCAGCGCGCTGAGGCATCATGCACGCTCACTCTTGTCGGAGAACTCCCATGCCCGCGCTGCGCCTTGCCCTGGTATTCCTCACCGCCCTGGCAGGCAGCGCCGTCGCGGCGCTGCCGCCGCAGATGCAGGCCGCGGCGATCGATCACGGCGGCAACGCCGCGGTGATCACGCTGCACACCCTGCCCGTGCCCAGGCCGGCCGCCGATGAGGTGCTGATCGCCCTGCACACCGCCGGCGTCGCCAGCTGGGACGTGGAGGTGCGCGAGAAGCCCGACTCCATCAAGCACTCCCGGATGCCGCTGGTGCTCGGTACCGACGGGGCCGGCGTGGTCGCAGCGCTCGGCGCCCAGGTGCACGGGTTCAAGATCGGCGAGGAGGTCTACGCCTACAGCTGGGACAACCCGCAGGGCGGCTTCTATGCCGAATACGTGGCGGTGCCGGCCGAGCGGGTCGGCCACGTGCCGCAGGGGCTCACGCTCACGCAGGCCGGGGCGATCGCCACGACCGCGCTCACCGCGCTGCAGGGCGTGGATGATGCCCTGCATATCAAGCCCGGCGAGACCCTCCTCATCCACGGCGCCGCCGGCGGCGTCGGCACGCTCGCGGTGCAGTTCGCCAAGCTGCGCGGCGCGCGGGTGCTGGCGACGGTCGCCGCCGCGGACGAGATCGCCCTCGTCAAGGATCTCGGCGCGGACGCCGTGGTCGACGGCCGCCACGGCGACATCACGGCCGCCGCGCACGCCTTCGCGCCGGAGGGCCTGGACGCCGTGCTGGCGCTCGCCCCGGGCGAGGCGCTGGAGCGCGGCATCGACGCCCTGAAGAAGGGCGGCCGCGTCGCCTACCCGACGGGTGTGCATCCGGTCCCGCGGACGCGCCCCGGCGTGCCCCTCGTGGCCTACGACGCCATACCCGGCCCCAAGGAGTACCAGCGCCTGAACGGCGCCATCGAGGCGGTGAAACTGCGGGTACCGATCGCGGCTGAATTCCCGCTGGCGCAGGCGGCGCAGGCACAGCAGCGCCTGGAAGCCGGCCACGTGCCGGGCAAGATCGTGCTGCAGATCCACTAAGAGCGGCAGCGGGCGCCGCGCTCGACAGCGTGCGCCCGGCGCGGGCATCCTTCAGCCCATGCACCCGGCAACCCGGGCCGCGATCTTCCGGCGACTCAAAGCCGCAAATCCGACCCCCACCACCGAACTACTGTACGCGACGCCGTTTGAGCTGCTGGTGGCGGTCATGCTCTCGGCGCATACCACCGACCGGAGCGTGAACGCCGCCACGCGCGTGCTGTTTCCGCTCGCCAACACGCCGGCGGCGATCAGCGCGCTCGGCGTCGAGGGCGTGAAGCCCTACATCCGTGGCGTCGGGCTGTACAACACCAAGGCCAAGAACCTCGTCGGGCTCGCGCAACAGCTCATCGAGCGCCACGGCGGACAGGTACCGGCCGAGCGTGCCGCCCTCGAAGCGCTGCCGGGCGTGGGGCGCAAGACGGCCAGCATCGTGCTCAACATGGTGTTCGGGCAGACCGAAGTGGCGGTGGATACGCACATCTTCCGCGTCGCCAACCGCACCGGACTTGCCCCCGGGACGCACGCCGCTCGAGGTCGAGCAGGGCCTCATTGCGAACACCCCGCGGCAGTACCTCAAGGACGCGCACCACTGGCTGCTGCTGCACGGGCGCTACGTCTGCACCGCGCGCACGCCAGCCTGCCCGAGCTGCCTGATCCGCGACCTGTGCGAGTACCCACACAAAACCGCACCGAAGCCCGCGCGCACCCGGGCGAAGCGCGTGGCCGCCGCCATCCGCTCCCATACGCGCCCGCGCCGGCGCACCTGACGCCATGTCGCTGTTTGCCGGGGAGAGTCGCGAGCAGCTGCGCCGCCGCTACCTTGAAGCGTGGCGCAAGTTCAGCGCGCGCGAGCTTCTGGAGCCCCTCGAGGCACAGCTCGCCGCCGTGATCGCCGAGCATCCCGAGTACATCGGCTGGCTGGAATCCGGCGATGGCGCGCTGCTGGCGGACTTCTCACCCGCCGCGGGCCGCGAGAACCCCTTCCTGCACATGGGGCTGCACCTGGCGATCCGCGAGCAGGTGGCGACCGACCGGCCGCCGGGCATCGCGCGCGTGCACCGGGAACTCGTGCGCCGCAGCGAGAGCGCGCACGCCGCCGAGCACCGTATGATCGAGCCGCTCGCCGAGACGCTGTGGGAAGCGCAGCGCAACGCCTGCCCGCCCGATGAGGGCGCGTACCTGGCGCGCCTGCGGCGCCTGTAGGCGCGACATCACGGCGCGCATTACGCCGGCGGCATGGGCCCGGTCGGCGCGGGCGTGCGGCGGCGCGGCGGCACGTGGCGCCACAGGCCCTCGCGGCTGTACACCTGCCAGGCCCAGCGGATCCAGCGCGTGAGCGCGAAGGACAGCCACAACGCCCAGGCCAGCATCGCGACCTTGTACCACCACAGCGAGACCGACACGACGCCGCTGCGCGGCAGCTCAGCGCGCGTCTGATCGATGAACCAGCTGAGCTGCCCGTCGAAGCCCTCGCCCATGATGCGCATGTCCGGATGGGCTAGCAGCCCGGGGCACCGCAGCTACTACCGCCAGCACTGCCGCGATCCCGAGCAGCGCCAGTGCCACCTGCAGGAGGTTGAAGCGTCGCGGCTCCACGGGAGCCGCGACGCGCGCGCGCCATGCGAACACGGCGATGAACGCCACGAAGACGCCGAACACCAGCCAGGAGAAGGTAGACAGGCCGAGCCCGAGCAGCAGCGAGTCGCGGGTCGCCAGTGAAGTCAGGCGCGAGCGCCCGATGGCCCAGGCCAGGGCAATAAAGGCGATCAGCTCGCCCCAGTAGAGAATGGTCGGCCCAACGCCCCGGCCGAATACGTACAGCACCCAGCGATCCTGCGGCAGGCCCAGGTGAATACCGAGGTTGCTGGCGGGCGCCCCGAGATCGACCGGCGGCGAGCGCATCACGAACGCCGCCCCCGCAGGCACCTGCCACTCAATCGTAAAGGTGTGCTGCCCCGGCAGTGCCGACAGCGACAGCTCGCCGTTCTCCGGGCGCAGCGCGAGCGACTCGTTGTCGCTCCTCACGGCCATCACCTCGGCGGTAGGCGGCAGACGCAGCACCTGCCGGCCGCCCTGCGTACTGCGGTAGGTCAGCTGCAAGCTACTTGAGCTCGAGCGCTTCCCCACGCGCGTAGACAGATCCACGTGATCGAACGCCAGCGTGCCGCCGGGCGCAGCCTGGGGACGCGTTACGGTGAGCTTCAGGTGTTCGCCGGGGCGCGGATAGTATTCAAACAGCCAGCTGCCCTCATCCTGAGCGGGAGCAACTGGCGCAATTCCGCTGAAATCGACGTGCCACGACGAACTCACGTCAAAACTCCAGCACTCGATGTAAGTAGCGGCGTTCGCGGCCACGAGCTCGAGGGATTCACTGACGGGGATGATCGAGCTGAAGTTGGTGCTCGCCTCCGCCGCACCCAGGCCGACCGTGACGCCGCCCGCGCCACTCTCGAGCCCGGGCGTCGTGACCGACTCCTCGGGCAGCAACGGGAGCTTGAGGGTGAAGGCGCTCGACTTAGGTGCGATGCGCCCGATCTCGGTATCGATGGTCCAGTCGTGACGCAGGTGGAAGAGCCGCCTGACGCTCACGAACGCAGGAAACTCCTCCGGCCGGAGAGCTGCGCCACCCGGCGCCTGCGTGGCCTGCCGGCGCGCGAGCTGCAGCGCGCCGCTGACCAGGCGCCCGGCGTTGATGCCGAACAGCAGCAGCCCGGAGAACGCCACGCCCAGCAGCCGCCACAGGCGCGTCAGCCACGGTGGACTGACGAGGAAACGCACGGTCGCACTCGCTTCCACCGGGCCGCTCCAGCCGTAGTCGTAGACGTGGTAGTGCCACTGGGGCAGCCAGGGACCGGCCTGCACAAGCACGTCCGGCTCGTATTCCTGAGATGCCGTGTGGCGCTCGGCAGTCACGACGATTTCGTTGAGTGCGCTGGTTCCCACCCAGAGCGGCCGCACTCTTGCTGACGATCGCACTGTCCGTCGGACCATTCCTGGGTGGCATCTCCCAGCCGCACGGCAGCGGGCGACTCCGGGGCCGTTGCGGTGAACCTCTGCGGCTGCCGCGCAGGCGGCACGAGCGCCTCGAGCTGCGGGTACACAGCGAGGCGCACCTGGGTCAGTGCGAACGGCACGAGGGCGAACAGCAGCAGCGCGAGCGCGAGCAGCCGATAAGCGCCGGCCCAGCTGGAAAACGCTTATCGCTTGGGAATGTAGAGATCCGTGAGAGTGCCTTCGAAGGCCTCCGCGGCCCCGGCCACCGTCTCACTCAGCGTCGGGTGGGGATGGATCGTCAGGCCGATGTCGGCGGCGTCGCAGCCATTCTCGATCGCGAGCGCGACTTCGCTGATCAGCTCCCCCGCATTGGTGCCGACGATGCCCGCGCCGAGTACGCGGTGCGTTTCCGGATCGAACAGCAGCTTGGTGAGGCCTTCCTCGCGACCGAGCGACAGTGAGCGTCCGTTCGCCACCCAGGGAAAGGCGCCCTTCTTGTACGCGATGCCCTTGGTGCGCGCGTCCGTCTCGGTGAGTCCGGCCCAGGCAATCTCCGGGTCGGTGTAGGCGACGGAAGGGATGACGCGCGCATCGAACGCGCGCTTGTGTCCGGCGGCAACTTCCGCGGCCACCTTGCCCTCGTGCATCGCCTTGTGCGCGAGGAGCGGTGGCGCGGCAATGTCGCCGATGGCGAAGATGTGTGGCACGTTGGTGCGCATCTGGCGGTCGACCGGGATGAAGCCGCGGTCCGAGACGTTGACGCCGGCGAGCTCGGCCGCGATCGCCTTGCCGTTCGGCACGCGGCCCACCGCGACCAGCACGCGCTCGAAGTTCTGCGGCGCCGGCGCCTTCTCGCCCTCGAAGCTCACCTTAAGTCCCGCCGCGGAAGGCTCGATGCCCGCGACCTTGGTGCCGAGGAGGATCGCCTCGTAGCGGGCGCGGATGCGCCGCTCGAGCGGGCGCACGAGGTCCGCATCGCAGCCGGGCATCAGGGTCGGGGTCAGTTCCACGACGCTGACGCGCGTGCCGAGCGCGTCATAGACGCAGGCCATCTCAAGACCAATGATCCCCCCGCCGATCACCAGCAGGCCGCCGGCGAACTGCGGCAGCTCGAGCGCATCGGTGGAATCGAGGATGCGCGGGTCCTTCGGCAGCCCGCCGAGGCGCACCGGCTCGGAACCGGCGGCGATGATGCACTGCTCGAACTGGATGCGTTCGGAGCCGGAGGCGCCCATCACCTCCAGCACGTTCGGGCTCACGAAGCGCCCGCTGCCGCGCAGCACCTCGACCTTGCGCTGCTTGGCGAGCACCTTGAGTCCGCCGGTGAGCTTAGTGACTACCTGGCTCTTCCACGTCCGCAGCTTGGCGCGATCGATCGTGGGCGCGCCGAAGGCGATGCCACGCTCGGCCATCTCGTCGGCGTCCTCGATCACCTTGGCCGCGTGCAGCAGCGCCTTGGAGGGAATGCAGCCGACGTTCAGGCACACGCCACCGAGGTCCTGCCAGCGCTCGACCAGCGTCACTTTCAGGCCGAGGTCGGCTGCACGGAATGCGGCCGTGTAACCGCCCGGGCCGGAACCGAGCACCAGCAGCTGCGCGGTGCGCGAGAAGCTCTCGTTGGCGCGCGCGGCACGGCCGGGCTCGGGCGCGGGCATGCGCACCGTGTCACCGCCGCCCTCGGCCGCCGCGCTGCTGGATGCCGCAGGCGCAGCGGCGGCCGCCGCCGCCGGCTCGAGGCGCGCGATGAGCGAGTCCTTGGAGACCTTGTCGCCGCGCTTCAGCAGCACTTCGGTGATGCGCCCCGCGGCGCTCGCCGGCACGTCCATCGAGGCCTTGTCGGTCTCGAGCGTGACCAGCGGGCTCTCGAGCTCCACCACGTCACCGGGCTTCACCAGCACGTCGACGACGGCGACGTCGGTGAAGTTGCCGATGTCCGGAACCCGCAGCTCCAGGGTCACGGCACCGCCTCGATCAGCGCGCGCGGCTCGGCGAGCGTCTTGGCGAGGTAGGTCGTGAAGCGCGCCGCCATCGCGCCATCGATGACCCGGTGGTCATAGGAGAGCGACAGCGGCAGCATCAGGCGCGGCACGAACCCGCCGTCGCGGAAGATCCCGCGCATGCTCGCGCGCGAGACGCCGAGGATTGCGACCTCGGGGGCATTGATGATCGGGGTGAAGGCGGTACCGCCGATGCCGCCCAGGCTCGAGATGGTGAAGCAGCCGCCCTGCATGTCCGTCGGCGGCAGCTTGCCGGCGCGCGCCTTCTCCGAGAGCGCGCCCAGGTGACGCGCCAGCTCGTAGATGTCCTTGCGGTTGGCGTCCTTCACCACCGGCACCACCAGCCCCTGGGGCGTGTCGGCCGCGAATCCCAGGTGCACGTACTGGCGCACGATGAGGTTCGCACCGCTCGGGTCGAGCGCGGAATTGAAGCGCGGAAACTCGGCCAGCGCCTTGACGCAGGCGCGCATGATGAAGGCGAGCGGCGTGAGCTTCACGCCCGCGGCTTCGGCTTTCTGCTTGAGGCTCGCGCGCAGCTGCTCGAGCTCGGTGATGTCGGCCTCGTCGAACTGCGTCACGTGCGGGATGCTGATCCAGCTGGCGTGCAGGCGCGGCCCGGAGATGCGCTGGATGCGCGACAGCGGCTCGGTCTTGACCGGACCGTACTGCGCGAAATCCACCGCCGGCACCTGCGGTGCCGCGGCCGCCGGCGCCGCTGCGGATGCGGCCGGCGCACCCGCCAGCGCGCCCTTCACGAACGCCTTGATGTCATCGTGCGTGATGCGGCCCTTGAAGCCGCGCCCGGTCACGCGCGCCAGATCCACGCCGAGCTCGCGCGCGAACGCGCGCACCGAGGGACTCGCGTGGGCGCGCGAGAATCCCGGCTCGTCGATGGGCGCCAGGTCCGGGCGATAAGAGCTCGGCACGCCGAGCTGGGAGAGCGGCACCATCTTGCCGCGCCGCTCACCGGCTGCGGGCGCCGGCGCCGCGGCGGGTGGCGGCACCGCGGCGGCGGGCGTCGCCGGCGGAGCCGGTGGCGCGGTCGCGGCCTGCGGCGCCGGCGCACTCGCCGCCGTGCCGGCGGCTGCGCCGCCCTTCAGCGTCACGATCACGTCGCCCGCGTTGACCGTGCCCCCCTTGGCGATGTGGACCTTCTCGACCACGCCGCTTGCGGTCGAAGGCACGTCCATGGCGGCCTTGTCGGACTCGAGCGTGACGAGCGGCGTGTCCACGGCGATCGCGTCGCCGGGCTTGACCAGCACGTCGATCACGGCGACGTCCTTGAAGTTGCCCAGATCGGGCACGCGCACTTCCATCAGGGCAGCTGCCGCGTTCATGGCTCGCGCGCTCTTCAGACTTTCCAGGGAACCGGCTTGTCCGGGTCAACACCGAGTTTGCGGATGGCGCGCGTCACGGTCGCCTGGTCGACCTGGCCCTCGTCCGAGAGCGCCTTGAGCGCGGCGACCACGACGTGGTTGCGGTCCACCTCGAAGAAGCGCCGCAGCGCGGCGCGCGCGTCCGAACGGCCGTAGCCGTCGGTGCCGAGCGTCACGTAGCGGCCCGGCACCCACTGGCGGATCTGGTCGGGCACGGTGCGCATGTAGTCGGTCGCGGCGATCGTGGGCCCGGCGCGGCCCTTCATGAGCTCGCTCACGTACGGCACGCGCGCGGCTTCGCCCGGATGCAGCCCGTTCCAGCGCTCGCACTCGAGCGCTTCGCGGCGCAGCTCGCTGAAGGAGGTGATCGAGAGCACGTCCGTGGGGATCTTGTACTCGTCCTCGAGGATCCTGGCCGCCGCGAGACACTCGCGCAGGATGGTGCCGGAGCCCAGAAGCGTGGCCCGCAGCTTGCCCTTGCCGCCCAGGTGCACCGGGTAGCCGCCCTTGAGGATCCGGGCCTCCACGCCCGCCGGGATTGCCGGCTGCGCATAGTTCTCGTTCATCACGGTGATGTAATAGAAGACACTTTCCTGCTCGGCATACATGCGCCGCATGCCGTCGTGGATGATGACGGCGAGCTCGTACGCGTACGCCGGATCGTAGGCGATGCAGTTCGGGATGGTGGTGGCGATCAGCTGGCTGTGCCCGTCCTGGTGCTGCAGGCCCTCGCCTGCCAGGGTCGTACGTCCGGCGGTCGCGCCCATGAGGAAACCGCGGGTCTGGATGTCACCGCTCGCCCAGATGAAGTCCCCCACGCGCTGGAACCCGAACATCGAATAGAAGATGTAGAACGGCACCATGTTGATGCCGTGGTTGGCGTAGGCGGTGCCGGCGGCGATCCACGAGCACAGCGAGCCGGCCTCGTTGATGCCCTCCTCGATCATCTGCCCCTTCTTGTCCTCGCGGTAGGACATGAGCGTATCGGCGTCCTGGGGCGTGTACAGCTGACCGACCGAGGAGTAGATGCCGATCTGGCGGAACAGTCCCTCCATGCCGAAGGTGCGTGCCTCATCGGGCACGATCGGCACGATGTTCTTGCCGATGGTCTTGTCCTTGAGGAGCACCGTCAGCAGGCGCACGAACGCCATGGTGGTCGAGATCTCGCGCTCGCCGGTGCCTTCGAGGATCGAGGCGAATGCCTCGAGCGGCGGAATGGCGAGTGCCGGGGCGGTGCGGCGGCGTTGCGGCAGGAACCCGCCGAGGGCTGCGCGCTTGTCCTTGAGGTAGCGCGTCTCCTCGGAAGTCTCCTCGGGCCGGCGGAACGGGAGCCCCGCGATGTCCGCATCCGAGACCGGGATGTTGAAGCGATCGCGGAAGATCTTCAGATCCTCCTCGGAGAGCTTCTTCTGCTGATGGGCGATCATCTGCCCCTCGCCCCCCTTGCCAAGCCCGAAGCCCTTGACGGTCTTCGCCAGGATGACCGTCGGCTGACCCTTGTGCGCGATGGCGGCCGCATAGGCGGCGTACACCTTGCGCGCATCGTGCCCGCCGCGGTTCAGCCGCCAGATCTCTTCGTCCGACATGTTGGCGACCATCGCCTTGAGCTCGGGGTACTTGCCGAAGAAGTGCTCGCGCGTGTACGCCCCGCCCTTGGCCTTGAAGTTCTGGTACTCGCCATCGACGGATTCCTCCATCACGCGCCGCAGCAGCCCCTTCGTATCGCGCGCCAGGAGCGGATCCCAGCGCGAGCCCCACAGCACCTTGATGACGTTCCAGCCGGCGCCGAGGAAGGCCGCCTCGAGCTCCTGGATGATCTTGCCGTTGCCGCGCACCGGCCCGTCGAGGCGCTGCAGGTTGCAGTTGATCACGAAGATGAGGTTGTCGAGCTTCTCGCGCACCGGCATGGTGAGCGCGCCCATCGACTCCGGCTCGTCCATCTCCCCGTCACCGAGGAAGGCCCACACCTTCTGGTCCGAAGCCGGCACGAGGCCGCGGTTCTCCAGGTAGCGCGTGAAGCGCGCCTGGAAGATCGCCATCATCGCGCCGAGCCCCATCGAGACGGTGGGGAACTGCCAGAAGTCGGGCATCAGCCACGGATGCGGGTAGGAGGACAGCCCCACCCCGGGGGCGCTCGCCTCCTGGCGGAAATGCTTCAGATTCTCCTCGTTGAAGCGACCCTCGAGATAGGCGCGCGCATAGATGCCCGGCGAGGAATGTCCCTGGACGAACACCATGTCGCCCGGATGCTGGGCCGAGGGCGCGCGCCAGACGTGATTGAAACCGACCTCGTAGAGCGTGGCGGAAGAGGCATAGCTCGCCAGGTGCCCGCCGTACTCGGAGGATGCCTTGTTGGCCGCGAGCACCATCGCCAGCGCATTCCAGCGGATGTAGGCCTCGATGCGCCGCTCGAGGGCGCGGTTGCCGGGGTACTCCGGCTCGCGCCCGGCGGCGATGCTGTTGACGTAGGCGGTGTTCGGCTTGAACGGCAGGTAGGCGCCGCTGCGGCGGGTGTAGTCGATCAGCCGCTCGAGCAGGAAGTGTGCGCGCTCCGGGCCGTGGGTCTTCAGCACCGAATCGATCGATTCGAGCCATTCCCGCGTCTCCACGGGATCCAGGTCTTCCAGCTTCGGTGGTTCGGTCATGCGGTCAAAGGCCAGGGCGTGATCGGTGCGAGCCCGCCCGGAGCGGCCTGCGCCCCTGCGGTGCGCGCGCGCGTGCCGTGCCGGGTCGCGTTAGAATGTCGATGATGGCGAGCACCGGCGGGTAAAGCAAGTGAGCTCAAGAGCGTCGGATGCGCGCCGCAGCCTGTTGCTGCCGAGCGCGCGTGCGCCCGCGATCGTGCACGCGCGGGGCCGCCGTGCCGATGATCTCGACGCCCTGCTGACGATCGTCACGCTGCCCGCCGGCGCGGGCGCCTTCGAGCAGCTGCCCCAGAGCGCCCGCTGGCGCGAGCTTCACGGCCGCGCGGCCCCCAAGGCGGGCACGGTGCGCACGACGCTGCTCGCCAATGCCCGCCACACCCTCGCGGTGCTCGGCTATCTGAAAAGCGACGCCAGCGCCTTCGAGCGCCTCACGCTCGCCGGCCGGATGCTGAAGGAAGCGGCCGCCCGCGCACCGCAGAGCGTCGGGCTCATCGCACCCGGCGGTGCCGGGGGCAACGTCCTGCTCGAGGCACTGCTCGCCGCGACCCTCGCCCAGGCCTTTGCGCTGCCGAGCTTGCGCAGCACCGAACGCGGCGTGCGCCGCATCGGCCGCGTCACGCTCTTCGGCGCCGGCGGCCTCGATATACGCTACGCGGCCATCGTCGCCGGCGGCACCAACCTCGTGCGCTGGCTCACCGCGCTCCCGCCCAACGTCCTGGACGCCGCCGGCTACCGCGCGGCGATCACGCGCCTGGCGCGCGAGCACTCCCTCACGCTGCGCTGGCTCGATGAGCGCGCGCTCCGGCGCCTCGGCGCCGAGGCGTTTCTCGCGGTCGCGGCCGCCAACGGCGAAGCCGGCGCCGGGATCGCGCACCTGTCCTACCGCCCGGCACGCACCCGCGCCGCGCGCGCCCCGGACGTGGCGCTCATCGGCAAGGGGATCCTGTTCGACACCGGCGGGGTCAACCTGAAGACGCACCGTTCGATGCTCGACATGCACACCGACATGTCCGGCAGCGCGGTCGCGCTCGCCACCCTGGTGGCGCTGGCGCAGCTGCAGGCGCCGTTCGCCGCCGATGCCTGGCTGGCGATCACGGAGAACCGCATCGGCCCGCGCGCCTACAAGCCCCAGGACGTCATCCGCGCCGCCAACGGCGTCACCATCCAGGTGATTCACTCCGACGCGGAAGGCCGCATGGTGCTCGCCGACACGCTCGCGCTCGCCGGGCGCACCAAGCCGCGCTTCATGATCGACTTCGCCACCCTGACCGGCGCGTGCGTCTACGCGCTCACGGAACGCATGAGCGGGGTGTTCACCAACCGCGAGGCGCTCGCCGGCAAGCTCATGGAGGCCGGCCGCGTGAGCGGCGAGCGCGTCTGGGCGTTCCCGTTCGCGGAGGACTACGACGCGGACATCGAGAGCAAGGTCGCCGACGTCATGCAGTGCGCGGTGGAGGGCAAGGGGGATCACATCCACGCGACGCGCTTCCTGTCGCGCTTCGTGCCGGCGGGCACGCCCTGGGCACACGTCGACCTCGCCTCCGCCACGCGCAGCGGGGGACTGGCACACGTGACCACCGAGGTCACCGGTTTTGGCGTGCGCTTCGCGCTCGAACTGCTGCTCCGGCAGAACCTGCTCGGCGCGCTGGGAAAGTGAGCTGATGCACCTGCGCCTCACGCGCCCGGACGACTGGCACCTGCACCTGCGCGACGGTGCCGCGCTCGCGGCGGTGCTGCCCTACACGGCGGCGCAGTTTGCGCGCGCCATCGTGATGCCGAATCTGCAGCCGCCGGTGACCACGACCGCCCTCGCCGGCGCCTACCGCGAGCGCATCCGCGCCGCGCTCCCGCCCGGGGCCCGCTTTGAACCGCTCATGACGCTGTACCTCACCGATCGCACCTCGATCGCGGAGATCCGCGCGGCCAAGGCGAGCGGCTTCGTGCACGGCGTGAAGCTGTACCCCGCCGGCGCCACCACCCACTCCGAGGCCGGCGTCACCGATCTTGCGCGCCTCGATGAGGTGCTCGCGCACATGGCGCAGGTGGGCCTGGTGCTGCAGGTGCACGGGGAGGTGACGGACCCGGCGGTGGACGTGTTCGATCGCGAGGCCCGCTTCATCGACACCGTGCTCGCGCCCCTCACCGAGCGGCATGCGCGCCTGCGCGTGGTGTTCGAGCACATCACCACCCGCGCGGCCGTGCAGTTCGTGCTCGGGGCCCGTGCCGGGGTGGCCGCCACCGTGACGCCGCAGCACCTGCTGCTGAACCGCAACGCCCTGTTCGCCGGCGGCATCCGCCCGCACCTGTACTGCCTGCCGGTGCTCAAGGCCGAGGCGCACCGCGCGGCGCTGCTCGAGGCGGTGGCGAGCGGCACGCCGCGCATCTTCCTCGGCACCGACAGCGCCCCCCACGGCAGGCGCGCCAAGGAGACCGCCTGCGGCTGCGCGGGCATCTTCTCCGCGCACGCGGCGCTCGAGCTGTACGCGCAGGCCTTCGAGGAAGCCGGCGCGCTCGAGCGGCTCGAGGCGTTTGCCGCCTTCCACGGCGCGGATTTCTACGCCCTGCCACGCAACCGCGACAGCGTGACCCTGGTGAAGGAAGCCTGGGAGGTGCCGGCGCAGTACCCCTTCGGCGCGGACGCGCTGGTGCCGCTGCGCGCCGGCGAGCGGCTCGGCTGGCGCCTCGCGCCACCGCAGGCTGCCCCTTGAGCGCACCCGGTTCCGAGGTCCCGACGGTGCCGGCGGCGGCGGCGGCGCACATGGCGCGGCGCTTCCGCGGCTACCTGCCGGTGGCGATCGATGTGGAGACCGGCGGTTTTCACTGCGCCACCGATGCGCTGCTCGAGATCGCCGCCACGTTCATCGACATGGACGCCGAGGGCAACCTCGCGCGCGGCGCCACGCACAACTTCCACGTGAAGCCCTTCGAGGGCAGCCGCATCGATCCGCTGTCGCTTGCGGTCACCGGTATCGACCCGGATCACCCGCTGCGGCCGGCGCTGCCGGAGCGCGACGCGCTGCAGCGCGTGTTCCGTGAAATCCGCCACAGGGTGCGCGACTACAACTGCCGGCGCGCGATCCTCGTCGGCCACAACGCCGCCTTTGACCTCGGGTTCCTCAATGCCGCCGTGGCGCGCGCGGAAGTGAAGCGCAACCCGTTCCACCCCTTCTCGTGCTTCGACACGGCGACGCTCGCCGGGGCCGCACTCGGGCAGACGGTGCTCGCCAAGGCGGTGCGCGTGGCCGGCTTTGAATGGGACCCCGGCAGCGCGCACAGCGCGCGCTATGACGCCGAGCGCAGCGCGGACCTGTTCTGCCTGGTGTGCAACCGGCTGCGCGACAGCCACCAGGCGGCCTCCGAGCGCGCGCGCTCCTTCGGCTGGCTCACCGAGGCCGCAGGGCCGGACGAGGCCGAGGCGGAAGTGGCGCCGCTCTAGAGGCGCACCGCGCAGAAAGGCAACGCTCATGCAACCGGTCCCCGATCACATGATCAGCACCGCGTTCACGCTGCCCGGCTACCGCATCGTGCGCAATCTCGGGGTGGTGCGCGGACTTACGGTGCGCTCGCGCTCGATCGTCGGCAACCTCTTCGGCTCGCTGCAGACGCTCCTCGGCGGCAACATCACCATCTACACGCAGCTGTGCGAGCGGGCGCGCGCGGACACCTACCGCCTGATGTGCGAGCACGCGAGGCAGCAAGGCGCCAATGCCGTCATCGGGATGCGTTACGATGCCACCGAGCTGATGGCCGGGCTCACCGAGGTGCTCTGTTACGGCACCGCGGTGCTGGTGGAGCCCGAGGGCGCGAGCCCCTGAGGGCTACCTGGCGGCGCCGGCCTCGGCGACCAGCTTCTTCAGCTCGCCGCTCTTGTACATCTCCAGCGCGATGTCGCAGCCGCCGACCAGCTCGCCCTTGACGTACAGCTGCGGGTAGGTCGGCCAGTTCGAGTAGCGCTTGAGCGCCTCGCGCAGTTCCGGCTCCTCGAAGATGTTCACGTACTTGAATTCGGCACCGACTGCGCGCAGGGCCGCCACCGTCTGCGCCGAAAAGCCGCACTGGGGAAAGTCAGGCGTGCCCTTCATGAAGAGCACCACCGGGCCGGCCTCGAGTTCCGTCTTGATTCGCTCAACTACATCCATCTTCGTCACCTGTTCGGTAAGTTTGCGGCGCTCCCTGAGCTCATCCAGAAGCCGCCATTGTTCCTCGCCGCTCATCGCCAGCCAGCCGGCGATCTCCTCGCCCGAGCGCAGGCAGCCGACGCACAGCCCGCGCGCATCCAGACGGCACACGTTAATGCAGGGGGACTGCGGGCGCTCGGCGCGCGCCGCGGACTTGCCTTCCGTCGCGTTCACGCATCCCTTAAGCGCTGCCGGCCGCCCGTTCGGCGTCCGTTGAATTATGGGGGTGCCTCGCCTATTCTTCAAACCGCTGCCCGGGCAGCTGCCGCCTATAGAAACAAGAACTTGGAGGCTTAACGCCATGAATCCCCTGAACAACCACCGCCAGTCCCTGGTCCTCGGGGTCATCCTCGCGCTGCTCCTGGCAGTGTTTATCGGCGGCACGCACTTCTACGAGCTCGGACTTGCGCGCTGGTTCCACATCGTTTCGGGCGTCTTCTGGATCGGCCTCCTCTACTATTTCAACGTCGCGCAGACCCCGGCACTGGCGGATGCGGCTGCCGACAAGGGCGGCCCGGGCGGCGCGGGCATCACCAAGTACGTGGCCCCGCGGGCGCTGTTCTGGTTCCGCTGGACGGCACTCGCCACCTGGATCGGCGGAGCCTGGCTCCTGGTGCGCGGCGGGACCTTCGTCGGCGCCTTCACCCTCGGCGCCGGCGTCACCGACCCTTCCGGGTATCTGTTGAAGATCGGCATCGGCGCGTGGCTCGGCACCATCATGCTGCTGAACGTCTGGGGCGTAATCTGGCCGAACCAGAAGAAGATCCTCGGCCTCAAGCCGGCGAGCGATGAGGAGAAGGCGCGCGCCCGCAAGGTCGCCGGCATGGCCTCGCGCGTGAACTTCGTGCTCTCCATCCCGATGCTCATGTGCATGGCGGCCGCGAGCCACGGCCTGCCCTTCATGAAATGATCTAGTGCCCGAGCTCCCCCGGGATCTCGCGACCCAGGTCGAGGCGGCGCTCGCGGAGGACATCGGCGCGGGCGATGTCACCGCGGCGCTGGTGCCGGCCGCGCAGCGCGTGCGCGGCCGCGTCATCACGCGCGAGCCGGCGGTGCTGTGCGGCCGGGCATGGGCGCAGGAGACCTTTCGCCGTCTCGATCCGGCGGTGCACCTCAACTGGAGCGCCGACGACGGCGAGCGCCTCAGCGCCGACCAGGTGATATTCGAGATCTCCGGCCCGGCGCGCCCGGTGCTGACCGGCGAGCGCACGGCGCTGAACTTCCTGCAGCTGCTGTCCGGGACCGCCACCGCCGCGCGCGCCTACGTGGACGCGATCGCCGGGACTGCCTGCCGCATCCTCGACACGCGCAAGACGCTGCCGGGGCTGCGCAGCGCGCAGAAGTACGCCGTGCGCTGCGGCGGCGCGGACAACCACCGCCTCGGCCTGTTCGACCAGGTGCTCATCAAGGAAAACCACATCGCCGCGGCCGGCTCGATCAGCGCCGCGATCGCGGCAGCGCGCACGCACTCCCCCGGGCTGCGCGTCGAGGTCGAAGTCGAGACGCCGCAGGAGCTCGAGGAAGCCCTGGCCGCCGGTCCGGATATCATCATGCTGGATGAGTTCACGCTCGAGGACATGCGCGCGGCGGTGGCGCTGCGCGATGCGCGCGGCGCGCCGGTGAAACTCGAGGCTTCCGGCAGCGTGTCGCTGACGAGCGTGCGCACGATCGCCGAGACCGGCGTCGATTACATCTCGGTCGGCTCGATCACCAAGCACCTCAGGGCGGTGGATCTGTCCATGCGCCTGGAGTTCAACACCGGGTAACCCGCCGCTACGCGTCCCGATCGCGGACGCTTGAGCGATGCCCGTTGCGGGGCACCTACTGGTCGGCGTACAGCTTGACCAGCCGATACAGAAACGTCCGGCCCTCATAGACCGACCGCACACGCACGCGCTCGTTCAGCCCGTGAATGTTGCCGCCATCGGGGTCAGTGAAGATGCCGGTGACGCCATAGGTTGGTATGCCCGCAGGATTCAGGAACTGCGCGTCCGATGCGCCGGGCTCGAGCGCCGGAATCACCGGTATTCCCGGCCATAACTCGTGCGCGACTTTCTCTATCGGATTGAGTATCTGCGGCGTCAGCGGCGCGGGCAGGGCGAGCGGCCCGCGGACCTCCGGAATCGTGACCGCGATCTTGGGATCATCAACGATCGTCACCAGCTGCGCCCGGACGGACTCAGCGGTATCACCCGGAAAGATGCGGCAATTGATATTGGCTGTGGCCCGTTGCGGCAACGCGTTGGTCGCGTGACCCGCGGCGAGCATCGTTGCGACACAGGTCGTGCGCAGCATGGCATGCCAGTTCTGATCCTTGTCCAGGATGGCGACGGCCGCGGCGTCCCGTGGATCCTTCACCACGGCGGCCATGGCAGCACCCGCCTCGCCACCGACGATCTTCGACATACCGGAAAAATACCCCCGGTTCGCGTCGTCCAGCTCTACCGGAAACTCGAAGCGGCTCACCCGGTCGACCGCGCGTACCAGGTGGTAAATCGCGTTGTCCGGAACCGGGCGTGAGCTGTGGCCGCCGGCATTCGTCGCTTCCAGCACAAAGTTCTGAGACGTCTTTTCTGCAGCGAGAACCTCCAGCGCGATGGGGTGACCCTGCGCGTCCAGATCGCCGTCGACGCCTTCCGTGAGCGCCAGTTCCGCATCAATCGCCTCGCGGGCGTTCTTGGTCAGCCAGCCGGCACCGTTGAGGGCCGAACTCGTCTCCTCACCGCAGGTCAGCGCCAGCTTGATGGACCGCCGCGGCTTGTAACCCTCTTCCCGGTAGCGGATCAGGTTGTCGACCCAGATCGCCGCCTGGGCCTTCATGTCGCTCGTGCCGCGACCGTAGAAATATCCGCCCTCTTCGATCAGGGTGAACGGGTCACGCGTCCAGTCCTCGCGCTTGGCCTCCACGACATCGACGTGGGCGAGCATCAGAATCGCCTTGGCGTGGGGGTCGGAACCGTGAAGGACCGCCAAGAGCCCACCCTCCTTTGGATGACCCTCGGGCACGAATACCCGCAGGTCCGCCTCCGGGTACCCGGCGCTCTTCAGCCGGGCAGCCATGCGCTGCGCGGCCAGAGTGCAGTCGCCGGCGGAAAGGGTGGTGTTGGTCTCGACCAGCTCCTTATAAATGTCTCGAAATCTCTGCAAGACCTGCCGCCTCGGTGCTGGCTCGTGCGGGGGTCGCTGCCGCAAAGCACCACCGATCAAAAGCGCTGCCAGCAGCGTGGCGAAACGTCGCATAGCGGTTCCTTACGTGGTCACGGGGCGAACGCGGTAGCTTAGCCAACTCGTGGCCCAGAAGGTGCGGAAAGCCGTGGTGCCAGCCAGTCGGTCTCGCCGTGCGCCAGGCGCACGTCAGAGCGCGCATGCCGGATTGACGTGAGCTCGCGAAAAGATGACGTGAGCAACACGATCGCCGTGACACGCGGGAGCCATACGTATTGATCCGAATGGGTGCCGCAAAGGACTGTCCATAGACTTCCGCCCACTTGCCTCCTCAGGAGGCGGTTTTGGTTTGCACTTCACTTGGAGCCGATGATGAAAATCCAAAGATTGTGTTGGTCGAGCGGTGTTCTTGCCGCGTCATTTGGTTCGCCGCAGGCGCAACAGGTAACCGGCACGCTCGGTTCTGCAGGCGCCACGACGAGCATCAGCGGGCAACAGCTGCCGCCGCCGGACCCGAAGTTCGGTGGCGTGATCAAAGATGATGCCCTGCAGTCGAAACCCTGGTGGGCGCCGCGCGTAGTGCCCCCGAAGGGCGCACCGAACGTGCTGCTGATCATCACCGACGACGCCGGCTTCGGCGTGCCGAGCACCTTTGGCGGCGTCATTCCGACGCCGGCGATGGACCGCATTGCCAAGGAAGGGCTGCGTTACAACCGCATGTTCTCCACGGCCCTGTGCTCGCCGACGCGCGCCGCACTGATCACGGGCCGCAATCACCACTCGGTCGGGTTCGGCGTCATCTCCGAGCAGTCGACCGGCTTTCCCGGTTACAACAGCATCATCGGCAAGGACAAGGCGACCATCGGACGCATCCTGCGTGACAACGGTTATTCGACCGCCTGGTTCGGCAAGGACCACAACACGCCGGCGTTCGCGGCCAGTCAGGTGGGACCGTTCGACCAGTGGCCGACGGGGATGGGATTTGAGTACTTCTACGGCTTCGTCGGTGGCGACGCCAACCAGTGGGAGCCGAACCTGTTCCGTAACACCACGCAGATCTATCCGTTTCAGGGCAAGCCGCCCGGCACCTGGAACCTGGTCACGGCGATGGCCGATGACGCGATCGACTACATGACGCGCATTCACCAGACCGACCCGGGCAAGCCGCTCTTCATCAAGTACGCGCCCGGCGCGACGCACGCCCCGCACCACCCGACCAAGGAGTGGGTGGACAAGATCCACGCGATGCATCTGTTCGATGACGGCTGGAACAAGGTGCGCGAGCGGATCTTCGAGAACCAGAAGCGCCTCGGCGTGATCCCCAAGGACACCAGGCTGCCGCCCTGGCCGAAGGACGTGCTGCCGGAATGGGACCAGCTGAGCGCGCAGGAGAAGAAGCTCTATATCCGCCAGGTCGAGGTCTTCGCGGCCTACGCGGCCTACAGCGACTACGAGATCGGTCGCGTGATCCAGGCCTTCGATGACCTGGGCAAGCTCGATAACACGCTCATCATCTACATCAACGGCGATAACGGTACGAGCGCCGAAGGCGGCCCGCAGGGCACGCCCAACGAGGTGGCATTCTTCAACGGCATGAATAAGCTGCCCATCGACGTGCAGATGAAGTTCTACGACGTGTGGGGCACCGAGCAGACCTACAACCACATGTCGGCCGGCTGGTCGTGGATGTTCGATGCGCCGTTTAACTGGTTCAAGCAGAACGCCTCGCAGCTCGGCGGCGTCAACCAGAACATGGTCGTCTCCTGGCCGGCACGCATCAAGGACAAGGGCGGCCTGCGCGAGCAGTTTGTCCACGTGATCGACGTCGTACCCACGATCCTGGAGGTCGCCGGCCTGCGGGCGCCCGACATGGTTGATGGCATCAAGCAGGCGCCCGTCGAGGGCACCAGCTTCGCGTACACCTTTGATGCGGCCAACGCCAGGGTCCCGACGCGCCACAAGACCCAGTACTTCGAGATGATGGGGCAGTGGGCGCTCTACCACGAGGGCTGGTTCCTCAGCACCAAGGTGAATCGCGCGCCGTGGGAGGCCTTCGGGCCGGCCAACCCGGACCCGCTGAACAACCAGGTGCTTGAGCTGTTCGATCTGAACAAGGACTTCAGCCAGAGCGAGAACCTTGCGGAAAAAAATCCGCAGAAGGTCAAGGAGCTGAAGGACCTGTTCGTTGCCGAAGCCAGGAAATACCAGGTCTTCCCGATGGATGCGTCGGTGGCGGGACGCATCGTCGCGCCGCGCCCGAACATCACCGCAGGGCGCAGCGAGTTTGTCTACACCAGGCCGATGGTCGGGCTGCCGCAGGGCGACTCGCCGCAGCTGCTGAACGCCTCCTACACCATCACCGCCGACATCGACGTGCCACAGGCTGGTGCCGAGGGCATGATCCTGACCTCGGGCGGACGTTTCGGCGGCTACGGCTTCTACCTGCTCAAGGGCAAGCCCGTGTTCCTGTGGAACCTGGTCGATCTGGAGCGCCTCAAGTGGGATGGCCCCGCTGCGTTGGCGCCCGGCCGGCACACCGTTCAGTTCGACTTCAAATATGAAGGGATCGGCGCCGGCACGCTCGCGTTCAACAACTTCAGCGGGCTCGGCCGCGGGGGTACCGGCGTTCTCAGGGTCGATGGCAAGGATGTAGCGACCAAGCACATGGATCACACACTGCCGATGATCCTGCAGTGGGACGAGAGCTTCGACATCGGTTCGGACACGCTCACGGGGGTGAACGACGCCGACTACAAGCCGCCGTTCGCACTCACCGCCAAGCTCAACAAGCTGACGATCAAGGTCGATCGTCCGCAGTTGTCGCCCGCGGACATCAAGAAGCTGCAGGAAGCGATGCTCGAGAAGGCAAAAGGCGACTGATCCCGGGCCCGGCGTGGATGCTGACCTTCGCCGGCGCGCGGTCCGAGCCGTGTGCGCCCGGCATCCCCGGGTTTGACCCGCCTGTCAGTCCCGATCCGGCGCTCCCTGGGGGAAGAGTTTGCGGTACGGACGCGCCTCATCGATCACGCGGGCGACGGAGGGCCGGGCAAGAAGCCGGCGGCGGTAGGCCCGAACGCCCGGGAAGCGATCGCCGATCGGATGGACCCAATCGGCATAGAACAGTGCCGGGGCGGCGGAACACTCCGCCAGCGAAAACCCACCGCACAGCCACGCCTCTGGTGTGACTCGCTCTCCAGCCACGCATACGCCACGTCCAGCATCTTGCGCGCATCCGCGACGCCTTTCGCATCACGCTCCTTCTCGGTGCGCATCCGATCGGAGACCAGAGTTTGCATCGGCGTCATGACGTAGTTGTCAAAAAACCGATCCATGAAGCGCACTTCAAGTGCCGCATCGGCACTCGCCGGCATCATCGGCGCACTTCCGGGATGATGCAGCATCAGGTATTCGACGATGATGCTGGACTCGACGATGGTCTTCCCGCCATCCCTGAGCAGGGGAAATTTCTTGATTGGCCACAGCGCCTCCAGCTCGGCCCAGCCTTCTGCATCTTCAACCACCCGATAGCCAAACGGAGTCGCATTCTCGTACAGGGCGATCAAGACCTTCCAACAATAGGCGGCGAACGGGTGAGCGTAGAGTGTCAAGGACATACGGATGACTCCAACAGTTTGCTCGGTCACGGCTATTTGACTAAGGGACCTCTTGGCCGACGGCATCCAGGAGTCCCAATAAGCATTGTGCACCACGCGACAGCGCTCCGTCCGGGATACCGCGTCCGGAACGCACCCCCACCACCCTCAGAAGCAATCGTTGTGCAGCACACCAGATGCCGGTCCCGGCAGGCAGGGGATGGCTCGCAGGTATTCGTAGATTGCCTTGAGCTGCCGGTCCGTCATGTTGCGGTACACGGGCCAGGGCATGATCTGCAGCAGATCCCCGTTAAACGGCAGGAATCCGGGGAAGCACCCGGTCGTGACGTTCGCCGAGCAGTTCGGGTGCAGGTGGTCGAGGTCCGTGCCGGTTCGAAGCTCATAGACGAACTCGGCGAGCGAAAGCCCGCCGGCCGGCCGGCCCGTCCGATCGGGCGTCAGGTTGCGCGACACGATATTGGGCGTGAGGCCCGGCACGAGCGGCCCGAAGTCACGGCCGCCGCCGAGGTAGGTAGCCGGATTTACGGTTTCCGGTGGGTTGCCCTTGAAGTACGGGTTGTGAGCACCCGCATACTCGGTCTCAGGTCCCGCCGAATGGCAGCCGTTGCAGTCGCCGACGGCGTTTACGAGATAGCTGCCGAGCCCGACGAGCGCCGGATCCTTGCCCGAAAGGTTCAATGTCACGGGCGCTATTCGAAGTCCAAGCCGACTCAGCGACGCTTCGTCGTCGCGCCACCCACTAATCTCCCCTCCCGCCCAGGCGGAACTGGAAATGAATACGGCGACGATGGTCGCCACGAACGGCAGGCGCGCCAGAGCGCGCATTGGTCTGGTTGAGATGTTCACTATAATTCTCCCTTGTTGCTGTCCGCTGGTAGTGGCGCGCGGGACGCGCCGACCGAGCGCGGTCGGCGGTTCACTCGGCAGGACAGGGTTGCACCCCCCGCCGATGACGGAGAAGCCGGCAACGGCGGACTTTTCACGCTCCGAGAACTCCCGTGGTGCGGCCGAGGCGTGCACACTACGACGATGCTCGCTGAGCTGTTCTGAGGCTTTCTGAATGTCTGTGACGCCGCCGGCTGCCGCCGTGAATGCCATCTACGATTTCGGGCCTTTCCGCCTGAATAGCCGGCGACGGCTGCTGTTGTCGCGCAGCGATGGCGCCACGGTTGCGTTGACAACTAAAGCCGTCGATACGCTGCTCCACCTCGTCGAGCACCGCGGCGGGGTCGTCGAGAAGACGGTGCTCCTCAAGGCGGTCTGGCCCAACGTGCGGGTCGAGGAAAACAGCCTCAGCCAGTGCATCTCGGCGCTCAGGAAGGCGCTCGGCGAAGACCCCTCGGATCACCGCTACATCGTGACCGTCCCTGGGCGCGGCTACCGGTTCATCGCCGACGTCGTCGTCGTGCCCGGCGATCGCCCGGCGGGCCACACTGTATCGGCGGGAGACGAGCAGCGGGGGCGCTCGCTGGCGGTGCTCCCCTTCCAGCCACTCGGTCGCCTCGACAGTGGCGATTCCTTCCCGCTCGGCATGACGAATGCGTTGCTGCTACGGCTCGGCAGCTTGCGCAACCTGACCGTGCGGCCGTTGAGCTCTGTGCGCCGCTATGAGTCACCCGAGCGGGACCCGATCGCCGCCGGCAGGGAGCTCGACGTCGACTGCGTGCTCGACGGATCGATCCAGGCGAGCGGCGAACGCATCCGGGTCTCGGTGCAGCTGATCGACGTCGCCAGCGGACGCCAGCTGTGGGCGGACCGGTTCGATCAGGGACTGACCGACATCTTCGCGATCCAAGACGAGATCGCCGAGCGCGCGGCCGCCGCCCTCGTCGAGGAACTCTCGAGCGCGGATCGACGCCGGCTTCGTCAGCACCCTACCGAAAATGCCCAGGCCTATCAGCTGTACGTCACCGGCTGGTCGGGCCTCACCCGCCCGAGCTGCACCAGCCTCGAGAAGGCACTCCCGTACCTCGAGCAAGCCGTTACACGCGATCCGGGTTTTGCGCTGGCCTACGCGTGCCTTGCCGACTGCTACGCCGTCCTATCAGTGTTCGGCGGCGGCGCCCCGCGCGATCTGTTCCCGAAAGCGTTGGCCGCCGTCACACGCGCGCTCGAGCTCGACCCGGAACTCGCCGAGGCTCATGCGGAGCTCGGGCATATCAAGATGGTTTACGACCTCGATCTCGCGGCGGCCGAGAAGGCTTTTCTGCGCGCGCTTGAGATCAACCCGAAGTCCGGGATGGCGCACCACTACATGGGGTTGCTGCACATCGCGCGCGGTAACCTTGACGCCGCGCTGTCGAGCATCCGGCGGGCGCAGGCTCTGGAGCCGCTCGCGCTCAACTTCAATGCCAATATCGGGATGATCCACTACTACGCGCGGCGCTACGAGGAGGCTGTCACCCAGCTCGAGACGACGCTAAGAATGGAGCCTCGCTTTGATCACGCCCGCAGTCTCCTCGGGCGAGCGTATCTGCGGCTCGGCCAGCCGGACCGGGCGATTCGCGAGTTCGAGTCCCGCTCGAGCACGACGATCGGGAGCACCGCCGACCTGCCGGTCGCCTATGCGCTCTCGGGGCGAATCGCCGAAGCCGTTGCCGGGCTCGAACACCTGCGTACCCAGGCGGCGACGCGCTTTGTCTCTTGCTTCGACATCGCGACCGTATACGCGGCGCTTGGCAGTGCGGACGAGGCGTTCGAGTGGCTCGAGCGCGCGCTAGAGCAGCGGGCGCAGCCAATTAGCTTCCTCGGGCTCGATCCGGCGTTCGATTTCCTGCGAGCGGACCGTCGGTTCGCGGCGCTCATCGCACGCCTGGCTGGCGGAACCGCCCGGGGTAGCGCTCGCTGAGAACAAGTCTGAAGATTCATCCCCGTCTTCCGGCGGATTGTGCCAAGCACCCCGAGAGCCGGGCCCTCGGTCGCGGCGCTCAGGCGACGGCGGACTTCAGCACGCGCTGCGGCTGGGCGACGCCGTAACCCTGCGCGTAGTCGACTCCGAGGCTGGTCAGCATCTGGATGATCTCGGCGTTCTCGGCGAACTCGGCGATGGTCTGTTTGCCGGTCAGGTGGCCGATCTCGTTGATGGAGCGCACCATTTCCCGATCAATCGGATCACGCAGGATCTCGCGCACGAAGCTGCCGTCGATCTTCAGGTAATCGACCGGGAAGTGCTTCAGGTAGCCGAACGAGGACAGGCCCGGTGCCGAAGTCATCGAGCGCGAACTTGCAGCCGAGCTCCTTGAGCGCCTGGATGAAGCGGTTCGCCTGACTGAAGCTCGCCACCGCCGCGGTCTCGGTGATCTCGAAGCAGATCTTGGACGCGTCCAGCCCGCTTCTGTGGAACTGGTCGATCACGAACGGCAGGAACTTGTCATCCCCCAGGCTCTGCCCGGAAAGGTTGATCGAGCAGCGCAGCAACTTCTCGCGCTCGTCGGCCTCGGACACCAGCCAGCGGAAGGCGTTCTCGATCACCCAGCGATCGATCGCCGGGGTGATGCCGTAGCGCTCGGCGGCCGCGATGAAGTCATTCGGCGCCACGATGCGCCCGGTCTCGTCCTTCAGGCGCAGCAAGAGCTCGTAGTGCGCGCCCGGCTCGGGGCGCTGCAGCGGCTGGATGGCCATGCGGTAGAGCTCGAAGCGCCCCTCTTCCAGCGCCGCGTTGATGCGCGCCGCCCACTGCATCTCGCGCCGGCGGCGCATGAGCTCGATGTCGTTCTCGGCAAAGCTGTGCACGCGGTTGCGACCACCTTCCTTGGCGGCGGCGCAGGCGGAATCGGCTGCCGACAGGATGGAAGCGACGTCCTCGTTGTCGGCGGTGATGGGAACGACGCCGATGCTGGCACCCAGGCGAAACACGCGGTCTTCCCAGGTGAAGCGGAAGTTGCGCACGCCCTCGCGCAGCGTCTCGGCCGTACGCATCGCCTCATCGAGCGAGCAGCTCTCGAGGAGGATGCCGAACTCGTCGCCGCCGAGGCGCGACAGCGTGTCGCGCCAGCGGACCTTGGACTTCAGCAGCGCACCCACCTGGCCGAGCAGCGCATCGCCGGCGGAATGCCCGCAGGTGTCGTTGACGATCTTGAACTGGTCGATGTCGAGGTAACACAGCGCGTAGGAGGCCTCGCGCGCCTTGGCGCTCTTCAGCGCCCGCTCGAGGCGGCTCTCGAACTCGCGCCGGTTGACGAGCCCGGTGAGCAGGTCGTGGCTCGCGTGGTAGGAGAGGCGGCGGTTCAGTTCGCGCGACTCGCTCACGTCGTGGAACACGAGCACGCCACCGCCCACGTGACCGTGGCCGTCGCGGATCGGGGCGGCGGTGCTCTCGACGTACAGCTCGTTGCCGTCGCGGCGGATGAGCAGCATCGGGCGCACCGACTTGATCGGGCGGATGCGGCGGATGGCCACCGACAGGGGGTTCTCGAGCGGCTCGCAGGTCTCTTCGTGGAAGGCGCGGAAGATCTCCTCCACCGGGCGCCCCATCGCATCCTCGAGCCGCCAGCCGGTGAGCTCCTCGGCCACGGGGTTGATGTAATCGATGATCGAGCTGGCGTCCGTGGTGATGACGCCATCGCCGATCGACTGCAGCGTGATCTGCGCGCTCTCCTTCTCGCGGAACAGCGCCTCCTCGTACAGCTTGCGCTCGGTGATATCGAGCTCGACGCCCACCAGGCGCAGCAGGCGCCCGTGCTTGTCCACCCGTGCGGTGGCGCGGCTGATGACCCAGCGCCACTCGCCGTTGCGGTGGCGCATGCGGTGCGTGCTCTCGAAGATCGGCGTCTTGCCGGCGACGTGATCGCGGATCGCCGCCTGCACGCGCGCCAGGTCATCCGGATGCACCAGCGAGCGCCAGTCGGGCGAGCCGCGCATGTCCTCGTCGCCGTAGCCGAGCATCGCCTTCCAGCGCGGCGAGAAATAGACTTCGTTGCTCTCGACGTCGAAGTCCCACAGGCCGTCGTTCGCGGCGGCCTGGAAGAGGTTGGTCCGCTCCTCGAGCTTGGCGAGGCGCGCTTCGGTGCGGATGCGATCCAGGCCGGTGGCGAGGCTCGTGCCGATGAGCTTCATCAGCAGCTGCTGGTTCACGTCCCAGGCACCACGCGGCAGCGTGTGCGCCAGTCCGAGGAACCCGGCGGGCTTGTTCTGGATGCGCAGCGTCACGAGGAGCGCCGAGCCGATTTGCAGCTCCGCGAAGCGTGCCGCTTCCGCAGCCTGCTCCTTGCGCGGACTGGAGGTGTCGCGGAACTCCGAGAGCCGCAGGTGCTCGAGGCGCGTGCGCAGCCATGGGAAGGCCTCGAGCGAGGTGCCACCGAGTGCCTCGGGGCGGCACTGTGCGAAGGCGCTGCGCGCCGCCTGCACCTCGCTGATCTGCAGCGCATCGGGGGTGAGTGCGATGAGAAAGGCGCAGTCGGCACCGCTCGCGCCGCGCAGCAGCTCCAGATTGCGCTTCAGGCACTCGTCCACGCCCTCGCGACGCATGTTCTGGAAGTCGACCGCGATCTTGGTGCAGACCACGTCCATCCCCAGGACCGGCTTGGGAGTGCGGCCAGTCCAGGCGTCCGCCGCAAGGATGTCTGAGGCGGTAAAGTCCGCCGGTTTATCCGGCGGCGGAGTGGTCATTGAGCCGTGCCTCCCAGGAAACCGTCGCGCAGCCTACCCAATTTGTCGAATTCCTGACGCGGCGTCCCGTCACGGAGTTGAAGACTTGTCCGCGCGATTTATTAAGCGCTTGCGGCCGATTCTCGCACACTGCTGAAGGAACACAAGCTAAGACCCTGTTCGGATTCGGGTTCATCGACTTTACAGAATCCGGAACCCGGCCTGGCGTCGATCGGCCGAACGGGCCGCGCACGACGTCCCTACCCTGCCTTCAGCGCGGCCCGCGCGGCAGCGAACAGCTCCCGCAGGCGCTGCGCCATCTCCACCTGCAGTTTCCCGAACGCCGCCGGATCGGTCACGCGCGGCACGTAAACCGGTTCACCGATGGCGATGACGATGCGCGAGAACGGCATCGGGATGACGAACTTGTCCCACTTGATGAGCCACGCGCGCGAGGCGGCATACGCCATCGGCAGGATCGGCCGCCCGGACATCTGCGAGAGCAGCAGCGCCCCGGGCTTGAACTTGAAGCGCGGCCCGCGCGGCCCGTCGGGCGTGATGACCGGGGACACGTTGTCCTTGACGAGCGCCTGGTAATAATCGCGCAGCGCACGGGCCCCGGTGTGGGTCGAGGAACCGCGGATCACCGCCCCGCCGAAACGGCGCACCAGCATGGCGCCGAGTTCGCCGTCCACGGACGGGCTGATCAGCCAGCCGACCGTGAGGCCACGCGCGCGCTGCTCGACCAGGAACTTGCCGCAGTAGAGCTGGTGCTGGTGCCAGTAGCACGGCACCAGCGAGGGCGCACGCGCGAGCGCCGCCTCCAGGTGCTCGACGCCGAGCACCCGCACCACGCGTGCCCCGAGCCACCACAGCCGGATGAGTCCGTAGCCCAGCGGCACGACCATGCGGTAGAGCAGCCGGCGCGCCGGCGTCATCCGCCGCCCGGAGCGCGTGGTGGTGCGGTAGATGGTGTTCTTGAGCTCGCCGTCCTCGCTCATGCGCGCAAACAGCTCCGCAAGGGGCACCGCCGCCGCCACCACGGCCTGCACCGGCACGCTCGTCATCGCGCAGGCCGCGGCGCCAGGAAACTGCGCGAGCGTGCGGGCGTGCCAGGTCGCACCACGGCAGTGCGCGACCGCGTCCGTCAGCCGCACCTCGTTCAGGGCACGCACCCCGAGGCCGGCGGCCTTGACCACCGCCTCACGTGCCACCCAGTCCTGCAGCCGTGCATCGCCGCCGAACTCCAGATCGAGCCCCACGCGGCCGCCGCGCAGCGCCGCGCAGCCGACGTAAGGCCCGGAATGCGCGATGCTGAAATCCGCCGCGCAGCCCTCCAGCTGCGGCTTCTGCTGCGCGCTGAACGTGAGTTCTGCGGCCCGTACCGGCTTGCCGGTGACGCGCGTGAGCGCGCGCAGCGCGAGCGCCACCCCCGCGAGCGAGGCGCGCGCGGCCTCGGAGGCGCCCGACACGGCGAGGCGCTTCAGGTACGGCAGCCGCGCCGCGAGCGCCCGGGCGTCAGGCTCCGGCCACTGACCCCGCAGGTCCGTGTGATATAAGATTAAAGTTTGGCTTTCAACAGCTTGCATGACCGCCGCCGCGCCCTCGAAGTCCGAGCCTCCTGAGTCAGAGCTCCAATTCGACGTCGGCTCCACGGATGACTCCCTGGAGCGGATGGTCGAGTTGTTCGCCCGCCATGGCGACACGTACCGCGTGTTTGTGCCAGCGCGCGCATCTTATACCTATGTCATTCACCACCCGGACGATGTCAAGCGGGTGCTGGTGTCGAACCACCGCAACTACACCAAGGGCCTGGGCCTCGATCGGGTGAAGATCCTGCTCGGCAAGGGAATCATGACGAGCGAGGGCGAGCTGTGGAAGCGCCAGCGCTACATGATGCAGCCGTTCTTCCATCGGCGCCTGGTGACGCGCTTCGCAGGCCTCATCGCCGAGGTCAACGAGCGCTTCATGGCGCGCTGGGACGCGCTGTGCGCGCGCGGCGAGCTGCTGAACCTCACCGACGAGCTGAGCGAGCTCACGCTCGAGATCGTGCTGCGCTCGATCTTCGGCACCGACCTGGACCGGCTGACCCAGAAGCTCGGCGGCAATCCGTTCGAGCTCGTGACCAAGGAGTCGGGGCGCAATCTGCAGTTCGCCTACAAGTTCCGCTCCCTCACCCGCCTGGTCGCCGAGGTGATCGCGCGCCGGCGCAGCGAGCCGGCCGAGCACTTCGACTTCCTCGCCATGCTGCTCGCGGCGCGCGACAAGGAGTCGGGCGAGCCGATGCCCGAGCGCGAGCTCATCGATGAGGTGATGACGCTCATCGTCGCCGGCCATGAAACCACCGCGAGCGGCCTGAACTGGACCTGGTACCTGCTCTCGCAGCACCCGCAGGTGCTCGCGCGGCTGCAGGCGGAGCTCGATGCGGCCCCGGAATACGCAGCCCCGAGTCTTGCGCAGATGGAAGCCCTCACCTACACGCAGCAGGTGGTGAACGAGTCGCTGCGGCTCTACCCGCCCGGATGGCTGCTGTCGCGCCGCACGATCGAGGCGGACGTGCTCGGCGGCTTCACCGTGCCCGCCAAGAGCAACGTGCTGCTGCCGCTGTACCTGCTGCACCGGCATCCGCAGTTCTGGCGCGAGCCGGAGCGCTTCGACCCGGAGCGCTTCGCGCCCGAGCACGAAGCCGAGCGGCCGCGCTTCGCCTACATGCCCTTTGCGGCCGGCCCGCGCCATTGCATCGGCGAGACGGTCGCGGTGTTTGAGATGCTCATGCACCTGTACAAGGTGGCCCGCCGCTACCGCCTGAGCTACGTGCCCGATAAGCCGCTCGAACTCGAGGCGCAGATCAACCTGCGCACCCGCCACCCCTTGTACATGCGACTGGAACGCCGGTGACCCCAAACGTCAAGACACTGATCGAGCTCATGGATGCCAACCGCGGGGTCGACCGCAGCATCACTTACCTGGAGGGTGAGAACGACACGCGCCAGGTGGCCTTCGCCGAGCTCTACGAGCGCGCCGTCGGCATCCTCTATCACCTGCAGCGCCTCGGCGCGCGCCGCGGCGACAAGCTGATCCTGTTCCTGAACAACAATGAGCAGTTCATCGACGCCTTCTGGGCGGCGATCCTCGGCGGCATCGTGCCGGTGCCGGTGGCGCTCGGCATCAGCGACGAACACCGCCACAAGATGCTGCGCATCGCGCGCCGCCTGGGTTCACCCTACCTGTACGCCGAGAAGCGCACGCTCGAGCGCCTCGGCACCTTCGCCGCCTCGGCCGGCGAGACGGAACTCTTCACCCAGCTCGCAGCACGCACCTTTCTCGTCGACAACCTCGATGACATCTCGCGCGCCGGCAGTGTGCAGAAGGTGGCCCCCTCGGACACCGCCTTCATCCAGTTCTCGTCCGGCTCGACCAGCGAGCCGAAGGGCGTCGTACTCACGCATGCCAACCTCCTGGCCAACACGCGCGGCTCGACCGAAGTGGCGCACTTCGGCGCGGACGACGTCAGCCTCTCGTGGATGCCGCTCACGCACGACATGGGCCTCATCGGCTTTCACCTGGTCATGTTCGCCAACCACGTACACGCGCACCTGATGCCCACGGAGCTCTTCGTGCGCCGGCCGCTCCTGTGGCTGACGCTCGCCGCGCGCGTGCGGGCGACGATCCTGTGTTCGCCGAACTTCGGCTACAAGCACTACCTGAAGGTGCTGGGCGAGCGCACGGTGGAGGGGCTGGACCTGTCGGCCGTGCGCCTGATCTTCAACGGGGCCGAGCCGATCTCGGTGGAGCTGTGCGAGGAATTCCTCGGGCGCATGGCGCCGGCGAAACTCTCGCGGCAGGCGATGTTCCCGGTATACGGCCTGGCCGAGGCCTCCCTCGCGGTGAGCTTCCCGGAGCCCGGGGCGCCGCTGCGCACGCTGACCCTCAATCGCCACCGCATGACCGCCGGCACCCCGGTCGAGACGGTCGCCGCCGCCGAGCGCGACGCGGTGGTGCTGGTCTCCGAAGGCCGGCCGATCCCCTACTGCCGCGTGCGCATCACGGATGAGGTGGATCGCGAGCTGCCCGAGGACCGCATCGGCCACGTGCACATCACGGGGGAGAACGTGACCCGCGGTTACTTCGAGGACCCGGCGGCGAATGCGGCCGCCTTCAGCGCCGATGGCTGGCTGCGCACCGGGGACCTGGGCCTGTTCCATCAGGGTGAGCTGTACATCTCCGGACGCGCGAAGGAGATCATCTTCGTCAACGGCCAGAACTACTACCCGCACGACCTGGAGGCGCTCGCGCAGCGCGCACCGGGCCTGGAGCTCGGCAAGGTGGTCGCCGCGGGCGCGCTGCCGCGGGGGGCGCAGACCGAGCAGTTGGTCGTGTTCGTGCTCCACCGCGGCAGCATGGAGGACTTCCTGCCGCTCGCGGCGCAGGCCTCCCGCCTGATCAACGAGCAGTCCGGGCTCGAGGTGGCCGAGGTGGTGCCCGTCAAGCGCATTCCAAAGACGACCAGCGGCAAAGTGCAGCGGCACATGCTGGCCGAGGGCTATGTCGAGGGCGAGTTCGACGCCGAACTGCAGGAGCTCGCGGCGCTGCGCAGTGCGCGCACCTCGCCGGAGTCGAAGTCACGCAACGAGATCGAGGAGAAGCTCAAGTCGATCTGCGATGCGGCGCTGCCCGGCAAGCGGCTCGACATCCACGACAACCTGTTCGAGGTCGGCGCAAGCTCGCTCAAGCTGATCGAGATCCACGAACAGATCGATCGCGAGTATCCCGGCAAGGTCGACCTCACCGAGCTGTTCGACTTCCCCACCATCGCGCAGCTGGCCCAGCACCTGCAGGGCAAGCTGACGGCGGCCTGAGACGACCTGCCGAATCCCCGGTGCTGCACGCCGACCGCGTCAAGGTACCGGTGCTGCTGGTGCACGGCGAGGAAGACTTCACGGTGCAGGTCGACCAGAGTCAGGCCATGACCAAGGCGCTCACGCGCAGTGGCGTGAAGAATGAGCTGGTGGTGATCAAGGATGGCGAACACAGCCTGCTGCACCCGGAGATGCGCCTCACGCTGTATCGCAAGCTCACGCGAGTTCCTGGCCGCCAACCTGGGCGCCGCGGCGCCCCCGGAGCCCGCCCCCAAGGCCCCCTGAAGCTCAGTGTTTTCCGGGCGGACCGCACGTAGTCTTTTAACTGAACGACCGTATAATAGGGCATGGAATTCACGTCCCCGTCGGCCAATGCCGACCCGCAGCGCTGCGAGCGGCGCCTGGCTGATTGCGGCATCCGCCCCACCGCACAGCGCGTGCGCATCGCCACGCTGCTGCTGTCCTCGCCCCAGCACTTGTCCGCCGAGCAGATTCTCGCGAGTCTGCGCGTGCACGGGACGCGGGTCTCCAAGGCCACGGTTTACAACACGCTCAATCTGTTCGCCGGCCGGGGCCTCATCCGGCAGCTTTCGGTGGACGGTTCCCGGGCGTGGTTTGATTCCAACGTCGAGCCGCACTACCACTTCCACGACCTCTCCACCGGGGCGCTGATCGACGTCCCGGTACCGGCGGTCGAATTCAGCCGCCTCCCCTCACCGCCCCCGGGAACCGAAGTGGCGGGCATCGATCTGGTGATAAGGCTGCGCAAGAAAATGTAGAAATGCGCGGCTTGCCGTGGCGAGAGCCTCGGACAGGCTCAGTTGGTGGAGCAGCGCATTCGCATGCGCCGCCAGTTCAGAAACGACTATTTACGCGAGATTGTGCCAGCAGCATTTGGCACACTTTACCTAGAGCGGCACAGCCGCGCTGCCCGCAACGCTACCTAGAGCGGTATAGCCGCGCTGCCCCAGCTTTACCTAGAGCGGTACAGCCGCGCTGCCCACGACGTGGCGGGTGGCTGCCGTGACGCCACCATCCATCGTTCCCACTGTTGAGGCGGCGGATGCGCGCTGACATGTAAGCAGCCCGTCACGTCGGCATCCCACACTCACCGTGACGACCGCGCTCGTGATGCGCTCATTGTCCCAAGGTCCCATTGCCGCCTCTACACGCCCTGAACAGACTGTCTGGGCTGCACTCCACCTGACGTGAGTCTGTGCGGCCCACGAGCGACCCGACGTCAGCTGCTGGTAGCTCGAGTGAAGCTCGACGGGCTGGTGCTACCAATTGTTTTGGCGGCGATGTTCGCCGCAGCGTTGGCTGCGATCTTCGCGGTGCCGACAGTTAGGTTCTGAATGTGCGCCGTTGTGCAGGCCCCCGCTGTATATTTACTTATTGCAGGGGCAGGCCGCTTCCCGTTTGATAACCGGACTGATGAAGCCGGCGCTCGCATGTAACAAGCCATCTCAATGGAGGAGTCATCATGATGCAACGCACTGGAGCCGGCCCACTTATTCGCCGCGCCCTGATTGTCGACAGTGCGCTGGCCGGGGCAACCAACGCCGCCGCGCGTAGCGTGCATGCACTTGTCACAGAATTGCGGGCGCGCAACGTCGACGTCGTGCAAGCCATGTCGTTCGAAGACGGCCTCGCGACGGTCGTATCCGATTCCGGCATTCACTGCATCCTGCTCAACTGGACGCAAGGGCGCAACGATCCCAGCAGTCACGCACAGGCGACCGACGTATTACGCGCGGTGCGGAAACGCAACAGCAAGGTGCCCATTTTTCTGATGGCTAGCCGCGACCTTGCCGGCTCGGTCAGCGTTGAAGTCGCGACCTTGGCCGATGAGTTCATTTGGATACTTGATGACACGGCGTCCTTCATCGCCGGTCGTTTGCAGGCATCGATGGAGCGTTACCTTGCCGAACTGTTGCCGCCGTTCGCCGCAGCGTTGGCGCGCTACGACCGTGAACGCGAATACTCGTGGGCGGCACCTGGTCATCAAGGCGGCGTTGCATTCCTGAAGTCGCCGATCGGCCGCCTGTTTTTCGACTTCTACGGCGAAAATCTGTTTCGCACCGACATGGGCATCGAGCGCGGCGCGCTTGGCTCGTTGCTGGGTCACACCGGGCCCGTCGGCGAGAGCGAACGTTATGCGGCGCGTGTCTTCGGTGCGCATCGCTCCTACTCGGTACTGAACGGCACCTCGGCATCCAATCGCGCCATCATGTCAGCGTGCGTCGGCGACGAGGAGATCGCGTTGTGCGATCGCAATTGCCACAAGTCCATTGAGCAAAGTCTCGTGCTCACCGGCGGCATCCCGGTATTCCTCATGCCGACACGCAATCGCTACGGCATCATCGGTCCGATTCCGCCGCAGCAACTCGAGCCGGCGGCGATCGAGAAAGCCATAGCCGGTAATTCCCTGGCCAAAGCGACAGGCCACAAGCGTGCAGTTTATTCGGTGCTGACCAACTGCACGTACGATGGCATGTGCTACAACGCGGTCGAAGCCGAAGCGCGTCTCGCAAAGAGCGTCGATCGTATTCATTTCGACGAAGCGTGGTATGGGTACGCGCGCTTCAATCCATTGTATCGCGACCGTTACGCCATGCGCGGCAGCCCAGATACGCACCCGCAAGATGGCCCGACGGTTTTCGCGACCCATTCGACGCACAAGCTACTCGCCGCGCTTTCGCAAACCTCCTTCATTCACATTCGCGATGGCCGCGGCGCGATCGATCACGGCCGCTTCAACGAAGCGTACTGTTCGCAAGCGAGTACTTCACCGCTCTATGCGCTGATTGCTTCAAACGATGTCGCGGCTGCGATGATGGATGGCCCGGCCGGACAGTCACTCACGCAGGAAAGCATCGATGAGGCTGTCGCCTGCCGCCTGGCGGTCGCGCGCATCCGGCAGGAATTCCTGGCGAAAAAGGATTGGTTCTTCGCGCCGTGGAATGCCGAAGAGGTGCGCGACCCGAAGAGCGGCAAACGCATTCCGTTTCATCAGGCGCCCGCCGAACTGCTCGCCACGGACCCAAATTGTTGGGTGCTGCACCCCGAGGAGAGCTGGCACGGCTTCGAGGGCCTGCCGGATGGTTGGTGCATGCTTGATCCGATCAAGTTCGGCATCGTCTGTCCTGGTATGAAGACCGATGGACAATTGGACGACACGGGCATTCCGGCGGACATCGTAACTGCCTATCTCACTCACCATGGCATCGTGCCCTCGCGCACGACCGACCACATGGTGCTCTTTCTCTTTTCTATGGGCGTAACCAAGGGCAAGTGGGGCACGCTACTCAATACATTGCTTGACTTCAAAGTCGACTATGACCGCAACGCGCCACTTGCCGAGGTTGTGCCCGCGGTGGTCGCAGCCGCGCCGGATCGCTACGCCGGTAAGGGCCTGAAGGATCTTGGGGATGACATGTGGGCGCACCTGCGCAAGAGCCGGCAGGGACACTGGCAAGCGCAGGCTTATGCCACGTTGCCTAAGCCTGATATGACGCCGCGCCGCGCATTCCAGCGTCTGATGTCTAACGATGTCGAGAAGGTGCCGCTCGCCGAGATGGCCGGTCGGGTCGTCGCGGTGGGCGTGATTCCCTATCCACCGGGCATTCCGATCGTCATGCCGGGAGAGAACGTAGGTAGCGCCGACGGGCCTTGGCTGACGTACCTGCGCACCTTGCTGGAGTACGGACATCGCTTCCCCGGATTCGCAAAAGAGGTCGAAGGCACCGAAGAGCGCCAAGGTTCCTACCATATCTACTGCATAAAGAGGGCGGTGGCCGCTTCGAGCACTAAGTCATGATGCACCGTTTTCCCGGCTTCAATTACGAAGTCCAGGGCGTGTATCAGGAGCAGGAAGACGGCCGCATCAAGTTCTACACATACGTGGTACGCGAGTGAGTCCACACCGGGGATGAAGGAGAAGCATTATGCAAGAACCAACACAGAAGAAGATGAACTTGATCCAGCTCACGTTCATCGTGGCCGTCAACATGATGGGCTCTGGCATCATCATGCTGCCGACCAATATGGCGCAGGTGGGAGCGATCTCGCTGTTGTCGTGGATAGTGACGGCCGTCGGATCGATGGCGATCGCGTACGGCTTCGCGCAGGCAGGTATCTTCAACCAGCGTCCCGGCGGTATGGCGGCGTACGCGGAAGACGCGTACGGCAAGGACGGCTACTTCCAGGTGTTCTTCCTGTACTTCCTCTCCCTGGCTATCGGCAACGTCGCCATCGGGATCTCGGCCGTGGGCTATCTCGCAACGTTCTTCCCGGGGATGTCGGCAACGCCCGTGGCAACGTGCGTCAGTGTCATTGCGTTGTTGTGGCTCACGACGGTCGCGAACTTCGGCGGACCGAGCGTTACCGGCAAGATCGGTTCGATCACCGTGTGGGGCGTCATCATTCCGGTCGGTGCCATTTCGCTGATCGGCTGGTTCTGGTTCAGCAAAGATACTTTCTCCGCGGCGTGGAATCCGCAGGGCCTCAGCATCGCCAAGGGCATGGGCTCGAGCATTTCGCTCACTTTGTGGGCCTTCCTCGGCATGGAGTCCGCGGCCCAAAACTCAGCGGCCGTGGAGAATCCCAAGCGCGACGTCCCGCTTGCCTGCCTGTTCGGCACACTCGGCGCCGCTGTCGTCTACATACTCTCTACGACCGTAATCCAGGGCATCGTCCCGAACAAGGAACTGGCTGACTCAACCGGCCCGTTCGGGCTCGCCTATGAACACATGTTCAATCCGCTTATCGGCAAGGTCATCATGGCGCTCGCCGTGCTCGCCTGCCTGGGCTCGCTTCTGGGCTGGCAATTCACCATCGCACAGACCGGCAAGGCAGCGGCGGAAGAGCGCATGTTCCCGGCATTCTTCTCCAAAGTGAATCGCTTAGGGGCACCGATCACGGGCATGATCGTGCTCGGCGTGGTGCAAACGTTACTGGCGCTGTCGACGATCTCGCCGTCACTCAGCGAGCAGTTCAGTGTGCTCGTCAATCTGGCAGTCGTGACCAACGTCATCCCGTACGTGATCGCGCTGTCGGCGCTCATCGTGATGATGAAGACCGCGCAGGTGGCGCCGAACGTCTACCGGCGCAACGTCTTTCTGGCGTTGATCGCGATGGGGTACAGCGTTTTTGCACTTTACGCCTCGGGTAAAGACGCGGTGCTCGGCGGCATGCTTGTGCTTGGCATCACGTACATCATTTGGGGGTTCATCGCACCCCGCTTCTCGACTGCAACTGCAGCGAGAGCCCCCGCGAAGTCAGCCTGACTGGCGCAAGCGTAACCCCACGAAAGGAGAACAATCATGCAGATCCACCGAAACGCAATTTCTGGAGGCTTACGGGCGTCGCTTGCGTTCATCGCAGCGCTCGCCATGTCTCTCACCTTCGTCGCTGCGACTCCAGCATCGGCGGCAACAACACTGGATCGCATTCGGCAGACGGGCCATATAAAGCTCGGTTATCTCCCCGATACTCCTCCGTTCGCGTACAAAACCGAAGCCGGCGGCGCCGACGGCTATTCGATCGCTCTTTGCAATCGAATAGCCGGCGCAGTGCAGAAACAACTTGGGGGTGCACCGCTTGCTGTCGACTGGGTGCCGGTCGCGTTCGCAAACCGCCTGAGCGCGGTGCAGGACGGATCGATCGATCTCCTGTGCGCACCGACCAGCGTGACCCTGGCGCGCCGAGAAGAAGTGTCGTTCTCGATTCCCACCTTTCCGGGTGGCACTCGCGCGGTATTGCGTGCCGATGCAGCGGCCTCGCTACGCGACGCGCTCACTTACACCGTAACTTCCCATGTCGTGTGGCGCGGTTCACCGGCTGCAAAGACATTGAGCAGCACGTCGGTTGCCGTCGTGACAGGAACGACGACGGAAACCTGGCTGGCGAGCCGAATTGCCGCGCTGGAGATCGGCGCGAAAAGCGGTCCCGGTGCCTGACTACAAGACCGGATTGCAGCTGCTACGCGATCACAAGGTCGATCTGTTCTTCGGCGATCGTGCCCTCGTTCTCGGCGCAATGGATCGGGCGACCAGCACCGATCTCGTCGTTCTCGATCGCGTATTCACCCGCGAACCTTTGGCGCTCGCGCTGGCGCGCAACGACGAAGATTTCCGCCTGCTCGTCGATCGCACGCTCAGTCAGCTCTATTCGTCCGCGGAATTTCGCGGGCTCTATACGAAGTGGTTCGGCGAGTTCAACGACCAAACGCAGTCGTTCTTTCTCTGGAATGTGGTCCAGCAATGACTCACCCGCCGGGTCGGTGGACTGCAATGGAAGGACAGGCGCGCGCGGCGCGGCGCAATCTGAGGAGTAGCTGAAATGATCGAGCGAAGCATCAAGCGATGGAGCATGCGTGCCCTCATAGTGGACGATGAGCTCGGCACGCCAACAGCAGAAGGTCGTGCCGCTGGCGCGCTGGTGGAGGAGATGAAGGGCCGCGCGATCGAGGTGATCGAAGCCACCTCTGCCGAGGATGGCATGTCGGTGATCACCTCGGACTCCGGAATCCATGCCGTGCTGCTCGACTGGACGCTGGGGGACGACAAGAATCACGCACGGGCTCGAGCCTTGCTGGAGTACGTGCGCTCGCGCAACGACAAGATACCCATCTTCTTGTTGGCCGAGCGCGGTGAAGCTTCTGCCATTCCCGTCGCGGTGATGGAGATGGTCGATGAGTACGTCTGGACGCTCGAGGACACGGCGGCGTTCGTGGGCGGGCGTGTCGCGGCGGCCGTGCGTCGTTACCTGAACGTCATGTTGCCGCCGCTCGCCGGCGCGCTCATGAAGTTCAGTCAGGAGTATGAGTACTCGTGGCATACGCCGGGCCATCAGGGCGGCACCGCGTTTCTGAAATCGCCGATCGGTCGAATCTTCTTCGACTATTTCGGCGAGAACATGCTGCGCTCCGATCTTTCTATAAGCGTCGGGAGCCTGGGTTCCCTGCTTGATCACACGGGCCCCATGGGCGAGCACGAAAAATATGCGGCGCGAGTGTTCGGTGCGCATCGCACTTATTCCGTCACGAACGGCACGTCGATGTCCAATCGCGTGATCTTCCTGGCCGCCGTGGCCCGCGATCAGATTGCGCTGTGCGACCGCAATTGCCATAAATCGATCGAACACAGTCTCGTGATGTCAGGCGGCATTCCGACTTATCTTGTCCCACTGCGCAATCGCTACGGCATCATCGGTCCCATTCCGCCCGAGCGGCTCGGCAAGGCCGCGATCGCGGCCGCAACCAAGGCCAATCCCCTGGTACAAAGGGGGGTCGACACGCGCGCCGTTCACTCGATCATCACAAACTCGACATACGACGGCCTTTGTTACAACGCACGGCGCGTAGAAGAGCTGCTCGATCCAAGCGTTGACCGCATCCACTTCGACGAAGCTTGGTACGCCTACGCGCGCTTCAACCCGCTCTACCGCGACCGCTTCGCCATGTATGGTGACCCCAAGGATCACAAAGGTCCGACGGTGTTCGCTACGCACTCCACCCACAAGCTCTTGGCTGCGCTGTCGCAGGCATCGTTCCTACATATTCGGGACGGACGCGGCGCTATTCCGCACTCGCGGTTCAATGAGTCTTACATGATGCAGGCGTCGACGTCGCCGCTGTATCCGATCATCGTCTCGAACGACATCACGGCCGCCATGATGGATGGGCCGGGCGGTCCAACGCTGACCAACGAGGCGATCCAGGAGGCAGTGTCGTTCCGGCAGACGATGGGCCGCGTTCATCGGCAGTTCGCTGAGAAAGGGCAATGGTTCTTCAATACCTGGAACGCAAACGTGTTGAAGAGCGGCAAATCTGCCAGGAAAATCCGCTTCGAAGACGCGTCCGCGGATTGGCTTGCCACAGATCCGAATTGCTGGGTGCTGCACCCGGGCGAAACCTGGCATGGCTTCGGGGATCTCGAAGACGATTACTGCATGCTGGATCCGATCAAAGTTTCCATCTTGACTCCCGGGGTCGCTGACAAGGGCGGCCTGGACAAGCGCGGCATTCCGGCGAGTCTCGTGACCTCGTATCTGCACTATCGCGGTGTCGAAGTCGAGAAGACTACGGATTTCACGATTCTCGTCCTGTTTTCGATCGGCATCACCAAGGGGAAATGGGGCACGCTGTTGAACGCGCTGCTTGAATTCAAGCGTGACTACGATAACAACGTTCCGGTTGCACAAGTGCTGCCGGACCTCGCGGTGAATTATCCGCAGACCTATGGTGAGCTCGGATTGCGCGATCTCGCCGATCAGATGTTCGCGCAACTACGCGAGTCACGGCAAACTCATTGGCTGGCGGCAGCGTTCTCGACTCTGCCGACACCGGTAATGACGCCGAGTGCCGCGTACCAGCATTTGGTGCGCGATGAAATCGAGCACGTGCGGCTCCAGGATTTGGCGAATCGGGTGCTTGCGACCAGCGTTGTGCCTTATCCACCGGGAATCCCCATGCTGATGCCGGGCGAGCAAACCGGCGCGGATGACGGTCCATACCTCGGTTACCTGCGGGCGCTGTGGGCCTGGGATCAACGTTTCCCCGGATTCGGACACGACACGCATGGCGTTGAGAATCGTGATGGGACTCACTACATCCAGTGTCTCAAGGCAGCTGCGAAAAAACGCCGCGGCAAGTAAATGGCGCCGACCGGTCGCAAGATGTCGCTGCCTCAGGCCACGATGCTTGTGGCCGGCAATATGATCGGTACGGGAGTTTTCCTGCTGCCGGTGAATCTTGCCCTCGTCGGCGGGATCGCCATCTTCGGCTGGGTCATTGCGACCGCGGGCGTGGCTGCGCTCGGCCTCGTGTTCGCAAAGCTGGGCGAGCTCAATCCCCAGGAGGGCGGGCCCTACGCATACGCACGCGACTTCCTCGGCCCTTACGCGGGCTTTCAGACCAACTATGTCTATTGGTTCGGCAATTGGATCGGGAACATTGCGATCGCGGTGGCGGCGGTGGGATATCTGGCCGAGCTCATTCCCTCACTCCGCGTCCCAGCCGCGGGCGTGTTAGCAACAGCAGCGCTCATCTGGATACTCACCTTTGCCAACATTCTGGGGCCGCGTGTGATTGGCGCGCTCGAGACCTGGACGATGGCGCTTGCACTGATCCCGATACTTGCCATCGCTCTCCTCGGCTGGCACTGGTTCAGCCCGACGACCTTCATGTCCGGCTGGAACGTGAGCGGCGATTCGAATCTGCACGCGATCTCGCGCGCGGCCTCGATGGCGTTGTGGGCTTACATGGGGATCGAGAGCGCCACTGTTTCGGCCGGTGTCATCGAGAATCCGAAACGCAATGTTCCGCTCGCGACACTCATAGGTCTCGGTCTTGCCGCGGTCGTGTACGTGCTGAGCTCGACTGTCATCATGGGCATTCTGCCGAATGAGGAACTGCGCACGGCGCACGCGCCGTTTGCCGAAGCGGCGCGCCTCGTGATCGGCGCTCCCGGAGCAATCATCATCAGCGTATGCGCGATTCTGAAATCCGTGGGATCGCTCGGCGGCTGGATGCTGCTCGTCGGACAATCGGCCAAGGCCGCTGCGGATGACGGCATGTTTCCGCGCACCTTCGCGCATCTGAATCGAAATGGGGTTCCCGGTCGCGGGCTCCTCATTGTGGCGGTGCTGATGACGATCGTGCTGTTTGCGACGATGTCACCGACTTTGGCCGGTCAGTTCAATCGTATCGTGGATCTTGCGGTCATTCTCATTGTCGTGCCTTACATCTACTCCGCAGTCGCGATCGTCAAGGTGATCTATGACCTGCAACTGCCGCGAACTACGTTTCTTCGCTACAAATGGATTGCGCTTGCCGCCGTCGTGTATTGCCTGTGGGCTGTCATCGGCGGTGATCCTAAGACCGTAGTGTACGCGCTGGTGGCCCTGCTGATCAGCGTGCCGCTGTATCCATTCTTTATCGGTTCGATGGAAGCGGCTGCAAAGCGCAAGGCGCTGCAGACGGCGGATCGTGCATCTCTTGGCGCGGCCAGCACGATTGCCTGAATGCCACCGACGTGCCAGCTCAAACATGATCACAAGGAGTCCGACTATGTGCCCGCTCTCCGCCAGCAGTCGAACCGCACTTGCAGCTGCGATGTTGCTTGCACTTTCCGCAGCACCCGCCTTCGGCGAGGAGCCGGAGGCGCCGGAAGTCAAGCCGCCCGGCTTACCCGCCGGAATCGATTGGACATTCAACTTCGATGCCACCTGGGGCACGTTCGGCTTCTCCAACTCGCTGTATGAGAATCCGAAACCCGATGACCCCTCCGGTAATCTCAGCGACAACTGGTCCGAGGGATCGGTCAAGCCAGCGATCAGTGGTGTATACACGCTCGGGGACTCTTCGCAAATCTATGGTAAGGCAAGTGTTGTGGGCGAGCGCACCTACAATGCTCCGCCCCCTACGGTTGGTGGCTCAGCGAACTCCTTCGACGTGGAAGACCTTTATATCGGCTGGCGCTCGGGAAACAGCCTGTCGTCGCTCGGCGAGGACGCCCTGGATGTCACCGTGGGCAGCACCCAATATAAAATTGGTCACGGCATGCTGCTGTGGGATGGCGCATCAGAAGGTGGGTCGCGCGGCGGCTACTGGACCAACGCGCGCAAGGCCTGGAAATTCGCCATCGTGGGGCGCCTGAAGACCGGCGGTAACACCCTCGAGGTGTTCCATCTTGAAAGGAACGAACTGCCGGAGTCGCTCAATCAAAACAGAATCGACGGCGTTAACTACGAGTATGCGATCGGCGAGGACACGACGCTCGGTGCAACTTACCTTTATTGGAAGGCGAATCAGTACGAGCCGCAACGCAACGGCATGCACGTTTACGACCTGCGGGCTTACACCGCGCCCATTCCAAATTTCAAACAGCTCTCGTTCGAGCTCGAGTACGCGAAGGAGAGCAATGGCAATGCGCTCGACTCCTACGCATGGAATGCGCTCGTGGCCTATAAATTTGACGCGCCGTGGCAGCCGAAGCTGTCATATCGCTACGCCTTCTTCGAGGGCGACAACCCCTCGACCGCAAAGAATGAAGGCTTCGATGGACTGGCCACCGGATTTTATGACTGGGGCACCTGGTGGCAGGGCGAAATCGCCGGTGAATATTTCCTTTCGAACTCGAATCTGATTTCCCAGCAGGTCCGCCTGCACACGACACCCATCGAGTCACTCGGAACGGGACTCATCTTCTACGATTTCAAATTTCAGAGACCTGATGCGTTAGGACCTGCGGTCACCTCCCAGCAGGCGGCGCACGAGGTTGACTGGTACGCGGACTGGTCGGTCAACAAGCACCTCATTCTCAGCTTCGTGGCTGCGTGGGCGCAGCCGAACAAAGGAGCTGAGCAGGCGTACGGCAGGACATCAGGATTTTACCTACGGCATGGTCTTTGCGGCGTACAGCTTCTGAGCGGGGGGTCCGCCGACCAGCCAGGTTTGCCCCGGATGCGGCGCTAGCCTCGGTCGAGTAGACTTCGCGGCCCGGTGCCGGCTTAGCTCAGCTGGTAGAGCAATCGCTTCGTAAGCGATAGGTCCTCGGTTCGAGTCCGAGAGCCGGCACCAGCCGCCGCTCGCCCGGGCGGTAAACCCGGGCGTGCCGGCGCTCCAAAAACCCGCCCTTTGGCGCCGCGCCCAAACCGCGCGTGTGCCTGCCAAATCATTCCGTTACAATGCGCGCCCGCGACGGGAATGGGCAGGCCGGCCAAGGACTTAGCTGATAGTGGCGGACCGGGAAGCTCAGATCAGCGGGGCCGTTAGAAATTGGCCGAGTCGATTTCCCCGGCGCCATTCCCGGGGCCATGCGATCGGCCCGTCGCCTGCCTGCGTCCGCCTGGCGCTTCCGGCGCGAGAATGCCGGTGGGACGTTTAGACTTCAGGACGATTCGAGCAAGCCGGCCTGCTCCGTCGGCCGTCAGCAAAGGAACCTCGCTGTGGGCACGAACCTTGAGCAACTTCCCGACCCGCCAGCCGACACCTCCGAGGGGGTCAGGTGGATCGGGCGCGACCGCCCGGGCCCTGAGCGGTTGCCCACACCGGAGCCCGTGGTGACGCTGCCCGACCTGCAGGCGCGCGGCCGCCGGATCAAATGGCCGGTCATCGGCGCCATCGTCGCGCTGGTGGTGATCGCGTTGGTGGCGTGGAAGCTGCTCGGGGGCGCCCGGGTCGCGCCGACCCCCCTCGCCGACCGCGGCGCCATTCCGCTCGTCTCCGTCATCGTGCCGGCGCTGCAGCCGGTGACCGCGAATGTCACGTTCACCGGCGCCATCCAGGCGCGCTATGACATGCCCATCGCCAACGAGGGCGACACCGGACGCATCGTCGCGGTGTACGTCGAGGCGGGCGACCACGTAAAGCGCGGGCAGATCCTGGCCAAGATCGACGACTCGGTGATGGTGCAGCAGGTGAACCGCCTCGCCGCATCGCTCGAGCAGGCGAAGGCGCAGGCGGCCTTGTCGGCCGCCGAGTACAAGCGCGCCCAGGGCGTCGAGGCGGCCGGCGCGCTGTCGGCCGAGGACATCGAGAAACGCCGCGCCACGTCCGTAACCGATGCGGCCAACGTCAAGGTGGTCGCCGCGCAGCTCGCGGAGGCCGAGGCGCGCCTCGCGCGCACGCGCCTCAGCGCACCGGTGGATGGCACCGTGCTCACCCGCAGTGCCGAGGTGGGACAGATCGCCGCCCCCGGGGGCCCGACGCTGTTTCGCGTGGCGAGCGGCGGGGAGGTGGAGATGCGCGGCCAGATCGCCGAACAGGACCTCGCCAGGGTCAAGGTGGGTCAGCCCGCCACGGTGTACCTGACCGGCATCACCCAGCCCTTCAGCGGCGCGGTGCGTCTGCTGGGTGCGGTGATCGATCCTGCCACGCGCCTCGGGGACATCCGCATCACGCTCAAGCCCGATCCGGCCCTGCGGCCGGGGGCCTTCGCGCGCGCCGAGGTGATCGTCGACAAGGCGCAGCGGCCGGTGCTGCCCGAGACCGCCGTGCTCGCCGACAGTAACGGCAGCTACGTGCTGATCGTCAACGATGCCAACAAGGTCGAGCGCCATGCCGTGCGTGTTTCCGGCGTCACCGATGCCGGCGCGGTCATCAGCGACGGCCTCACCGGCAAGGAGCGCGTCGTCGCGACCGCCGCGGGCTTCCTGCGCAACGGCGAAGAGGTGAAGGTCGCCCCGGCGCCGGGCGGCAAGTCCTAGAGGGCCGCGAGCCATGAAAAACATTTCCGCCTGGGCCATCCGCCACCCGGTGACCCCGGTCGTGCTGTTCACCGTGCTGCTCTTTATGGGCGTGGTCGGCTTCGTGCGGCTGCCGGTGACGCTCAATCCGGACATCTCGTTCCCGGGAGTGGAAGTACTGGTGTCGCAGCCGGGCGCCTCGCCGCAGGAGATCGAGACCCAGATCATGCAGAAGGTCGAGGGGGCGGTCGCCGGCATCGGCAACATCAACAGCATTACCTCGCTCGCCATCGAGGGCCAGTCACGCATCTTCATCGAGTTTGCCATCGGCACCCCGATCGATCGCGCCGTGGCGGACGTGCGCGATGCGGTCGCCAAGGTGCGCGTCAATCTGCCGCAGGGCATCGAGGAGCCTGTCGTACAGCGCCTCGACATCGACCAGCAGATCGGGATCTTCGCGGTGAGCTCCAGCGCACTCACCGACGAACAGCTCTCCTGGTTCGTGGACAACAGCATCAACAAGCGCCTGCTCAGCATGGAGGGCGTGGCGCAGGTGTCGCGCGGCGGCGGCGTCAGCCGCGAGATCCGCATCGAGCTCGATCCGGCGCGCATGCAGGCCCTGGGCGTCACCGCGGCCCAGGTGAATCAGCAGCTGCGCTCGCTGAATCTGGACTCCCCCGGCGGCCGCGCCCAGGTCGGCGGCGGCGAGCAGGCCATACGGGTGCTCGGCGAAGCGCGTTCGGCGCGTGATCTCGGCGATACGCAGATCGTGCTGCCCGGCGGGCGTTTCGCCCGCCTCGCGGACCTCGCCACGGTCAGGGACAGCGTGGGCGAGATCCGCTCCCTCGCACGCCTCAACGGACGTCCCGCGACCACCTTCAGCATCTCCAAGGCCAAGGGAACCTCCGACATCAACGTGATGAACGAGGTGGACCAGGAACTCGCCAAGATCCGCAAGGAGAACCCGCAGGTCACGATCACGCAGATCTTCACCACCGTCGACTACACGCACGCCACCTATCATTCGGCGATGAGCGCACTGCTCGAGGGTTCGATTCTCGCGGTGTTGGTGGTGTTCCTGTTCCTGCGCGACGGGCGCGCCACGCTCATCTCCGCGCTCGCCATCCCGCTGTCGGCCATCCCGACGTTCCTCGTCATGCAGTGGCTGGACTTCACGCTGAATTCCATCAGCCTGCTGGCGCTGTCGCTGGTGGCGGGCGTGCTGGTCGATGATGCCATCGTCGAGATCGAGAACATCGTGCGCCACATGCGCATGGGCAAGAGTGCCTACCAGGCCGCGCTCGATGCGGCCGACGAAATCGGGCTCGCGGTGGTGGCCTGTTCGGCGACCATCATCGCCGTATTCCTGCCGGTGAGTTTCATGGGTGGACTCACGGGCCAGTACTTCAAGCAGTTCGGCCTCACCGTCGCCGCGGCCGTGTTCTTCTCGCTCCTCGTGGCGCGGCTCATCACCCCGGTGCTCGCCGCCTACACCCTCAAATCCGCGCACCTTGCCAGCCACGCGGACGGTCCCGTGATGGCCTGGTACCAGCGCCTGCTGCGCTGGACCACGCTGCACCGCTGGAAGACTCTGGCGGGCGGCGCTGCGTTCTTCCTGCTCTCGCTCGGCGGCCTGATCATCATCCCCAAGGCGTTCATCCCGCCCTCCGATGACAGTTACACCGAGCTCACCATCGAACTGCCGGCCGGCGCACGGCTCGAGGACACCTCCGCGGTTTCGGCGGCGGCCTACCGGATACTTGCGCGGCAGCCGGAAGTGGATTCCGTGGTCGAGAGGATCGGCGGCGATGAATTCGACGAGGTGCGCACCGGCACGCTCGCGATCACGCTGGTCAAGCCGAGCCAGCGCAAGGCCTCGCAGCGGGAGTTCGAGGACCGGGTGATCAACGACTTCGCCGCCATCCCCGATGCGCGCATCCACTTTAACCGCGGTGGCAACAACGGCCGCGACGTCAACATCTACATCACCGGTGACAATCCGCAGCTGGTGGAGGCGAGCGCGCGTAAGCTCGTCGACGAGATGCGCCAGCTCAAGCAGCTGCGTGACCCCGGCATCGACGGGGACATGCCGCGTCCGGAGATCCTCATCCGTCCGCACCTGGACCTCGCCTCGCAGCTGGGCGTGACGGTCGCCTCCCTGAGCGACACCATTCGCATCGCCACGCTCGGGGAACTGGATCAGTACAGCGCCAAGTTTTCCCTGGCCGACCGGCAAGTGCCGATCCGCGTGAGCCTCAACGAGGACAGCCGCCACGACCTGTCCACCCTCGAGAACCTGCCCGTGCCCACGGCGGCCGGCGGCGCCGTGCCGCTCAAGGCGGTGGCGGATATCAGCTTCGGCGAGGGCCCGACGCGGGTGCGGCGCTACAATCAGGCACGGCGCCTGTCGATCGTCGCAGACCTGAGCGAGGGCGTGGAGCTCGGCACCGCCATGGAGAAGATCCGCGCGCTGCCGGCCTTGAAGAATCTGCCCCAGGGCGTACACCAGGTGGACGTCGGCAACGCCAAGTACATGAACGAGCTGTTCGTCAATTTCCTCATCGCCATGGTGACCGGCATCCTCATGGTGTTCGCCGTGCTGGTGCTGCTCTTTGCGCGCGTGCTGCAGCCGATTACCATTCTCTCCTCGCTCCTGCTGTCCTTCGGCGGCGCCGTGGCCGCACTCATGCTCACCGGCAGCGCCCTCTCGCTTGGCGCTATGATCGGGTTCCTCATGCTCATGGGCATCGTCGCCAAGAACGCCATCCTGCTGGTGGATTTCGCCATCGAGGAGATGCGTGCCGGCAAGGACCGGCTCTCGGCCATCCTCGAAGCCACCCACAAGCGCGCCCGCCCGATCGTCATGACCACCGTGGCCATGGTGGCGGGCATGGTGCCGGTGGCCATTGGTCTCGGCGGCGACACGTCGTTCCGCCAGCCGATGGCGGTGGCCGTGATCGGGGGCCTGATCACCTCCACGGCGCTGACGCTGGTCATCGTGCCGGCGCTGTTCACGGTGGTGGATGACATTGAGCGCTGGCTGGCACCGAAATTCGGGCGCGTACTCACCGCGCAGCCCACTCCGGCCGGCACGCGCCCGCACCCTCACCCGGTCAACTAGGTGCGTTGCTGAGCGCGCTCGCCCCACGCCCGCCCGCCCCGCCGGATGCGGGCAGCAAACCTGCGGCCTCGGCCTGGTGGATTGCGCTGCTGGCGCGCATTCCACTGCCGCTGCTCTATGGGCTGGCGAGTCTGCTCGGCTGGCTCTCCGTGCATGTCTACTCCTACCGCGAGCACGTGGTGCGCGAGAACCTGAGCAAGGCCTTCCCGCAGTACAACGAGCCGCAGCTGCGCGCCGTGATCGGCGCCTACTACCGCTCCTTCGCGCAGATGCTGGTGGAGATTTTCAAGGCCGTGGTCATGTCGCCCGGCGAGTTCCGCCGGCGCGTGCGCATCAGCAATCTGGAGCTGGCGCGCGAGCTGCTCGATCGCGGGCAGTCGGTGCTGCTGGTGGCCGCGCATCAGTGCAACTGGGAATGGATGCTGCTCGCGCTGTCGCTCGAGCTCGGCTATCCGGTCGACGCCGCCTACAAGCCCCTGGTCGACAGCTGGGCGGAGCGCGAGATGAAGAAGCTGCGTTCGCGCTTCGGCAGCCGCCTGGTGCCGGCCAAGGAGCTGCTGGCGGACATCATCAAGCGCCGCGCCGTGGTGCGCGCGGTGGCCATGGTGGCCGACCAGGAGCCGACCACGAGCGAGCACAAGCACTGGACGCGGTTCCTGAACCGCGATACCGCCTTCTACATGGGGCCCGAAGAGATCGCGCGCGCGACGCGCTTCCCGGTCTTCTTCATCGGGCTCAGGCGCACCGCGCGCGGCCACTACGAGATGCAGTTCACCCCGCTGTCCAAGCCCGGTGAGGCGATCGCACCCGGCGCGCTCACCGAGCGCTACGCGCGCCTCGTCGAGGCGCAGATCCACGCAGCCCCGGCCGACTGGCCGTGGTCACACAAGCGCTGGAAACTCAAAAAGTCGCTGTACCAGGGCCGCACGCGCGCGAGCGCCTGAAGCTTCCACCGATCCGGCACCCGGGGAGAAGACCGGCCCGCGCGGCAATCCGCGACGGGCCGGCCGAGGGGGTTTGCATCCCTGCAGCGGGGGGAGTGCCCGCTTGCCGGCCGCTGTCGCGCTGCGCCGGCGTCCTCGTTTGCAGGGCGTAGGTGGCGCGCGAGGGCGCGGCGGTTTTACGCAACGCATGAAATATATTTGCGCGGGAACGGGAACCCGCCTCCCCCGCTGCCTGCACCTACGTCCGTGTGAAATCAGCGCGGAAGGCGCGAAATGCATTACTCATCACTACTGCGGCGCTGCGCCGCGCCGCTCGCCGGCCGCGCTGCTCGCCGCCTGCGCCGGCAACGGTGACGGACTCAACGCCAACGGCCAGCCGATCACGCCGGGCGCGAATCCGACCAACAACCCCCTGACCGCCGACTTCCAGTCGATCCAGGACAATGTGTTCACGCCGATCTGCGTGCACTGTCACAGCGGCGCCGCGGCGCCCGAGGGCCTGCAGCTTGACGCCGCGCACAGCTATGCGCTCCTGGTCGGCGTGCCCAGCAGCGAGATGCCGAACCTTAATCGCGTGACGCCGGGCGATCCGGACAGCAGCTACCTGGTGCAGAAGCTCGAGGGTGCCGCCGGCATTGCCGGCGCGCGCATGCCCTTTGGCGGTCCGTACCTGCCGCAGAGCACGATCGACGTGATCCGCCAGTGGATCACCAACGGCGCACCCGCCGGGACGCCGCCGGCTGCGGCCGTCGCGCTCGCGCTGACGGCGACCTGGCCCATCCCCAACATGCGCCTCGCGCGCGTCCCGCAGCAGCTCGTGGTGGCGTTCAGCCGCGAGATCGACTTCTCTCTCGTGAATGAGACCACGCTCTCGCTCGAGCAGCTCGCGCCGCAGGCTTCACCGCAGGTACTCCCGCCCATGCACTACTCACTCGCCGCGGGCAATCCCGCCGCGGTCCTCATGCGCCCCGCCGTCCCGCTCGCCAACGGCACCTACCGCCTGCACGTGCGCGGCACGGGCGCGGCGGCGATCGCCGATCTGAACGGCAGTCCGCTCGGGGAGGATGCGGTAGTGGAGTTCACGGTGGAGAGCGCGCCATGAGCGCGCGGCGGCTGTCGTGGCTCGGCCTCCTGCTCGTGCTGCTCGCGGCGCGCGCTTCAGCGGAACCCTACCTGGCCGTGGCCAACGGCTACAAGTGCGGCCAGTGCCACGTCAATCCCACCGGCGGTGGTGAGCGCACCGCGTTCGGCGAGATCTTCTCGCAGACCACGCTCCCGGCCGAGCACGTGGACACCGGTACCGATGTGTGGACGGGCGCCATCAACCGCTTCATCTCCCTCGGTGGCGATGGCCGTTATCAGTTCGTGGCGCAGCAGGTGCCGGGGCAGACGACCACCAATCAGTTCGACTGGGAGCAGGCGCGGGTGTACCTGTCGGCGAACCTGATCCCCGATCGGCTGCTGTTCTACGTCGATGAGCAGGTGGCCCCGGGGAGCGCCCTCAACCGCGAGGCCTGGGGCATGCTCTGGTCGGCCGATCACACCTGGTACCTCAAGGCCGGGCAGATGTACCTGCCCTTCGGGCTGCGGCTGCAGGACCAGAGCGCCTTCGTGAACGAAGTCAGCAACATCGACATGTCGACGCCGGACAACGGCGTCGAGGTGGGCTACGAGCACGGGCACTGGGATGCCCAGCTCGCCGTGAGTAACGGCACCGCCGGGGCCGCCCCGACCAGCAACGGCAAGCAGGAGAGCCTGCAGCTGGCGTACGTCGAGAACCGCTGGCGGCTCGGTGTGGCGGCGAACTTCAATGACTCCAACCCCGACGGCAGCCGCGAGACCTATGCGCTGTTCGGCGGCGTGCACACCGGCCCGATCGCCTGGCTGGCCGAGGTCGACTACCTCAACGATCACAGCCTGCCCTCGGGGCCCGGCGGCGGACAGAAGCAGCTCGGCGGGATCCTCGAGGCCAACTACTCGCCGTGGCGCGGCCACAACATGAAGATCAGCTACGAGTATTTCGACCCGGACCGCGACGTATCGAACGATCAGCAGAACCGCTGGAGCTTCATCTACGAGTGGACGCCCATCCAGTTCGTGCAGATCCGCGGCGGGGCGCGCCTGTACGATGGGATCCCGCAGCAGCCGACGCAGAACCAGCGGCTGTACTTCGTGGAGCTACACGGGTTCTTCTGAGTTGCGGCGCAGGCCCCGCGGCAGCGTGAAGAACACCCGCTCCTCGCGCCCGCTCACCTCAGCCGGCGCCTCACCGCCCCAGGCCTTGAGCTGCTGCACCACCTGCTGCACCAGGAGCTCGGGGGCGGAGGCGCCGGCCGTCACGCCCACCGCCGCCCGGCCGGCGAACCATTCGGGCTTGAGATCCTGGGGTCCGTCGATGAGGTAACCCGGGACCCCGGCGCGATCGGCCAGCTCGCGCAGGCGGTTCGAGTTGGAGCTGGTGCGCGAGCCAACCACCAGGAGCACGTCGCACTGCTCGAGCAGCTTCTTCACCGCGTCCTGGCGGTTCTGGGTCGCGTAACAGATGTCCTCGCGGCGCGGGGTGGCGAGCTCCGGAAAGCGCGCCCGCAGCGCGCCGACGATCTCGGCGGTGTCATCGACCGACAGCGTCGTCTGGGTCACGAAGGCCAGGCGCCGCGGGTCGCGCACCTTGAGGTGCGCGACGTCGCGCACGTTCTCCACCAGATGAATGTGGCCGCCGCCGCTGGGGTCGAAGCGCCCCATGGTGCCCTCGACCTCCGGGTGCCCGGCATGCCCGATGAGCAGCACGTCGCGGCCCTCGCGCGCATAGCGCTGCACTTCCATGTGCACCTTGGTCACCAGCGGACAGGTGGCGTCAAAGACCGTGAGCTGCCGCCCGTGCGCCTCCTGTTCCACGGCGCTCGAGACCCCGTGTGCCGAGAAGATCACCGTGCTGCCGCCCGGGACCTCCGCGAGTTCGTCGACGAATACCGCCCCCAGGGCGCGCAGCCGCTCCACCACGTGGCGGTTGTGCACCACCTCGTGACGCACGTAGATCGGGGGCCCGAAGAGCTCGAGCGCACGCTCGACGATATCGATGGCGCGGTCGACGCCGGCGCAGAAGCCGCGCGGATTGGCGAGCAGTACCTGCATCAGGCCCGCTCCCGCGCGTGCGCGCGGCTCTCGCGCCAGGCATCCAGCAGCAGCAGCGCCGCACCGATGGTGATGGCGGAATCGGCCACGTTGAAGGCCGGGAAGTAGTGCTGCTGCCAGTGCACGTGCACGAAGTCCACCACCCGCCCGTAGCGCAGCCGGTCGATCATGTTCCCCAGTGCGCCGCCGGCGATCAGCGCCAGGCCGCAGGCGAGCAGCCCCTGGCGGGTGGCATGCAGACGGCGCAGCCAGAGCAGGAGCGCAGCGCTCACCCCCAGCGCGAGCAGCACGAACAGCCAGCGCTGCCAGCCGGAGGCCTGCGCGAGGAAGCTGAAGGCCGCCCCGGTGTTGTAGGTCAGAATGATGTCGAGCACCTTAAGCACATGCACACGCTCGAACAGCGAGAAATGCTGCACGATCCAGGACTTCACCATCTGATCCGCCAGGACCACCCCGACGGTCAGCGGCAGCCAGCGCCAGCCGCTGCGCCCCGACGGCGGCAGTGAGGCGCCGGCACCTGATCTGACTGCTCGCTCCGACGGCGCGTTCATGCGAAGGCCCGCTCCTCGCCCGGACCCTCGATGTTGCTCACGCAGCGCAGGCACAGCTCCGGGTGGCGCGGCTCCGCGCCCACATCCGCACGGCGGTGCCAGCAGCGCACGCACTTCGGATCCGGGCTCGGGCGCACCGTGAGGCGCACGCCCTCGGCGCCGGTGTTGACCGCCGGCACGGCCTCGGGCGGCGCGGCGGACGCTGGCGTGCACGTCGGCGTGCGAGGTGATGAGCAGGAAGCGCAGCTCCGAGCCGAGCGCGGCAAAGCGCGCGTGCTCGGCCGGCGGGCAGTACACATCGACGCGTGCATCGAGCGGTGCGCCGATGGCGCCCGTGTCGCGCAGCTTCTCCAGCTCGCGCGTCACGTCGGCGCGCAGCCCGATGAGCGCCGGCCAGTCGATGCGGTCGGCGGGCACCGCCGGCAGCTCGTGCCAGGTCGCGTGGAACACCGATTCGGGCCGCCCGCCGGGCAGGTGGCGCCACGCCTCCTCGGCCGTGAACGACAGGATGGGCGCGAGCCAGCGCACCATGCTCTCGGCGATGTGGAACATCACCGTCTGCGCCGAACGGCGCGCGGCACCGCGCGCAGGCGTGGTGTACATGCGGTCCTTGACGACGTCCAGGTAAAGGCCGCCCAGGTCCACGCTGCAGAAGTTGTGCACCCTCTGGTAGATGAGGTGGAAGGCGTAGCGGCGGTAGGCCTCCACGATCTCCGCCTGCAGGGTGCGCGTGCGCGCGAGCACCCAGCGATCGAGCGCCACGAGCTCCTGCGGCGCCAGCGCATCGGTGCGCGGATCGAAGCCGTGCAGGTTCCCGAGCAGGAAGCGCAGCGTGTTGCGCATGCGCCGGTAGGAGTCCGCCATGCGCTTGAGGATCTCGTCCGAGACCGCGATCTCGTTGGCGTAGTCGGTCGCCGAGACCCACAGCCGCAGCACGTCGGCCCCGAGGCTGTTCATCACCTTCTGCGGGGCGATGACGTTGCCGAGCGACTTCGACATCTTGCGGCCCTTCTCATCGACCGTGAAGCCGTGCGTCAGCACGCCCTTGTACGGGGCGCGCTCGTACAGCGCCTCCGACATGAGAAGCGAGGAGTGGAACCAGCCGCGGTGCTGGTCGGAACCCTCAAGGTACAGCTCGACCGGGGCGCTGATCTCCGGGCGCTCGCGACCGACGCACTCGAACGAGAGCCCCGAGTCCGCCCACACGTCCATGACGTCGGTCACCTTGTCGTAGTGCGCGGCCTCCTCGCCCAAGAGCTCGCGCGCCTCGAGCTCGAACCAGGCATCGATGCCCCCCACCGCCACGCGCGCGGCCGCCGCCTCGATGAGCTCGGAGGTGCGCGGATGCAGGGCGCCGCTTTCCTTGTGCACGAACAGCGGGAGCGGCACGCCCCAGGTCCTCTGGCGCGAGATGCACCAGTCCGGACGCGTCGCAATCATGCCGGTGATGCGCGGCTCGCCCCACGCCGGGGTCCACTGCACGCCCTTGATGTCGCGCAGCGTGTGCTCGCGCAGGTGCGCCTGCTCCATGCTGATGAACCACTGCGGGGTGGCGCGGAAGATCACCGGCGTCTTGTGGCGCCAGCAGACCGGGTAGCTGTGCAGCAGCGGCTCCTCGTGCAGCAGCTGCCCGACCGAGCGCAGCGCCTGGATGAGGACCGGGTTGGCCTCATCCACGCGCAGCCCCGCCACGAGCGGCGTGCCGGGCAGGAAGCGCCCGTCGTTGCCGACCGGATTGAGCACCTCGAGCCCGTAGCGCTGGCCGACGGCGAAGTCCTCCTGGCCGTGGCCCGGCGCGGTATGCACCGCGCCCGTGCCGGCATCGAGGGTCACGTGCTCGCCGAGGATCACCGGCACTTCGCGCGGCAGCAGCGGGTGGTGCAGCTTCAGGCCCTCGAGCGCACGGCCTTCCGCGCGCGCCAGCACGCGCGCCTCGCCCATGCCGTAGCGCTTCAGCGATGGCTCCAGGAGCTCGGCCGCCAGGATCAGGCGGCGCACGCTCGCGCCCTGGTGCGCCTCGGCGAGCACGTAAGTGAACTCCGGTTTCAGCGCCACCGCCTGGTTCGCCGGCAGCGTCCAGGGGGTCGTGGTCCAGATGACGATGTCCACGGGCTGCGCGCCGAGCGCGCCCGGCGCCAGACCGAGCCGCGCGGCGAGCGCGTGGTTGTCCGCCACGCGAAAGCCCACATCGATGGCCGGCGAGGTGCGCTCCTCGTACTCGACCTCGGCTTCGGCGAGCGCCGAGCGACAGTCCAGGCACCAGTGCACCGGCTTCACGCCCTTATAGAGGTGGCCGTTCTCGATGATGCGGCCGAAAGCGCGCAGCTGCTGCGCCTCGTACTGCGGCGCCATGGTGAGATAGGGCCGCTCCCAGTCCCCGAGTATGCCGAGGCGCTTGAAGTCGGTGCGCTGCAGCTCGACCTGCTCCTGTGCATAGGCGCGGCAGGCGGCGCGGAAGGCGCGCGCGTCGAGCCTGCCGCCCGGGCGGCCGTGCTTCTTCTCGACCTGCAGCTCGATCGGCAGACCGTGGCAGTCCCAGCCCGGGATGTAGGGCGAGTCGAAGCCATCGAGCGAGCGCGACTTGACCACCACGTCCTTGAGGATCTTGTTGACGGCGTGACCGATGTGGATCGCCCCATTGGCGTACGGCGGGCCGTCGTGCAGCACGAAGCGCGGCCGCCCGCGGGCCACCTCGCGCAGCTTCGCGTAGGTGCCGCGCTCGTCCCAGGCGCGCACCATCGCCGGCTCGCGCTGCGCCAGGTCCGCCTTCATCGGAAAGTCCGTCTGCGGCAGGTTGATCGTGTGCTTGTAGTCGGCCATGTCTTCCCGTTTCAAACCCCGAGCAGCGCGCGGGCGCGCGCCGCATCCTCGTGCATCTGCGCGGTGAGCGCCCCGAGTGAGTCGAAGCGCGCCTCCTCGCGCAGCTTCGCCACGAATTCCACCGCGATCTCGCGACCGTACAGGTCGCCGGCAAAGTCGAACAGGTGCGCTTCCAGCAACCGCTCGCTCCCGTTCACCGTGGGACGGGTGCCGAGGCTGGCGACGCCCGGAAGCGCCGCCCCGGTGACCCCGTGCACCCGCACGGCGAACACGCCCTCGACCGGCGCACGCCGCTGCCGCAGCGGCAGGTTGGCCGTCGGAAACCCGAGCTTACGTCCCAGGCGCTGCCCGCCCACCACGCGCCCGCGCATGGTCCAGGGGCGCCCGAGCCACGCGGCCGCCTGCGCGAAGTCCCCGCGCGCGAGCGCGGCACGCACGCCGCTGCTGCTGATGCGCTCGGCCCCCAGCCGCACGGGCGGCACGACTTCGACCGCAAAACCGAGCCGGCCCCCGGCCTCGGCCAGCACCTCCGCCGTCGCCCTGCCCAGGCGCCCGAAGCGAAAGTCATGCCCCACGACGACCGCGCGGGCGTTGAGGCCGCGCGCCAAGAGCAGCGCGAAGTCCTCAGGCGAGAGGTTACGCAATGCCTCATCGAAGCGCAGCAGGCACAGGTAATCGAGCGGCAGCGCGGCGAGCAGCCGCCAGCGCTCCCGGAAGCTGGTCAGGCGCGCGGGAGGATCTTCCGGCTGCAGGTACTCGCGCGGCATCGGCTCGAACGTCACCAGCACCGCCGGCGCGGCAGCGCCGGCCGCGCGCTCGATCAGGCGCGCCAGCAGCGCCTGGTGCCCGAGGTGCAGGCCATCGTAAGCCCCGATGCTCACGACGCTGTGCGCGGCGGGTGCGCGCAGTCCGGCGAGTCCGCGGATGAGTCTCATGAAGTTATTAAGCTATTGATAATTAAGAATTAATTATGGATCTGCCGCCTGGGGCGGCACCGGCACGGCAGTTTATGTGAATGCCGCCTGCCTTGCCGCGTTCGCCAAGCGACGACGCGTTGACAAGCCCCCGGCCGATAGGGAGACTACCGGCCCCCCGCGACCGGGGGCGCTTTGACATAGGAAGAGTTCGTGGCCAATACCAAGTCCGCCGAGAAGGCTGCCCGACAGGCTGAGAAGCATCGCGCCCGTAACGTCGCGCTGCGTTCGCGGATGCGCACGGCCGTGCGTACCGTGACGGCCGCCATTGCCGGGGGCGAGAAAGAGGCGGCCAAGAGCAGCTACCAGAAGGCGGTCCCCGTGATCGACTCACTGGTGAGCAAGCAGATCATTCACCGCAACAAGGCTGCGCGGCACAAGAGCCGTCTGGCCGCCCGCATCCGTGCAATGCAGTGAGGGTGTGATGAACATGAACGACAAGGTCCGTATTCCAAGCCCCGTTGTTCCAACGCCGCTTAAGCTTCGTCCGGCGGCGCGTCGGCAGCATCTGCTTGAGATGATGCGTGCGCGCGTGCCAGGCGCTCCTGCTCTTCCAAAAAAGTCATAACTGCCTCGCACAGCTCCTGCGTGCCCTCGCCAGTGGCCGCGGAGATGAGGAAGTGCGGTCCCTTGTAACGTAGCGCGCGCACGATCGCGCGGGCGCGCTTCTGCGCCTCGGCTGCCGGCAGCAGATCCTTCTTGTTGATGACCAGCCAGCGCGGCTTGGCCGCAAGTTCCGCGCTGAACTTCTTTAGTTCCCCGACGATGGCGCGGGCATCCTTCACCGGGTCGGCCTGCGGATCCGGCGGCAACAGATCCACCAGGTGCAACAGCACGCGCGTGCGCTGCAGGTGCTTCAGGAAGCGGATGCCGAGACCGGCGCCCGCGGCCGCCCCTTCGATCAGTCCCGGGATGTCGGCCATCACGAAGCTGCGATGCTGCCCGACCGCCACCACGCCGAGATTCGGGTGCAGCGTGGTGAAGGGGTAATCGGCCACCTTGGGGCGCGCGGCGGACACGGCGCGGATGAGGGTCGACTTGCCGGCATTGGGCAGGCCGAGGAGGCCCACATCGGCGATCACCTTGAGCTCGAATTCCAGCGAGCGCTTCTCCCCGGGAAGCCCGGGCCCGTACTGGCGCGGCGTGCGGTTGGTGCTCGACTTGAAGCGCTGGTTGCCCCAGCCGCCCTTGCCCCCGCGCGCCACCAGGAGCTCCTGGCCGTCGCGGGTGAGATCGCCCAGCACCTCCTGCGTCTCGGCGTCGCGCACGACGGTGCCGATGGGCACGGGCACGTACAGATCGCTCCCGCCGCGTCCGGTGCAGTCATTGGAGCTGCCCGGCTCCCCGTGCTGCGCCCGGTAGGTGCGCTCGATGCGAAAGTCCGCGAGCGTGTTGATGCCCGTGGCCGCGCGCAGGTAGACGCTGCCGCCGGCGCCCCCGTCCCCGCCGTCCGGGCCACCGAACGGCACGAACTTCTCGCGGCGGAAACTGGTGCTCCCGCGGCCCCCATTGCCGGCCTGCACGCGCGTGCGTGCCTCATCGACGAACTTCATAGCGAGAACTCTAGCGCCAACAAAAACCCCGGCGCGGCGGCCGGGGTTCTCTTAAACACTCGTGCCCTTGCCGGGCGCCTGCCGGTCAGCTCTTCTCCGGCACCACGTTCACGTACAGGCGCTGCTCGGCGCCCTTCTTCTGGAACTGCACCTTGCCGGTGACCTTGGCAAACAGGGTGTGGTCGGTCCCGGTGCCGACATTCGCGCCGGCGCGCACCGGGGTGCCGCGCTGGCGGATGATGATGTTCCCGGCCAGCACGTGCTCGCCGCCAAAGCGCTTCACGCCCAGGCGTTTGGAGTGCGAATCGCGGCCGTTCTTGGTACTGCCGCCTGCTTTTTTATGTGCCATGGTCTGTCCCGATCCTTACCGTTGCGCGACAGGGGCCTTCAGCCCGCGCTGATCTCCGTGACCTTCACCTCAGTGAACAACTGGCGGTGATTCTTCTGCCGCAGGTAATGCGCGCGGCGCTTGAACTTCACGATCGACACCTTGGCACCCTTGCCGTGGCGCACCACGGTCGCCAGCACCTTGCCGCCCTGGAGGGTGGGCCTGCCGAGCTTGACTTCCGCCCCCTCCCCGACCAGGAGCACTTCGCCGAACGTGACGGTGGCGCCCGGCTCCGCGTCGAGCTTCTCCACGCGCAGCACGCCGTCCTTCGTCACTCGATACTGTTTACCGCCCGTGGCGATGACCGCGTACATAGTCGTATATAGGAGTAAGGGGGTTACGGAAAGGCCGCGCATTCTACTGGCGCACCCCCTCGCGGTCAAACGGCGCTTTTCTCAGGAGCGACAGCCACTTAGCCGGTTCCCGCCCGGTCGCGTGCGGCCCCACCGGCATTTCTCCAAAGGTGCCCCGGTCGGCTAGGATGCGGCAAGGATCCCTTAAGCCAGGCCCATGAACGCCTCACTCTCAGCGCAGCCCCGTCCGCCGGTCATGACGCTCACGGAGATCCGTGCCCTGGTGCAGGCGGACCTGCGCGCGGTGGATGCGGTCATCCGCTCGCGCCTGAAGAGTGCCGTCCCGCTCGTCGACCAGATTGCCGAGCACATCATCTCCGGCGGCGGCAAGCGCCTGCGTCCGATGCTGGTCGTGCTCGCCGCCCGCGCCTGCCAGGCGCAGGGGGATGCGCACGTGGAAGCCGCGGCGTTCATCGAGTTCATCCATACCGCGACGCTGCTGCACGATGACGTCGTGGACGGCTCCTCGCTGCGCCGCGGGCGCGATACCGCCAACCGGGTATTCGGCAATCAGGCGAGCGTGTTGGTCGGTGATTTCGTCTATTCGCGCGCCTTCCAGATGATGGCGGCCCTCGGACGGCAGCCGGTGATGGAGGTCATGGCGGAGGCCACCAACGTCATCGCCGAGGGCGAGGTGCTGCAGCTGATGAACGCACGCGACCCGGACACCACCGAGGAGCGCTACCTCGAGGTCATCTACCGCAAGACCGCGAAGCTCTTCGAAGCCGGTGCGGAGGTCGCGGCCGTGCTCGCGAACGTGCCCGCGGAGGCGCGCGGCTCGCTCGCCGCCTATGGCCGCCACCTCGGCACGGCTTACCAGCTGGTGGATGACATGCTCGACTACCGCTCAAATCCCAAGGAGCGCGGCAAGAACCTCGGGGACGACCTCGCCGAAGGCAAGCCGACGCTGCCCCTGATCCACGCGCTCAAGAACGGCAGCGAACCGCAGCGGGCCGCGATCCGTGAGGCGATCCGCCGCGGGGGCCTGGCGCAGCTTGAGCCGGTGATCGCGGCCATCGATGCCACCGGCGGCCTGGAGTACACCGCAGAACTCGCGCGCGGGCAGTCCGAGCAGGCCATCCGCGCGCTCACGCCACTCGCGGACTCTCCGTACAAACAGGCGCTGGTCGGGCTCGCGCGCTTCGCAGTCGAACACACCACCTGACACCGCCGGGTCGCCGCCACGGGACGCATCCTGCGCGCGGCCACGCAATTGCCTGTGCGGCGAGCCTTCTTCTAGACTGCCGCACCGCTTTTTCAGGGATGCCCCCATGCCGCACGTCAAGAAGAACCCTCTGCGCCAGCTCAGCTTCTGCGCCATCACCACCGTACTGCTCGGCAGCGGCGCGGCGCAGGCCGACGCCCCGGCGCCGGACACCATCGCACTCAAGGCGGCGCGCGTGTTCGACGCGACCGGCACGCAGCTCAAGAGCAACACGGTCGTCGTCGTGCGCGGGGATCACATCGTCTCGCTCGGCACCGACGGTGCCTGCGGGCGCGCGCCTCATCGACCTGGGCGATGCCACGATCCTGCCAGGCTTCATCGACGCGCACACGCACCTCACCATGGAGTTCGAGAAGGACTACTACCACCTCTTTTACTCCCGCATGATGCGCTTCCCGTCCGAGCAGGCGCTGTACGCCGCGCTCTATGCGCGGCGCACGCTGGAGGCCGGCTTCACCACGGTGCGCAACGTCGGTGCCGAAGACTTCGTCGACGTCGGGCTGCGCAACGCGATCAACGCGGGCGTCGCCGCCGGTCCGCGGATCCTCACGGCCGTGCACGCGATCGGCTCCCCCGGCGGCCACGTCGATGACTTTGCCTTCCCGCCCGAGCGCGTCAAACCGTACGGGCCGATCGAGGGCGTCTGCACCGGGCCCGACCAGTGCCGCGAAGCGGTGCGCTACCAGATGAAGTGGGGGGCGGACGTCATCAAGATCGCCGCCAGCGGGGGCGTGCTGTCGGAGTCCGACCCGGTCGACGTGCCGCAGCTCACCCCGGAGGAACTCAGCGCGATCATCACCGAGGCGCACAAGTGGGGTCGCAAGGTCGCCGCCCACTGCCACGGGGATGCCGCGGCGCGGCTGGCGATCGCCGCCGGCGTCGACTCGATCGAGCACGGGAGCTTCCTCACCGAGGACACCCTCAAGATGATGAAGGCCAAGGGCGTATGGCTGGTGCCGACCCGCATGGCCGTCTACTGGGTCAACAAGCAGGCGGACACCTTTCCGCCCAAGATCGCCGCCAAGGCCCGCGCCGCGGCTGCCGCCCACGACAAGATGTTTCGTGCGGCGCTGCGCATCGGCGTGCCGATCGCCTTCGGCACGGACTCGGGGGTGTTTCCGCACGGCATGAATGCCCTGGAGTTCTCCCTGATGACCGACCAGGGCATGGCGCCGGCGGCGGCACTCCTGGCCGGTACCCGCGATGCGGCCAAGCTCCTGGGGGTCCAGGACGTCGGAACGCTCGAGGCCGGCAAGGTGGCCGATATCGTGGCGGTCCCCGGCAACGTGCTCAGCGACATCCACGCGACCGAGCACCCGGTATTCGTCATGCACCTGGGCCATATCGTGGTGCAGAAGGCGGGAAGCTGAAAACGCGATAATTTGATGGCGGGGGCGTGGTTCAGTACACTTCGCGCCCCGCCGCTTCCCCCTACCAGCGGCGGCGCACTAACCTCGGGGTGTAGCTCAGCCTGGTAGAGCACTACGTTCGGGACGTAGGTGTCGCAGGTTCAAATCCTGTCACCCCGACCAATGTAAAAATCCTTATAAATCAATTTATTGGTTTTTCATTGGTCCAGCGCACTGTTTCGGAGTGCGCAGGGATGGAGAGGTCGCCAAGTCCCACCTGAAGTCCATGGCGAGGCCACGCCGGTCGTCAGCCGTACAGCCTTACTGCAAAGCACAAGAATACGCTCGCCGTCTTCGGCCCGCGGGACTAGGGTGCTCGGTAAGGCTTCGCTCTGAGGGTGCGGCGGCCGATCCGCCACCTTCACGTCGAATGCCCTTATTGAGGGAGTTGGTTGTGAAGGAACGCACCGCCCAGCCCGCCAACATTCCGCTGCTCGTGCGACGAGTAGAGCTGGAAGCCGCACCAGCTGAAACCGCAACCGTCAGCGGGATCGAAGTCCACGAAGAGAAATGGGGTACGGTTACGGCGCAGCACGTTTACAAGATGCGCTGTGAGTGTGGCCGCTCGTGGTTCGAGCTCGAGCTTCCGAAGTTCGTTAAGTGCCCGGCCTGCCAAAAGCTCGGCCTCGTTTCCCATCCCAGGCCGGAACCCGGAGAGGTCTCCGGATCGCGCTAGTCCGTTTTCTGCTGCCCGCTGGCGCTCCGGGCCCGGCCGTTGCTGCTCGCATGTCCACGCACACCCGCACCGCCGCACTCATTCAATGGGTCTGTCAGCGGCTGCCCGTGCGCTGATTGTCCGTCGGGTACGGGTCCTGCAGAACGACGGAGCCGGTCTCCAGCAGGGACTTCAGGTTGGAGAGGATCTTCGGCCAGCCGCCGGACACCGCCCCGATGAGTTTCGAGGGTTCGCGCTCGATGGTGTGCGTGATGGAGAGCTTGACCGCCGTTCCGGTGGGTTCCAGTTCCATCGTGCATTGCGACTCGCCTTCGGCCTTGAGCTCGGGCTTGTTCTGATGCTGCCAGCGAATCACCAGGCGCCGTGGCGGCTCGGCCTCGACGATCTCGCCGGCGTCGAAAATCTGACCGTCGCCGGAGACCAACTTCCACGAGGATCCCGCCGTCCACTGGCTTTCGCAGCGCATGCCGAACCAGTACTGCTTCATGTACTCCACGTCGGTCAGTGCTGACCACAGCTTCTCGGGCGTGGTGCGGATGTAGGTCACGTAGACAAAGGTCGATCTAGCCATTGGCCTTCTCCAGTCGTTGTTTCAGGTCCGAGAGCGCCTTGAGGCGCGGCTTTTCGAACTTGGCGATCCAGCGCTCGTAGATCTCCTGCAGCGGTACCGGGTTGAGGAAGTGCAGCTTTTCGCGCCCGCGCCGCACGGTGGCGACCAGGTTGGCCGCCTCCAGCAGGTCGAGGTGCTGCGTCACGCCCTGCCGCGTCATGTCCAGGTGTTCGCACAGCTCGTTGAGTGTGCGGCCGTCGTGCGCATGCAGCAGGTCGAGCAGCTTGCGCCGGCTGGGATCGGCCAGGGCCTTGAATAGCACGTCGGTATCGCGGCGCTCTGCCATGCTCTATACGCAAGTAATTACTTGCCTAAAGTATAGGCAAGCAGCGTCTTGCATGTCAAGCGCGGCGCAGCGATCGCCAGATCTGCCGCTGATACGCCTTAGAGCCTCTCGCGCGGCCACAGCGCGAGGAATTCGCGGTGGGTCTGGAGCAAGTGATCGGTACCCGCGGCGAGTTGCGAGGCACGGAAGCCCGAGTCGATCGCGCTGACCCGCACCTCGCGTTCGATGACGCTGAAACGCACCCGCCACTCCTTGACGGACAATTGCATCCCATGAGCGACGCGGCGGATCCGCCGATACGGGTGAGGCGCCGGGCCGAGGGCCAGCGTGGCTCGAATGCGCTCACCGATCGGAAGTCCCGTACGGGCTTGTATCCACGCGGCCTGCTCCGCCGCCGGCGCCTCCAGCTGCACGGTGTACCCACGCACCGGGTCAAGCGGTTGCCCGGCGGAACCCGCGCGCGCCGCATCCTCCAGCCAGCCGGTTCCGGCCTGCGGATGCGCATCCGTGTAAGCGACGTAGGGCTTCAGGTCGAGTACCGGCGTGCCGTCGAGCATGTCGGCGTCGCGAACATGCAGGACCAGGCCGGCCACACGCTCCAGGCGCACGGCCGAAATGCCGAGCGGATTGGGCCGATGGGGCGAGCGGGTGGCAAATACGCCCTTGCGGCCGGTCGTGCTGCGCGGCGGCAGAACCTTCGGACGCCACCCCGCGTTCTGGTGAAACCAGAAAATTACCCAGATCCACTCCCAGCGCGCGAGGTCCTCCAGGGCGTGCTCGAAGTTGCGTCCGGGCAGCAGCTCGATGCGCGCCGGCGTGCCGGCCGCCGCCCGCGGCTGCCGTGCCGCTTGCACCTTGGTGGCCAGGGGGCTGCGCACAAATCCGATGGGCTGGAGCACGAGGCCACGGATATCAGCCTGCGCGTGCGCTGACGCATCGCGTGCGTCCCGATGCTTGTCCATGTTCCTGATCCTGACCGTTGCCGGTGGGCTCTGGTGCCGGAGGATAGCCAAATGCCGGGGCGCGCAGCGCACGAAAAAGCCCGGTGAGCCGGCGGCCCGAGGGTCCCGAAGCGTCGTCGTCGCCTCAAGTCACCCGGTACGGTAGTCTGCCCGCCAGATCAACGTACTCATCGCTCACTCGAGGTGTCCGCGGGAACTGGCACCAGGCAAGCAGACCCCGCCTGGGCTGATCCTTCGCTGCGCTGCCTTCGTTTGGCGCACGCGGGACAGGCCATGGCACTCGGCGACACCATCCACGTATTCGACATTGAGCTGGCGAACTCCGACAACGGTGTCTATGAGTCCCTGAGGCTGCGGGTCGCGCGGCATCCTTCGGAGACGGCCGAGCACATGTTGACCCGGGTGCTCGCCTACTGCCTCGAGTACACCGAAGGCATTGCGCTTTCGAACGGCCTGTCCGAGCCTGACGAGCCGGCGATCGCGGTGCGCGACCTGACGGGCGTATTGAAGACATGGATCGATGTCGGCGCACCAGAAGCGATGCGCCTGCACCGCGCGAGCAAGGCGGCGCCGCGGGTCGCGGTATACACGCACAAGGACGCCGCGCAGCTGGCGGCACGGCTTCGCGGGGAGCGGATACATCGCATGGAGGCGCTCGAACTGTACGCCATCGACCCCGCCTGGGTATCAAAGCTCGCTCAACGGCTGCAGCGGCGAACGCAGTTCGCACTGACCGTGGCCGAACGGCATCTGTACGTGTCGCTCGGCGAAGAGACGCTCTCGGCGGTCATCGAGCGCATCCCCGTGGCGCCATAAGGTTCCCGTGCGCGCGCACCGGACATGCCACAGCCGACGAGGCGTGCCGCACTGCACCTGGTAATGCGCCTCCCGGCAGGGCGCGATTTACCCCCGGCCCTACACGGCTAAACTGGTGCGCAGCCAGCGCCACGTGCGAGCAGCGCCGCGTCGATCGGCGGGTCGTGCGTGAACGCGCGGCGTGTGCCAAGGTAACCCGGACAGTGGGGTCGGCCGTGAAGCATCTCGAGAGCGTGGCCGGACCCGGGGCGCACCATCATGTGTTCCTGGGGACGGGTCACGAGCGCAACGAACGCAAGACCTGGGCCGTGATCGGCCTGTGCGCGGCCATGATGGTCCTCGAGATCGTCGGCGGCAGTGTGTTCGGCTCGCTGGCTCTGGTGGCCGACGGTCTGCACATGTCCACGCACGCCGGTGCCATGCTGATCGCCGCGCTGGCCTACACCTACGCGCGTCGTCATGCCGAGGATCCGCGCTTTGTGTTCGGCACGGGCAAGCTCGGAGACCTTGCCGGCTACACGAGCGCGATCGTGCTGGCCATGATTGCCCTGCTCATCGGTTACGAGGCGGTCGCGCGCTTCCTCGCCCCGGTTCCCATCCACTTCACCGAGGCGATCCCGATCGCGGTGCTGGGACTGGGGGTTAACGTCGTCAGCGCCTGGCTCCTGAGCGGGGACGAACACCACGCACACGGCGCCGAGCATGGCCACGCCTCGGCACACGCTCATCACGGGTCATGACCTCATGATCCACGACCACGATCACCACCATGAACATGGCCAGGTACACGGGCCACACGCGCGGGCATCCCCCAGCCGGTGCCGCACACCGGGATCACAACATCCGTTCGGCGTACGTGCACGTCATGGCCGATGCGGTCGTGTCGGTGCTGGCCATCATCGGCCTAACGCTCGCGCGCATCTTCGGCTGGATATGGATGGACCCGCTGGCGGGGTTCGTCGGCGCGCTGGTCATCGCCAACTGGTCGTATCGCCTGATACGCGACACGGGCCGTATCCTGCTCGACGTCAATCCCGATGAGCATCTGACCAAGAGGATTCGCGAAGCCATCGAGCGCGACGGCGATCGGCTCACCGATCTTCACCTGTGGCGACTGGGCCCAGGGCATCTGGGTGCCGTGGTCTCGGTCATGACTGCTGAAGCGCGCGACTGCGACTTCTACCGCGACCGGCTCCGGCAGTTCGCTTCCCTGTCTCACGTCACCGTCGAGGTCATGAAGCCGGGCGGGTCCGCGACCTGAGCGCGCCCGGAGCGTCGCCGGCCTTCAGCGGGGCCCTGGTTGCGCGTTAGGCTATGCTCCTCGTCTGTGCTCAGCACGTTGTAACCTGCGCGCCCCGTATCACGATCTTTGTAAGGCGAAACCATGAAGTCTTTACTGGCGGCCCTTGCGTTCACTTGCATGTTGCTCACCTCAGCAGCGGTCGCCGCCGACGAGAACGCCATGACGGCCGGCGATCTGCAGCAGCTGTGCCTCGGATCGGACACGACCAGCAAGAACGTCTGCCGCATCTACATCCTGGGTGTCGTGCAGGGCATCGAGGTCGGGCTGAACATGCGCGGCCGACGCCCCTGCGTCCCGGCCACGACGTCCGCCGAGTCCCTGCAACAAACCATCAAGGCGAAGCTCGACGAGGATCTGACCGCTGTGCCGAGCGACAAGAATCTCGTGGCCTCCGGCATCATCGGGGGCATCGTGGCCAGGACGTTTCCGTGTCATTAGGCCTGCCCGCGGGCCTCACCCGATCCGAAGCCTGAGCGCCCGAACCCATTCTGCGGCCGCCACCGTGGCCAACACGCGCACCGGGGCCGACACCGCACGTGGGCGAAGCTGCGTACGCGGGACGATACGGGCAGCGAAGGCTGTGCGCGGCTCGCGATGAGCGATCCGAAGCTCAAACGCGCACTCGGCCTCACCGACGTCACGCTGTACTTCGTCACGGCCTGCAGCAGCCTGCAGTGGGTCGCCACCGCGGCCGCCTCCGGACCGAGCGCGCTCACGGTCTGGCTGCTCGGGGCGCTGACCATGTTCCTGCCCTTGTCGGTGTGCACGGTGTGGCTGGCCGCGCGGCATCCGGACGAGGGCGGCCTGTACGTCTGGTCCGGGCGCGCGTTCGGGCCGTTCGCCGCCTTCCTCACCGGCTGGACCTACTACACCGCGAACCTGCCCTACTTCGCCGGCATGCTGTACTTCGCCGCGAGCAACGCGCTGTGGGTGAGCGGCGGCGGCCACCATGCGCTGGAAAGCTCCCCCGCCTGGTTCATCTCGTTTGCGCTCGTGTCACTGGTCGTGGCGACGGTGCTCAACGTCCTCGGACTCGGCATCGGCAAGTGGCTGAGCAGCGCCGGCGCCGCGGCGCGCTGCGTGGCGACGGCACTGCTGCTGGTGCTCGGACTGCTGGCCTGGCAGCGCTTCGGCTCGGCGAGCCCCTTAACCCTGAGTGCGCTGCGCCCGCGCCTCAGCCTCAATGACCTGATCTTCTGGGCGGCGATCGCGTTCGCCCTGGTCGGGCCGGAATCCGCGAGCCTGATGGGTGCGGAGATCCGCAATCCGCGCCGCACGGTGCCGCGCGCGCTCGCGCTCGCCGCGCCACTGATCCTCTTGGTCTACGTCGGCGGCACTTTCTCGGTGCTGGTCGCCGTGCCGTTCCAGGATATCAACGTCATGAACGGCGTCATGCAGGCCGTTGATCAGGTCGGCAGCCGGCTCGGGCTCGCGTGGCTCACCCCGCTCGCGGCCATCCTGGTGGTGCTCACCTGTCTTGGCAGTGCGAGCGCCTACCTCGGCTCCGTGGCGCGGATTCCCTTCGTCGCCGGCATCGATCACCTGCTGCCGAAGGCCTTCGGCCGCGTGCACCCGCGCTACGGCTCGCCGGCGAATGCGCTCATCACGCAGACCGCCATCGCCATGGTCTTCGCAGTCCTGGGACAGGCGGGCACGACCGTCAGGGGAGCCTACGAGGTGCTGGTCAACATGATGGTGATCAGCACCATGCTGCCGTTTCTGGGCATCTTCGGGGCGGCGATCCGGCTGTCACGCGGCACGGTCGCTGCGGACGAGGCCCGGATTCCCGGGGGCCGCATCACCGTGCGCATCTTCGCCGCGATCGGGATTCTCACCACGACCCTCGCCATTGCCCTGTCGCTTGTGCCCAGAGCGGACGAGCCGGACAAGCTGCTCGCGGCGAGCAAGGTGATCGGACTCACCGCCCTGTTGCTGGGCGGCGGCTGCGCGGTCTACTGGAACGGCATGCGCCGGCGCGCCCGGCTGTTGCGCACCAGCGGGCCCGAGACGGCTTCGTGGGAGGCTTCGACCACGCCCGTTTGAGCAGCCGCGGGCGCCCCCCGGCGGCTGCGGATGCGACCCGTGACTTACTTCTGCGCCGGTACGAAGTCCTCAAGCACCGCCTTGCGCATCAGGTCCGGCGGCAGCAGCCCCTGCTTGAGGATGAAGTCGTGGAACTTCTTCTGGTTGAACTTCGGGCCCAGCTGCTGCTGCACTTCCTTGCGCAGCGACAGCAGCCGCGTGTAGCCGTAGAAGTAACTGTTGGCCTGCCCGGGCGCCCGATAGGTAAAGCGCTCCACCTCTTCCTGCGCAAACGCGTGGCTGATCACCACGTCCTTCTCGAGCACCTCGTAGGCGCGCTCGGGGGTCACGGCGCCGCTCTGCAGCTCCGGGTCGAGGAACGCCCGCGCCGCGCGCAGCAGCCGCAGGTCCAGCGTCATGAGCTGGCCCTCGGTCGGCTCATACGGCTGCATGATGTACTCCGAGTAGAGCCCCCACCCTTCCGCGTTGGTGGAATTGAAGGCGAACAGCGCCCGCGCCAGGCTCACCCCCTGCTCGACCATCGAATCGAATTGCAGCTCGTGCCCCGGGCGCGCCTCGTGCGCGGTGAGCGTCCAGGAGACGGCCTCGAAGGTGAAGTCGTCGTAACGATCGGCGGCGGCGCCGGCCGTGGCCGGCGCGTTCAGCGGCAGCACGAACTCGCCGCGCTGGCCGGTGTTGTGCAGGAACGGCGGCGGTGACATGTGCGGCGCCGGCTGCTGCGCGGTCTCCGCCGGGGTGGCCAGGCGAATGATCGCCGGGCGGTCCGGCAGGGTAACGAGCTGATGCGCGCGGATGATGCCCTCGATCTGGTGCAGCCGTCCGTTGTACAGCGGCAGGATGGCCTCGCCGGTGATCTGGTTCTTCTTCAGCTCGGCGATCACCGCGCGGTAGTCGCTCGAGGGATAGCCGTGGGCCTTGGCGATCCGCGCCGCGAGCGGCGCCATCTCGGCCTGGTACTGGCTGAAGGCCGCGTGCGCCATGGTGGCAATCTGCGCCGGCGGCAGATCGATGCCGTACTCCTCGAACGCGAGCGCGTACTTCTCCGGTGGCAGCTTAAAGTCGCTGCGCGCCCTGGGCAGGATGTCCTTGCGCACCCAGGCGTCGTAGTCGGCCAGCTGGCCCTTGAGCTGCTCGTAGGCGCTCTCCCAGCCGCTCAGCTGGTACTTGCGGAAGAGGTCCGGGATGCCCTCGACATAAGCCGCATTACGGCTGAGTTCGGTCTCGATCTCGCCCCGCGAGGGATAGACCATGTCGGGCTTGGCGATCTGCGTGAGTTCGCGCTCCTTGAGCCGCAGCGCATAGGGCTGGTAACCGGGTTCCACGCCGGCGTACTTGCGCAAGCGCACGAGCGCGGCCGGACGGCGCTCCGCGGCCACCTGGTCATCGAGCAACCCGCGCACGCCCTGAAAGATCAGCTCGCTCGCATTGTAGAAGGGCACCTCGTGCTGCAGGCCGTAGTCCTGCTGGCGGAACTGCAGGTCAAATGCCTTGTGCAGGATCGCCAGGTCTTCCTGCACGCGCGGGTCGGACTCCTTGGCGCCCTCGGTCTGGATTGCGGCCAGCGCCGCCTCCAGCTCGTGCCGCTCGGCCATCTCATCCGCCAGCGCCGGATCCGAGATACGCTCATCGAACGCCGCCACGCCCTGACTCGAGCCACGCTCCGGGCTGTGCTCAAACTGCACCAGGAGCAAGCGGTTGGTATAGGTGTTGCTGCGCTCCACCCAGGCCTTCCCGGCGGATGTGCCGCCGGGCGCCGGCGCCCCGAGCGCCGCGAGGGAAATACCGCTGATCAGGAACGCCGTGGCCAAACGTCGCATAACCACCCCGGGTCGAGGATTTAAAGGTCGGCAATGGTAGCGCACGCGGCGCGGGGCCGCGGTACTGCGCAGCGTGCGGCGGCCGCCGTTACGGCGGCCGCGCGCTGGAGCGAGCGGAAGCTGCGGCTAGCCGAGCGTGCGGTCGCTCAGGGTGAGCGTTGCGGGATGCCGGGCGAGCGCGACGTTCGTAAGTCCGAGCATCGAAGCCAGCTGATCCGCAGGCACCTTGAGCGGGCCCGGTCCGGCGCCCTCGCCCGGGGCCGGTTGCGGGTAGGCCGTGGAGCGGGCGGTGTGATACGTGAGGTTGCCTTCCACCTTCTGCACGATCTGATGGATGTGCCCATTGAGCACCGTGACGGAGCCGAAGCGGCGCAACTGGTCCATCAGCGGCGCGGCATCGTCCGTGCCCCAGCCCCAGGGCTCGTAGATGGTCCACAGCGGCATGTGCGCGAACACCACGATCGGGGTGCTCGCGGAGCGTGCCTTCAGATCCGCGCTTGCCCAGGCGAGCTGCTCGGCGCCGAGCGTGCCCAGTCCGCCCGGCTTGAACTGCAGCACGTTCACCAGCCCCAGGAAGTGCACGCCACCGTGGTCGAAACTGTAATAGCCGCGGTTGTCGGACACCTTGCCGAAGCGGCTGAAATACTCGCTCACCGCGGGGTCGGTCGTATCGTGCTCACCCGGAACCGTGTGCAGGTCACCGGCATGCAGCCCCGAGAGCATCTGCTGCGCCAGATCAAATTCCGCCGGTTTCGAGAGGTGGGTGATGTCGCCGGTGTGCAGCGTGAGCGCCGGCGGCTGCGCCATGCCGTTGGCGAGCGCGATCGTCTGCATCAGCGTCCCGGTGACGTCCGGGTTGGCCTCTTTGCTGAAGCCAATGTGTGTATCGCTGATCTGCAGGAACAGCGGCCGTCCTACGGCGGGCGCGCCCGGCTGCGCGGCCCGCGCGAGGTCAAGCGGCGCCAGCACCCCGCCGGAGAGCGTGAAGAGCGTGCCGGCGCCCCCGTAGGCCAGGCACTTGAGCGCGCTGCGGCGCGAAATCTGCCGTGTCTCGTCGGTCACATCCGTTCTCCTCGCTGTGGGGTTCACGGCGCAGGACCCCGCGCGCAGCGGTTTTATTCCGTCCGGGCGCCGCCGCCACTGGAATAAACTCACGGGCGCGCGGGTCTTACCCCTCGAGGCCGGCGGAGGCGATGGGGATCCCAGGGTGGCATGCGGTCAGTCCGATGGACGCTAGGCGGGCACGCTTTGAGGCGCAGGTCATGCCGCACCTGGATGCCGCCTACCGCTTTGCCCGCTGGCTGGCGCGCTCGGGCGCGGATGCCGATGACATCGTCCAGGAGGCACTGCTGCGCGCTTATCGGGGATTCGATGCGCTGCGCGGCGCGGACATCAAGCCGTGGCTGCTGACCATCGTGCGCAACTGTCACGCGACCGCACACCGCAGCCGGCAGCGCCACGCCACCGTGCCGCTGCCCGAGGACAACGAGGCGAACGAGGGCTATGCCATGGCTGCGACCGCGCCCGGCCCAGAGAGTGCCGCCATCGAGAGCGATGCGGCCCGCAACCTCGAGCGACTGCTGTCGGCGCTCTCGGAAGAGCACCGCGAGGTGCTCGCATTGCGCGAGCTCGAGGAGCTCAGCTACCGCGAGATCGCGGACATGACGCGTGTGCCGATCGGTACGGTGATGTCACGCCTCGCCCGCGCCCGCAGCGCGCTGCGGGACCGGTGGCTGCATGAGGGCGCAGGAGAGCTCCGTGGCGTGCGCTGAAGCATTGCGCGTGCAGGCCTACTTTGACGCCGAGCTGGATGCGAGCGGCGCGGCCGCTGTCGAGCGCCACCTCCTCAGCTGTGCCGAGTGCCGCGCGCTGCTGGCCGATCTGGCTGAATTGCGCAGTGCCCTGCGCCGCGACTGTGCCCCGGCAGCGCCGGCGCGGCTGCGCGCAGCGCTCAGCCGCGCGCTCGATGCAGAAGAAGCCCGCGGTCCGCGCGCACGCGCAGCCGCGCCTTCTTCCTGGCGCACGCGCGCCTTCTGGCTCGGTGCCGGCAGCGGCATCGCCGGCAGCGCCCTCGCGGCGGCACTGCTGTTCGTGCTGCTCGCGCCACTGCTGGGCGGTGCGTTGCTGGATGAGCTGGTCGGCGCGCATCTGCGTTCGCTCGCGCCCGCGCACCTGATCGCCGTCGAGTCGAGCGACCATCACACGGTGAAGCCGTGGTTTTCCGGGCATGCCGACGTGTCCCCGGTGGTCGCGGATTTTGCCGCGGACGGGTTTACCCTGGTGGGCGGCCGGGCGGATGCCCTGCAGCGGCAACGCGCGGCGGTGCTCGTGTACCGGCACGGCGCGCATGTGATCAACGTGTTCAGCTGGAAGGCCGGGCGCTCCGCGCTCACGCGCGAGGCCGTGCGCAACGGCTACCACATGGTCTTCTGGAGCGACGGCGACCTGCAGTACTGCGCGGTCTCCGATGCCGGCTGGGACGAACTGCGCAAGCTCACACGGCTGATCCAGGATCAGGGACTGCGCGAGCGCCCGGGCTAGCGCGCCTGTTGGCACCCGCCGCCGCGCCGCGGCGCCGCGGCGTTTCCGCCTGCTATAGTGCGCGCCTTCCCAGCCGGAGCCGCCATGGAAATCCACCTTCCGGGGCACGTTCGCACGTTCAGGGATTTCTGCGTTCACCTCGGGATCATCACCCTGGGCATTCGGATCTGCGACGCTTTGGCGCCGATGCCGCCGCACTCACGCCAGAGCAGCGGCGCGCGCTGGTTGAGGAGCTGCGTCGCTACGAAAGCTTCACCTACGTGATCGAGATGATCGGCAAAGGTACGCTGAGGGCCTGTGACCGGGCGCTGCAGTAAGGCTCAGCGCCGACCGCCATCGCAGTCAGATGCAGGAGATTCATGAAACTTGCCATTGAGATCATCGGCTGGACGGGCGCGGCCCTGATCCTGGGTGCGTACGCGCTGCTGTCTGCCGGGAAGCTGCGCGCCGAGACCCTGACCTATCACGTGATGAACATCCTCGGCGCCGCCGGGTTCGTCATCAACAGCGGCTGGAACGGCGCACTGCCGTCGGCGGCGATGAACGTGGTGTGGATCGGCATCGGGGTGTACGCGGTCGCCCAGCTGCGCAAGCGCCCCCAGGGCACCTAGTCCGGCGCCGTGCGCCAGGTCCATCCGCCTGGGCCGCCGAGTGTGGCACCATTGGGGGTGTGCGCATCAAGCAGTAAGCGGAGACGCCTTCGAATGCGAGCCCTGTCGTTACGCCCACCCCGTTGCCGGACCCTGATCGGCGCAGCGCTCCTGGGGGCTGCGCTCACGATGACGGCCTGGGGGCAGAGCCCCGGCGGCCGCCACGGACCAGACCTTGAGGGCACGTCCTGGGAACTGGTCAAGATCGAGGGGACCGACGCCAAGATCCACGTGCCGGCAGAGCGCGGGCACTACCTGCTGGCGTTCACCTCGCACGGGGAACTGAGCGCGCGCATCGACTGCAATCGCGGCAGCGGCACCTGGAGTTCGCCGGAGCCGGGCCGGCTCGTGCTGGGAGAGCTTGCGAGCACCCGCGCCCAGTGCCCCCCGGGCTCACTGTATGACGAGATCGTTGCGCACTGGACCGAGGTGCGCTCGTACGCCATTCGCGAGGGTCACCTTTTTCTGACCGGCGGTGGCGGCGTCTACGAGTACGCACCCCTGCAGGCGGCCGCCGCCCCGGGCGGCGGCACTCCGCACTGACGCGTCCTGCTGACATAAGGCGCTTCCAAGACAGTCTTTTGCACCTGCCAGCACGGCCGCCAATCTATTAGACTGCGGCCTCATGCGTCGCTCGTGCCTATGGTTTATCGTTTCCACCCGGACGGCACGGGCGCGGCAATTCTCAGGATCGGCCGATATCCGGCCCGGTCCAGCGCGCCTTCATCAACGGCGCTTTGATCGAATCGCTGCAGTGATCTAAAACACCGGCGCCTCGCTGGCGGGGCGCCCTTGCTTACGGACGGGGGTTGATAATGAGACGAACGACATTCGGGCGCGTGGCTGCAGTCGCGGTCGCACTCGCCGCAGTTCTCGGCGGCCCCGCGGCCACCTCGGCCGTGATGCCGCACCGGCATGCGGCGCAGAAGACGCCGGTGGGCGCCCCGCTGGTGGTTTACGGTGGACGCAGCCTTGCGCAGCAACGCAGCGGCGTGGGTGCCAAGCTCGATGCGGCGCTCGCCGGTCTCGCGCGCCATGCCGAACACGTGCCTCCGGGCAGCGCACTGCGCGACCTGAGATCGCTCAATCCGGCGGCGCGCTTCATGGTGATGCCGCACTCGGGCACCGCCTACGTCGCCATCGATGCCATCACGCGCGGGGATCCGCAGGCGCTCAAGCGCGCCCTCGTCGGGCTCGGCCTGCAGCATCCGGCCGTTTATCTGAACGACGTCGGTGGCTGGTTACCGCTCACGGCGATCGAGACCGCGACGCGCCTCACCGAACTGCATTCCATGCGCGCGGCGCTGTCGCGCACACATGCGGGCGCGGTCACGTCCCAGGGCGATTACGTGCAGGGCACGGCAGCGTTACGCACCGCCAATCCAGGCCTGACCGGCACTGGGATCACCGTCGGGATCCTCTCGGACAGCTACGACTGCTACGCCGTGTACGCCGCCCCGGGAAGCGGCGTCCCCCCAAGCGGCAACGCCGGCTACGCCTCCAACGGCTTCACCGCCGACGCCGCAAGCTGACATGACGACCGGCGATCTGCCGGCCAGCAGCAGCATCAACATCCTCGAGGAGCCGGGCGCCACCACGAACAAAACCTGCATGGACTTCGGGGCGCCGTATCTGCTGCCCTATGGCGATGAGGGCCGCGCCATGATGCAGATCGTGCAGGACGTCGCGCCGGGGGCGAAGCTCGCCTTCCACACCGCCGTGGAATCCGAGGCCGACTTTGCCAACGGTATCCAGGCGCTGGTCAATGCGGGCGCGCAGGTGATCGCGGATGACGTGACCTATTTCGACGAGCCGTTCTTCCAGGACGGTCTGCTCTCCCAGGCGGCGAACGAGCGCGAATGCTGCAGGCGTGGCTTACTTCTCGGCCGCCGGCAACAGCGGCAGTAACGGCTACGACAATACTGCGCCCGACTTCAGCACCGCCGCCGTATCGCCCGCGGGCGAGCAGGTGCTGAACTTCGACACCACCGGCGCGAGCACCACGACGTCGCTGACCGTGAACCTGCCCCAGCTCGTGCCGGGGGAGTTCGTCAGCATCATCCTGCAGTGGGATCAGCCCTACGTCACCGGCGCCCCCAGCAGCGGCGGCGCCACGAGCCAGATGGATCTGTGCGTGGCAGTCCGACCGGGACCGGCCTGATCGCAAGTCCGGTCAACCCGGATCCGGGCAGCCCGAGTCCGATCATCGACCTGACCAGTACGCAGGTCTGCACCGGGGCCAACTCTATCGGCGTGGACCCCTACCAGGTCCTGGTCATCGGCTATCCGGCGAATGCCACGCACCGGCAGCACCTGCCCGGCCGGCCTCACGGCCACCGTGTGCAGCGCTGCGCAGAGCATTACCATCCAGGTCGGACTGGTCGCGCGGTGCAGCGCCGACCCGCATCAAAGTCGCGGTCGACGATGACGGCGCGGGGTCCACGCTTCACGGGCATTCCGGTCACGGGCGGCACACTGCAGGGACACCCGAGCGCCGCAGGCGTGATGGCCGTCGGCGCGGTCTTCTGGAAAGACACGCCCGCTTGCGGCACGACGCCCGCGCTGCTCGAGACATTCTCCGCCAAGGGCGGCGATCCGATCCTGTTCGACAGCTCCGGCAACCCGCTCAACCCGCCGGCCGGGGAGATGCGCCAGAAACCCGACATCGCCGGACCCGACGGCGGCAGTGACACGTTCCTCGGCTTTGCGCTAGGGGCCGGAGGCTCCGGGCAGCTGCAGCAACAGCGCGACTCTACCCGAACTTCTTCGGCACCTCAGCGGCCACGCCGCACGTGGCAGCGACGGCGGCGCTGCTGCTGCAGCAGTTTCCGGGCATCAACGTCAGCGCGCTGTACACTGCCCTGAAGAGCGGCGCGCCGCGATCACCAACTACCCGGCGACGCCAACAACCCGCCATCCGTCAATTACCTCGGCGGTTACGGATTCCTCCAGGCCGAGAGTGCGCTGGCGGCGCTTCCTGCGGCTCCGAATGTCACACTCAACCTGAGCCCGACGACGGTCAACGTCGGCGCTTCGGCAAAGCTCAGCTGGACCGTGACCAACGCCACGGCTGCACGGCCTCGGGTGCCTGGAGCGGTACGCAGCCCCTGTCGGGCTCGATGATGCTCACCCCGAGCACCGCCGGCAGCGCCACCTACAACCTCACCTGCACCAATGCCAGCGGCCTACGCCGAGGCGACGCAGGTGCTGACGGCTAACAGCGGTGGCGGTGGTGGCGGTGGCGGCGGCGGCGGCGCACTGGACCTCGCGAGCCTCGCCGCGCTGGCCGCGCTTGCGGGCGCCTGCCGCCGGCGGCGACGCGCCTGAACTCCTTCGCACTCGCGGTGCCTGAGGGGGCTTACCCCTTCAGCGCCGCGAGTGCCGCGAGGAGCGCCGTGCCGCGCGGCGAGCCAAGCCCGGTGCAGGCATCCCAGCCGGCGGCCGCGCGGAAAGCGCCATTGTTGCCACTCGTGATGTCGCGAAAGGCGCGCGCGCCGGCGCCATAGAACGCCGCGTGCGCATCCCCGAGTGAGCCACCGAGCTTCTGGTTCAGGCGCGCGATGAGGGCGGCCCACAGCGGCGCGACCGCACTCGTGCCACCAATCACCTGCGAGTGTCCGTCGATGTAGACCTGGTAGCCGGTCTGCGGATCCGCATTGCCGGCCACGTCGGGTACGCCGCGCCCGGCTCGCCCGCCCGGGCCCTGCGGCACGGCGCTGCCCGCCTGCCAGGCGGGCAGCGCGAACTGCGCGCTCACCCCGCCGCCCGTCGCCCCCTCCCCCGTCGCGAGGTCGTTCCACACGACCTCGGTGGCGATCGCCGTGCCACTGCCCATGAGACGCGTACCGCCGCAGGCGAGTGCCGCGGGACTGGAGGCGGGAAAGTCGACGTGCGGCGCGCTGCCGCTCACGCCGTCACCCGAGCCGCTGTCCCCGCAGGCGACCGTGACGCTGACGCCGAGCGCCACGGCGTCCTCGAGCGCGGAGTGCATGGCGGTGCGTGCGCTGCTGCTCCAGCCATCCTCCGGTCCGCCCCAGCTGATGGACATCACCGTGATGCGCCGCTGTGCATCATGCGCCGCCTGCGAAATCGCCTCGTAGAAGCCCTGATCGGTGTTCGGCGCAAAATACACCGCCAGCGCTGCAGCCGGCGCCAGTGCGCCGATGACCTCGATGTCGAGCAGCACTTCGGCATCGGCGTCCCCGCCGGGCGCGTTCGCGCCCCCGGCCACCGCCACCGCCGTCACCGCGGGGGCCGTGGCCAGGCCCAGTGCCCGGAAGTAATGCACAAGGTCACTCGCACGGAACCCGCCGCCGAGCTCGATGATCGCGACCCCCTGCCCGCTGCCGTCCAGGCCGGGCGGAAACTCGTAGAGCGCGCCCACCTCAAGGGGCGTGTAGGCATGCGCGGGCGTGGTGCGCGGACGCCGGAAGTGCGCACGCGCCACCGGGCGCCGGTCGAGCCCGAGCACGGCGAGGGCCTCCGGGGGCAAGGCCGGCGCCGGCTCGCAGCCGAGGTAAGGACCGCGCCCGTCGGCCAGCTGATACTGACCGAAGGTCACCGCGAACGCGCTCGCGAGCGCCTGCGGAGTCGCCCGCAGCTGCAGCACCCGCCGTGCGGCATCGGCGCCGGTCTCGGTCAGCCCGCGCGCCCGGGCAAAGCGCCGCAGACTCTCGAGGTCGGCCGGATCCGCGCCGCACTGCTGGGCAAACTGCGCCCGCGGCAGCGCGGGGTGCTGCGGCCATGCTGCCGGCACCCAGGCGGCGCCCGCGCGACGCCGCAGCACGACGGTCACGTCCAGCGGCTCGCTGCCGGTGTGCGGGCCGAGGAAAGCCGCCCGGGTGGGCTTGCGAGTCGGGGAGGCTTGGAGAGTTGGCTGTGGGCTCATGCTTGACTCCTTGTCGTCCTGAGCGCGGACCATGCTGCGCCATTTTGACCTGCTAGACTCGTTTGCAAAGCGGCAGAACGACTACGACGTGCGGCTAATTCTGGGGATCGGACTGTGCGCCGGAGCAGCGCTCTGTGCGAGCGTGTGCCGCGCGGCGCCTGCGACGCAGTCCAGCGCCGACACCACGTACTCGAACTTTGCGTTCGCCAGCGAACTCGGCTCCGGCGTCTACCAGATCAACGGCAGCACCATCCAGGTCTATCAGCTCTCCCCGAGTCACCGCCTGCGCTATGCGGAGCGCCCGGGCAAGCAGCCGGGCCTGAAGCTGATATTCCCCGTGACCGTCGGCTTCTTCGACTTCCGCACCGCGGACCTGGCCCACCTCGATCTGCCGAAGAACATCGGCGCGCTGAGTTTCGAGCCCGGCGCGGAGCTGGACTACTGGATCAACGAGGACTGGCACGTCTATCCGTACGTCAAGGCCGGCGCAAGCTTCGCCTCGTCCTCGAACGTGAATGCCTTCATCTACGGTTTCGGAACGCGCAGCGACGTGCGCTTCAGCGTGTTCGACGGGGCCGACCTGTGGCGCGCGGAACTGACCTATGCCGGCGTGCACTACACCAGCTACACCCCCAGCCCCACTCCGAGTTCCACATCCGGCTCCACGGCCAACCCACCCGTCTCCCCCAACGACTCCTTCACCCGCTTCCGCAACGGGGTCGAGCTCGCCCACTGGGTGGGGGGCCCGATCCGTGACCGGCGCTTTGAGCTCGGCGTGTATGGCATCAGCGATGTCTACCTGCACGCCCCGCAGGGTCCGGCCTCCGGGATCAGCGCGCGTACCCTGCAGTTCGAGTTCGGGGTTATGTTCGGTATGAATCCCATGTACCAGCTGTGGGGCATGGAGCTGCCGCGCATCGGCATCGGCTACCTCGACGCGGGCACGCTCTCGGGCTGGCGGCTGGTCATCGGCAACCCCTTCTGAGGGCCGCTCACACTTCCTGACGGCGAAGGTCAACCGCCGCGCTGCGGTGGCGTTAAGATCGGGCGCGGCGAAGGTCAAAAACCAGCGCCCGCGCGGCCCGGGTGCGAGGACTAGGAACATGAGAAAGCTCTGCTGTGCGCTGCTTGCCGCCGCGCTGGCGCTCTCCGGCGGCTGCGCGCTCAATGTCCGCTCGGATGCGAACCCTGCGCTCATCGGGAACGTCAAATGCGGCAGCTACGCTTGGGCGGGCGCGTTCCGCGGTAACAGCCCGCTGCGCAGCACGGTCGCCAACCCCCTGAACGAGGAACGGCTGCGCGCCGCCATCGCGACCCATCTGGCGCCGGGGGGCACGGTGCAGCCCGTCGGCAGCACGGCCGACTGCCTGGTGGGCTATGGCATCGGCAATACCTACGTCGTCGACGGCACCGGCGCGTGGCCGTACTACGGCGGCTGGTACGGCTATGGCTGGGGAGGCTGGGGACCGGGCTGGGGACCGGGCTGGGGCTATTACGGCTGGGGCGGCCCCTACGTCTACTCCCAGGGCATCATCGCGATCGACGTGTACGACGCCAAGAGCGGCCAGCCGATGTGGCACGCTTCCGCCGATCAGAGCCTGCTCGATGCGAGCGGCGCGGATGCACAGAAGCGCATCGACGATGCCGTGACCGCGATCTTCGCCAAGCGACCGCCCGGGGTCTGAAGCCGGCGGCTTTCTTGTCCGCGTCGGCGGCGGGGGGCAAGATCGGGCGGTGACGAGCCCGTTCGGCCTCTCCCTGGTGTTCCTCAACGTCCTGTGCGACCAGCTCGGCCTGCCCGTGCCCGCGGTGCCCACGCTGATCGTCGCCGGCGCGATGGCCGCCGACGGCCGGCTGCCTGGGGGCGCGGTGTTTTCCCTCGCGCTCAGCGCCTGCCTGCTCGGCGACGGCGTGTGGTACCTCGCCGGGCGGCTCTTCGGCGGGCGGGTGATGAACCTCTTGTGCCGCATCTCCCTCACCCCCGACTCCTGCGTCAACCAGACGCAGACCAGCTTCGAGCGCTGGGGCTCGAAGGTGCTGCTGGTGGCGAAGTTCATACCGGGACTGGCGCTGGTCGCGCCGCCCCTGGCCGGCGCCACGCGCATGGGGGTCATCCGCTTTTTCACCTACAGCGCACTCGGCGGCGCGCTGTGGGTGGGCGTCGCGCTGCTGGGCGGGATGCTGCTGCGGGCGCAGATCGAGCCGCTCTTGCCGCGCCTGGCCGGACTCGGCGGCACCGCGGTGGCACTGCTGTTGCTTTTGCTGGCCGCGTACGTCGCCTACAAGTGGTGGGAACGCTATCGCTTCAATCGCGCGCTCAACATGGCACGCATCAGCGTCGCCGAGCTGCACGAGCAGCTGCGCCACGACGCGCCGCCACCGGTGGTGCTCGATGTGCGCTCGGCGACCGCCCAGGGATTGCAGCGCCAGCGCATACCCGGCGCCTTGCACGTGCCGGTCCAGGACGTCGCCCGGCAGCTGGGCGCCCTGCCGCACGACCGCGACATCATTCTCTATTGCACCTGCCCGAACGAGGCTTCGGCCGCCAAGGCGGCCAAGCTCCTCATGACGCGCGGCTACCGGCGCGTGCGGCCGTTGCACGGCGGGCTCGATGCATGGATCGCCGCCGGCTACGCGGTCGAGGAGATCACCGTGCCCGGGTCGGGTGCCGCCAGCGCGGCGCAGGCACCGGCGTCGCCCGCATCACGCCTCAGTTAGGCTTCAGGCCGTAGACCTCGAGTGCGCCCGGCACCAGGCTCGAGCTGCCCGCGCCGCCGGTGTTGTTGCCGCGCGTGCCCAGGTAAACCTTGCCGTTGGCGACCGTCGGCACGGTGAACTTCACCGCGTTACCGGCGGCATCCGTGCCGATCCGCTGGCTGTTCCACAGCTCGGTTGCGAGGGTCGTGGCGGCGTAGGCGTGCAGGACCGCCGGTCCACAGCTGCCGGATTGCGGCGTGCAGTAGGCCTGGTTGTTGATGCCCCACACGATGCCGTTGCTGCTGGTTCCGCTGGCGGAGACCGTGGGCGTTGAGCCCGGAAACCCATAGGTGCCCGGTGAGACTGACGCGGCCGGCACCGTGAAGCGTACGGCGGTCGGATCGAAGGCATAGGCGAGCATCGCGGAGTTCGCCGGCGCGATGTAGAGCGTGTTGTTCCAGAAAGCCGAACTGGCGAAGATCGGGTGGCCGAGGGCGATCTTCTGCAGTGCGTTGCCGTCACCGGAGCCCCCCAGCTGATCGCCGTTGAGCACGAACAGCGCGCCGTCCTTGCCGCCACCGACGAGCACGTGCTGCGGCGAGGGACCGGCGCCAAGGTTCAGGACCAGGGCCGCGCCCCCGGAACCGGTATCCACGTCACCGGCGTAGTTGGAACCCTGGTCCGAGGGGGTGAAGAACGAGGAAACACCGATCCCGTTCGTGCCCGCCCCGGGCGTGAGCTGCAGGAAGGAGTCGCCGTAGTCGTCGCGCGGGCCGCTGGTACTGGCGCCATCGAACTGGCCATTGCCAGTGGTCACGTACACGTGGCCGTTGGAATCGATCGCCGGGGCGCCGCCACCCATCCAGATGCCGGCCTCCCCGGAGTTGGGCGAGACGTTGAGCACGGCGCTCTGGGCGAAGCCCATGCCGTTGTAGGTGTACCCCATGAGCCAGCCGTACCAGGGCGAACTGTCCTCGTACGATCCCCAGGCGATGTAGAGGGTGCTGCCGCTCAGGGCGAGGCCGGCGCGCTGGGTCTGCTGCTTCGGATCGAAGCTGACGCTCCCGCCGCGGTCGTTGGGGTAGCTCGCCGCGATGAGCATCGGTGCGCCGGCCTTTTCGCTGCCGCTCGCCAGGTCGATGGCGTGCAGGCGCTGGTGGAACGCCGTGCCGCCGCTAGTCATCGACTTGGCGACGACGTAGAGGATCTGCGCGGCCGGGTCGATGACCGGCGTGCCGGTGACGCCGGTCTCGGGCGTGATGTCACCGTAGCCGGACCCCACGAGCTGTCCCGGACCGCCGGAGAGCACCGGCATCTCGCCTGCGCCCACGCCGTGGGCGGCGTCGAGCAGGCTCACGTGCCACAGGAGCTGGCACGGGCTGGCGTCGGCATCGAACGCGTACAGGCTGTCGTGCTGGGTCGCCACGAACACCACGTTGTGCGTGACCCCGGCGACCGAGAGATGCGCCACCCACAGCGGCTGCGCGTAGATCGCCCCATCCACGGTGCAGGAAAAGAGCTTGCCGAAGCCCGTGGTGTTCACGTTAGCGGGTGTCAGGGCGTATTCCTGAACGTTGGCGCCGTTGCGCGCCGCATCCCCGTGATACGTGTACACGCCGGCCAAGTCGGTGACCCCGAGGGTCACCGCGGCGCTGCGCGTGGCGTCGGTGACGCTGGTCGCGGTGACGGTGTAGACGCCGGCGCTCGCCGGCGCGGTGAAGCTCACCGGGACCCCGCTCTGCGAGGTCATCGCGCTGAACGTGCCGCCGGCCGGACTGACGCTCCAGCTCACCCCGGCGCCGTCGTTGACGCTGGCCGTGAGCGACAGCGCCTGGCCCAGCGTCAGGCCCCCGCGGTGCGGCGTCACGTCCACGGCGATGCCGCTCGGATTGACCGTCAGCCCGAAGGCCGCCTTCTGCGTCTGCGCCGGGCTGCCGGCGTCGGTCGCCTGGAAAGTGAGTGGTGTCTGCACCACCGGCGCAGTCGCGGTTCCGGAAATCACGCCCGTCGTGCCGTTGAGCGCCAGTCCCGCCGGCAGCGTCCCGGCGGCCAGCGTCCAGGTCACCGCGCCCGTGCCGCCGGTGTAGGCCAGCGCCGTGGTATAGGGCACCGCCACCTGGGCATCCGGCAGCGAGGTGTTGGTGATGACCAGCGGCGCGCCGGTGACTAGGAGCGAGAAGTCGGCACTGCCGGCAGCGGGCGGGCTGACCGAGTCGGTGACCTGAAAGGTGAGCGCCGCATTGGCGTTCGCGGTGGGCGTGCCCGAGAGCGCGCCGGTGGCCGCATCGAGCGCAAGCCCGGCCGGCAGCGTCCCGGCCGTGAGCGACCATTGATAAGGGGACTGGCCGCCGGCGGCGGCAAGGGTGGCGCTGTAAGGGCTGCCGACATGGCCGTCCGGCAAGGCAGCGGTGGTGATGCTCAGGGAGGCGAGGACCGTCAACGGCAGCGTCGCACTCGCCGAGCGCGGCGGACTGCCCGCATCCTGCGCGTGCAGCGTCAGCGTGACGGCACTCGCCCCGTCGACCGGGGTTCCGCTGATGGCGCCACTCGTGTCGTTGAGCAGCAGTCCCGGGGGAAGCGTGCCGGCGGTGAGCGACCAGGTGTACGGCGGCGTGCCGCCGCTGGCCGCCAGTTCGACGCTGTAGGCGTCCCCGACGTGGGCGTCGGGAAGCGCGCGCGTGGTGATCGACAGCGCTGCCGGGGGTGGCGAGTCGCCGGAGCCGCCGGACCCGCCGCCCGAGCAGGCCGTGAGCAGCAGCGCCACGAGGGACGCAAGCGTGGCGCGCAGCGTGCTGCGGATGTTGGAAGTTACCATCGACATCAATTTCCCCGCAGTCCCTGGAGCTGCGCGTTGCGGCGGGTTGGCACGGCAACGCCCCATCCCTTGTTGGATATCTTAACGCGACTTCAGCCGCACACCGCCCGCATCGCCAGGCATCGACGAAGCGAACGCATCATTGCCGTAACATAACGCCCGGGGACGGCACGGTGGAGCGGTCCTCAGGTGCGCCGCGCGGCCAACATGACCGATCGGGGCAACCTCACGCTCGCAAGCGACGGCGCCGCTTCAGCGCGAGGGCGGCCCCGGCGGCAACTCCCCGGGCGCCGCGCGGCTGGCGCGTGGCGTGCGCTCCCCGTCGCCCGCGCCCGTGCGCGCCCGGATCTCGCGCCACAGCTGCTGGTAGATCTGCGCCGCGGGGCCGCGTGGTGCGGTGGCCACCAGCGGCGCGCGCCGCACGCTCATGCGCTCGATCGCGCTCCAGTTGGGCACCTCGGTCGCGAGCATCTGCGGAAACTCCGCGCGGGCGCTGCTGATCAGTTCCTGGTGCAGCGCGCGGCGGCGGTCGACCATGGAGAAGAACGGCAGCAGCACCAGGTCGCTCCAGCCCTCGCGGGCGATGAAGTCGAGCAGCTGGCGCAGCATGCGCAGCGACAGGGGCGTCGGCACCAGCGGCACGATCACCACGTCCGCGGCGCGCAGCACGTTCTCCGAGAGCAGCGAGATCCCGGCCGGGCAGTCCAGGAACAGCGCGGCGTAGATCTCCCGTAGCGGGCGGCTCATCTTCAGCAGCCGCTCGGTGGGGTGGCGGCGCGCGGCCAGCTGCACGGCGAAATTTCGGTAGGAAAAGTCCGCCGGCAGCAGGTCGAGCCCGGGGTAGCCCGTGGCGAGAACGAGCTCCGGCAGCTCGCGCTTGCCCGCGAGCAGCTTCTTGGCGGAGGCGTGCTCGTGCGACTCGCCGCACAGGGCGTAGGTCGCCCCGCCCTGCGCGTCCAGGTCCCACAGCAGCGTGGCCGCACCGCCCGCGGCGCTCAGGTACGCGAGGTTCACGGCGGTGGTGGTCTTGCCCACGCCGCCCTTGATGTTGCTGACCGCGTAGATGCGCACGCCGCGAGCATACGCCCACGCGGCCGCGGCGAAAAACAGGAGCGCCTAGGCGATCGAGCCCGGCTTGCGCAACATCTTGCCGATATCGGCGACGTGCTCGGTCTCGGCGGCGATCTGGCCGCGCGCGTACTCCTCCAGCATGATGTTGCGCCCTTCGACCAGCCGCATGAGCTGGCGATATTCGGCGAGGCCCTCCTCCTCGTGGCCGAGCGCCTCGCGCAGGATTTCGTCGACGTTGTGCTTGTGGGTCTCGAGCAGCGGCCCGAGCTTCAGCGACGGATGGCCGCCGAGGCTCGTGATGTGCTCGCCGGCACGCACGGCGTGCGCCTGCGACTCATCCGCCTGGCTGCGCAGCCAGGCGACGATGGGAATGCGGTTGTGGCCGAACACCATGAAGCTGTAATGCAGGTAGCGGACCAGCCCGGCCAGTTCCAGCTCGAGAATGCGATTGAGCGTCTCGACGACCTTGGCGGTCTCGGTCTTGTTGAGTTCGGCGTTCATGCAGATCCCCCGCGGTGTTCCGGCAGGTGCGGGTGATCGCCATGCCGGTGGTGTATCGTACCGCTCCCTCGCAGGAATTTGGGAGTGCGGCGCATGAGCGGCTTCTACGACATCGCGGTGGCGAAGATCGACGGCACGCCGGACCTGCTCGGTCCGCTGCGCGGCAAGGTGACGCTCGCCGTGAACGTGGCGAGCCGCTGCGGGCTCACCCCGCAGTACGAGGGACTCGAGCAGCTGCAGCGTGAGCTGGCCGCCGAGAATTTCAGCGTCGTCGGCTTTCCCTGCAACCAGTTCGCCGCGCAGGAGCCCGGCAGCGCCGAGGAGATCGTACAGTTCTGCCGTACCAGTTACGGTGTCAGCTTTCCGCTGAGCGAGAAACTCGAGGTCAACGGCGCACAGCGCCATCCCGTGTACCGCTACCTGACCGCGGCGGGCACGGGCATCGAAGGCGACATCACCTGGAACTTCGAGAAGTTTCTCATCGGCCGCGACGGCAAGGTACTCAGGCGCTACCCGCCGACCGTGAAGCCCGAAGATCGCGGCCTCATGCAGGACATCGCCGAGGCGCTTTGAAGGCAGGCGCGGCGCAAGCGGCCTCTCCCGCATGAACGCATCGGCTGAGTACGAGTTCGCGATCCTGGGCGCCGGCGCCATGGGGTCGATCGTCGGCGCCCACCTGGCGCGCGCCGGCCACTCGGTGGCAATGCTCGCGCGCGGCGCGCGCGCTGAGCACCTCGAGGCCCACGGCATCCGCATCCGCGGACTCAGCGACTTCAGCACCCCGGTGTGCACGCTGCGCGACCCCGCGCAGCTGCACAGTGCGGGCGTCCTGATCGTCGCGACCAAGACCCCTGGAACCGCCGAGGCGCTCGCCACGCTGCGCCACGCCCGCTTCGGGGTGACGCTGTCGATCCAGAACGGACCGCTCAAGGACGAACTCCTGAGGCAGGCCTTCGGAGCCGAGCGGGTGCTGGGCGCGCTCGCCGACACGAGCGGCGAGTTGCTGCCCGAGGGTGATGTGCTGTTCACGCGCAACGTCAACATCCTGGTCGGCGAGCTCGCCGGCGGCGAGAGCGCGCGGGCGCAGCAGCTGGCGCGCACCCTCGATGCTGCCGGGGTGCGCGCCGCCGCCAGCCCCGAGATCCTCTCGCTCGAGTGGTCGAAGTTCTGCTCCTGGGTGGGCCTCATCGCCCTCGCGGTGACGACGCGGGCCGCCACCTGGAAATTCCTCGCCGATGCAGACTCGGCGCTCGTGCTGGTGCGGCTGGTGCGCGAGATGGGGCGCCTGGCGCACGCGCTCGGCCTGGAACTCAGCGATCGCGCCACCCTGCCGACGCGGCGTCTGTGCGAGGCAAGCGAGGCGGAGGCGGTGGCCGTGGTCACCGCGGCCGGCGCGCACTACCGGCTCAATGCGCCCCAGCACCGCATGTCGGCGCTGCAGGATGTCGAGGCCGGCCGCCCCCTGGAGGTGAATGAGACCTTCGGCTACGCGCTGCAGAAGTCACGCGCACTCGACCTGAAATTGCCGCTGCTGGAGACCTTCACGCTGCTGCTGGGGGCGATCGACCGGGCCCGCGCGGGCTGACCCACGAGCGGCACGGCGTGGGGCGCCGGCGCGTGCAGATGGTATTCTTGAGGCGCGCGGCGCCGCGAGCCTGCGCCCTCACCACAGGAACCCCGATGAGCATTGCACAGGACCAGGTCGTCAGCATCCACTACACGCTCACCAACGACGCGGGGGAAATCCTCGATCGCTCCGCGGCCGGTGAGCCGCTCACCTACCTGCATGGGCACGGGAACCTGATCCCGGGCCTGGAGCGCGAACTGGCCGGCAAGAACACCGGCGACAAGCTGCAGGTGAAGATCCTGCCGGCGGATGCCTACGGTGAGTACGACAAGGCACTCGTGCAGCGCGTGCCGCGGCGCGCGCTCAAGGGGGTGCCGGATGTGCGCGTGGGCCTGCGATTACAGGCGCAGACCGCGCAGGGCACGCAGGCGGTCACGGTGACGCAGCTCACCGGCGACCTGGTGACGCTCGATGGCAACCATCCGCTCGCAGGCCAGAACCTGAACTTCGAGGTCGAGGTGGCCGAGGTGCGTGCGGCGACCGCCGAAGAACTGCAGCACGGCCACGCGCACGGCCCCGGCGATCACCATCACTGAGCGGCCGGGGCGGCCTCGCGCGCCTCCAGGCGCGCGAATTCGCGGCTGTAACCGTCGACGCGCGCCAGGTAGTCCCGCGGGTCATGCTCGCCGCAGCGCTGTCCGGCGCTGAAGCGAAACCCGCGCCGCGCGTAAAGATCCGCAGCGCCCGCACCGCACAGGTGCACGACGGCCGCGAGGTGCTGCACCTGGAGGGCGCCGGGGGCGCTGTGCGGGAGGGTCGCGAGAATCCCCGAGACTTTCAGTTCCAGATCGGCCGCCGTCAGCTCCACCGCATCGCGCGGCAGGACGCGCAGGTACAGGCGGTTGAACCAGCAGGAGTGCCAGTCGTCCCAGGCGCCCTCGCGCGTCAGCTGGTGGCCATGGATGCAGTAGTGACGCGCCTCGGCGAAGGTCGAGTCGGTGATCTGGTACATGCCGACGGCGCTCGAGGCGGGTCGGTAGAAGTCGAAGAGCCGCGCGGGCGACGCCCAGTGCCAGTAAGTGCGCACCAGGGGATTGCCCGAACCCTCCACCTGCGCCAGCGCCGCCAGCAGTGGCGCGCTCACGTGCGGCGTTGCATAGCGGCGGAACAGCCCGGCGTAAACGCGCCAGGTTTCTTCGGGCGTCTTGTAGAGCGCACCGCTGATGGGGAAGAACAGCTCCGTCGGCTTGCGGATCACCTGGTAGATGAAATTCGCGCCGACGAGGGCGATCAGGGCGTACACCAGGTACAGGATGCACGTGGCGCTTGAGAGGCGGCCACGTACGCCGCGCCGGCGCGCACCTGGGGTGGCCTGGCGGCGCCGCGTGGCGCCCCTGCGCGGTGCCACTAGCTCACCGAGCCTGCACGCCGCGACGCGGCTGCACTAACATGCGGCGCGGGCAGGCGCATTTTCAAGGAGTCGTCGGTGGCCTCTGAAGCAGTTGAAGTCGAAACCGGCCGCAACCCCGACGCCGCGGTGATCTGGCTGCACGGACTTGGTGCCAACGGGCACGACTTCGAGCCGATCGTGCCGCAGCTGGCGCAGCCGCAGGAGCGCGCCCTGCGCTTCGTATTTCCGCATGCGCCCATGCGGCCCGTGACGCTGAACAACGGGTATGCCATGCGCGCCTGGTACGACATCGCGGCGCTCAATCGCGCCGCCGCCGAGGACGAGCGCGGCATCCGCGCCTCGCAGCTCACCATCGATGCACTCATCCGGCGCGAGAACGCCCGCGGCATCGCCAGCGAGCGCATCGTGCTGGCCGGCTTCTCCCAGGGCGGTGCCATGGCGCTGTTTGCCGGCACCCGCCACGGGCAGAGACTGGCGGGCATCATGGGACTGTCGTGCTATCTGGTGCTCAGCGCGCGGCTGCTCGCCGAGCGCAACCCGGCAAACGAGGCCACGCCGATATTCCTGGCGCACGGTTCGCAGGATCCCGTGGTGGCGCCGGACCTCGGCGCGGAGGCGCGCCGGCAGCTGGAAGCCGCCGGCTATGCGGTGGAGTGGCATGCCTACAGCATGCCTCACGCCGTGTGCCCGCAGGAGGTCCTGGATATCGCCGCGTGGCTGCGGCGCGTGCTCCCTTAGCGCGCGACGCTCAGCGCGGCGGCGGCGGCTGCCCCTCTTCCTCGTGCTTGTGCTGACTCTCCGGCTTCTCCGGCTTCGCCGGCTTGGCCGCATTGCCAGCGCCGTTGTTCGGGCTGTGCTGAGCCGCCGCAGGGCTGCCGTTCGCCGGCGGGTGCGCGTTACCGGAACCGTGCGGCGCTGCCGGCGGCGGGGTCGCCGCAGGCGGCGCGGCGGGATTCTGCGTCGCATGATTTGACGTATAGACCGGGTGCGGCGCGACCGGCGGCACCGGCTGTGCCGGCGGCTCGACGCGCTCGGGGAATTGCGCATGGCCCGGCGGCACCGCATGCCCGGGCGGCGGCTCCGGGGTCACGGCCGTTGCGTGCGGGGGCACGTGCGCGGCGTAACCGTTGGCCGGCGGCACCGCAGCGGGCGGGCCCGGATGATTGAACGCCGGTTCCGGCGCGCGCGCCTGCACCACGGCCGGTCGGGCAGCCGCCAGGTGCGGTGCCGAGGGGACCGAGCCGTTGAACGCATGGCCGTTGGCGGTGGCACCCGCCGGAGCGACGATGGTCACGTTCGTGACATTGGTGACGTTCGTGATGTTGGTGACGTGGTTATTGACGTGGCCGTTGTTGACGTTGACGACGTTCGCGGTGACCCGCATGCCCGGAGCAATCACCGGCGGCGCACTGGTCACGACCGCGGGCGCCGTGCCGATGGGCGCCGGCACGATGATGCCCCGGCGCGAGCCGGGCGGCGGCGGTACGAAGCAACCCTCAGGGCCGATGGGGCGCGGGCCGGGCACCACGCCGTAGGCCGGCCGTGCGTACACGATCGGCAGCGTGCGCGGGGGCGGCACGAAGACCACGCCCGGCGGCGCCCAGTGTCCGTCGATGAAGATCACGGCATCGGCGCGATGCTCATAGTACGGGTGCACCCACACGTAGGCCGGCTGCGGCGGGCCCATCCAGCGGCCACTCGCCCAGACCCAGTTTCCACGCCAGACCCAGTAGCCACCGACCCACACCGCGCTCTCGAAGGGCATCGGCGGCGGTACCTCGACCAGCATCGGCGGGGGCGCCCAGGCGACGACCACCGGCGCAGGCTGATAGGCGGGCGGTTCCTCGTAGACGCTGGGGGGCGGTGCCTCGGGCACGGCCTCGGCCGCCGGCGGCGGCGGGGCGGGCTCATAGGGCGCAGGCGGCGGTGCGACCACACACCCGGCGAGCAACAATGCTAATGAAAACAATGTACTACGCATTTTGAGAGCCTCTTTGCCCCGCAAGGGAAGGGTTACCGAGTTTACAAATCCACCGGACACGAGATCGGACCTGGACGGCATTTTGAGAAAAAGGGGGACGCACGCCGCACGCGGCGCCCCGGGGCGCTTTAACGGCGCCCCGGAGCCTCGCCATTGGGCTCATGCCCGCCAGGGTGCCCCGGCTGGCCAGCCGCGGGGGCGTGTACCGGATAGGCACCGGGCTGGCCCGCAGAGGGGGGGCGTCCGGCGTACGGGGCGCCTGGGCCGGGGGGCGTGTGCGCCGGGGGCGGCGGGTTGCCCGCATAGCCGGCATGCCCGGAGGACTGGGTGCTCGCCGAGTACGGCGCGTGCCCGGCGTACGGGGCACCTGCACCCGGGGACGTGTGCGCGGGGTACGGCGGGTTCCCCGCGGAGGCGGCATGCCCGGAGTACGGCGCGTTCGCCGTAGAGGGCGCGTGCCCGGCGTACGGGACGCCTGCGCCCGAGGGCGTGTGCGCGGAGAACTGCGGGTTCCCGGTGTACGGCGCGTGGCCGGGGTACTGCGGGTTCTCATGCCCGCCGCCCTGCGGCACATGCGCGGGCACAACGCCCTGCCCGGTGAAGACCGCAGGGTGAGCGGTGGCGGCGATCGGCGGCCGGCCGCCGTTGACCGACGCGCGCAGCGCGTTATTGGTCTGCGCCAGGCTCTCGTGCTCGCGCTGCAGGCCGGTGTAGCCGACGTGGCGCTCGTGCACCGCCGAGAGTTCCGCCGGCGAGGGCCGCGCGACGATCCCGCCAGCACCGCCGTTGAAGCTCGCGCGGCTTAGCGGCGCGGTGTGCACCACGGTGCGCGTATAGACGTTGGTCACGTTGATGTTGCGCACGTTGTTGACGGTGCTGTTGTAGAGGAACTGGTTACCGCGCCAGTAGCCGCCCGCGTAACCGGCGCCGTAATAACCGCACCCGTAGTTGATGCCGCCGTAGAAGCCGACGTGCGGTCCCCAGTACCCTGCGTGCCAAAAGTAGGCGCCGCCCACCCAGCCCCAGTAACCGGGCGTCCACAGAAATCCGACGGCCGGTGGCAGCACCCAAGTGCCCGGCACCCAGTAGTAACCGCCCGGGCCCCAGGCCCAGTAGCCCGGCGTCCAGATGTAGCCCGGCGCCGGAATTTCCGGCTGCACGTAAACGGGCAGAGCCGGAGGCGCAAAGTTCACCGAGATGCCGACCGCCACGCTCGCCGGCGCCGCAAGGGGCAGCAGTGCGAGCATCAGTGCCGGCAGCAGACCGCGAGTCAGGTTGCGCATGGTTTGAGACTCCTTCGCCACCACGTTGGACGAGCCAGACTGAACCACGGCTGAACTCTGCGAGTTCGCGCGTCCGTGTCACTCCAGGCAACGCAACGGGCATGCGCGCGTTGACCGCGCGCTCTTCAGAACCAGTTGTAGTTGAAACTGATGCTGACGCGCTCGGCGGCGCGCGTATTGGCCGCCACGGCGTGGCGCAGCCAGCTTTCGAACAGTACCAGCGCGCCGGCTTGTGCGCGCACGCTCGCCCAGGGGCGATTCTCGCGCCGCGCCGCAGCCTGGCGCGGCGGGGCTGCCATGAAGCGCTCGAGGCGCGGGTCCTCGAACTTGAGCCCCGGCGCACCGGGCGGAATCTGCACGTAGTACGTGCCGCTGATGGTGGCGAGCGGATGCAGATGCCAGGCGTGCGCAGCACCGGCGCGCATGATGTTGACCCAGCAGTCCGTCATCACCAGCTGCCGTCCGCGCAGGTCGAATTGCAGCGCCTGCGCAAAGCGCCGCACGTGGCGGTCGAGCTGCCGCGCGAGCGTGGCGAACGTCGGCGACAGGTCATGCATGCGATGCGCCGAGCTGTAGGAGGTGTAGCCGCCCGGATAATTGCGCGCCGACCAGCGCCGCCCGACCATGTCATCGGTACGCAGCTGGCGGCACTCACGCAACAGGCGGGCGTTCAGCGCGCGCCACCCCCGCTGCGCCAGGCGCGCCTGATAGATCCGGGTCGGAAACAAGAGCTGCATGGCCATGACGTGCGCGCGAGTATGCGGTGCACTCGCGAAGTGGTCTATGATTTGCGCTCCCTACAGCAGGCCTTCCGGACCACTCCCATGGCAGTCGCAAAGTTCCCGCCGGAGCACAGCTCCGCAGCCCCACAGTCCGGCAGCGCCGAACTGATCCCGCACTGGATCGGAGGCCGAACCGTCGCCGGCACCGGGCCGCGGGCGGCGGTGTTCGATCCGGCCACGGGCGCGATCGCACGCGAGGTCGCGCTCGCAACCAGCGCCGAAGTCGAGGCTGCGGTCGCAAGCGCCAAGGCGGCGCTGGCGGGCTGGTCGCAGACCCCGCCGGTGCGCCGTGCGCGGGTGCTGGCGGCGTTCCTCGCGCTCCTGAACGAGCACCGCGACGCGCTGGCGCGGCTCATCACCCACGAGCATGGCAAGGTATTCAGCGATGCGCAGGGCGAGGTCACGCGCGGCATCGAGATCGTTGAATTCGCCTGCGGGATTCCGCAGCTGCTGAAGGGCGCCTTCACCGACCAGGTCTCCACGGGCATCGACAACTGGACGCTGCGCCAGCCGCTCGGCGTCGTGGCCGGCATCACGCCGTTCAACTTCCCCTGCATGGTGCCGTGCTGGATGTTTCCCATCGCCATCGCCTGCGGCAACACCTTCGTGCTGAAGCCGAGCGAGCGCGACCCGTCCGCGTCGATCTTCATGGCGCGCCTGCTGTCGCAGGCGGGACTCCCGGATGGGGTATTCAACGTCGTGCAGGGCGACAAGGTCGCGGTCGATGCACTGCTGGATCATCCGGACGTGCGCGCGCTGAGCTTCGTCGGCTCCACGCCGATTGCGCACTACCTCTATCAGCGCGGTGCCGCGCACGGCAAGCGCGTGCAGGCACTCGGCGGCGCCAAGAACCACATGGTGGTGATGCCGGATGCAGACCTGGAGCAGACCGTCGATGCGCTCATCGGCGCGGCCTACGGCTCCGCCGGCGAGCGCTGCATGGCGATCTCGGTGGCCGTGCTGGTCGGCGACACGGCCGAGCGCATGCTGCCGCAGTTGAGCGCACGCGCGCGTGCCCTGCGCATCGCCCACGGCATGCAGCCGGATGCCGAGATGGGACCGGTCATCAACCAGGCGGCGCTCGAGCGCATCCGTGGCTACATCGAGGATGGCGTCGCCAGCGGCGCGCAGCTGCTCGTGGATGGCCGCCGCGATCCGGCGAGTGGCGCGCCCTTCGTGGTCCCCGGCCACGAAAATGGTTTCTGGATCGGCGCCACACTGTTTGATCAGGTCACCCCGCAGATGCGCATTTACCGGGAGGAGATCTTTGGCCCGGTGCTGTGCTGCGTGCGGGTCCCGGATTTCGCGGCGGCGGTTAACCTGGTGAACGCCCACCCCATGGCCAACGGCGTCGCCTGCTACACGCGCGACGGCAACATCGCGCGCGAGTTCGGGCGTCGCATCGAGGTGGGCATGGTCGGCATCAACGTGCCGATCCCCGTGCCGATGGCCTGGCATGGCTTCGGCGGCTGGAAGAGCAGCCTGTTCGGCGACATGAATGCCTATGGCGAGGAAGGCGTGCGCTTCTACACGCGCCAGAAGTCGATCATGCAGCGCTGGCCGGAGAGCACCCCGAAGGGCGCGGAATTCGCGCTTCCGACTGCCAAATAGGCGCGCGGAGCAAGGGGCCGCGCAGCTCGTGTGCGAAAGAAGCGGTGACCCCCGGCAGCGAGCCAGCTGGCGGGCGCGATCCTGTGTGACACGTACGATGTTACCGTCGCTGCGCCACCTGCCGGCGCCCTACCTCCAGCATGGCTGGCCGGTAGGATCTGGCCTCGATGCGATTGCGCGCGACTGCGCGCGCACTGAGTGACTACGAGCAGCCGAGGCGATACACGGCACGTAAGGGAATCGCAGCGCCTCCGAAGGCGGCATCGGAACTTCTGCAGCTGCAGGACCTCTCAGGTACAGTCTGCCCACGCGCGAAAGGTCGCCCTCATCATGCGCTTAGTGCCCACGCTCCTGGCCGGTTCTGCACTGCTTGCGAGCGCGGGCGCCGGCGCCGCTGATCTGCTCGAGTTCTACGTCGGTGCGGGCGTCGGGCCAGTCGACGCTGCACCAGGACTACTACCAGATCGATACCCATGTGATCGGCTGGAAGGCCGTGGCCGGGTGGCGCCCACTGGACCTGTTCGGGGCCGAGGTGGAATACGCGGACTTCGGCAGCAAGGACGTCACCTACATGAGCAGCGCTGCCACTACGCAGGTCTCCACCGACGCGCACGCCACGGCGGCCTTTGCCCTTCTGTACCTGCCGGTGCCACTGCCGTGGATTGATCTTTACGCCAAGGCCGGGCCGGCGCGCGTGCAAAGCAACACCAGTGTCCGGTTCACGCCCGTGATATGTCCCGCGCCCACTTCCTGTCCTACGAACTCAACCGACGACAGCTCGCGCACCAGCGTGGCCTGGGGGGCGGGAGGTCAGTTCAAGTTTGGCCTGCCGGCCATACGCCTCGAGTACGAGCGCTTTGCCGGCTCGCAGGGCACCGATGCGCTGCTGAGCCTCGCGGTGACCGCGAATTTCTAAACGGGCCGGCCGCGCTTTTTCACGGCGCCGAAGCTGAAGGCAGCTGCGCGCGCGGGGCGCTGCCGAGCGTGGCCTGCAGTCGCGCCTCATCCACCGCCCCGCACCAGCGGCCGACGACGATCGTCGCGACGCCGTTGCCGACGAGGTTGGTGAGTGCGCGCGCCTCGGACATGAAGCGGTCGATGCCGAGAATCAGCGCAAGTCCCGCCACCGGCACGTGCCCCACGGCCGAGAGCGAGGCGGCGAGCGTGATGAAGCCCCCGCCGGTCACCGCGGCCGCGCCCTTGGAAGTCAGCAGCAGCACCGCGAGCAGCGTCAGCTGGTGCCAGATGTCGAGCGGTGTATTGGTGGCCTGCGCGATGTACACAGCCGCCATCGTCAGGTAGATCGAGGTGCCATCGAGATTGAAGGAGTAGCCCGCGGGGATGACCAGGCCGACGATCGACTTGCGCACCCCCAGGTCTTCCATCTTGCGCAGCATGCGTGGCAGCACCGACTCGGAGGACGAGGTGCCGAGCACGATGAAGAGCTCTTCGCGGATGTAGCGGATGAAGGCAAGAACGGAAAAATCGTGCAGCCGGGCGATGAGCCCCAGCACCAAGAGCACGAAGAGCGCGCAGGTGAGATAGAAGCAACCCATGAGGCGCGCCAGTGCCAGCAGCGATTGCGGGCCATAGCGCCCGACCGTGAAAGCCATGGCGCCCAGGGCCCCAAGCGGGGCCAGCCGCATGATGTAGCCAACGATGGTGAACAGCACCTGCCCGGTCTCTTCCACGATCTGGAACAGCGGGTTGGCCTTGCCCCCGACCGCGTGCAGCGCAAAGCCGAACAGCACCGCGAGCAGCAGCGTCTGCAGCACGTCGCCGCTGGCGAACGCGCCGAAGAACGTGCTGGGGATCACGTTGAGGATGAACTCGGTGACGCCGGGCATGCCGCCCGGGGTCGTGTACTGGGCGATGGCCTGGGTGTCGAGGGTTGCCGGGTCGGCATTGACGCCCACGCCCGGCTTCAGGACGTTCACGATGACCAGGCCGATGAACAGTGCGATCGTGGACACCACCTCGAAATACAGCAGCGCCAGCCCCCCGGCCTTGCCGACCTCGCGCAGCTTGGCCATGCCCGCGATCCCGGTCACGACCGTGCAGAAGATGATCGGCGCGATCAGCAGCTTGATCAGCTTGATGAAGCCGTCGCCGAGCGGCTTGAGCTGCTGCGCGAAGTGCGGCCAGAAGATCCCGAGCACGATGCCGAGCGCGATGGCGATCAGCACCTGCACATACAAGGAACGCCCGATGGCGCCGCGACCCATGCTGCCCCCAACGCCGGCGACGGCCGCAACGCGGCCGCCCGAGGGGCCTAGCCTAGCGCGTTCGCGCGCTGCGCGTCGCTAGGACACCTTGTGGAACTGCTGCTCCTCGGTGCTGCCGGTGAGTGCGGTGATCGAGGAGGTGCCACCGCTCACCGCCTGCGTGACCGCGTCGAAGTAACCCGCGCCGACCTCGCGCTGATGCTTGGTGGCGGTGTAGCCGTGCGTCTCGGCGGCGAACTCCGCCTGCTGCAGGCTGACGTAGGCGCTCATCTGGTGCGCCTTGTAGCCGCGCGCCAGCTCGAACATGGAGTAGTTGAGTGCGTGGAAGCCGGCGAGCGTGATGAACTGGAAGCGATAGCCCATCGCGCCGAGCTCGCGCTGGAACTTCGCGATCTGCGCATCATCGAGCTTGCGCTTCCAGTTGAACGAGGGCGAGCAGTTGTAGGCGAGGAGCTTGCCCGGGTACTGCGCGTGGATGCCCTCGGCGAACTCGCGCGCCTCCTCCAGGTCGGGTTTCGCCGTCTCGCACCACACCAGGTCCGCGTACGGCGCGTAGGCACGCCCGCGCGCGATCGCCTGCTTCAACCCCGCCTTGACGGTGAAGAACCCTTCCGAGCTGCGGCCCTTGACGGCATCGATGAATGGACGGTCGCGCTCATCGACGTCGGAGGTGAGCAGCGTCGCCCCTTCCGCATCGGTGCGTGCCACCAGCACGGTGGGCACGTTGCACACGTCTGCCGCCAGGCGCGCGGCGGTGAGCTTGTTGATCGCCTCCTGGGTCGGCACGAGCACCTTGCCGCCCATGTGGCCGCACTTCTTGGCCGAAGACAGCTGGTCTTCGAAGTGCACGCCCGCGGCGCCGGCATCGATCATCTGCTTCATCAGCTCGAAGGCGTTCAGCACCCCGCCAAAGCCGGCCTCGGCGTCCGCCACGATCGGCTTCAGCCAGTCGATGGAGTCATCGCCCTCCGCGTGATGGATCTCGTCGGCGCGGCGCAGCGTGTTGTTGATGCGGCGCACCACCGCCGGCACCGAATCGGCCGGATACAGCGACTGATCCGGGTACATCTCCCCGGACAGGTTGGCGTCGCCCGCCACCTGCCAGCCGGAGAGATAGATTGCATCCAGGCCCGCCTTGACCTGCTGCATGGCCTGGTTGCCCGTGAGTGCGCCGAGCGCGTTCACGAAGGGCTTCTCGTTCAGGTAGCGCCACAACTTCTCCGCCGTCAGCCGCGCGATGGAGTGCTCCACCGGGATCGTGCCGCGCAGGCGCGCCACTTCGCTGGCCTCGTAGCCGCGCTTGACGCCGCGCCAGCGTGGGCTTTCGCGCCAGTTGCGAGCCAGTTCTTCAGCGGTGGGAAGGGGTTTCACAGCACTCATGCCTTTGCCTCGATTCAGTGGGCCGGCGGCTAGCTCAGCAGCTCATACGCCGGCAATGTCAGGAACTCGTCGAATTGCTCGCTCTTGGTCATCTGCTCGAAGAGCCGCGCGGCGCTGGGAAATACGCCCTGCGTCAGGCGCGCGGCGCCGACCTCCTGGTGGATGCGGTCGAGCTCTGCACTCATCAGGCGGTCGAAGCGCTCGACCGTGATCGGCTTGCCGTCACTGGTGTGCGCTCCGTGCCGCAGCCACTGCCACAGCTGCGCGCGGCAGATTTCCGCCGTGGCCGCATCCTCCATGAGGTGGTAGAGCGGCACACAGCCGTTACCGCGCAGCCACGCCTCGAGGTACTGCACGCCGACGCGGATGCAGCCGCGCAGGCCGGCCTCGGTGATCTCGCCTTCCGGGACCTTGAGCAGGTCGAGCTCCCCGACGTTCACGTCCGCGCGCAGGATCGACAGCTGATTCGGACCGGTCATCACCGAATCGAAGGCCTCGCGGGCGATGCCCGCCAGTCCGGGGTGTGCGACCCAGGTGCCATCGTGCCCGGCGCGCGCCTCGCGCAGCTTGTCGGCGCGCACGCGCGCCATGGCCGCCTCGTTGGCCGCCGGATCGTCACGGATCGGGATCTGCGCCGCCATGCCGCCCATGGCATGGGCGCCGCGGCGGTGGCAGGTCTTGATGAGCAGCTCGACGTAGGATTTCAGGAAGTGCCGGTCCATCGTCACCGTGGCGCGATCGGGCAGCACGAAATCGGCGCGGTTCCTGAATTTCTTGATGAAGCTGAAGATGTAATCCCAGCGCCCGCAGTTCAGTCCGGCGGAGTGCTCCCGCAGCTCGTGCAGGATCTCATCCATCTCGAAGGCCGCAAGGATCGTTTCGATCAGCACCGTCGCCTTGATGGTGCCGCGCGGCAGCCCGAGCGCCTCCTGGGCGGCGATGAACACCTCGTTCCACAACCGCGCCTCGAGATGGCTCTCCATCTTGGGCAGGTAGAAGTAAGGCCCGCTGCCGCGCCGCGCCAGGGCCTCGTGGTTGTTGGCGAGGAACAGCGCGAAATCGAACAGCGCGCCCGAGACCACCTCGCCGTTGATGTGCACGTGCTTCTCGGGCAGGTGCCAGCCGCGCGGCCGGACGATCAGTGTCGCGGTGCGTTCATTGAGGCGATACACCTTGCCGGTGGCCGGATCGTCGAAGCTGATGGTGCGGCGGATGGCATCGGCCAGGTTGACCTGGCCGCGGATGATGTTTTCCCAGGTCGGCGAGCAGGAGTCCTCGAAGTCCGCCATGAAGCAGCGCACCGGCGCATTCAGGGCATTGATCACCATCTTGCGGTCGACCGGGCCGGTGATCTCCACGCGCCGGTCGATCAGGTCCTGCGGCACCGGTGCAATGCGCCAGTCGGCGGCGCGCACCGCGGCGGTGTGCGGCAGGAAGTCCGGCAGCGCCCCATCATCGAGCTGAATCTGCCGCTCGCGGCGCGCGTTCAGCAGCTCCAGGCGCCGCGCATTGAAGCGGCGGTGCAGGCTGGCCAGCAGCTGCAGCGCGAGCGGCGTCAGCACCTCGTCCTGACGATCGACCGTCTGGCCGAGGATTTCGACCCTCGGTCCCGCAGGGTCGCGCGAGTACGGCTGCGCGTGGGTCTGGGCGTTCATCGGCCTCCCAATATACGTCGAGTCCCAATGAAATTTGACTGTAGAAACTTCACACTGTTAATTTCACACATCCCTTCTGCCGCGGGCTGCGCCGTTCGACATATGCCGGAACTATTGCGCAAGGGTCACTTTCTCGGCGCCAAACTGCGCGGGCTGCGCAAGGCCAACGGTCTGACGCTCGAGGAGCTCTCGGTGCGCTGCATCCAGCGGGATGCGGCGGTCGGGCCCTCCGTCTCTTACCTCAGCATGATCGAGAGCGGCAAGCGTTCGCCGTCCACGCAGCTGCTGAGCTTGCTGGCGGCGGTATTCCAGCGGCCGCCCGCCTGGTTCCTCGATGAGAGCGTCGATCTGGAGCTGGCACCGGGCAGTTCCGGCCAGGGTGCCGCCCGCGTCCCGCTCGAGCCCGCGTTCCTGTTCTCCAAGACCCTGCTGCAGGCGGCGATCCCGGAACTGCTGGCGCAGACCGGTACCACCGGGCGGCAGTTCGCGCATCTGCTCATCCGCTCCCATCAGGAGCTGTCGCGCAACGACTTTCCGGACCTGGAGCGGGCCGCCGACCGCATCGGCGAGCGGCGCTTCCCCTTGTCCGTGGAGGATCTCATGCGCCTGTGCCGGCGGCACGGGCTGGAGATCCGCTGGTTCGAGCGCAAGCCCGTGCTCGCACGCGACAAGGATCGCGAGGTGCGCAGCATGGTGCGCTCGTTCTTCGAGGCCCCGCGCGTCATCTACGCCAACCGCGCGCTGCAGGCGGACCCCGCACGCCTGAAGTTCGACCTCGCCGCCCACATCGGCCACAAGGTGCTGCACGGCGGGGACGGGCTGAAATCCCCGCATGCCACCGGCGGGGAGATGGGCGGCAGCCCCGAAGGGGGCTCATCCGCGGCCGGGATGAACGCGCAGGACGTGCTGCACGCGTGGCGCGACTTCGAGTGCAGCTTTTTTGCCGGCGCCCTGCTCGCGCCGCGGGTGCCGTTCCGCCGTTTCCTCGCGCGCGAGCGTCATCGCGTCGAGGCCGGCGCACGGCTCGAACTGACGCCGGCGGTCATCATGCGCCGCATGACCAAGGTATCCCCCTACCCCTACTGGCACTTCTTCGATGCCTACCCGCCCGGCTACCTGCGTGCGGTCTATCGCGGCAACGGCATCCCGCTGCCCTGGGGGAACCTGGCGCAGGTGAGTGATCCGTGTCCCAACTGGGCCGTGTTCCGCATGATCGAGGGCGAGCACGGGCTGACGGGCTCGCAGATCTCGGTGCTGCGCGACGGCGAGCGTTCGCTCCTGTACTGCTGCCATTCCATCCGCGTGCACGACATGGCCGGCAACCCGCACGTGCTGTCGGTCGGGGTGGATCTCGCCCCGGCGCTCGCCACCCACAGCGTGGCCAGCGAGGCGGTGATCGAGTCGATCTTCCGCGAGTGCCTGCACCGGCGCGGCGAGGCGCGCATCCCGAAGGCCGCGAGCCAGGTGCTGGCTGCCGTGGCCAACGTACTGAACATCGCCTGGATCGAGGATGCGCTCGCCCAACCCGCGCGCATCATCTGCCCGCGCAGCAACCGCTGCCCGCGGCCCGAGCGGTGCGAGGGCGCGCGGCCCTCCCGGGCGCGCGAGATCGCCGACGTGCGCGAGGAGATTCTCGAGCGCAGTGCCTGAGCGCGCGCCCGCGGGACCGCCTCACCCAAGGTAAGTAGCGGCGCGGTGTCGCGCGCCACTGCGGCGCGCGGACACCGCATTCATATTACTTGTAGCTGATCAGCCCGACCGCGACGTCGATGTCGACCATCTTGGCCTTGGCGATGACGGCCGGAGTCAGCGTGAAATCCAAGCCGCCGATGTCGTCCGGGATCATCCGGGCCTTCACCACCTGCAGCGCATAGGCATCACCGCCGGGACCGGAAGGCGCCGCACCGGCACCCCCCGGCGCGAGCTCGATCGAGACCTGCACGAGCGGCTGCGTCAGGGATTTGGCGGGGAAGGTCCGGTCCTTCTGGAAGATGCCGGTGGACAACACATCGCCCGAGGTCAGTGGCGCGGAGACGAACAGCACCGGATCGGCAGCCGTGCCCGCATAGGGCTCGAAGTTGGTGTTTGAACCCTTGAGCTGAAACACGCCCGTGTCGTGCGCCCAGCCACCATCCGAGAACGTGGCGAACGCCAGGCCGCTGCCGCGCTTGAGGTTGAAACCCACGCCGCGGCTCTTGAGCGTGGACGGACCCACGAGGTTGAGCACCAGGCGCGTGCCCGTGGAGCTGGCGTCGCGCACCAGTCGCCAGCGATCCCCGGTCGGGTCGGTGTACGCGAGGCTGGTGGGGGCGGCCGCCGGCGTGGACGAGCCGGAGGAACTGCCGCCGCCACCGCAGGCGCTCAACAGGCTCAGCAGCGCGCAGGAGAAAAGGATTCGTGTGCTCATGTGCATCTCACTTACCGCCGAAGGCGTTCTTGAAGGCTTCGACAATCGCGGTCACATCCAGGCTGTCGACGAAGCCGTCCTGGACCATGCTGTGGCTCGCATTCACCCAGCCATCAAGGCCCCAGGAGAGCGCGACCGCGCCCAGGTCCAGCGCATCGAACTGGGTGTCCGCGTCGGCATCGCCGTCAACCACCCACACCGCCCCTTCGGCGTATTCGAGCGGATCGGCCTTGCTCACCACCGTCATGGCGTGCATGCCCCAGCTGTTGTCCGGGCTCCAGTGCCCATCGGCCGTGACCGTCCCGCCGACGTGGCGGAATCCGGGGTTGTTGAACGCGCCGGGGGCATTGCCGAGCTTCCAGACGACGGCGGTGTCGGTCGTGTTCTTGACCTCGGCGCTCAGTTTGACCGTGGTCGTCATCGCCACGATCGGCGTGCGGGCGAACGGGCTGCCGCCATAAGTATCGAGCGGCGTACCGGCCGGGTGCACCAGGAGCATGCTGATCGACACGCGCGGCTGATCGGTCGCGCTGCCGACGTTGATGGCCGCGAACGCGCTCTTGACGGCCGCGACCTCGGGCGAACCGGCGCCGTAGAGATCGGTCGCGGCACTGATCGCGGCGGGGCGCGCCGTCGCATAGGTGCTGTCGGGTGCCAGGTATTCCGTCAGCGTCTTGTACCAGATGCGCGCGGCGTGATCGTTACCGATGCCGGTCATGCCGCCGGGCAGGTAAGGACTGTAGGCGATGTCCGCGCTCGTGGATGGCGCGCCCTGGGACAAATAGTAGAAGAAGCGGTTGATCGGCCCGTTGGCGTAGTGGACATCCAGGTACTCGATTCCCGAGTACCAGTTATCGGCGCTCAGCCCATCACTGCTCGGCCTGATCATCGAGCGCAGGCCGCTCGCCCGCACCTGGTGACCCACGAGCCAGCTGGTGCCCGTGAGGGGGATGAGTGTGTCCTGACCTGCCGGGCGCGTGCGGTACACCTCGACCATCTTGCCCAGGATGTCGGAGCTGCCCTCGTTCAGGCCGCCGGACTCGCCTTCGTCGATCAGCCCGGCTGTATTGGCCGTGACCCCGTGGGTCATCTCGTGGCCGATGATGTCGAGCGTCGTGAGCGAGGTAAATCCATTGGGATTGGGTGTCGTGGGCAGCCCGGTGTAGGGATCGACCCCGGGGTACAGCGTGCCGTCGGAGTAGTACATCCCGAAGCTGTAGTCGTCCCAGAAGGCATTGTCGTAGTAGTAGCCAGAAAAGGGAGCGACCGTGTGCACAACCGAAATCGGCGAAGTGCCCTGGTTGTCGATGCCGTCGCGATTGAAGACGTTCTTGTAGAAATCCCAGGTCGTCGCCATACCGAAGTGGGCATCGACGGCGGCGGTCTGACCGTTGACGCTCGTCTCACCGCCATACGGATACATGACGAACTGCTGCGAGTCGCCCCAGCTGTTGCTCGGATTGCCGTCGAACCACCAGTAACTGGCGTTCCAGGTGAAATCGTTGGCCGTCCCCTCGTGGGTCTCGCTCAGCGTCTGCAGTCCGATCGCGTGGATGGGATTACCGTCTGCATCCAGGATCTGGTTGCCGTAGACGTCGTAGTAGCCGTCGTGCAGGAAGGGGTTATAGGCGCTGGCGCGCGTCAGATCGACGAGTGCGAACGTGCCGTCCTGGTGCTGCGTCGTATCGAGCGGAACATCGCCGCTGTACTGGCTGTGGCCGATACCCTTGGCCGCCACGTCGGTCGCGCGCTGCGTGGGCGGATTGGGCGGGGCCAGGCTCTGCATGCCGTTCGTCACGCGCATGATGGCGCCGGTGCGTGCGTCGACCACGTAGAGCCGGTCCTGCAGCCCATCAACGCCGTTCCGGGCGAACAGGCGCACCTCATAGGCCCACACAAACGGATCGCTCGGGGGCGTGGTCATCACGCTGCGCGCGCGGTCGAAAGTGTAGTCGAGCTTGACCGGGTCCCAGGCGAGCTGGAAGCCGCCGTGGTACTTGGTCGGGAAGACCACGAGCTCCGCTTGCGGCGGGGCCGGGCGCCCCTTGAGCGCCATGGCCTTGAGGGCGATGTTGATGGCCTGCTGGGCCGTCAGCACGGGCGATCCGGCGGGCGTCGGGGTGCTGGCGAAGTTCGATGCCTGCAGGCGTGCGATCCCCTGGGCATCCGTTCGGATGATGGCGGAGCTGCCCCACACCCGATGGCCCTGGTAGCGCTGATAGGCGTGTACCACCGTGCGTCCCTGCTCGTTCGTCAGGTAGCTGCGCATGGCGAGGTCCACGCCGGTCGCCCCCTGCAGGGATGAGCTGATCCCCGCCACGGCCGCCTCGGCGCGTTGGCGCGCTGCATTGATCGCCGGGAATGCCGTGGAGCTCAGCAGAGCATGGCGAGCAACAGGCTGCCGGACATCAGTCGCTTGGCGCGGCCGCGCGCAGCCGGGTTCGCTGTGGTTTTCATAACACCTTTGGGAGTGCGGTAGTGAGTTTTAACGGTTCGGTTATGGTTGTCTGGCTCGGCGCCCCACGTGCGGGCCGCAAGGGCACCGTACGGCGGGCGCGCATTCTGGCGACTCTCAACGCCTGCGATATGCCAAGCGGATGAACGGCCGCTGGCGTACTACCAACGGTCCGGTGCGAAGGCCGCACGAGTCATCAGGGCTCAAACGACGCGTTCGTCGTACTGAGCGCAGAGCGCGCTGTTAATTGGTGCTGCACCAATGAATGTAGCTTCAGTCCCCCCGACGACCGCGCACGGTGCAGTGTTTGCGGTGTCGAATTATTTGTTGCAAAGATAACACGTGCACGGGTTTCAGGGGAGGGCTGGCAGGCATCGCGCCGCAGGCCGAACTGCCGACAGCGCCCTGCCGCCGCGCGGGTGTGGGCGAGCACCCCCGAACCCCCTCCACGGCCCGGCAGCCGATAGCCGCTGACGCGATGGCATAAAATAAGCCTTCCGGTCGCTCGCGGAGCTGAATCGATGCGCTGCCCCAGGCACTCCCACGTCACCCTCATTGCACTCACGCTCTGCGCCGCGCTGTCCGCATCGGTGACGGCGGCAGCCGCCGACCCCGCCGCGGAGCAGGCGAGCGTCCTGGGCTGGCGTGCGCAGCGGCTCGCCGAGCTGACGGGTGACACCGGCTGGCTGACGCTCGCGGGACTCTTCTGGCTGAAGGAGGGCGACAATTCCTTCGGCAGCGGCCCGGGCAATGACCTCATCCTGGATAATGCGGCGCTGGCGAAAACGGCCGGCACCTTCCAGGTTGGCGGCAACCGCGTGCGCTTCCTCGCCCAGCCCGGCGCGGGAGTGCTTCTCAACGGCACAGCGGTCGATTCGGTTGCGCTTCACAGCGATGCCGCGGGTGAACCGACCGTGCTGGCGAGCGGCCCGCTGCGCTTCTTCGTGATCGAGCGCGGCGGCAAGCTGGGCGTGCGGGTGCGTGACCTCAAGAATCCGCGCCGCCTCGAGTTTCACGGCCTGCAATACTTCCCCATCAGCGACAAGTGGGTTGTGAACGCGCGCTTCGTCCCCTACCCGCCGGATAAGCGGATCCGGATCGTCAATATCCTGGGCATGGAGGAGGAAGCCGTGTCCCCCGGGGCGCTCGAGTTCACGCAAGACGGGCGCGAATGGCATCTCGATACCGTGCTTGAGCGGGCCGGTGATCAGCAGCTGTTCATCATGTTCGCCGACACCACCAGCGGCCAGGAGACCTACGGCGGGGGCCGCTTCCTCGACATCCCCCTGCCGGTCGCGGGCAGCGCGGTGGTGGATTTCAACAAGGCCTACAACCCGCCCTGCGCCCTCAATGATTTCGCCACCTGTCCCCTGCCACCACCGCAAAACCGTCTGAAGCTGCGGATCGATGCGGGCGAGCTGAAGTATGTGGGCGGTCCCACGCACCACGCAGCTACGAACCTGCAATAGCCGGACTGAAATGCTGCTGATCAGCGGCGGCGCGCCGGCGTGAAGTGATCCCGTCCATTTTCTTGGCTGATGGTATTCCGTCGATTGGGCTAAGCAGCAGTTGCGCGCGCTTACCGAAGCCAACGCCGGCTCGGACGCGGCCGCGCTAGCCGTCTCGTCGAAATTATCAAGCACGAGCTGCACCGAGCCTGGCGAACATCTGCCTCTCGCTGCGGCGGAAGAGGCAGACTTGCGATAAGGTCAGCTAACGCACTTGCCAACGAGCGTGACACGAAGCCTGACGGCCCGGAGCGCGAGCCTGGCAATGAGGGATGAGTTCCATGGCCGGATTCCGCAATCGGCCGCGAGACGGTGGAGAGCAATGCGGCCGACTGGATCGATGCGCGCGCAGATCGGAACGCTAGTCCTCGCGACCAGCGTCGTTCAGCTTGCGAATGGCTTCTTTGGCACTTTTATTTCCTTGCGGGTGATGGACGAGGACTTTGGCGCGACCATGGCCGGTCTGGTGCTTAGCAGCTATTTCGCGGGCTTCACGCTCGGCGCATTGTGGTGCGGACGCATCATTGATCGGATCGGGCACATCCGCGCCTACGCCGCATTCGGCGGCCTTGTGGTCGCGGCGACTGCGGCGATGCCATTCTGGGTTGGCGCATTCCCATGGCTGCTGCTGCGCGGGGTCATCGGGTTCGGCTGCTCCGGGATCTTCGTCACTACCGAGAGCTGGCTCAACGCCAAGGCCCAATCGTCAGAACGCGGACGGGTTTTCTCGATCTACATGGTCGGCACCTTCCTGGCCCTCGCAGCCGGACAGCTCCTGATCGGCCGCGCCCAGATTGAGACGGCGACACCATTCAATGTGATCGTCTCCCTGTTCGCCGTGGCGCTGGTCATGGTGAGCACGACCAGGGCCGAGCCGCCCCGGACGAACAGAGCGACGCCACTCCCGTTTGGCCAACTCTCGCGTGCTGCGCCCGTTGCGGTTGTCGGCTGCGCGGTCGGCGGGCTCGTCAGCAGCACGTTCTACGCGCTCGTGCCGGCGTGGATGCAGGGCGAGGGCATCCCGCGAGCAACGATCGCGCTGTTCATGCTGGTGGCGGTGCTCGGCGGACTTGCGTTTCAAGTCCCGGTCGGCTGGGTTTCCGACCGCTTTGACCGGCGCATCGTATTGGCCGCGCTCGGTCTCGGCTTTGCCGGCGCCGCCGTTGCTCTGGTGGTGCTGCCCCGCTCGCTGCCGATGGTCCTGACGACGGCGGCCCTCCTGGGCGGCTTCATGTCGACGCTTTACCCGGTCTGCGTCGCCTACGCGCACGACTGCATGCCAGCCGATCGAGTGCTGGCGGTCAGCGGCAGGCTCATCCTGGTGAGCGGGCTCGCCTCGGTGATCGGCCCACTTGTCGGCACAAGCCTCATGAGGCGTTTCGATATTAACGGCGTGTTCTACTTTATGGCCGCCGCCGCAATCCTCTTGGCTCTCATGGCCGCGGGCCAGAGAATGATCACGGCGCCGGCGTTGCGCCTGCCACGGCCGTTCAAGGTCCTGGCGCCGCAAGCGGCGTCACTCGCGCACGATCCGCTTGGCTTCTCCGACGAACCCACGTCGCCGGACCCGATCGGGATCGCCTCCGATGAACGTTGATCCTCTGGAGCTCCGGTGAGGTCCTACCGTGAAGGTGAGGATGCGTTATCGCTCGCTGCCAGCCCGCAGCTCCCCGCCGCCGTCACAGGCGCGAAGGCGCTGATCGATGAAACGCCTCTCCATCTGACTGCGTGTGAGCGCGCGCGCTGCGCGGAAGTGCTCGCGTGCCGCCGCGGATCGTCCGAGGCGCAGTTCGAACTCGCCAAGCGCGGCGGGGTAAAACGGGTAGCTAGACAGCCGCTGGCCATCGACCGCTGCGTGAACCTCCGCGAGTCCACGCTCGGGACCATCCGCCTGCGCGATCGCGATGGCGCGATTGAGGGCCACGATCGGCGATGGAGCCATTCTCATTAGTTGGTCATACAAGGAAACGATGGTGCGCCAATCGGTGTCCTCAGTACGAGCCGCCGTGGCATGCACCGAGGCGATAGCCGCCTCGATGTGGTAGGCGCTGATGTCCGTGCCCGAGGCCGAAAGCTCGAGAAGACCCAAGCCTTCGGCGACCAGTTCCTGGTCCCAGCTCGATCGGTCCTGGCCGGCCAGCGCAACCAGGTTGCCGGTGGAATCGAGTCGCGCCGGAAGACGCGCTGAATTGAGCGACATGAGTGCTGCGAGGGCGAAGGTGGCGGGTGTCGCTCCGAACGGATGCTCGAGGAGCACACCGGCTAAGCGCCGAGCCTCCCCACAGAGGTCCGTGTGCACGGCAGCGTCGGGCGCTGCGCCGTGATAGCCCTCGTTGAAAAGCAGATAGAGCCCGCGCTGCACCGCGGGCAGCCTTCTCGAGAAATCGGTCGGAGCCGAAAGATCGAACAGCGCCGGAGACTTCGCCAAGACCTTCTTTGCTCGCGTGAGTCGCTTCTCGATCGCGGCATGGCCGCTCACGAAAGCGCTCGCCACTTCAGCGACGCTGAACCCGCACAGGATGTGAAGGATGAGAGCCACCTGCGCCGTCTCGTGCAGGCGCGGATGGCAGCACGAGAACATCATGCGCAGCAGGTCATCCCTGATGGCTTGCGGTTCGAAGAGCTCCTCGAGCGCTGGCGCCAGAGTCCACTCGCTCTGCAAGGCATCGCCCAGTGCGGCAAAGCTGTGCGCTGTTCGCTCCCGCCGCAGTACGTCCAGCGCACAGTTCTTGGCGGTCGCCATCAGCCAGGCGGAGGGGTTGCGCGGAACGCCGCGGAAGGACCACACCTCGAGTGCGCGGCAGAATGCTTCCTGCACGACATCCTCGGCGAACGCGAGGTTGCGCACGCCGAAGATGCGCGCAACGGTCGCGGCGATTCGCCCCGACTCGCGCCTGAACAGATGATCAACCGGCTCGATCACATGTCGTACTTCATTACGGGACGGACCTCTACCCGACCGCCTCGGTCGAGGATCGGGCACCCCTTGGCGAGCTCGGCAGCTTCGGAAAGGTCGCGCGCCTTGATCAGACTGTAGCCGCCAATGACGTCCTTGGCCTCGGCGAACGGCCCGTCGGTGACCATCCTTCCATTGCTCACGATCTTACCGCTGCGCTCGAGCGGCTGACCACGCTGCCACGACGTGGCCCTTCTCGGTGAGGGTCTTGAACCAGGCCATCCATTTCTGCAGGACCTGCTGCATGAGTTCCGGGGATTCCGGCCTGTCTCCACCTCGGTACAGAAACACGAACTCGCTCATGATAAATGCTCCTTAACGGTTAGAGCGGATGGGTGTACGTCCTTAAGACGTTTGGCCGGCGCCGGACCGGACAACATTTTCGTGCAACGTGTCTCCGGGGCCGCCGGAAGCGGAGCGGTCAGCGTTCTAAGCGACTGATTGATAAGTCCCTCGAGCCTCAAACCGCCAGTTTCAGGCCGCAGTTCGAGCGCTGGAGCGCACCTCGAACTGGCCGCCCGCTGACGGATTAGCCTCTACTACCGTTCTTGACCCGCAGAGGCCGGGCGCCGCCAGCGAAAGCGGGCATGCAGATACACACGAAAGCTTACGCTCGCGTCAGGACGGCGGCAGCCTCGCAGTTGGCACCCGGCCGCCTGGGTCTATTGCGGAAAAAACCGTAACGGACTTGTACCATCCATTCTTGCGGTTCCCCCGGCACGCTGCTTGAAGTCCCGTCTTCCGAGGTGCCTAGCCCTATGTATGCGGCACCGCGCTTGAACGCTAATGGCCCTGGCCGCCTCCGCTTCACGCCCACCGCGACTACATTCATCGCGGTGACAGCGGTGCTCAATGCATTGCTGTATCACCTGCCGCTCTTCTCATTCGCGGCGGCCAATCTCGACCTGTCGTCTGTCACCGGGAATCTAACGCTGGCCACGTTGCTGGTTGTCCTGCTGTCCGAGACCGTTCTCCTACTCACCTTGCCCGCCCTCATCTCTATTCGGCTGCTGAAACCATTTTGCATGTTGATTGCGATGGGCAACGCGGTCGCTGTGTATTTCGTGGTCACCTATCACGTCGTGCTCGACGAAACGATGATGGGGAATGTACTGAACACCAATTTCACTGAGTCGTCCGAATACCTGCATCCAACCCTCGTTGTCTATGTACTGGCCCTGGGCGTTCTGCCCTGCTGGCTTCTCGCGCGACTTCACATCCGACGGACTCCACGCTTGCGCATCGCTGCCGTAGCCCTGGCGTGCTTGTTGATCACCGTAATCTGGTGCCTCTTGACGTCCCGCAGCTGGCTCTGGTTCGACGAAAACTCAAAAAGGGTTGGCGGCATGATCATGCCGTCGTCCTACGTCATCAACTCCGGCGAGATACCTGGTGCCAAGGCTGATGGCATCTGACGTACCGGCTCCGCTGCCGCCGGCCACCTTCTCATCCGACGAAAAAACCGTCGTCATTCTGGTCATCGGCGAAGCCGTTAGGGCGAAGAATTTCCAACTCTATGGCTACAACCGCCCCACGAATCCGCTGCTGTCAAAAGCAGGCGTTGTCGCCCTCAAGAATGCGACGGCCTGTGCCACCTACACCACGGCAGCGGTTCGATGCATCCTAGATTCCAGTTTGCCATTCTCCAATCGGTACGAACCTCTGCCTTCCTACCTGCAACGAAACGGCGTTGACGTCATTTGGCGAACTCGGAACTGGGGCGAACCGCCGATCAAGGTTCAGACGTACCAGAAAGCGAGCGACCTCGCGGCAGACTGCGCAGGCGCGCGGTGCGCTTACGATGAGGTCCTCCTGTCCGGACTCGAGCAGCGTGTCAAGACTTCATCGAGCCAAAGAGTTCTCGTCGTTCTTCACCAGTCTGGCAGTCACGGGCCGGCCTATTACGCGAAATATCCGCCGGAATTTGAACACTTCAAGCCGGTCTGCAAGTCGGTTGAACTGGGCAAGTGCAGCCACGACGAACTGGTTAATGCCTATGACAACACGATTCTGTACGAGGACTATTTCCTTTTTCGCGTCATCGGCATACTCAAGCAACTCCAGGATACAGCGACGTTATTGATCTTTGTGTCCGACCACGGCGAATCCCTGGGGGAGTACGGTATGTACCTTCACGGAATACCCTACACCATCGCGCCGGACGTGCAGCGGGACATTCCTTTCATCGTTTGGATGTCCGATGAATTTATCCGCCAGAAAGCCGTGCAGAGAGGCCGGCTCGAATCACAAGGCATTCATAGTCAGCGGGACATATTTAATACCGTGATGGGCGCATTCTCAATGCACAGCAATGCGTACACGGGCAAGTACGACATCTTCAGCGAGACGTTTTCCAACAAATGATGAACCTGCCGATGTGACGCGCCGACCCGCAGAGTGATACATCCAGACGGAATTGCAAACGTCCGCTCCGGGGATAGCCGGGTGGCAGCGTCGAATGATTGCTTCTAGGCCGGCAGCTGACGGATTAGCCTGCACTTCCGGTATTGACTCTTGAGCGACGGAATGTGCACCGTTAGCGGCCACTCCGAATCAAGCTGGCCGACATCCAATCGCATCCGGGAGAGGTGCCTTGTGCCCGCCCGATGAACGAGGACGCTCTAAGCAGCGGTCCTTGCGACTTCTCGGCGTGGCACCGTAGTGCGGCGGGCATGAGATACCTGAGCGCAAGCGTTGCGGCGACGATCCGATATGGTAACTCGAAGCCAGAGCGCACAAGAGGTGCAAGCCATGCGGTCGTCGGCGTTCCCGCGTAGTTGCTCCCTTCAACTGCGGAGCGTGCGCGCACAATTCACGCCTGCCGTGCTGTCGAAATATCCAGCGAACGTGACAGCACTGGACCGTAACTCCAAACAACGTCTAAGCCATAGGGGAGATTACGCATATGCACACGCAGACATGGTCGTGCCGAGCTCTGTTGAGTGCGGGACTGCTGTTGCTGAGCGGTTCGCTTGCGCAGGCAGCGCCCCCTCACCCGGAGCTCTTTCAAATGCGATGAACCAAGTGGAATCCTGTGCGCGGAGCAGCGCGAGAATCCCGGCGGTAGCGAGTATTACGTGGGTCACGACGAGCCCTCAGTGCTCTTTTACTCGAACACACCGGGTGCGGGGTTCAACAATGTCTACCGACTAAGGCTGCCGAAGGATCCGCCGATGCTACCCAAACAGGACGGCAGCGGGGGAACGTGGAACTTCCAGCTGCGCCCGGCTTTCTGGTTCGGAATGGCAATGTGCGACGATCAGGGTAATCCCAATCCGGGAGGAGCTCCCGGCCGTCCCAACATCCCGTGCGCTCCGGCCAGCGACAGCAACATCTTTGACAGCCCGAATCCAGCCGCGCCCGACTACATCGGGAACCACCCGGGCACGGCATTCATGGAGATGCAGTTCTATCCTCCGGGCTGGCTCTTCGCCCTCTTTGGCGAAGGCACCGCAACGCAATGGACTGCGGCGCTCAACATTGACAGTTTCCAGAGCAATGACAACACGGGTCAGAACAACAACGCGGCTTGCGCCGCGATCACTAATAACGAATACGTCAACTTTGCTTTTATCCAGACGGATGGCGTGCCGTTCCCGGCCGGTTCGCCCAGCCCGCTCGGCCCGCCCGTGTCCACCAACGCCAATACCCTCTTGATGAATCCGGGTGACGAGCTGATCGTGACACTCGCCGATACCGAGCACGGGCTCAAGGTCACGGTTCAGGATGTCACCACCGGCCAAACCGGGTTCATGGTGGCGAGTGGCGCCAATGGATTTGCCTCGGTGAAGTGGGATCCGAGTGGCAATAACTGCGACTTTGCCACGCACAACCTGGCGCACGACTTTCATCCCGCGTATGCGACCTCGAGTGAGCACACGCGTGTGCCCGGCGCGGCCCACTCGTACAACATCGCCTTCTCGGACGAGATCGGGCACTTCGAGTATTGCAGCTCGGTTGCTGAGGAGTTCGGTGCGTGCACGTCTCTTAAGGGGAGCGACAAGAAGCCCGGACTCGATGACCTGGCGTGCGTCGACCCCGGATTCCTCGCAGCGTTCGGTTTGATTCCGATCGGCGGCTGCTTCGATGGTGACGCGGACTTCGACGGTGTCACCTACCGGACGAACACCTGGCCCGGCTCATTCAAGAACCCCGTCCAGGATGCGCTCTTCCATAGCGAGCCGGTGATGTTCTCCAGTCCGTTGCTCACCGACCGCAGGGGTCGCATGGAGAATTTCAGTCGCGTCGCCTTCGAATCCGACATGCCGCGCATCGAGTTCGGCACAACCCCGCCGTGCCAGCGGCACCTGTCGAACCCCGCGGACAAGAATCCGGGACAGGGCTGTGTCAACCCGCCAAAGGGCGCAGCCTTCTATCCGTTCTTCAGCACGCGGTTGGACGATAACGGCTGCCGGTGGCAGCTGGGCGGCCCGTTCATCCCCGGAACGCTGGACGATTTCGGCGGAAGCTCAAAGGCGGAATTCGGGCCCATTCTGGCGAACTTCTATCCGGCTCCGAATGGTCAGCCCCAATACATCTACGAGAACTTTCACCGGACGCTGCCGTTCAACCCTTGTCCGACGTTTGCAGGAACAGACGAGTAGGCGTCAGCGGCCTGAGCAGCGGAAGAACAGAAAGGGCGGTCACCCGCCCTTTCTGTTTTGCGCGGGAACTCAATCGAACGAATTATCAATGACCGGTCTTGACCGCTAGCAGATCGGCAGGCGCAAAAGGATGTCCCGGTCCGTTGATGAGGGGCACAACTTACATGCTCCTCGCTAGGTTGCACCGAATGGCCCGGGGAACGCTGCAGCCATCGTTTGAAGGTCTCGCGGCGTGAGGGCGATCGAAAGCGCCACGGCGTTTTCCTTGACGTGCGCCGGAGTGCCGGATTCTGGAATTGCGATCACGCTCCCGCTGCGAATCACCCAGGCCAGCGCGACGGCGGCGGCCGAGCAACCATGCAGCGTGCCGACCTGCGCCAGCGTGCGGTCACCGACTACGAGGTTCTTGTCGCCGCCGAGCGGCGAGTACGCCATGACCGGCATATTGTGCTGCTTGCACCACGGCAAGAGATCGCTCTCAATGCGACGGTTGTTGAGGCTGTAAGCGACCTGATTGGTGGCGCAGCGCTGCCCGTCTGGAACGCGAAAGAGGTCTTCCATCTGGGCCAACGTTGAAATTGGACACGCCCCAGGCGCGAATCTTGCCCGCCGCGCGTAATTGTTCAAATGCCGCAACCACGCCGGCGAATTGCGCGCTGGGAACCGGCCAATGCAGTAAATAAAGATCCAGATACTCGGTGCCCAGACGCGCGAGGCTCGCCGCGCAGGCACGCGCGATGCCATCGCCAGACACTTGGTCGCCCTCCACCTTGGAAACCAGGAATATGCGGTCGCGCTCGCCGGCAATCACGTGACTAAGGAATTGCTCGGAGCGCCCGTTGCCGTAGTTTCCCGACGTATCGAGCAACGTCATGCCAAGAGAAATGCCGGTGCGCAGCGCCTCCTCCTCGACAGCCGGCGGATGCCTTCCCTGACCGAGGTGCCAGCAGCCTTGACCGAGCGCCGATACGGTAGCGCCGTCTGGAAGCTTTACGGTACGCGCAGCAGGCTTCGGCGCCGCACCAGTACCCATAACCTGTGCGGCTGCCTGCGCCGCAATCAGGGGCAAGGTGGGAAACGATAAGCTGAAGGCCGCACAACGCGCACTAAATTGGCGTCGGTTGAGCAAATGCTTATTCATGGTGTCATCTCCTTCGAGGCGGACAATTGTAATAGGCGGAACGCGGGATGCCGATGGCGCGCCCCCGCTCGGCGCTGTTGCGGGGCCTCCTGCCGGTGCGCAAAAAGGGGAGCCGTACCGCGCAGCTTTAGGCAGGCGATTCGCAAGGTCGTTCGCGTCGATCCGGGGATGGCGCGAAGATCGCACCCCAGGCGCGGGGCTTTACGCTGCGGAAGCGAGATCTGATCGAACCGGGAGCCGCGCTAGCGGCGCGCGCCGGGATGGCGGTGCGCCAGCGCCGCTCGGATGCGTTGCGACGTGCGCATGCGGGCTGCAGCGGGGGGTGCCGCGGCGCCGAGCGCTGGCTGCGCCGTGAAGGCGTTCATCGCCTGCGCGCCCGCCATGAGGGGCGGGAAGGCGAAATACACGTTCGCGGCTATCGCTGTTCCCGAATCGGTCTGCGCGTAGAAAGGCTCGAACTGAGTGCCGCTGAGGACGAGCCCCTGGTAGTCCCCGAGGAAATAGCCCTCCGGGGTGAGCGGCGCCAGCTGCAGGTCGAAGGGTCCGCTCAGGTGGCTCTCGGTGAAGTGAATCCCATCGCTCGAGGTCACGATCCAGGCGTCCGTCAGCAGCTGCGTCGTCGAGTAGCGCGCGTTGCGCAGGTCGTAGTAGGTCACGGCGATCGTGCCGGAGGGGCTCACGGCCAGGGTCGGCGTGAACGCCGGGACGGAGGTGTCGGCGTTGATCTGCACCGGGGTCGACCAGGTGAGGCCGTGGTCCGCGGAGTGGCTGAAGGCGATGCCGTCGTAGCTGCCGCTGGAGAAGCGCGCATCCTGCCAGGCGACGTAGATGACGCCGTCCGGCCCGACTGCCGTCGTGAACAGGAGCACGCCGTCGCGCACGCCGTTGCTGTTGTTGGGGTCGACGGTGCCCACGCCGAGCATTTCGGCGGCCAGGACCGGAGGCGACCAGGTCGTGCCATGGTCGCTCGAGAGCATGGCCTTCAGGTGCGAAGTGCTCATGGCGCCACTGACGGCATCGATCTCGTTGAACAGGTCGATGAGCGTGTCGTCCGGAGTGACGACGATGATGTTGTTGATCGTCTGGTTGTCTGCGCCGGGATCGTAGATGCTGCGCGCGGTCGACCAGGTGGAGTTGGCATTGGCCGTGAGTGCGAAGAAGCTCGGGCCGGTGTTGTTCTGAGCATTCAGCCGATCCCACACCGCGTAGACGTAGTTGCTATCGGTCGGATCCGCGGTGATGGAGCCCTTGTCGTTGAAGAAGGCGGCGCCGTCCTGAATGAGTGCGATCGGCAGCGTCCAGTTGGCGCCCCCGTCGATCGATTGCGACACCAGCATCGCGCTCGCCGAAGCAGGCGCCAGCACATCGCCAGTGAAGGCGAGCGCGAGGGCGTAGGCGACGCCACTCGGCGCGATCGACACCCAGGCGTTGCTGGCGCGGGCGTAATTGCCGGCGTTGCCGCTGTTACCGCCGGCACAGCGCGAGAAGAATGGCGCGTTGGCGGGCACCCAGGTGTTGCCACCGTCGGAGGATGTCGAGACACCGATCGTCTGCGAACCCCCGCTCGACCAGCGGTTCTGCTGCCAGGTGGCGATGAGGAACGAGTTGTTGAGGCGGTTCGCGGCGATCTGCGGCTCGATCGCCGTATCGGGGTAGAGGATGCCATCGGGCGGTACGCCCTCGCAGCCGGCCGGGAAGGAGGTCGGCTGTGACACCTTCACCTGCGGCAACGGCGCTGTAGGCCGGCGGGCCACTGACGGCCACGAGGTTCGAGTCGCTGCCACCGCAGGAGACCAGGAAAGTAACCGCGGCGGCGATGGGCGCGCAGCGTGCAAAGCTCAGGCGCGACTTGCCGGGTTCGCTCACCGCGGAACGCCACTAGCCGTCGATGAAGATCGTCGCCGGATGCTCCAGGCACTCCTTCAGCGCCTGAATCATGGCCGCGGCGTCGTAGCCGTCGACGAAGCGATGATCGAAGGAAGACGACAGGTTCATGGTCAGGCGCACCGCGATCGCGCCGTCGATTACCAGCGGACGCTGCACCGCGCGGTTGACGCCGATGATCGCCACTTCCGGGGCGTTGATGATCGGCGTGCTGGCGATGCCGCCGAGCTTGCCGAGGCTCGTTATCGTGATCGTCGAGCCGGCGAGCTCTTCGCGCTTGGCTTTGTTGGTGCGAGCCGCCTCACTGACGCGGCGCATCTCCGCGGCCAGCTGCCACAGTCCCAGCTCCTGGGCGTCGTGCACCACCGGCACCTTGAGGCCATCGGGGGTCTGGGTGGCAACCCCGAGATGGACCGCGCGGTGCCGCACGATCACGCCGCGCTCCGCGTCATAGTGCGCATTGCACTGCGGAAACTCCTTCAGGACCCGCACCAGCGCGAGCGCCAGAAACGGCAGGTAGGTCAGCGTTCCTGCGCCCGCGGGCGGCCGGTGGTTCAGGTGCCGCCGCAAGGCGTCGAGCTCGGTGATGTCGAGCTCCTCCACGTAAGCGAAATGCGGGATGGTGCGCTTGGCCTCGCTCAGTCGCTGCGCGATCACGCGTCGCAGACCGATGACCTTCACCTCCTCGGTCGCACCGGCCATGACGGCACGGGCAGCCGGCACCGCCTTGGGCGCCGCACGCAGCGGTGTCGCCGGCGCCCCGCGCTGCGCCACGTGAGCGTCCAGGTCCTTCGCCACGATGCGTCCGTTCGGCCCTGAGCCCGTCACCTGCTGCAGGTCGATTCCGGCCTCGTGCGCCCGGCGGCGAACTGCGGGCGAGGTAGCCACCCGACCGGAGCGTGCGAGCGCAGGCGCAGGAGCCGCCGCGCCGTTGGTGCTCCTCGCGCCCGCAAGGCTCGCGGTGCTGGCAGCAGGCGCGCTGGCGCCTGGCGTGGGCGCCGCGGCGGCGGCCCCTGACCCGGTGTCGATGACGATGAGTTCAGCACCCACCGGCACCATCTCCCCGGGTGCGCCGGTGGTGGAAATCACGCGCCCTCCCACCGGTGCCGGGACCTCGACTGCGGCCTTCTCGGTCATCACCTCGACGAGGACATCGTCCTCGGCCACCGTATCGCCGGGCTTGACGCGCCAGTTCACGATCTCCGCCTCGACGGTACCCTCGCCCAGATCGGGCAGCTTGAAAACGTAGTTGCTCACTTCGCCCCCACTACGTTGCGCAGGGCCGCCGCGATGCGCGTCGGTCCCGGAAAATACTCCCACTCGAAGGCGTGCGGGTACGGCGTATCCCAGCCGGCGACGCGCTGGATCGGCGCCTCGAGATTCCAGAAGCACTGCTCCTGCACGGTGGCCACGAGTTCTGCGCCGTAGCCACCAAAGCGCGTGGCCTCGTGCACCACGACGCAGCGTCCGGTCTTGCACACCGAGGTGCACAGCGTGTCCACATCGAGCGGCGCCATCGTGCGCACGTCGATGATCTCGGCATCGATCCCGGTCAGTTTCACGGCCGCCTCCGCCACGTGCACCATCGTGCCATAGGCGAGCACCGAGACGTCACGCCCCTCGCGCACGACCTGCGCCTGTCCCAGCGGCACGGTGAAGTGCCCCTCGGGCACCTCGCCGCGCGGATGCGCGCTCCAGGGCGTGGCCGGCTTGTGCGGATCGCCATCGAAGGGGCCGTTGTAGATACGCTTGGGTTCAAAGAAAACGACCGGGTCATCGCCCTCGATCGCGCTGATGAGCATTCCCTTGGCGTCGTAGGGGTTCGAGGGCATCACCACCTTGATGCCGCACACGTGCGCGAACAGCGCCTCGGGACTTTGCGAGTGTGTCTGCCCGCCACGGATGCCGCCGCCGCAGGGGCTGCGGATGGTGACCGGCGCGCTGAAGTCCCCCGCCGAGCGGTAGCGCAGGCGCGCAAGCTCGCTCACCACCTGGTCAAAGCCAGGATAGATGTAGTCGGCGAACTGGATCTCCGCCACCGGCTTCAGCCCGTTCGCCCCCATGCCGATGGCGGCAGCGATGATGCCGCCCTCGGCGATCGGCGTGTCGAGCACGCGCTGCTCGCCGTACTTGCGTTGCAGGCCCTCGGTGGCACGAAACACGCCGCCGAAGAAGCCCACGTCCTCGCCCAGGACCACCACGCGCGGATCGCGCCCGAGCATGACATCCATCGCCGAGTTCAACGCCTGCACCATGTTCATGCGTGCCATGTGTTCTTCAGCCTTCCTTTGCCACGGGCGGGGCCGGCGCACGCTCGTCTGGCATGCCGCTGCGCAGGGCACGCATTTCCTCGCGCTCACGCTGCAGATTCGGTGGGACCTCCTTCAGCACGTCTTCGAACATGGTCAGCGGGTCCAGCGACGGGCCGCCGGAGAGCGTCCCGTAGGTTTCCGCCTCCTTCCAGCAGGCGCTCACGTGCGCGTCGAGTTCCTTCTCGAGCTTGGCGTGGCGTTCCTCCGACCACTCGCCGAGCGCGATCAGATGGGCCTTGAGGCGCGCCACCGGGTCCCCGAGAGGCCACGCACGCCACTCTTCCTTCGGCCGGTAACGGGAGGGATCGTCGCTGGTGGAGTGCGCGGCCGTCCGGTAGGTCACGTGCTCGATGAGAGTTGGACCACCGCTTTGCCGGGCACGCTGTGCGGCCCACTGTGTGACCGCGTAGACGGCGAGGAAATCGTTGCCGTCGACACGGATGCCGGGAATGCCGTAGCCCGGTCCAGCCTGCGCGAAAGTGCGCTGCTCGCCACCGGCAAAGCCCTGGAACGTGGAGATGGCCCACTGGTTGTTGACGAGGTTCAGGATCACGGGCGCGCGGTACACCTTCGCGAAGGTCATCGCGTAGTGGAAATCCGCCTCGGCGCTCGAGCCCTCACCGATCCAGCTCGCAGCGATGCGGTCCTCGCCTTTGATGGCCGCCGCCATGGCCCAACCGACCGCCTGCGGATACTGGGTGGCCAGGTTGCCGGAGATGGAGAAGATGTTGCCGCTCGCCCAGTGGTACATGATGGGCATCTGCCGCCCCTTGCACATGTCGCGGGTGTTCGAGAGGCACTGACACATGAGGTCGACCAGGTTGCGGCCCCGCACCACCTGCAACCCCTGCTGCCGGTAGGACGGAAACAGCATGTCCCCGGGCGTAAGCGCCATGCCGGCCGCCACCGCCACCGCCTCCTCGCCCGTGGACTTGATGTAAAAGGAGATGCGCCCCTGGCGCTGGATCTTTTGCATCCGGTCGTCGAACAGCCGCACGAGCAGCATGTGCCGCAGACCCACCTGCAGCTCCTCGGGCTCCAGGTGCGGGTTCCACGGGCCGACCGCGCGGTGATCCTCGTCCAGGACGCGCACCATCTGCACCGACAGGTCCTCGATGTCGCGCGCCGCGGCCTTGACGTCCGGACGCTGCACGGCGCCGGCCGGGGATATCTGCACGTAGCTGAAGTCCGGCTCCTGGCCCGGTCGAGCCGGTGGGTTGGGGACGTGCAAGCGCGAGCGTGGGGGCATGAGAGGCCTCTGAAACGGATCCTGAAGGGTTGCAGCCCAGACTACGAGTTCGGCAGGATTGTAGCCGGTAACACCACTTGAAGCCCAAAAGCACATTCCGTGGCGTGGTGCTGCGCAAAGCAGCCGTGCCGGCTCGCAGCCGCGGACTTAATGCACCGCCGCGCGCTGACGCCAGCGCGCGCGTGCGCGTCGGCCGGGAGGTCGCCGGGCGTGCCGGCAAGGGTGTATCGGTGATCACGGGCCTGCCGCTCGAGCCGGCGGCACTCGAGGCGCTCGCCACCCGCCTCAAGAAACTCTGCGGTGCCGGTGGCGCGGTCAAGAATGGCGTGATCGAGATCCAGGGCGACCACCGCGCACGCCTCGTGGCTGAGCTGCTGAAGCTTGGCTACGAGGCCAAGCAGGCGGGCGGCTGACAACACGGTGTCAGTTTCGGCAAGTGGTATCTGCCGGCGAATATTGCTATAGAAGATTCTCGGTTAGCGCGCGCGGGGTTCCATCGTGCACAAGCAGCAACACATGCCGCAGCGCAGTAGCAACGGAGACGTGCTGCTGTTCGCGCGCAATTTCTTCCGCCACCCACGCATGCTCGGCTCGATCGTTCCCAGTTCCCGCTTCCTGATCAAACAGCTGCTCGAGCCGATCAACTTCGGCCGCGCACGCGTCATCGTCGAATACGGCCCCGGCGTGGGCGGCATCACCACGGAGTTCCTGCGTCACATGCGCGCCGACGCCGCCCTGATCGCCATCGAGACGAACCCCGATTTCGTGCGCCATCTGCGCGAGACAATCAGCGACAAACGGCTGCGCGTTGTCGAGGGCTCGGCCGCACAGGTGGACGAGATCCTGCGGCGCGTGGGCTTCCTGCGCGCCGACTACATCATCTCGGGGATTCCCTTCAGCACCATCGACGCACCGCTCCGGGAGCAGATCCTGCGCAAGACCCACGACGTGCTCGAGCCCGGGGGCGCGTTTCTGGTGTACCAGTTCTCGACGCGCGTGCTGCAGGATCTGCGGCGGGTGTTTGGCTACGTCGGGCGCAAGTTTCAGCCCTGGAACGTGCTGCCGGCGCACCTGTTCATTTGCCAGCCCACCGCGGCCTAGCGCACGGATTCCTGGGCCCCGGCGCGCAGCGTGCGCAGCAGTTCCTCGCCGAAGTAGCCCGCCGGGATCGTCCCCTGCTTCATGAACTCCAGGTGGAAGCGCTTGGCGCTGAAGCGCGCCCCGAGCGTCTGCTGCGCGCGCTTGCGCAGTGCGAGGATCTGCTCCTTGCCGAGACGATACGTAATCGCCTGGGTCGGCCAGCGCGCATACCGCGTGATGGCCCCGCGCGCTGTCTTGCAGCTGGCCTGCTTGGCTTCGAGCTTCAGCGCCGCGGTATCAAGGCAGGAGCCCGGCAGAAAGTCGACCACCTCGGAAAACAATGTCACCGCCTCCTCGAAGGGCAGCTTCCCGGTGTGCAGCCCGGTGTCCAGACGCACCCGGAGGTCGCGCGTCAGCTGGCCGCGCAGTTCGTACAGTCGCTCCTCGGGGGTGTAAAAGCCTTTGGGGGCCGCCTTTTGCGGCTCGGCGGGCAGGGACTCCGAGTAAAGGCCCCACCCTTCCGCAGCCATCGAGTCCTGCCACATCGAGGAGGAATCCTCGACCGCGCCGGGCGTGAGCCAGCGGACCGCGGCGATCAGGTCGCGGTACTGCGTCATCACCTTGTAGTGCCAGTCGTGACCGGGGAACCCCTCGTGCGCCGCCAGGTCGGGCATCGCCGCGTAGTTGTGCTCCGCGCGCAGCTCTGCTGGATCATCATCGGTCGGCGTCACGTAGAAGCGGCCGATGCCGCCTTTCTTGAACGGCGGAGCGGCGTAGTAGGCGGCGCCCTCGATCGAGGCGCGCAGGGGCGGCGGCGTCTCGGTGACCTCGAGCCGATAATCGGCCGGGACGTCGAACAGCCCCGTCGCCCGTGCGTATTCGACCAGGCGCTGCCCGGTGCGCCGGTAACCCTCCACCATCTCGGCATCCGTATGCGGGGCGTTCTGGCTGAGCTGGTCGAAAACCGCCCGCACGGTCTGCTCGCCGCTCGGGGCAGCCGGCCAGTGGTGGCTCGCGGCGATCTGCCTCGCGAGCGTGACCATCTCCGCCCGTGTCGCCTGGACCGCGCCCCAGGAGCCGGTGTAGAGCTCGGCGGCCGTCGTATTCACGTGCAGGTTGTTGTGCAGCGCCCAGTCGTACTCGGCGGCGCCGAAAGCGAAGCGATCACTGCGATAGGCGGGCTTGAGCGCCGCACTCCCCTCCAGGTGCAGGTCGGCGAAGAACGTCGTGGCCACGAAATCGCGCAGGTGGCGATAGGCGGACGCGGCCTGATTGCCGGCCTCCTGCAGCTCGCGCACCAGCGCCTCCCGATGCGCCGGGACGATGTCCGCGGCCGCGATCTGCGGCAGCGTCTTGGCGAAATAATCGGCGTCCGCGGCGCTGCTCTGCAGGCCGAAATCGCGCAGTACCCGCCAGTCCGGCGTGTCATGTGCCTGCACGCCCGCGGCGAGCTGCTGTTCGGCCACGGCAAGATAAGTGCTCACGGCGCGCGTGCGCGCAATGACTGCGCGCCATTCGTCATCGGAGCCGTAGGTGGCCGCACCGGTGGCCCTCATCGCCTGGATCTGCCAGTCCACGCCCCGGAATGGCTCGTCGACATAGGAATCGAGGCTGCGCAGCTGGTGGCGCCGTACCGCGTGTTCGTGCAGCAGGAAGTTGAGCTGCGCCAGGGCGACTGAGCGGTCGATGCGGCGCCGCGCGGACAGGTTCGCCGGCGCGAGCGCCGCGAAGCGCGCCCGGAACTCGCCGAGCCGCGCATCCTCCTGCTGCAGCGCCGCGGCCGAGTAGTCGCGCAGCTTGCCGTCCACCGCCGCCAGAGTGGGGTCATACGCCGCACCCCCCAGATAGGTGGCGACCACCGGGAACTGCGCGAGGACGTACGTGACGTACTCGTGCTCCAGGGTTGCGAACCGCGCATCGCCCCCGTGGCGCACCGACAGCGGCTGTGCCACGGGGGGCTGTGCGGGCGTACCGCGCGCCGCCACCGCAAGCAGCGCGCCGAGCGCGATCCCCCTGCCGAGAAACCGCCACCGTATCGTCACGACTTGTGCCCTTCACCGCGCCGGATTGACTGGCGCGAGAGCATACCCTCGGGGGGTGCCGTGAGCGAGGCGGCAGGGGCGGCAGGCGTCGTTGACAGTCGCTCACGGGGGCGAGGATCCTCGTGCCATGAGCCTCACGGAATCGGAACGTGCGCGGTACGCGCGGCATGTGGCGCTGGCCGAGATTGGCGTCGCCGGGCAGGAGAAACTGAAGGCCGCGCGGGTGCTGGTGGTGGGCGCCGGCGGCCTGGGATCCCCCGCCGCACTCTATCTGGCGGCGGCCGGCTGCGGCACGCTCGGGCTGCTCGACTGCGACCCGGTCGAGCTGTCTAACCTGCAGCGCCAGGTCCTGTTCGACACCGGTGCGCTAGGACGCAGCAAGGCCGTGGCGGGGCGCGAGCGCCTGATGGCGCTCAACCCCGAGATCCGCGTGATCGCCCACGAGCTGGAACTCTCGGCCGCCAACGTGCTGGAAATCATCGCGGCCTACGACCTGGTCCTCGACGGCTCGGACCGCCTCGCGACGCGTTACGTGGTCAACGACGCGTGCGTGCTCGGCGCGCGGACGCTCGTATCGGCCGCCGTCCATCGCTTCGAAGGCCAGCTCTTTACCTACGTCCCCGGGCGCGGTCCTTGCTACCGCTGCCTGTTCCCGCACGCCGAGGATGGCGTGGTCGCCAACTGTGCGCAGGCGGGCGTTCTCGGGGTCCTGCCGGGCGTGCTGGGCGCGCTGCAGGCCACCGAGGCGCTCAAGCTCATTACCGGGGTCGGCGAGCCACTGCTGGGTCGGCTGCTCCTCTACGATGCGCTGGCAATGCGCTTTCGCGAATTGCGCGCTCGGCGACGCAGCGATTGCGCGGTATGCGGCGACACACCCTCAATCAGCGAACCCAAGGATGCGAAACCCATGAGCCGAAGTGATGCCCCTGAAAATGTGCGACGTCTGTCGGTCGCGGACCTCGCCACGCTGCTGCGCGCCCCCGCGCAAGCACCGCCCCTGATCGATGTACGCGAGGTCCATGAGTTCGATGCCGGCCATCTCGCGGGGTCCGTGAACATCCCGCTGGGTACGCTGTCGCAGCGCCTGCACGAACTGGCCGGTCGCGGCGAACCGGTGTTCATCTGTCGCAGCGGCGGCCGCAGCATGGCCGCCTGCCAGATGGCGCTGGCGGCGAACATTGCTTCGCCCGCCAACCTCGAGGGAGGGATGCTGGCGTGGGCCGCGCAGATCGACCCCACGGTGCGGGTGGTCTGAAGACGCGCCGCGCGGTGCGCGGCAGCGCTTCAGGGCTGGGGCGGACAGCGGGATTTGGCGAACTGGGGCTTTCTGGGGGCGAGCGGCTCGAGCACGATACGTTCCTGCAGTACCTTGAGCGCCGCGCGCGGATCGTCGACAAACTCAAACAGCTGCAGGTCCTCACTCGCGATGGTGCCGTGGCGCACGAGCGCCGGGAAATTGAAGACCTCGTTCCAGAAGGCGGAACCGTACAGCAGCACCGGGATCGAGCGGTCGAGCTTGCGCGTCTGCGCAAGGGTGAGGATCTCGAACAGTTCGTCGAAGGTGCCGAAGCCGCCCGGGAACACCACCAGCGCCCGCGCCAGGTGCGCAAACCACAGCTTGCGCATGAAGAAGTAGTGAAATTCGAACGACAGCTCGGGCGTGATGTAGGGGTTGGGCAGCTGCTCCTGCGGCAGGCCGATGTTGAGCCCGATACTGCGGCCGCCGCCGAGCGCAGCGCCGTGATTGGCCGCCTCCATGATGCCGGGGCCGCCGCCGGAGCACACGACCAGGCTGCCATCCGTGCACGCGCAGCTCCATTCCGTCACCAGCCGCGCAAGCTCCGTCGCCTCATCGACGTAGCGACCGAGGGCGCTGCCGCGACGCAGGCGCGCCGACCCGAAGAACACCACGGTCGAGGTAACGCCCGCGAGGCTGAAGGCGCGCAGGGGACCAAGATACTCGGACAGGATACGCACCGAGCGACCCTCGTCCGAGTCGATGAACTTCGCGTCGTGATAAGCCAGTGGAGGAATCTGAGTCATGAGGCACCCCGGCAGCGACGGGCTGCCCCGACCGCCCGCACTCTAACGAAAAGCGCCGACCGCGTGCGACACTGGCGCCAGGAATCGCTCCGCCAATGCCTTGCTTCAGGATGAGTCTCGCGGTGGCGCTGCTGTGCGCGGGCGTGAGCGCCCACGCCGCGGCGGCGGCGGCGAGCGCGCTGCCGCCGCTGGATGCGGCCACCGTGCTGCTCGTCGTCGCTCCCCACCCGGACGATGAAACGCTCTGCTGCGCGGGGGCCATCCAGCGCGTGCTGCAGGCCGGCGGCCGCGTCAGCATCGTGTGGCTCACGAGCGGCGATGGCTCGCCGCTGGGCGCCCTCGTCATTGAGCACAGCCTGCTGGCGGATCCGGTCAAGATGCGCGCCTACGGCCGTCAGCGCATGGCGGAGGCCCGGGCGGCCACCGGCCACCTCAGCGTCGCACCCGCGGGGCAACTGTTTCTCGGCTATCCGGATGGCGGCCTGCTGGCGCTGCTTACGCAGTACCGCTGGCACGCCTACCGCTCCCGCTTCACGGGCGTGGCCGCGGTACCGTATACGGAGGCGCTCTTCCCGCAGCACCCTTACACCGGCGCGGCCCTGGAGCGAGACTTCGCCGCAGTGATCCGCCGCGTGCAGCCCACGCTGGTACTTGCTCCCAGCCCCCTCGACAGTCATCCAGACCATCACGCCGCGGGGCTGCTCGCCATGGCCTCCGCGCGGGAGCGCGCGGCCGAGCTGGTGCGCTACTGGATCGTGCACGGCGGGGAAGGCTGGCCGAGCCCGCGGGGGCTGGTGCCCGGGGTGCCCCTGACAGCACCGCCACTGGGAGCGTCGCTTGATCTCACGGCATTCGCGCTCGGCGTGCCCGAGGAGGATCACAAGCTCGCGGCAGTGCGCGAGTACACAACGCAGCTGCGCGTCATGGAGCCATTCTTGCTCGCATTCGTGCGCACCACCGAGCTCTTTGCGACACGCGCAGGCGTGACGATGCCGAGCAATCCCTAAGGTGCGCGCCAGCTTCCCAGCAGCCGATCGAGCGCGCCGGCGATCTGCTCCCGCAGCCGATCCAGCCGTGCTCGCTGCCGCCACTGGTGGCGGCTGATCTGCCGCGACAAGACGAAATCCTTGGCGAACAGGTCGGCCGCGCGCTCGGCCACCGCGGCACTGGCGATTTCCTGGTTTGCCTCGAGATTCCAGCGAAAGCTCCAGCGATCGAGGTTGCTCGAGCCAACCGAAACCCAGTCATCGCACAGGATCATCTTGGCGTGCAGCATGCTTGGCTGGTACTCGAAGACCCGCACGCCGCTGCGCAGCAGCTTCGCGTAGAAGCGCCGCGCCGCGTGGCGCACCCAGGGATGATCGGTGCGCGGTCCTGGCAGCAGCAGCCGCACGTCCACGCCGCGCCGCGCCGCGCGGCGCAACGCCTTGCGGAAGCGTCGCGAGGGCACAAAGTAAGCGCTCATAATCCAGACGCGCCCGATGGCCTGATCGATGCACCGCAACACGCCGTTGGCGAGCACTGAGTGCTGGCGGGCCTCGCTCAGCGACAAGCGCCCCGGGGCACCGTGCGGATCTGGCAGGCACGGCGGCGGGTCAGCAAGCCCGAGCGGCGTGCCGCAACGCCCCCAGCTGCGCGCGAACGCGTGCTGCCAGTCACGCACCACCGGCCCGCGGATCTCCACCATGAGCTCGCGCCACGGGCCGCGCCCTCCCTGCGGGGCAAATTCCTGCGTGAGCCCCGCTCCCCCGACGTAAGCCAGTACCCCATCGAGCAGCAGCAGCTTGCGGTGATCGCGCAGCAGGTTGGCGAAGCCCTTGCCGAGGGCCAGCGGGTTATAGAAGCGCAGCTCGACGCCCGCGCCGAGCAGGCGGCGCCGGTCGGCACGCGTCAGGCCCAGTGCGCCGAAGCCGTCCAGCAGCGCGCACACCCGCACCCCGCGCAGGCGCGCCCGCACCATGGCCTCGAGGAAGCGGGTGGCGATGAGGCTGGAGGTGACGAGATACATCTCCAGCAGCACGTACCGATTCGCCCGATCGATCGCCTCCAGCATGCGCACAAAGAACTCCTCGTTCTCGTGCAGGAAGTCAAAGTCGTTTCCCGGTCGCCACGGCCAGCCGGTAGTTGTAAATTGCTGCGTCCGAGTCTGCCGGCCTAGTTCCATGGGGAAACAATGACTGACCCGACCACGAGATGCCAGTACCGGGTGCTGCTGGGGCTGTGGCTGCTGGCGCCGCTGTGGGCGCGGGCCGATGTTGTCGATTCGGTCAACAGCGTACGCACCGCCGGCTGCGTCGGCGGCTCCAAGGCGCAGGCGCTGCAGCCGAATCCGCGCCTGGACGAGGTCGCCCGCCGCATCGCAGCCGGGGCCTCGCTGCATGCCGCCCAGCTACAGGCCGGCTACCACGCCGTCAGTTCCTACTCCCTCAACATCAGCGATGTGCCGGAAAACGGCGACGTCAGGCACATCATCGAGATTCAGTTCTGTCCGCAGGCCACCAACCCCTCGTACCGCGAGATCGGCGTATGGCGTCACGGGAGTGACGTCTGGGTGGCGTTCGCCGAGCCGCTGACGCCGCCCGCGCAGCTCGACCACGGCGCGATCAGCGATCGCGTGCTGCAGCTTGTCAACGCGGCGCGTGCCGCACCGCACCGCTGCGGGAACGCGACCTACCCGGCCGCCCCCGCGCTGACCCGCGATGCGCTGCTCGAGCACGCGGCGCAGGACTATGCGCAGGACATGGCCGCCTTCTCCTATATGGATCACGTCGGCCGCGACGGCAGCGCGCCGCAGGAGCGCATCACGCGCAGCGGCTATCGCTGGAGCGACACCGGTGAGAACCTAGCGAGCGGCGTGCCGAGCGCGGACGCCGTGGTCATGGGCTGGCTGGCCAGCCCCGAGCATTGCGCCAATATCATGAATCCGGATTACAGCCAGGCAGGCGTCGGCGTCGCCGTCAACCCGCGCAACGAGGCCGGCATCTACTGGGCGCTCGAGTTCGGCCACCCGGCCCGCAGGTAGGCACGGCGAAGTGCGCCCGCGCATGCACTTGCCGTAAGATTCGCGCCGTTTGTCATGAGCAGCCCGGAGAGCGCGCAATGGCGGAAGTCGAGATTCACGCAGGACATGGCCACGAGATCGATGCCTTCGGTCGCAGCGTCGGTGTGCTGGTAGGCATCATCGGCATCGTGCTGGCCGTCACGACGATAGGCGCGCACCGGGCGCACTCGGCGACGATCATCACGCGCACAGAGGCGAACGACAAATGGGCCTTCTACCAGGCGAAAAAGGAACGTGCGCACCTGCAGGACGTGGGCGCTGCGGTGGTCGAAGCGCTCAACAGCGATCCTGCCCGTGCCGCACCGGTCATCGCCAAGTTCCGCGCGGACGAGCAGCGTTACCAGCACGAGTCCGACGCGCTCAACCAGGAAGCGCGCGCGCTCGAGGCGGAGGTCAGGCACCAGGAAGGGCGCGCCCTGTGGCTTGATCTGAGCGAGGGGTTTCTCGAACTCGGCCTGGTACTGTCCTCGCTTTACTTCCTCGCCAAGCGGCGCTTCTTCCCGCTGCTCGGCGCCAGCGCGGCTGCCGTCGGTGCCGGCCTGGCGCTCTGGAGTCTCATGCTCTAGCGCGCGGCTCGCTATGATGCTCGAGCGTGACGACGATTCCGGCCACGAGGTAGAGCGCAGCGAACCACGCCAGGCTGTGCGTCAGCAGGATATTGATGCTCTTGTAGATGTTGTGCGTATGGTCGAGGTAGGCGATCGCCTGCACGCCACCGATCAGCACGCCGGCGCTTGCCACCAGCACGAGAATGGGACGCACGGCCGAGCGTGGCGCGTGCGGGTCGGGCGGCACCGCGGCCGGAGCATGCAGTCGCCAGTACCACATCGCCAGCACCAGCAGCCCGAAGACGGAGCTTACGTACTGCAGCACGTGACACACCGGCCCGGTATATGAGCCGATGGTCACCGGCGCACTCAGGGCGGCGACCCGATGCACGATCCAGCCCTCGGAATGCGTGGCGGCATCCCACAGCAGGTGACTCCACGTACCGATCACGAGCGCCACGCCCGCCAGCAGCCACGCGCTGGGCTGCTTTCGCAGCGGCGCGATCGCGTGCAGGCACAGCCAGCGCGCCCGCGGCGAGAGCAGCGCCGTCAGCGGGCGGCGCAGCACCAGGATGGCGAGCAGTGCCAGGTAGCCGAGCACCAGGCAGGTCGTATAAGAGCCCACGAAGTCGTGCGTGTCGGGCATGAAGCGCTCAAAGCTGACCGGCACGTAATAGGGAATATCCGGGGCAATCGCCCCGATGATCAGTGGCGCCGTCTGCAGATGGCGCAGGCCACGCAGCGGCAGCACCGCGGCCGGATGAGCTAGTGTGAAGGGCACGGCGTGCCTTAGCCTGGTGCCGGTGGCCGCGCGGTCACCAGGATCTGAAAATCCCGGCCGGCCCACGTGACGCCGTTGCGATAGGTGAAGTCGAGCCGCCGAGCGGCGCGCAGCCGCGGCGAGTCGATCTCCAGCAGATGCAGCCCCAGCGGGTTGGCGCGCGTCTGCTGCTCGCGCGTGTCCTGCCAGCCATCGAGCCCCCAGCGGACCGTGCCCGGCTCGCGCAGCGCGATGGTGAGCGCGCAGCCCTCCGGGATCTGCGCCAGCGGGGCCTGCTCCGTCCAGATGGCGCGCTTCAGCAGCGGTCGCTCGCCGCGATAGCGCTCCCACACCGCAGTCGGTCGGTCGAATGGCCGGCCCCGCTGACGCGAGGCCGCCAGCTTCAGGTACTCCGCGTGCGCCCACACCAGCGGCATCGCGGCGCCAGTGGGGCGCCCCGGCAGCAGGCCGCGCGCCGGAATCGGTGCGGCATCCCAGATCTGCTCCGGCAGCATGCCGCCCGCGGAAGCCATGCGGGCCATCGACTCCAGATACGGCAGCGGATCGCGGCCGGCGCACAGCTCGTAGTGACCGCGCTCACCGCACAGCAGCGGCCAGGCGCGGCCGCGGCCGGTGCCGTCGTAGGCGCTGCCGTCGTCGTGCTCGCCGTAGCCGTCCTCGTTGTAGCGGTGCCAGCACGCGCCGCTCGGCGTCTGCACCTTCAGCAGCGCATCCGCGACCTTGAGGCTCGCGACGATGAGCGCATCATCCGGGCGGCGCAGCCCGAAGCGCACCAGCTGCAGGAAGTCCACGCTGACCTGGGCGCTCGCCGGCAGGCGCGGATCGACCGCAAGGTTGCGGATCGGCAGCAGCGCGTCGCGCGCGCAGCGATCGTCGTAAACGGACTCCCCGGGTGCCACGCGAACGTAGTAGGCGGGCACGCCATAGAGGCGCGCGAGCGGCGTGTCGCACACCGTGGTCCACTCTTCGAGCTGCGCGTTCCAGTAATCGGCGAAGGCGAGTGCCAGCTCGCGCGCTTCCGGCTCGAGCAGGCCCGCGCCGGCGACCAGCGCGGCGACGCACACCGCGAGCGTGAAGGTATTCAGTCCCGCGTCCTCCTCCCAGCGGTCCTGCTCGCTCACCGGGCCGTGGCGCACGAGAAAGGACAGCGCGCGCCGTATCATGTCGGTGACCTCGGTCCCCCCGAGTGCCCCGCGCTCGGCGAGCGTCGTGGCCAGCAGCACCGGGAAGGCGGTTTCATCCAGCTGCACGCCCATCCAGTGGCCGGTGCCGCCGAGCCACTGGTTCTGGTTCCAGTGCCCGTCGGCCGCCTGCGTGGCGACGAGGTAACTGAGGGCATGGCGCGCTTCACGCAACGCGCCCACGGCCAGCAGCGCTCCGGCGCTCTCGCACAGATCGCGCGGCCACACGAGGTGATAGCCCTCGCGCTCCTCGCGCGTGTTGCCCCACGGCACGCTCAGGCTCGCCACCATGGCGCCCGGATAGGTTTTGTCCTGGTGCACGCGCAGCACCATGGTGGAGAGCTGAACCTGGCCGGCGCACTCATCGGGCAGCTCGCCCGTCAGTGCCTCCTCCGGCGCGCAGGCGGCGTGCCAGCGTGTCCAGGCGGTCAGCTGCTGCTCCCAGGCCAGCGCGAAGGGTTCCGTCAGCGCCGTGCGCGCCAGCGTCGTGGCCGACTCCGCGCTGCTGCCAAAGCCCAGCGCCAGAATCGCGCGCCGTGGCAGCTCGCCGATCAGCGCCACGTTCCCCGGGCCGGCGGCCTCGTAGCTCCAGGTGAGCGCGCCGTTGCGGGCGAAGTCCTGCCAGCCGTCGCTGCTGCCGACGCAGCCGGCGCTGGCACGGCCGAAGGCCTCCTGCTGCTCGGGCGTGACGGCGAGCAAGGCCAGGCCGAAGGGCCCCTGTTCGGCGCACAGCACCCGCCGGCCGCGATAGTCGAGCACCCTGGCAACATTGTTGGTTCCGCTGCCCCCCAGGTGCGGGGCCAGCAACGCATAGGGGCGCAACTGCGCATCGCCGGTCAGTGTCACCTCGATCAAAAGCACGTCGCGATTCTCGCAGGGCGTCACCCGCAGCAGCAGCTCGAAGCGCTCATGCCGGTGCAGGATCTGCACCGCGGGCGCACCGGGCGCGGCGAGGCGCAGCTCGTGCTGCCACAGGCGCTTGACCTCGACCCAAAAACCGTTGCCATCACCGACGATGAATCCCAGATCCCGAATCTGCGGCAGATCCACGCGCGGGTAGTACACCTCGTTGACGATGCCGCCGCCGATGGTGAACCACAGCCGCGAGGAACCGAGGGAGCAGCCGACCATCTCCTTGGCGCTGCTGCACCAGGTCGGCGCAAGTCCGGGCGCTCCCGGTGCGGTCCCCATCAGGCGGCGCTGCCGGCGTGGCGCAAAGCCGCGGGCAGCAGCAGGCGTTTGTCCGCGCTCAGCTGCCACAGCCGCAGGCCGCCGACGAAGGCGTTGAGGTTGTTGCCGATACGCACGCCCGCAGGTACGTATGTCAGGCGCGCAGCGTTGCCGCCCCCCAACACCACGTAGTCGACCTCGAGCGCCTTCTGCAGATGACGCACGATCTCGCTCACGCTCTTGCGCCACTTCTTATTGCCGCGCTGCTTGCGGCCGCGCTCGCCGAGATAGTCCTCGTAGGTGCGTCCATGTTTGTAGGGCATGTGGCCAAGCTCAGTCGGCTCGATGGCGCCATCCAGCAGCAGGGTGACACCGAGCCCGGTGCCCAGGCCGAGAAACAACATGCGGCCGCCGCGGTAGCTGCCGAGCGCCTGCATGGCAGCGTCATTCACGATCCGCACCGGCGCACCCAGCGCCTTGGCAAAGTCGAACCCCACCCAGCCCTTGCCGAGGTTGTGCGGCTCGGCGGCGATGCGCCCGCGGAACACTACTCCGGGGTAACCGATCGAAACCGCGTCGTAGGCCAGATGCTCGGTGAGCTTGCGCAATTGCCGCGTCATGGCCAGAGGCGTCATGTGCGGGCCGGAGTCAAACTTCTGGATGACGCCGCGTGCGTCCACGCGAAACTTCACGTGTGTGCCGCCGACGTCGATGACGAGAATGCGCCGCGGTGCCCGATTGCTGGCTGCCATCGCGGCGATTCTCACCCGATTCCCGCGCTTTGACCATCCACCCACGCGTCCGTGCGCGGCGCACCGCGGACCTCACGCTGCGCCCGCGGCCGGCGCGGGGCGCGCGTCAGAACAGGCCGGTGATGCGTCCGCTGTCGTCCACGTCGATCGAGTTCGCCGCCGGGACCTTGGGCAGGCCCGGCATCGTCATGATGTCGCCGCAGATCATGACGATGAACTCAGCGCCGGCGGCCAGGCGCACTTCGCGGATGGTGACCACGTGGCCTTCAGGGGCGCCGCGCAGTTTCGGGTCAGTGGAGAAGGAGTACTGCGTTTTCGCGACGCATACCGGGTAGTGGCCGTAGCCGCTCTCCTGCAGCTGCCGAATCTGGTTGCGTACCTTGGCGTCGGCGGTGATGTCGCCCGCGTGATAGATCTTGGTCGCGATCGCCTTCATCTTGTCCCACAGGCTCGCGCTGTCCTCGTAGACATAGTGGAAGCTGCTCGGCTGCTCGCACAGCCGCATGACCTCGCGCCCCAGTTCCAGGGCACCGCGACCGCCGTCGGCGAAGTGCGTGGCGGCCACTACGCGTACGCCTTTGGAGCCGATGCGATCGATGAGCAGCTTGATCTCCCGCTCGGTGTCCTCGCTGCGGCGATTGATCGCGACGACACACTGCAGCCCGTAGTTGTTGCGCACGTTGTCGATGTGCCGCTCGAGGTTGACGACTCCCTGCTCGAGCGCACCGAGATTCTCGTTCTTGAGATCGGCGAGTTCGACGCCGCCGTGATACTTCAGGGCGCGCACCGTCGCCACGATCACCGCGGCACGCGGCTTCAGTCCCGCCTTGCGGCACTTGATGTCGACGAACTTCTCCGCACCCAGGTCGGCGCCGAAGCCGGCTTCGGTCACGACATAGTCAGCCAGTTTCAGCGCCGCGCTGGTCGCGATCACGGAATTGCAGCCGTGCGCGATGTTGGCGAATGGGCCGCCATGGATGAAGGCGGGATTGTTCTCGAGTGTCTGCACCAGATTTGGTGCCAGGGCGGCCTTCAGCAGCGCCGTCATGGCGCCGTGCGCCTTGAGCTCCCGCGCCAGGATCGGCTGGTTGTCGGACCGATAGCCGACCACGATGCGGCCGAGCCGCTCCTTCAGGTCCTTGAGGCTGCTGGCGAGGCACAGAATGGCCATCACCTCGGAGGCGACCACGATGTCGAAGCCATCCTCACGCGGCACTCCGTTGGCGCTGCCCCCCAGGCCGATGACGATCTGCCGCAGCGCACGGTCGTTGACGTCCACCACGCGCCGCCAGGTCACGCGCCGCACGTCGAAGCCGAGCACGTTGCCCTGCTGGATGTGGTTGTCGATCAGCGCCGCGAGCAGGTTGTTCGCCAGCGCGATCGCGGCGAAGTCGCCGGTGAAGTGCAGGTTGATGTCCTCCATGGGCACGACCTGCGAGTAACCGCCGCCGGCGGCGCCGCCCTTCATGCCGAACACCGGCCCGAGTGCCGGTTCCCGCAGGCACACGATGGCGCGTTGGCCCAGCTGATTGAGCGCATCGCCGAGCCCGACGGTGGTCGTCGTCTTGCCCTCGCCGGCCGGCGTCGGGGAGATCGCGGTGACCAGGATGAGCTTGCCGTCGGGACGGTCTTTGAGCTTGGCCAGGTAGTCCAGCGATATCTTGGCCTTGTAGTGGCCGTATGGTTCCAGGTTCTCCTCGGGTATGCCGAGGCGCTCGCGTGCGAGCGGGACGATGGGCTTGAGTTTCGCGCGTTGCGCGATCTCAATGTTGCTGGGAGTGGGAGTGGTGACGTCGCTGGGCTTCGCGGACATATTTATGGAGGCCGTGACAGTTAGACGGGGCAGCCATGCTACCAGAGCCCACGGGCCTAATGGCGTCCGCCTTGGCTACAATGCACCCCAGATGCTGTGGCTCAAGGCTTTTCACGTGGTGTTCGTGGTGACCTGGTTCGCCGGCCTGTTCTACTTGCCGCGCCTGTTCGTCTACCACGTCGCCGCCACCGACGCACCCGGCCTGGCGCGTTTCCTCGTCATGGAGCGGCGGCTGTTCGCCATCATGACCGTGGGCGCACTGCTGGCGGTCGGCTTCGGCATCGCGATGCTGATCCTCGCCCCGCCCTATCTGCAGGCCGGCTGGCTGCGCGCGAAGCTGCTGCTGGTCGCAGGGCCTGATCGCCTACCACGGCAGTTGCTACGGTCTGATGCGCAGCCTGCGCGCCGGGCGGCGTACGCACTCGCAGCGCTGGTTCCGCCTGTACAACGAGGTGCCCGTGCTGTTTCTCGTTGCGATCGTGGTGCTGGCGGTGGTGAAGCCTTTCTAAGGCGCGGCACTGCCGCGGCCTGTAGACCGCGGCAGTGGGTACCCCCGTCTACCAGATGCGCACGCGCTCCTCGGGCACCAAATACAGCTTCTCCCCAGCCGTGACATCGAACGCCTGGTACCAGGCGTCGATGTTGGGCAGCGGTCCATTCACGCGGAAACGTGACGGACTGTGCACGTCGGACATCACAATCTCGCGCAGCAAGCCGTCGCGATACTTCTCGCGCCACACCTGCGCGTACGCCAAGAAGAAGCGCTGATCACCGCTCAGCCCGTCCATCACCGGTGCCGGCTGTCCCTTGAGGTAGATCAGGTAGGCCTCGTGTGCCATGTTGAGGCCGCCGAGATCGCCGATGTTCTCGCCGATGGTGTTGGCCCCGTTGACCTTCAGTCCGGGCAGGGCCTCGAAGGTGGAGAACTCCTTGATCAGCTTGTCCTTGCGCAGCTCGAACACCTGCGCATCCTTCGCCGTCCACCAGTCGCTCATCGCCCCGTCGGGGCCGAACTTGCGGCCCTGGTCATCAAAGCCATGGCCGATCTCGTGGCCGATCACCGCGCCGATGGCGCCGTAGTTGACCGCCGCTTCCGCGTTCGGATCGAAGAAGGGCGGCTGCAGGATCGCCGCGGGGAAGACGATCTCGTTGTTGAGCGGGTTGTAGTAAGCGTTGATCTCCTGGGGAGTCATGCCCCACTCGCTGCGATCCACCGGCTTGTCGATGCGCGCCACCTGGTAGTCCCACCACCACTGTGCGGCACGCCGCGGGTTGCCGACCGGATCGTCGGGCTTGATGACCAGCGCGGAATAGTCCTTCCAGTGATCCGGGTAGCCGACCTTGACGATGAAGGTCGCGAGCTTCTCGTGCGCCCGCGTCTTGGTCTCGGGCGACATCCACTCGAGTGCATCGATGCGCTGGCTGAGTGCGGCGAGCAGGTTGCCCACCAGCGCCTGCATCTTCGCCTTGGACTCCGGCGGGAAATACTCGGCCACGTACAGCCGGCCCACCGGTTCACCAATGGAACCATCGATGGCGCTCACGGCCCGTTTCCAGCGGTCCTTCTGCTGCGGCTGACCGCGCATCGTCTGGCCATAGAACGCGAAGTGCGCCTCGTCGAAGCGCTTGGGCAGGTAGGCGGCGTTGTCGCTCAGGTAGTGAAAAGTCAGGAACGCCTTGAGGGTCGGCAGCGGCGTGTGCTCGTAGAGCTTCGCCAGGTCGCGCATCGTCGTGAGCTCCGCAAGCACGACCTGCTGACGGTCGCCGAGCTGCTGCGCGTCGAGGAACGTCTGCCAGGGGAACCCCGGGGCGTAGGCAATCAACTGCGCTTTAGTGCGCGGGTTGTAGGTCGCATCCACGTCGCGCCGCTTCTCGATCGGCCATTGCACCTGGGCGACCGCGGTCTCGAAGGCCATGATCTCGCGCGCCTGCCCGTGCGGGTCGCCGCTGCCGCCGAGCGTCAGCATCTGCGCAACGTAGGCCACGTACTTCTCGCGCAGCGCCTTCAGCGTCGCATCGTCCTTGAGGTAGTAGTCGCGGTCGGGCAGTCCGAGCGAAGATTCGCTGATGACTGCCGCGTAACGGTCCGGATTCTTGTTGTCGGGAGTGAGCTGCACGTCGAAGAGCGTCGCATAGCCGATGCTGCCGAAGAGACGCGCGATGTCGGCGCGCGACTTGGCGGCGGCGATGCGCTGCAGATCCGGCTCGGCCGGCGTGAGGCCGTTGGCTTCGATCGCCGCCTCGTCCATGAAGGCGGTGTAGAAATCCCCGATCTGCTGCTCGGGCGTGCCCTTGGCGGCGTGGGCGGCGATCGAGCGCTCGATGATGTGGCGGACGCGCTCCTTGGACAGTTCATCGAGCCGGTCGAAGGGCCCGAAGCTCGCCTTGTCCTCCGGAATCGTGAAACTCTTGTCCCACGTCCCGTTCGCGTATTCGAAGAAGTCATCCCCGGGCCTGACGCTCAGGTCGCGGGCGCTGAGGTCGAGGCCGAAAGCCCCGATCTGCGCCTTCGGCGCCGGAGCAACACTCGCCGGAGCGACTGCGGCAGTGGGTGCGGGCGCGGACACGGGCTTCTTCTCCTCCGGGGGCTTTGAGGCACAGGCGGCGCAGACCGCCAGTGCCGCCATGCAGCACGTTAGACGCATAGAGCTGGCACCTTCAAATGAAGCGGCAGGCGCGCATGATACGGCAGCGTGCCCGCTGGCGGGGCACTGCCAGCCGGGCCGCGGGAGTTCCCGGCCTCGGTTCGGCGAAAAAAGCCCTCCGCCTGTCGCGTGCTACTGCTGCGCCTCGAACTCGCGCACCAGGTCGCGCCACTCGGACGGCGGCGCGGGCGCTGCGGGCGCGACCTCCGTACCCAGGTACAGAAAGCCGACGATCGCGTCGGTGGCCGTGAAGCCCAGCGCCGCTCGGACCTGCACATCGTAGGCCGCAGAACCGGTCTTCCACATGGCACCGAAGCCGAGCGCCACGGCGGCGAGCATCATGGCCTCCGCGGCGGCGGCGCACGCGAGCAGCTGTTCCACTGCCGGGATCTTGACCCCGGCGTCCAGGTGCGCGGCGACGACGACAATCAGCGGCGCGCGCAGCCCCTTGGCTCGCTCACGCTCGAGGGTCTCCTCGTTGGTGCCGGGATGCTCGCGCAGCAGGTGCGCGGCCAGCAGTGCGCCGAAGCGCCGGCGCGCCTCACCGCGCACCAGCAGGAAGCGCCACGGTCGCAGACGGCCGTGATCCGGCGCACGGGCGGCGCTGGCGAGGATCAGAGCGAGCGCCGCGGCATCGGGCCCCGGCTCGGTGAGCGCGCGTGCCGAGCGGCGCGTCAGCAGCAGATCTATGGCTTGCATGCGCGCATTGTCGCAGACTTCCTCCCCATGCTCGTAACCGCGGAAGCCTGCGAACGCAACAAGGGCCCGGTCCTCGAGGTGTTGCGCCGCGAGTTCGCCGCGCAGCGCGCCGTGCTCGAAGTCGGCAGCGGCACCGGGCAGCACGCCGTGCACTTCGCCGCCCATCTGCCGCATCTCACCTGGCAGCCGAGCGAGGTGGCAGCGCTCCTGCCACCGCTCGCCGAGCGGGTGCGGCTGGAGGGGCCGGCGAACCTGCGCCCACCGATCGCCCTCGACGTGAGCGAGCACCCCTGGCCCATCGCCCCCGTCGACGCGATCTTCAGCGCCAACACGCTGCACATCATGGCGCCCGAGGCGGTGCAGCAATTCTTCCGCGGCGTCGGCGCGGCGCTGCTGCCCGAGGGGGTGTTGTGTGTGTACGGACCTTTCAACTATCAGGGGCGTTATACGAGCGAGAGCAACGCGCGGTTTGACCTGTGGCTCAAGGCACGTGATCCGCGCAGCGCGCTGCGCGACTTCGAGACCATCGACGCACTGGCACAGCAGCAGGGGCTCACGCTGAGCGCCGATCACGCCATGCCCGCCAACAATCGCACGCTCCTGTGGCGGCGCTGCACACGCGGGTAGCGTAGAGTCTGGCGCCATGAAAACGGTCACCACGGGCGAGATCCGCGCTGCCATCCGCGCGATCCCGGACTACCCCAGGCCCGGCATCACCTTCCGTGACATCACGACGCTTCTCGGGGATGCGCGCATGTTTCGGGCCGTGGTCGACCAGCTGGTCGAGCCCTGGTCAAAGGCGGGTATTGAGCGCGTGGCCGGCATCGAGGCGCGCGGTTTCATCCTCGGCGGAGCCGTCGCCCACCAGCTGTCGGCCGGCTTCGTGCCCATCCGCAAGAAGGGCAAGCTGCCGCATGCCACGGTCCGTGTCGCGTACTCGCTCGAGTACGGGCTTGATGAGATTGAGATGCACCGTGATGCGGTGCACCCCGGCGAGCGCATCCTCCTGGTCGATGACCTGATCGCCACCGGGGGCACCGCGGCAGCTGCGGTCGAGCTGCTGCGCTCGCTCGGCGCCCGGGTGCTCGCGGCCTGCTTTGTGGTCGACCTGCCGGAGCTCGGGGGCGCGGCGCGCCTGGCGCAGCTTGAAGTCCCGGTGCGGCGCCTGGTGAGCTTCGCGGGCGAATGAGGGCTGCGGAAAACTAGGTCAATTTTATCTTTAATTACAAAGAGATACGGTAAACATTACGTTGTGGTCATACGCCGTTTCGGCCCCGGGATTGCGTTCATAATACGCGCGCCTTGGGATGTGGGAGCCTGCCCGGCTGATGGGCGTTCAGGGTCGAACGAACGCGCATGAGCCGGTCAGGCACCCGCCAAGGTGAAGCTGCGGATATCCCCTACTCTGGAGACTACATCGATGTTTAAGAAGCTCGTGCCCTTTATCGCCCTCGCTCTGATCGCCGGTCCTGTGCTCGCCGCGGACCCGGCCCCGGCCACCGATTCGGCCGCGGCCAAGTCCAGCTCGCACAAGTCGTCATCGTCGAAGCACCACAGCAAGAGCAAGCATTCAAAGTCGACGTCCAGCAGCAGCGCGACTGCGCCTGCCAAGTAAGACAGACCGTTGACCCTAAGGAGCCCCGCCAGCAATGGCGGGGCTCTTTTTTTGCATCCGCCGGCCCGTGGCGGGGCTTGCGGGCCTCGCCCAAAGAGGTTCAAATTCTGTCCATGGACGGGAGTCAGCAGGCCGCGATACACCAGGCGCTGGTTGAAGTACAACATGCCGTCACGAGCATGACCTTTCCGAGCTGCGATCAGGAGGACCTGATCGAAGCGATTGACCGCGTCGAGAACGAGCTGCACACCACCCACCCGAACATCGCGTTGATGTGCCGCTTTCTCAACTCGATCGCCCGCAGCCTGCGCGCCCAGCCGGAAGCGCGTGAGGCGTGCCTGGCCATCGAGGACGCGATCGGCAAGGCCGGCATGCCCAGCACCTGGCAGTCGGGCATCTGATCCGCGCCACCGAACGCACTCGGCTCGTACGCCGCAAGGAGCGCGCGAGCTACCAGCGCAGCGTCATCCACGCCATTCTCGATGAGGCACTGTACTGCCACGTCGGTTACGTGCTTGCCGGGCAACCCTACGTGATCCCCACCGTGCACGCGCGGGTGGGCGAGCGGCTGTACCTGCACGGGGCGGTGGCCAGCCGCACGCTGCGCACGGCCGCGCTCGCATCCCCGCTGTGCGTGACCGTCACGCTGCTCGATGGCCTGGTACTGGCACGCTCGGCGTTCAATCACTCGATGAACTACCGCTCGGTGGTGATCCTGGCTACCGCGAGCGAACTCACCGATGCCGCCGAAAAGCGCGCCGCCCTGGAGGCGCTGGTCGAGCGCATCGTGCCCGGCCGCGTCGCGCAGGTGCGCGCCCCGAGCGCCAGGGAGCTCGATGCCACCGCCGTTCTGAGCGTGCCGATCGAGGAAGCCTCGGCCAAGATCCGCTCCGGCCCGCCCCAGGATGCCGAGGAGGACTACGCCCTGGACTGCTGGGCGGGCGTGCTGCCGCTGCAGCTGAGCCGCGGTGCCCCGCAGCCGGACCCGCGCCTGCGCGCCGCGGTCCCCGCACCGGTGTTGCCCGCGCGCGGCGCCCGGGACCCCGGCCGCGCCTGAGGCCCGACCGGCTCTCGCAGGGGGCGAGCGCCGGCGGCGCAGACGTTGCGCCCCGCCGGGCGCCCCTCTAAGTTGACGCGGATGCTCGCTCCTCTCAGCCAGTGCCTCATCCTGCTCGCGGGCTCCGTGTTGCTGGTCACCCTCGCGCGCCGCCTGGCGCTGCCCGCCAGCATGGCCTACCTGCTCGTGGGGCTGGCGCTCGGGCCACATGCCCTGGCGGTGGTATCCGACTCCGGCACGGTGCGACTGCTCGCCGAGCTGGGCGTGGCGTTCCTGCTTTTCACCCTGGGCCTGGACTTCTCGCTCCCGCGCATGCTCGCGATGCGACGCGAGGTGTTCGGGCTGGGGGCGGCACAGGTGGGACTCACGACCGCGGTGTTCGCGATGCTCGCGCACCTGCTGCGCGTGCCATGGCTGGTCGCAGTCGTGCTGGGTGGCGCCATCGCCATGAGCTCCACCGCGATCCTGCTGCAGCAGCTGACCGAGCGCTCCGAACTCAACCGCACCCACGGGCGTCTCGCCTTTGCCATGCTCTTGTTCCAGGACCTGGCCTTCGTGCCCTTCCTCGCGCTCGCCTCGGCGCTGACTGCGGGGGAGGACCAGCTGCAGCTGCGCCAGGGGCTGGTGCCGGTGCTCGGCGGAGTGCTGGCCATCGTCGCGGTGCTCGCCGCCGGACGCTGGCTGCTGCGGCCCCTGCTGCATGTCATCGCTCACAGCCGGCTGCGCGAGCTCTTCACCCTTACGGTGCTGCTGGTGGTGCTGTCCTCGGCGTGGGTCGCCCACAGCGCCGGACTGACCTTTGCCCTCGGCGCCTTCCTCGCCGGCATGATGCTGGCCGAGACCGAGTACCGGCATCAGGTCGAGGCGGTCATCCGCCCCTTCCGCGACATCCTGCTCGGGCTGTTCTTCATCTCGGTGGGGATGCTGCTCGATTTGCACCTGCTGGGTCGTCCGGCTGAGCTCGCCGCGGTGTTGCTCATGCTGGTCACCCTGGTGGTGCTCAAGGCACTGATGGCCGCGCTCGCCACCCGCCCCTTCACGACCTCGCGCTTCAAGGCGCTGCGAACCGGCATCGTCATGTCCATCGGCGGGGAGTTCGGCGTCGCCCTGGGAACGATCCTGCTGCAGGCGGGACTGCTGCCGGGATACATCGGCACGCCGGTGCTGATCGCCATGGTGCTGTCGATGGTGCTGTCGCCCGTGATCCTCAACAACAACAAGCGGGTGGCCCGGTTCCTGCTCGCCGAGCACGGGCCGGTGCGCACCGCCAGCGAGCGCGAGGACGCCGCCACGCGCGAGATCGCGGTACGCGACCACGTAATCCTGTGCGGCTTTGGGCGTGTGGGGCAGAACATTGCCCGCGTGCTGGAATCCCAGGGGTTCGAGTACATCGCGCTCGATCTGGATCCGGCGCGCATCCGCGCCGCCCGCCAGGGCGGGGACCCGGTGATGTTCGGCGATTCCTCCGACGAGGATATGCTCGGCAAGGCCGGGATCGCGGCCGCGAGCGCTGTGGTCATCAGCTTCTCAGATCCCGCCACCTCGATCGGCATCGTGCACAGCGTGCGGCGCGTGCGCCCGGAGGTCCCGGTGCTGGTGCGCACCCCGGACGATGCGCGCATCGAGGAGCTGCGCGCGGCCGGGGCGACCGAAGTGGTGCCGGAGACCTTCGAGGCGAGCCTGATGCTGGTGTCGCACGTGCTGATGCTGCTGCACGTGCCGGTGTCGCGCGTGGTGCGCACGCTCGGCGACATCCGCAACAGCCGCTACGCGGTGCTGCGCAACCTCGTGCGCCACGGGGATGAGGGCTCGCATGATGACGGCGGCGAGCCGCGCGAGGAGATCAAGTCAGTGGTGGTGCCGCCGGGGGCCTGGTCAGTCGGCCGCAGCCTTGCCGAAGTGCGCAGCCATGGCGTCGAGGTCGCCTTTACCGGCGTGCGGCGGCACGGCATCCTCGGGCGCGAACCCGCCGGCGAGACCGTGCTGCGCGATGGCGACATCGTGGTCATGTACGGGCAGCCCGAGGAGCTCGAGCGCGCCGAGGCGGTGCTGCTGGCCGGATAAGCGGCGGCAGCCCCCGCGGCGCTAAAATGGGAATCCGCGCTGCGCTCAAGCCCCACAGGAAGAGGAGCCCTGGCATGCACAAGAGCCGACTCGCCGGATTCATCATCGACTGCCAGACCGAGGATCTGGATGGGGCCGCGCGCTTCTGGGGAGCCGCGCTCGGGCTGCAGGCCGAATCCGCGGCCCAGGCCGCCGAGGCGCTGTACCGCAGACTCAAGACCGCGCCTGCCGACCTGCACGTCGAGGTGCAGCAGGTGCGCCACGAGAGCCGCGTGCACCTGGACATCGAGGCGGACGACATCGAGGCCGAAGCACGCCGTCTGGAAGCCCTCGGCGCCCGGCGCATTGCCAACGTGCACACGTGGGTGGTGATGCAGGCTCCGACCGGGCAGCGCTTCTGCATCGTGCGCGTACAGCGCAGCGATTTTGACGCCCACGCCAACGTCTGGACCTGAGTGAACCGCAGCGACATCCACTTCCCGCCCAAGCACGAACCGCTGCGCGATGATGTGCACGCGCTCGGGGCGCTGGTGGGCGAGATCCTGCGCGAGCAGGAAGGCGAGCAGCTGTTCAGGCTGGTCGAGAGCGACCGCGTCGCGGCCATCCGCGGACGCAACGGCGATGCGGGCGCGCTCGCCGAGCTCGCCGCCCAGGTGCGCGACCGCCCGCCGGGACTGGCGCGCGAGCTGGTGCGCGCCTTCTCCATGTGGTTCCAGGCGGTCAACCTCGCCGAGAAGGTGCACCGCATTCGTCGCCGCCGCGACTACTTCCTCAAGGACAGTAAGCGGCCGCAGCCCGGCGGGGTCGAGGATGCGATCGCCACGCTCAAGCAGCAAGGCCTCGACGGGCAGCAGCTGCGCGAGCTGCTCGGCAGCCTCTCGATCGAGCCGGTGTTCGCGCCGCACTCGACCGAGGCGGCGCGGCGCACGCTGCTGCGCAAGCAGCAGCGTGTCGCGCAGCGCCTGCTCGAGCGGCTCGATCCGAGCCTGACGCCACACGAAGCCCAGAGCATCTGGGACAACATCCGCATGGAGCTGACCAGCGGCTGGCAGACCGAGGAGCTGCCGCGGGCACGCCTGACGGTCGCGGACGAGCGCGAGCAGATCCTGTTTTATTTCACCGACGTGCTGTACCGCGTGGTGCCGGCGTTCTACGAGGAGATCGGGCTGGCGCTGGAGAAGGTCTACGGTGCCAAGGGCGGCGCACCGCGGGTACCGGCCATTTTGCACTTCGGCTCCTGGGCCGGCGGGGACATGGACGGCAACCCGGACGTGCACGCCAAGACGATCCGCGAAACCCTCGCGCGCCAGCAGCAGGCGATCGTCAACGCCTATTTCAAGGACTGTCAGGAGCTCGCGCAGCGGCTCTCGCAGAGCGCGAGCCGCGTCGCGCCCTCCCCCGAGCTCGTCAAGCGGCTCGAGCACTATATGACACTGCTGCCGGGCGCCCGCGCCATCACTCCCGCGCGCCACGACCGCATGCCCTACCGGGTGTTCCTCGCGCAGATCGGCGAACGGCTGCGCGGGGCCTTCGACGGCCGCGCCCACGGTTACCAGCTGGCGCGCCAGTTCCGCGACGATGTGGCGCTCATCGCCACGAGCCTCAAGGCCAACAAGGGCACCAACGCCGGGCTGTTCTACGTCGAGCGCCTGCTGCGGCGCATCGACACCTTCGGCTTTCACCTGGCAACGCTCGATGTGCGCCAGCAGGCGAGCGTGCTGCACGAGGTCATCGGGCAGGGCTTTGCCGATGATCAGTGGCTCACGCGCACCCGGCGCGAGCGGCGCGACCTGCTGGCCGAGGCGCTGGAGAAGGACCGCGGGCCGGTGACGGAGCTCGATGCGCTCGGCAAGCGCACGCTCGCGGTGTTCGACGCCATCATGCAGGGGCGACATCGCTACGGACCCGATGCCCTCGGCTACTTCATCATCTCCGGCGCCGCGGGGGCCGATGACCTGCTCGCGGCGCTGCTCCTGGCACACTGGGCGGCCGCCTACGACAAGTACACCGGTGAGGTCGCGCTCGATATCGCGCCGCAGTTCGAGACCGAGGAGGCGCTCGGCAGCTGCGGCGCCACCCTGCAGGAGCTACTTTCCGATCCGCTCTACCGCCGGCACCTGGAGGCACGCGGCCGGCGCCAGTGCGTGCTGATCGGCTATTCGGACAGCAACAAGCAGGCCGGCACCTGTGCCTCGCGCGTTCTGATCCATCAGGCACAGACCGAGATCGCCCGCGTGCTGCACGCCAGCGGCGAACAGCACGTGCTGTTTCACGCGCGCGGCGGCAGCCTCGCGCGCGGCGGCGGCCGCATCGAGGCGATCGTCAAGGCGGCACCCGCGGGCGCGGTGGACGGGGTACTGCGCATCCGCGAGCAGGGATCGACGATCAAGCAGGGCTACGGGCTGCGCCCGATCGCCATGCGCACCCTGGAGCGCGCCTTCAACGCGCTCAGCCTCGCCACCGCGGCGGTGCGCAGCGGCAATGCGCGCGCGGATGCACCCGCGCACCTGGAGCTCGCGCAGCTCGTCGCGCAGGCGAGCCGCACCGCCTACCGGGGGCTGGTCTATGACGACCCGGCGTTCTACGCGTTCTTCCAGGCGGTCACGCCGATCGACGTCATCGAGCGCATGCAGATCGGCTCACGCTCGGTGCACCGCACGGCGCATGCGGATCTGTCGGCGCTGCTGCCGGTGCCGTGGGTGTTCGCCTGGTCGCAGGCGCGCTACATGCTGCCGGGGTGGTACGGCGCCGGCAGCGGATTGGCCGCGGCGGCCCGCACGCTTGGCGCGGCACGAGTGCGCGAAACCTATGAGAGCTGGTTCTTCTTGCGCAACCTCATCGACGATGTCGAAACCATGCTGGCGCGCGCGGACCTCGGCATCGCGCACTACTACGAGGAACTGAGTCCCCCGGCACTGCGTCACTTCGGTGAGCAGATCCGCGCCGAGTACCACCTGGCCTGCGAGCAGGTGCTGGCCATAAAGGGCAGCCGCGAGCTGCTCGACTCCGATCCCACGCCGCAACGCTCGATTCGCCTGCGCAATCCCTACGTGGACCCGATGAACCTCATGCAGGTGGACCTGCTGCGGCGCTGGCGCGCCGGCGCGCGCGAGGACCAGGACCTCTTCGCCGCCCTGCTCGGCAGCGTCGGCGGCATTGCGGAAGGCCTGCAAAGCACCGGATGAACAGCGCCGCAGACCCCATCAGCATCCGCCCCGCGACGCCCGCCGACGTGCCGCTGGTGCTGTCGTTCATTCGCGAGCTCGCCGTCTACGAGCGCCTCGCCGAGCAGGTGAGCGCGAGCGAGGCGGACCTGGCGGCGGGGCTGTTCGGGCCGCGGCCGTACGCGGAGGTGGTGCTCGCCTGCCTCGGGGGTGCCCCGGTGGGCTTCGCCCTCTTCTTTCAAAACTTCTCGACCTTTCTCGGCAAGCCCGGGATCTATCTCGAGGATCTGTTCGTGCGTCCGCAGGCGCGCGGCCGCGGCGTGGGACGGCGTCTGCTGCAGTGGCTCGCGCACACGACGCTCGCGCGCGGGGGCGCACGGCTCGACTGGGCGGTGCTGGACTGGAACGACCCGGCGCTTGGCTTCTACCGCAGCCTCGGCGCGGTGGCCCTCGATGAATGGACGGACGTATCGCCTGAGCGGCGCGGCGCTCGCGGGACTTGCCGGCGCGGGCGGCGCTAACGCGGACGGCGGTAGACCGCGCCGTTCTTCATGACGAACTGCACCCGCGAGAGCACCTCGATGGCCTGCGTCGGGTCACCGGGTACTGCGATGAGATCCGCCAGCATGCCGGGGCGGATGCGGCCAAGATCCGCCTCGCGGCGCAGGATGTGCGCGTCGGTGGCGGTGGCCGCGGTCAGCGCCTGCACGGGCGTCATGCCGTCCTTCACCATCCACTCCAGCTCGCGGTAATTGGTGCCGTGGGCGTACACGCCCACGTCGCTCCCGCAGCCAATCTGCACACCCGCCTTGAGCGCCAGCCGGAACGCCTGGGCCGCCTGGCGCATCGCGGCGGTGGGTTCGCTGACCCCGGGCACGTAGTGTTCGAAGTACTCGCTGTAGGCGGCCTCCGCCGTCAGGGTCGGCAGGTAGGCGACCTGGTGCGCGGCCATGAGACGAAAGGTCTCGGCCGTGCCGCCATAGCCGTGCTCGATCGTCTCGACGCCCGCCACGGCGGCGCGCCGCATGCCCTCGGCCGTCACCGCGTGCGCGGCCACCGGCCGTCCCGAGGAATGCGCGGTGCTGACCAGCGCCTGCAGCTCCTCTTCCGAGAAGGTCGGCTGCTGGGTGCCGTCCGGGCCCCAGCGGTAGTCGGCGTACACCTTGATCCAGTCAGCGCCGCGCCCGGCCTGCTCGCGCACGGCGCGAATGACCTCCGGGATACCGCTCGCCTCCTCGGCCCCCTGGGGTGTGCAGCACACGTCCGGGCGCAGTGAGCGCGGCGCCGGACCGTAGCTGGCGGTCGCCACGATGGCGCGCGTCGCCACGAACAGGCGCGGGCCTTCGATCAGGCGTTCCTCGATGGCGCGCTTGAGCGCGACGTCGGCGTACTCAGCACCCTCGGTGCCCAGATCCCGCAGCGTGGTAAATCCGCCCTGAAGCGTGGCGCGCGCCTGCACGCCGGCGCGCAGCGTGCGGTAGGGCACCGGTTCCTTCAGCACCTGCTCGTCCCAGCGCGTCTCGTTGTACGGGTGCAGGAACAGGTGCGAATGCAGATCCATGAGCCCGGGCAGGAGCGTCGCACCCGGCAGATCGATCACCTCGGCGTCCGCGGGCGCGTGCACCGTGCTCGCAGGCCCGACGGCGACGATGCGCTCGCCCTGCACCAGCACGGTCCAGCCGGCGTGCACCGGCTCCCCGGCGCTCCACACCTGCGCCGGCCGCAGGAGCAGCGCCGCATCCGCGAGCGCCGCCAGTGGCGCGAACGTCGCAAGGAGCGCCAGCAGTCCCCGCGCGGGAAGGTTACACATCGTTATTGGGAGTCCCGGGTGCCCAGCGCACCGTCCTGTTCTTGCTTGTCGTCGGCCGCAGCCCCAGGGCGCCGCAGGGCATGGGGTCAGGAGCCCATGAGCACCGTGGTGTCGTAGCTCTCGAAGCCCTGGATGGCCCGCGCATAGGCGTTGAAGACCAGCCGCTCCGCGACCTTGTCGGCGCGCGGGGCGAGCAGCATGCGCAGCACGACATCGTCGCCCGGCCGGGTGGCATCCTCGGCGAGCAGCTGCTCGATGAAGCGGGTAAGGCGGTGATAGAGCTCATTGACGAAGCGCAGATGGGCACCGTCGTGCACCTGCTCGGCGCCGGGCCCGTAGGTGCCGCGCGCCTCCTCGGCCAGCTCGTGCAGAAACAGATTCAGCAGCCGCGCCTTGTCGACCAGGCGCAGCTCGGCATAGAACTGGATTTCGGAGTTGAGGTTCATAACGCCGCCGCCAGTTGCGCGTACCTCAGCACTATGCGGGGAAGAAATCAATGGGTTTGGTGACGGTGATGGCATCGACGTCCTCGGCGCCGAACTGCATCAGCCGCACCATGGCGATGATCTTCTTCTCCAGATCCGGGTCGTTGAGCTCGCTGGAGACCACGCGGCACATGGTCACCTCGCCGCTCGGCGCGATGGTGAATTCCAGCACCAGTTTGCCGTGCAGCTCGGCATTGTCGCGCTGCGCGCGTGCGTACAGGCTGTACAAGCGACCCTTGTTCTTGTCGAAGATCAGCGCGATCTCCTCCGCCGGCCGGCCTGCCTTGCCACCACCGCCGCCGGCAGTCGGCGTGCGGTTATTCACGCTGCCGTGCACGATGCCCGAGGAGACCGCCGTGGTGGCATTGCCGGTGAGCGAACCGGCGCCGCTGCCAAAGCCGCGGCTGCTGTTGGCGGAGGTGATGCCGCCGCTGCCGACGCCCACCTTGGAGGTGATGAGGTCGCGCTCGGCGTGCGCATCCGCGCCGACCGCGCCGGAAAGGTTCTTGGTCTCCAGGGGCTTCAGGTCCATGACCTCGCGCAGGTCGGCGAGCTCATCCTTGACCTGGTTCAGCTGCTTCTGCGCCTTCTCGTGCGCCTTCTGGTGCTGATCCACCGGCGGCGGCGTCACCATCGTCACCTTGGGCTCGATCTTGGGCTTTTCCTCCGGCTTCGGCGTGGGCGGCGGGGGCGGCGGGGGCTTGGGCTGCTCCTCGATCATGACGCGCGCCAGGCGCTGCGGGATGTCCTCCGTGGTCGGGCGCGCGGGCCGGGGCAGCAGCGGAAAGAGGATGCCGAGGATGAGCAGCAGGATCAGCAGCACCCGCAGGATCTTGTTGAAGCGCGCGGTGGCTTCCGGATCGCCTTCCCAGGGCAGGTCGTATTCGCGGTAGTAGGGAGCGAGCAGCCCGGTGCTCATGGCGCCACCTCAAGCATGCCTATCCCTGCCTCGCATCGGTGTGATGCCTGCCTGGGCTGGCGTACTCTCGGTAAAGACTCGTTCCCGCGCATGGAGGGAGGCACCTCTCCCCGGAGAAGGATCAACCGAGCCGCGTTAACGTCTCGGTCATGCGAGTCACCACACTCGCTGCAGACCCAATTCCTTACATGCAGCTCGTTTACGCCTCGGGGACCAGAGATCGATCCACAAGTCGAACAAGCGCAGCTGGTGTTTCTTTCGCTGACAGCGAGAACGCTTCTGCCGGCATACTTGCCTTTGTACTGCAGCTGCGCTTTGAGCATACCCCAGCCAGAATCCAATACGGATTTTGCCATCCGTGTCTTAACCAACTTGAGACTGCTCACGTCGCCAACGACTATGTTCTGATACCGATCAACAATCTTTCTCGAAAATTTATGGAGCGCATCGGCACGGCAGCGCGCCGCTTTCCGGTGAATCCTCTTGGCTTGTCGCTTGTGCCCGCGACGCTGTGCATTGGCTAGCTTCTTAGCGAAGCGGTGCGTCCAGCGGCCAGCCTCAAGCCGCTCGCCGTCGCTCGTCACCGCAACGTCCTTCAAACCAAGGTCAATTCCAACCGCCGCCCGCGACGCGGTTACCTGCTCACCGGCGATCTGCACCGGTACGCACAGCCACCAATCCCCGCAGGCATCCTGCGCAAAGCAGCCGTCCCGCCACTTCACCCCTTCGAGGCGCTCGCGCTCAAAGATGCGAAACGCTTTGCCGGCGAAACGCAGTCCCATGCCTTTGCGTTTCAGGTTCACAGCCTTGAACGGAACCCAACCCAAGGAGCGGCGAGCACCGCGCGAAACGCGCCAGCGCAGCTTCACACGCTTGGCGGATCGTCTTTTGGCCGCGTACTCCGTGCAGACTCGCTGAACCGAGTCCGCGCCGATGCGCTCGAAAAATTCAGTGGCTCCGGCGGAGAGACAGCAGAGATCAAAGCCGGAAAGGAACTTCGCGTCCGCGCGGCGATTGCGATCCGCTGCATCAATGCTCGTGGCATTCGCCCAATTGAAGACCTGATTTACTTCAACAGCTGCGGCGTTGAGCCACGAATACGCTTCGCGCTTCACCTTTAAGCGAAGCGTGCGCGTGACCATGGCGGCATGAGCCGGCTTATTCATTTACCGCCCGCTCCTCTGCTGCACAACCCGTCGCGGCGGGGATCGGCACGTCCGTGTTTCTTCATGGTGCGACTAACCCGGCTTAAACACGCCGGCGGCCACCGGCTTCTCTTTCTGGATCACGGCCAGCGAGATGCGTCCGTAGTCCGCGGCGGTGCAGGTCGCCATCACGCGCTTGAGCACGTCGTAGGGGATCGACTTGTCCGCCATGATGGTGATCTCGCGCTGCGCGAGGTCCTTCTCGGTCATCTCCTTGCCGACCAGCAGCGGGCGCTTGAGTGCCGCGAGCAGCGGTTCGATCTGCGGACCGGCGGCAGCGCGGATGTCGGCGACGCTGGTGATGAACTCGCCCTGCACGAACAGATCACTCTTGGTGACCATGATCACGACCGACTGCTTCGGCGCGGTCTGCGCGATCGACTGCGGGATCTCGATCCCCTTGGAGTTCTGGATGACCTCGACCTCGGTCGAGTAGACCAGGAGGAATGCCACCATCACCGAAAGGATGTCGATCAGCGGTATCAGGTTCAGCTGGGCGTCGGCCCGGTTGCGCACGTGATGCTGCGCCATGCGCAGCGCGCGGTTGGAAATGCTCATGGATGCGCTCCACTGCCGGGCGCCGCGGGGGCCGGGTTCGACACCGGCACGGCGGCATCCGTTGCGGGAGCCTGTCCGATGGAGATATCCGGGAACAGCTCCGCCTGCACCAGGGTCGGGCCGCTGCCGTTCTCAAACACGCGCACCCGGTCCATGACCTGCACCAGGGTGTCGTAGGGGGTGTCGCTCTCGAGCAGGATGGTGGCCTCGGTCTTCTCGGGAAATTTGGCCTTGACGCGCTTCAGGTACTCCGTCAGCCCCTCGTAGTCGTAGCCGGCGGCGTTGTTGGGCAGCGTCGCGAGCGGGCCGGTGTTGCGATCGGCGACCTGCAGCAGGTCCTTGCGCACCATCACCTCCAGCACCAGGCCCGGCGGCGGGTCGCGGAACTCGGTCTGGGAGGCCGGCAGGTTCAGCTCCAGGATCACGGTGCGCGAGAACACGGCGGTCATGAGCAGGAACGTCACGAGCACGGTGAAAATGTCGATCATCGGCACGAGCAGCAGCTCGGCCGGCTTGCGGCTATGACGCTCAAGCTTGCGGTACTGATAAGAACGGCGCATGCGGGTCCTTCAGCCCTGCGGACGAACGTGAAGCGCGAAAGCGGTTCAGGCCGCCGCGGGGGCGGTCTGACGCTCGGTGATCGCGTTCAGGAACTTGACCGAGGCCATCTCCAGGCTGTCGATCAGCTCGGTGGTCTTCGTCTGCAGAAACGCGTGAATGAACAGCAGCGGCACGGCAGTCATCAGGCCGAACGCCGTGCAGTTCATCGCCACCGAGATGCTGGCCGACAGCAGGTTCGCCTTCTCGGCCGGGTTCACGGTCGCGACCGCCTGGAAGGCGCGGATCAGGCCCATGACGGTGCCGAGCAGACCCAGCAGCGTGGCCAGGTTGGCAAAGGTCGCCAGATAGTGGGTGCGCTTCTCGAGTCGCGGCACGACCTCCATCAGGCTCTCTTCCATCGCCTTCTCGATGTCATCGCGGCGCCGCGCCGACTGAATGCGCGCCAGCCCGTAGTTGAGGATGTGCCCGATGGCGGAGTCAGACTTGGAGGTCGCCTGCGCCACGCCACGGAAGTTGCCCTGCGAGAGCAACGGCACGATCTCGTTCCACAGGCCGCGGTTGCGCGCCGCAGTGGCCGTGAGATAGATGTAGCGCTCGATGGCGATCGCCAGACCCACCACGAACACGATCGCGATGGGGTACATGAAGTCCCCACCACCCTGGAAGAAACGTACGATCAAATTCCACAGACCCATCTGACACTCCCGCTCTCAGAAGACCGCCACACAAGCACCAACACTAACCAAAACTGAATGACATAAGGCCAAAAAGCTGCGACCTGGCTCTCATTCGCGATGCTGCACCGGGGTTATTTCAGGGCTTAGCCTCCGAACCCTGCGCCGCGTCTGATTTTGCCGCGGCCGCGTCCGGCTGCAGGGCCTCGTAATAGCGGTTTTCCCGCTTGAATACGTCGCGGTCCAGGGGCTGCAGGACCTCGTCGAGGAGGCTGCCCACCGGCCGCCCGGCCATATCGCCCAGCTCCGAGGGCTTCCAGGGAACGATGTACAGCACCTTCGGCAGCTCGCTGTTGCCGGTGACATCGGTGGCCTCAAGTTCCAGCCGGTCCGTGCCTTTCTTGGCGGGCGTCTTGCCGGCGCTCGCGCCCTTGGCCGGTGCGCTCTTGGCGGCGGCGCCCTGGGCCGGGGCGCCGCGGCGCCGGAGGCCGGCGGGGCTGCCGCGCGCGGCGCCGCAGCCGGGGCTGCGACCTGCGGGGCGGCTGCGGGCGCGGACGGCGCGGTCTTGGTCGTGTCCACGCCCGGCTCCAGGTCCTCGGGCCGCGGGATCTGATCGGCCGCGCCGCCGGCGGGCGGCTTGCCGGCCTGGGCGGCGGCCACGAGGGGGAGCGTGCTCAGGAGCAGCGCCATCCAAAGCGTTGCACGCAGTTGCTTCATGTCAACCTCCTGCCCTGGCCGTCGGCTGTGTCGCTGCCGCATTGGCGGGAGCGGTGCTCTCCGGTGGCGCCGGCGCAGCCGGTGCGGGCGCGCTCCCCGGTTCCTTGTCCGGTGCGGCACCGGCCGGGGCTGGCGGACTGGCTTCCGGGGCCTTGATGCCCAGCCGCTGGCGCAGCTCGGCAATCCAGCCGCTCACCGGCTTCTCCTCGTGCGTCAGGGCCTTGTACTTCTCGAAGGCGGTGAGCGCGCGCTGCGGGTCCCCCAGGTAGAGATCGGCCAGCACGCCGAGGTTCCGCCAGGCCGGCGCGTAGTTCGGGTCCGCGGCGATCGCCTTTTCGTAGGAGGCAGCCGCGTCCTTGAATTCGCCGCGCATTCTCTGCGTCACGCCGAGCTCGGTCCAGGCGATCGGGTTGCCGCTCTCGCGCGCCACCGCGCTCTTGAGGGTCGCCTCGGCCTGCTCGAGCTGGCCCTGCTTGCGCTGCAGGAGCGCGACATCGATGAGGGGGGCTGCAAACTGCGGATACTGCAGGGCGACCTGCTTGAAGCCGAGCTCGGCCTCGGTGGCATTCCCCGCGCGCATGTACTTCACCGCCCGGTCAAAGTCGGCCCGCGCAGCCGGAGGCACGTCGGGGCGCGCCGTGACGCCGGGGGTCACTTCCGCGACGGCCGCGCTCGCAGCCGGCGTCCCGGTGCTCGCGCTCGGGGGCGGCGGCACCACGACGGGAGCCGGCTTCACGCTGGCCGGCGGCGCCGCGTGTCGCTGCGCGTGCGAGCTGCAGGCGGCGAGCACCGCCAGGGCCAGCGCGCCGGCAGCCGCCCGCAGCACGCGCTTATTCGAGGCTCGCGACCACATCCTGGGTCATCTCCGTCTTGCCATAGCGGGCGGGCTTGAGTTCCGCGAGCGCCTGAAAGCTCTTGCGCACCGAGTCATCGTAGATACCGTCCTTGGCGCGCGCGGCGTTCAGCTCGTGCGCCTTGATCGCCTGCTCCTCGAACGGGAACACCTGCTCCTCGAGCAGCGCGTTGTACTCCTCCAGCTCCTCGCCCTTGAGGTTCTTCGGGCGTTCCGAGGCCAGCAGGTCCTTCGCCAGCGTGCGGTACAGCTCCGCCATTTCATAGGTGGCCGCCGTGGTCACCTCGGCGACCTGATATTCGGCCGCGCGCTTGTAGCCGTCCATCGCGGTCTCCAGCGCGTCGCGCTTGACGATCAGGCTCTTCTTGAGCGGTACGGTGAGCTTCACGGCGCGGAAGGCATCGCGCGCCGGCTGCGCGAGGGCGAGCTGTGCCTTCGCCGCCAGGTAATGCGTACGCTCGGTGCGCTGTGCGCCCGCCTGGGCGTCGGCAGTGATGATCTCGTGATACCAGTGGTCGCGGCGCGCGCTGTCGCCGCTCTTGTCCGCGTAATCCGCCAGCCGCTGGCGCGCTTCCTCGGCATCCGTCAGCGGCGCCGGATTTGCGGCCACGAATTTCTCCAGCATGCCCGCCGCCTTGGTCGGGTTGCCCGACTTGGCGTAGAGGTCGGCCGACTGCATCAGTGCCTCGCGCTGCACGGCGTGGTCTTCCGCCGGATTCGCGGCGATGCGCTCGAACTCCGCGGCAGCCTCGGCCGGGCGGTTGGCGGAGGCGTACGCGACCGCCAGCTTGTGCGTGACCTCCGGCTGCAGCGGTGACTGCGGGAACTGGTGGCGGAAGTCCTCGAGCACGGCAATGGCGCGGTCCCACTGCTTGAGGTTGATCAGCCCCGTGGCCGCATCGTACTGCGCGTTGGCGCGGATCTTGGAATCGGGCGCGACGCGCGAGACGCGCAGGAAGTCCTCGACCGCGGCGCTCGAATCGCCCGCCTTGAGCTTCGCTTCGCCCTGCTTGTAGACGCTCGCGGCCAGGCGCTCGGTCAGGTCGGCGCGCATCTTCTCGTCGGTCCCGGCGAGCTCGCGCGCCTGCACGAACGCCGGCTCCGCCTTGGCGTAGTCGCCCTGGTCGTAGTAGGACTGCGCGATGATCGTCCAGGCGATGCGCTGTTTGGCCAGGTCCACCGGCGGCTGCCGTGCCAGCAGGGCCTGGGACACGGTGATGGCGCGCGCACGGTCGCCGGCGGCGAAGATGTCCTCCGCCGCGTGCGTCAGTACGACGGCACTCTCGGGATGCTCGGGGAACGTCTCGGCGAACTTCACCCCCGCATCCGTCTCGCGGCCATGCCAGGCATCCTTGGCCGCACCCGTGAGGCCCTCCTCGCCCTTCTGGTAGGACACCAGCGCGGCGTGGGCCGCGGCCGCGGATTTGTCGTTGCGCGGGTAGTCATAGGCGGTGCGCTCGTACTCGGCGGCCGCATCAGCGTACTGGTGACTCTCGAACAGGCAGTCCGCGAGCAGGTAATTGGTCGCCGCGGAGTCCGCGTCCCCGGGGAAGGACTTCAGGTAATCCCGGTACCAGCGCGCCGCCTCCTCGTAATCGGAGACCTTCTTGGACTTCTGGGCCGTCGCGTGGAAGTAAGTGGCGACGTCCTTGAGATTGGTCTTCAGCTCCGCGACCACCCGGGGGTTATCAGCGCGGCTGCGGGTCTTCCAGTAGGGCGAGTCGAAGTTGTAATGCTCGACGAACTCGTGCTTGCCATCGAGCACCAGCTGGCTGAAGCCGCCCTTGCCGTAGGCCTCGATGGCCGCCATGTCCAGATCGGGCGCGTGGTCGCTGTAGGTGTCACGCGCCACGTAGGCGCGATAGACCGTGGCCGCGTCCTGGTAGCGCTGCTTCTCGACGTACAGGTCACCCAGGCGCTGGTAGAGCAGCCACGTATAGGGCCGCTCCCCGTGCTCCTTCACGTACTGCGCAAGGGATGCGGCGCCGTCGTTGTAGGAGAACGCAATGCTCATGACACGCAGCGTGTCCTCGACCAGCTCGCGGTCACCGCGTTTGAGGCTCTCGAGCTTCACCGGCTTGCCCGGGTTAGTGCCGAGCTCGCGATCGAGCACTCCGCCGAATGAGGGCAGGCTCTCGAGCGTCTGGGACTGCTTGAAGAGCGACCAGCCGTGCTTGTAGAGACTCTGCTGATAGAAGGCGGAAGCTACCGCCGCGCCCGATCACGGCCGCGTAGGCCTTCTCCGCCTCGGCATAGCGCTTGTTGGAAAACAGCAGCTCGCCGCGGCGGAACTGCACCTCGTCCAGGTGCGGCGTCTGCGGGTACTGCGCGACGATCCGGTCGAGGGTGGCGAGCGCCTGCTCGGGCTGCCCGGTGGTCTCGTAGGCGCGCGCCAGCTGATAGAGCACCTGGTCGTTGCGCGGATACTCCGGATAGGCCTTCAGCAGCGTCGTGTAGAGCTTGATGGCCTCCGCACCCTGCAGGTCGACCTGCGTCACCTCCTGTTCGAGGCGCTCGAGCTCGCCCGCGTCGAGGTTGAGATCGCCGAGCCGGCGCATCGCCTCGGCGCGCAGCTTCGGATCGGTGTTCTGCAGCTCCAGGAAGCGGCGGTAGTTCTCCATCGCCTTGGTGGCGCTGGCACTGGCCGGGGTGTCCTTCTGGACCTGCACCCGATGCTTGGTGAGATCGCCGATGGTCGGCGGCGGGCTGGCGCTTTGCGCGCGCACGATCGGCGCCACGCGCGAACCCGGCCAGGGTTGCGGCCGCGGCGAGTCCCAGCCCGCGCCGGAGGAAATGCCTCACTTCGGCGGCTCCGCGGGCGCGGCGCCGGCGTCGTCCTCGGCGCCTTTCTGCACCGGCGCCGGCGGCTTGGCGGGTCTGGCCGCCTCCTGGCGCGCAGCGCGGTCGTACATCGTGCCGAGCTCGAAGCGCGCCTGGATCTGGTAGGTGGCCAGTCGGTCCTTCTGGCGTTCAAGTTCCTGTACGGCGACGCGCGCCAGGTAGTCGCGCTGCTTCTGTTCGGCCGCCACCAGCCGCGTCTCCAGCGTATCGATGCGGCCCTTGAGCGCGTTGACGCGCGTGGCGAACTCGCCGGTGTTCACCGGCACGTTCTTGCGGGCGCGCTCGACGCGGATCCAGCGGCTCTGGGTCTCGTGCAGCGCCAGGTTCAGATCCTTAAGCTCGCGATGTTCCTGCCACAGCCGTGCGCCATAGGCATCGTTCAGGCGAAAGAACAGCACGCCCTTCACCAGCGCCAGGCGCGTACGCAGGTCGGCGTTCTCGGGCGTGTCGGGCGCGCCGGACAGCCCGGCCTCGATGCGCTGGATGCGCGCCCACTGCGCGCGCTCCTCCTCGGTGCCCAGAGCCGCCACGTTGTGCTGCGCCTCGATGGCGCGCAGCTGATTGTCGAGCGCCACCTCGCGCGCCTGCAGCTTGTCGACGGCGCCGGAGTTGAGCAGCGCGTCCGCGCGCGGCAGACGCTCGGCGTAGGCGCGCTCGCGCGTCTCGATCATGTCCTGGTAGGCGAGCATGTCGTCTTCATGCCGCTCGAGCGTGCCGCCCATGGCGACCAGGGTGCGATAGTTCTTCAGCCCCTCCTGAAAGTCGTTCCCGGCCAGCAGCGTGTACAGGTAGCGCGACTCGGGCGCTTCCGGCAGGTTCTGCAGCTGCCAGGCCCAGCCGAACTGCTTTTCCTCGTTGCGTTCCTGCTTGAGCACGCGCTCGAGCATGTCGCCGCGCTGGATCGCGCCGATGGCGCTGTCGAGGCGTAGGTTCTCGGCATCGAAGGACTTGACCGCGCTCTCGTAGTATTCCGCGGCCTGTGCGTTGGCGTTCATCTTGCCGAATGCATAGGGCACCGCCAGATACGACTCCTGCACCGCGGCATCGAGCAGGTTGCGCTCGCGCAGTGCCATCCACGGCGTCAGCGCCCCCTGGTAGTCGCCGAGCGCGGCATCGGCCCAGCCGATGCCGAGCAGCGCCCGGTTGGAGAACGGTCCATTGAGACGCACGCGCGCCAGCGGCGCGCGCGCGCGCGCGGGCTGCCCCGCCTGCAGATAGGCAAAGCCGAGGGCCAGGTTGGCACGGTCGCGCAGCGCGGCCAGCTCCGGGGTCGGCGCGAGCATGGTGCCGACGGCACTCAGGAACGGATCGGCATCGTTCAGGCGCTTGTTGCGCACCAGCGCGACGCCGAGGTTGAAGCGCGCGTAGGCCGACCAGACTTCCGGGCCGCGCCAGTTGGTGAGCGCGACGATCGCCTCATCGAAGCGGCCCTCGCGCATCAGCACGTTGCCGAACAGCAGCTCGCGCTGGGCCTCAAGCTCCGGGGACATGCGCCCGTTGATCTTGCGCAGCGCCGCGTCCGCCTTGTCCATGTAACCGCGGGTGTACCAGACCTGCGCCAGGTAGAACCACGCCTTGTTGCGCACCCCGGTGGGCACGTCGTTGTTGAGCACGCTCTGGAAGATCTCGCCCGCCTTGTTGTGCATCCCGAGCTCAAGGTACAGCCCGCCCTCCAGCAGCAGCGCGTCGTCCTCCTGGTGCGGCAGGCGCCCCCAGTGCTCGTAGGCGAGCAGGCGCGTCAGGGACGTGAGGTCGGTGGCTTCGGTGTTCTGGTAGAAGTAGAAGAGCACGTCGCCGTAGTGCAGGTCGCGCACACGCGTGAGTGGCAGCTTCTCGGGATCATGAACGCGTGCGTGCGCGCCGGTGCCCGCCAGCAGCGCGAGGACGCCCAGCGCCAGCAGCGCACGCATGCGGCATTGCGGACTCAAACGGCTATTCCCAGTCCTTGATTTCGAACTCCGGCTGCAGCTTCCTCTGCCGATCGTCGATCTTCAGCTCCAGGTACTTCGCGCCGACGCCCTTTTCGAAGCGCAGCGAGGCGCCGCGCTTGTAGGCGCGATCGCTCGGCCCCTTGCCGTTGAAGAACGCCACGAGCTCGTGCGGTCCCACCTTGAGGTTGCCAACGTAGAGCCGCTGCACGCCCCCCTTGAGCAGGGCGTCCACCTCACGGGGCGTGTACAGGTAATTGATCACTTCCTTCTGGTCGATCTTCAGTTGCACCGAGTCCAGCGAGAAGAAATCCCCGACGTCCATCGAGAGAAATACCGCCACCTGGGTGTTGGCGGGGAACAGCAGCTCTTCCTCGAGGACGAACAGGTCCTTGTTGAGGTCGACCACGTCCTTCTTCAGTCCCTGGATCTCCTGGTCGAGACCGCGGGTGTCGGCCGCGGCTTCCGCAGGCGCGGCCGGCGAGCCGGAGGCCGCCGCGCCGGTGGCCGGGGCGGCCGGCGGCGGAGCGGCCGGCTTGGGGACGGCGGCTGCGCCGGCTGCAGGCGCCGGCAGGCGCCGCCGGCGGCGCCGCGGCGGCGAGGGCTGCCGCGGCGACGAACGCTGCGAGCAGGCCGGCGCTCAGGCGTAGCTGCGCCCGCAGGCGGGAACGTACGGAGGGCGTTTCTGGCATGTTGATTCCGATCATTCGTTCAGCAGGGCGCGCAGCTCCTGCACATAAAGGGTGTCGTTGGCGGGACTGTAGTCGCGCAGCACGTGACGGATGACGCCGCCGCGGTCGATGAGCACGGTCATCGGCAGGTTGTCGACTTCGTAGCTGCGGCTCACGCCCTTCGTCGGATCGAGCAGCATCGGGTAGCCGACCGCGTTCGAGCGGGCGAACTCCAGCGCCAGCTGCGGCTCATCATCGACACCGATCCCGTAAACCACGAGCCCCGCGGAACGATACGTCTGGAAGCTGCGGTTCAGGGCTGCGAGCTGCGTGCGACAGGGGTTGCAGCGGCTGCTCCAGAAACTCAGCACCACGACCTCGCCGCGATGCTCGGAAAGGCGCACGTTGTCGCCCGCGCTCGCGTGCAGGGCGAAATCCGGCGCGGACCGGCCGATCAGCGGGTAGGCCGGCTGCGCGGCCACGCTGAGCGCGGCCCCAAGCGCCGCGGCGCTCGCGCACCATCGCAGCAAGACACCTGCGCGCGACAAGTCGCGCCACGTCGGGCGGTCCGGGCGTTGCCAGCTCAATTAATGATCCTCGTCGCGGGATGCGACCTAAAAGACCCGCGCCAGCATGGAAAATTGCACAGCGCACTTAACACTGTCAACGAAGCGAGCGGTGAAATGAGGCCTGGCTCCCGGGGCTTGCGGGAGTTCACATGGCCGTCGTCGTAACGCGACAGACTGCGCGTGCCGCCGAACGGCGGCACGCGCACTGCGTCACACGATCGGGGCGAAGGCGGTGAGACCGGCCAGGGTGCTGCCGGAGCCCAGACCCTGAGTTGGGAACAGCGTCGCGAACTGGCTGTCGGTGCCGGCCAGTCCCATGTAGTTGAGGACCACCGCCTGCACCAGGGACGTCACGTTGTTGGCGACGGGGCTGGAGGTGCCGACCACCGAGCCATCGGCGCTGAAGTAGCCGATCTGCTGTCCGGCGACCCCGTTGCGCAGCTGCGGGCGTCCCTTGGGGCTGTACGCCAGGAAGAAGGTCGACGAGACGGACTCGTTGTCGCCCTGCCAGCCGAGCTTGCCGCGCCCGGCGACACTGTTGTCCGGCATGCCGGTGGAGGTCAGCGAGCCATCGCTGAACACATACACCATCACCGGCTTGCCCACGCGCTGCGCGTACTCGAGCACCGCGCCGATCATCTGGCCGGCCTTGAAGTTACGCATCTCGCCGCTGGCGCGGGTGCCGTCGTGATAGTCGTAGCCGCCCATCGCAATCGTGCCCGCGCCGGCGTAGCCGTTGATGACGAGCTTCATGATGGTGGCGGTGCTGGCCACGTCGCCGTCCTGGAAATCACTCGCGGTGAAGATGGGCGCAGTGCCGCCGGTGATCAGCGGATCCTTGGTGGGATCGAGCGCGGCCGGATTGCCGAAGGTGGCCGCCGTGTTGGCGGACACCACGTACGCACAGCGCACCTGGTTCTTGATCGCGCCGTCCGAGGCCGGGTCCGAGTAGATCGAAACGCCCGGCGTGCCGCCGTTCGGCGCGCTCAGCGCGCCGCTGAATGCGGCGTTCGGACCCCGAGGAATACAACGCGGTGCCGCCGCTGATGCGCGCCTGCGACTCCAGCACCGCCACGGACACCGGGTCCGCGCTCGCCCCGCCGGTGCTCACCAGGGAGGTGGCGTCGGAGGGCTGGTTAATGGTCGTCGGCTGCAGCGCGGGGTCGATGTACATCATCGGGGCCATGGAGTTGCCGCCGGAGACACTGGACTCGGTGCCCGTCAGGGTCAGCAGCAGCCCCTTCGCGCCCGCCATCGCGATGGCATACATCGGGTTGTGCGGGTTCGACTGCGTGTCATTCTGCGACATGGCGCAGAACACCGCGCCGTTGGTGCCCGCCGCAGTCGCGGCGTGGTCGCCTTGCTCATGATGCCGCGCTTGATCGCGCCGTCGGCATGCCACAGCAGGCCCAGCGCCGGATCGATGTTGGCACTGGAGCTCGGCACCATGTTGCCCGGAACGCCCAGGCGTCCGTAGCCGGCCGTCGAGAGGAAGTTGGACTGGCCGCCCTGCACGCCCACCAGCACCTCGGAGCCGACGAGATTGGCGCCGCCGGCGAGATCGAAGCAGATGAACGGTATGGCGCCCGAGGCCGTGGGGACGTTGCACTGGCCATTCGGCAGCAGCGCCGCGATATCCGGCGACAGGGTCGGACCGGCCGCGTTGGCGCGGTTCGCCTTCAGCAGGCCCGCGAGCCACGCCGGGCCCACCAGCAGGCCGCCGCCGGAGATCAGGCCGGCCGACAGGAACTGGCGCCGCGTGCGCGGCAGCGGGTGATTGTCGAACAGCAGCGGCTCGCCGAGCGCGTGCGGCCGGGGAGGCTTCTTACCGATGATCATTGCATTTACTCCTGGTCCCGATCACTGCAGCGTGACGGCGGCGCTGCCGAGCACCGCGTTGCACGCCGCCTGCGTCGCCATGGCGACCGTGGCAGCTGAGTTCAGCGTGGGGATGCGCTGCAGCAGCGCATCGACTTCGTTGGTGACGGCGGTCGCCGTGGCGGGCGCCACATTGACGCCGACCGCGTTCTTCACCAGCGCCGTCTCGACGATGGCGCGATTGCTGCTGGAATTGAAGAACGAGGATGCCGGGCTGTTGAGACTGGCGTCCAGGCCGCTGCCGAAGAACGCATCGCGGTAGGAGGCGGTGTTCACCAGCTGCCCGCAGTAGGCACCCGCCAGCTGCGATAGTGCCGTCTGCGCCGACGGCACGAAGGCCGAGATCAGCGGCGTCGAGGGCATCGACTGCTGCGTGCTGCTGTAGAGCGCGAACACCGTCGGGTTGGTGAACGGCACGCCGGTCACCTTCGCCATGGTGTGCGTGGCGCGCTCGAACGTCGCCACACCGAAGTCCGGCTGCGGCGTCGTCGTCGGCACCGGCGTCGAGATCGTCACCGGCGGCTCGACGAAGGCGTGCACGTTGGAACCGAGCTGGTCGAAGGACAGGAAGAACAGGTCGTTGCCCGGCCCGAGCGTCGCCGGGACGACGCCGCCCAGGTTCGACAGCAACTGCCCGTTGGCGGGCGTGTAGCTCGAGCCGCCGAGGGTCGTGCTGACCGTGGTGAATGACTGGCCCGCCTGCACCAGCTGCCCATTCACGCCGAGGCGCATGCCGCTCAACTTCAGATTCGCCGGGATGGTGGCCGTCGGGTCCAGGCTGATGAACTTCGGCTGCGCGAACAGGTATGCGTAGGTGTCGTACTGGGAGGCCTGGAAGAGGATGTACGACTGCGGCACGCCGGTCAGCTGGCTCACACCAAAGAGCAGGAAGTACTTCTGCCCGACGCCGGCGGCAAAGTTCTGCTGAATCTGCGCCGGCGTGAGCGCGCGGTTGTGGATGGCCACGAACTTGATCGTGCCCTGCCACTGACGCTGGCCCGTAGTCTCGTTGCCGAGCACCAGCGCGAACGTGCCGTCCCAGTTGGCGAGCGTGCCCCCCTTGGAGGGGTCCGCGTCGCCGGTGTAGACGCCGTTGACGTAGATCTTCTGCCCGCTTACCGGGTCGTAGGTCAGCACCACGTGCTGCAGGGCCGCCTGCGCGGCACCGTCAGCGGTGGTGGTGAGCAGCGCCGGCATCCCGTTGGTGTCGGTGGTGCTGCTGCGCGCCATGCCCTGGTACTGGGTCGCCGCCTGCCCGAGCGTCGCATCACGCGTCGTGTTGCTGCCGGAGTAGCTGACGATGTAGGCGTTCGTCTGCGTGACGTTCGCCGGAGCCACCCAGGTCTCGAGCGTGTACTCGCCCGAGCCCTGGATCATGTTGGCAAACTTCTGGCTGGCGCTGGTCGAGGCCTGCGCCTTGCCGCCCATGCCGAGGGTGATGCCCCAGCCGCCGGCCCAGGTGACGTTACCGGACAGCGTCAGATCCGCCGCCGGCGTGACGCCGCTGGTGTCGTAGGCCGTGCCGCCCTGCCCGGTCTCGAACATGTACTTGGCGACCAGGTTCGCCTCGTAACGGCTGCCGCCCGCAGCGATCGTGCCCTGGGTGAGCGTGATCGCGTTGGAGACCACGAGCGACGGATCGATCGGGGTCACCTGGATGCCGTTGGCGAAGGCGGTGATCGCGGCCAGCATCGCCGCCGCACTGCCCGGGCAGTCGGGCGCGCCGTTGGACTGCGCCGTGACCCAGCAATGGTGGAACTCGGTGGCGAGGCGCTCGTAGAAGCGCGACTGGTTCGGCTGCGCCAGGTTGATCTTCGGCTGCGCCGCCAGGTAGGCCGCATTCACGTCCGCCTTGTCGGCGAAATACGGCTGCTGCGCCGTGGGCGAGCTCGGCGTGTGACAGCCCGAGCAGAACTGCGTCAGCAGCGGATAGATGGTGTTCTGGAAGCTCGGGCTGGGCGCCGTGGCGCTCGCCGGGAACTGCTTGCCGCCGCCGGCCGCCTGCACCGGAGGCGCCACCAGCGTCACGCTGGTCGTGGAGGAGGAGCCCGCACCGATCCAGCCCTGGATCCACACCAGCATGGTGGAGGCGCACGCGGAAGGGTCCGCGACCCAGCAGTTGTGGCCACCACCGACCTTGAGCACGAAGGTCGACTGCGAGGGGTTGGTGAGATTCACCAGCGGCAGCGCCGCCTGGTAGGCGAGGTTCACGTCATCCGTGCGCGCGAACTGCGGTGACTGGCCGCCGGCATGGTGGCAGCCGCCGCAACGGTTGGACGGCGTTACGTTGGTCCAGAAGCTCAGCTTGAAGGCCTGCACGTCGGCGTTCGCCGGCGGGGGCCCGGTGTAGTTGTCGGCCGAGTTGGTCGGCGGCGTGGAGAGCTGGTTGACGGTGGTCGCGGGACCGCCGGCGGAGCAGGCGCTCAGCAGCGCCAGTCCGGCGAGCGTCGTGGCGAGCGTCAGCGCGCGCGCGGCCCGCGCGAGCGTACCCGGGGTGAAAGCGTTGGTGACAGTGCGGTTCATGACGGCGCTCCCTTAACTACCCGGGCAGGCCGCAGCCGCCAGCTGGAAGACCTGTTTGAGTTTGTAGCCCGAGGTTTTGAAGCTCGACTTGATCGAGCTGACCGTCGCCATGTCGGCAGCGCTGGTGGGCGCCCGGAAGCACACGGTCTGGAACACCTTCGTGACCTGGCACTGCGCAAAGGCATCGCTCGCGGCCAGCTCCTGGCCGAGCGACTTGGCACCGACCCCGCTGCCGGGCATGGACTGATCCCAGCCCAGGGCGATGTTGGGACCGGCACGCCAGCGATTCGACCAGCTGTTGTCCGGCGTCACGAACCCGTAGATAAAGTTCTGCGAGTTGATGAAGTACTTCGGCTGCACCTGATTGGCGGTGTAGACCAGCTGGTTGGAGGTCGTGTCGAAGTTGTAGTAGGCGAAGGCCTGCGCCATCGGATCCATGCCGCTGTGACAGCCCACGCAGGTATTCAGGAACAGGCGGCTGTCGCCGCCGGGGGAACGCGCCACGTCCTGACGGATGCGGTCCGTCGGGCGCGTGATGTCCATCACCGTCTCCATGTCATTGCAGAGGTGATTGATCATGGTGAAGCGGAACATCGCGCGGTTGGTGCCGTTGATGAAGAAGGCCGACGCCGCCCCGCGGGTGGTGATGAGGCCCGCGGTCGCCTCGGTCGGGATGCCGTAGGTCCCCGACTGCGTGGTCTGCTTGAGCGCGGTACTCAGATCCACGCCGTTGGTTTCGGCGGTCGCGTAGTGATTGTTGTTGGCTGCCGATACCGCCGGCAGGCCGCCGGCGTTCACCGTATAGAGGATGTCCGCCGAGAGCGCGGTATTGAACGCAACGTCGTCGCGCACCATCCCGATGACGGTCGCGGTGTAGTCGTTGAGCGGCGCGAACACCGTCTGGTCGCGGTTGGTCCAGGGCGTGACCATGTTCTTCACGGTCACGTTGTAGAAGTCGGGCGCCTGCGTGGCGATCGCCGCCGCCGCGAGCAGCCCCGCCTGACCCGGGCTGTTGGTGATGGCCGTGGCCATCTGCGTCAGAGTCGCCGCCGGTGGCTCCTCGCCCGCGATGCGCTCGTAAATGCGCCTGGCCTGCTCGTTGGGTCCGGCGTGCGCGGCCGCGGCCAGCTGCATCAGCAGCAGCACGGAAGCGGCCACCGTCACGCGGCGTGCGCGGCCTGATACGACCTGTGCCTGTTGGTTGCTAACATTCATGGCGCTCGTGTACTCCCAAATGCCCGGTGCGCGGACCGGACTATACGGTTCCCAAAACCCCGCCCCGAATGTCTCAATCAAGTGACGTCGCCAACAACCGACAGTTTGAGGTGTTGTTGTTCCGCGCTGCTCAATGCGCGGCAAACTGCGAGGCCGGTCACGGCGTGGGCCCGATCTAACGTCTACCTAGTAACGAGATCCGCCCGCTCTATCGGTGGTATGAAACCCGTCACGTGCTCATGAGTGCCGTGACGTAATTGGCGATATGGCGATAAGTCATCGAATTGTTCCTGAATTACGTTACATTCACACGGGAATGAGCGCCCGCGTGATTACGGAGACGCAAATGCACGCGCAGCACAGTCGGCCAGACCTCAGGCAGTCAACGGATCGCATCGGCAAGTGGTGCGCGCTGCTGCTCGCCTGCGCGACCCTGCTCGGCGCCTGCAGCAGCGAGAGCAACATCAACCTCGGCAACAGCCAGGTCGGCGACCCGGCAACCGTCGACTTTCCGATCTTTTACGTCAAGCGCCCGGTGCCGCTCGATACCACCGGCAACTTCATGCAGGACGATCTGCGCATCCTGAACGACATCACGCCGGTGTCGGCCGACCTTTATATGCGCGCCAGCGCCTCCCCGACCGCGATCGAGACCAATATCACCGCGCCCGTCACGAGCGGTGGCATGTGGGACATCAAGGACGTGGACACCTCCGCCGACGGCACGCGGGTGGTGTTTGCCATGCGCGGGCCGCTGGCGATGAATCAGAAGGTGACCAAACCCCCCTCGTGGCGCATCTACGAGTACGTGATCGCGACCAAGCTGCTGCACCCGGTCATCGATCCGGCCAGCGACCCGGATCCGCTCACGGTCAATGACGAGTCCCCGCACTACCTGCCGGATGGACGCATCGTCTTCTCGAGCACGCGCCAGTCGCAGTCACAGGGGATCCTCCTCGATGAGGGGTTCCCGCAGTTTTCCTACCAGGACGAGGCGCGGCAGGAGCATGCGTTCGTGCTGGAGGTGATGAATGCGGACGGCACGCACGTGCACCAGATCTCCTTTAATCAGAGCCACGACCGGGACGCCACCGTGCTCGCCAATGGCCGGGTGCTGTGGACGCGCTGGGACAACGCGCCGGGCAAGGATTCCATGTCGCTGTACTCGTCCAACCCGGATGGAACCGACCTCGAGCTCTACTACGGGGCCAACAGCCACAATACCGGCACCAACAACACCGTCATCGAGTTCACGCATCCGCGGCAGATGCAGGACGGACGCATTCTCACGATTGCGCGCCAGTACACCGACGTTGACGACGGCGGCGACCTGGTGATCGTCGATGGCACGCACTACGTGGAGAACACGCAGGCGCTGCTCGGCAACCCCGGGCTCAACGGCCCGGCGCAGCTGCCGGCGACGCAGAACAACGTGCTGACCATCCCCGGCCCGTCCCCCGGCGGGCGCTTCACGTCCGCTTATCCGCTGCAGGACGGCACCGGGCGCATCCTCGTCAGCTGGACCCAGTGCCGGCTGCTGGATACGACCACGACGCCACCGGCCATCCTGCCGTGCACCTCCGCCAACCTGAACGTGGCGAACCCGGTGGTGGCGCCGCCGCTTTACAGCGTGTGGATGTTCGATCCGAACGCGAACACCCTGCAGCCCATCATGACCCCGGCCCCCGGGGTACAGGTCACCGACGTCGCCGTGGCGCAGCCGCGGCCGCTGCAGAACATCATCCTCGACAAGGTACCGGGGGTGAATCTGGACCAGGACCTGGTGACCGCCGGCGTCGGCGTCATCGATATCCGCAGCGTCTACGACATCGACGGCATGGACACGGCCAACCCGAATATCCCGACGCTCGCGGACTCCTCCCAGACCGCTCCCGCGGCGCGCCCGGCGCGCTTCCTGCGCCTGGTGAAGGCGGTGTCGATCCCGGACAAGACCGTGGTCAATCTCTCGGGCGAAGCCTTCGGGGCGAGCAACGACATGCGCCAGATCCTCGGCTACGCGCCGATCGAGCCGGACGGCTCGGTGCGCATCGAGGTGCCGGCCAACGTGGCGTTCGAGATGGAAGTGCTGGACGCCAACGCGCGGCGCATCGTCCCCGCCCAGGGCGTGTGGCTGCAGCTGATCCCGGGTGAGGTCGTGACCTGCAACGGCTGCCACCGCCCCGGCAGCGTGCAGCGCCCGATCTCCCACGGGCGGCAGAATCTGTTCACGCCCGCGTGGGCGGGTTCCGCGACCGGCGGCACCCCCTTCCCGGCCACCATGGCCTCGGGCGCGGGGGCCTTCATCCCCGCGGCGGGCGAAACCATGGCGCAGGCGCGCATGCGAGTCAGCTGCGCGAACGATACGCCCAAGTGCGCGCAGATGGTGCCAAGCGTCAACGTGCTCTATACAGATGTGTGGACCGATCCGGCACAGGCGACGGCGGGCTCACCGATCAACCTGCGTTACGACGACGCCACCCAGTTCATGACGGCTTTCCCCACCAGCGCGGCGTGCGTCACCGCCTGGAGTTCCACGTGTCGCGTCATCATCAACTATCCCCAGCACCTGCAGCCGCTATGGGACCTGACGCGCCAGGTGACCGACCCGGTGACCGGTGCGGTGATCTCGGATCACACCTGCACGCAAGGGGGCTGCCACGCTCCAGTGAATGCCGCCGGTGCGGCGCAGATGCCCGCAGGTAATCTGGATCTCACCAATACGGCCGCCGGGATGCAGCTGGTCTCCTATCAGCAGCTGCTGTTCGCGCATAATATAACCGTCGTTGACCCGACGGACCCGACCAAGACGATCCAGCAGTCGGTCGGGCCGTATCTGAATGCAGGCAGTGCGAATGGTGCTCTCTCGGCCCAGTTCATGAGTCGCTTCGCGGCAGGATCAGCCAGCACGCATGCGGGCTGGCTGAGCCCCGACGAACTGCGCCTGGTGTCGGAGTGGCTTGATATCGGCGCGCAGTACTTCAACAACCCCTTCGACCCGGCGGTACCGGTCAATTGAGCAAAGGACGGAATTGATAAGGCGCGCGCACCAGTCTGCGCTCGCGGGTCTTCTGTTACTGGCTGCACTGCTCGCCCCCGCGGTAAGCGCAGCGAGCGAATACCTGCAGCTGTTCGTTACCGAGCCGTACCTCGAGCTGCATACCGGGCCGGGGCGCGGCTATCCGGTATTCCACGTGGTGCCGCGCGACGGCAGCGTGGACGTGCTGTTCCGGTACACCGACTGGTTCCGGGTGCGCACCGAGCAGGGCGTGGAGGGCTGGGCCTCGCAGACGGACATGCAGAAAGCGGTGCTCGCCGATGGCTCGCAGTTCCATTTCGACCTGGGCGATCGCGCCGGCTTCACCTCGCACCGCTACGAGATGGGCATGTTCGCCGGCCAGTACGGCGGGGCGACGTACGTCTCCGGCTACACCTCCTTCTCGCTGAACTCCCAGCTCGCGGTCGAGGCGGCCGTCGGGCAGTTCTTCGGCAACTACTCGAACGGCGTGACCGGCGACATCGGCTTCGCGCACGTGCTCGTGCCCGAGGCGCGCTGGTCGCCGTTTCTCACCCTGGGCGTCGGCCTGGTGCATACCGAGCCGAAGGCGACGCTGGTCGCGACCGCCCAACCGCACCGAGCAATCCGCGTATGTCGGCGGCGGCATACGCTTTTACCTGACAAGACGTTTCTTCCTGCGCGCTGAATACAAGGCCCACGTTATATTCACGAAGCGCAATCAGAACGAGGACGAAGACGAATGGAAAGCCGGGTTCGCATTTTTCTTCTGATCGTGGTCCTCGCCACGCTGCCGGGTTGCACCACCGTGCGCCACTGGTTCCACCGCGACCGCGCGGTGGCGGTCGCTCCCCGAGAGCGCCGATGAGAACGCCCCGCCGCCACGCGTGGTGGACCCGGAGGTCACCCGGCGCAAGATCACGGTGCCCAAAGTGCACAGCCGCAACGTCGAGGTGGGCGTGAACTACGGCATTCTGTCGATCGAGGATTTCGGCACCCACCCCGAGTACGGCGTCACGGCTGCGTACCACGTCACAGAAGACTGGTTCTTCCAGGCGGAGGCCGGTCGCTCCAACGCCGGCAGCACCAGCTTTGAAACCCTCAGCGGCATCCAACTGCTTACCGGCTCTGAGAGGCGTTTCACGTATTACGATTTGTCACTCGGCTACAACTTCCTGCCGGGCGAGGCCTTTCTCGGTCGCGGCCACGCCATGACGAGCAATTTCTATCTCATCGGCGGAATCGGCGGTATCGATTTCGCCGGAGACACGAAGTTCGCGGTGAACTTTGGTGCCGGCTACTGCGTCGTGCCAACAAACTGGCTGGCGGTACACATCACGGTACAGGACCGGACCTATGAGTCCAGCCTGTTCGGCTCCAACAAGCTCACCAACAACATCGAGGCTCGGATCGGGACGACCGTCTTCTTCTGACAGAGGGACGCATCATGAGGAACCGAATCATTGCCATCGCCGCAGCGCTGGCGCTCGCCCTGCCGGCGCTGGCCGGCAGCGCCGGCGGCCCCGCGCCGCCGTTCAGCCTCGCCTCGCGCGACGGCAAGGACGTGAGCCTGTCGCAGTACCAGGGCCAGGTCGTGATGATCAACTTCTGGGCCAGCTGGTGTGGCCCGTGCCGGCAGGAAATGCCGCTGCTCGAGAGCATATATAAGAAGTACAACAAGCTCGGCTTCACGATGATCGGCGTGAACGTCGAACCGGACTCGAAGGCCGCGGTCGACTGGCTGAAGGAAACTCCGGTGAGTTTTCCGATTCTCTTCGACAAGGACAGCAAGGTGAGTAAGCTCTACGACGTTGCCGGCATGCCGAGCACGGTTATCATCGACCGCGCCGGCAAGGTGCGCGTCCTGCACCGCGGCTACAAGCCGGGCGACGAAAATGAGTACATGGACAGCATCCGTTCATTGATCAGGGAGTAACGCATGCGTGCATCACCCGGGGAGCCCAGCCGCCGCCTGGCGGCCAAGCTGGCGCGAGCAGCCGCGGCGGTGCTGCTGCTCGCCGTTGTGGCCGGCTGCGCCGAGCCACAACCCTGGGTGAAGCCGTATGAGCGCGAGCACTTCGCCGACCCGGTCATGGCTGCAGATCGAAATCCGGGCGTGACCACTTACCTCGAGCACGTGTACGAGAGCCGCGAGGGGGCGCGCGGCGCAACGGGCACGGTCGGCGGCGGCTGCGGATGCAACTGACCGAAGCGGGGCAACCCGAGGCGCCGGCCGCGGCGCTGCGCCTCAGCCCCTTCGCACGCACGCTCCTTACGCTGTGCGTCTGCACCGCGCCGGTGCTGGGCGGCGTGCTGCCCGAAGAGCGCGCCGACGTCCTGTATCACTACTATAACGGCGGCGACATCACGGTCGAGGGGCCCTCGGTGCTGATCCGCAAGAACGCCGGAGACAACCTCTCCTTCACCGCCAACTACTACGAGGACATGATCTCCAGCGCCTCGATCGACGTGAAGCTCTCCGCGAGTCCCTATCACGAGACGCGCAAGCAGTGGAGCGGCAGCGTGGAGTACCTGCACGGCAAGTCCACGTACAGCGCCGGCGTCATCACCAGCAAGGAGCCTGACTACAAGGCGAACACGATGTACTACAACGTGAGCCAGGACATGTTCGGGGACCTCACCACGATCACCCTGGGCTACCGGCGCGGCTGGGACCAGATCTACCGCGACATCAAGCAGAACGGCGAGATCATCAACGACCCGACCTTCCATGAGCGCGCCGATCACCGCGGCTATTCGTTCGCCCTGAGCCAGATCCTGACGCGCAACCTGATCGCGAACTTCAACTACGAGCTGCTGACCGATCAGGGCTACCTGCAGAACCCCTACCGCCAGATCCGCTACAGCTCCCCCGGGGTCGGCGAGGGCTTTACGCTCGCGAACCAGGTCTACCCGGGCACCCGCACCAGCAACGCAGCCTCCATCTCGCTTAAGTACTACCTGTCCTGGCGCGCCTCCGTCACCGCGCAGTACCGCTACTTCCGCGACACCTGGGATATCGTCGCGAATACCTTCGAGGTCGACTACGCGCACGGCTGGCACAACTGGATCTTCGACGGCGCCCTGCGCTACTACCACCAGACCCCGGCGAACTTCTACAGCGACCTGTTTCCGCGCGCCAACTACCAGAACTTCATGGGACGCGACCGCGAACTGGCCGGATTCGACACGTACACCGCCAGAGTGGGTGCCAGCTACCAGTTCCCGCACGTCGCGTGGGCGCCGTGGGTGAGTCGCAGCCAGCTGAACATCCAGCTCGAGCACTTCCTCGCCGACTACAATAACTTTCGTAACGCGCTGCTCGCAGCCGAGTACGGCGCCGGCAACGAGCCGCTGTACCACCTGAACGCAAACGTCTTTACCGTTCAGATCTCCGCCTGGTACTGATCCCGCCTCACCCGCGCGCACACGCGCAACACGGCGCGTCGCGCTTCGGTTAAGCTCTGCGTCCAGGGTTCCCGCTCATCGCGCCCACTGTCGGTGAGCGGCGACAGTCACCAAGGGGATTCTTCAATGCGCATCAGCACTTCAGCCCTGGGTTTGCTTGCTGCTCTCTCGCTCGTCCTATCCGTCACCGCACACGCGCAGGCGCGCGAGGAAGGCCGGCTGCTCATTGCCAGCCAGATCCTCGAGGAACTGCGCGACACCCCCGACCAGTCGATCCCGGATCGCCTGCTCGACCGCGCCTACGGCATCGCCGTCATCCCCGATCTCGCCAAAGTCGCCTTCTTCGTCGGCGGGCGCTGGGGCCGCGGCGTGCTGGTCGTGCGCGACAGCAAGGGCCAGTTCGGCGACCCGGTGTTCATCAGCATGACCGGGGGCAGCTTCGGCTGGCAGTGGGGCGTGCAATCGACGGACATCGTGCTCGTCTTCACCACCGAGAAGGGCGTGCGCGGCTTCAGCGGCGGCAAGCTGACCCTGGGCGCGGACGCCTCGGTGGCGGCAGGTCCGGTGGGCCGCAGCGCCTCGGCGGCCACCGACCAGAGCTTTAAGGCCGAGGTCTACTCCTACTCGAGAAACCGCGGGCTCTTCGCCGGGGTCGCCCTGGATGGCACGGTCATCTCCATCAGCGACTCGGCGAACGAGGAGTTCTACAAGAAGCCCAACGTCTCGGCGGCGGACATCATCAACGGGAACGTGAGCAGCCAGGACCCGGCGGTGCAGCGCTTCATGGCCGCGGTGGCTACCAGCACCGGGACGCAGCGCACGGCCTCCGTCGCAGGCCCCGCCCCGGTGCCGCCGGCGATCCAGGCCAGCGCGCCAGCCCCCGTGGCACCGGCGCCGAAGGCCCCGGCCGCAGGTGGTGCGCAGACCTTCCCGCTCGCCGATCCGGCGCCCGGGCAGGAGCCGAAGTAAGTCAGTCCGCGCGGGGGCCGGCGCTAGCCGGCCCCCGGTGAACCTTCCGCGGCGCCCAGAACGCGCGGCTGCGCCGCGGTCCCGAGTTTGCGCCGCAACTCGCGTCTGAGCAGCCACAGACTCATCAGCATCTGCAGGGACACGCTCGCCACCGACAGGCGCCAGACCTGGGTGAGCGTGAAGCCCGGGCGCATCGACAGCCACACGACCGGCAGTACGAAGGTAAAGACCCGGCACCCCGAACTCAGCAGCGACGGCCAGGCGTTGCCGAGCGCCTGGAACATGCCCGAGCAGACAAAGATCAGCCCGGTGGCGACGAAATTCCAGGAAATGATGCGCAGGTACTGCGCGCCCACCGTCAGCGCCTGCGGTGCCGCCGAGAATGGCCGGATGAAGAGGTCCGCCCGCCACTGACTGACCAGGGTCAAGAGCAGCATCAGCACGCCACTGAGCAGCGCCGCCTGGCGGAAAGTGGCGCGCACGCGCGCGTAGTGTCCGCCGCCGTAGTTCTGTCCCGCCAGGGGCGTCGTGCCAAAGGCCAGCGCCATCACCGGCAGGAACAGCGCCTGCATCACCCGTCCGCCGATGCCGAACCCGGCCTGGGCGGCCGGCCCGAAGCCGCGGATCACCCAGTAGATGACGGCCAGGATCACGAACATCATGAGGAACTCCCCGCCGGCGGGCAGTCCGATGTTCAGGATGGCGCGGATGCTGGGCCCGTGCGGGCGCCAGAGCCGCGGGTTCAGCTGCACGTAGTGCTCGAGCCGCGCGAAGTACAGCCACAGCAGCACCACGCCGACCGCCACGGCGATACTGCTGGCCAGCCCCGCGCCGGCGGTTCCGAGCGGGTGGTGCGTGCCCCAGCCGGCGATGAGGACCGGCGCCAGCACGAGGTTCACGAGCACGGTCAGCATCTGCACCAGCATGGTCGGCTTCACGATCCCCGTGCCGCGCAGCGCCGAGCCGAGGGCGACCAGCGCGAACTGCAGCGCCAGCCCCGGTGTGTAGGCGTAGAGGTACGCGAGGCCAGCGGCCGCGGAGGCCGTGTCCGCGGCGAGGCCCCGCAGATAAAGGGCGCCCAGGATGAATCCCGCCGCCAGCGTGGCCAGGCCACACAGCGCCGACAGAAGCACCGACTGGTTGAAGATGAGGTTGGCGCCCGGCTGGTCCTTGCGGCCGGCGGCCTGCGCGACCAGCGCGACCGTGCCGGCACCGAGCATCTGCGTCAGCGCCAGGATCACGAACGTAACGGTCCCGGCGCTGCTGACTCCGGCGATGGCGGCATCCCCGAGGCGCGACACGAAGTACAGGTCCACCAGGAAGTACAGCGTCTGAAACAGCATGCCGATCGCGATCGGCACCGAGAGTCCGATCAGCTGTCGGGTAATCGGGCCCTGAGTCAGGTCCTTCATTGTTCTTTAGCTCCTGGCGCGCTCAGTCATCGCGCGCAAACTTACGCCATCGGCGGAACTCGCGCCTCACGCCCTCGCACATGCGTTGCGCCGCCCTCACCAGCCAGGCGTTCTTGCGGCGCCCGAGATCGCCCAGGATCGGCCGCCGCTGCGCCGGTGTTCCCAGGTGCACATTGGCCGTCTCCCAGCCCATCATCCACAGCAGGCGGCTCTCGTCGCGTCCGCGCGGCAGGTTCGCGAGCTCGATCCGGCTGCAGTCGGGTGCGAGACGGCGGATGAGCCAGTCTCCGTGCACCTCGACGCCGGGGTCCGGCACCCGGACCGCGCGACGCAGGAGCGTGCGGTAGTGCTGTCCGCGCTGCACGCGCGGATTGCGGGCCCATGCCCAGGCCGAAGGCGCGAGCGGCTTGGCCTCGCGGGCGACCATGCCGCCCCTCCAGTCGGCCAGGGCCACCAGACGCTCGCGCCCGAGGCTGCCGAGGCCGGACCGCCGGTGCACGAAGCGCACTTCCAGACCCCGCGCGGGCAGCGCCGCCATGAGCAGCCGCCGCTGCGCCGGATGCGCGCGGCCAGGGACGGTGCGCAGCGCCCGCATCTTCTGCCAGTAGGGACGCTGGTCCTTCAGGTGCGCCACGGCCAGATCCCGCAGCCAGCGATAACGCTCGGCGAGCACGGCCGGGCCCCCGCCCGTGCGCAGTCCCTCCGTGTATCCCTCGGTGATGGTCTCGCAGGCGCCGCGCGCGGAGAGCGTCAGGCGCGCTTCTTCGATCGCGAACAGCGCGCTCGCCGCCAGCCGCACCAGGTCCTGGGTGTAGGGCAGGGTCGCCGCCTCGTCGAGGTCATTGATGCCCCAGATGAGACGCCCCTCGGCGTCGCGCCAGGTGCCGAAGTTCTCCACGTGCAGGTCCCCGACCCCGAGCACCTGCGGCCCATCGGCCACCTCCGGGCACACCTCGGGCCACAGCTGCGCCCAGCGATAGAAGGTGGCGCGCAGGAAAGCGAACTCATCCGCCGCCATCAGCCGGTGCTTAAGATCCAGGTCTGCCCTGGAGCACGGGCACACGCTGCTTGAGCCAGCGCTCATAGGCGCTGGTGGCCTCCCGGATATCCACGGCCCGCACATTAGAGGAGGTGCCTGTGGGTTGCCATCCCCGGGCGCCGGAGCCGCTGGGCGGTCACGCCTGCGTGAGTGCGCCGTGGCGACGCTGATCGGCGCCCACCAGCTGTGGGAGCTCTCCTTTCCACCAAATCATCCCTTTGCGCGGCCTGCTTTCAGATCCAGCGCATCGACTGACAGAGAGTCACCCATGTGCGAGACTTTATGCTTCGACTTCGGGAGCGCGGACGTGACGAAAACTGGCGACACAGGACAGCTGGTCACGCAGTAGCTTGCCGGGGCCAAAGCAGACGGTGGCGTCGCCGTCAAACTGATCGGCGCGATGTCCGCGTTCTGGCGGGCACCCGTCGGGAGGAGCGGATCGGCACGATGCGACTGCCACAGCGCTTCTATCGCCTTCCGGTACGCTTCGACGCTGTGAGGCTGCGCGGCGAGTTGGCGGCCCTGCCACCGGAGGCCTGGACACCTCACCCGAACGGCGACCCCGGCAACTCCGCGGTGCGCCTAATCAGCGTCGAAGGTGGCGAGAACGACGCGGTGAACGGCGTCATGCGCATGACGCCGCATCTTGAGCGCTCGCCGTATCTGCGGCAGGTCCTCGCTGGCTTCGGGGTCGTCTGGAGTCGCTCGCGACTGCTGCGCTTGGCTCCGGGTGCGGTTGTGCCGGCGCACTCCGACATTAACTATCACTGGTTCTATCGCGTCAGGCTGCACGTACCCATTGTCACGCTGCCGGAAGTGCGGTTCACGTGTGACGATGAATGCGTGCACATGGCGGCGGGTGAGGCCTGGGTTTTTGATAATTGGCGCGTGCACCACGTCGAAAATCCGACGGATGCGGATCGGATACACCTCGTGGCCGACACATCGGGTACGGCGTCCTTCTGGGAGCTGGTCGCGCAGGGCGGGCAAGCGGACGCGCCCGTCCAGCACCGCAGTTACGACCCCGCGCAGAACGCAACTCCGCTCACCGAGCGCACAATTCTGCGGCCGGTCATGGCGCCCGCGGAGATGGACCTGTTGATCCACGATTTGCGCTCGGAACTGGTGCCCGAGGGCAATGTGCCAGAGCAGCGCACACGACTCGCTCGATACCACGCTCTGTTGCTGGCACTGGGACGCGACTGGCGGCAGCTGTACGCGCTTCACTGCGAGGAGCCCGCGGGTTGGCAGGAGTTCGCGAAGTTGCGGGACAAGATACGTAACCAGTCGGCATCGCTTTCCGCCGGCCTGACCATGCGCATGAATCGATCAGCGGCGCACAAGGTGCTCGAGGCAAGAATACTGCGCGTCTGCCTGTCGTCGCCGACCCGCGAACGGTTCACTGCCGTTTGACGGCTCCTGCCGCTTTGGTTGCAGTACATCGCCGGCCATGCCGTTCTGCGACCAAGCTGATTCAAGGGCCTAGGGCGAGGGCCACGAACCACCACCGGGCGCGAGGGCGGGGCTCTGCCGGGCGATTGTGATGCCCGGCAGACCACTGCGCCCGCGCGAGCGCAACCGCCGACGGTGCGTGGCGCGGATCGCAGGCGACCGTGGTAGATTCCCTGCATGACTGGCAACGTCGCCGCCGAGTCTCTGGGCTCAGTGCACACGGCGCTCGCCCATGCCACGCGGCTGCTGCAGCAGCATCCTCAACTGGCGGCGGACCAGGCCCTCGAAATCCTGCGCGCCATACCAGAGGAACCGCGCGCCCGCCTGGTGCTCGGGGCAGCGCGCCGTCTCACCGGGCAGCTGGAGGCGGCGCTCGCGATCCTCGAGCCGCTCTCCCGCGAGCAGCCGCGCGCCGCGGCGGTGTTTCTGGAGCTCGGGGCGGCGCTCGGTGAGGCGAGCCGCAACGTCGAGGCGATCGCCACGCTTCGCCGCGCGCTGCAACTGCAGCCCGAATCCCCGGATGGCTGGCGTCTGCTCGCGGACCAGCTCGATGTCAGTGGCGACACGAGCGGTGCGGACCTGGCGCGGGCGCGCTACCTGAAGGCGGCGAGCCGCGATCCGCACCTGCTGGAGGCCGCAGCCGCGCTGGTGGCCAACGACCTGCCGGTGGCGGACGCGCGGCTGCGCGCCCACCTGCAGGGACACCCGACCGACGTCGCCGCGCTGCGCATGCTGGCGGAAGTCGCTGCACGGCTGCGCCGTTACCAAGACGCCCAGCAGCTGCTCGAGCGCTGCCTGGAACTCGCGCCGAGCTTCGACATGGCGCGGTACAACTACGCATCCGTGCTGATGCGCCAGGGAAACGCCGCTGCCGCGCTCAGCCAGATCCAGCCGCTGCTCGCGCGCGAGCCCCGCCACCCCGCCTACCGCTTCCTGCAGGCTGCGATCCTCGCCAATCTCGGCGACTACGCCGAGTCGATCGAGCGTCTACGAGCGCGTGCTCAAGGAATATCCGGAGCAGCCGAAGATCTGGATGAGCTATGGGCACTCGCTGCGCACCGCTGGCCGCACCGCCGAGGCCATCGAGGCGTACCGGCGCGCCATTTCGATGGAGCCCACGCTCGGGGAGGCGTATTGGAGCCTCGCGAACCTAAAGACGTTTCGTTTCAGCGGGGCGGAGCTCACGGCGCTACGCGCAGTGCTCGAGCGCACGGACCTCGACAGCGACTCGCGGCTGCACTTCGAGTTCACCCTCGGCAAGGCGCTCGAGGACCGGACGCTGTACGAGGAGTCGTTCACGCACTATGCGAGCGGCAACGCGCTGCGCATGAAGCTCCATCCTTACAATGCGCAGGCCACGACCGCCTACATCGAGAAGAGCATGGAGGTGTGCACGCGCGAGTTCTTCGCCGAGCGCGCCGGTGCCGGCACCGAGGCCGCCGACCCAATCTTCATCGTCGGCCTGCCGCGGGCCGGCTCGACGCTGCTCGAGCAGATCCTGGCGAGCCACTCCCTGGTCGAGGGCACGATGGAGCTGCCGCAGCTGCCGCAGATCGCGCGCGACCTCGCGATCGGCCAGGAGCGCCAGGAGGACTTCCCCCTCACCGTTGGCGCGTTAAGCCGCGAGCGGCTGCGCGAGCTTGGCGAACGCTACCTGCGCGAAACGCGGCCGCTGCGCAAGACGCAGGCGCCCCACTTCATCGACAAGATGCCGAACAACTGCTTCTACGTCGGCCTGATCCACCTCATCCTGCCGAACGCCCGCATCATTGACGCGCGCCGCCACCCGCTCGCCTGCTGCTTCTCCTGCTACAAGCAGCACTTCGCGCGCGGGCAGAACTTCACTTATGGGCTCGAGGAACTCGGCCGCTACTACTGTGACTACGTGCGCTTTATGGCGCACTTCGACCAGGTGCTGCCCGGGCGGGTGCTGCGCGTCAACTACGAGGAGATGGTCGAGGACACCGAGACGCAGGTCCGCCGACTCCTCGACTACTGCGGGCTGCCGTTCGAGGAGAACTGCCTGCGCTTTTACGAGAACGAGCGCGCCGTGCGCACCGCGAGCTCCGAGCAGGTGCGCCAGCCGATCTTCCGCGAGGGTCTCGAGCACTGGCGCCATTTCGAGCCATGGCTCGGGCCGCTCAAATCGAGTCTGGGTCTAGTTCTCGATAGCCTATCCCGAGGTGCCCTGATTCGCTCCAGTATTGAATCTCTTAACAAAACCTTTACAGTTGACGTGCAGAAAAACCACGCAGGGGAGTGCCTTCATGACGCGCAGCCGACGTCGAAAACTCAGCCGTATCAATGGGCTTGAAGAATCATCCGGTCGTCCGAGTGGGCCTCCCCGTTGCATCAACGCTACTGGCTTCGGTGTCCTGGGCGATTGCCCAGGCACAGGAGCAGGAGCAAGGCGTGGGCCTTCAGGAGGTCGTCGTCACCGCGCAGAAGCGCGTGGAGAACCTGCAGGACGTACCGATCGCGGTCGAGGTGCTCGACAACACCAAGCTCGAGCAGCTCAACATCACCGATATCGACGGGTACGTGAAGTACACGCCGAGCCTCTCCTACAACCGAGGTAACGGGCAGGGCGGTAGCGCCGCGCCCGGCCAGTCGCACATCTATATCCGTGGCGTCGTCAATGGCGGTGACGGCAACCACTCCGGCTCGCAGCCCTCGGTCGGCACCTACCTCGACGAGCAGCCGATCACCACGATCGACGGCACCCCGGAAATACACCTCTACGATATTGCGCGCGTCGAAGTGCTGAAGGGACCGCAGGGAACACTGTTCGGAGCGAGCTCCGAGTCCGGTACCGTGCGCATCATCACCAACAAGCCGGACACCGCTAAGTTCGATGGCAACGTCACGGTCGAAGGTAACCAGGTCGACCACGGCGGCACCGGCTACTCGGCCGAGGGCTTCGTCAACATTCCGCTCGCCGATTTCGCGGCGGTCCGCCTGGTCGGCTGGTATGAGCATGATGCGGGCTACATCGACAACGTCCAGGGAAACAGCGCCAATGGCTGCATAGTCAACGGCATCCGCACGTTCCCGACCTGGAGCGGGCAAGTATCCGCCGACTGTCCGATGCCTTGCCCGACGCCCGGCGTCGTCGGCGCTGGCGCGATCACCGACGCTCCCTGGACGAAGAGTAATTTCAACAGCGTCGATACCAGCGGTGGCCGCGCCGCCTTCAAGTTCGACATCGGCCCGAACTGGACCGTGAGCCCGACTGCCATGGCGCAGGAGGTGAAGACGGAAGGATTCTTTGGCTACGATCCGCAGGCCGGTGACCTGAAGGTCAATACCTTCGGGCCAGACAGCACGACGGACTCCTGGTACCAGCTCGCCATGACCGTCGAAGGCAAGATGAGCGACTTCGACCTCGTCTATGCCGGCGCCTACATGAAGCGCACGAACCACACGCTTGCCGAATACAGCGACTACTCGCTGTTCTACGACCGCGTCTACGGCTCGGGCGCCTACTGGACCGGCAACGACGGCCAGCCCATCATGCCCCAGGAGTTCGTGATCGGCGGCGGCTACTTCGAGAAGTGGAGCCAGGAGCTGCGCCTGACGACGCCATCGTCGTACTTCATCCGCGGCACCGTCGGCGGCTTCATCCAGCGCCAGCTGCACAACATCGTGCAGCAGTACACGATGCCCGGTTACGGCTACACGCACGTCACGAGCGACCCGGGCGTGCCCGGCAACCCGAACGGATTCTCCGACTACTATTCGCTGCCGAACCTGCCGAACACCATCTGGCTCACCGATGAGCAGCGCGTCGACCGCGACAAGGCGATCTTTGCGCAGTTCGACTGGGACATCACCGACCAGTGGATGCTCACGGGCGGTGCGCGCCAGTACTGGTACGACAACTCGCTGGTCGGGTTCTTCGGTTACTCCAGCAATTTCTCGAGCCACACGGGCGAGGCGACCTGCTTCGAGGCCGGCGCTACTGTACCAAGAATTCCCCGTGCACGAACCTGGACACCTCGACCAGCGACCACGGGATCGTGCCCAAGGTCACCCTGACCTACAAGATCGCGCCCGACAAGATGGTGTACGCCACCTTCTCCAAGGGCTTCCGTCCGGGTGGCGTGAACCGCGATCGCTGGCCCGACACGGCGTGCCTTACCAGCCCGATTACCTCAAGAACTACGAGGTCGGCTGGAAGACCGAGTGGCTGGACCAGCGCCTGCGGTGGAATGGCGCGTTCTTCTGGGAGGACTGGAAGGACTTCCAATTCGCCTTCCTGGTGCCGCCCAGCATCACCGCAATCACCAACGCCGGGCAATGCGCGCATCAAAGGCGTCGAGAATGAGCTGACGTTCCAGCCGGACAATAATCTGACCCTCAGCGTTAACTTCACCTGGCTGCACGCCTATCTCATGCAGAACTTCTGCCAGACCACGGGTGTTACCGACTGCCCGAACGATACGGCGTACGCACCATTCCAGCCGCCGAGCTATACGTTCACAGGTCCGTTCGCGCTCGCTGGCACGGACCTGCCCCAGGTTCCGAAGTTCAAGGGCAACGCGATTGCGCGTTACCAGTTCGGCGACATCGCTTCCTGGCGGCCGTTTGGACAAGCATCCGTCGTGTATCAGACGCAGACGGCTTCGAACCTGAAGCAAAATGAGCAGAACATCGTCGGTTTCACGCCCTCGTGGTATCAGCTTGACCTCTCGGGCGGGGCGACCCATAACGACACACAGGTAACCCTGTACATCACGAACGTGACGGACAAACGCGGCGCAGCTGACGCGGTTTGCCAATATCACACCGGCCCACGACAACCAGATCTACGTCGTTCCCACGCAGCCGCGCACCATCGGCCTGCAAATTTCGCAGAACTTTTAGTCGCCTTTCCTGGCAAGCGGCGCGGTGCACCCCCGGTGCACCGCGCTTTTCTTTTCTGCCCCCAATCCGGGAGATGCACCGCGCCCGGCACTTGAGGTCCAATGGGAATCCCACTTCCCGGGGAGATGGTGTTGAGCGACTCAGCCCGCACGCTCGGCGCAGCCCGCGCCGCCGGCAAGACCGCCGTCGGCGTGCTCGCGGCGATCAGCTTCTGCCACATGTTGAACGACATGATGCAGTCGCTGCTGCCGGCGATGTACCCGATGCTGAAGGGCGCCTACCGGCTTGAGCTTCGGGCAGATCGGGCTGCTCACCTTCACCTTTCAGTTCACCGCCTCGCTCCTGCAGCCGCTCATCGGCGCCTACGCCGACCGCCGCCCGCGACCCTACAGCCTGGCGGCGGGCATGGGATTCACGCTGGCAGGCCTGCTGCTGCTCGCCTTTGCCGGCAGCTACGCGTTGCTCCTGTGTGGCGCGGGGCTGATCGGGACCGGCTCCTCGGTGTTTCATCCGGAATCCTCGCGGGTCGCGCGCATGGCCTCCGGCGGGCGCCACGGACTGGCGCAATCGGTCTTTCAGGTCGGCGGCAACTTCGGTTCCGCCGCCGGTCCGCTGCTGGCGGCCTTCATCGTGCTGCCGCGCGGTCAGACGAGCGTCGCGTGGTTCTCGGGCGTGGCGCTGCTGGGCATGGTGGTGCTGTTCAACGTCGGGCACTGGTACAAGCGCCACGGGGTGATGCGCCTGAGGCGCGCCGCGGCGGCCCATCCAGGTACACCGCGCCGGCACGTGAGGATCGCCATCGCGGTGCTGCTGGCACTCATCTTCTCCAAGTACTTCTACCTGGCGAGCATCACGAGCTACTACACCTTCTACCTCATCGATCACTTCCACGTCTCGGTGCGCAACGCGCAGCTGCTGCTGTTCGTGTTTCTCGGCTCCGCCGCGCTCGGGGGCTTCATTGGCGGCCCGCTCGGGGATCGGCTGGGCGCGAAATACATCATCTGGGCCTCGATCCTCGGCGTGCTGCCCTTCACGCTGCTGCTGCCACACGTCAACCTCCTCTGGACCGCAGTGCTGACGGTGCCGATCGGCCTGATCCTCTCGTCGGCGTTCCCGGCCATCGTGGTGTACGCGCAGGACCTCTTGCCCGGGCGCACCGGCACGGTGGCGGGCCTGTTCTTCGGGCTCGCCTTCGGCATGGGGAGCGTGGGGGCGGCGGTGCTGGGCGCGCTCGCCGACCACGTCGGCATCGCGCCGGTGTATCAGATCTGCGCCTTCCTGCCGCTGATCGGCCTCCTGGCCGCATTGCTGCCGGACGTGCACCGCGATCGGGCCGCCGCCGGTTGATATGCTGTCGGCCGTGAAGATCCTCCCGTACACCTTGCTCGATGAGCTCGCGGCCCAGGCCGCAGCAAGCCCGCGGGCGCGTGCGCACCACATCCTCCACGCGAGCGCCGCCGATCCGGTGCAGCGCTTCATCGTGACCGCGCTGCGCGACGCCTACTTCCGCCCCCACCGGCACACCGCGCGCTCGGAGCTTGCCGTGGTGCTGCGCGGGCGCTTCGACGTGCTCACGTTTGATGAGCGGGGCCGGGTCCTGGCACGCCATGCGGTCGGCGAGCACAGCGCGGCCATGGCCTATGAGACCCCGCAGGGCACCTGGCACACGCTCGTGCCGGGCGCCGGCGGCGGCAGCTTTCTCGAGGTCAAGCAGGGGCCCTACGATCCGGCCACCGCGGCCGATTTCGCCGCCTGGGCGCCGGCGGAGGGCGCCACGGGCGTTGCCGGCTTTCTGGAGTGGCTGCGCGCCGCGCAGCCGGGCGACACCGCGCCGCGCGGCTGAGAAACGCGCGGGTCGTCAGTTCCCGGCGCGCATCGTCGCCTGTGCGCTGAGGTAGCGGCCGAGGTCCGCGCCGCTCATGAGGGTCTCGACGTAGTCGAACGAGCCCTCGTGCGCCTGCTGGGCGACGGCGAGCACGGCCGTCATGGCGGCGCGGTACAGCGTCGTCGACAGGCTGATACGTTTCACGCCGGCGGCCGCCAGCTGCGGCTGCGAGAACGAGCGCCCCCGCATGCCCACCATGAAATTGACCGGACGCTTGAGCGCACCGCAGACACTGCGCACCGCCTCCAGATCCGGCAGGCCCGGGGCGAAGAGCACGTCGGCCCCGGCCTGCTCGAACGCCTGCAGGCGGCGCAGCGTGTCGGGCAGGTCCGCGCGTGCGTGGAGGAAGTTTTCCGCGCGCGCCGTCAGCGTGAACGGAAACGGCGCCTCGCGGGCGGCGCGCACGGCGGCCGCCACGCGCGCGAGCGCATGGTCAAAGTCGTAGATCGGGGCGGCGGGGTCGCCGCTCGCATCCTCAATGGAGGCACCCACCAGCCCTGCCTGGATCGCCAGGCGGATGGTTTCGGCCACCGCCTCCGGGGAATGCCCGAAGCCGTTTTCGAGATCCGCCGCCACCGGCAGCGGGCTCACCTGCGCCACCAGGCGTGCATGCGCGAGCGCTTCCTCGCGCGTAAGAGCGCCGTCGAGCTTGCCGAGCGTCGCCGCGGCCGCGGAGCTTGAGGTCGCCACCGCGGCGAAGCCCAGCCCCGCCATGAGGCCGGCCGAACCGCCGTCCCACACGTTGGGCAGGACGAACGCGCCAGGCATCTCATGCAGGGCGCGAAACTGTGCGGCCTTCTGCTGTTGGCTTGGCATGGGCTTGGGCTCCTGCGGTGCGAAGTGCGCGAGCGGCGCGGCGCTGCGACTGTGTCACAACTTCCCCTTCGCGAGCCAGTGCCAGGTTTCGCTGCAACGCTTCACGATCGCCGCCCTCGCCGCCTTGCTCGCCAGCGCCCGCGCTGCCGGCAACCGCAGTGCGTGCAGGATCCCGCCGCGGCGCCGGCGGTGGAGTCATCTGCGCCAGCTCCTCGCCACGGCGCATTTCGTCGCCTACCAGCCGATCTCACTGCGGGTGATCGACGGCGCGCGCCGGGAGCCGATGCCGCGAGCGTGCCCTATCTTCGAGGCGGCGCCCGGTGCTGCGCTCCTGCCCCAGCTCGACTTCCTGCTCATCAACGTGCACCCGGTATTCCAGCCGTGGTTTGCCACCGCCACCAACACGACCGCGGCACAGTTCGTGGTCATGTCCAATCGCTGCGGCAGATCGAGCGTCCCCACCGCGCCGGCGGACAGGGGGTACTCGGAGGCCCGGCAGGCCTCCTTTTATAAGGAGCTGCGCGCGCGCCTGCCGGCCGGGCCAGCCCGGGCGTTCGCCTACTTCGCTCGCGGTGGACCAGCTCCCACCGCTGGCGCAAGATCCACGGAGCCGCAACTCCCATTAAGAGGAAGCGTCCATGTGGAATCAGGTCTACGCACCGGTCTCCGGCAGCCTCGCGCTCTCGGCAGTGTGTGCCGCCCTGCCGATCTTCGTCATGTTGCTGATGCTCGCGGTGCTGCGCACGGCGGCGTGGAAAGCCGCCCTGGCGGGTGTGGTGGCGGCCATCCTGGTCGCCGGTTTCGTGTACCACATGCCATGGCGCCTGGTCTTCAGCTCCACCGTGTTTGGTGCGGCGTTTGGCCTGTTTCCGATTGCCTGGGTGGTGTTCTGGGCCATCGCGCTCTATCGCCTGACGGTCGAGACGGGGCAATTCGACATCATCCGTGCCTCCATCGGCGGCCTCACCCAGGACCGTCGCCTGCAGGCCCTGCTGATCGCGTTCGCGTTCGGCGCCTTCATCGAGGGCGCCTCGGGATTTGGCACCCCCGTCGCAGTCGCCAGCGCGATGCTCGCGGGATTGGGTTTTTCACCCTTTTACGCCGCGGCCATCTGCCTGATCGCCAACACCGCCCCGGTGGCCTTTGGCGCCATCGCCACCCCGATCATCACGCTCGCTTCCGTGACCAACCTGCCGCTCGGGGTGCTCAGTGCGGGCGTGGGACGCATCTGCGCGCCCATCGCCCTGTTTCTGCCGGCCTACCTGATGCTCGTGCTCGGCGGCCGCAAGACACTGGCCGCCGTGTGGCCCGCGGCGCTGGTCGCCGGGCTGTGCTTCGGCATCACGCAGTTCCTCGTCTCCAATTTCGTGGGTCCCTATCTCACCGACATTCTGTCCTCGATCGTGGCGATCATCGGGCTCGTGCTGCTCCTGCGGGTCTGGAAGCCCCGTGACGACACCGCGGCAGATGTGGCCCCCCGGGACACCGGCATTTCGACCGCCGCCGTGCTGCGCGCCTGGACGCCCTACATCTTCCTGGTGATCTTCGTGCTGCTGTGGGGTTATGCCCCCTTCAAGGCACTGCTCGACAAGGCCACCGTGTCCTACCTGTGGCATGGCCTTGACGGCCAGATCCAGCGCCTGCCGCCGGCGGTCGCGAAGGCGGGGCCGTATGCGGCGAAGTTCAACTTCAACCTGCTGTCCGCCTCCGGTACGGCAGTCTTCTTTGCCATGGTGTTCGCGGCGGTGGCGCTGCGGGTGCCCGCCGGCCAGGTGGTGGCGACGGTGGGGAAAACTGCGCGTGACCTGTCGCTCTCCATCCTCACCATCGCGCTCGTGCTGGCACTGGCCTACCTGATGAACTACTCCGGCGCCACGGCCACCCTGGGGCTCGCGTTCGCCACGACCGGGGTCGCGTTCCCGTTCTTCAGCGCGTACCTGGGCTGGCTGGGCACGTTCCTGACCGGCAGTGACACCTCGACCAACGCCCTGTTCGGAAACCTGCAGGTCGTAACGGCGAACCGGCTCGATCTCTCGCCGGCATTGATGGCGGCTTCCAACTCAAGCGGCGGCGTCATGGGCAAGATGATCAGCCTGCAGAGCATCTCGGTGGCGGCCGCGGCCACCGGCATGCCGGCGTCGGAGGAAGCGAAGCTGTTCCGCTTCACGCTCAAGCACAGCATCTTCCTCGCCGGCATCGTCGGCCTGATCGTGCTCGCCTACGCCTACGTCCTAAAGGCCTGGAGCGTGTGAGGCGTGGCCGGGCTCATTTCAGCGCCATTTCGACCTTGACCTTGTCGCCCGTCTCGTCCTTGGGCGTGGAAGCGACCGCAAAGACACGGCCCGGCTCGATCTGACCGTCGGACAACAGCGCATCCTGGATCGCGCGGGCGCGGTCCTTGCCGAGCGCCACGAGATCGCCCTCCGGCACGTCGATCTTGGCGATCAGTGCGGCATCGAGGTCGTTGATCGCCTGGTCGTACGGCGGGGTCTCTTTGCGCTTGGCATTCTCGACCGCTTGCGCGGACGCAGGCAGGGGGGCGTCCTTGCCGAGCGTCGCGTGGAACTGTTCCACCAGCAGCCGGTAGTGCTTCTCCGGGTCCACCAGCGCTTCTTCGCCCGCGCTCTCCGGATGTTTCTTCCCCTGCCGGGTGCCGGCCACGCGCGCCATGAGTTCCGCGTTAAGGCGCGCCGCGGCCATCTTCGGCGCGTCGATATTCTTCGCGTACACGATGGGGACATCGAGCTTCAGCTGCGGCCGTTCCTTCAGCGATTTGGCGATCGTGGCCAGTTGCTCCTGCGAGGGCTTGTCCAGCTCGGCGCTGCCGGCGGCAAACTCCACCACGTTCATGTGCTCGCCGCCGCCAAACAGGCTCCCCAGCAGCGCAAAGGGTGAGGTCGCGACCTTGACGATGAGGTTGACGAAGGCCTTCCAGATCAGCGGGCCAATGCGGAACTGCGGGTCATCGATCGAGCCGTTCATCGGCAAATCGATATCGATGACCCCGTGGCGGTCCTTCAGGAGCGCCACGGCGAGCTTCACGGGCCCGTGCACGGCATCCGGGCTTTCCACGCGGTCGCCGAGCTCGAGCTGGTCCACGACGAAGTGCTGCTTGGCATCGAGCTTGCGGTCGTCGATCTTGTAGGTGACGTCGACCGAGAGCTTGCCCTTGTCGATCTTGTAGCCGATGAAGCGGCCCGAGTAGGGATTGACGATCGTGAGGTCGATGTCCTTGAGGCTCATCGTGATGTCGGTGTACAGCGCGGCCGACAGTACGTTCGCCTCCCCGCCGATGTGCGCGGGCGAGTAACGTTCGACCTTGCCGTTCAGTTCCACCTTGGCGCGGGACTTCGGATCACTCGACAGACCCGTCACGGCACCATTGAGGGTCTGGATCCCGACCGAGAAGCTCGGCTTGATCCACAAGTCGGTGTAATTGAGCGTGGCGTTCACGAAGCGCACCGCGCCGATTGAAACCGGGAAAGGCGTCAGGGGCGCCGCCGGTGGCGCGGGCGGCTCGTTCTTTTTCACCGCCGTGGCCTTGCTCTTGGCTTTCGGTGGCGCGGACGGCGGCTGGGGCGATGGCGCCGCGCTGTCCGGGGCTTGCCGTGGCCGCGGGCGGCTTGGTGCCCGCCGGGGTCAGAATTTCCTTTATGTTGGTGTTGCGGTCGGGAAAGATGATGACGCGCGCATACGGCTCGAGCGCCGTGACGCTCTTGATCCGCAGGCTCTGGGGCTTGGAGCGGTAGAGCACGTCCTCGACCTTGAAATCCTTCCACGTCACGAAGTCGCGCTTCTGCCGCGCATCGACCGTTTTCAGGTCCGACACGTGCGTACTGCCCTTGACCTCGAACTCCCCGTCCGCGTGCTGCTCCAGGTCGATGTGGGCCCTGAGCGCACCCTTTAGCAGCGTCATCGAGGTGTAGCGGGACAGGAGTGGCTGGATGACCGGCAGCCCGAGTGACTCGAGATCCACATGGGCGCTCACCGCGCCGGTATGCGCGGTCACCTTCGCTTTGGTATGGAGCTTGCCGGTGCCGTTGATGCTCGAGTCCACCGTAACGTCGAGCACGGCGTCGGGCCGCGTATTGAAGCCTGCGACATGCACGTTGAGCGGGTCGATATTCACGGCGATTGCCGGCGTTACCTGGCGATACTCGGCAGCGATCTTCAGCCCCTCGACCGCGATATCCGGTGCCGACACCGTCCATGGGGCGCTCTCGGCGCCGCTCGCCTTGGCGTGCACCGGCGGCGCGGCCGCGGCGGGTGCCGCCGGCGCGGCCGGGCTGGCGGCGAGCTCAAGGAGGTTCACGCGCCCCTGCTCGTCCACCCAGAACTTCACGTCCCCGCCGCTCAGGGCCACCCTCGCGACGTCGACCGCGTGCTTGGCGAGGTCAATGCGCGTCTCGTCGAGGGTGATCTTGGCCAGCTTCACGTAGTCCTGCGAGCCGCCCCTGGGCTTGATACCCAGGTCCGTGACCGTCGTGTTGTGGACGGTGGCCTGCAGCGCGAGCGGTCCGCCGCCGGTGGCGAGCTCATATTCGCCCTTGATGCCAATGAGGCCGGAGTCCAGTTCGCAGGGCAGCGCATCGCGCAGGTAACTCCAGATCGTGCGCGCCTTGAGGTCTGCAATCTCGAAGCGCCCCTGCGAGGCGAGCGGGCTGAGTCTCAGCGTGCCGCTCCAGTTGAAGTGCTCGCCGGCCTCAGAGACGGCACTCAGCGCATAAGCGTCGCTGGGGTGGCCCACCGTGCTGAAGTCGCGCAACTCGAAGTTGATCGGCTTGAGGTCCGCCCTGAACGGTGCCGCCCGCGTCAGGTCCTCGAAGGTGCTGCTGCCGCCGCTGATGGCGAAGCGCCCGATATACAGGCGCACGGGCTTGGATTCGGCCGGCTGCGGCTTCTTGGGCTCCTCGGGGAAACCCTTGCCGAGGTCCGCGAGATTCAGCTCACCCCCGCGGCGGATCACCGCACGCACATAGGGCTGGTCGAGCAGTATTTCTTGAAAGCTCGGCCCGAGCCGCCACAGCGAGGCAATCTGCAGACCCACATGCAGGTGGCCGAAGCCCAGCAGCATCTTGCCGTCCGCATCCGGCAGCGACAGATCGCTGATGTCGAGCTCGAGCGTAAACGGGTTGAAGCGGATCTCCCGCAGACTCAGCGTGCGCCCGTAGTGTGTCTTGACGAAGTTCTGCGCGGCCGAGCGGCCAAAATGCGGCACGGCCCAGAACCCGGCCACGGCGTAGACACCGACCAACACCAAAAGGATGGCCGCGGCGATGATGTAGCGTCGGTAACGGGCCATGGCGCGCGTCCGCTCTTCTTCTATTGGACGGTTATCCTAGTGCATCGACGCCGATGCACCAAGGCTTGCGGGCCGGCCATGCATGCGCGCCCGCGCAACGGCGTGCCGCGGGGACTTGGAGCCGCGAACGGGCGGCCTGGCCGTTCTCGCCAGGGCCGCCGGTCCGTTAGAGGTCAGTCATCGTCGTGATGCCCGTGATCCTTGTGGCCATGGTGGCCAGACTCGGACTCAGCAGACTTCACGAAGTACACCGGCCGGTTGCAGGCATGGTACTCCTGGCAGTGCTTGCTCCAGTGCTTCTCGTGTCCCGGCGGTACATGCAGATAAATCGGCTCAGGCGCTGGCGAACCGAGCACCACCGGTGCCGGTTGCACCACCACGGGCTGGGCGTACACCACCGGCGGCGGAGGCCCGTTGCCGATCACCACCTGACCGTAGACGCCGGGCACGACCTGGCCGCTGATCACGGCATTCACGCTGACGCTTTGCGCCTGTGCAGTCGACAGCAGCAGCGCACCGAGCGCGATGGCGCCCGCAACGTTCCTTGCTCTCATGAGACGTCCTCCTTCCTTACACACCAACGTGCACTATGCCAACGCTCGCTGAATATGGAATGAAGCGGCGCCATGCGAGCGCACGAACTGTGACGAAGCGCCCACTTTTTATGCCGCGGCGATGAGCGTGGCGGCGTTCGAGCGCCCGGGATCATGGATCCGCGCAGCGCCGGGCGGCAGCCATCGGCGGCCTCGAAGGTTATTTGCTTGCGCCTCATGCATTTAACCCGCGGACAGTATGCCGGTGTCCCCGGCACTGTCTGGACGAATCGCGGGCCGCTGCCCAAACTTTCCCCATGCTGCCGTGGAACTCGATCGAGAGACTCCGCGATCACTTCGGTGACTACGTCCTCGTGATCACCTGCCGCCTCTGCAGGCACACGCGCGAAGTCACTCCGGCCTTTCTCGCGCGCCGTTGCGGTAGCGGGTGGGACGAACCGCTGGCACGGATCATCCCGCGCCTGCGCTGCGGTTGCGGTAGAAAATCCGTCGACGTGCAGGTGGGGTTCAACCGCAAGCCGCGTGGCTGGAGCAAAAACCCTTCCTGAGGAGCACTCGCGAAGTCGCGAGCTAATTGTTGCCCGCAGCCACCGCAGCGGCGGGGGCGCGCGCGCCCCAGAAGTCCTGCTCGATCACGCCGTAGAGCGCCGCGGTAAAGCGCTCCCCCTCCGCCCGCGTCATGTGCGACCACTCCGGCAGGTAATAGCCGCGCAGCTGCGGATAGTCCGAGAAATAGATCCCGGGTGCGTGGGTGACTGCCATCAGGCCGTCCCAGGCGCGTGCCCGCGGGTAGAGCCGCTCCTCATAGGCCAGATACGGCCCGTCACTTGGCAGGCGGAAGAACAGTACCTGAACACCATGCGCGCGCAGTTGCGTGAGTGCTTGGACCGCGCGCTCTATCTGCTCCTTTTCGGTTTTCAGGATTTCTTCTGGCGTCGGATCCCCCGGATAGGTGACGAACTCTTCCAGCCAGATGCTGCGTGTCAGCGCGCGGTACTGCGGATCGGAGTCAACCTTGTCCCAGAGGTAAGATTCGCGGCTCGCCTCGTGCATGGACAGCTTGCGCACGTCAGTGAACCAGTGCCTGCCGGGACGCTTGGGCCAGGGTTGCCGCGCCAGTACCGTGCGCAGCGCATAGTCCGCATCGTAAAAGGCGAAATAAGGCTCGATGAAAGTCATCGACAACCACTGCCCGACGCGCTGCGCGGGGGACTGCTTGTGGGTGTAATGCGCCACATCCAGCGCCAGGCCGTCACCACTGAAAAACAGGTCAGGTTCGACACCGATGAGCAACCGCCCGGTGAATTTGGGGTCAGCGGCCAGGTCCTCGACCGCGGTCAGCGGTGAGGTCCCTTCGTAGGAGAGCTGGATTGGGGCGCGGCCGGCTAGCCGCTCCCACACCGGCAGCTGCAGGTCGAAGTACATGCGCGAAGCCCCGAGCAGCACCGTGGCATCGCCCTCGCCCGCGTCAATGCGCCGGCGCTGGATCGCCCATAGACCGTAGCTGTTGCGGATGCTCGGCGTCACACCGTACGCACGCCAGTAGTATTCCCACGCGGCCACCAGCAGTACAAACGCCAGGGCCGTGCCGAACAGAATCCGTCCCCACGGCTGCACCGGCACCGGTCGCACCGGCACCGGCTGCGCCACGCCGGGCCGGTCGGAGGCCGTCTGGCGCGCATAGGCGTCATGGGGGACTTCAGAACTGGAAGTAGATGAAGGCACTTCCGTCTCCCTGCGCGATCACGATCGCAAATGCCATGAGTGCCCAGACCGCGCTCACCAGCAGTGCCGGAGCGCGCGCCACCACCGATTCCAGGGTGCGCGAGCGCATCAGCCAGTGGGTGATGAGGATGCCGCCGACGATCACGCCCACCGACAGCAGATTGAAGGTCGAGAGGATCGGCCGCGCGTCACCATTCTGGCCGGCCATGCCGCGCAGCACGATCCACGCCTTGCCGAAGGTCTTGGCGCGGAAGAACACCCAGGTCACATTCACCAGCGCATAGGTGAGCATCCCGAGCGCGACGAAGGCCAGCGGTCCGGGACGATAGTGCGCGAAGCGCGCCCGCAGCACCCGTTCGGCCGACAGGTACAGCCCATGCAGCCCGCCCCAGGCCACGAAAGTCCAGTTGGCGCCATGCCACAAGCCCCCCAGGAGCATCGTGGTCAGCAGCGCCGCGTAGGTGCGGCGCGGTCCGTGGCGATTGCCGCCGAGGGGAATGTATAGATAGTCCCGCAGCCAGGAGGACAGTGTGATGTGCCAGCGCCGCCAGAAATCCGAGAAACCGACGGCGGCGTACGGGAAGCGGAAGTTGTCCGGCATGGCAAAGCCCAGGCACAGGGCCGCCCCGATCGCGGTGGTCGAATAGCCGGCGAAGTCGCAGAAGATCTGACCACTGAAGGCGAGCGTGGCGGCCCAGGCATCCAGTGCCCCGGGCAGGTGCGAACCGTCGTAGACGCGCTCGGCCGCCTTGGCGAGGAACGTGTCGGCCAGCACGACCTTGTTGAACAGCCCGATGGTCATCAGCGCCAGCCCGAAGCGCAGTTGCTGGGCGCTCGCCCGCCGCGGCGCGGCGAACTGCGGCACGAGCTCGGTGGGCCGCATGATCGGTCCGGCGACCAGATGCGGAAAGAACGTGACGAACAGCGCATAGTCGAGCAGGTTCTGCGCCGGCGCGGCGCGCCGCAGGTACACATCGAGCGTGTACGACATGGTGGCGAACGTATAGAACGAGATTCCGACCGGCAGCACGATGTCGTAGTGCGCAGGGTGGTAGGCGATGCCGAACGTACCCAGTAGCGTGCTGAAGCTGTCGAGGAGGAACTGGCCGTACTTGAAGTAGCCCAGCATGCCGAGATTGGCGACCACCGAGAGCAGCATCCAGGCGTGGCGGCCCGCCTGGCGGCGCGCCTTGACCAGCCCCTGCGCGGCGTACCAGTCGACGACCGTCGACACCCACAGCAGGATCACAAAGGGAGGGTTCCACGCCGAATAAAAGAGGTAGCTGGCGATCAGCAGGTTGACCTTCTTCGCTCGCCAGGGCAGTGGGAGCGAGTGCAGGGCAAGCACGCAGGCGAAGAACACGATGAACGTGAGCGAGTTGAAAACCATGGATGGCCATAGCCTGCTGCGCTGGCAGGACTGAGGCCCTACTCCCCTGTCACCCGTTTACGGGCTTTAAGTCATTCTGTATCGGCGTACTGCGCCAACGCAACGCCCCTGGCAGTCGCGTGCGTCGGCGACGCCACGCGAATGCACCCTGGTTCACGGGGGCGAATGTCTCACTCAGGCGTGCGCCGCGGCCATGCGCCGCTTCATCTCCTCGGGGGACACATCCTCGATGTGCGTGCCAAGGGTCCAGACGTGACCGAACGGATCCTCGAGGGTGCCCATGCGATCGCCGTAGAACTGGTCGGCAACCGGGCGCAGCGCCTTGCCACCTGCGCTGATGGCGCGCTCGAACACCGCATCGACGTCCGCAAGGTACAGCAGGATGCTGACGCTCGTGCCCCCGAGGGTGCGCGGTCCGCGATAGCCCATCTCGTGGTGCGCGTCTGCGAGCATGATGACCGAGTCACCGATTCTGATCTCGGCATGCCCGATCCTGCCCTGCGGATCGGGCATGCGCAGAAGCTCGCTGGCGCCGAAGGCTGTGCGGTAATACTCAATCGCCGCCTGCCGCGCCGTCGACGATGAGATAGGGAGTGACGGTATGGTATCCATCCGGGATCGGTTGCACGGGCATGGCGGCGCCTCCTTGAGTGATGCCACAGCTTACTCCGCAGGAGTGCGCCGGCTAAACCGGCTCCGCGCGCCGCGGCGTCATCCAGTCCTCAGTGAGCGCGCGAGCTGGATGCAGCGCGAGCGTTGCGCCAGCGGAAGATCAAGCACAGCACGCCGATAAAGGGCACGCCGAACACCAGGGTGAGGCGGAACGCCTCGGTAAAGGCCGTGGTCAGCAGCACCGCAGCCATGAGCGCCGCCCCCAGCAGCGTCGTGAGGGGAAAGCCGACCATGCGAAACCCGGTCGTGGGCTGTGCAGCGCGCGCGCGTCTGAAAAAGAAGTGCGTGATGAAGATCATCATCCAGGTGAACATGGCGCCGAACGCGGAGATCGATACCATGAGCAGGTAAGCCGAGTGCGGCGCCACCACGCTCAAGAGCGTGGCGCACGCGATCCCGATGCTCGACAACAACAGCGCCTGGGCCGGCACGCCGCGAGCGCTGAGTGCGCCGAAACGGCGCGGTGCCTGGCCGGCGCGTGCCAGGCTGAACATCATGCGGGTGGTGATGTAGAGCTGGCTGTTCATGGCCGAGAGCGCCGCGATCAGGATCACGAAATTGACGATGCCCGCGGCTCCCGGCACCGCGAGCGCGCGCATCACCTTCACGAACGGGCTTTCATCGAGCCCCGCGTGCGTCCACGGCACGATGGCGAGTATCAGTGCGAGCGTTACCAGGTAAAACAAGATGAGCCGCAGCACCGTAGAGCGAAACGCGCGGCGCACCGCCAGCTGCGGTTCCCGCGCCTCGCCGGCCGCGACCGCGATCATCTCGATGCTCAGGTAGCTGAAAATGGCGACGATGACTGCCACCCACGCTCCCCACCATCCGTGGGGAAGGAAGCCACCGTAGGCGGTGTAGTTGCGCCACCCGATGACCGCGGCGTCCGCAGCTGGCGCGCCCGGCGCGCGCCACAGGAGATAGGAGGCGAGCACGATGAAGACCACGATCGCCACCACCTTGGTGGCGGAAAACCAGTACTCGACCGTGCCGAACCAATTGACGCTGCGGGCGTTGACGGCAATCAAGAGGGTCGAGAACCCGACAATCCACAGCCACGCCGGCGGGCGCGGAAACCAAAAGTGCATGTAGAGCGCCACCGCCGTCACCTCGGTGCCCACGGCGAGCACGATGCAGGTCCAGTACGCGTAGCGCACCAGGAAGCCAGCCAGAGGACCCACATAGTATTCGGCATAGGCGCCGAAGGAACCGCTGGTGGGGTGCGCGATGGTCATCTCCGCAAGGCATCCCATCAGCAGCAGTGCGATGAGCGCACCGATGGCATAGCTCACCAGCACCGCGGGGCCCGCGAGCCCGATCGCGAAACCGCTGCCGAGAAAGAGGCCGGTGCCGATCGCCCCGCCGATGGCAATCATGGACAGCCGCCCGGCACTCAGCCGCCGCTGCAGGCCGGTTTCGCGTTCGATGATGTGTTGGAAGCCGTGATCGTCGCTGTGCATCTTCTTGGACCGGGGGCGTCGGCGCGTACTAATAGGCTTTGGGAAGAAGGAAGTCTAGACTCGTGCCAACAGGGAGGATGCCATGGATCACCACTGCCGCCCGTCACTGCTGCTCGCACCTGTCGTCATCGCCTGCACCCTCGCCTCGGCGTCAACCCTGGACGCTCTGAGCTCCAAGGACGCCGCCGCCGGGCTGCGCGCCGCGCTTACTCAGGGAATCGACGTGGCGGTCGCACAGCTGGGCGCCAAGAACGGCTTCCTCAAAGATCCCAAGGTGGCCATCCCGCTGCCCGCGCCGCTCAACAAGGCCGAAAGCGGCCTGCGCATGCTCGGCATGGGCAGTGAGGCAGACCAGCTCAAGGCCACCATGAACCACGCCGCCGAGCAGGCGGTCGCGCAGGCAGAGCCCATCTTCAAGCACGCGCTGCAGCAGATGACCCTGGCGGACGCCAAGAATATCCTTGCCGGAGGCGACGGTGCCGCTACGGCCTACTTCCGCAAGACCACGAGCACCGAGCTCACGGCGAAATTCAAACCGATCGTGGCGGCGGAAACCGCCAAACTCGGGCTGGCGGCGCAGTACGACGAGTACGCTGGCAAGGTGGCACAGTTCGGCCTGATCCCCGCGCAGGACGCGAACCTGAACGACTACGTGACCGCCAAAGCGCTCGATGGGCTCTTCAGCCGCATCGCCGAGGAGGAGCATCAGATCCGCGCAGATCCGATGGGCCAGGCGAGTGCGCTCATCAAAAAAGTCTTCGGCTCTCTTTAGGAATCCAGCAATTGTTGCCTGAGCCTCGCACTGCGATGGCGGCTCCCGCCGGTGCCGGGGTTGCGCTGCGGGACGCGCGTTGCGAGCGCCGCGGAAACTCTGGCACACTGCCGCGCAGGGTGGCCGGCCGGCGCAACAATCAATGAACCTGCTGGTCCGCATCAATCTGGCGCTGACGACGGCCTTTGCGCTGGCGGCGGTCGGTGTAGGCGCCAGCTGCTACTCGATGCTGCAGGGAAACGCAAAGCGCGAGGCCCTGCGCGAGGCCGGCCTGATGATGGATAGCGCCCTGTCGATGCGCGCCTATACCTCCGAGGAGATCGTGCCGCTGCTGAACGCGCAGATGGCGAAGGACTTCCTGCCCCAGAGCGTACCCTCGTACGCGGCGACGCAGAACTTCCTCAAACTGCGCGCACACCACCCGGAGTATGCGTACCGCGAAGCCACGCTGAATCCCACCAACCTGCGTGATCGTGCCGCCGACTGGGAGGGGGACCTCGTGCAGCAGTTCCGCAACGACCCGCCTACGCGCGAGATCATCGGCGAGCGCGATACTCCCATGGGCCGCTCGCTCTACCTCGCGCGCCCGATTACCGCGGAGCCGAAGTGCCTGGTTTGCCACAGCGTGCCCGCGGCTGCGCCGGCAACGCTGCTGGCGCGCTACGGCAGCAATAACGGCTTCGGCTGGCAACCCAACGAGATCGTCGGTGCGCAGGTGGTTTCCGTGCCGCTCGCCGCCGCTACCGCCAACGCCGACCACATGTACCACAGCGTCATGCGCGCGATCATCGCGATTCTTACCGCCGCGCTGGTGATCGTGAACGTCGTGCTCTACTACGCGGTCGTGCGTCCGGTGCGTCGCATGGTGCACATTGCGGATGAGGTCAGCCTCGGTAACTCCGCGATGGGCGAGATCCCGGCACGCGGCAGCACGGAACTCGTGGAACTGGCGCACTCGTTCAATCGCATGCGCACGAGCCTCATGAAGGCGCTGAAGATGCTGGATAGCTAGATGCCCCGGGACGTGTTTGTCAGTTACTCCGTCCCCGACCGTGACTGCGCCTTCGAGCTGGTCGCGCGCCTGGAGGCGCGTGGCCTGAGCGTGTGGATCGCGCCACGGGATATTTCCCCGGCCGCGGAGTGGGCCGAGGAGATCATCGACGCCATCTCCGCCGCGCGCCTGATGCTGCTCGTGTTCTCCGCCCACAGCAACGCCTCCCCCCAGGTGCGCCGCGAGGTCGAGCGCGCCATCCACAAGCAGCTGCCCGTGCTGCCCTTCCGCCTGGAGGACCTCGCCCCTTCCAAGAGTCTGGAGTACTTCCTCAGCTCACAGCACTGGCTCGACGGCTTCCCCGCCCCACGCGAGGCGCATTACGAGCGCCTCTGCGCGCACGTCATCGCGCGCCTGGGGGCTCCCGCTGCAGGCGCGTCCGTGGCGCCGGCTGCAGCGAGCGGTGCCGCGCCGGACCGTGCTGAGGCAACCGCGCCGATGGTCTTGGGTGCGCAACAGCTGCAGTCGCTCGAGAGGCACCTCGCACATCACATCGGCCCGCTCGCGCATCATCTGGTGAGGCGCGCTGCCGCAAAGGCGCAGGACTGGGAGCATTTGGTGGGCAGCCTGGCCGCAGAGATCGACTCCGATCCCGCGCGCGCCCAGTTCATCAGCGCCTGCCGGATGCTCTCGCGGCCGACTCCTTGAGCGAGACAGCGCTTAACGCCCGGTCGACGGGTCCTTCAGGGCCGCTGCCGCTGGTCATCGGCGCGGTGGGGCATCGCCACCTCGAGCGGCGCGACCGCCCCCTCTATTGCGCGCGCATCCAGGAACTGTTCGATTACCTGCGCAAGCATTACCCGTCGACGCCGTTGCGCATGATCTCGTCGCTCGCCGAGGGTGCGGATCGGCTGGCGGCGGAGGTCGCCCTGGCGCAAGGGTACGAGCTGATCGTGCCGCTGCCGATGGCCCAGGAAGAATACGAGCGCGACTTCCCGGATTCGCTGGCCGAATTTCGCGCAATTCTCGCGCGCGTGCCGTCGGCGAACGTATTCGTGTTACCGCCTCCCGGGACCGCTCCGGAAGCCACGGCGCAGGAGTTGCGCGATGCTCAGTACCGCGAAGTCGGAGTCTGGATCGCCAGCAAGTGCCATCTGTTGCTCGCGCTGTGGGATGGTGTGCGGAACAACGCGGTAGCCGGCACCGCGGAGGTCGTGCGCTTCAAGCTCGAGGGCCAGATTCACTCGGACGACCGCGCGCTGGATGCCGATGACTGCGGCCCGGTGTATCGCATTCATGCACCCAGAGCGGGCAGCGGCGGCAGCGCCGACGTGCCGGCACAGTGGCTGTTCCCGCGCGACTCGAGCGCCGAGCTGCTGCGCACGGTCTCGAGCCGCATCGATCGCTTCAATCGCGATGCGCTCAAGGTGCCGGTGCCGCAGGCGCTGCTTGCCGATGCCGCGGGCCTGCTGCCGCAGGTGCAGGACCGGCCTATTGGCGACCGAACTCTGGCGACCACCTTCGCGAGCGCCGATACGCTGGCGCGCGGTTACCAGCGCCTCACCCATGCGGTGCTGCGGCTGGTCATCGGCCTTGCCTTGGCGCTCGCGCTGACCTTCGAGATTTATGCGGAGCTCATGAACCGCCGCGCACTGCCGGTGATTTACCTGCTGATCTTCACGGCACTCGTCGGGTTATACCTGTGGCAGAAGCGACTTGATGCCCAGGGCCGCTATCTTGACTATCGGGCGCTCGCCGAAGCGCTGCGCGTGCAGTTCTACTGGCGCCTGGCCGGCCTCAACGACAGCGCCGCAGCCAGTTACCTGCGCAAACAGCTCGATGAGTTGCGCTGGATCCGGGATGCCCTGCGCGGGGCAAGTGCCCTGCCCCCGCCCACGCAGGCGTGCCCGGAGCTCGTGCAGCGCCACTGGGTGCATGGCCAGGCCCAGTACTACCGGAGACGCGCCACGTCGCTGATGGCACGCATTCACCGCGTGGAGCGCACGTCCGCCATTTTCCTCGCCGTGGGTCTGCTGGCGACCACGTCGCTGGTGGTCTTCTGGAATCACTTGGAGCCCGCAGGGCACACGCTCCACTGGCTGGTGCTGATCATGGGCTTCGCGCCAATCGCCGCGGCACTGTGGGAGGCTTACGGCGAGCGATTCGGCATGCGCAGTCAGGCACACCAGTACAGCCGGTTCGCGGCCATCTTCGACCGGGCGGAGTCTGCAATGGCCCGTCTGGAGGCGAGCCCGGCAGCGCCCGACCGCGATCAGAGCGAGCGGGCACTGATTCGCGAGCTCGGCCGCGAAGCGCTCATGGAGAACGGCGACTGGGTGCTGCTGCTGCGGGATCGGCCGATCGCGCTGCCGAAGGGCTAAGCGCCGGAGCCGTCGCGCCCGAGCAGCTCGCGCAGCATCGCAACCTCGGCCGCGATTGCCATGTGCAGCGCGGGATCTATATCGGGCGCGAAGAGCGATGAGTGATTGGACGGCAGGTGCGTGCCGTTTGCCTCCGCCTGCGCATACTTCTGCGGATCTGCGCCTCCCAGACCCAGATAAAATCCCGGGATCCCCTGCTCGATGAAGACCGAGAAGTCCTCGGAAGCCGTAATCGGCTCCTGCGTGACGACGTGCTCCTTGTCGAGGGCGCGCTCCAGGGCGGTGCGCAGACGCTGCGCCAGCGCCGGATCGTTGTAGACGACATCCGCCGCCTCGTAGTGGTCGATGGCGGGCGCCCGCGGCGCACCCGCCGCCTGCGCCTCCGCATTGGTAATCCGGGTAATCGCTTCGAGAACCTGTTTGCGTACGGCGGTGCTGCGGCTGCGCACGGTCAGACCAAGTTCGGCCGAATCGGGGATGATGTTGTTCTTCGTACCGGCCGTGACATAGCCCACCGTGACCACCGCAAACTCACCCGGCTTCACTTCGCGGGACACGATGGTCTGCAGTGCCAGTATGGTGCGGGCCGCGATCACGATCGAATCGACCGTGGTATGCGGGGCCGAGCCATGACCGCCCTTGCCGTAAATGGTGATGCGCAGTGAATCCGCATTGGTGTCATAAGCCCCGGAGATGACGCCCACCTGGCCTGCGGGCAGCTCGTTGCCGACGTGCAGCGCCAAGATGGCGTCGGGACGCGGGAATCGCGTCAGGAGTCCGTCGTGGACCATCGCCTCAGCACCCCCGACGGTTTCCTCGGCCGGTTGCCCGATGAGTATCAGCGTTCCATGCCAGGAATCGCGGGTGCGGGCCATGATCCCCGCGGTCGCCACCAGCGCGCTCATGTGCAGGTCGTGGCCGCACATGTGCCCGACCGGTACCTCATGCCCCGCCGGGTCCTTAGCGCGCACCTTGCTGGCGAACGACAGCCCGGTCTTCTCCTCGACCGGAAGCGCATCGAGTTCCGTGCGCAGCATTATCGTCTTCCCGGGCCCGTTTTTGAGGATTGCGACGATTCCCGTGCCCCCCACGTGTTCGGTCACGGTGTAGCCCAGCGCACGTAACTCGCCGGCGAGCTTGGCCGCCGTTCGCGTCTCCTGGGTCGAAAGCTCCGGATGCTCATGCAAGTCGACGTACAGGCCGTACGCCTTGGGATAAGCCTCACTGGCCTCACTGACCTCCGGCGTCGCTGCGGTTACGAGCTGGGGCAGCGCCAGCCCCGCGAGTAAGGCGACAACGCCGGCGAAGAGGTGTCCCGGCTGGCGTCCAGCAACCATATGGCAATCTCCACGAGCTGAGGGTCGAGTGCGACCGCTACCTGCCTACGATACTTCAGTCTCAGGCGCGGCGCGCGAGGCGAACTGCAGTGCTCCTACGGTTTCACCTTTGGTGCGTACGCGGTCACGACGATTTCTACTACGGTCCGCTCGCTGTAATGACGATCGATACAGAACGCGTTCCACGTCGAATACGGCGGCTTCATGAACTCAGCCTTCACCGCGATCATTGCGTCGAGCTGCGCCTGGAAGTCGCCCGTAAAATTGTGCTTGTTATGGCAGTTGTGGAAGGTCTCCATCTGTACGACCTGGGAGAAGTCGGCTCCTGAGGCGACCAGACTCGCCCGGATGGCCTCAAACGCGCGCCGCAGCTGCACCTTCAGGGCGTTTACGTCGGTCCCATCCCCCTTCTCGAACGGCCCCGCTTCGACCCCGGACAGATAGACGAAGTCGCCCGCCCTGCGTGCGGCGGCGTAATGCAACTGGTCGTACATTTCTTCGCGCTCGCCCGGATTGGCAAACACCACCTCGCCGCCCGGAGCGGGAATCCGGGTAACTGGAAACCCGTCCGCACGCGCCCCGCCGCTCAACCAGCCCCCGACGAGTACCAGAGCGAACACGGCTGAATACTTTTTGAATTTCAAACGATCCCCAACAAGGTTATGCGTCGAAGCGAGTGTATCTGACGCTGGGTTATTTGGTGTGCCTTTAGCCGGAAGGCACCGCTTTGTATCGGACTTGCGGCGAAAGATCTTGGTGTTGCCCTTGCAGGCCCGCGTCTATTCCGAAAAGGTCGGCGAGGCACCACGCCCTCACTGTTGCTACCATTGAACTATGCGCGCCGACTGCGAAAGACACCTAAGCCATGAGTGACGAATCGCACTCCCTCGGACTTGACGCAAGCATCACCCGGCGCGACTTCATCGGGTCGACGCTCATAGGCTCCGGTGCCCTCCTGCTGAGCACGGCCGCGCCGTCCTTTGCACAGAGCCTCACATCCCAATGGAACGGTTACGCCGGGATCGGTGACTATGCACGATCCAACGGAAACATCGCCTCCGTCGTCAACGCGGCGCACGGCGTACGCGACGGCATCTACGAGGCAAGGATCGCCACCGCTGCCGAGGTGGACGAGCTATATGACCTGATTATCGTGGGCGGCGGATTCTCGGGCCTCATCGCAGCCTACGAATTTCGCAAGGCGCGCCCGAACGGACGCTGCCTCGTTCTCGAGAATCATCCGGTCTTCGGCGGCGAGGCGAAGCAGAATCAGATGCTGGTCGACGGCGTCATGCTGACGGGCCCCCAGGGTTCCAACGACGCGATCGTGCCGCAGGCGGACAACTCGTACGCGCACGTTGCCGGACTCTGGGATGAGATCGGCATGCCGCGCTCATTTGACTTCGTGCGGCCGAGCGGTGCCGCGGCGTCGCTGAAATTCGCACGGGACAACTACGACCCGATGTTCTGGAATGAACGCGGCAGTTCGCTGGGCTATTTCTTTGACACCCCATTTGCCCACCGACAAGCTTGGGTCGTCGACCCGTGGTCTGATGATCTCGCCCGCGCGCCGATTCCAGCCGAGGTCCGACGCGACTGGCTCGCCTGGAAGAAGCACGCGCCGGTCCTCACGCACGGTGACGAAGCCTCCACGGATCGCTGGCTGGATTCGATGTCCTATGGCGATCTGATCACCCGCGAGCTCGGGCTGTCCCGGCAGGTGTTCCGCCTGTCAGATCCGCTGGTCGCGACGGGCGACTATGGTGTCAGCTCGGATGCGATCTCCGCCTACGCGGCAAAGCTGCTCGGGCTCCCCGGCACTGGCGAGAACGTGATTTCTGACGACACGTTCTCGTTTCCGGGTGGCAATGCGGCAATCCTGCGCCACATCGTCAAGGCGATGCTCCCGGAGGCAATCACCGGTTCGCGGTCATTTGCGGACGTGCTGTATGCGCCAATCGACTTTGCGGCACTCGACCGGCCGCAGAGCACGCGCATCCGCCTTGGTGCCACCGCCGTCGCCGTGCGGCACGAGGGTGACCCGCAGACATCGCAAGGCGTCAGCGTAACGTACGCCGTCGGTAGTGAGCTGCAGCGGGTGCGCGGGCGCGCCGCGATCGTCGCCGCGGGAGGCTGGATCACGCGACACATCGTACGCGACCTGCCGCCGGCATACGTCGCCGCGTATGCGCAGTTTCACCATGCGCCGATCCTCGTGGCTAACGTGGCCGTGCACAACTGGCATGCGTTCGCCAAACTCGGCGTGTCCGCCGCGCATTGGTTCGACGGATTCGGCTTCTTCGTGAACATTCGCCAACCGATGAGGATCGACGGCGTCCCGGTGCCGCTCGATCCCGCCAAGCCTGCGATGCTGACCCTCTACGTCGGGTTTCCGCAGGCAGGCATTCCGATCGCCGCCCAGACCAGCACCGCACGCACCATGCTGTTCGGTACCACCTATGCGGAATTCGAGCTGCAGATCCGCCGGCAGCTGCAGCGGATGTTCGGCGGTGCGGGGTTCAACGCCAAGCGTGACATCGCCGGCATCGTGATCAATCGCTGGGGTCACGCCTACATCGCGCCCCAGCCCGGCTTCTACTTTGGAGCGGGCGGAGCCACCGCGCCCCTCGAGGTGATCCGCGAACGTTATGGGCGGATCGCGTTTGGGCACAGCGAGCTCTCCGGAAGACAGAGCTGGGGACGCGCCGCTCAGGAATCACGACGAGCCTTGAAGCAAGTTCTCGAAGTCATCCCGTAGTTGATTGCCTCGGGTCGCCACCCTGACCAGTGGCAATCCTGAGCCCGCCACTGTAAGAGCTGTGAACGGAAAGGCACGCAGAATGAACGACAGCGACGCTCCCTGGCACGCTCATGTTTACTACACCTGCGGCGATCGCGCTCACGCAGCGACATTGCGCGAACGCCTGCTCAGACTCAGGCAGTCGGGAACATTTCCACAACTGCGGTTCATCGGTGAACTGCGGGATCACAAGGTGGGCCCGCATCCCATACCGCAGTTCGAGGTTCATTTCACGGCGGGTCTCGTGCCCACGATCGAAGGCATCGTGCGCGACTCCGGCCTCACTGCGCTCATGCACCCGCTGACACACGATGATCTCGCCGATCACACGCATCTCGGTCATTGGATTGGTGCACCAATCGACCTTGACCTGACGGTCCTCGACCCCCCCGGCGTCAACCAGGGATTCGCGCGCTTCGGGAAGACGGATTTCTAGGGGAGCTGCTCAGGCCGCGCTTAGCCGGTCACGCTGCTGAGCAGCCACAACGCACCGCTCAGGTGCACGCTCGCAACGTCGATGCCAGCGCGGCGGAATCCCTTAGGACTTCGCTTTCTTCGAACGATTCGACTTGCCAGAACTATTGAGGGCGACCGCCTGGCGAACGAGCGTCTTGAAGGCGGGGCCGTCCACCGCCTCGCCTTCATGAATGTCGATCGCGCGACGCACGTTGCCGTCGAGACTGGAATTGAAGAGACGGGCCGGATCCTTCAAAGACGCGCCCTTGGCAAAGGTGAGCTTCACGACACTCTTGTAGGATTCGCCGGTACAGATGATGCCGTCATGCGACCAGACCGGAGTGCCCATCCACTTCCACTCTTCGACCACATCCGGATCTGCCTCCATGACGAGCTTGCGCATTCTGCTGAGCGTTTCCCCGCGCCAATCATCGAGTTCGGCGATCCTTTTCGAGATGAGCTCCGATGCCGATTCGCCTTGTCTCACTTGAGGCTTATTCATGGTCCTGTCCCCGGTACTCCAGGCAAGAGTTCCAATTATACCGAGTCCGGTTTTTACCAGAGGCCAGTCGCAAATGACGACCTTGTGGATTCGAATACCTGCCGCGCGCCGAGCCGGCGCTAGTTCCCATACTCGTCGTGCCGACGTACCCAGAATGGCCCACGGCCATTCTCATCCCTGCCCTTCGGCACCATGTCCAGATAGTGGTAATGAAGATTGAGCGGTTCATTGCCACGCGAGTAACACGAGTAAGTGTGGAAGATGTTGGCCCGTCCGTCCCTGAAGAACACGCTGTGCCCTTCCCGCTCGCTGTTACCCGGCGACTGCTTCGCATAGTTGAAGAACGTGGTGCCCTGTGCCATGGCGTCGGCCGTGAAGGATACGTTGAAGTCGAAATTGAAATCCGTATCGCCGCACGACACCCACGGAAAGCTCCAGCCCATCCGTCGCCGATATGCAGCCAACTTCTTATAAGGAGCACGGGATATCGCGACCATCGTTACGTCGCGATGTTGCAGGTGAACGTTGATGCCGTTGAACCCGTCGGCACGCAAAGAACAGTGAGGACACCCCGCTTCACTTTCGGACGTGAACATAAAGTGATAGACGACGAGTTGACTGCGGCCGTCAAAGAGCTCCCCCAGCGTCACTTCGCCGTCCGGGCCTTCGAACACGTACGGCTTGGTGACCTTGACCCACGGTAGGCTGCGGCGCTCAGCACTCAAGGCGTCCTGCATCCGCAGGAACTTCTTTTCCTTCGCCAATAGCTTCTTGCGCGCCTTGAGCCAAGCGTCTTCCGATACGACCTTGTGTTTGATTGCCATGTCCTTTCCTCGCAGTGACATCACGCAACTGCTGCCAGTAGCAGCGTCCGCGGTCTTCGACCGAGCGCCGAGGACTTATTTTAGACCCGACGCGGCGGAATCGCCTCCCCGGCTGATCGCAACTGAATCGACCTTGCACGGCAATAGCTCATCGCTGCAAGTCATTGGCAACGGAAAAACCGGGGGAACTCGATCAGTGATCTAACCTACAGCGCGAGTTCCGATTCCTGCCCTCACGGAACTTGACTGCCCAGCCGCGACGCAATAGATCGAAGCAGAGAGTGGTCGGCTATCTGCTACCTGAGTGCGCTGCATCATTACTCAATGCGTGTATAGACCGCGTTGTCTCTGTATCCTGATCGCAAAGCATGGCGTGGATCTAAGGAAACTCCTATGAAGGGTCTAATGTTCTGGCTGTTGTACTTCGCCCCGGCCCTCGTTGGCTGATAGAGGGTTCGGCAGGGAAAGCCACTGATCTACTCGATAGGACAGCTATTTCTGTTCAATTTATTGATCGCTTGGACCGTCGTGGGATGGTTCCTGCTTCTGGCGAATGCATTAGGGTTCAATCCCGTCGCATCACTGGTACCGCGTCTCGTAAAATTCCTGCGAACAGACAGGATCTGACGTCTGATGCCTATAACGCGCGCCGCACCGCCGCCCTTCATTTTACCTATGGTGTCCGCGTCGGCGTGGTGCAGATATATCAACTCGGCAGCGTCAACCTCGATACGCGTAGAATAGTTCGATGCCTTGGCGGTTTATGCGTCACTCCACCGCCGGCGGGCAGGTTAAGCAAGTGCGTTGCCGATCAATAGCGCGCGAGGCCATCGAGATGGAAATCAAAGTCTTGGGATCGGGTTGCAGCAAGTGCCGCGTCACGATCGGCATGATCGAACGGGTTGCCCGAGACTTAGGTGTCGCGGTTGACATCAACAAGGTTCAGAACCCCGAAGAGATACAGCGCCATGGCGTCCACGCGACACCTGCCGTGATCATCGATGGCAAGATCATGCACACCGGCGGCCTGCCATCGCATGACGAAATTCAAGGATGGTTGAAGCCCGGCTTCATGGGTTTTCTGAGCCAGCCGACACGACATCTATTCTTTACCGGCAAAGGCGGCGTTGGAAAAACGTCGCTATCGACCGCGGCGGCCCTCGCCCTGGCCGACGCAGGCAAGAAGGTTCTGCTGGTCAGCACCGATGCGGCGTCGAACCTGGATGAGATGCTGGGGATCGAACTTCGCAACACACCCACGGCCGTACCCGGTGCGCCCGATCTGTCGGTGCTGAACATCGATCCTGACACGGCGGCCGAGTCTTATCGGCAGCGCGTCATCGCGCAGATGGGCGCCGGTGCTAGCGAAACCGAACTCTCGACCGTGCGCGAACAATTGTCGGGGGCCTGCACCACGGAAATCGCCTCCTTCGACGAGTTCGCTTCCCTGTTGTCCGACGATGCCGAACCCTACGATCACATCATCTTCGACACGGCACCGACGGGGCACACCTTGCGCCTGCTCAGCCTGCCCAAGGCCTGGAGTGGGTTTCTGGATGGAAACGATCGCGGAGCCTCGTGCCTTGGGCCGCATTCTGGACTGAAGATGCAGGAGGGGCGCTTCAAGACCGCGCTTGCGGCCCTAACCGATCCGATGCAGACCACCGTGATCCTCGTGACCCGGCCGGACAAAGGCGCGATGGCCGAAGCGGCACGCACTTCCGAAGAGTTGCATGCGCTGGGCTTGAACAATCAGCGCCTGGCGATCAACGGCGTGTTTCACGCCGGCGAGCGCACCGACGCAGTGGCCTGTGCCATCGAGGCCTTGGGCCAGCAAGCGCTGGCCGAGATCCCCAGGCACTACGTGCCTTGCCGCAGGACCGCGTGCCGTTGCGGGCGTTCGACACGGTCGGCTTGCCCGCCTTGCGTGCGCTGCTTTCCGTCGGCGAGGACCGGATCGCACCGATCGAAGCTGCGGCCGTCGACCGCGTCGAGCAATTTCAGGGCTTGGGCGCGTTAGCCGACGAGCTGGCCGCCGCAAGTCATGGGCTGATCATGGTGATGGGCAAAGGCGGCGTCGGCAAGACGACGGTGGCCGCCGCCTTGGCCCTTGGACTGATCCAGCGCGGCAAAACCGTCCACCTGAGCACCACGGATCCGGCTGCGCATCTTGCCGGAACGCTCGATGGCGAGGTGCCGGGGTTGCGTGTGGACCGCATCGACCCGAAGGTCGAAACGCAGCGCTATGTTGACAAGATCATGGCGGCCAAATCACCCGGTCTTGACGTGCAGGAGCAAGCGTTGTTGCTGGAAGACCTGCGCTCTCCGTGTACCGAGGAAGTTGCGGTGTTCCACGCCTTCTCGCGCATCGTCAGCGAAGGGCGCAGCGCCTTCGTGGTGCTGGACACCGCACCCACCGGACACTCACTGCTGCTGATGGATGCGACAGGCGCCTACCACCGGCAAATGATGCGAGGGCTCGAAGGGCACGGCGCCGCGCACATCGTTACGCCTTTGATGAGGCTGCAGGACGCTGCGTACACGAAGATCATTCTGGTAACCTTGCCGGAAGTGACCCCGGTTACGCAGGCCGCCGCCCTGCAGGACGACCTCCGGCGCGCCAGCATCGAGCCCTACGCTTGGGTGCTTAACAAAAGCGTTCTGGCGGCCGGCACCCGCGACCCCTTGCTGGCGGCGCGTCTGGCTGGTGAACGCAAACAGATGGAACGGATGTCCAAGGAGCTAGCCAAACGCATCTTCACCGTTCCTTGGCTGACTCTCCCGCCGATCGGTTTTGCCGAGCTGTCCAAACTGGTCAGCGAAACTTATCGGACTCCGGCAGTTCAGCCTGAACCCACACAATCACATCCGTGAAGGTCCCCATGTATGGAGTCACCACCACTCTCATCTGTGCATCTCCAATACCGCCGGACGGTTGGCAGAGATTGACGCCCCACCGTGTCACCAAAATTGGGCGATTAATCCGGATGGGACGAGCCAGCATCTAATCGATCAGTTGGTCATCGGTCCAGTGAGCGGCGGCAAGCCCGAACTTTGCATAGCGGCGCCTTTCTCGCGCACCGGATCATGCGGCACGGCCCGATGAATGTGCTGAGGTTGAGACGAAATATTTACTCCGAAACCAAAGCGAGACATTGACGAGGCCGATCATCACCGGCACTTCGACCAGCGGGCCGGCGCAGAAAAACACATATCGTTTTGGTAACCCCTTGGCTTCCTGACGGAAACCAAATCATCCAACGACTACGCCTTCTCACCCACCTGTAACTCCGCAGATTTGAAGGGAACTCCGCAGCCCCCTATCCCGCAGTAGCCATTCGGATTCTTCGCCAGATACTGCTGGTGATAGTCTTCTGCGTAGAAGAACTCAGGCGCGTCCCTGATCTCGGTCGTAATCGTGCCATGACCGGCGGCCGATAGCTGCGCCTGGTAGGCGCGCCGCGATTCTTCCGCAGCTCTTCGCTGCTCCGGGTCATGGACGAAAATCGCGGAGCGGTACTGCGTGCCGACGTCATTGCCCTGGCGCATCCCCTGGGTCGGATCGTGCGCTTCCCAGAACGCCTTCAGCAGATCCTCGTAATCGGTCTTTTGCGGGTCATAGATGACGCGCACGACTTCAGCGTGTCCGGTCGCCCCGGTGCACACCTCTTCATAGGTCGGATTCGGCGTTAAGCCCCCGGCATAGCCGACGGCCGTGGAGTACACCCCGGGAAGGTTCCAGAAGAGCCGTTCCGCCCCCCAAAAACATCCCAGGCCAAAATCCGCTGTTCGCAGCCCGGCCGGAAAGGGCGGCACGATGCGATGACCGTTCACGAAGTGATCGGGCGCAACCTTGAGCGCAATGGCGCGCCCCGGGAGGGCTTGCTCAGACGACGGGAGGGTCGATTTCTTGCCAAACAGGGCCATGGGGCGCACTCCTTCTGCCGGGGTCCAGTAGTGTGGGGATCAGAACCACGCGACTCAAGCTGCAACGCAGGCAAGTCAAGTCCGCTCCCGAGGCTTGCCGTGCTGCGGGAGCGCACCGTAAGCTCGCCGCTCATATGGGTATCAGTCAGCCGCAGAACCTGCGCTCCCCGCCGCTCGAGAAACTGCGTCCCTACGGGATCCGCGTCAGCCTTCCCCCCGGAGACCCCTTTCGCAAGCTGCTGGGCCCGGAGTGGCAGCGACTGCACTGGTATGCCACGCCCGATGAGCGGGATGCGGCACTCAGCGATATGAGCCGGCGTCACGAGTACTCGCGCTCCGGCGACCGCCCGGCGCTGGTGTTTCAGAAAATCGAGAAGCTGGCCGAGAGCCGCGGCCTGTAGGCGGTTCGCGGCTCGCAGCGGAGGCAATTCGCCCATGAACGCGTCCGAGGCATTCCCCTACGCCACCTATCTCGACATCAAGTTTGCGCCGCTGAGCGTCGTTGACGTGCCGCGCCTCATCGCGCAGTGCCAGGAGCGCTGGTACAACCAGAGCCTGTGCGAGGTGAACGACTCGGTCATTCGACTGGGCGTGATGCAGGGTGAATACCACTGGCACAAGCACGACAACGACGACGAGTTCTTCTTCGTGCTGGAGGGCCGCTTCTTCGTCGACCTCGAGGAGCGCTCGGTCGAACTGAAGCCCTTCGAGGGAATCGTGGTACCTAAGGGGGTCGTACACCGTACGCGCGCCCCGGAGCGGGCCGTCATCCTGATGGCCGAGACGCGCGCGATCGTCCCTACCGGGGATCCCTGAGCCCCTGTCAGAACGTGCGGCCGAGAAACAGGTAGTACTGCTGGTTGCCGTGCTCGTCGAAGCCGGTTGCGAGGAACACGGGCCCAAGGAAGGTGTCCATGCCGAGGAAGATGCTGGCATCCTTCTGGGTGTTGCCGAAGCTCGCCTCACTGCGCGTCTGCCACACATTCCCCGTCTCGAGCGAGAACCCCAGATAGGTCGGCACGTCGAGGTAACCGGGGCCGCCGCGCCCGATCTGCCGGTAATACAGGCCGCGCACGACGCCGAAATTGGGCCCGAGCAGGGAGTCGGCGCGCAGGCCCGACAGATTCAGGAAGCCACCCAGCGGGAACAACTGGTTGATGTCCGTGACCTGCGACTGCAGCGTCGTGCCGCCGGAAGCCGACAGCTGCAGCGTGTCGCGGCCGAAGGACCAGGCGCCGATGTAGTTGAGCGTCACCTGATCTGAACCCGGCGTGGAGCCGGAGACATCGTGCACCCCGCTCCACTGCATCACGGCGCGCTGCCCGTAGTGCGGGAAGCTGATGTTATCGAGCCGGTCATAGGTGAAGCGCACGAAGTAGTTGGTCGTGTCCCACGGCTCGTTCGGCAGATTCGCAAGGTTCGGGTCCTCGGGGTCACCGATCCTCAGGGTCACGTGACCCTGCTCGCGCGCCACGCCCGTGCGGATCTCGCCCCAGTTGCCGAACTGGCGCCCGAAGTCGAGCCCGTAATCGAAGGTGTGCACGCGGTATTCCGCGAGCACCACCTGTCCGGTGGAGGTCTGCGAGAGGCAATAAGGTGCCTGCCCGACCGACGGCGGGTTGCAGACCAGGTCGATGTTGCGCGCCAGGTCCTGCACATGCGGCATCACAAACCAACCCGAGAACTGAGCGAGCGGCAGGAACAGCTCGGTCGAGATCTGCGAGATGCTCCCCACCTGCAGGTCAGTCGCCCATTCGCCGGCGTTACGCGTGACGTCCGAAACGACGAAGCGCACCGCCGCGCTGTAAGTGGAGTTGCCCTCGAAATCATCCTGCAAGCTCAGGCCAAAGCGCAGGTAAACCGGACCCTGCGAGTTGGGCCGCGCGCTCAGGGCGAGCCCGTAACGGTCCTCGGTGCCCACCACGTGGTAGTCGAGCGTGTCGAGGCCGCCGCGGCCGTAAACGGCGGTGACGCGCCGCGCGACCGCATCCGGGTCCAGAGGCTTGCCCAGCAGTCCCTTAAAGAGGCTGTCGGCCGAAGGGACATAGTGTTCCGAGCCGGTTTCGACTTCGACGAAATTGATGACCGGCGGCGCCATGCGCGGGGCCTCACGGCGTGCGACATAGCTTTGCATCTGCGCTGCGCTGATGCCGAGCGCCGCCAGCTCGCCGGTCTTGAGCCGCGCCGCCGCCTCCCCGCTGCCGATGGCTCGCGCCACCAGGCCGAAATCGAACGACGACGCATTGCCCAGCTGCGGCTGGATCAGGATGTCACGGGGCGTGAGGGTCGCGAGCTGTGCCTGGGCATTGCGGCGGATCAGGATCGCGAGCATCTGGTTGGAAATCACCGGAATGCTCGTCAGCTGCTGCCGCGGCAGGAGCGGGAAGCCCACGTCCACCACGATGACGATGTCGACACCCATGGCGCGCGCGATATCGACCGGGACGTTATCGGCGATGCCGCCATCCACCAACAGCCGGCCGTCGCGCTCCACCGGCGCAAATACCCCTGGCGCCGACATGCTGGCCCGCATCGCGGTCGTCAGGTCGCCTGAGTCCATGATCACGGCGTCGCCGTTCTCCAGATCGGTCGCGACGGCACGAAACGGGGTCGGCAGGTCATCGAAGTTGCTGATACGCGCCACCGGCAACGTCAGGCGACGCAGCGTCTCCGTCAGGCGTTGCCCCTGTATCAGGCCGCGCGGCAGCACCACGTGGCCGTCGCGGAAGCCCAGAGGGAACTTCACCAGGAAGTTCTCATCCTCCTGCTTGCGCCGCAGCGTCAGGTCCTCGCGCGACGGACGGTCGCGAAAGGCCTCCTGCCAGATGTTGGAGGTCATGAGCTTCTCGATCTGTCGCGCGTCGAGCCCGCTCGCGTACAGGCCGCCGACGACCGCACCCATGCTGGTGCCGGCGACCGCGTCGACCGGCACGTGCATGTCCTCGAGCACCTTGAGCACGCCGACGTGGGCGGCGCCGCGGGCGCCGCCGCCCGACAGCACGAGCCCGATCCGCGGCCGATGAGGGGCGCCGCGGGCGCTGAGGGAAGGATCCGGGGCGTCCTGACCCTGCACGGGCGGGACGGCGAGCCACAGGACGGTGAGAAAAAAACCCAGTGCCCCGCGTCGGGGCGTGGCAGCCCATGTAGAACTCACGGGGGCGAAGAATAGCAGCAAGCGGGCACAGAAGCGCTGGCCGAGCCGATCACGGATAATGCCCCGCATGTCCCGAACCTCCACAAGCGGGTGCGCACTGGCGGGCGCGTCCGCCGCCGTCGTGCTCCTGTGCGCCGGCGCGCTCCTGCCGGCGGCGCCTGCGCACGCCCAGTCGCGCGGCGCGAGCGACTGGGGCTTTTACGGCGGCGACGGCTTCGGCCGGCGCTTCTCCAGCCTCGATCAGATCAATCGCGGCAACGTAACGCACCTGCAGCCAGTGTGGACCTACCGCACCGGTGAGCATGGGACCGGTCTCGCCCGCGCGGGCAAGCTCACCTTCGAGGCGACACCGGTGCTGGCCTACGGGGCGCTATACCTGGAAACCGGCACCAACATCGTGATTGCGGTCGATCCGCAGACGGGCCAGGAGCGCTGGCGCTTCGATCCGCGCATCGACCGGGAGCGACATTATGCTGAGGTGACCTCGCGCGGCGTCAGCCTGTGGGAAGACAGCGACTTCGCGCGGCACGAGCGGCCGTGCCGGCGACGCGTGTTCACGGGCACCCTCGATGCACGCCTCCTGGCGCTGGACGCCAACACCGGGCGACCTTGTGCTGATTTCGGCACCAACGGTGCGATTGATCTCACCCAGGGCGTGCGCATTCGCGATCGGGATGCGTACCTCGTGACCTCGCCCCCCGCGATCTACGGCAACCTCGTCATCGTCGGCTCGGCCATCGGCGACAACCGTGCGGTGAACGTCGAGCGCGGCGTCATCCGCGCCTTCGACGCCCGCAATGGCCTGCTGATGTGGACCTTCGATCCGATCCCCGACGGCCCGGACCATGCGGCGGCGGCCGAGTGGAATCCCGGCCAGGCGCAGAACACCGGCGCCGCCAACGCCTGGGGCGTCATGACGATCGATGAAGAGCATGGCCTGGTGCTGATACCGACCGGCTCGGCGAGCCCTGACTTCTACGGCGGTCTGCGCCTGGGCTCCAATCGCTTCGCGGATTCGCTGCTGGTGCTCGCAAGCCGGCACCGGCAAGCTCGTCTGGCATCAGCAACTCGTGCATCACAATCTCTGGGATTACGACCTGGCCGCCCAACCGGTCCTCGGCGACGTCGAGATCAACGGCGCCCCCGTACCCGCGGTGATCCAGGGGACCAAGACCGGGATGCTCTACATCTTCGAGCGCACCCGCGGCCGGCCCCTGGTCGACATCATCGAGAAGCCCGTGCCCTCGAGCCGCGTGCCTGGCGAGCAGGCGGCACAAACCCAGCCTTTCTCCACCTTGCCCGCGCTCGTCTCACAAGCGCCGGTGCGGCCGCAGGATGCCTGGGGCATCACCTTCTGGGACCGCGGCAAGTGCCGCGACCTCATCGGGTCGCTGCGCAACGAGGGCATATTCACCCCGCCCGACCTGCACGGCACGCTGCTGATGCCCGGTTACATCGGCGGCGTGAACTGGGGAGGCATCGCGTTCGATGAGCAGCGCCAGCGCGTCATCGCCGCCGTCAATCAGCTGCCGATGCGGGTGACGCTGCTGCCAGCGGATGAATTCGATGCCCAGGCGCGCTCGGGTGCCTACCCGCACGCGGAGTTTGGCCGCCAGAGCGGCGCACCCTATGGCATGCGCCGCGAACCGCTGCTGTCGCCATGGGGACTGCCGTGCACCGCGCCTCCGTGGGGCACACTCGCCAGTGTCGACCTGCGGCGTCATCGCATCGTCTGGCAGATACCGCTCGGTTCGACCGCGGGGCTGACCCCGTGGTTCGTGCCGACGCGGGACTTCGGGATGCCCAACATGGGAGGTCCCATCGCCACGGCCGGTGATCTGGTGTTTGTCGGCGCGGCGATCGACAGCTACCTGCGTGCCTTCGATATCGAGACCGGGCGTGAGCTGTGGAAGTACAAGCTCCCCGCCGGTGGCCAGGCGACCCCCATGACCTACCGGGCGGGGCCCGATCAGCGGCAGTACGTGGTGATCAGCGCCGGCGGTCACGGGCCGCTCGGGACCCCGCGCGGCGACTACCTGATGGCGTTCGCGTTGCCGAAAGCGGCGGCGCACTAACTTTTTCAAGAGAGGCTCGATGGCCCTATTCATTATCTCGCTGCTCATTCAGGCGGCTTTCATCATTCACGTCATCAAGACCGGCCGCAATACGCTGTGGATCTGGGTGCTGATTATTCCCGGGCTGGCACTCGTCGGGATTCTGGCCTACGTCGTGGTCGAGATCCTGCCGGAACTGTTCCGCAGCCGCGGCGCGCAACGCACCGCGCGCGGCTTCCGCAAGGCGCTCGACCCGACGCGCGAACTGCGCCGCTACGAGCACGAGGCCAGCGTCGCTGGCAACGTCGCCAGCCGCCAGCGCTACGCGGAGGAACTGGTGCGCCACGAGCGCTACGACGATGCCATCGCCCAGTACCGGCAGGCGCTCAGCGGGCTCTACGAACACGACCCCAACCTCATGCTCGGACTGGCACAGGCGCAGTTCGGCAAGGGCGATGCAGGCGCCGCCCGTGGCACGCTCGATGAGCTCATCCGCCTGAACCCCGAGTTCCGCTCCCCCGCCGGACACCTGCTCTATGCGCGGGCGCTCGAGGCCGAGGGCAATGTGCAGAAGGCGCTGGAGGAATACCGGGCGGTCGCCGGCTCATTTCCGGGAGCGGAAGCCGCGGTGCGCTACGCGCAGCTGCTGCAGGCGCAGGGCATGCGCGAAGAGGCGCGGAAAGTCGCGCGCGAGCTACTGCAGCAGGCGCGCATCGCGCCCGGTCATTACCGGCGCGCGCAGCGCGAGTGGCTGGAGGCGGCCGAACGGCTGGCGTAGCGCCGCAGCACCAGGAGCGCGGCGAGCGCCGTGACGGCGCCGAGCGTCAGCAGATCAAGCGCGCCACCACCACCGCCCCCACCGGAGGTGCCGCTGCTCGGATTCCCGGCGGCGGTGGGGTTGTAACTCACGGCCGTCACGCAGGCATTGGCGCCGGCGGTGGGCGGTGCCGAAGAACTTGCGGCATGTGAGGCGATCACGACGAGCGCGCTGTCGACGCGCCCGGCGTTGTCGGTCACGGTGAGCATCACCTGGTAGACACCGGATCCCACCGGCGCAGGGATGCTGGCGAGGGCGCTGCCGGCGTTCTGCAGTGCTGGCGCGTTCGCAGGCGCCACGATGCTCCACTGGTAGCTGACGATATTCGCACCGCACGCCGCGGCACTGCCTGCGCCGTTGAGCAGCACGGTGAGGCCCGGAACGACCGTCACGGGCAGCTTGACTGCAGCAATCGGACGCAGCGCCTGCAGCACCGCGCCGTGTGCATTGGCCATGCCGGCACCGCACACTGCCGTGGTGCAGGCGCACTCGCTGACCTGCAGGTCCTGCTGACTGACCGGGGAGTGGCAGACCGGCAGTGCGGCCGGCGTGGGGAAAGGAGCGGTGGCTCCCAGCTGCAGCCGCTCGATGAGCTGGCTCGCATTCAGATTGCCGTTGACCGCGAGCATCAGGCCGGCGATCCCGGCCACGATCGGCGCGGAGAAACTCGTGCCGACGTTGATGTTGTACTGATCGGTGTAGGTGTTGGTGCCCGGCACCGTGGTGCCGGTGTTGGTGGTCGTTTCGATGGGGAACAGACACGGCGCGCCGGAACCCGTGTTGACGCAGTTACCCGCCGGCGCGCTGAGCGCGATCTCGGGCCCGAGGCTGCTGAATCCGACCTTGGTCCCGACCTGGCGCAGCCCGCCGACCCCGGCCACGCCCGCGCAGTTCGCCGGAGCATCCACCGGGCCACCCTCGTTGCCCGCCGACACCACGACCAGCACGCCGGCAGCGGTGAGCTGGTCGATCACATCCTGATAGCTCTGCGGACAGGCACCCGCCGCCCCGAGGCTCATGTTGATGATGCGCGCCGGATACGGATTGTTGGGTACGCCTTGCACCGGGAAGCCGGCAGCCCAGGCCATGCCGGCGATGATGTCCGAATCGTAGCCGCCGCATTTGCCGAGTACACGCACCGGCAGCACCCAGCCGCTCCAGGTCATGCCGGCGATGCCCGCGCTGTTGTTGGTGACGGCCCCCAGAATTCCGGCCACGCGCGTCCCGTGCCACGAGCTGTTTCCCACCGTGCAGTTGGCAAAGAGTGCGGTCTTGGTATCTGCGCTCGTCACCCAGTCGCCCGGGTCGGATGCATCGGCATTGCGCCCTTCGCCGGTGTTGCCGGTTTGTACCGAGCTGATCATGTCGTAGCCCGGCAGCAGGCGATTGGCGCTGTCGCTGCGCAGATCCGGATGATCGAAGCGCACGCCGGTATCGAGTTCAGCGATGACGACGCCGTTGCTCCCGGTGGTCAGCGTCCAGGCATCGACGGCATCCACGGCCGCAGGCTGGGTATCCTGCATGTACCACTGCCCGGCAAAAAGCGGATCGTCCGGGGAGGCCTGCGGATAGCGGCGCTGGTCAAGCTCGGCATACAGCACCTCGGGGTCCGCGCGCAGCCGCGCCAGCGTCCGGAGCGCAGGCTCCCCGGCCGCGACGCGCAGCAGGTGAAGGCCGCCGACGAGCTGGCGTGTTTCCAGCACCTCGAGGCCCGCGCGCGTCGCCACCCCGCTCAGCTGCGGGCGAGCGCTGGCGCCCGGGGGGCTGCGCATCTTCACGAGGAAACGGCCCGGATCGGCGTGCGCGGCGGCACAGGCGAGGGATACGGCCAGCAGTAAAGCGCCGAGCGGGCTCAAACGACGCATGCGCATAGCCCTCAACGATACCGTAACGCCACAAGAGGGGCCTGCGGTCACTTCGCAGACGGTGATCGGGTTCGCGTTCCTTGCGGGATCTGTTGCGTAATGCAATGGATGTTGCCGCCGCCGAGCAGAATCTCGCGCGCCGGGACGCCCACCACACGGCGCCCGGGAAACAGCCGCTTGAGCCGCTGCGCCGCGATCCGATCGGTGCGCGCATCCAGCAGCGGCATGACGATGCCACCATTGGCGATGTAAAAATTCACGTAACTGCCAGCCAGGCGCTCGCCCGCCCGGCGCACTTTGGTGCCCTCGCCCGCCACGACACCGGCGGCCTCCCGCGCGGTGAGCTTGAGCGGGCCCGGCATCGGCAGGCGCGTCACCTCCAGTCGCCGCCCGTGCGCATCGCGCGCATCCTTGAGGCGCTCCCAGGCGTCCCGCGAGATCGCGTGCTGCGGGTCGCGACGCCGGTCCGTCCAGGTGAGGCATACCGCTCCCGGACGCACGAAGCAGACGAGATTATCGACATGCCCGCCGGTTTCGTCGTTGAACACACCCTGTCCCAGCCAGATAACGACGCTCACGCCCAGATACTCCCGCAACGCAAGCTCAATCTGCTCGCGCGACAGCTCGGGGTTGCGGTTGCCGTTGAGCAGGCACTCCTCGGTCAGGAGCGCGGTGCCCTGCCCATCGACGTGTATGGCACCGCCTTCGTTGATGAGCGGCGCGCGATAGCGCGCCAGGCCTTCGATCTCGAGCACCTTGCGGGCCACCAGGTCGTCCTGGTCCCAGGGAAAATACACGCCGCTACTGAGTCCTCCCCAGGCGTTGAAGCGCCAGTCGACGCCGCGCACTTCCCTGCGCCGGTTGAGGACGCAGGTCGGTCCGACATCGCGCATCCAGGCATCGTCGTGCGTCATCTCCACGAGCCGTATGCGTTCATCCAGCTGGGCGCGCGCCGCGACGAAATGGGCGGGCGAAGCTCCCACCGTGACCGGCTCAAACTGCGCGATCGCCAGCGCCACCTGGGCAAAAGCGCGCTGTGCGGGCCGCGCTCCGTCGCGCCAGTTGTCGGTTCGCTCCGGCCATAACAACCAGCAGCCGGCGTGCGGTTCGAATTCGCCCGGCATGCGGAATCCGTCCGCCGCGGGCGTCGTCGTCAGGGTGCGTGCCATCTGCGCAGGCGGCTGTGCCTGAACCCGTAGAAGGCATAAATGGACATGCCGATGGCGGTCCAGACGACCAGCCGCATCCAGGTCGCCCATCCCAGGGTCAGCGTCAGTCCGAAGCAGAACAGGGTTCCAAGCACGCAGGTAAAGGGTGCCCACGGCACCCGGAAAGGCCGGTGCGCATCCGGACGTGTGTAGCGCAACACCAGCACGCCAAGGCACACGACCCCGAACGCCAGCAGGATGCCCATGGAAATGAGATCGGCCAGCACATCCAGAGGGAAGACTGCGGCAATGAGCGCCGCGCAGACACCGGTCCACATTGTGGCCACGTGCGGCGTCTTGAAGCGCGGATGACAGCGGCTCATCGCCGGCGGCAGGAGGCCATCGTCCGCCATCGACAGGAGAATGCGCGGCTGGCCCAGGAGCGAAGTGAGAATGACCGAGGTCATGCCGGCGATGACACCGACTTTAAGAATCCACGAGAGCCACGAGAGCTGCGGGTGGGCATCGAGCGCCATCGCCACCGGCGCGTCGGAGTCGAGTTTCTGAAACGGCACCATGCCGGTAAGCACGGTCGCCATCGCGACATACAGCACCGCCGAAATGAGCAGGGCGCCGATGATCCCGAGCGGCAGATCGCGTTGCGGGTTGCGCGCCTCGAGTGCGGTCGTCGAGGCGGTATCGAAGCCGACGTACGAGAAAAAGATAATGGCTGCGCCCTGCAACACGCCGCTCCAGCCAAAATGACCGCGGACCCCGGTGTTGGGCGGCACGTACGGCCGCCAATTCGAGGGATCGATGTACTTGAGTCCCGCAATAACGATGATGATGATGATGCCAACCTTGAGGGCCACCATGATGGTATTGGCGCCCGTGGACCCGCGTACCCCTACATACAAGAGTGCGGTCATCGCGGCGATGATCAGTACGGCCGGCACATTGATGATGGCGCCCGTGGCGATGAGATGATCATGCGCGTCGAGCCCGAGGGGCGCGTTGACCAGGACAGACGGCAGATGGATGTGCCACTCGGCAAGGAGGCTGACGACATAAGCCGACCAACTCACCGCGACCGCGGAGGCAGAGATCGCGTACTCGAGCAACAGGTTCCAGCCGATGAACCAGGCTAGCGACTCGCCGAGCGTCGCGTACGTGTAGCTGTAGGCGCTGCCGGGCACGGGCAGGAATGCAGCGAATTCCGAATAGCAAAGGGCGGCGAGGCCGCCGCCGAAGGCCGCGACGAGGAGCGAGAGCGTGATCGCGGGACCTGAGTGGTTCGCGGCCACCGTGCCGGTTAGCACGAAGATGCCCGACCCGATGGTGGCGCCGAGGCCGATGGCGATGAGCGCGGGCGCGCTCAGCACCTGCTTCAGGCGGTTCTTGCCGGCCGGTGCCGGATCGATTGGCCGCACCGCGAACAGCTCACGCAGCAACGACGGCTTCGCGGCCCCCGCAGCGTCACCCTGATTGATAGCGTCCGACATACGCCCCTTCGATTCTCGCCCGCCCCCCTGGCGTAGGCCGCGCGCCAGTCTCTCATACGCGCTTCACCTTAGGTATGCGCCCCGCCCGCGGGCTGCCCCTGTGCTAGCATTTCGCGCCCGGCGACCCCAGCGCCGGCCGATTCTCCAGGAGAGCTCCATGTCCACGGCCGCAAGCCCCCGGGTAACGCCCCCTGCCGACGGCGCCAAGATCACCGTCAAGAACGGCAAGCTGAGCGTCCCCGATAACCCGATCGTCCCCTTCATCGAGGGTGACGGGACCGGTCCGGACATCTGGCGCGCCGCGGTGCGCGTCATGGACGCTGCGGTGGCCAAGAGCTACGGCGGCAAGCGCCGCATCCGCTGGATGGAGGTCTACGCCGGCGAGAAGGCCAACCAGCTCTTCCAGACCTGGCTGCCTGATGAGACTGTGGCCGCCTGCCGCGAGTACCTGGTCTCCATCAAGGGACCGCTCACGACCCCGGTCGGCGGCGGTATCCGCTCGCTGAACGTGGCGCTGCGCCAGATGCTCGATCTGTACGTATGCCTGCGCCCGGTGCGGTGGTTCAAGGGCGTGCCCTCCCCGGTGAAGCATCCGGAGAAGGTCGACATGGTGATCTTCCGCGAGAACACCGAAGACATCTATGCCGGCATCGAGTTCGAAGCCGGCACCCCGGACAACAAGAAGTTTCTGGAAATGTTCCGGCAGGCCTTCCCCAAGGCCTATGCCAAGATCCGCTTTCCCGAAAGCTCCGGGATCGGCATCAAGCCCGTCTCCAAGGACGGCTCGGAGCGCCTGATCCGTGCGGCCATAGAGTACGCCGTCACCAACAAGTGCAAGAGCGTCACGCTGGTGCACAAAGGCAATATCCAGAAGTTCACCGAGGGTGCCTTCCGCAACTGGGGCTACGAGCTGGCCGAACGCGAGTTCGCCGCCCAGACCTACACCTGGGAACAATGGGAGCGCACCAAGGCTGCCAAGGGCGAGAAGGCGGCCGCAGCTGAAATGGAGGAAGCGCGCAAAGCCGGCCGCGTCATCATCAAGGACGCGATCGCCGACATCACTCTGCAGCAGGTGCTCACCCGTCCCGACGAGTTTGAAGTCATCGCGACGCTGAACCTCAACGGCGATTACCTGTCCGACGCGCTTGCCGCGCAGGTCGGCGGCATCGGCATAGCGCCGGGCGGCAACGTGAACTACCTCACCGGCCACGCCGTGTTCGAGGCCACCCACGGCACGGCGCCGAAGTACGCCAATCTCGACAAGGTGAACCCGGGTTCACTCATCCTCTCGGGTGAGATGATGTTCCGCTACATGGGCTGGACCGAAGCCGCCGACGCGATCATCACGGCGATGGACCGCACCATCGCGCAGAAGATCGTGACTTACGACTTCGCCCGCCTGATGGAAGGCGCTACCGAGGTATCCACCAGTGCCTTCGGCGACGCGCTGATCCGCAACCTGTGAGCCACCGGCGGCAGCAGGCCGAATGCGCCGCCTGACGTCCACGCCGCCGACGGGTTACTCGGGCAGCCCGCTCGCGCAGAAGCTCGGCATGCGTCCCGGCTGCCGCCTGCTCCCGCACGCGGCCCCGGAGAACTATGCCGCGCTCCTGGCCCCCCTGCCCGCTGGCGCTACTGTGGTGTCGCGGCTGGATACTCAAACGGACATCGTGCTCGTCATGCGCAAGTCAGCCCGCCCCGGCGCAAGGTCGCGCCCGCGGACCGCGAAATCCGGCTTGCGGCCAAGGCAATGAATTCGGTGGCAACCGGCACGGTGCTCGAGTGGGCGCGCAAGGTCCAGGCGATCGCGCAGAGCGGTCTGGCCTTCACCCAGGACCCGTTCGACCGCGAGCGCTATCAGCAGCTGCAGGAACTCGTGACTCGCATACTCAACAGCGAACTTGGCGTAACGCCCGAGCGTGCCCGCGGCTTCTGGGAGGGCGAAGGCGGCTATGCCACACCCAAGGTCGACGTCCGTGGCGCAGTATTTGTCGGCGAGCAGGTGCTGCTGGTGCGCGAGCGCAGCGACGGGCGCTGGACGCTCCCGGGAGGCTGGGTGGATGTGAACGACTCGCCGGCGCAGGCGGTCGAGCGCGAGATCCTGGAGGAATCCGGCTATCGGGCGCACGCGGTGAAGCTGGCGGCACTGGTCGACAAGAACCGCCACGCGCATCCGCCGGGCATCCACCACATCTACAAGCTGATGTTTCTGTGCGATCTCACCGGTGGCGCGGCACGCACCGGGCCGGAAACCGACGCCGTGGCGTTCTATCCGGTGACGGCGCTCCCCGAGCTCTCCACGCACCGTATCCTGCGCTCCCAGATTGAGCGGCTCTATCAGCACCGGCAGCAACCGAGCCTGCCGACCGACTTCGACTAGCCCTTGGACACCCGCAACGACCCCCCGCCGTTGAGCGCCCGCGACTGCGCCCAGCAGCTCGTGGAGGCCTTTGCCCGCTACAACGCCGAGTTTCGGGCGATTACGCGGCGCGCACCGGTGCGCTTCGATGCCCGCGACTCGCGCGGCAGCCAGCACGATGCGGTGGAGCGCATTGAACTCTACGATCGCTTCGTCAATCAGACGATCGACGAGCTCCAGGAGGCCCTGGGCGAGCGCGCGCGCGAGCACGAGCTGTGGAAGCAGATCCACAACGAGTTCGCCACCCGCATCCTGGACCTGCCCGATCCGGAATTCACGAAGACTTTCTTCAGCTCGATCAGCCGCCGCCTGTTCGGTACCGTCGGGGTTGCACCCGATATCGAGTTCGTCGCCACCGACCTGGACCCGCTCGCCAATACCCGCAGCACCGTCGGCACCAACACCTACGTAAACCACGGCTCGCTGTCGTTGCTCTTTGAGGACCTACTCGGCGATGTACGCTTTCGCTCGCCCTGGCGCGATCTGGATAAGAGCATCGCCTATGTCGCCGGCGAGGTGCGCGCCGCCCTGGCCGCCTCGGGTGAGCGCCGCGAGGTAGAACAGGTGGAGGTCATCCGGCCGGTCTTCTACCAGATCTCGCGCGCCTACATCGTGGGGCGCATCGTCGGACGCCGCTTCTCGCTGCCGCTCGTGATCGCGCTGAAGAATACCGATGGCGGCGTACTCGTGGACGCGGTGATGCTTTCTGAGGATGAAATCAGCATCGTCTTCAGCTTCACGCGCTCCTACTTCCACGTCGACCTCGAGCGCGTGGCCGAGGCGGTTCTGTTCCTCAAAGCCATCATGCCGCGCAAGCCGGTGAGCGAATTGTTCACCGTGCTGGGGCGCGCCAAGCAAGGCAAGACGGAGCGCTACCGGGAACTCATCCACCACATGGAGCACACCGAGGACCAGTTCGCGCACGCCCCGGGCGAGCGTGGTCTCGTAATGGTGTGCTTCACGCTGCCCTCCTTTGACGTGGTGTTCAAGGTTATCCGTGATCGCTTCGCCTATCCGAAGACCGTCGTGCGCGATGAGGTCGTGGCCAAGTACCGGCTGGTGTTCATCCATGACCGCGCGGGTCGCCTGGTCGATGCGCAGGAATTTCGCCGGCTGCGCTTTCCACGTGCACGCTTCGCACCGGAACTGCTCGAGGAGCTCGAGCGCGAGGCGGCGCAGACCGTGCACGTGGATGGCCCCGACCTTGTGTTCGACCACATGTACATCGAGCGGCGGATGACGCCCCTGAACCTCTTCCTGCGCAGCGCCACTCCCGAAGCCGCCGAACGGGCCGTGCTCGATTACGGGCAGTGCATCCGCGATCTGGCGTACACCAACATCTTCCCGGGCGATCTGCTGCTGAAGAATTTCGGCGTCACCCGTCACGGGCGCGTGATCTTCTACGACTACGATGAGCTGTGCCAGGTCACCGACTGCACGTTCCGCGACCTCCCGCAGGCGACCAACGCCGAGGACGAGATGCGTGGCGAGGCCTGGTTCTACGTAGGCGAAAACGACGTATTCCCGGAGACCTTCGTGCGATTCCTCGCCTTCAGTGACACGCAGCGGGCCGCGCTGCTGCGCGTGCACGGGGAGATTCTCACCGCCGCCTTCTGGCGCGGCGTGCAGCAGCGACTCAGGGAAGGTGAGATGGTCGAAGTGCTGCCCTACCACCCACATCGGGTGCGCGTGGCGGGCAGTCTCTGAGCCGCGACCCGGCCCTCGCAGCGTCAGCCCTGCGCGGCCTCAAGTGCGCTCGCGAGATCGGCGAGCAGGTCGCCAATATCTTCCAGTCCGATTGACAGCCGCACGGTGCCCTCGGTAACGGCTGAAATGCGCTGCTCGTCCACCGTCAGCTCGCGTGCCGTCATCATCTGCGCAGTCACCACCAGGGACTCTGTGGATCCCAGGCTGGCCGCCAGCGCAAAGAACTCCAGGCGATCGGCGAAACGCCGGGCCGCGTCGGCGCCCCCCTTGAGGTCGAAGCTGACGATCGTGCCGAAATCCTGCATCTGTGCCGCGGCGAGCGCATGTTGCCGGTGCGACTTCAGGCCCGGATAGTGCACGCGCGCCACCGCTGGGTGCGTCGCCAGGTACGTGGCCACACGCCCCGCGCTGGCACTCTGTGCCTGATAGCGCACGAAATAGGTCTTCAGGCCGCGCAGGACTAGAAAAGCCGCATGCGGATCGAGGGCCGCGCCCAGCACCCCGAAGTCGGCGCGCAGCGAGCGGATGAGCTCAGGGCGACCGATGACCGCGCCGCCCATGACGTCGCCGGCACCGGAGGCGTACTTGGTGAGACTGTGCACAAAGAGGTCGACCTCGTAGTTGCCGTGCTGGTGAAATCCCGCGAAGGTGTTGTCCATGACCGCGAGCGCGCCCGCGGCATGCGCCAGCCGCGTGATCGCGGCGATGTCGGCAATCTTCGTCACCGGATTGGTCGGACTCTCAAAGAGCACCAAGCGCGTCGGCTTCGAGGCCAGCGCCCGTTCGATACCGGGCAGGTCCTCGATGGACAGCATGGTGTGCGTAACGCCAAAACGCCCCAAGAGTCGCCGTATCAGATAGCGCGTGGGACTGTAGGTCTCGACAAAACACAGGATGTGATCCCCTTGCTTCGTGAGCGCGAGCAGCGTCTGGGAGATGGCCGCCACCCCGGTGGCCGTGACCAGACAGTCGCCGCGCCCCTGCAGTTCGGCGAGCAGCAGCTCCAGTTGCCGCGTGGTCGGATTGGACGTCCGGGAATAGAAGAACCCCGGCTGCTCACCGCGAAAGAAGCGCTCCGTATCGGCCAGCGTCTCGAACTCGAACTTCACGGACTGGTAGATGGGCGCGACCAGCGCCCGGTTGCCCGGTGGCAGTTCGACCTCGGGTGGATGATTGACGCGGGTAGGCTTCTTCATGCGGTGTCCGCCGAGTCACTGCAAATCGAGATCGAACCGGTCAGCATCCAGATGGGCCGGAAACCGCTCACGGAACGCCACGAGCGGCGCGCCGTCGAGACGGACACTGGCAACGGCCGATTGCTCACCCAGTTCCAAGAGCGGCCGCCCGAGGTAGTCGACGGCGACGCTGTCGCCGGCGTAGGGCACGTCGCGGCCGTCAGCGCCGACCCGGTTCACGCCGACCACGTAGCACTGATTTTCGATCGCGCGCGCCCGCAACAGCTGGCGCCAGGCGTCCGCGCGCGCCGCCGGCCAATTCGCCACATACACGAGCACATCGTAGTCCAGCTGCGCACGCCGGCGGCTGAACACCGGGAAGCGCAGGTCGTAGCACACGAGCGGACAGATGCGCAGCCCGCGCCAGAGGATGCTCCACACCTCGCGACCGGCGCTAAAGTGCTCGTGCTCGCCGCCCATACGGAAGAGATGGCGCTTGTCGTAATGCCGGACCTCGCCGCCGGGCAGCACGAACAGGAGCCGGTTGAAGTACCGCGTGCCCTCCTGCGTGATGACGCTCCCCATGACGGCCGCATCGAGTGCGGCCGCCTGGCCCCGCAGCCACGCAACGGTGGCCCCGCCGGCCGGCTCCCCGAGCCGCGCAACCTCCATGCTGAAGCCGGTGGTGAAGGTTTCGGGAAGCACGATTAGATCGGTGCTCCCGGCTAGCGGCGCGAGTAACGCACCGAAGCGCTCGCGATTGGCCGCCGCATCGTGCCAGATCAGCGGTTGCTGCAGCAGCGAGACCCGCAATACGCTCACGGCCGCGCGCCCCGCTGGCGCGCCGCGAACTCATTCAGCCGCACCGCTGCCTCATCGAGGGTGCCGTCTTGCTTGGCGATGCACAGCCGCACGTAGCTCAGCGGCGGCGGGGTCTCGTAAAACGGTGACAGCGGGATTGACGCCACGCGCGCCTCGCTCAGCAGACGCTCCGCAAACGCCATATCGTCCGGCGGGGCAAACGCCGAGAAGTCGAGCAACTGAAAGTAGGTACCCTGCGCCGGCGGCAGACTGAACCCGGATCCGGCCAGCGCGGTGCGCAACCGATCGCGCTTGGCCTGGAAGAAGTCCGCCAGGTCACGACCGAGATCTGGCCGTTCGCCCAGGTACGCGGCGATGGCATGTTGCGCGGGATGCGCGATGCTGAAGGTGTTGAACTGGTGGACCTTGCGCAGCTCGCGCGTCAGCTCGGGCGGCGCGACACAGTACCCGATGCGCAGTCCCGTGGCGTGCAGCGTCTTGCCGAAGGAAAAGACCGCGAAGCTGCGTGCCGCCAGCTGCGGATGGGTGAGCACGGAATGATGGCGTCCGGCGTCGAACACCATGTGCTCGTAAACCTCATCGGACAGCACCAGCGTGTCGCGATCCCGCAGCAGCGCACCGAGCTCGTCGAGGTCGGCGCGCGTGGCGACGGTGCAGGCGGGATTGTGGGGACTGTTGAAAAGCACCAGACGCGTGCGCTCGCTGAGGTGCGTACGCACGCGCTCCCAGTCGTAGCGAAACCCGGGTTGCGTCAGCGGTATGCGAATGCAGCGTCCGCCCGCCAGGCGTACCGCCGGCTCATAGGAGTCATACGCCGGATCGAACGCCAGCACCTCGTCGCCCGCCCCCACTACGGCGAGAATCGCCGAGAAGATCGCCTCGGTAGCCCCGAGGGTGACCGTGATCTGTGTTTCCGGGTCGGTGCGCAGCGCGTAGGTGCGTGACAGCTTCTCGGCGATGCGCTCACGCAGGGCGAGCAGCCCTTCCATCGGGGCATACTGGTTGTGCCCGGTGCGCATCGCTTCCGTCACCAGTTCCGTCAGCCGTGGATCGATCGGATAGTCCGGATACCCCTGGCCGAGATTCAGGGCATTGAGTTCGCGCGCCCGGCGCGAGACCACCGTGAAGATGGTCGTGCCGACATCCGGCAGCTTGCTGTTAAGGCCGCGCATCGCTCGCCGCCAGGGCCGCGCCGATGACGCCCGCCTGATTGCCGAAGCGTGCGGGCCGCAGCTCCGCCGGCGAGCGCAGCAGTGGCGCGAACTCGGCAAAACGCTCGCTCACCGCACCGCCCAGGATGAAGACGTCAGGCCAGAAGAGCCGCTGCATCGCCTCAAGATACTCGTTCACCCGTTCGGCCCAGGCGGGAAAGTCCAGATTCTCAAGCGTACGCGCATGCGCCGAAGCGCGTTTCTCGGCGTCCATCCCCCGCAGCTCCAGATGCCCGAGCTCGGTATTGGGGAAGAGTTGCCCGCCGGTGAACAGTGCAGTCCCGATTCCGGTGCCCAGGGTGAGCATGATTACGGTCCCGTCACAGCCGCGACCGGCGCCCCAGCGCATCTCGGCGAGGCCGGCAGCGTCCGCATCGTTCAGGAACAGCACCGGCCTTCCGAGCGCCCGATGCGCCAGTTCCTCGGCAGCCGTGCCGATCCAGCTGTGGTCGATATTGGCGGCGGTATGGGCGATCCCGCGCTTGATCACGCTGGGAAATGCGACCCCAAGACGCGCCCCGGTACCGGGGTGCGCCGCCGCCAGCTGCTTGAAAACGCGCATGAGCGCAGGCGGCGTTGCTGGCCGGGGCGTCGGCACCGACAGCAGCTCCCCGCTGAGACTGCCGGTGGCGACATCGACGGCGCCGGCCTTGATCGCCGACCCGCCTACATCAATGCCAAGTACCGGCTCTGCCATGCGCGGCTCACAAATTGGCGGCAGCCGCCAGCTGCAGGTCGCGGGCGCGGCGCTTCTCGCGATAGCGCATCCACACGGTCGAGATCGCGATGCCGGTTGCCACCACGAGCACCATGATTGTTGCCAGCGCGTTCACGTCCGGCGTCACCCCGAAGCGCACCTTGGAGAAGATCACCATTGGCAGCGTACTCGAACCGGGTCCGGCGACGAACTGCGTGATGACCAGATCGTCCCAGGAAAGTGTAAACGCCAGCAGCCAGCCCGAGGCAAGCGCCGGCAGGATCAGGGGCAGCGTAATGCGAAAAAAGACCTTTAGCGGCCGGGCGCCCAGATCCATGGCCGCCTCTTCGAGCGATTCATCAAAACCGACGAGCCGGGACTGCACCACGACCGTGACGTAGGCCATGCAGAAGGTGATGTGCGCCATCGTGATCGTGACGGCCCCCACGCCCTTCGGCCAGCCGATCAGCTGGGACAGCGCGACGAACATGAGCAGCAGCGACAGCCCGGTAATGACCTCGGGCATGACGATCGGGGCGGTGGTCATGCCGGCGAGCAGTGTGCGGCCGCGGAAGTTACCGAAGCGCGCCAGCGCCATGCCGGCCAGGGTACCGAGGATCACCGCGCCGGTGGCCGCTATCAGCGCGATGCGAATGGAGAGCCATGCGGCGCCGAGGATCTGCCCGTTGTGTACCAGCGCCATGTACCACTTGAGCGTCGGCGAATTGGGCGCGTCCCACACGGTCACCAGGCGCGAATTATTGAAGGAGAAGACGATCATGGAGATGATCGGCACGTACAGGAATATCAGCCCGAGCACGAGCGCGGTGCGGGTGAACAGGCCGCGTGACCTCATGTCGTGGCCTCGAGCTCGCGGCGCTGCGCGCGCTGGAACAGCATGATCGGGATCACCAGCAGCAGCAGAATCAGGATCGCGACCGCGCTCGCGACCGGCCAGTCGCGGTTTTCGAAGAACTCGTCCGAGAGCACCCGGCCGATCATCAGCTGATCCGTGCGTCCCAGCAGGGTCGGAATCACGTATTCGCCGACCGCGGGGATGAACACCAGCAGCGAGCCGGCGAGGATCCCCGGCAGTGACTGCGGCAGCGTGATGCGCAGGAATGCCCTCAGTGGCCGGGCGCCAAGATCGGCGGCCGCCTCCAGCAGCGCCTGATCGTGCTTCTCGAGGTTCGCGTACAGCGGCAGGATCATGAACGGCAGGTAGGAGTAGACGATGCCAATGTAGACCGCGAAGTCGGTCTGCAGCAGTGCCAGCGGATGATCGATGACGTGCAGCGACAGCAGCACGTTGTTGATGACGCCGTTGTTTTGAAGCAGACCGATCCAGGCGTACACGCGCAGCAGGAACGAGGTCCAGAACGGCAGCACGATCAGCATGAGCAGCACCGAACGGCTTGCCGGCGCCGAGCGCGCGATCGCATAGGCCATCGGGTAGCCGATCAGCAGGCAGCAAAGGGTCGACACCGCCGCCACCTTGAGGGAATAGAGGTAGGAGCTCACGTAGAGCGAGTCGGTGAACAGGAACTTGTAGGCCGACCAGTGCACCTCGAACGCCGGGGAGCCGTGGTGCCAGGTGATGAGTGGCGTATACGGCGGTATCGCCAGGCGCACCTCGGAAAAGGAGATCCGGAAGACGATCAGAAAGGGGATGACGAACAGTAACAGCAGCCACAGGGTGGGCACGCCTGCGACCAGTCGCCGTCCACCTGCCTGGGAAATGCGCACCTGCCCGCCTCCTTATTCGGTCAACACGACGGGACTCGAGCCATGCCAGGAGAGCCAGACCTTCTCCGCGCGCGCGATGGGCCGCTCGCCGCCGCGGGTCGTGTTGGGCAGCGTCACCCGCATCACCTTGCCCGAATCGATCTGCACCAGATAGATCGACAGATCGCCCATGTAGGCGATCTCGCGCACCGTGCCGCGCACCACGTTCTCACCACTGGCGGCCGCAGCGGCCGGCTGGCGCCGGCTGATCGCGATCTTTTCCGGGCGGATCGCCGTCCACACCGTCGCCCCCTTCGTGCAGCTCACGGCACGATCCGCGCGCACCGTGGCGCCGAGGTCGGTGCAACTGACACGCACGCCCTCGGGACTCTCCTGGCTCACCTGACCCTCGAACAGATTCACCGAGCCGATGAAATCGGCCACGAAGCGGTTAGCGGGCGACTCATAGATGTCAGACGGTGTGCCCACCTGCACGATGCGCCCGTGATTCATGACGCCGAGACGCGTGCCGAGAGTCATGGCCTCCTCCTGATCGTGCGTCACCACGATGAAGGTGACCCCTAAGCGCTGCTGGATGTTGATGAGTTCGAACTGCGTGTACTCGCGCAGCTTCTTGTCCAGCGCCGCGAGCGGCTCATCGAGCAGCAGGAGTTTGGGGCGCTTCACCAGCGCGCGCGCCAGCGCCACCCGCTGGCGCTGGCCGCCGGAGAGCTGGTGCGGCTTGCGCGAGCCGAAGCCACCCATTTTGACGATTTCCAGTATCTCGCCGACCTTGCGGCTCACCTCGGTGCGGCTCACGCCTTCCTGTTCGAGCCCGAAGGCGACGTTCTTCTCCACGTTCATGTGCGGAAAGAGCGCATAGGACTGGAACATCATGTTCACCGGGCGCTCATAGGGGGGAATCTTGCTCATGTCGGCGCCGTCGATCTCAATGGTGCCGGCGGTCGGCATCTCGAAGCCCGCGAGCATGCGCAGCAGCGTCGTCTTGCCGGAGCCGGAGCCCCCCAGCAGGCAGAAGATCTCGCCGCGGCGGATGTCGAGCGAAACGCTATCGACGGCGACGAAGTCACCGAACTTCTTGGTGAGGTTCGTGATGCGAACGTAGGCCGCAGGGTCTGCGGCGGTGGCGGCCGGAGTGTTCACCGCAGCAGGCCTGCACGCATCATAAGGTGGTTCTTCATGGTCATCGTCCAGTCTTAAAGCGGGTCCAGGCACGCGTCAGCAGGCGCTGGTAGTCCGGCGGCCGCGCGCGCTCCGGAACGAGCCGCGCCCGCACCTCCGGCGGCGGAAACACCCCCTGGTCGTTGCGCACCGCGGGGGCGAGGGGCTGCAGGTCCACGGCGACCGCGTTGGCGTACTTGATGAGGTTGGAGTTCTGGGCGGCAACGTCCGGTCGCAGCAGATAGTCGATGAACAGGTGCGCATTCTTCGCGTGCGGGGCATCGGCGGGAATCACCAGGACATCGAGATTGACGATCGCGCCCTCGCGCGGAATCGAATACTTCAGGTCGATCCCCTTGTTCGCCTCCAGGGCGCGGTCGTGGGCCTGCTTGATGTCCCCGGACCACCCCAGCGCCAGGCAGATCTCGCCGTTGGCGAGGTTGTCGATGTAGCGCGAGGAATCCACGTAGCGGATGTACGGACGGATTGCCTTCAGCACCTGCTCCGCGGCCTTCAGGTCCTCGGGGGAGTCGCTGTTGGGGTTCTTGCCGATATACAGCAGCGCAGTGGCGACCACTTCCGAGGGGGCATCGAGGATCGACACGCCGCAGTCGGCGAACTTCGAGATCACCGCGGGGTCGAAGATCATGCGCCAGCTGTCCACGGGCGCATCCGGCAGGCGCGCCTGGATGGCTGCGGCGTTGTAGCCGATCCCGGAGGTGATCCACATGTAATCGACCGCGTACTGGTTGCCGGGGTCGTAGATGGCGAGCGCGGCCTGGATACCCGGATCCAGGTTCTTGAGGTTCGGCAGCAGCGACTTGTCGAGCTTCTGGTAGATGTCCGCCTGCAGCTGGCGTTCCATGAAGGCTGCCGAAGGCACCACCACGTCGTAGTTCGTGTGCCCGGTGAGTAGCTTGGTCTCGAGGATCTCGTTGGAGTCGAACACGTCGTAGTTGACGTGAATGCCGGTCTCCGTCTCGAAGTCCTTGATGATCGAGGGCTGGATATAGTCCGACCAGTTGTAGACGTTCAGCACCTTCTCGTTTACTGCCGCCGCAGGCACGTGAGCGGCCGGCCGCGAACAGCCCGCGGCGAGGCTCGCGAGCAGGACGAGGACGGCGCTCAGGCAGAGAGTTCGGGGGCGGCTGGTCACGCCCTCGTCTTATATCGAAACGGGGCGACGACGTCACCCCCAAAAAAGATCAAATGCTTACGTTTGTCTGCGGCCCCGGCCGGAGTTCCTATTGGGGATTACCAGTTACATTGCCACCGAGCGCAGCCAGCCGCTGGCCCATCTGGAAACAGCTCGTGTGAAACGAGATGCGTCCCGAAGGGAATCCGAACTCCTGTTACCACCCTGAAAGCGCGTCCCGGACCTCCAGTCGAGGTGGGACACAGGTACATCAGCGCAGCAGCCTTAAATTCTGTTAGCGGAGGCTGCTCCGCGTTGCGTCAGCGAGATTCAACGTCGTGAGAGCCACTTCGGCGGCGACCAGGTCCTGCGCACCTAATCCGACAAACTTTGCAATCGTGATGTCGGCGTTGGAGCGGCGACCAATCTTGGAGCCGTCCAGTATCTCCCCTATCTCGCCCGCCAATTCGTCGACCACATAGGTGCCCTCGCGGATGGCCCGGTACACTTCGCCATTCGCACTGCTAGCCTCCGTTGAATCGACGAACACCCGCGCCCGCTTTAAGGCGCTGACATCTAGCTCACACTTGCTCGGATCGTCGGCACCCACAGCTGTGATGTGTTGTCCGTCATGCAGCCAATCTCCTCGCACGAACGGTTCGCGCGCCGCCGTTGCACAGATGAGCACGTCAGCGCGTCGTACAGCGCCTTCCAGGTCAGATTCCACGCAGATGTCGACACCCGGTAACTCACCCAAGAAGCGTCGCCTCAAGGCCTCAGCTTTGTCGCCGTTTCGTGCCCAGACCAAGAGGCGTGTAAAGGGACGCTCGCGATGCAGAGCCATGCATTGCCAGTAAGCCTGTACGCCGGCTCCCAGGACCGAAGCCGTTCGGACCTCCTTGGGAGCCAGAACGCGCGCTGCAATTGCTCCCGCTGCTGCCGTACGAATATCGGAGAGGTAGTGCTCCTCGTTAAGAACGGCGAGCGTGTGACCTGTGTGACTATCGAATAAGGCCATGAATCCACCCTGCGCGAGTCCGCTCTGAACATTCGATGCGAACCACGGTGAGACTTTGACGACATATGCTGAATGACCCTGCAGGGTGCCTGTCTTGACAAAGACGTCTCCCCGATCCCTCGGCTCCACGGGAAACATCACGAGATGACCGCTATCCGCGCGCCCGGCGGTTACATCCCGAAATGCCGCAGCCACTGGCTCAATCAATTGTTCGACCTTCACATGGGAGCGCACTTCATCGGCGCTTACGATCCGCACAGGGCTCATCGCTTGCTTGCAGGAACTTGCCTGCTTTCGGTCCGACACCGAGGCTATCGGGCTCACGGTACCGTCTCCAGCTCACCACGCCCCACCAGCGCCACGGCTCCCCCTACTCTCACGTTAGCAACCCGCCCCGGGGTGCCTTCGGACTGAACGAGCAGCGTGCTTGGGCGGCCGGTAAACCGGCCTTGATTGAGAGCGAAGGTCTCACCGGTTCGCGCCAGCCCGTGGCGGAGTCGGTATGCACCTATCGTCCCGGCGGCACTTCCGGTAGCAACATCCTCAAGGATGCCGTCGTTGTTCCAGTGCCTAATTTCCAGCGCCGACTCGTCAAAGAGCACGGCAAACTCGGCATTGACGCTTTTGAGCCTGGCGGTGATGTCGTTTGCAATGCTCGCACGCTCCAGCGCGTCGGGTAGCACCGGCACGATGAGGTAGCGAAGTCCGGTACTGATAACCTCCAAGGGCAGGTCACTGCGAAGGTCCTGCTGGTTAAGGCCAAATGAGGATGCCACCCAGGTGGCGTCGTTAACCGATCCAAGATACTCGGGCGTACCTTGATCGAGGAAACCGCAGTAACCCCTCTCGGTTCTGTTCGTAACTACAGTCAGCTGCTTGCCTGAGAGATTGAAGTTCCAGGTGCACTCGCTGTCTTGACCCGAGGCATCGTGCAACACAGCGGCCGCACCGAGCACGGGGTGCCCAGCGAAGCGTAACTCTTGGAACAAGTCGAACACGCGAGCGCGGACGCTGCGGGGATCCGTCTGCGGTTCCAAGAAGATGGCCTCGAAGTGCCGCAGTTCTCTCGTAATAGACAGCATCTGCTGCCCAGAAAGGCCTCGTCCGTCCGGAAATACTGGCAGGCTATTCCCGCAATACGGACGCGAGCTAAAAACGTCGACGTGTCGGTATGAGAAGTTCATCCGCGTATTCCTCAGAGTTCGCGATGCAGTTGACCTACAAAGTCCCGAATCGCTCGTTCATCTCGTCGATAGAAGGTCCACCCCTTCTTACGCGTCGCCACTAGAAGGCCACAGTCCGTGAGCAAAGTGAGGTGCCGGGAGGCCGTTGCCGCCGCAATTCCCAGCGCTTCGCGTATTAGGTCGGCGCACACACCATCCTTTACGAGATCTCCGTCTACCTGAGGCGGAAAGTTTCCCACCGGCGCCTTGAGCAATCGCATGATCTCCAGGCGGACTGGGCTCGCCAGAGCCTTCGTCGTTCTCAGCGTCGCCTGCGATTCGTTCGTCGTTTTGCTATTTCGCATAAATACGAAATATATGGGAGAACCCTAACGAGGTCAAGTTGATTCATCCGCGCCCCCTGGCAGCGCTGTCCGAAAACATTGGTTCCCGTAACCCACCTTTGATGGACCGTGACGGGTGAGCTGACTAGTAAAGGGCGAGTTCCCGACTGAACGGCTGCCGCCCGCGCCGACACTCATACCGGTCGTCAGAAAATTCATCTTGGAAGGGCGCGTACAGGCGTGCACCCCCAAGGCTAATCACCGAGGTCACCGTGTCTGCAATAAACTGCTTAAGTTTGGCGGCGAAAAAACTGCGGCCGATTGCCGCTTCGCTTCTCGTGCTCGCCGGTTCGGCCTGCGGCGGCGGGTACGGCGGGGGAAGCGGAACCACGAGTGCGCCTCCCACAGTGCGCCTGTCAGTGCAGCCCACATCGATCACCATCGGTCAATCGGCAACACTGACCTGGTCGACGAGCAACGCCAACAGCTGCACCGCCAGTGGAGGCTGGAAGGGCGCGGAAGTTGCGAACGGTAACCAATCGGTTACGCCGATCACGACCGGCAGCGTCCAGTACACGCTGACCTGTGTGGGCGCATCCGGCGCGGCTTATGGGGGCGGGGGCGGCAGCGCCAGCATCTCCGCTACGCTAACCGTCAACTCAGCAAGTGCCTTCTCGGCCACGAAACTGGTTGCGAACTCACCTGGCGTGGGAGCGTTGAGCTCCGATCCCCATTTGGTCGATCCCCGAGGTATGGCATTCGCCCCTGGCAAGGCCGCCTGGGTGGCCAATGACCGCTCCGGTACAGCGACCGTCTACGACGGCAACGGCAAGGCGCAGCCGAACGGCAGTCCACTGGTTGTGGACCTGCCATCCGGGCCCGGTGCAAACCCAATCCCGTTCAGCCCGACCGGGGTGGTCACTAACGTGTCATCCGTTGATTTCACGGTGACTTCCGGCAACCGCGCAGGAGTTGCGCGATTCATATTCGCCGGCGAGGGCGGCATGATCGCCGGGTGGTCCAACACCGTGGATCCGAACCCCGTGATCGCCTACGTCGACACCGGCGGAGCGGTCTATAAAGGCCTGGCGCTTGCCAACAACGGCACCGGGACTTTTCTCTACGCGACTGATTTCCGCAATAACAAGATCGATGTGTTCAACGCGAGCTTTACCAAGCAAGTGCCGACGGCCACGAGCTTTGCCTTCATCGACCCGACACTGCCGACCGGGTACGCGCCCTTTGGCATCCAGGCGATCGGAAACGCGACCGGCACGTCAGTCCAGCTGTATGTGACCTATGCGCAGCAGCAGAGTGCCGACAAGCGCACCAATAGTGACGGGGCGGGTCTGGGGCTGGTCGATGTGTTCGACGCCAACGGCACCTTCCTCAAGCACCTCGTTCCGGCCGGTGGTGCCTTGAATGCGCCGTGGGGAATGGCAATTGCGCCCGCGAATTTTGGCTCACTGAGCAATGCGCTCCTGGTGGGGAACCACGGGGACGGCAAAATCAACGGTTACGATCCTACGAACGGACAGTTCATCGGCACGGTGCGCGACGCCGCGGGCGCCGCGCTTGCCCAGCCGGGACTGTGGGGCATCGCCTTTGGCAACGATGCTGCCAACCAGCCGGATCACACCCTGTTCTTCACCGCAAGTGTCGACGACCAGGCGGATGGACTGTATGGTCGCATCGATCTTGGCTCCGCACCGACATTAAACGAGCCACCCGAGGTCACTTTAAGCGTCCCCGCCGGAAACTTGACCGGTACGGTGACCCTCACTGCGACGGTAACGGATGCCGCGCACCTCGCACTCGCCAGCGTCAAGTTCTTCGCCAACAATGCGCTGATTGGCACGTCCCTTGCGCCGCCCTTCAGCGTGCAGTGGGACTCGACGACGGTGCCCGCGGGCGCGGTAACACTCACGGCCGCAGCCACGGATGTGGACGGTAACGTCGGAACGTCACCGGCCGTGCATGCCACCGTGGGTGCGGCGGTGACGCTGACGCAGCTGCAGACGCAAGTGTTCACCCCGCTATGTTCGGGATGTCACAACGGCAGCCAACCTGCCGGTGGCGCCTTACCCGGCAGCCAGAACCTGACGGCCGGCCACACGTTCAGCAACATTGTCGGCGTCGCCAGCATTGAGCAGCCGGCACTGATGCGCGTGAAACCCAACGACCCGGATAACAGCTATCTGATTCACAAGGTACAGGGGACGCCCGGCATTTCCGGGGCTCAAATGCCCTTCGGCGGTCCTGCGTTGTCACAGAGCACGATCGACCAGATCCGCTCCTGGATTTCCAGCGGGGCGCAGAATGACTGAGGGCGCGAACAACGGCGCCGTGAAAAAGGCGCGGGACGCGGAGCCCTATACGTTCAGCAGCAGATGCTCGCGCTCCCAGGAGCTGATCACCTGCAGGAACACCTCATACTCCGCCTCCTTGACGATCGTGAAGGCCTCCACGAAGGGCTCTCCCAGCAGCTTCACCAGCGGCTCGCAGCCACGCAGCTCGCGCAGGGCCTCATCCAGCGAGCGCGGCAGTCCAAAGGGCAGGTCGTGCGCGCTGCCAACGATCGGATCACTCGGCTGCACCCCCTCGATCATGCCGAGGTAGCCGCAGGCGAGCGAGGCGGCGAGCGCGATATAGGGATTGGCATCCGCGCCGCCCACCCGGTTCTCCACGCGCCGCGCCTGGGCGTCGGACATGGGCACGCGCAGGCCAGCGGTCCGGTTGTCATAGCCCCAGTGCACGTTGATCGGCGCGGACAGGTAGCGCGTCAGGCGCCGGTAGGAGTTCACATTGGCGCAGAACAGCGCCATGGCTGCCGGCAGGTACTTCTGCAGGCCGCCAATGTGCGAGAAGAACAGCGCCGAGGGCGTGCCGTCCGGATTGCTGAAGATGTTCTTGCGTGTCTTCACGTCCACCACGCTTTGATGGATGTGCATGGCGCTGCCGGGCTCCTTGGCATGCGGTTTCGCCATGAAGGTCGCGTACATCTTATGACGCAGCGCCGCCTCACGCGCGGTGCGCTTGAAGAGGAACGCCTGGTCGGCCAGATCCAGCGGCGCGCCGTGGATCAGGTTGATCTCCATCTGCGCGGGGCCATCCTCGTGGATGAGCGTATCGATCTCGATGTCCTGGTCCTCGCAGAACTGATAGATGTCATCGAAGTAGGGATCGAACTCGTTCACCGCCGCGATGGAATAGGACTGCCGCCCCGGCTCCGAGCGCCCCGAACGCCCGACCGGCGGCTTGAGCGGATAATCGGCGTCGCGGTTCTGCTCGACGAGGTAGAACTCCAGTTCCGGCGCCACGATCGGCTCCCAGCCGCGCTGGGTATAGAGCTCCACGATGTTGCGCAGGACATGCCGCGGCGCCATCGACACCCGGCGACCATCGGAATAGAAGCAGTCGTGAATGACCTGCGCCGTGGGCTCGGCCGCCCACGGAACGCGCCGTACCGTCTTCGGGTCGGCCTTGAGGACGATGTCGATCTCGGCGGGGCTCATGGCATCGCCGGTGTGCGCCGGATAGTCGCCGGTCACGGTCTGCAGAAAGACGCTCTCCGGCAGGCGCATGCCGCCGTCCTCGGCAAACTTCTCCGCCGGCATGATCTTGCCGCGGGCGATGCCGGCCATGTCCGGGATGATGGCCTCCACCTCGGAAATACCGTGGTCACGGAAGAACTGCCGGATCTCACTCACCATGGGAATCGCCTTTCACTTGCTCTGCGCGCGCTCACGGCTCGCCTGCCCGAAGGCGGCGAACAGTGCCCGCGAAAATGGATTCGCCATCACCTTCCACTCGGGGTGCCATTGCACCGCCAGTGCAAAGCGGCGCGCATCGCGCACCCGAAACGCCTCGATCACCCCGTCCGGAGCGCGCGCCTCCACCGCCAGTGCACTGCCGAGCTGGTCGATGCCCTGGTTGTGGAGCGAGTTCACCCGGATGCGGTCGGCGCCGCCGAGCGCGTGCAGCACCCCGCCAGGCTCGAGGGTGACCTCATGGGCCGGACCGTATTGCACTTCGAGCGGCTGCGTCGTGTCGTCGCGGTGATCGAGATTGCCGGGGACCTGGTGCAGCTTCTGGTGCAGGGTACCGCCAAAAGCGACGTTCATTTCCTGGAAGCCGCGACAGATACCGAGCACCGGCAACCCGGACTGCACCGCCTTGCGGATCAGGGGCAGCGTGGTCGCATCGCGCGCCGGATCGTGCAGGGTGCCCGGCTCACTTGGCGGGCCCTGGTAGTGCTGCGGTTCCACGTTCGAGGGACTGCCGGTGAACAGCAGGCCATCCAGACGCGTCAGCAGCTCGTCAAAGCCGAGCTCCTCGGCAAGGGAGGGGATCAGCAGCGGCACCGCGCCGGCCGCATCCATCACGGCGCGGGCGTACTTCTCCCCCACCATGTGAAAGGGATGCAGGCCGACCATGCGCCGGTCGGCAGGGATACCAATGAGTGGACGGCCGGGTGCCATGACGGCTTGCTGCGCGGCGGGTGTTTAAAATCCTAAACAAACCGCCCCTGAGACTCTCCGAAGTTCACGCCTATTAGAGCACAGGTAAGGGGGAGAAGCGTCGGCTTGCGTCACGCGACATAAGTACGCTAAAGGCCAAACTAGGCGGGGCTCCGGCCTCCCCGGCCCCTGCTTGAGGCCATTTGCCGGCCCCCGCACCGGCTCGCTATCCTCACCCCCCGCGCCCGCGGGGCGTCTGAATATCCTAAACACCTGAGAACGGGAACAGAGTTCATGGCACCACTTGGCTACGTCGCTTCGTACTACGCGGCTTCCGCGCGTGCGGCCCCGGAGCGTCCGGCGCTGGCAGGCCCGGCCGTGGCGGACGTGTGCGTCGTCGGCGGCGGCATCGCGGGCTGCTCCGCCGCGCTGCATCTGGCCGAGCGTGGCTTTCAGGTCGTGCTGCTCGAGGAGCACCGCATCGGTTGGGGCGCCTCCGGACGCAGCGGCGCGCAGGCCATCCACGGCGTGGCCGCCGGCCAGGGCAAGCTCGAGCGCCTGCTCGGGGCCGCCGGGGCGCGCACCGTCTGGGACGTGTCGGTCGAGGCACTGGCGCTGATGCGCGAGCTCATCCGGCGCTATGCGATCGACTGCGACTGGGTGGATGGCTACATGCTCGCCGCGGTGAAGCAGCGCCATGTGCGCGAGTTGCGCGCCGAGCTTACCGACCTGCGCGATACCTACGACTATCCGAGCGTGCGCTACCTGGAGCGCGAGGAGCTGCGCGCGGTACTCGACACCGACCGCTATGCGGGTGCGCTGTACGACAGCAACAGCGGTCACCTGCATCCGCTCAATTACACCCTGGGACTGGCCGCCGCCGCCGAATCGCGCGGTGTGCAGATCTTCGAAGGCACGCGCGCGTTGTCCTTTGACGCGAATGGTTCCGCGGTTCGCGTGGTGACGCCCGCAGGAGAGGTCCGGGCGCGCCAACTGGTGCTCTGCGGCAACGTGTATCTGGGGGACACCGCCCCCTCGCTCACCTCCAAGATCATGGCGGTGGCGACCTACATCGTCGCCACCGAGCCGCTCGGGGAGGCTCGGGCGCGGCAGCTGATCGCGAACAACGCCGCCGTCAGCGACATGAACTGGGTGCTCGATTACTTTCGCCGCTCCGCCGATCAGCGGCTGCTGTTCGGGGGGCGCGTGAACTATTCGGGCTTAAAGTCCTTCGATGCGCCGAGCGCGACGCGCACCCGCATGCTCAAGGTCTTCCCGCAGCTGGCTGACGTGCGCATCGAGTACGCCTGGGGAGGCGAGGTGGACATCACGCTCAACCGCGCGCCGCATTTCGGGCGGCTGGCGCCCAACGTCTATTTCCTGCAGGGTTTCTCCGGACACGGCATCGCGCTCACCGGCATCGCCGGCAAGCTCATCGCCGAGGCGATCGCGGGCACGGCCGAGCGCTTCGACGTTTTTGCACGCATTCCCCACGGCAACTTCCCCGGCGGTGCCGCGCTGCGCCGCCCCGCGCTCGTGCTGGCGATGCTCTATTACCGCCTCAGGGATCTGCTTTGACGGGGCCGCGGCCTGCCCTTGCCGCGGCCTACAGGAGTTCGGCGATTTGCACGGCGTTAAGCGCGGCGCCCTTGAGCAGCTGATCGCCCGCGACGAACAGCGAGATCGAGTGCCCGCTCGGGTCGCTCAGGTCCTGGCGAATGCGCCCGACCAGTATCGGGTCATGGCCGGAGGCGTCCTGCGGCATGGGGAAGTAGTTGCGCTCCGCGTCGTCGACCAGCTTCACGCCCGGAGCCTGCTGCAGCAGCGCGCGCACCTGCGCCGGCGTGATGGGCTGCTCGCATTCGATGTTGATGGCCATGGCGTGGGCGCGCAGCACGGGCACGCGGATGCAGGTCGCCGCTACGCGGATCTGCGGATCATTGAAGATCTTGCGCGTCTCCTGGATGACCTTGGTCTCCTCGTCGTTGTAGCCGGTGGCCGGGTCGATGCGGGTGTTGTGGCTGAAGAGGTTGAAGGCATAGGGATGCGGCAGCACCCTGTGCTCGTAGGGGCGCCCCTCGAGGTAGGCGCGTGTGGATTCGCGCAGCTCCTCCATCGCCGCCGCGCCGGCGCCCGAGGCCGCCTGGTAGGTCGCCAGCTGCAGCCGCACGATGCGGTTCACCTGGTGTATCGGCCAAAGTGGCGTGATGGAAATGATCGCGCAGCAGTTGGGGTTGGCGATGATGCCGGCATGCCCGGAGATCGCACGCGGGTTGATCTCCGGAACCACCAGCGGCACCTGGGGATCCATGCGAAATGCCGAGGAATTGTCGATGACGGTGGCCCCGGCGCGCACCGCCAGCGGCGCGAAGCGCTTGGACGTGCTGCCGCCGGCGGAAAACAGCGCGATGTCGACGCCCGCGAAGCTCGACTCGGTGAGCTCGCGCACGGGCAGCGCCTCGCCACGAAACGGTAACGTCTTGCCCGCAGAGCGCGCCGAGGCAAACAGCCGCAACTGTGCGAGCGGGAAGCGGCGCTCCTCAAGGCAGCGAATCAGCTCGACGCCGACGGCCCCGGTCGCGCCGACGATCGCGACCACGGGGGGTGAGGATGGCGAACGGGCGGGCATGCGTGTGATCTCCGGTCAGCAAAACGAAAAAGGCCCCGTCGATTGCGGCGGGGCCTTGGGAAAGTGGTGCAGCTCTCGACGTACGGTTTAGCGCGCAACCTCCTTCCAAGCCCCGGTCGCGGGCGCTTGCAGCATCATCGTGTGCGTTTTCGGCGCGCCAGACATCAGGTTTTAAAACGCTACCGCAGGCGCGGCCGGCTGTAAAGGAACACCTCATCGGGTCGCGAGCTTGATTAGCAACTTATTGGTTGCGCATTTTGCGGGCGCCGGATAATATGCAACCTGGAGGTTGCTATATGAACAATCGCATCGAGAAGCGCATCGAGCTCAAGGCGCCCGTGGCACGCGTGTGGCGGGCCATCAGCGATTCACGCGAGTTCGGTACGTGGTTCAAGGTCAAGATCGACGCACCCTTCGTGGCCGGGCGTGAGGCTGAGGGCCAGATCACCCATCCCGGCTACGAGCACGTGCGCTGGAAGGTCGTGATCCGGCAGATCGAGCCGGAACGGCTCTTCAGCTTCACCTGGTATCCCTACGCCATCGATCCTCAGGTCGACTACTCCCAGGAAACCCCGACACTGGTGGAGTTTCGCCTCGAGCCTACCGCCACCGGCACGCTGCTGACGGTCACCGAGAGCGGATTCGACAACGTCCCCGCGGCGCGGCGTGCGGAAGCCTTCCGCATGAACGACAGTGGCTGGGCGCAGCAGATGAAGAACATCGAAGCCCATGTCACGCGCGGCGGGTAGCGGCGGCGCGCTGCGGCGGCGACAGCACGCCGCCGCCTTCGCCGCACTCGGGGACGAGACGCGGCTGTCGCTGGTGAGCGAGCTCGCCGGCGGCGCGCCGCGTTCCATCGCCCAGCTGACCGACGGCGCGCGCATGAGCCGTCAGGCGATCTCCAAGCACCTGCGCGTTCTGGAGCACGCGGGTATCGTGCGCAGCAGCCGCAGCGGTCGCGAAAACCTGTTCGAGTTCAATCCGGCCCCGGTGCAGGAGCTGCGCAGCTATCTCGAGCGCGTGTCGGCGCAGTGGGATGAGGTCCTCGGCAGACTCAAGAGCTTCGTCGAGCGCTGAAGGCCGCCCGGACCCTTAGGAGCGGGTCAAAACCGCGGCATGCGGCCACTCCCGGGCGGCTCTTCTGTGACGGAATTCACCGGTATGGCGGGGCGGCGAACGTATGCTTCCTGCGTCGGAGGGCCCGGTGCAGGAATCACGCTCCCAACATGCGTTTTTGCGGTGCGCTGCCATGGTCGCGGCGCTGTTCGCCGCATCCGCGCTCGCGCAGCAGGTCTACAAATCGGTGGACGCCCAGGGCAACGTCGTCTATTCCGACCGTGGGTCCACCAAGAATGCCCCGACGACCAGCGTCCACGTGACGGAGCCGGATCCTGCCGAGGTCGCCCGGCTCGCCAAGCAGCAGCAGCTCCTGAGCGCCGCCGAGCGGCAGCGCCAGAAGGAGGAAGCCCTCGACAACAAGAACAAGGCTGCAGCCGATCAGCGCCGGCAGGCGGCGTGCGAGAAGGCGCGCGACAAGTACTACCGGGTCAAGGACACGCCCCGGCTCTACCAGCGTGATGCCGAGGGCAATCGCGTCTATTACAGCGACGAAGAAGCCGATGCGCTGCGCGAGCAGGCGCGCCGCGCGATGGTTTCCAGCTGCGGAAGCTGAGGCGCGGCCCGCCCGCGATACAGGCTGTGTACCGCGCGCTGCGAATCCTCGCGCCCGTGACGGCCGCGGCGCTGTTGCTGGGGATGCCCGGTGCGCCGCTGTCAGCCCAGTCGGCCGTCAAGTACCGCGACGCCGAGGGCCACTGGATCTTCACCGACCAGGCCACAAGTGTCGTCGCCGCCGCTGGTGAACCCATCAGCATGAGCCACGAGGCCGCAGCGCTGCACATCACCGTGACGCGCCAGGAGACGCCCGCCCTGATGCGGCTCGTCGCCACCAATGGCTGCCCGTGCAGCATCACGGTGCGCGCAAGCGTCGCAGAATCGAACCTCGGCGGGGTACCAACAGGGTCGGTGTACGAGCTCACCCTGGAGCCGGGGGAGACGCGCACTCTGCTGCAGGCGTCCGGCGGCGACGCACCACGAATCCTGCGTTACCGCTGGAGCGCCGTGCTCGGTTCACCGCGGGCGGTGCATCAGCCGCCGCGCCCTTACCGCGCACCCTTTGCCCTGGGTGCGAGCTTCATGGTGTCGCAGGCTTTCCCGGCGCACGTGACCCACACGACGCCGGACAGCCGCTACGCCGTGGACATCGCGCTGCCTGATGGCACGCCGATCTATGCTGCCCGCGAGGGGATGGTCATCAACGTGCGCCACGACTCCTTTGTCGGCGCCGCGGACCCCTGCCCTCCTCGATCAGGCGAATGTGGTCGAGATCCTCCACGACGACGGCACGATCGCCTGCTATGCCCACCTGCACTGGGACTCGATTCGCGTCCGGGTCGGCCAACGCGTAGTGCGCGGGGAGTACCTCGCCAACTCCGGCAACACAGGCTTCACCTCGGGCCCGCACCTGCACTTTGCGGTCTGGCGCAACGCCGGCAGCGGCGAAGTATCGGTTCCGGTTGAGTTCGCAGGCCTGGGCGGGGCGCCGGTGACGGCCGCCACGGGCATACCGCTGAGCGCCTATTAGCCGCGCAGCTGGATCTCGTAGCAGCGGTGGATGCGCGGATTGCGCTCGAAGTCCTTCGGCAGCGTTGCCGCCGAGATATCGCGCACCGCGTAGCGGCTGCTGAGTGCTTCATCGAGCCGAAACTTTTGCGCGTTGGTGGAGAACACCAGCAGGCCCGCCGGGGGCGAGCAGCCGCGCACTGGCGTCAATCAGCTCCGGGTGGTCGCGCTCGACATCGAGCACCCCCTCCATCCGCTTGGAGTTTGAGAATGTCGGCGGATCGAGAAAGATGAGCTCGTAGCGCTCGGCGCCGGAAGCCATGCTCACGAGCCATTCACGGCACTCGGCCTGCACGCACTGGTGCATGCCGGCCTGCAGGCCATTGAGGGCCAGATTGCGCTGCGCCCACTGCAGGTAGGTACGCGACATGTCGACGCTGGTCGTGCTGTGCGCGCCCCCCGCGGCGGCGTAGACGCTCGCCGTGCCGGTGTAGGCGAACAGATTGAGGAAGCGCACCCCGCGCGCCGCGGCACGCAGGCGCGCGCGCGTCAGGCGATGATCGAGGAAGATGCCGGTATCCAGGTAGTCCTCGAAGTTCACGCGAAACTTAAGGCCCCCTTCGGCGATCACGTGGAAGTTCGAGCTGTCGTCGAGCTTCTCGTATTGTTCGCCTCGCGGCGTGCGGCGGCGCGTGCGAACCCGGATACGCTCCGCGGCGACGCCGGTCACCTCCGGCAGCGTCGCCAGCACCTCGCCCCGACGCCGGCGCACGGCCTCCAGCTCGATCTCCGCCGGGGCGGCATATTCCTGCACGTACAGCCACTGCTGCGGCGGCTCGAGCGTCGCGTACAGGTCGATGGCGAAGGCGTACTCGGGCATGTCGGCGTCGTAGAGCCGGTAGCAGCTGAGTTCTTCGCGCTGCGCCCAGCTGCGCAGGCGCTTCATGTTCTTGGCCAGGCGATTCGCGAACATGCGGGCGCCGGGCGTGTCCTTCAGATGCGCGTTGCCGCGCCCGAGCACGCCGACCGCGCGCGTGCTGTCGAGACCCACCTGGATGCGCAGCAGCCGGCACTCGATGCCGCCGTTCCAAACCGTATGCGTGCGATAGGCCCGCAGCCCGAGTTCCTTACCGAGCTCGGGCGCACCGGTGAGCACGGCCGCATTCCAGCCCTGGAAGTGCTCGCGCAGAACCGCGCCGAGCTCGCGATGCACCGCGCGCGCGCCGGCGTGATCTTCCATGCGCATCCCGTAGGGCGGATTGGTGCACAGGAGTCCCGGGCGTGCGGCGTCGCGCTCGGGCAGGGGCGCGGCATCGGCGAGTGGGGCGGCGCGGAAACTGACCCACGGCTCGACCCCGGCACGCACGGCGTTCTCGCGGGCACTGCGCACCGCGGCGGCATCACGATCCTGGCCGCGCACCGTGACACCGCTCGTGGCACCGGCCTGCGCCCGCCCGGACGCCTCCGTAAGCAGCCGCGCCCACAGCGGCGCGTCGTGACCGCGCCAGCCGAGGAAGCCAAAGTAGTCGCGCGTGAGTCCCGGGGCGCGGTCGGCGGCCATCAGCGCCGCCTCGATGCAGAACGTGCCCGAGCCGCACAGCGGGTCGAGGAACTCGGCATTCTGCCTCGCCAGCTCCGGCCACTGCGAACGCATGAGCACGCCGGCGGCCACGTTCTCCTTCAGCGGCGCTTCGCCGGCCGCCGCGCGATAGCCGCGGCGGTGCAGGCTGTCCCCGGAAAGATCGATGGAGACGGTCAGGTGCACGCCGTGGGCGTGCGCGTGCACGCGCACGCCGGGCCGTTCCGGCGCGATATCCGGCCGCGTACCCGTCGCCGTGCGCAGCGCATCGACGATGCCGTCCTTGAGCTTGAGGGCCCCGAAATGCGTGTGCGTGATCGCCGGATGGCGGCCACTGAACTCGCAGGCGAGCGTCGCCTGCGGCCCGAGGTGCGCCGTCCAGTCGATGCGGGCGATGCCGTCGTAGAATTCCGCCGCGTCGCGCGCCTCGAACTGCGCCACCTCGAGGTACACCCGGTTGGCGATGCGCGACCACAGGCAGGCGCGGTAGGCGCACTCGAGTGGGCCGGAGAACGCGACGCCCCCGGCGCGCTCGCGCGCCCCGAGCGCACCGCAAGCAGTGAGCTCGGCGATCAGCAGATCCGCGAAGCCCCGCGGCGCGCTGGCGAGAAAGCGCAGCTCGGCGCTCACGCCGTTGCCGGCGGCGGCAGTGTCCTCAGGTCAGGTCGAGCCAGGTCGTCTTCAGCTCCGTGTACTTCTCCAGCGCGTGCAGCGACTTGTCGCGTCCCATGCCGGACTGCTTGAAGCCGCCGAAGGGCACCGTGATGTCGTCGGCGTCGTAACAGTTGACGTAGACGGTGCCGGCGCGGATGGCACGTGCCACGCGGTGCGCGGTCGTCACATCGCGCGTCCACACCGCCGACGCCAGGCCGTACACGACGTCATTGGCGATCTCGATCGCTTCTTCCACGGTCTTGAAGGTGATCGCCGCCAGCACCGGCCCGAAGATCTCCTCGCGCGCGATCGCCATGGCAGGCCGCACGTCCTCGAACACGGTCGGCTCGACGAAGAATCCGCCGCTCTCCTCGCGCACGCGCCGGCCGCCGAAGCGCAGGTGCGCGCCGTCGCTGCGGCCGGAATCGATGTAGCCGAGCACGCGCTTCATCTGCGTTTCATCGACGATGGCACCGAGGCGGGTGTTGGGGTCGAGGGGATCGCCCGGCTGCATGGTGCGCCCGATCGCCTGCACCTTCTCAAGCACCGCGTCCTTGATGCCCTCCTGCAACAGCAGGCGCGAACCGGCGGAACAGACTTCGCCCTGGTTGTAGAAGATGGCATAGGCGGCGGCGGTCGCCGCCTTGTCCAGATCCGGGTAGTCCGCCATCACGATATTGGGTGACTTGCCGCCGCACTCGAGCGAGACACGTTTGAGGTTCGACTGCCCGGCGTACTGCATGATGGTCTTGCCGGTCGCGGTCGAGCCGGTAAAAGCCACGCAGTCGACATCCATGTGCAGCGCCAGTGCCTTGCCTGCGGTCTGCCCGAATCCGGGCACCACGTTCAGCACGCCCGGCGGAATGCCCGCCTCGACCGCGAGCTCCGCCACTTTAAGCGCGGTCAGCGGCGACTTCTCCGACGGCTTGAGGACCAGCGAGTTGCCCGCGGCGAGAATGGGCGCAATCTTCCAGGCCGCCATCAGCAGCGGAAAATTCCACGGCACGATCGCTCCGACCACGCCCAGCGGCTCGCGCGTGATGGTCGCGAGCGCCCCGGGCCCGGTGGGCGCAACCTCGTCGTAGACCTTGTCGATCGCCTCGCCGTACCAGGTGATGCAGCGCGCCGCGCCCGGCACGTCGACCTTGAGACTGTCGGAGATGGGCTTGCCCATGTCGAGCGTTTCAAGCAGCGCCAGCTCCTCGGTGTGCTTGGTAATCAGCTCGGCAAACCGGAACAGCGCGCGCTTGCGCTTCGCCGGTGGCAGGTTGGCCCAGCTGCCCTTGCGGAATACCGCGCGCGCCGAGCTCACGGCACGGTTGATGTCCTCGGTGTCCCCGGAAGCCACGCGCGCCAGCAACTTGCCGGTCGCCGGGTTGATCGAGTCAAAGGTGAGCCCGGAAGCGGCGTCCACGTAGCGGCCCTCGATGAAGGCCTGGGTGCGGAAGTTGAGCGAGCGGGCCCGCTCCTGCCAAGAAATCGTTTCGGGTTTTGCGTTCATATCGGCCGCGAACCTTCAGAAAGTCGGTGGAGTACAGGCACTGATGATCTCACACGCCTCGCGTCCGACGTTGCGGAAGCGGTGCGGCAGCTGGCTGGCGAAATAATAGGCCTCACCGGGGCCGAGCACGCGCGTTGCGCCCCCGACGGTGAGTTCGATACGCCCCTTGATGACGACGCCCCCCTCCTCGCCGCGGTGGGCGAGCATTTCCTCACCCGTCGCCGCGCCGGGCGCGTAGCGCTCATGCAGCAGGGTGAGCTGCCGTGCCGGACGCTGCGCCGCGATCAGGCGCAGCGAAACCTCCGCGTTGCCCAGCTCGACCAGCTCCTCGGCGCCGAAGAAGGCCTGAGGCGTGGCGCTCAAGTCCAGGGTAAAGAACTCCGCGAGCGACATGGGCACCCCGTCGAGCACCTTCTTCAGCGAACTGACCGAGGGGCTGACGCGGTTCTGCTCGATCAGGGAGATCAGGCCGTTGGTGACGCCCGCGCGGCGCGCGAGTTCGCGCTGGGAGAGTCCGAAAGTCGTCCGGACGCTGCGCAGGCGCGCTCCGACATCGATGTTCATGGTGTTTAATATCTTAGACAACCTGGGGCAAAATGTCTCCCCAGTGGTCCGGATTGTCCACTTTATTTATCATCCGCGACCTCCCCACCCGTCTTGCCGAGCCGCGACATGAATGCCACTTCCCCCTTAAGCCGCTCCGACATGGAAGCGTTCTGGCTGCCGTTCACGCCCAACCGGCAGTTCAAGTCGAAGCCGCGCCTGCTGTCCAGGGCCAAGGGAATGTACTACTGGACTCCCGAGGGGCGTCAGATCCTCGATGGGGTTGCGGGCCTGTGGTGCGTCAATGCGGGTCACGGCCGAACGGAAATCGCCCAGGCGGTCGCCACGCAGCTGGAGACGCTGGACTACGCGCCGCCGTTTCAGATGGGGCACCCGCCCGCGTTCGCCCTCGCCAACGCGCTAGTGAAGATCGCGCCCAAGGGGCTCGACCACGTGTTCTTCACCAATTCGGGATCGGAGTCGGTGGATACCGCGCTGAAGATCGCGCTCGCCTACCAGCGCGTGCGTGGCCAGGGAACGCGCACGCGCCTCATCGGGCGTGAGCGCGGCTATCATGGGGTGGGATTCGGCGGCATCTCCGTCGGCGGCATCGCACCGAACCGCAAGGTTTGGTCGGCCAACCTGCTGCCGGGCGTGGATCACCTGCCTCACACCCACGATCTGGCGAAGAATGCGTTCGCGCGCGGCATGCCCGAGCACGGCGCGCAGCTCGCCGATGAGCTCGAGCGTCTGGTGACGCTGCATGATGCCTCCAACATTGCCGCCGTCATCATCGAGCCGCTCGCCGGTTCGACCGGCGTTCTCATTCCGCCGCGCGGCTACCTGAAGCGCATCCGCGAGATCTGCGACCGCCACGGGATTCTGCTGATATTCGACGAGGTGATCACCGGTTTCGGCCGCACCGGGGCGCCGTTTGCGGCGCAGGAATTCGACGTGATGCCCGACATGATCACCCTCGCCAAGGGGCTCACCAACGGCTGCGTGCCGATGGGGGCGGTGCTCGTGAGCAAGGCGATCTACGAAGCGTTCATGCAGGGCCCCGACGGCATCGAGCTGTTCCATGGCTACACCTATTCGGCGCATCCGACCGCCTGCGCGGCCGGCCTCGCGACGCTGGAGATCTACCAGCGCGAGGGTCTCCTGACGCGGGCCAAGACGCTGGCCAAGCAGTGGGAGGACGCCGCCCACGCACTGCGCGGCCTGCCGCACGTCATCGACGTGCGCAACTATGGCCTGATCCTGGGGCTTGAGCTCGAGCCCGCTGCCGGCAAGCCCGGCCAGCGGGCGTTCGATGTGTACACGAAATGCTTTGAGCGCGGCCTGCTGATCCGCCAGACCGCAGACATCCTGGCGCTGTCGCCGCCGCTCATCGTCGAGCCGGCCCAGATCGAGCAGATGTTCGGTACGTTAGCCGAGGTTCTGCGCGCGCAATAGACGTGCCGCCGGCGAGCGGCGGCTGGCGCGCAGGGACGCCGCAGCGTCCCGGAAGTCTGAGGCGGTGTGGCTAGCGGGCGTGCGGATCGTGACGGTCGCGGCGGATGCGCGAGATCACCATCCACGCCAGCACCACGACCACCATGGCGCTGCCAACCAGCAATTCCATTTCCGACAGACTGAACATACTGCTGCCGCGCGCGGCAGTCACTGTGATGGTTTGCACGACTTTCCTCCCGGTTCCACGAAGCACTGCGAGCCCGAAAGGCTACGTTCACACCGCAGTCGCCTCCGGTGAAGCGGCCGGCGGCCAATCTGCGACCGCCGTCAAGGGGATGTCGTGTTATGTCTGCTCGAACGGGCGGCCCGGCGCCGTAACTCAGTCGCGACCCTCGAAGATCGCGTAGATCTTGGAGCAATCCTCCAGCACTTCCCAGGTGCCGGCGAAGCCGGCCGGGATCACGAACGCGTCGCCGGCGCTGAATGTGTGCCGCTCGCCCGCGGCGCTCTCGATGACGACCCGGCCGGAGGTCATGACGCACAGCTCGTTCTCGGTGTAACGCACGCGCCATTTGCCCCGCGTTGCCGACCAGCGGCCGGCGAAGAACTGCTGACTGGCGTCGGTGAAGAAGTTGCGCACCTCCAGCTCCGGGCTGCCCGCGAGCAACCGCTCCGCAGACGGTTCGGACACGTCCGGTTCAACAGCGCCGTCGAGGCGCACGATGGCAGTACTGCTCATGGCCGTGCCGCAAAGGTAGTCATGCCATGAAATTCTAGCGCGAACGCGCGCCGCGGACCTCATCCGCGGCGCACGTGCGCCCTGCGGCCGCGGCTCGCTAGCCACGGCTGGCCACCTGGGCCTCTCCGGCCTGCTCAAGACGCACGCTGACGCGCCGCTCGAGTGCATAGCCGTCGACATCGCCCGCCTCGCTCTGCGATTCGCTCCTGCCATGCGCCTCGATGATGATGCGCCCGGCGGGCACGCCGGCACCGGTGAGCAGCGCCGCCACCGCCTGTGCCCGCCGCAGCGACAGGGCCTGGTTGTACTCATCCGAGCCGCGCGGGTCAGCGTAGCCGGCGACGCGCACCACGGTCTCGGTCATGTCGGCTGCCAGTGCACCGATCTTCAGCAGCGGCGACAGCGCCTGCTCCGGAATCGCGTCTTCGTTGGTGCGAAAGCCCACGTCGAGGCCGATCTGGTCGGTCCGCTGCAGCGTCTGCCCGAGGCGCGCCTGCTGAGCCTGCGCCTGGGCGAGCGAGGCATCCAAGTGGTTGACGCTCTGCGTGAGCTGCGCGCGCTCGGTTTCGCTCTTCTCCAGGCTGGAACGCACTGCCGCGGCGGCCTGCTGCTGGCGATGGTAGTGGTCGCCGGCGACCACACCGACGGTGAGGCCCACGACCGCGCCGATCGGACCGCCGGCCGCGGCACCGAGTGCAAGTCCCGTGACCCCGCCGAGGTTGGACTGCTTGGAAGGCCCGCTGGCGACCGGTGTGACATCGTCCGCGTGAGCGGCCCCGAGGCCGGCGCCGATCAAGAGCAGAGCGATGGTGCCGCCGCGCGGCAGGTGTTTCGAAGTGTTCATGGCAAGACTCCTGTGGGGTTGCTGCCGCGGCAGCGGAACATCCCGCTGCCGGTACGGTTGCAGTTCAACGCCGCGAGCGGCAACGGCGCTGGCGCAAAAGCGCACCGACCGGGATGTCTTGTGGCAAAAAATGGCGCTGGCGGCATCGCATATATACTCACGCCCTGCGCCGAAGATCAGGATTTGCCATGGCCCCGAATACTTCCTACGGCCGGCTGCGCGCCGCGACGCGGCGTGCCGCCTTAGCCTTCCTGTGCGGTCTTGCCGGCACTGCGGGCGCGGCCGAGCCGGGAGTGCTGCGCGCGACGCTTCCGAACGGGCTGCGCGTCGTGATCGTGCGCAACGCGCTGGCGCCGGTCGTGGCCACCTCGGTTAACTACCTGGCGGGCTCCGACGAGGCACCGCCCGGCTTTCCGGGCACCGCGCACGCCGAGGAACACATGATGTTTCGCGGCAGCCCGGGCCTCACCGCCGAGCAGCTCGCGGACATCGGCAGCATCCTCGGCGGGGATTTCAACGCCAATACCCGCGAAGGAATGACGCAGTACCTGTTCACCGTGCCAGCCGAGGATCTGGATCTGGCCTTGCACATCGAGGCGCTGCGCATGCGCGCCATATTGGCCTCGGGCAAGGAGTGGCAGAACGAGCGCGGCGCCATCGAGCAAGAGGTGGCGCAGGATCTGTCCGAGCCGGGTTACCTGCTGTTCGAGAAGCTGCGGGCGCGCATGTTCGCCGGCACGCCGTATGCGCACGATGCACTCGGCACGCGGCCCTCCTTCGACAAGACGACCGCGCAAATGCTGAAGTCGTTCCACGACAGCTGGTACGCCCCCAACAATGCCATCCTGGTTATTGCGGGCAACGTCGACCCGCAGGGCGCACTCAGCGAGGTCAAGCGGCTCTTCGGCGACATCCCCGCAAAAAAATTGCCTCCCAAGCCCGCGGTGCACCTGCGCCCGGTGCAGCCGGCGTCGTTTCAGGTCGACACCGACCAGCCCTCCGGCACCATGATGATCGCTATGCGCACGCCCGGGCCACGCGACCCGGACTTCGCGGCGCTTGAGGTCCTGGCCGACGTGCTCAACAGCCGGCGCTTTGCGCTCTACGACCTCGTGCCCAAGGGCAAGGCGACCGGCGCCGAGTTCGCGCTCGAACCACTGCCGCAGGCCGCGGTCGCCTACGCGGCGCTGACGTTCACCAGCGGCGATGACCCCAAGGCGCTCGCGCGCCGAGGTACGCGCGATCCTGGCGCGCGTGGTGCGCGAGGGCGTCCCCGAGGAACTCGTCACCGCCGCCAAGCTGCAGGAGCGCGCCGCCGACCAGTTCCAGCGTAATTCGATTCCGGAACTCGCCTCGGTGTGGTCGGATGCGATCGCGCTCTACGGCCTGGACTCACCGGATGAGGACCTGGCGCGCATCGAGCGGGTGACCGCGGCGGACGTGAACCGCGTGGCGCGCAAGTACCTCGACCTGGACCACGCCATCACCGGCATCATGGTGCCGCGCGGCTCGGGCGCGCCGGTCGCTTCGCGCGGCTTCGGCGGCCAAGAGAACATCTCCCTTGGCGAGGCGCACCCCACGGCACTGCCGGCTTGGGCGCAAAAGGCGCTCACCCGGCTTGAGGTTCCCCCCTCGACCCTCTCCCCGATCGTCAGCAGGCTCGCCAACGGGCTCACGCTCATCGTGCAGCCCGAGGATGTCAGCGACACGGTGAGTGTCTACGGACACATCCGCAACCGGGCGGAAATTCAGGAACCCAGGGGGCAGGAGGGCGTGGCCGCGCTCCTGGATCGTTTGCTCACCTACGGCAGCGAACGACTCGACCGCGTGGCCTTCCAGCAGCAGCTCGATGCGATCGGCGCCAAGGAGAAGGCGGGCACCGACTTCTCCACCCAGGTGCTCAGCGAGCACTTCGACCGCGCCGTGGAGCTGCTGGCGGACAACGAGCTGAGGCCGGCCCTTCCGAACGAAGCCCTCCAGGTGATCCGCGGGCAGCTGGCCCTGAGTGTCGCCGCACGCAATACCAGCCCCGGCTTCCTCACGCAGCGCTCACTGCGCAGTGCGCTCTTCCCGGCGCACGATCCCAGCCTGCGCATGTCCACGCCCGAGACCGTACGTGCCCTCAACGCGGATGCGGTGCGCGGCTATTATCGCAGCGTATTTCGCCCCGACCTGGCCACCGTGGTGGTCATCGGCAAGGTGTCCCCGGAAGCGGCGCGTGCTGCCATCGAGAAATACTTCGGCTCGTGGCACGCCGAAGGTGCCCTCCCCGAGATCGATCTGCCGGCTGTTGCGAACAACGCCGTGAGCAGCATCGCCGTTCCCGACAGCAGCCGGGTGCAGGATCGGGTCGTGCTCGCCCAGACACTGGCATTGAAGCGCGCCGACGCCGACTATTACCCGCTGGAGCTCGGAAACGCCGTGCTGGGAGGCAGCTTCTACGCCACGCGCCTCAGCATCGACCTGCGCAAGAACGCGGGGCTGGTGTATTCGGTGGATTCGCTGCTGCAGGCGGGGCGCACACGCAGCGTTTACTTCATCGAGTATGCGAGCGATCCCCAGAACGTGCTGAAGGCGGCCGCGATGGTGGCACGCGAGATCGCGGCGATGCAGGAAACCGCGGTCGGCGCCGATGAGCTGACCCGGGCGAAGGCCTGCCTGGTGCGGCAGCTGGCCCTGAGTGAGGCCGGCATCGCCGAGATCGCCCAGGGGATCCTCGGCCGCACAGATCTCGGGCTGCCGCTCGATGAACCGACGCGCGCCGCCGAGCGCTACGTCGGCCTCGATGCGCCGGCCGTACAGGACGCATTCCGGCGCTGGCTGCGCCCGCAGGAGCTGGTGCGGGTCAGCGAGGGACCGCCCCCGAACTGAGCCTGGATCAGCGCACCGGCGTGCTGGCGACGTCGTTGCAGACCTTGAAGAGCCGCGAGCCGCGTGGATAGCCGACGTACTGCGTAAGGAACGTCGCCAGCGGCTGCAGCTGCCCCGCCGTGAGTTCGCCGCGCTTGAGGGCGCAGCGTAGCTGCAGCGCCAGCGTGCCCTCCTCGCCTTGCGCCGCCAGCACGCCGATGACCAGCAGGCGACGCTCGCGGATCGAGAGCGTCGGATCCTCCCACAGCGCGCCGAAGAGAGTCTCCAGCATGTAGTCGATGAACGGTGAAGTCCCGGCCGGTGGCAGCGCGGGCAGTTCGCCGCCATAGACCTCCTCGAACTTCGCGTGGCCCTTGCTGCGATCGTATTGAGTCATGACAGCGCCTGTCAGTGGTCGTGGTTCAGAAAGACTTGTTCGATGATCTCGGCCACGCGTTCGGTCGAGGGCAGCACCACGCGCAGCTCGCGCGCGCTCGACAGCGCGGCCACCAGATCCTTGCGTGCCAGCCCTGCAAACGGGGCAAACGCCTGCCGCAGCTTGCCGGCCGCTGCCAGCTGACCGCGATTTGCGAGGAACGCTTCCATCTGCGGCGTCATGACGCCGTTGCTGCGGCCGACCTCGGCCAGCAACCCGCGATCCAGTCCGCCGGCGACCGCCAGCCGCGCGGCTTCGTCGGCGGCCGCGAACGCAGCGTAGGTCATGAGATTGTTGCAAAGCTTCAGCAGGATGCCGCTGCCTACCGGTCCCGCATGAATGATTTTCTGACCCGAGGTCAGGAACAGCGGGCGGCAGCGCTCGACGAGCTCCGTCCGTCCCGCCGACCATGTACGTCAGAGTCGCCGCCTCCGCGCCGGCGGCGCCGCCGGTGATCGGCGCATCAAGCAGATGGATGCCACGCGCGCGCGCCTGCGCGGCCCACTCGAGAATCGCAGCCTGGGTGACGGTACTGTGCACGGCAATGACGGCGTCCGGCCGGGCATGGGCAAGCAGGCCGTTGTCGCCGCAGAGCACGCCACTCACTTCGGGCTCATCGCGCACGCAAACCCCGATGATGCGACAGCGCTCGGCGACATCCCGCGCGCGTGTGCCCGCCCGCGCACCGCGCGTGACCAGTTCGGCGAGCGCCGCCGGCGCGACGTCGTACACCCACAGCTCCTCGCCGAGCTTCATGAGCTGGCAGGCCATGGGTCGGCCGATGTTGCCCAAGCCGATAAAGCCGATGCTCATCCTAGCGGCGCGCTCTCATGGCTGTTTCCAGTCAGATTCCAGCATCTTCGGAGTCGGTACGTTGGGACGCACCTCCACAAACTCCGCGGCGGCGCCCGGCGGAAATTCGAAGCACGCCGCGAGTGCCTCGCCCACGGTCTGTGGCTGCAGGGCACCGTCGAACATCGCTCCCTTGGTCAGCCAGTCCGCCATCGCCTCCTGGAGCGCGGCTGGATCGAAATTGGCTACGCTGCCCGTGGCCGTCGCGCCGGCACTGAACACCGTCACTGCAATTCGATCGTTCTTGAGTTCCTGCCGCAGCTCGCGCGAGAAGTGCTCGAGGGCCGCCTTGCTCGCGGAATACAGCCCGACGTGGGAAAACTCGTCCTGGTGACGCACCGTGGACGAGGAGACGTTGACGATACGGCCACCGCCGGCGGCGCGCAGGTGCGGAATTGCCGCCTGGCAGCTGAAGATGGCGCTGACGAAATTCAGATCGATGAGCATGCGCACCTCTGCCTCAGGCATGAGCTCGATGCGGCGCCCAAATTGGAAGCCCACGTTATTCACCAGGCCATCGAGGCGACCGAAGGCGTGCACCACCGTGGCAAGCGCCGCGGCAATGGCGGCGCGATCGCAGACGTCCGCGACGACCGCAAGGGCGCGCGTTGAGCCGAGGGCCGCCACCGCGGCCTCAAGCGGCGCGCGGTTGCGTGCGATCAGGGCAACCCGGGCGCCGCGCCGGAGCAGGCTGGTGGCGGCCGCAAGACCGATGCCCCGGGAAGCGCCGGTAACTGCGATGACCTGATCTTTGAGGTAGGAATCGCTCATACCGACAGAGCCCACATCGTGCGCCCGACCATACTATTTAACGGTGTACACGCCGACTGCGTTCGCTGCCAGCGCATCAGCCTGGCACGGCGACCGTCTTGATCTGCAGGTACTCTTCCAGCCCCGCGACCCCCATCTCGCGACCGATGCCGCTTTGCTTGTAGCCGCCGAATGGCGAGTCGGGCGCGAAGAAGTTGGCACCGTTCACGTTGAGCGTGCCGGCGCGGATGCGGCGCGCCATGGCCAGGGCGCGCGCCGGAGAACCGATGACCGCCCCGGAAAGGCCGTAGATGGAATCGTTGGCGATGCGCACTGCGTCGTCATCGTCCTCGTAGGCGATGACCGCCAGCACCGGGCCGAAGATCTCCTCCTGCGCGATGCGCATGTCGTTGGTCACGTCGGCGAAAATGGTCGGCTCGACGTAATAGCCACCGGGCAGGTGCGGCGCACGCCTGCCACCGCACACCAGGCGCGCGCCCTCGCGCTTGCCGATCTCGATGTACTCGAGCACGCGCGCCAGCTGACGCGCGCTGATCAGTGGCCCCATGACCTGACCCTCGCCCCACGGGTCCCCGTAGGGCAGCCGCTCGAACGCGGCCTTCAGGAACTCGACCCCCTCGGCATAGCGGCTGCGCGGCAGCAGAAGACGGGTCGGGATCGCACACCCCTGTCCCGCGTGATAGCACACGGCGAAGCCAGCCAGCAGCGCGGAGCTGAAATCCGCGTCGTCCAGCACAATCGTGGCGGACTTGCCGCCGAGCTCCAGGAACACGCGCTTCACCGTTGGCGCAGCGCTGGCCATCACCTGCCTGCCGGTCGCGGTCGAGCCGGTGAAGGACACCACGTCCACGCGCGGATCCGCCACCAGCATCTGCCCGAGGCCGACGCGATCGCTCGAGGTGAGGACGTTCAGCACCCCCGGCGGCAGGTCGGTCTGCTCGGCAGCGATGCGGCCGATGAAGGTCGCGGTCCAGGGCGTCTCGGGCGCAGCCTTGAGAATCACCGTACAGCCCGCCGCGAGCGCCGGAGCGATCTTTGCGATGTTGATCTGGAACGGAAAATTCCACGGCGTGATCGCCGCGACCACGCCCGCCGCCTCGCGCCACAGGAGGCGCTTGCTCGGGACGCGCATGTGATGCGTGACGGGCAATTCGCTCTCCCAGGCAAAGCGCTGCATCAGGTCGAGGTAGTAGTCGAGGATCGCCAGCGGACCCGTCCCCTGCGGCCCCTCGGCCGTGATGGCCATCGTGGCACCGACCTCGGCGACGATCTGCGCGTACAGCTGCTGCGCCTCGGCGCGCAACCCGTCGCGCAGCTGCCCGAGGCAGCGCACCCGCAGGGCGCGGTCACTCGCCCAGGCAGACTCATCGAACGCGCGGCGTGCGGCGGCGACGGCCGCGGCCGCATCATCCACGCCCGCGTCCGCGACCGTGCCGAGCGTCTCCCCCGTGGCCGGTGCGATGTTCGCGTAACGTTGCCCCGAGCGTGCCTCCGTCAAGCGTCCGTCGATCAGCAGACGTGCCTCGCCGGCTGCCGGTGGCAGCCGTCCGGGTGCGGCGCGGTTCATGGCGGCACCGGTGCAAAGCGCGCGGGCACGTGCGTGAAGCCGCGAACGTTAGGGTTGTGGGCGCGTCGCAGGCCGGCCTCCTCGATCTCGTACTCCGGCACAAGGCGCAGCAGCTCTTCGAATACCACGCGGGTCTCCAGGCGGGCGAGCGCCGCCCCGAGGCACGCATGCACGCCATAGCCAAATGCCATGTGCTCGCGCGAGCCGCGACGCACGTCGAATACTTCAGGATTCTCGAACTTGTCGGCATCGCGATTGGCCGAAATGACGCACAGGCCCACGCGATCGCCCTTCTTCAACAACTTGCCGCGCAATGTGACCTCCAGACCGACGCGTCGCACCAGTATCTGCGAGGAGCCATCGAAGCGCAGCGTCTCCTCGATCGCCTTCGGGATCAGGCTCGGATCCTCGACCAGCCAGCGTCGCTGCTGCGGATGTTCCCACAGGCGGTAGGCCATGTTGCCGATGAGCTTGGTCGTGGTTTCGTTGCCCGCGATAGCGAGCAGGATCAGGTTGCCCACCACCTCGACATGGCTCATGAGGCCATCCTGCTGCGCCTTCAGCATCGCGCCGAGGAGGTCATTTTCAGCCGCCCCGGAGGCGGTGCGCGCAGTGTGCTCTTCAAAGTACTGCGCCAGGTTCATGTAGCCGGCCACGTTGCGCTCGGCCAGGTCGGTCTGTTTGTCTTCGCGCGCGATGAGGTCGTCGGCCCAGCCGCGTACCCGATCCCGATCCGCGACCGGTATCCGCATCAGGATTGAGATCACGTCCATCGGCAGATAACAGGCGAGATCGGCCACCAGGTCCACGCGTCCCCGCGGCAGGTGGGGCGCCAGCAGCTCCCGGGTGCGCGTGCGGATGAAGCCTTCCAGCGGCGCGAGCGCGGCCGGCATCATCAGCGGCGCCAGCACCGCCCGCTGCCGCGTGTGCTCCGGGGGGTCGCTGCCGATGAAGAGCGGATAGGGCAGCTTCTCATTGGCGTCCTTCTCCAACGCGATGGCACCGCTGTTGATGAAGGTCTTGTGATCGCGGAAGGCCCTGTGGACGTCGTCCCACTTGGTCAGCAGCCAGAATCCACCCGGCTCGTAGAAGTACACCGGATCGCGCTCGCGCGCCGCGCGATAGTAGGGATACGGGTCCCAGTGGAAGCGGTGATCATAAGGGTCCAGTACCACGGCCGGCCCCGGCGCAGCGGCGTCGGCCGGCTTCATAGGACGGCGCCGCCATCAGCCGGAATCACGCAGCCGGTGACGTAGGAGGCCTGCTGCGAGGCCAGGAACGCAACGATGTTGGCAGCTTCCTCGCCGCTGCCCGGCCGCCCCATGCGAATGAAGGACATGAGCCGTTCCATGAGCGCGCGGGTCGCCGGAGCTTCCGGTCCGGTCATGGCCGCAGTGTAGTCGCGTGCTTGCGCAAAGCTGTCCGCGAAGCCGCCGATCCAGCCAATCGCGACCGCATTGGCGCGGATGCCGTTTGCCGCCTCCTCGGCCGCGACCTGCCGCATCAAGGACTCCACCGCGGCCTTGGGGATCGCCGACAGGCCGTCGGTCTCCAGCGTACGGTGATTGGCGATCGTCACGCAGGCGATGAGCGCACCGCCGCCAGCCGCTGCCAAAACGGGGATGGCGTGATGAAACAGCCGGAAGCAGCCGAGCGTGTCTGACTGCAGGTGCTGCGCCAGGATCTCCGGCGCCATCTCGCGGACGCGCAGAAACGGTATGGCCGGACCGGAGCAATAAACCACGGTATGCACCCTGCCGAGGCGCTCGGCACTCACGGCCATAATGTCCTTGACGGCTGCGGCATCGGCGAAGTCGAGCCGTTGCGCATGGATCTCGGCCCCCTGTGCGCCGAGTTCCCGCGCGAGGCCCTCGGCGCGCTCGGCATTTTCCCGATAGGTCACGACGACCGGCACGCCGGCAAGCGCGAAGCGCCGTGCGACAGCACCGCCAATGTTACCGCAGCCGGCGACGAGCACCCCGCCCGCGGGGTAAGTGAGTGCGATCCTCGCAGCTGCGGTCGCGCTCACGGCCCGCGCGACGGCGGCGGCCGCTGGCCGCCACAGAGGATGTCGGTGACGCGCTCGGTGTCCATGTATTCCCGGAGCACCGCGAGCTTGCCCTCGCGGAATACGAACAGGAAGTGGTATTCGTTGCTGTAGATCGCGCCGGAGACGTGCCGGCCTTCCGAGTGGGCCTCAACGGCAACGCGCTCGCCTTCCGCGGTGAGGGCGTCGATGGTGAACGTGAGGCCCCGGGGAAAGACGTCGTAGATCTGGCCCGCGGCTGCTTCGATCTGCGCGCGCGTGTATTTCCCGGAGATCAGCGTCCGTCCCATAGTGTGCAGGTAGCCATCGGGCGCGTACGCGGCCACGATCGCCGGCACGTCACCGCGATTCATGAGCGCGAAGAATTCGTGCACCAGCTCCTTATTGCGCTCCTCAGGCCTCATCGGCTTCTCCGACCGGATTAAAACATTTCATCCGCAATGTTTTCTATGAATTAGTGTAGTCCGGTTTTACGGCGCCGTGTATATTTTTCGCCGTAACATGCGGCGTAAACTCATCCCCGAGGGCGGCCTGCAGGCGCGCAAGGCGCAGCGTACGCGCGCGCGGCTGATCGATGCGACCCTGGCGATCATCCTTGAACAGGGACTGGGCGCCGCGACCGCCCAGGGCATCGCGCGCCGCGCCGGCGTGACCTGGGGCGCAGCGCAACATCACTTCGGCTCCAAGGCGAACATCTTCGAGGCCATCCTGGCCAGCGCCTATGCGCGCTACCTCGACGCGATGGGTGAGCCGGTATTGCGCCGCGGGTCGCGTGCCCGGCGCACGCGACGGTTTGTCGCGCGCCTATGGTGGCACTACCAGAGCGACTACTACCGGGTCTCGCTGGAGATCTTGCGCGCGACGCGGCGTCACCGACCTCTTGCCTGGGAGCAACGTCAGGGTCGCGCCCACCTGCGCGTAGTGCGCGAAATATTTCACGACTCGCGCCTGAGCGATGCGCGCTTGCGCGAAGCGCTCACCTTTACGCACTGCTGCCTGACAGGCCTGGCAATCGAGCGGATCTTCGAAAGCCGCGTGCAACACATCGAGCGCCACCTTGGCCGCATCGCGCGGGCATTTGAGTCGATGCTGGCGGGACACTAACAGCCCGGCACGAGTGCGCACCAACAAGCCCGGGAACCGCCGCCCGCGGCGATACGGGACTCGCCGAGGGGGGTTCGCGTAGTATGCGCCGGCGGACTGGAACTAACCGGCGCAGGGTATGCCGCGTGCATCGACGCATAACGGATGGTTAACACGCCTGTGGCACTGCGCCGCGCGCCGGGGCTGCGGCGCGCTGCTGCTGTGCTGCGCGGTTGCCGCCGGCGCACCCGCGACGCACCCCGCGGCGGATGCCTGGTGGAAGAACGCGGTGATCTATGAGATCTACCCGCGCAGCTTCCAGGACTCCAACGGCGACGGGGTCGGCGACCTGAACGGCGTCACCCAGAGGCTCGGCTACCTCGAAGCCCTGGGCGTCGATGCAATCTGGATCGCGCCCTTCTTTACTTCTCCCCAGGTGGATTTCGGTTACGACATCTCCGACTACGAGAATGTCGATCCGCAATACGGAACGCTTGCGGACTTCGATCGGCTGCTGGCCGAAGCCCACAAGCGCCAGATCCGGGTAGTGATCGACATGGTGCTCAACCACACCTCCGATCAGCACCCGTGGTTCATCGAGGCCACACGTTCGCGCCACTCCGCTGCGCACGATTACTACGTCTGGAGCCCAGGCCGCCCCGACGGGGCCGCCAAGCGCCGCCCCCCCAACAACTGGGTGAGCGTATTCGGTGGCTCCGCCTGGGAGTATGTCCCGGCGCTCGATGAGTTCTACTACCACCGTTTCTATCGCCAGCAGCCGGACCTCAACTGGCGCAACCCGCACGTCGAGCACGCCATGTCGGACATCATGCGCTTCTGGCTGGATCGCGGCGTCGACGGGTTCCGGCTGGGCGGCATCGGCGTGCTGTACGAAGACGCCCGGCTGCGTAGTGCGCCCGTGCAGAAGGGCCGCAATGCCCAGGGCGACGCCAACCTGAGCGATATCTACACCAGCAACCAACCGGAAGTGCACGCGGTGCTGCGTCGACTGCGTGCGATGCTGGATCGCTACCCGGGCGAGCGCGTGCTGATCGGCGAGACTTACGTGACGAGCACGGCGCAGCTGAGTGCCTGGTACGGCGGCGCGCGGCACGACGAGCTGCAGCTGCCCATGGACACCTTGTTCGGACTGGCGCCCCGGCTGGATGCGCGCGAGTTCCGGCGCCACCTGACCGAGGCGGCGACTGGATTGCACGGTTCCGACCCGCTCTTGTTCTTTGATAACCACGATCACGTGCGCAGCTGGGACCGCTACGGCGACGGCGTACACAACCTCGAGATCGCCAAGATCGTGGCGACACTGCTGCTGACTTCGCCCGGCGCTGCCCTGCTCTACCAGGGGCAGGAAATCGGTCAGTCGACGACGCCGCCGGCGCGCGTGGAGGACGTGCGCGATCCCATCGGCATCACCGGCTGGCCGCAGGAAAGGGGCCGCGACGGCGAGCGCACCCCGATGCAATGGGATGCCTCCAACGCTCAGGCGGGCTTCACCGGCAGCGTTCACCCCTGGCTGCCGGTGTCAGCCGGATATGACAAGATCAACGTGCAGGCCGAGATGGCCGATGCCGAGTCGCTGCTCAGCTGGCACAAGAAGCTCCTGGCGCTGCGGCGCGGGGATCCGGCGCTGCGTACCGGTCGCCTCGTGATGCTCGATGCCACCAACCCGCGTGTACTGACCTACGCACGCGTGATGCCCGAGGGGTCCGGCATCATCGTGTCGCTGAACATGTCGGCGCAGTCCCAGACGGTCACGATCAATGGCAGCGCGGCGGGCCTGGCGGGTTACCGCTTTCGCACGCTGCTCTCGAGCCCCGGGGAATTGCCGATCGCCAGCCCGGGCGCCCGCCTGACGCTGCCGGCATATGGGGCCTGGGTGGCGGCGGTCGAGTAGGGACGGCACCCGTGGCGAGCGGCACCCTGCGACACAGACGAACTGGTGACGATCACGATTGATCCGGCCACGCAGGTTTCCGCGCGCTGGCTGGCGCCGCCTGCGGCGCGCCTGTGCTACGTCATGGCGCATGGCGCGGGCAGTGGCATGGATCATCCGTTCATGCGGGCCGCAGCCGGCGAGCTCGCCGCACGCGGAGTCGCCACGCTGCGTTACCAGTTTCCCTACCGCGAGCGCGGTTCCCGGCGCCCGGATCCGCCCCCGGTGTGTCACGCCACGGTGCGCGCAGCGGTCGCCGCAGCGCAGCGTCGCGCGCCGACCGCGGCGCTGTTTGCCGGTGGCCGTTCCTTCGGCGGGCGCATGACCTCGCAGGCGCAGGCGCTGGCGCCGCTGCCGACGGTGCGCGGCCTCGTCTTCCTTGGCTTTCCGCTGCACCCCGCGGGCCGCCCGGGAATCGAGCGCGCCGCGCACCTGGAGCGCATCGTCCTGCCGATGCTCTTCGTGCAGGGCACTCGCGATGAGCTCGCGCAGCCGGCGTTGCTCGAGCAGGTGTTGCAGCGCCTGCAGACGCGGGCCACCGTGCACTGGGTCGATGCGGCCGACCATTCCTTCCATGTGCCGGTGCGCTGCGGGCGCAAGGACGCCGACGTACGCCACGCCCTGCTCGCGGAAGTCGCGGCGTGGATGGCGGCTCGCGCATGAGCCCTCGCGCGCTCGAGCGCTATGCGGCCAAGCGCAGCTTCTCGCGCACTCCCGAGCCGCCGGCCAAGGCCGCCGCGGCGCGCCATGGGCCGCTGTTGTTCGTCGTGCAAAAACACGCCGCGCGCCGCCTGCACTACGACTTCCGGCTGGAACTCGACGGCGTGCTCAAGTCGTGGGCCGTCCCCAAGGGCCCTTCCTGCGATCCCGCCGACAAGCGCATGGCGGTGGAAGTCGAGGACCACCCGTTCGCCTATGGTTCCTTCGAGGGTGCGATCCCGGCCAAGCAGTACGGCGCGGGCAACGTCATCGTCTGGGACTGTGGCGCGTACTCACCCGATGAGGCGCAGCAGTACGCCTTCGACGATCGCGCCGCGGCACAGAAGCGGGTGCGCGCGGAACTGGCGGCGGGCAAGCTCAGCTTCTTCCTGTGTGGCGAGAAGCTGAAGGGCTCCTACACGCTGGTCCGCACGCGCCAGAGCAACCAGTGGCTGCTGATCAAGCACAAGGACCGCTTTGCGCGCAGCAACGATCTGCTGGCGCGCCACCGCTCGGTGCTCTCGGACGCCAGCCTCGAGGAGGTGGTGCCACAGTCAGTCACGCAGCGCCTGGACGCCGCACACCTCGCCCCCACGGGCAAGCCGGAGCCACTCCCCACCCGGTTGCGACCGATGCTGGCCGAGACCGGCGCGGCACCGGCCTCTGATCCGCGCTGGCGCTACGAGCCCAAGCTGGACGGCTATCGCATCCTCGCCTTCATCGATCAGGGCCAGGTGCGCCTGCAGTCGCGGCGCGGGCTCGACCTCACGCGTTTCTTTCCGGAGCTGGCGGCGGATCTGGCGGCGCAGCCCGGCGGCCGGATGCTCCTCGATGGGGAGATCGTGGCCCTGGATGGAAGCGGCCGACCCTCCTTCAACGCGCTGCAGAACCGCGCGCAGCTGAAGAGCGCCGCGGAGATCGCCGCCGCACAGCGTGCAACGCCGGTGGTCCTGGTGTGCTTTGACCTGCTGCACTTCGCCGGTGTCAGCCTGCGCGAGGCCCCCTACGCCGACCGGCGCCGCTACCTCGCGCAGTGCCTCCTGCCGGCCCCGCATTTGCAGCTGGTGCACTGCGCGCAGAACGCGGAGGAACTCTACCGCGCCGCGCTCGATCTCGGCTTCGAAGGCATCATGGCCAAGCGGCTTGACGGGGCCTACCACCCCGGGGTGCGCTCACGCGCGTGGCTCAAGGTGAAGGCGATTCAGTCGGCGGAGTTCGTGATCGGCGGCTACACGCGCGGCAAAGGCGCACGCGACCCGCTCGGTGCGCTGCTGCTCGGTTACTACCAGGGCAAGACGCTGCACTACGCCGGACACGTGGGCTCCGGACTCGAAGAGGACAGCATCGGCGCATTGCTCGCGCGCAGCGCCAAGCTGACACGCAAATCCTCGCCGTTTGCCGAAAAGCCCCCGTTGCACCGTCCCACGACCTGGCTCGAACCGCAGCTGGTGGCGGAGGTTAGCTTCAGCGAGTGGACGCCCGGGGGTTCGCTGCGCGCTCCGGTGTTTCTGCGCCTGCGCGAGGATGTACCCGCACGCAGCGTCGCGCGACCGGCCGGCCGCTCCGATCCGGCCGTGCCGCGCGCCTCCGGCGCCGCGGTGCGCACAGGTTCCGCGGGCACTGCCGGCGATCCGGCGGCGGCGGTGCTCGAGCAGCTGAAGAACCCTGCCAAGAGCCTGGTACTGGCCGTCGGCGAGGCGCGCATCAAGCTCACCAACCTCGACCGTATCTACTGGCCCGCGCAATCGGCGCGGCAGCCGGCGATCACCAAGCGCGACTTCATCGCCTACCTGGCGGGCGTCGGGCGCTTCATGCTGCCGCACCTGGCCGATCGCCCGCTCACCATGATCCGCATGCCCGAGGGCATCCATGGCGAGCGTTTCTTTCAGAAGCACTGGGCACAGTCGCTGCCGGAATTCGTCGAGTCGGTCACGGTGTTCTCCGAGAGCAAGGACGAGCGTCATCGCTATCTGCTGGCCAACAATCTGGCGACCCTGCTGTGGCTTGGCCAGGTGGGGACACTCGAGTTCCACGTCTGGCACTCGCGCGCCTCGGTGCTGCCGGAGGCGCACGGCGCGCAGACCGACTACGCCAGCTCGCTCGCGGCCCTGGAAGCCTCGATCCTCAACTATCCGGACTACCTGGTGTTCGACATCGACCCCTACATCTATTCGGGCAAGGAGGCCAAGGGTGCCGAACCGGAACTCAACCGGCGCGGTTTCGCAACCGGCAAGCGCGTCGCGTTCTGGCTGCATGAGCTGCTGCGGGAGATGTCCCTGCGGGCGATCGTAAAGACCTCCGGCAAGACCGGGCTGCACGTGTTCGTGCCGATCGAGCGCACGGTCACCTTCGATGAAGCGCGGCACATCTGCGAGACGGTCGGCCGCCACGTGATGCGCGAGCATCCGAAGGACATCACCATGGAATGGGCGGTCGAGAAGCGCACCGGCAAGATCTTCATCGACTACAACATGAACGTGCGCGGCAAGACCCTGAACGTCGCCTACTCGCCCCGGGGCGTTCCCGGGGCCCCCGTTTCCATGCCGCTGAGCTGGGAGGAGCTCGAGGCCGCCGAGCCGATGGACTTTACAATCAAGGACGTACCGTCGCGCTTGGAAAAGGCCGGCGACCGGTGGCATGATGTACTTGAGGTAAAACAGAGCCTTACGAAGGCTTTCGGTGTCGATCGTGAGAAGTAAGCCACGGTAGGTGTATTCATGGCCGCACGTTCCATTGGTTCGCTAACGGTGTCCTTCGGGCTGGTCGCCATCCCGGTGAAGCTCTACACCGCCACGCAATCCGCAAACGCGATCTCCTTCAATCTCCTGCACAAGACCTGCGGCTCGCGCCTGCGTCAGCAGTACATCTGCCAGAAGGAAGGCGTCGTCGTCGACCGCGACGAGATGGTGAAGGGGTACGAGTTCGCCAAGGACCAGTACGTGCGCTTCACGCCCGAGGAGATCAAGGCGCTCGAGGAGGTGGGTACGCATTCGGTCGACATCACCGAGTTCGTGCCGATCGAGTCGATCGACCCGGTGTACTTCGACAAGACCTACTACCTGGCGCCCGACAAGGGTGCGGCCAAGCCCTATGGCCTGCTGGTCGAGGCGCTGAAGCAGTCCAAGCGCTGCGGTGTCGGGCACTGGGCGGCACGCGGCAAGGCGTACCTCGTGATCCTGCGCCCGATCGGCGACGTGCTCGCCATGCAGCAGCTGCATTTCGCCGCTGACGTGAAAAGCGCGGGCGAGATGGAAGTGCCCAAGGCAGACGTCAGGCCGCAGGAGCTCAAACTTGCCCAGCAGCTGATCGATCAGCAGACCGTGCCGCAATACGATGCGCAGGCCTACAAGGACGAGCTGCGCGGGCGCATCGAGGCCGCCATCCAGAAGAAGGTCGAGGGCCAGGAGATCTCCGTTGCCGAAGTTGCGCCGCCCGGAGAAGGCAAGGTCATCGACCTGATGGAAGCGCTGCGCGCGAGCCTCGAGAAGACCGAGAGCGCTAAGGCGCAGGTCAGCCGACTCGGCCCGCGCAAGGGACCGCGCCGCGCGGAGGAGCCGGCGCGGCCCGCGCGCAAGGCGAGCAAGCGCAACGCCTAGGCGCCCTGAGCGCAATCGAGAGGTCTGGTGCCTTCCTACAGTGTGCGCGACGTTGAGCGCGTCCTGCAGCTTTCGCCGGCCGTTACCCGCAGCCTGATTCGTGCGGGCTTCGTCAATCCGGAACGTGGCCCACGACGCGAATTCCGCTTCACTTTCCAGGACCTGATCGTGCTGCGCACGGCGCGCGCGCTCATGCAGGCGAAAATTTCCGTCAAACGCATCCGCCGCTCGCTTGAGTCGCTGCGGCGCGAGCTGCCGGAAGCTCTGCCGCTATCGGGTATCGCCATCAGCGCGCTCGGTGACCGCGTCGTGGTACGCGACGGCGATGCGCGCTGGCAGGTGGAGAACGGGCAGTACGTGCTCGGCCTGGATGTCACGCTCCAAGACGGCGTGCTGCATGTGGTCGAGCACCGCGATGAGCCGGCACGCCCCGCAGCCGCGCCGCAGGACTGGTTTTCGCAGGGCCTCGCCCTGGAAAGTTCCGACACGGACGCGGCGCTGGAGGCCTATCGCCAGGCGGTGGCGGCCGAGCCGGACAACGCTGCCGCCTGGACCAACTGGGGCCGACTGCTGCACGAGTCCGGACGCACCCAGGAGGCGGCGGACGTCTACCAGCGGGCGCGCCAGAGCGCGGGCCGCGATTCGCTGCTGCTGTTCAATCACGGCGTGCTGCTCGAGGATCTGGGCGATGCGACCGCTGCACTGCAGGCCTACCAGGGCGCGCTCGAGGAAGACCCCGAGTTCGCCGACTGCCACTACAACCTGGCGCGGCTGTACGAATCGATGGGCAAGCCGCAGCACGCGATTCGTCACCTCGGCCAATATCGGCGCCTGGTGAGCAACGAGACGCGCTGAGCGCTTGCCCGCATGAAACTCTGGGTCGGCACCTCCGGCTACAACTACCCGGAGTGGAAGGGCAGCTTCTACCCGCAGAAGATGCCGGCGGCCAGGATGCTCGCCTACTACGCCGAGCGCTTCAGCACCGTTGAGATCAACTACACCTTCTACCGCGTCCCGAACGCCAAGATCCTCGCCGGCTGGGACCAGGAAACCCCGCCGGGCTTCCGGCTGACGCTGAAGGCGCCCAAGCGCATCACGCACATCGCCAAGCTCAAAGACTGCGCCGAGCTGCTCGCGTACTTTGTGAAGACCGCGGCCACCCTGGGGCCGAAGCTCGGCGCGCTGCTGTTCCAGCTCCCACCCTACTTCCGCAAGGACCTCGGGGTCCTCGATGACTTCCTGCAGCAGCTGCCGGCCGGCACGTGCGCGGCGTTCGAGTTCCGTCATCCCTCATGGATGGACGCCGAGGTATTCGAGCGCCTGCGCGCGCGTAACGTCGCGCTGTGCATTGCTGACAGCGAGAAGTTCTCGACTCCCGTGGAGCTGACCGCCGACTATGCGTACTTCCGGCTGCGCGATGAAGGCTATACGGCCCAGGACCTGACGCGCTGGGCCGCGGTCATCCGCGAGAAGGCCGCCCGCTGCAGCGACGTGTTCGTGTACTTCAAGCACGAGGAAGCCGGCATCGGACCGGAGTTCGCGCGCACCCTGCTTGCGGCGCTGGCCGACGGGCCGCCATAGCGTTCACCTACGAACGCGGCGCGCGAGCGCGGCCCGCGCCTGCGGCTCTTCAGGCCGTCCAGACTTCGGCAAATACGCGCGCGAAGTTGCCGCCCAGCACCTTCTCGGTCGCCTTGGCGGAGTAGCCGCGCTTCAGCAGCTGATCGGCAATAATCTCGAGACGCAGGGGCGTGTTCATTCCCTCGACGTAGGTCGGCCGGTCCTCCTCCGGCGCCGCGAGTCCGGCCTTCTGGCGTTCCTGCTCGTCCTTTTGGAACTGCGCCATGCCCTTGGCGCTGGTGTCGAAGGGCTCGATGCCCACATCGCTGCCGATGCCGACGTGATCCTCACCGCATACGCCCAGCACGTGTTCCAGATGCTGCATGTAATCAGTCACGGTCGGCTGGCGCGGCGAGGCGGTCAGGTACGGCAGATCGAAGATGCCCACGACGCCGCCCTTGGCGGCGAGCGCGCGCAGCTGCGCATCGCTCTTGGTGCGCGGATGCGCATGTACGACCGCCGCGCCCGTGTGCGTCATGATGGGTGGCTTCGCGCATACGGCCAGCACGTCACTCGTGGTCGCCGCATTCGCATGACTGAGATCAATCGCGATGCCGAGGCGCTCCATCTCCGCCACCGCCTCGCGCCCGAGTGGTGTCAGGCCGCCCGCCTCCGGCTCCATGACGCCCGCGGCGAACGGCGACTTGCGGTTGTAGGACAGCTGCATCACGAGCACGCCGAGGTTGCGAAAGACAGTGAATGACTCGAGCTTGTCGCCGAGCATGTCCGTGCTCTCGAAGGATAAGATGAGGCCGAGCTGCCGTGCGCGCTTGGCGCGCGCCAGATCGCTCGCGCGGCGCACCTGGGTGAAATATCGCGGGTGCAGCTCGATCAGCTTCTGTACCAGGGCGATCTCGGCGACGGTCGCCGCGAAGTCGCTGTTGATGCCGCCGAGCGACCACTTGACGGCGTTCACGCCGCTGTCGCGCACCAGGTCGAGGTCCGTCTGCGGCAACGGCAGCTGCTCCGGCATCGGCGGGGCGGAGTTGCAGTCGAGGATGAGGGCGCGCTGATAGAGCGCGCGCGCCGTCGCACTCACGCCGTCAGCAGACTCGGCAGCCGCGCCGCGCCACCGGGCAAACGCCGCGACGGCGGCAGCGCCGCCGAGAGTCGTGGCGAATTGGCGTCGGTTCATGCGCACTCCTGATTGCTGAACAGATCGCGCACGCACGCCGCTCCCTCAAGGTGCAGCAGCGCGCGCTTGATGGGCAACCCGCCACCGAAGCCGGTGAGCGAGCCATCGGCGCCGATGACCCGGTGGCAGGGAACGACGATGGGCAGCGGGTTTGCGCCGTTGGCAAGTCCCACTGCGCGCGCGGCCTCCGCGCGGCCGAGTCGCCGCGCGATCTCGCCGTAGGAGACCGTCTGTCCGTACGGTATGACGCGCAGCAGCTGCCACACCGCCAGCTGGAAGGGCGTGCCCCGCGGGGCGAGCGCGAGCTCGAAACGCCGTCGCGTCCCGGCGAAGTACTCACGCAACTGCCCTATCGCAAGACGAAACGGCTCCTCCTGTTGCAGCCACTCCGCGGGCGGCCGCCACGGGCGCGAAGCGGACTGGAAATGCAGCTGGGTGAGTGCGTCGCGGGTGCCGGCCAGCAGCAACGGGCCTACCGGTGCGTCGACCTCACACCAGTGCGTGGGTGTGAGTGACGCGGTGAAGGTCATCGCATCGAGGGTTGGGCGCACGGGGATCAGCCCGCGTCCCGTGCCAGAGCGCGCGCGAACGCCGGCCGCTTGAGGATGCTCTGCACATAGGGTTCAAGCAGCGGGGACTGGGGGATGAGGCTGCTCTGCGCGAAGAGCGCGAAAGTCGAGCCGTAGAGCACATCGACTGCGCTGAACTGCTCGCCGAGCATATAGGGTGCGCGGCCAAGGCGTGCGAGTACTGCGGGCATCATCTCCTCGACGGCAACCCAGCCGGCGGTCCCGCGCGGAACCTCGACCTTCATGGCCTTGGACATGATCGCAGGCTCGAACACACTGCCGTAGTAGGCAAGCCACGAGAGGTAGTCCCCGCGCTGCGGGTCACCGATGCGCGGCCCAAGGCCGCTCTGGGGGAATTTGTCGGTCAGGTACAGCGCGATGGCGGGAGATTCGAACACCACGCTGCCATCGTCGGAAATCGCCGGCACCTTGCCGTGCGGATGTGGATTGGCCGGATCGGGCGCGCCGGTGCCATCACGATTGCGCGTGGTCACGAGTTGGATACGGTACGGCACGCCCAGCTCCTCCAGCAGGAACAGGAAACGCGACGAGCGTGTCTTGGGCCGGTGGTACAGGGTGATCATGCATTTCTCCCCGGGATGGGCACTGCCGCCATGTTACGCAATAATCCGCCCATGTTCGTAATCCGCGCTGAGTACAGTGCGGCGCAAAGCGCGGACCTGTATACCGCGGCGGCCAGCACGTGATCGTCACCGAGACCGCACGCCTGCGCCTGCGGTGGCTGCAGCAAGCGGACGCCGCATTCATCCTCGAGCTACTGACCGATCCACAGTTCCTCGCCAACGTGGGAGATCGCGGAGTGCACGATCTGCAGGGCGCGCGCCGCTACATCGATGATGGCCCGGGTGCAAGCTATCGCCGCTTCGGATTCGGGCTGTATGCGGTGGAACTCAAGGCGTCCGGCGTCCCGCTCGGCCTGTGCGGGCTGCTGCGGCGCGACTCACATCCGGACGTCGAGCTGGGCTTTGCCATGCTGCCGCACGCGCGTCGGCTCGGGTACACGTCCGAGGCGGCGGCTGCCACCCTGGAATTCGCCTTCAGGGAGCTCGGCCTGAAACGCGTCGTGGCCATCACCGCGCCCCACAACGCCGCCTCGATGCACATCCTGCAGCGGCTCGGTATGCGCCCGCAACGCCGGGTGCATTTCACCGCGGACGGCGAATCGCAGCTCTTCGCTATCGAACGCTAACGCAGCGACCTCAGCGTGGCGAGCGTGGCCTCACGCAGCCGGCCGATCGCATCGTCGATGCGGGTGACGGCGGTCTCCTCGTCGCGGCCGAGACCTTCCCAGTTGGCGCCCCAGATCTGCTGCAGCTCCGCGGCACGCGCCGGCAGTGGCTGCGGCTCGAGTCCCGCCAGATCGCGGATCTCCAGCACGTACGTCCAGCCCGCGCGCGGACTGCCGCCCTTGGTGTCGTGATCGTACTGCGCGAGGAACACCACGCGCTCGAGCTCGGCCAATCGGGTCAGCACCTCGAAGGCCGCCGTACGGATGTTGCGGTTATGCTCCGTGCGCTCGTTGCGCCAGGTGTTGTAGCCCAGGGCCGTGAGCGCAACGATCAGACTGATGATCGCCACGGCGTTGTCGCGCAGCTGCTGGCGCAGGGTACTCATGTAGGCACCGATCATACGCCACGCCGGCTCTTCGCCTGAACTGCCCCTGAACGCCAGACGCACGCGCACGCTTGTCAGCCGCCGGAGTCGGCGCGCGTTGTCAGGTGCAGGTGATTGCGAAAGGAATGTGTCCCATGCGTGCCATCGTGAGACTGCTGCTTGCCGTGTCCCTGGGTGCAGCGCTTGCCGGCTGCGTGATCGCTCCGGTCGGCCCGCGCCGTGCGTACGTCGGCGTGGGCGTAGTCGCCCCGGCCCCGGTGGTGGTCTATCGCCGCTGGTAAGTCCGCAGCGCCGTCCCAGCCAACGCGGCCCCGTGCACCAGGGCGGGGCCGTGTCGTCGTTCCCCCGCGACGCGCGCAGACCGTCGCTTCGGTCTTCGCGCTCGGCTAGTATCTTGTAATCTTCCAACGTCGCCTGCGCCTCACCCGTAAGGTGCGTCATCGCGAAGCGACGCAGAACGAGGCGGGACCACGTCTTGATGGGCATCAGGCTGACGCTGCTGGCGGCGCTTGCGCTGCTGTCTCCCCCGGCGGGCGCCGCGGTGCGGGTCATCGTCGGCGCGACCCCGATACCGGAAGGCAACGCGCGTGCAGCCGGCGATATCACGGTCGTCAACGAGCGGCTCGCGTTTGCCCTGGCCGTCGAGTCTCCCGTGCCCTATGGCGTGCCCCGGGGCGCACTTATCGACATCGCGCCGGTGAGCGCTGGCGCGATCGGCCGCGATCGGGTGGTGTTCGCGGATTTCATTCCCAACAACTGGTCGGCGTGGCCGAACACCTACCAGCACGTCGACATCCTCGAGCGCGGGCCCGCTCAGGCGCGCATTCGTGCGGTACGCGACTGGGGACAGGTGCGCATCGAAACCATCTACGCGCTCGCCTCGGGTTCCGACCACGTGGTGATCAGCACCACCATGACGAACGAGGGCGCCACGGCACTCCCGGACCTGCTGTCGGGGCTGACGCTGTGGCCGAGCAGCGGGTTTCTGTTCGCCGTGCCCGGCCTTGCCGGAATCAACGAGGGCAGCGCCGCGCCGGCGCTTGCCCGGCGCGTCAGCGGCTATGACGCCGCCTGGACGGTGACCCTGCATGCCCCCTACACCGACCATATCGGCTCAGGCTCGCGCGACATGTTTCTCCTGCACACGCTGCAGCCGCACGCAAGCCGCACGTTCAGCGGCTGGCTGCAGGTCGGTGCCAGCGGTGACCTCGCGCCGGTACTGGCCGCCGAGATCGGACAACAGCACCTGGACGCCGGTGAGGTACGCGGCAGCGTGCGCAGCAGGAGCGGCAGCGCGCTGGCTGATCCGGTCGTCGTGATCGAGAAGGACGGCAAACCCTACGGCTGGGCGCTGGGGCACGCGGGCCGCTACGCGGCGCGTCTGCCCGCCGGGCAGTACATCCTGTACGCCACGGGAAAGAACTATTCGCGCAGCGAGACATTGCCGGTCACGGTGACGCCCGGCAGCGCACAGACACACGACTTCAGCGGCCTCGCGGAACCGGGCAACGTTGCCTTTACGGTCGCTGACGCCAGGAGCGGCGCGCCACTCGACGCGCGTATCGTCATCGACACCGGCAACCAGCCGGTGGTCGAGTTTCTGGGACGCAAGACCTTCTTTACCGAGCTCATCCCCCAGGGGCGGCTCGAAGTGCCCATGGCACCGGGTGCCTATGGCTTCAAGGTCTCCGCAGGAGCCGGCGTGCTCGCCCCGGACGCCCTCGTGCAGCTCGAGGTGGTATCCGGTGAGACCGCACACCGCCGCGTGGACATCAGGCCCGTGTTCGACCCGCCGGCGCAGGGCTGGTATGCCGCCGACCTGCACCATCATGCCGATCAGGCCGAAGCGGTGACGCCACCCGAGGACCTCGCCCGCTCGCAGCTTGCGGCCGGTCTCAATTTGCTGTTCGTCAGCGACCATGATTCGACCGCCAACCACGCGGCGCTGCTGAAGATCGCCGGCGCGCGGCACGTGGCCTTCATCCCCGGCATCGAGCTGTCGCCCTCCTGGGGTCACTTCAATGCCTATCCGCTCAAGGTCGGCGCGCGCCTGGCGATCGACACCAGTACCGCGCCCATCAGCGCGGTGCTGCAGGAGGCGCGCCGCGAAGGTGCCACGGTCGTGCAGGTTAATCATCCTTTCATCCCTTACGGGTATTTTTCCAGTGTGGCCGGCGGCGTTGCGCCCGGCGGGTTCGACGGTGGTTTCGACCTGGTGGAGATCAATTCGACGGTGCCGGGGGATGATGCGAAAGTACTGGCGCGGCTATGGGACTACTGGAATGAAGGGCGGCACTATTACCTCTCCGGCGGCAGCGACACGCACAACGTCTGGAGCGAGCAGTCCGGCCGTATACGCACCTTCGTGCATCTGGCTGGCCCGGTGACCGCCGAGGCCTTCGCCACCGCGCTCAAGGCCGGCCACGCCTACGTGAGCTACGGACCCATCATCTATCCGGCCACCATGTTCGGCAGCGAGATCCGTGCCGTGCCCGATCAGACCGCGGTACTCGCCTTTGAGCTGGGGTCCGTGGCCGGGCTCAGGAAAGTCGAACTGATCGGCGATGGCCAGGTGCGCGAAGCGCGTACCTTCGAGAGCGCGCCGGTGACGACCCACGTCGATTTCACGGTGCACCCGGAGCAGCTGCGCTGGTATGCGCTGGTCGTCGAGGACCAGCTCGGCCGCCGCGCGTACACGGATCCGATCTGGGTGAGCGCAACCGAGGCGGCGACTCACCGACCATGAGCAGCGCAACACCGGTTGACGCTGCCGCCGGCATCCCCGCGACCGGTTCACTGCTGGCCGCACAGATCCGCACGATCGTGCTGCTGTTTGCCGGTTATGCGGCCTGCTACTACTGCCGGGCCGACCTGTCGGTGGCCACACCCCTCCTGGCGGAGGAGCTCGGCCGGCGCGGCATGAATCACGGCGAGGCGCTGGTACGACTGGGGTCCATCACGTCCTTCGGCGTACTCGCGTATGCCTTCGGCAAGTTCTTTCTCACCGGACTCGGCGACTACTGGGGTGGGCGGCGCAACTTCCTGATCGGCGTGGGCGGCGCCGCGACGTTCACGCTGTTGTTCGGGCTTTCCGGCGACGCTGCCGCTGTTCACGCTTGCCTGGGTGGGCAATCGCCTCACGCAGTCGGTGGGCTGGGCGGGCCTGATCAAGGTTTCCTCGAAGTGGTTCAACTACACCTCGTACGGTTCCATTCTCGGCATCCTCAGCATCAGCTACCTCGTGGGCGACGCGCTGGCGCGCCAGCAGATGGGAATGCTGATCGAGCACGGCTACGGCTGGCGCGCCCTGTTCATGTTTGCCGCTGCCGTGGCCGCTGTCGCGCTGCTGGCCAGCTTCCTGTGGCTGCGGGAGTCGCGCGCCGACGCCGGGCATCCTCCGGCGAAGGCCAATCCGCTGAACCTGTTCGCGCAGACGGAGGCGCCGCCGGCGGGGGTATGGGCGCTGCTGCAGCCGCTGCTGCGCAGCCGGGCATTCCTGCTCGTGTGCCTGCTCTCGTTCGGATGCACAATCATCCGGGAGACCTTCAACACCTGGACCCCGCAGTACCTGCGCGACCAGCTGGGCTTCAGCACGGGGCATTCGGCGACCGTCAGCGCAGTCTTCCCCGCGGTCGGCGTGCTTTCAGTGCTCGCGGCCGGCTGGCTGAGCGACCGCCTGGGGCTCAACGGTCGCGCGCTGCTCATGTTCCTGGGACTCACCGGAGCGGCTGTGGCGCTGCTGCTGCTGATGGGGGTGCATCCGGGGGGCACGCGCAGCCTCTTCCCCGTACTCATGATCGGCATCGTCGCGTTCTGCCTGCTGGGACCGTATTCCTACCTGGGCGGGGCCTTCGCGCTGGATTTCGGCGGCAAGCAGGCGAGCGCGGCTTCGTCCGGCATCATCGACGGCATCGGCTACATCGGCGGAGCACTCGCCGGCGACACCGTGGCGCGCATAGCCCGCGCCTACGGCTGGGAGGGGGTCTTCGTCTCGCTGGCCGTGGTCAGCGCGGTTGCCGCCGTGTGTGCGGGGATCCTTTACGTCCTCAACACGCAAGGCCGCAAAATCCGCGCATGAGTGAGTCTGCAGGAGTCAGCCGCATCCTGGCGGCGCCGGAAACGCTGACCGTCGAGTGGGCCGACGGGGCGCGCAGCGAGTACTCGAGCCTGTGGCTGCGCGACAACGTGCCGGAGGACCGGGACGCCTACAGCGGGCAGCGCCTGGTCGACATCGCGGACGTGCCGGCCAAGCCGCGCATCCGCAACGCCGTGCGCGAGGACGGCGCGGTACGCATCGACTGGGACGGCGAGGCTCGAACGGCGTTCTTCAACCTTCGATGGCTGCACGCTCATCGCCCGGAAGCACCGGTACAACGGCCGGAACTGCGGGTGCGCACCTGGCTCGAAGGCCAGCGCCTCGATGCGCGGCGGGATTTCGCCTGGGCGAGCGTGGCCACGCTGTCGTCCGTGCCGGGCGCGCGCCTCACATGGCTCACGCGCCTGGTGCAGGATGGACTCGCCTTCCTCGAGGACGTTCCGGCGCGGGAAGGCGCGATTCTTGAGGTCATGCCTCTGGTCGGACGCGTGCTCGAGACCAACTACGGCCTCACCTTCGACGTGCGCTCGGTGGCGCAGCCGGAAAACCTCGCCTACTCCGATCTCGGGCTTGGTCTGCACACCGACAATCCCTACCGCGAGCCGGTGCCGGGATTTCAGGCTCTGCACGCCTTGGTGACCTCGAACGAGGGCGGCGAGAGCCTGTTCGCCGATGGCTTCGCGCTCGCGGCGCAGCTGCGCAGCGAAGCGCCCGAGGACTTCGCCACCCTCGCCGGCACGGCCGTGCCCTTCCTCTACCGCTCCCAGGACGCGGAACTCTATGCCGAGCGGCCGCTGATCCAGCTGTCCACCGCGGGGGCGGTGACGGCGGTCCATTACAACAACCGCTCCATTGCCCCGCTCAGCATCGCCCCCCACGCGGCACCGCGCTTCTATGCCGCGTATCGACGCTTCGCGGCGCTGCTGCGCGAGCCACGCTACCAGCTGCGCACGCGCCTCGAGGCCGGCACGCTCGTGGTGTTCGACAATCAGCGCACCCTGCACGGCCGCACCGCCTTTTCTTCGGCGCGCTTTCCGCGGCACCTGCGCGGCTGCTATCTCAGCCGCGACAGCGTCTACAGCGAGACCGCGCTGCTGCGTCGCCGGCTGGCCGACCCCGCATGAGCGTTGCCGCGGAGGTCATGTCGCTCTACGACCGGCGCGGCGCGGGCGCCTACTTCGGCGAGCGCGTATCGATGAGCGAGCACGGCCTGCAGGCTGCGCATTTCGCCCGCGTGCAGGGTGCGCCCGATCACCTCGTCATCGCCGCGCTGCTGCACGATGTGGGGCACCTGCTCGAAGCCGTCCCGGACGCTATCGAGGACTGGGTGAGCGACGCGCATCACGAGGAAACCGGGGCGCACTGGCTGGCGCAGCGCTTTGCCGCCGACGTGGCCGAGCCGGTGCGACTGCACGTCCCGGCCAAGCGCTACCTTTGCGCGGTGGATCCGCATTACTTCGCGCAGCTCAGTGCGGCCTCGGTTCACACCCTGAAGCTGCAGGGCGGGCCGATGTCGCCGGCGGAGGTGGCGCGCTTCGAGCAGGAGTCCCACTACCGCGAGGCGGTGCGCGTGCGGCACTGGGACGATCAGGGCAAGGTTGCCGGACTTGCCACGCCGGGCCTGCGCGAGTACGCGGCCCTCATCGACGCGCTGGCGCGCCCCCAGGCCCGCTGACTTCGCGACAAGCCTCCATGGACATCGATCCCGGTGCCATTGCCTACCTCCCCACGACCGGGGCGCGGCGCGTTCATGACACAGCGCTCGTCGTTGCCAGCGAGGCGAGCCTCGCCGGCTACGGACACCTGGTCGATGATGCGCAGGCCTGCAAGATCGAGATCGTGCGCTGGCCGGCACAGGGGTGGCGTCCGATTGATGCGAACAGCGGCGATCAGGGTGGCGTCGCGGAGGGACTGTTTGAGTTCTCGTGGAAGGGCGAGACGCTGTTCGCACGCAACCACGCCGTCGGCGACAGTTACCTGTTCGGCTGGAGTACCTGGCCTGAACAGGCGTCGGCGGAGCGCACCGGCACGGTGCGCGAGCGCGCGCTGATCTGGCGTGCCAACTATCACCCCGACGGCGGACAGCTGTTCTATCCGCTCAATGGCAAGAGCTTCGTCGTACCGCTCGCGCTGCCGGGCGACGATGTGACCCCCGAATCGTTTCGTGACCTTCTGGTGCGATGGCCGCCGCGGCCTGTACCTGCATCCGAACGTGTGGCATGGCGCGGTCGTCCCGCATGCCGACGAGGCGCAGTTCCTCGACCGGCAGGGGCGCGTGCACGCGCGCGTCTCGGTGAACTTCGTCAGGGAGTTCGGCTGCTATCTCGGCGCGCCACTGCGCGCGCCGTAAGGCCGGTAGGCGCCGCGGATCCTCACAGGATCTTCGCGTTTGGCACCTTGCGAAACTCCTCGGCAAAGGGCGCGTTGCCCGGCACCTGCAGGTGCATGAGCAGCGTCTCACCGGGGTAAGTCACGCGCGTCCCCAGTTCCTCCGAACGGCGGTCACGGCAGCTGTGCCGGTGATGCTGTAAGCCAGAACGTAACAGGGCTGCTCCGGCAGGAGGGTCACGCGCTTGCGCACCAGATAGGCGCCGTCGAGACCGCGGATCTGCTGCAGGCGGAGGGCGAGTGCCCGGACGTCTCGGCATCGAGCCCATGTTCGAGAAAGGTGTCGGCGCGCCTGATGGGTTGGCGCTCGGCTTTGGCGGCGCGCAGCGCTTGCTCGTGATCCGCGGCACGGGTGTGCCAACGCATGCGTTGCTCCTGCTCGCCGGAAGCGGCGCGCCTCAGGGAGGGGCGAGGATCGCCTTCCAGTTGATGATGGCGTTCCACAACAAGCGCTGGTCGCCGCGATTCAGATCGCGGTGCAGCGGGTTGAAGTTGAAGGTGATCACGTGGCCCGTCCCGCTGCGGAAGTCCATGATGGCTCCGCGACCCATGAGATTCTCCTCGCCCCATGCCTGGCCGCTGACCACGAACGGTTGGCCTTCGCGGTCTCCCCACTCGAGCACGATGCTGCTGGTATCGATGGGACCATCAAGACAGGTGGTGCAATACGCCATGCGCAGCCAAGTGCGCGGCAGCGAGTACAGCGCATAGTTCTGCCGGAACACCCACGTCCGCACGGGGTAACCATAGGCAATCGGATGCTCCGGTCGCGCGAACGATACCCGCACATGCGCCCCCGGGGTCTTAGCCGTAGAGGCCTGGGAGGCGGCCGCCGAGGCGCCGCCACCTCCGGAGGTGCGCGGCACGCCACCGGCCTCGCGGCGAACGCCTCTCACCAGCCCTCCCTCGAGGGGCAGCATCGAGCCGTTGCCGAGCGTGATGAGCAACCCTCCCGAACTCACAAACTTCTGCAGCTCCGCAAGGCCCGCGTAACCGATGCCCCCGGTGATGTCCTCGGATGAGGCCGGAGTGCCCAGACTCGGCGTGGCACTCGTCTTCTTGAAGGGCATCGGGGACCACGCCTTGTAGAGCCCCTCGATCTGCTCGGCCAGTTCGAGATCGACGTGTCCGTAGAGCAGGACGTCGTACTTATCCTTCAGCCGGCCGGCGCGGATGTCCTCGTCGCGCACGTAGGCGTACGGTATGTGGCGCTGATCGAGCGTGTAGCGCGCCCAGCCGATCGTGTCGGTGTCCGCCCACGGCACCCACAGGCCGAGCCGCGGTACGGGCGTCTCGTGCTTCGCCACCGCGGGGATCGACGCGACGCTTACGAAATCGAGGCCCAGTTTTCCTGCAACCTGGCGCACGCTCGAGGCCAGACCCTGCTGCGGCGCAAGAATCCACGATCCCGCCGGGTAGTCGCTGCCGTTTACGCTGAATGCCTGCTCCGCGATCGCGACCTTGAAGCGCGCGAGTGCGAAGCGTGCCTCGAGGAGTCCCTCCTGGCCGCTGTCCTTCAGGATGAACACGGGACCCTCCCCCGTCAGCGTCCCCTGAACCTGCGGCGCCGCCTGCAGTGCCGTGAGATTGGCGGCGCGCACCTGCGGGTCCGCGGTCGCGACTACCGCGACGTGGTAGTGGGCCGGCAGCTCCCAGGAAACATCGTCGTACGCTTCGGCGAAACGATCCTTCGGGTACTGCTGCGGAGTGAGCAGATCCACCGCGTAGTCGCGGTAGGGCTGGTCAAGACGCACCACGTAGGTGCCCGCCGGGAAGGTACCCTCCTTGAGCGTGATATCCGAGGCGGCGCGCTGCACTTCGATGCCCAGGGACAACAGGCGAGCAACCATCTGCGCGACGCGCTCGGGATCCCCCTGGCCGTCGGGAATCAGGAAACCGTAGGGCGCTTCCTCGAGTCCGCGCTTATACGAATGTAGGCCCTTGAGGTAGTAGTTCTTCAGCAGGGTCTTCGACTGCTGCGCCATGAAATCCAGCGCCGCCAGTATCCCGGTCTCGTTGTAATTGACGTTGTCGCGTGCCGACCAGAGAAACGATTTCTGCGCCGGCGGCGGCAGCGGCCGGAACCACTCGACGCTGATCTCCGTGCCGGGCTGCTCCGGACGCAGCGTCTCGGCGGTGCCGTTACCGAAGGTCTCGTAGCCGCGACCGTCGGCATTGTGATTGGTGGCAATCGCATCAAGATACAGATGCGCGAAATCGTCGCCGAAGTTCCACGTCCACACGCCGGGCATGCCGAGCCCGGTCATCGCCTGGACTTCGTGAAAACTGAACTCGAGTCGCTCAGCATAGGTCAGCGGGTCCACGTGCTCGTTGATCGGGTCGGTGCCGTTCCAGGTCACCAGCAACGCGACGCTTTCGTGCAGGTCGTGGATCACCTGCGGATGCCAGTCGAACATCATGCGAAAGACCGCCTTGGTGGTCTCATGCACCTGCTGGTGCGCATCGCGGTTGATATCCACGTATGCGTACTTGGACCAATAGGGCGGCGCCTGGCGCGGCAGGCTCGCCAGGTCGGTCTTTCCCTTGAGGTAGCGGTAGAACCACTCCACCTGCTTGTCGCGGCCGTCCGGGTTGGAGACCGGGTTGATCAGCACCACCACATTCTCGCGGATGCGACGGATCATGGGCTGCTCGGATACCGCCAGCCGATACGCGAGTTCCAGCACCGATTCGGTCGAGCCAGTTTCATCCGAATGCAGTGCGGCGTTGAGGTAGTAGATCGGGCGCGCTGTGGCAAGGATCTGGTCCACGTTCGCAGGATCAGTCTTGCGCGGATCCGCCAGCGCCGCGGTCGCCGCTTTCAGCTGATCGAGGCTCGCGATGCCTTTTTCATCGGCGATCGCCAGCAGCACGATGTCACGCCCCTCCTCCGAGCGGCCGATCGTGAACATCCGCACGCGCGGTGAAGAGGTGGCCAGCGCGCGGCAGTACGCATAGGCCTGCGTCGAGTTCACCAGCTCCCCGGGCGCACCGGGAATGCGATGCAGGAAGGCGCGCGGGGATGCCACGCTTGCGGAAGCCGGCAGATAGGCGACCCACGGCGAGAGAAAGCGCGCCTCGGTGGTGGCGTGCGCAATCTCCTCGACCGAACCGGCCTCGGGTGTATCGGGATTGGCCGCCTGGGCCACGGCGAGTGCCGGGACCAGTACGGACAGTGTCATTAGAAGGAGTAACGGCTTTGCGAGCATGCGGGTTCTTCGTATCAGTCAGGCCGACGCGCCATTGAGCCGCAGAGCATAGCCGCTCGGCGGCTGTTATTGAACATCCGCTCAACTACGGGCAGACTCGCCCGCATCAAGGTCGCCGCGCCGCCGGCCGCTGGACTGCGTATGGCACGCAACCCCCGCTACGACATTCTATTCGAGCCGGTAAAGATCGGGCCGGTGACGGCCCGCAATCGCTTCTATGCCGTGCCGCACGCGGCCGGCATGACGAACGCCATGCCGCGCATGCGCGCCGCGTTCCGCGGCACCAAGGCCGAAGGGGGCTGGGGCGTCGTGTGCACGGGCTACGTCTCGATCGACCCGAGCTCGGACGATGCACCGCTGCCGTTTGCGACGCTCTGGGACGAGGATGACGTGCGCTCGCACGCACTGATGACGGATGCGGTGCACAAGCAGGGGGCGCTGGCGGGCATCGAACTCTGGCACGGCGGTGGTTCGGTGATGAACCGCAGCAGCCGCATTCCGCCCATGTCGCCTTCGGGAACGGCGTGGATGGCGACGCACGTGAACTTCATGGGCAATCAGCGGCCCCGCGTGATGGAGACCCCGGACATCCGCCAGCTGCTCGCCTGGCAGGGGGAAGCCGCACGCAAGGCGCGCCGCGCCGGCTTCGATATCGTCTACGTCTATGCCGGCATGGGCTACCTGCCCTACGAATTCCTGCTGCCGGAGTGGAACCAGCGCACTGATGCGTACGGCGGCAGCGTCGCCAACCGGGTGCGCATCGTGCGCGAACTGCTCGAGGTCACGCACGAGGCGGTGCAGGGCAAGTGCGCGGTCGCGCTGCGCATCAGCCTCGAGGAGCTGCGCGCCCGACCGAGCGCCATCGCCCCGTCCGAGGCGCACGAAGTGGTCGGCCTGCTCGCCGAGCTGCCCGACCTCTGGGACGTAAAGCTCGATTCCTCGCCCACCGACTGCGCGCCGTCGCGCTTCGCGCCCGAGGGCAGCCACGAGCCGATCATCGAGTTCGTGAAGCAGCTCACCACCAAGCCGGTGGTCGGCGTCGGGCGCTTCACCTCGCCCGACACCATGGTCGGGCAGATCCGGCGTGGCGTGCTCGACCTGATCGGCGCGGCGCGCCCTTCGATCGCCGATCCCTTTCTGCCGCAGAAGATCGACGAGGGCCGCGAGCAGGACATCCGCGAGTGCATCGGCTGCAACATCTGCATCTCCAGCTGGCACGACAGCGTGCCGGTGCGCTGCACGCAGAACCCCACCATCGGCGAGGAGTGGCGCCGCGGCTGGCACCCCGAGCGCGTGGCGCCCGCCGCCAGCACGGCCTCGGTGCTGATCGTGGGTGCAGGACCGGCGGGTCTCGAGTGTGCGCTGACCCTCGGCCGGCGCGGCTACGAGGTCATCGTGGCCGAGGCCGCCGATGAGATCGGCGGGCGCCTGCGCTTTGAGACGCGCCTGCCGGGACTGGCCGGCTGGGGACGCGTGCTCGACTGGCGCCGCGGACAGCTCGAGCGGCTCGCCAACGTGAACATCTACCGGGGCAACCGCCTCGCGGCGGACGACATCCTCGAGCTCGGCAACACGCATGTCGTCATCGCGACCGGCTCACGCTGGGCGCGACTGCTCTATTCACCGCTCGAGGTGCCGGCGGGGCGCCTGGAGGAACCGAACGTCTACACCCCCGACGACGTCGCCGACGGTGCGCGCATCGAGGGGCCGGTCGCGGTGTATGACTTTGATAACTACTACATGGGCAGCGTAATCGCCGAGCACCTCGCCCGCAGCGGCCTCGAGGTGAGTTACGTGACGCCGGCCGGGCATGCCTCGGCCTGGGCCATCATGAGCAACGAGCAGCCGCAGATCCACCGCGCCCTGGCGGCCGCCGGCATCGCGCTGCATACCCTCTCGCGCGTGGTCGCATTCGAGGGAGGCGACCTGGTACTCGCGCAGCAGTTCACCAACGCGCTGACGCGCCTGTCGTGCAAGTCGCTGCTGATCGTCGGCGCGCGCTTCTCCAACGACTTCCTGTACCAGGCCCTCAGCGCGCGCGCCGAGGACCTGAAGCGCGCCGGCATCGGTTCCGTGACCCGGGTCGGGGACGCCGCGGCTCCCGGGGCCATCGTGCACGCGGTCTACAGCGGCCACCGCTTTGCGCGCGAACTCGACGCCGATCCGCGGTCACTCGTGCACCGGCGCGATGCGCCGCTGAACCGCCAGAGCGAACCGGCCGCGCCGCCGGGCGCCCGGGATCTGGAAGGCGTGCGATGAGCGCGCAGCCGAGCGCCACGCTTGCCGGGCTCGAGCCATCGCTCCCCTCAAGCTGGTACAGCTCGGCGGCGATCTTCGCGCTCGAGAAGGAGCGCATCTTCTGCCGCGAGTGGCTGTGCGTCGCGCGTGCCGAAGAGCTCGCCGAACCGGGCGCCTACCGGGTGCTCGACGTGCTCGGCGAGAGCATCATCCTGACCCGCAACCGCGAGGGCCAGCTGCGTGCCTTCTACAACGTGTGCCGTCATCGCGGCGCGCGCCTGTGCCGCGACGCCGCCGCCGCCGGCGCACCACTGGGTGGCGGGATTGTCGGCACGCGCATCACCTGCCCCTATCATCAGTGGACCTATGACCTGGACGGGCGCCTGCTCGCAGCGCCGCACCTGAGCGCCGCCGCCGGCTTCGATAAGGGCCTCTTCAGCCTCTATCCGGTGGGCCTTGAATGCCACGACGGCTTCGTATTTCTCAACCTGACCCCGGCGCAGGCTCCCGCACTCACCGAGCAGCTCGGGGCCATTTCCGCCCGCATCCGCCGCTACGGGCTCGGCGAGCTGCGCATCGGGCACACGCTGCGCTATGAGGTCGCCGCCAACTGGAAGGTGGTCTGCGAGAACTACAACGAGTGCTACCACTGCGCGGGCGTGCACCCGGAGCTGTGTGCCGTGGTCCCGGCCTTCAGGGAACGCGGCGGCGCCGGCCTCGACTGGACGCGCGGCGTGCCACACCGTCCCGGCGCGTACACCTTCACCCGCTCCGGCACGACGCAGCGCCGCCCCCTCCCCGGACTCAACGCCGATGAGCAGGTGCGTCACAAGGGCGAGCTCATCTACCCGAACCTGTTCCTGAGCCTCGCCTGCGATCACGCCGCGGTCTTCATCCTGCAGCCCAAGAGCGCCGCGCGCACCGAGATCGTGTGCCACTTCCTGTTCGAGCCGTACGAGCTGGCCAAGAGCGACTTCGACGCCCGCGACACCACCGAATTCTGGGACCTCGTGAACCGCCAGGACTGGGCCATCTGTGAGGCCGTGCAGCAGGGGATCAGCGCCCGCGTGCACGAGCGCGGCTACTATGCCCCCATGGAAGACTTCAACCTCGACATCCGTCGCTATGTGCTGCAGCGCATCGGCGATGCGGTCGGGGCGGCGTGAGCGACGCCACTCCGCTACCCGCTCAGCGCCCGCCCCTCAGGCGACCGCGCGTACGCTGGCGCATCTACTGGTTCCTGTTCGGCTTCGGGCTGATCGCCTACTTCCAGGCGCGCGGCATCACGATCGCCGGGGTGCAGATGATGCCGCGGCTGGGCATCAGCCAGATGCAGCTCGGCTGGCTCGAGATGGCCATGATCATCGGTTACACCGTCCTGCAGTTCCCCGGCGGCCTGCTCGGCCAGCGCCTCGGGGCGCGCCTGACGTTCGTGGTCATCGGTCTGGTCGCCTTTGCGGCGACGCTGGCCACGCCGCTCCTGCCCTGGGTGCTCACCGGCACGGCACTGTTCGCCGCGCTCCTGATCGTGCAGTTCGTGCTGGGCGCCGCCCAGGGGCCGATCTTTCCCGTGTGCGCGGGCGTTTTCGAGGCTTGGTTCAGGCCCGAAAGATGGTCCTTGGTGCAAGGCGTGCAAAGCATGGGCCTGCAGCTTGGGGCGGCGCTCGCCCCGCCGCTGATCGCGTCGCTCATGCTCGGCTTCGGCTGGCAACGGGCGCTGTTCTGGACCTCGTTGCCAGCCCTCGGTCTCATCATCTGGTGGGGCTTCTACGCCCGCAACACGCCGGCCGAGCATCCGGGTGTCAGCGACGCGGAACTCGCGGAACTCGACCCGCGCCCGCAGGCGGTGGCCGAGGAGCGCATTACCTGGCAGCGCATCGGGGCGCTGTTCAGCAATCGCGACCTGCGGCTGCTCACCATTTCCTACCTGTGCATGAACTACGTGTATTACCTACTGGCCAACTGGTGCTTCCTGTACCTGATCCAGGAGCGGCACTTCACCGTACTGGAGGGCGGATGGCTGGCGGCCACGCCACCACTCGCGGCAGCCATCGGCGCGGGCGCCGGAGGCTATTTGGCGGGCCTGTTCGGCGAGCGCTTCGGCGTACGCAACGGACTGCGCATCATCCCGCTGCTGTCGTTGCCCGCCGCCGGACTGCTGCAGTTTCTGGCGATCGATGCCGTGAACGCTTACCTCGCCGTCGCCGCTCTGGCGGTGTGCTACTTCTGCGTCGAGATGAACGAGGGGCCCTACTGGGCCGCCACCATGCACCTCGCGCGCGCCGACAGCATGGCCGCCACGGGGATCCTCAACACCGGCGGCAATCTCGGCGGTGTGATCGCGACGCCCATCATTGCCTACCTGTCGGGTCATAACGCCTGGACGAGCGTTTTCCTGACTGGCACCGTGTTCGCGCTGGTCAGCGCCGCAGCGTGGCTGCTGGTGGATCCCACGCGGGCCATTCGCCCGGCTGCATCGCAGCCCACGTAACTTCAGGGCGCCGCCGCCTCGGCGGCGACCCGCTCCCCGCCGAGCGTCCCGCTCACCGTCGCGCGCGCGTGGGCGAGGCCCTCGGGCCACTGCAGCTCGAGCCTGCCGCGCATCCCGTCGGGGCCCGCGAGTTCGACCGTGGCATGCACCGTGCCGCTGCGGCCCGGCCAGTCGAGCTCCCCGGAGACCGCAACGTCCTGCGTCCAGCGCAGCTGGTGCAGCGCGAGATGGTATCCGGGTTGCGCCGCGGTCACGGTCACCGCACCGCCGCGCAACCCGACGCCGCGGCCGGCGCCGTCGGCGCGCGCCCGCGCAATGGCGTCCTCGCAGGTCAGCAGCACGGCGCTCACCACGCGCAGCGCCGGCGCACCGGCCTGATTGCCGGTCAGCGCCTGGGCAGGTGCCAGTTGCGCCGCGTGCCGGGCAAAGCGCGGCACGAGCCGCACCGGCGGCACCTGCGCCGCACAGCTGTCATCCTCGGTGGACAGATTCGTGAGGAAGCGGCGCACCAGCTGCGCCCCGCACTCGCTGCGCGAGTGCGGCAGTGCATTGACGTGGAAGCCGTTCGTGATCACCACATGGTGTGCAGCCGGAAAGCGGGCCGCGGCCGCGGCGCCGTCCGCGACGCTGGTCATGTTGTCGAGGTCCCCGGAGACCACCAGCACCGGCACGTCCGGGTAGGGGACATCGGGCACGAGCGTGCTCGACGGCCAGCTCGGGGTGCGCGCCGGCCAGCGGACGCACTCATCGATGAAGGCGTAGTCGAGTGGCAGCCGGCGGTACTCATCGATCGTGAAGGGTGCATAGGTGTCGGGCGCCTCGGCCTGGCGCCGGGCGATGAGGCGATCGCGCTCCGCTGCGCGCTGCATGGGCGGCAGCGTCATGTCGAAGATCTGCGGCTGATCACCGCAGGTAACGGCGGCGGCAAGCCCGGCGCTGAACTCGCGCGGATTGTGGGTCGGGTCGCGCGAGTCGACGCCGGCCACCGTTTCGGCCATGAGGCGCAGCAGCGGCAGCTGATCGCCCTCAACGAAGGCGCGCGCCGCGGCATCGGCGTCGCGCACGGACGCGTAGGCGGGCGCGGACCCGAACATCACGGTGGCGAGCTGCGAGGCGTCGGCCCGGAAGCGCACGCTGCGCCCTTCCCCGATGCGCGCCTGCGCCTCGAACGGATGCTCGCGCAGGGACCTCAAAGCCGGCGCGATATGCTCAAGGGAGCTGCCCGGCAGCTCGCTGCACTCCGGGGAACGCTCACAGGCACGGTTGAATTTCTCGCGCATCGCGGGCGCATAGTGCGGGAACCAGGCGTAGTCCGGGCCGTCGAGCGGGTAGGCGCCATCGAGCACCAGGGCGCGCAGCCGCTGCGGGTGGCGCAGCGTGAACACCTGGGCGAAGTAGGTCCCGTAAGAGTCCCCGTACAGTCCGACTTGCGCGATGCCCAGACCCTCCAGCACGGCATCAAGGTCATCGGCGGCGAGCGCGGTGCTGTAGAGCGCGACCCGGGCGCCGAGCGATCGGCCGCAGCCGCCGACGTTCTCCTCGGTGAGGGTGGGGGCCTCCTGCAGCGAGTGACAGTCGACCGCGCCGGAGCGGCCCGTGCCGCGGTTGTCCATGATGAGCACGTCATAACCGGCGCGCAGCGGCTCAAACAGCCCCAGGTATTCCCCGCGCGACTCGGTCGCCGGATAGCCGGGACCGCCCTCGGTTGCCACCAGCGTGCCGAGCGCCGCACCGGGGGATGCGTGCGGGTAGAACTCGAAGTACACCGACACCGTGCCGGGTACGGCGCCGCTCGGGTCGAGCGGCCTGGACAACGTCCCGCACCAGGGCGCCGGGCTGTCGCAGTGGTGCAGCGCGAGCTGTCCCACCGTCAGGGTGTCGGTCGACGGCGCCGCCGCCGGTGTCACCGCCGTCCCCCGCACGCACAGCAACAGCGCGAGGTACAGCCAGCGGCGATCAGTGGCGCGATTCATGTGCGGACCCCCAAAGCCTGCCGCCAGCCCGTCATGGCGCGGGCGGCTGCAACTGACCGAAACCGGCGGCGCGCCTGCCGGAGCGCGTTCTTGGTGCCATGCGAGTTGTTGAACGCTTGTATCATGCGGCCTTTCGCGCCGCCAAGCGGTTTGCCGCCGGAACGCCGCGGCGCGCACGCGGGTTGCCGCGGGTTTTTCCCCGCGGCTACTCTTGTCGGGAATTTCACGCTGCCCGCCCTCAAGGCCGCGCAACGCACCGGAGTAACGTGCATGCTGATGATCACTCGCATCGCGGGCCGCGCCTGCTGGATCGCGCTGCTGTTGGCGGCGCCGCACCTCGGGCTCGCGCAGGCCGCGGCGCCGGCGCCGCCGCTGAAGACCCGCAACGTCGTGCTGATCGTGAGCGATGGGGTGCGCTGGCAGGAGATCTTTACCGGCGCCGACCCGGCACTGCTCGATGAGAAGCACGGCGGCATCTGGGCCAAGCCGGCCGATCTGAAGCGCCAGTTCTGGCGCGAGGACGTGCAGGCGCGGCGCAAGGCGCTGTTCCCCTTCCTGTGGTCGACGGTCGCGGTGCGCGGGCAGATCTTCGGCAACCAGGACAAGGGCAGCATCGCCCGCGTGACCAACGGGCTCGCCTTCTCCTACCCCGGTTACAACGAGATGACGACCGGGCACCCGGACCCGCGCATCAACTCCAACGATTTCGGCCCGAATCCCAACGTCTCGGTGTTCGAGTGGCTGAACGGTCTGCCTGACTACCGGGGCCGCGTCGCGATCTTCGGCACCTGGGTGACGTTCAAGAACATCTTTAACGTGACGCGCAGCCAGCTGCCGTTTACCGGGTTTGATCCGCCCTACAAGGCGCCGCTCGGGCCGCGCGAGGCCCTGCTCAACCGCCTGTACGAGACCACCGTGCCGCTCGACGACGAGGCCTCCTACGATGCCTTCATGCAGGTGGCGCTGGTCGACTCGTTCGCGCACACCCAGCCGCAGGTGCTGTTCGTGGGCTATGGCGATACCGACAACTATGCGCACCAGGGACGCTACGACCTGGTGCTCGCCAGCGCGCATGCCTTCGACCAGTTCGTCGGGGAGCTGTGGAATACTCTGCAGGCCCTGCCGCGCTACAAGGACCAGACCACGTTCATCATCACCACCGACCACGGCCGCGGCAGCGGGCTCACCGAGTGGAAAGAGCACGGAGTCGAAGAGAAAGGCTCCGAGAACGTCTGGATCGCGGTGATGGGCCCGGACACCGCGCCGCTCGGCGAGCGCGCCAAGGTCGCCGAGGTTCACCAGGCGCAGATCGCCGCCACGGTGGCGGCGCTGCTCGGCAAGGATCTGCGCCAGGGGATCCCGCAGGCCGCGCCACCGCTGCCCGAGGTCATCGGAGTGCGGCCATGACGACGCGTCGCGACGCACTGCAGCTGACACTGCTGGCCGCCGCGGCGGCGGCACTGCCGCGCACTCCGGCCACCGCGACACCGCGGCCCGGCACCCTCCTCATTCTGGGCGGCACGGGCTTCATCGGGCCGTACATGACGCAGGAGGCCCTGCAGCGCGGCTGGAAGGTGACGCATTTCAATCGCGGCCGCACCGCCGCCGACGGCGTCAGCAACGTCGAGACGCTGATCGGCGACCGCAAGGGCAAGCTCGAGGCGCTGCGCGGCCGCCACTGGGACGTCGTGGTCGATGACACCGGCTTCATCCCGAAGTACGTCAAGATGTCCGCCGACCTCCTCGCCCCGCAGTGTGGTTACTGCCTGTTCGTGTCGAGCATTTCAGCCTATGCGGGTTTCACGCAGCCGAACGACGAACAGTCCCCCACCGGCGTACTCACCGACCTGAACACCGAGGAGATCACCGACACCTCCTACGGCCCCATGAAGGCGCTGTGCGAGCAATACACCACCACGGCCTTCAAGGGACGCGCCTGCATCGTGCGTCCCGGGTACATCGTGGGTCCGCTCGATCGCAGCGACCGCTTCACCTACTGGCCAGTGCGTGCCGCCAAGGGCGGGGAGATGCTCGCCCCCGGCACGCCCGGCGACCCGATCCAGATCATCGACGTGCGCGACCTGGCGGCCTGGATGATGCAGCTCGTCGTCCATCGCACCCGCGGCTACTTCAATGCCGTGTCGGCCCCGCGCGCGCTCACCATGGGCGATCTCATCGAGGCGAGCGTGCGTGCCTCGCCCGAGGCGCACACGAGCGTGACCTGGGTGCCGGAGGACTTTCTCGCCGCGCACTGGAAGGCCGCGGAGCTCGACCTGCCGCCCTGGGGCCCGCTGCAGGGCGACGAGGCCGCCGCCTCGCTGACCTCCACCGCCGCGGCGCAACGCACCGGCCTGACCTGCCGGCCCCTGGAGGTCACGGTGCGCGACACGCTGGCCTGGTTCCAGTCGCTCCCGGCCGAGCGCCAGGCCAAGCTGCGCGCGGGGCTCGACCCGCAGAAGGAGGCCGACACGCTGCGCGCCTGGCACCTCAGCCGCGGCGCGTGAGCACGCGCCCGCGCGTGCGGCGCGCTTGCTAGCGTGCAGTGGGTCTCCCGCCGCCGGCCCGCATGAGCTTCCTCGTCCTCTTTCTCGCCGCGCTCTGGGCCGGCGTGCAGAACGCCCTCGCCGGGGGCGGGGCGTTCCTCACGCTCCCCGCGCTCATGTTCACCGGGATGGACGCGCGCGCCGCGAACATCACCTCCACGCTCGCGCTCTTCCCCGCGCAGCTCGCCACCGGCTGGACCGGCCGCCAGCACGTCTTCGGGGCGAGGGAGCTTTCCTTCCGCGCGCTCGTGATCATCAGCCTGATCGGGGGCGCCCTGGGTGCGCTGCTGCTGCTCTCCACCCCACCCACCTTCTTCGCCCACCTGGTGCCGTGGCTCGTGCTGTTCGCGACGGCGCTGTTCGCCTGGGGAAGCTTCGGGCCCAGGCGCGCAGCGCCGCGGCCGCTGCACCGCTTCGGGGCCGCCGGCGCGCAGCTGGCGATCTCCATCTACGGCGGCTACTTCGGCGGCGGCATCGGATTCCTGATGCTCGCGGCCCTGACGGCCGCCGGGCTCGCGCTGCGCAACGCCGCCGCGACCAAGAACGTACTGGCCGGCGTCATGAATGCCTCGGCGGTCGCGATCTTCGTGTTCTCCCCTGAACTGCACTGGTTTGCCGCCGCCATCGCCGGCGCCGGTGCCCTCATCGGCGGCGTGCTCGGGGGGCTGATGCTGCAGAAGGTCAACGAACGCGCCCTGCGCCTCATGGTCGTGGCCATCGGCATGGCGCTCACAGTCGGCCTGTTCCTGCGCGCCCCCTGAAGCGCCGCCGCGCAGCCTCACCCGGGGCGGGCGAAGGCCGCCCCGGCACAGGCAGTCAGCAGCACGACCAGCCAGGGCGGCCAGCGCGCGAGCGTGAGGAGCGCAAAGCCTGCGAGCACCAGTGCCCCGTCCGCGCCCGAGTGCACGCCGCTCACCCACACCGGATCGTAGAGCGCCGCGGCGAGCAATCCGACGACCGCAGCGTTGACGCCGAGGACGGCGGCGCGCACCGGGGCGTGCCGGGTGAGCTGCCGCCACAACGGCAGCGCCGCCACGAGAATCAGCATGCCGGGAAGGAAGATACCAAGCAGTCCGAGCGCGGCACCCGCGAGCGGGTGGGCCCACGGGCGGGCGAGCGCACCCAGGTACGCCGCGAAGCTGAACAGCGGGCCCGGCAGCGCCTGGGCGGCGCCATAACCGGCCAGAAAGTCCCCCTCGCCCACCCATCCGGGGGAGACGAAGGCGGCGCGCAGCAGCGGCAGCACGACGTGGCCACCGCCGAACACCAGAGCGCCTGAGCGATAGAAGGCGCTGAAGAGACCGAGCGGCGCCGAGTGCAGCTCTTGCTGCAGCAGCGGCAGCGCGCACAGCAGCCCCACAAAGAGCGCCAGTGCCACGCCGCCGGCGCGCCGGGACACGGGGACCACCGCGGCGGGTGCCGGCGCCGCGCCGGACGCCGCGCGCCGGCACAGCAGCACGCCGAGCAGTGCCCCGGCCGCCAGCACCAGCATCTGCTCGGTCGTTGCACGCACCTGCAGCGATACGCCGAGCGCGAGCAGCGCGATGCCCGCGCGTGCGACGTCCGGGCACAGCGTGCGCGCCATGCCGAGCACGGCCTGCGCGACGATGACCACGGCAACCAGCTTCAGCCCGTGCAGCACCCCCAGCTGCGCCACGGAGTGGAGGGACGTGGCCACGAACGCGAAGGCCGTCATGAGTAGCGCCGAGGGCAGCGTGAATCCAAGCCACGCGCACAGCGCGCCGGCATAGCCGGCGCGACGCAACCCGATGGCGAAGCCCACCTGGCTGCTCGCCGGCCCCGGCAGGAACTGGCACAGGGCGATGAGTTCCGCGAAAGCGGGCTCGGCCAGCCAGCGACGGCGGACCACGAATTCCTCGCGAAAATAACCGAGGTGGGCCACCGGACCACCGAAGGCGCGGATGCCAAGACCGAGAAACACGCGCAGCACCTCGAGCGCTGGCGCGCGCGCGGGTTCGCCCGGCACTGCGGCCGGCGTCACGCGGGCAGGCACTGGCCGCGCGTCTCGAGGCAGAACGGCAGGATCAGCAGCCCAAACAAAAAGGCCAGCGCGGTCGCCGCCACCGGCATGCCGATGCTGCCGTAGGCATGTACGGCCGCCCCGATGAGGAAGTTGACCCCCGCTCCGATGAAGCGACCGAAGGAGGTAATGAAGGCAAAGGCCGTCGCGCGCACGACCGTCGGGTACTGCTCGGGCAACCACAGGCTGTAGAGCGCGAAATTGCCGCCGCAGAGCCCGAGAAAGAAGAGACTGCCGATGAAGAGGTGCAGGCCGCCGGGTACGTAGAAGGCCCAGCCGAAACTCACGCCGATGCACGCCGCCATGCCGAGGAAGTACAGCGCCAGCGCGCCACGGCGGCCCACAGACTCCGCCAGCGGCGGCGCTGCGAGGCAGCCGAGCACCGTACCGATCGACAGGAGCCCGGTGCCGAAGGAGGCCAGTCGCGTAGCCTCGACCGCAGTGTGCCCCGCCTGGCGGGCGAGTGCGACGATGGCGCTCGTCAGCGGCAGGGAGGCGGCAGGCTGGGGCAGGCTGGGTGCGTTCATTATTATTCCGGCCGGTGGATGCCCAAGGGGACGTCCCGCTCGATCCCGGGCGGCCCCGGCTCAGCGCGCAGCGTAGAGCGCCGCGTAGCTGGCACGCAATGCGTCCTTGCGTACCTTGCCCATCGCGTTACGCGGCAACTCCGGCACGAAGAGGATGCGCTTGGGCACCTTGTAGCCCGACAGGCGCACCCGCACGTGTTCGAGGAGCTGCGCCTCCGAAAGCGTGGCCCCGGGCTTGAGGACGACGGCCGCCGTCACGCCCTCGCCGAAGTCCGCGTGCGGGACACCGAACACGGCGCTTTCGGCGACGCCGGGCACGGCGTCCAGTTCCGCTTCGACCTCCTTCGGATACACGTTGTACCCGCCGCTGATCACGAGGTCCGTGGCGCGGCCGACGATCCACACGTAGCCCTCGGCATCGATGCGTCCGAGGTCGCCGGTGCGGAACCAGCCGTCAGCGCTGAAGGCGTCGCGGGTCTTGTGCGCATCGCGCCAGTACCCGGCGAATACGTTGGCGCCTTTCACCTCGAGCGCACCGATCGTGCCGGTGCTCACGGGTGCGCCGCCGCCGCGCTCAGTCACCCGCACGGCGACGCCCTCCAGGGGCAGCCCGACCGAGCCCGGGATCCGGGCGCCGGCGTAGGGGTTGGACGTGTTCATGAGGGTCTCGGTCATGCCGTAGCGCTCGAGGATGGTCTGCCCGGTGCGCGCACGAAACCGCTCCAGGGTCTGCGGCAACAGCGGCGCGGAGCCCGAGACAAACAGCCGCACGCGTGCGGCCGCGTGTCGGTCGAGTCCCGGCTCCTGCAGCAGGCGCGTGTAGTGCGTGGGTACGCCCATGAACACGCTGGCGTGCGGCAGGTGCTGCAGCACCGTGGCCGCGTCAAACTTCGGCAGCAGCATGAGGCCTGCGCCCGCGACCAGGACGGTGTTGATGGCGACGCACAGGCCGTGCACGTGAAACAGCGGCAGCGCATGCAGCAGCTGGTCCTGCGTCGAGAAGCGCCAGGCGTGCGCGAGCGCCACGGCGTTCGCGGCGAGATTCGCCTGCGTCAGCATCGCGCCCTTCGGCCGCCCGGTCGTGCCGGAGGTGTAAACGAGCGCCGCGAGCAAACCGGGGGCCGGCGGCTCCTCGAGCGCGGCAGGCGCGCTGCGCTGCACCAGTTCCGCGAGCGATCCCTCGCCCCCGCTCCCCAGCGTCTCGAACGCGCAGCTTCCGCTCGCCGCGGCGAGGGCACGCAACGCGTCGCGCTGCGCCGGGGGCACGACCGTGAGGCGCGGGTCCGCATCCCGCAGGAGGTACTCGAACTCCGCGCTGGTCCCGGAGGGATTGGCGGGCACGAAGACCGCCCCGAGGCGCAGGCACGCCAGGTACAGCAGCACCGCCTCGGGGGAAGTCTCGACCCGCGCGACGACGCGCTCGCCGGGGGCGACGCCGCGCGAACGCAGCGCACCGGCGACGCGCGCCGATTGCTCGAGCAGCGCGCCATAGCCAAGTTCATGCCCGGCGGGCGTTCGCAAAAAAGCGCGCTGCGGCTGCTCACGCGCCCACTTCGCGAGGAAGCCGCCAAGGACGCCCGCGCCGTGCGCTTGCGGGCCGTCCGCTCACCGGGCGCGCCCGCGGCCCCGCGGACCGAGCGGCCGGCGCGTTGCCCCGCCGCTGCGCCCGCTGCCGCCCGCGCCCCGACCGTTGACATAAAGCCCTGATTCAAAAGAGCATCCGCGGTGCCGGACTTCGCGCGCCGTTTGCATCGCGCGCGGCGATGGGTTGAACTGCTGCAAATTGCCGGGGAGCATTCGACGAACATGGAGACTGACGCGTTTCTGCAGCGGGAAGCCGAGGAGCATCGGCGCGCCTTCGAGGCCTTTCTCGGGGTGTTGCGCGAACCGTTCACGCAGACCCTGCACATCTGGCAATCCGCGCTGCGCGCCGGCGGGAAGCTGCTGATCTTCGGCAACGGCGGCAGCGCGGGCAATGCGCAGCACATCGCCACCGAGCTCGCGGTGCGCTACGAGAAGGACCGCGCCGCCATGGCGGCCCTGGCCCTGAGCGCGGACTCGCTGCTGCTCACCGCCGCCGCGAACGATCTGGGGTACGAGGCAATCTTCAGCCGCCAGATTGCCGCGCTCGGGCAGCGCGGCGACGTCGCCGTCGGGCTGTCGACTTCCGGGCGCAGTCCGAACGTGCTGGCCGCGCTGCGCGAGGCGCGCGCGCGCGGCCTGAAGACGACCGGTTTCATCGGCGGCAGCGGTGGGCCGATGCGCGAGCTGTGCGATGCGGCCATCATCGTGCCCTCGCCGGTCACGGCACGGATTCAGGAGATGCATTTGCTGGTCACTCACATGCTGTGCAAGGCGCTGGAAGCTTCGGCATGACATCGCGGATGCGCCCATGAGCGATGCGATCCTGCTGGATATTCTCACCTCGTTCCAGCACGCCCGGGTACTGGTGCTCGGCGACGTGATGCTGGACCGCTTCGTCTACGGCTCCGTCGAGCGCACTTCCCCGGAAGCCCCGGTGCCGGTGATGGCGCTGGAGCGCACCTCGGACATGCCCGGGGGTGCCGCCAACGTCGCCCGCAATGCCGTGGCCCTGGGCGCGCAGGTGGTGCTCATCGGCGTCGTCGGTGCCGATGAGCCGGCGCGCGAACTGCGCGAGCACCTGGGACGCGCCGCGGGGCTGCAGACACACCTGATCGTTGACGGCGCACGCCCCACGACCACCAAGACCCGTTACATCGCCGACCGCCAGCAGATTCTGCGCACCGACGTGGAGCTCGCCGCACCGCTCGCCGAGCCCGTGGCCGAAGTGCTGCTGGGGCAGTTCAACGCCGCACTCCCGGACGCCGACATCGTCATCCTCTCCGACTACGGCAAGGGGGCGCTCAGTGACACCGTCACCGCGCGCGCCATCGCCGCCGCCACCGCCGCGGGCAAGCGCGTGCTGGTCGATCCGAAGAGCCGCACGTTCGCGAAATATCGCGGCGCCACCGTGCTCACCCCCAATAAACACGAGCTGCAGAGCGCCAGCGGCCACGAGTGCTCGACGGATGCGCAGGTGGTCGCCGCGGCGCGCGACATCCTCGCGCGCGGCATCTGCAGCATCGTCGTGGCCACGCGCGGCAAGGAAGGCATGTCGATCGTGCCCTCGGAGGGTGAGGCGCTGCACATCCGCACGGTCGCCAGCGAGGTGTACGACGTGACCGGCGCCGGCGACACGGCGATGGCCGCGCTGGCCGTCGCGCTCTCGAGCGGGGCCGATATCGTCCAGGCGGCCCGCCTGGCCAACATCGCCGCCGGCATCGTCGTCGGTAAATACGGCACGGCCACCGCCTCTCCGGATGAGATCCTGGCGCGCCTGAGCGGCACCGAGGAGACCGACGTCGCCGAGAGCAGCTATACCCTCGAGCGCGCGCAGCTGCTGGTGACCCGCTGGCGCCGGCTCGGCCTGCGCGTGGCATTCACCAATGGCTGCTTCGACATGCTGCACCCGGGCCACGTATCGCTGCTGAACGAGGCCAAGCACGCGGCTGACCGACTCGTGGTCGGTCTGAACTCCGACCGCTCGGTGCGCCGCCTGAAGGGCGCCGGCCGTCCGGTGCAGAGCGCCGGCGCGCGCGCCATGGTGCTCAGCTCCCTGAAGGCGGTGGACGCCGTGGTGATCTTCGAGGACGACACGCCGCTCGCCCTGATCACGGCGCTGGAACCGGACGTGCTGGTCAAGGGCGCGGACTACACGGTGCAGACCGTCGTCGGGGCCGACGTCGTACTGCGTCGGGGCGGCAAGGTGGTGCTCGCGGAACTGCTGCCGGCGCACAGCACCAGCGAAACCATCCGCCGCATCACCGCGAGCAGCAAGGCGTGAGCGCGGCGCCTGCGCCGCGCGCCGTGATCCTCGATCGCGACGGGACCATCGTGGTCGATCGCGGCTACCTCGACGATCCGGCGCAGCTGCGCTTCCTGCCGGGAGCCGCGGAGGGCCTGCGCCTGTGGCACGAGCGCGGGCACCCGCTCGTCATCGTCAGCAACCAGTCCGGCATCGGACGCGGGCGCCTGTCCGTCGAGCGCGCCCGCGAGGTGAACGCGCGGCTGCTGCAGATGATCGAGGCCGCCGGGGCACACATCGCGGGCGTCTATTTCTGCCCGCACCGGCCCGAGGACGCCTGCGCCTGCCGCAAGCCCGAGCCGCAGCTGCTGCTCGAGGCCGCCGCCGCGCTCGGCTTTGACCCGGCGCGCGCGGTGGTCATCGGCGACAAGAGCAGCGACGTCGAGCTCGGCCGCCGTGTGCACGCGCTCACCCTGCTCGTGTCGCCGGACGGCCGCGCCTCCGACGGGCTGCCGTGCGCACCGGATTACGTGGTGAAGAATCTCCTCGAGGCCGCGCAGCTCACGAGCGAGCCTTGCGGTCAGGCCCGCGCCGCGCGCGCCGCGCGGGTCACCTAGGCCTATGTACGTCGTAACCGGGGGCGCCGGCTTCATCGGCTCGAACCTCGTGGCCGCCCTGAGCGGACGGGGCCATGAGGTCGTGGTGGTGGACTGGCTGCGCCACGATGATCGCTGGCGCAATCTCGCCAAGCACGAGATCCGCGATCTCATCAGCCCCGATGCGCTCGGCGCGTGGCTGCCGCGCCATGAGCGGGCCATCGACACCGTCATCCACATGGGCGCCAACAGCTCGACCACCGAGAGCGATGCCGACCTCGTCTTCCGCCAGAACAGCCGCGCGACGTTCGACCTGCTCGACTGGTGCACGCACAGCGGCAAGCGCCTGATCTACGCCTCCTCGGCAGCCACCTATGGCGATGGCCGCTGCGGCTTTGACGACGATGGCAGCTGCGAGGCGCTGGCGAAGCTGCGGCCGCTGAATGCCTACGGCTGGAGCAAGCACGTGGTTGATCAGCGCATCGCGCGCGTGCGCCTGCAGGGCGGTGCCCTGCCGCCGCAGTGCGTGGGCCTGAAGTTCTTCAACGTCTACGGGCCAAACGAGTATCACAAGGGCTCGATGCAGAGCGTGGTCGCGCGCAATTTCCCGCCCGTACAGCGCGGTGAGCCGGTGCGGCTGTTCCGCAGCGGCCGCCCGGACTACACCGACGGTGGCCAGCTGCGCGACTTCGTGTACGTGGCCGACTGCGTCGATGTCATCCTGTGGCTGCTCGAACAGCCACAGGTCTCCGGCCTGTTCAACGTCGGCTCGGGCAAGGCGCGCAGCTGGCTCGATCTGGCCACCGCGCTGTTCAGCGCCGTGCAGCGCCCGGCACGGATCGAGTTCATCGACATGCCGGCGGAGCTGCACGACAAGTACCAGTACTTCACCGAAGCCGGCATGTCGCGGCTGCGCTCGGCCGGGTACACCCGTGAGTTCACCACCCTGGAAGCGGGCGTCGCCGACTACGTGCGCAACTTCCTCGCGCGCCCCGACCCCTACCGCTAGTCGGGCGTTGCGCGCCGCTGGCTGGCCGCTCGGTGCTCCCCGAGCGAACACCACGCGGCAAATACCTCATCGACGCTGATCTGGTCCGCGCGGCTCGACACCGGCGGGCCCCCGAGGCCCACGACCGGCGTGCCGAAGGGGCTGCGCGGCAGCCACTGACTCGGCATCTCGGCACCGTACAGCACCACCAGGGGCAGACTCAGTGCAGCGGCCGCGTGTGCGGGACCGGTGTCCACCGAGATCATGCTGCTCGCCGCCTCTGCCAGGGCGAACAGCTCGCGCAACCCGTTGCCCACCACCACGACGTTGTCCACCCGCGCCGCGGCGCGGATCTCCTCGAGCAGCGGCACCTCTTCACGCGAGCCACGCAGGATCAGCACGGCATCGCGGCGCTGCTCATGCAGGCGTTGGCACAGCTGCGCCCAGCGCTCGGGCGGCCACCACTTGTCATCGGTGTTCAGGCGGCGCCAGCGCGCCCGCTTCGGCCCCATGCTGCGGTGGTTCCCCGGCTGGATGAGGATCAGTTCGCGGCCGCGCCAGCCCTTGGCCTGAAGCCAGCGATCGCGCGCGGCGCGCTCAGCGGCGAGCACGTGCAGCCGCGGCCCCACCACGGCCGTCGGCGGCGGCGGCGGGTAGTCGCCCTCCTGCAGCGCCGGCGGCGTACGCATTCCCAGTCTCAGCATGAGGTCGACCAGGTGAATCTGGCCTGGGCGCGCGGGGTCGGTCAGGTACAGGACGCGGCGCGGGTCCACGCCGCTGAGGCGCAGCATGCGACGGATGCGGGGCAGCTGCCGGTAGTGCCGTTCGCACACATAGACCGGCCCGGGCGCGCTGTCGCGCAGCGCGCGGCGCACCTGCAGCCAGGGCCGGTCGAGCAGGAACGGCAGGTGGCGGTGGAAGGCCCACACGCCCTCGACATCGGGATTGCCGGCGTAGATCGCGGAGGTCCAGGAACCGGTGCCCACGACCCGACACGGCCGCCCATAGCGCTGGTGCAGCAGGTTCAGGAGCAAGCTCAGCATGACCATGTCGCCGAGGCGGCAGAAGAGGAACACCGTGGGGGTGAGGGGCGTTGCGCGGGCGCTCACGTCACGCCCGTCCGCAGGAGGCCAGCATGGCCTGCCAGCATTCGAAGACTTCATCCACGGCGATATCGGCCACGCGCTGCGAGCGCGGCGGCCCGCCCACGGCGTGCACCGGCGAACCTGACGGACTGCGTGGCAACCACTGCTGCGGACGCTCCGCGCCGTACATGACCACCAGCGGCACGCCCAGTGCGGCGGCCGCATGCGCCGGGCCGGTATCGATCGAGATCATGCTGTGCGCCACGCGGCACAGGGCGAGGAAGCGCCGCAGCGGCAGTGCGGCGACCGCCACATGAGCCGGGCCGGCGGCGGTTGCGATCGTTTCAAGCAGCTGCCCTTCCTGTGGAGCTCCGCACAGCAGGATCATGGCGTTCGGCCTCGCGGCGTCAAGTCGGCGCAGCAGCGCAACCCAGCTCTCGAGCGACCACGCCTTGTCGTCGCGGTCACGCCACTCCTCGCGGTGGGCACTCATGGTGCGGAAGTTGCCCGGCTGGACCAGGATGAGCTCCCGCGCCGCCCAGCCCTGCGTGGCCAGCCAGTCCTGCAGCTCGGTCACCTCAGCTTCGGGAACGTAAAGACGCGGCGCCGGCACACCGGGCGGCGCGGGCGGATAGCCGGCCGCGTGCAGCGCCGGCGGCGTGCGCGCCCCGAGGCGTCCGAGGCGCTCCACCCAGTGAGCCTGCGGGTCCCCGGGTTCCAGCGTGATGAACAGGCAGCGCGCCGGCTCGACGCCCGCGAGCCTCAGCAGCCGGCGGATGCGCCGCACCTGTCGCGGCTGATGCTCACAGACATACACCGGGCGCCCCTCGCTGTGCCACAGCTGCCACCAGGCGCGCCACCAGGTGACGCCCAGCGCCGTCGGCGTATGTCGGCCGAGCACCCACAGCCGCCCCACATCCGGGTGCGATCGATACAGGGGCGCGTTCCAGGGCCCGGCGGCGAACACCTCGCACGGACCGCCGAAGCGCTGGTGCAGCAGATGCAGGAGCGCGGTCAGCAGGACCATGTCGCCCAGCCGCCCGAAGCGGATCACGATGGGGTTCAGCGCCCGGGGCTGCGCGGGCGGGGCAACCGCCAGAGGGGTCTCGGGCGAGGCGTCCCGCGGTGGCACATGGGGGAGGCTCAAAACGCGCGCCCGGGCGATGCGGGAGGCCCGATCTTCACGCTCGAAGGACTCACAGGTCTGTCACAGGGCTCAATACGCAGGCTCGCCGCAATGGGACCGTTCCCGCCGGAAAGTCTAGCGAAACGTCCCGGGCCCCGGAAGAAAGCCGACCGCGCGATGCGGGGTCGTGACGCACCGCGGCACGCCCCTGCCCCGTGCTGCGGCCGCGCGGTGTGTGCGCTGGGGGCGGACAGGTGGAGCGAACTTGCGGGGCCGCACAATTCATATAACGCAGGCGAAAGCAAGACGACCTTGGGCCCCTTGCGGGGATGCAGACGAAAGCTCTTAGATAAAAGCCGTCGCAGGCGGCGGGCTTTGGTTGCCGGCCGTGGCATTAAGCCCGCAGCTTGCCCCCAAAATCAAACCGAACAGTCGATTCGAGGCAGAACCATGGCGATCCTTCAGACAGCGACGCGCAGAGTTGCGCTTCCCGCATTGCTCCTCCTGGGCGCGGCCGGATGTCAGACGACACCGTTCATCGATCAGGCGCAGCCGGAGGCCGTCCAGACGGCGACCCGCCGCGCTCAGTTCGAGTTCGGATGCCCCGCGGCGACCGGCGAGGTGCTCTCGCGCGAGAACGTGGTCTCCCCGTTGCAGAATACGTTCCGCTTCTCGCCCCCGCAGCGCGCTGAGTACACCGATCGGCGTCGCAGGCTGTGGCAAGCGCACGACCTATCTGGTCGTGTGCAGCGATGGCGGCGGCGGCTGCGTCGCTGCCGGTCAGCGCCGAGTGAGGGCAACTGACCCATCCTAGGGAGGGACCGAGCCCCGCGAGCGGCGGCGCGGCGACCCCTCGGGTGAGCTCGTCGGCAGCCGGCGGCCCGGTCTCGTTGGCCGTCCCCGGGGGCAGCACGGGCGATGAACAGCCTCGAGGGCCATGGGCAGCAGCGGGCCCTGCCGCATCTCGCGATGCCCATCGGTTCCCTGCATAAACGCGAAGAAAAAGCAAGGGGACTTTGTGCTACTTGCCCGCTTTTGTCCGCTGCCGTCTCATGATGAATGGCGGGCTGTGAGCAGGGTGGCGTGTGCCTGCCTGCACCAAAGTTCCGCTCGACGAGCGGCCGTCGTTGATCCACCAGTTAATGATGCGTGAGGGTTCCCATGAAGAAGTCTGTAATCCTGTTTGCATTTGTGGCCATGGCTGGGGCGTCGACGCTGGCGCTCGCGGACTATCCCGTCATGGACATGGTCGCCTCCAAGATCATTCAGAAGTATCAGACCGCCACCTGCCAGCAATTGTGGGAGGAAAAGGCCGCGGGCAAGAAGCCGCAGTCGCAGCGCGAGCAGGACGCCATCGCGATGCTGCGGTCCGATGACCAGATGCGCGCGGCGTTCTTCCAGAAGATCTCAGCGCCGATCGTCTCGAAGATGTTCGAATGCGGCATGATCCCGTGAGCAAGACCATGCGCGACGGCTCCGACAGTGCGGCAACCCGCGTGCGGGCAGGCCGCCTGGCGTCGGTGTTGCTGCTGGCTGCAGCCCCGCTCCTGGGCGGCAGCCAGGCAAGCGCGGATCCCCCGGCGGCGCCGGCGGCCAAGGGCAGCAAAGCCCCGGCACCGGGCGCGAAGGCGCCGGATGCGCAGATGGGACTCGAGCCGCGGGCCATCGACATCCTGAAGGCCTCGAGTGCGAAGCTCGCCAGCGCCAAGTCGATGAGCTTCACGGCGGTCGTCTCCTACGAGAACCCGAGCCGTCTCGGGCCGCCGCTGGTGTACTCGACCAAGTCCCTGGTCACGGTGCAGCGTCCGGACAAGCTGCGCGTCATCACGCCCGGGGATGGTCCGGAGTCGCGCTTCTACTACGACGGCAAGACGATGACGGCGTTCTCCCCGGCGGAGAACCTGCTCGCCGTCGCCGATGCCCCACCGACGATCGATGCAGCGCTGGAAGCCGCCTTCAACTCCGCGGCGATCTACTTCCCCTTCTCGGACGTCATCGTCGCCGATCCCTACAAGGACATCGCGGCGGGGCTGAAGGTGGCGTTCTACATCGGTCAGTCGATCGTGATCGAGGGAACCAAGACGGACGAGGTCGCGTACATCTCCGGTGACGTGTTCGTGCAGGCCTGGATCGGCACGCAGGACAAGCTGCCGCGAAGGCTCTACGCCGTGTACATGAACGACCCGGCCCGCCTGCGCCACGTGCTGGCGCTCTCGGACTGGCAGCTCGACGTCAAGACCACACCGGACATGTTTGTCGCGCCGGCACCGGCCAACGCGGCGCACATCAAGTTTGCACGACCGGATGCCAAGGATGCGCCCGGCATGCCGCCACCTCCCGGGAAGGTGCCGGCCAAGGGCAAGCCAAGCGGAGCGAAGCCATGAAAATTACCGTGAAAGATGCCTTGGGACTGGTGATGCTGCTGGCCGTCTCGGGTCAGGGGTTCGCCTGGACGCATGCGAATTACTACGGCGGTTCGACCTCGCATTCCTACGATTCCACCTCACACACCAACGCGTATGGCGGCAGCGCGACCCACACCTACGGGCAGGGAACCTCGGGCACCACCGCCTATGGCACTTCCTACAGCCACGCCGCCGGGTCCGGCCAGACCACGGCGACCAACGCGTACGGTACGAGTGCCACGCACACCGCAGGTTACGGGACCACGGCGACCAACTCCTACGGGGACAGCGCCTACCACGCCACCGGCAGCTCCTACACGACGTACAGCACCCCCACGGGCTCGACGGCGTATCACAGCGCCTACTACGGTGGCGCCGTCGTCTATCCCGCCTATCATCCGCCGACCACGGTGAACTACTACAGCTCCGGGTGCTACAACTGCGGGGGCTGGGACACCGCGGGGGCAGCCGCCGCGGGTGCAGCCGTTGGGGTGGTGGCCGGTGCGGCCATCGCCAACTCCAATAACCAGGCGGCGCAGGCCAACGCCTACAATGCCGGCGTGGTCGCCGGTGCCACAGCCGCCACCCCGATGCCGGTGCAGAGCGCGTCCTTCACGATGGGCGCGATCTATGCGGTGCTGCCCGCCGGCGCCAGCGTCGTCAACCAGAACGGCTCCACCTATTACGTCAGCGGGAACAACTGGTTCCTGCCCTCGTATGGCGCCAACGGCGTGTACTACCGCGTGGTGCCGCCGCCGTATTGAAGCGCGGCTCGCTGCCCTGCGGGCGCGACTAGCGATGCGACGCTGGGCCCGTCGATCCAGCTGTATAGCCAGCCCACGGAGATGGTCTTGTAGTTGCCGCCGAAGCGCACGAATGCGCCGTCACTGAAGCTCATCTTCAGCGGATTGATGCGCGTCGAGCGGCACCGAAGCCGAGACGCCAACACGCGAGTTTTCCTGTTCGGTGCTGGGGATTCTGCACCCCATTCAGACTGATCCGTCCGCCCCACCAGTAATTGGCGTCGAGCGAGATCCACAGGCGCGGCCGACGTCATAGCTTATGTGCGCCTCGACGGCCCCCACCGGCCGCTCGCTCCGGGTGTTAGTGCCGGGGAAGTACATGGTTGTGGGAGAAGAACTCGGAATTCTCGCGTAAAGAACCAGCCGCCGACATAGGCATCCAGCACCCAGGTACGCGCCACCTTTCCGAGTAGCCCAGTTCCGGCTTGAACGCCCAGCGATTACTGCCCCAGTTGATCAGCGCGCGTCGCATCGTATTGCCCGGTCGGAGCCACAATCGTCAGGCTCGCGCCCAGCAGGACACTCTGATGCCATTTGGCCAAATCCGCCGGTTTAATCGCCGCTCCACCAATCAGGTTCACGGAAAAGCGGGCAACCGAATCGAGCGACCCCGAGCGCCGCTGCTCCCGGGTACCTCGAGCACGGTACCCTTGAAGTCGCCGAAACCGTAGGGAACCGAAATCGTGAAGTTCGCCGAGCGACCAAAGAAATCCAGCCCGCGATAGTAGCTGGCGATCGAGTAGGTTGATATTCGAACGCGCGTCGGTGATCGGTGACGCCGCCGGGGAGCGTGACATTACCCTCACAGTGCGAATACGTGAGGATCACCGCGTTGCTGCCCGTGGGCGTAATCACATAGGCGCGCGGGTTGAGATCCTGCGCCAGCGTCATACCCCAAGCGCACAGGCCCGCAACGAGACTGCCGAGCAGCCAGGCCATGCGCCGCGGCAGGCCGGCGCCGACCTTCAGGTTTTTTCGTCGGCGGTCTGCGCGGCCTGCGTCGGTTGAGATGCCGTCGCGTTTACGCTGCGCAGTCAAGTCCACATGCCTTCCCGATTCGCGTCTCCGCGCCGACTCGCGCGGCAGTGTTCGAAAGCGCGCGTGGTGCGGGCAATGGGACCTTTTGGGTCAGTTCGTGGCACGCTCGCAGCCGGCGGTGCACGGATCCGCTGCGAGAAGTTGGGGTCCGCATCGGCCGCCTGCGCGCGGGCATTGATGTGCGCGCGCTTCTGCAGCTCGGCGAACGGCACACTGGTGTCCACGCGGTCGTTCTCGTAGAGCAGCTCGGGCACATAGCCGCTGAGCAGGATCTTCCATGAGTAGGGCAGATGGTCGGGATTCACGCGGGAGAGCGTCCAGATGCTTCCCACGCAGTTGGTGGTCAGGCTGTTATAGAACTGCGGCTTGTCGTGCAGGGAGTTGATCTGCGCGACATACGCCAGGAACAGGCGCCGTGCGTCCTCGGGCGTGCCGCGCAGCCGATACAGGTAGACCTGTTCCGGCGGATCACGCCGATAGTTGGTGCGCAGGCGGATCACGTCACGCTCATCCGCGACCACGTAAATCAGCTCGAAGCGGCGGAAGAAGCCCAGCAGCGAAGAATAGGGCTCGCCGCGCGCGCGGCGCGCCTCGATCGAGATGGCCACGTGCTCGCGGCCGTTGAACTCGAAGCTGAGGAAAATGTGCGCAATCTTCGGTCCCATCCAGTAGGAGGCGATGAGGTCGACGCCGCTCAGCTGCTCAAGATCAAAAGTCCGGTCGTAGTAAGCTGGGGTGAAGTCAGTCTCGCTGCGGTAGTCGAAGTTGCGGATGTCGTGCAGCGTGATCCGCGGGCCATCGATGCTGGCGTACGGCGCGCGCGCCACGTCCGGGGCCCAGTCCTTGAGGTTGGTGGGTTTGAGGGTGCTCCAGGCCACCAGCACTGCTCCGAATAAAAGACCGTAGGTAACCAGCGCGCGCCAGCGCCACGCCGAGCGCAGCGCCGCGGCCAGCGTCAGCGCGGATGCTACGCCAAACGTGACCGAGAGCAGGCGCTGGATTCCCACCCCGAGATGATCAAAGAACAGCAGCGCGAGCGCACCCCAGCCCACGCTCACGAGCAATGCGATTCCAAAGAGCACGGCCATCGCGAGCGCCAGCGCGCGGCCGAGAAGCTGTCCAACGGTCATCGGGGCAGAATCTTAGCGCAAGAAGGTCCGGGGTCGTGGCCGCGATCCCGGAGACCGGCAGACCGCGTGAACTGCCTGGTGCTCCAGTTCAACCGCCGCCGCGGAGGGTTACCACCGATATACGGCGCCGATCATCGGACCCGCGATGCTCAGATCCGTGAGGCCGGACGAGTTGATGTGATAGTTGATCTTCCGGTACAGCGCACCGAATTCCCAAGCCTGCCAGTGGTAGGCCACGCCGCCGGCGAGCTGCCAGGTCAGCTTGGAACCGCCGCCGCCGACATCCGCGTAGACCGGAATCGCCCAGGCGTGGTGTTCACCAAACATCCATTGCCCCTTGAAGCCGATGATGGCGTCGACTTTGTCACCGCTGATCGAGCGTTCTCCGCCACGGGGGACCGTGGGATCATCGGGGTTGCGGCTGAAATACCAGCTGAGCGAGGGCTTCAGGTACAGATAGCGCGCCCCGACCAGGGTATTCATGACGAAGTCGGGCTGCTCTACGACCCTATACTGAAACGCTGAAGTCACAATCCAGGCCTTCATGTCGAGGTTCACGTAGGCACTGATGCCGACCGTATCCTGATTCGGCAGGGTGAAATCCTTTTGTCCCGACTTGCTGTGGCCCAGGTCCAAGTACAGCACGTCGGTAAAAAATCCCCAGCGGTTGTACATCACCCCGAAAGATCCCATGAACGCCGCATTGATATTGTTGAAGATGTCGTTCGGGTCCAGATTGAAGCTCCCGCCCGTATTGGCAATCGGGAAGCTCAGCGAGCCCTTGATCGTGGGCGCCCAGAGATAGCCGAGAATCGAAAACTGCCACTTGTCGGTGTTAGAGGTCATCACCACGTCCTGGGCACTCGCCAAGGCGGGTAACAAGAGGCTGGCGATCAGAGCCAGAAGCGGCCTTCCAGGCCGGACGCGAGTGCAATTCATCATGAGACTCCTGAAACTACGCAAGACCTGCACCATGCCATAACGCACGGCTCCACAGGCTAAAGCCGCTCCGGAAACTTACACGCCGTGCCGTGCGCTCCCAATTGGACTTAGGGCCTATAGCACGGCAGCTAAAACGCTTGGGGATTCAGCAAGCTGCGGCGGAAAACGGATTCAGCGGAAGAGCGGCTCGTTGAGAATGGTGCCCTGCCCTACCGGCCGGCCCAGCGTCAGCCACAGCGCCCACGAATGACTGGCCGCTCCAAGACCGAAGGTGACCGTGCCCAGCGGGGTCCGCCCGCCGAAGTACGCTGAAACGCCGTAGAGGTACCCGGATGGCACCGGATCGACGCGTTCGCGCACCTCGCCCATTTCGAGTCCGATGCCGCCATAGAGCGTCTCGCTCTTGAGCGGAACCAGATCGGCCAGCGGGAAAAGAAAGTTGCCCATTACCAGCCAGTATTCCCGTGCGCGTACCTCGCCTTCCGAATAACCCGGGAAGCTCTGGGGGCCGCCCAGCGAAAATGCGCGGTCGGCAGGCAGCTCATTGCCAAGCTTGGTACCCCCGGCAGCCGTGAGCCACAGATCCAGTTTCCCGAGCGGGATCGCCTTGCGGAAGGCCGCCTCGGCACGCTGCCAGTCGCGCTTGGCACCCAGTGATTCGGTGGAGCCTAAGTACTCCACCTCGGCCGCCATCCCCTCGCGTGCAAAGCTCGAGGCCTCGCGGCTGTCGTAGGTCCACTGTCCGGTCAGGCCGGCGTCGGTCGTCGTCAGCACCGGCAGCAGTGTGGGACCCGTATCCACCGAGAGACGGCGGCGATCGATCCAATAGCCGAACCGCAACTGCGTAAACAGCGACAGGTTGGTGCCCGCGTCCAGGACCAGGCCGAGATCATGAAACTGGTAGGTCGCGACTCGCTGGTAATTGTTGTAGATATCCTCGATGGCGCGGCTGATGAAGGCGTCCGGCTGAACAAAGAACCGCTGCGACGCGCTCAGGGGCTGATAAAAGCTGGTGTCGAACAGCGCCGTGTCACCGATCTGCGCCGTGGCGCGCCACTCCGCGCCGAGGGCATTGACCCAGCGACGCGAATATTGCATGGCGAGCACGAAGTCCGTGTCGCCGCCGCCGCCAAAATACAAACCAAGAGTGGGAATGAAATAATCGGGTCCCAGCTGTTTTTCCTGCACGTGCCACACCAGCACTGGATTCTCGGGATCACCGGCTGAGGTCGTAGTTCACCGACTCGACTTCCTGGATCACGGCCATGCGCCGCGCATCGGCACTGAGCGCATCGTTGTTGACCCGGTCGCCCGCGCGGATGCGCGTGAGCGATTCCAGATACTGGGGATTGACGCGCTGCGTTCCCTCGAAGCGCACGCCGGCGACGCGGGTATCGATTCTCTGGCGCATGGCCACCTGGGCACGCCACGCGGCGTAGTCGGGCGCGGGCACGGCCAGCGCCGTGAGCTGGGCCGCCATCTGGCGCGCCGCTGCTTCGCCGAGCGGGATGGATTCCGGAGTACGTTCGAAGTCGGACACGCCGATGTCGCCGACCTGCACGTCGATGCGCACGTCCCGGGCGGTGAGCGACTGCAGCTGCAGTACTTCGTTGGCCCCCAGCATCACCTCCATGCTGCGCCCGGCCAGTCTGCCGGCGCCCAGCAGCTGGTCCGGTTTTACCGGCGGACTGACCAGGTTCACGGCAATGACGACGTCCGCGCACAGGTTGCGCGCCACATCGACGGGGAGGTTACGGACGAGGCCGCCGTCCGAGAGCACATACGGACCGAAGTAAACGGGCGAAAACGCGCCCGGAATCGCCATGCTGGCGCGCATGGCAGTGGCCAGATCGCCGGTCCCCAGCACCACCATGTCGCCCTTGAGCATGTCGGTCGCGACGGCACGGTAGGGGATCGGCAGCTGGTCGAAGCTCGAGATGGTGCGCGCCTGGGCGACGTAGCTGCGCAGCAGCGCCTCGATGTTCGCGCTGGGAATCAGCCCGGTGGGAGCGACTATCCTGCGGTCCTTGAGGGCGAACTCCAGCCTGGAACCAGCCTCCGCCTCAGCGCGCTTTTGTTCGGCGGGCTCGAGTCTGCGGTCCCCGGCACCGCCAACGACCGTCTTCCAGTCGATTCCCCGCACGAACCGCTCGATGTCACTCGCGGACATGCCGGCGGCGTAGCCACCGCCCACCACGGCGCCGATGCTCGTGCCGGCAATGCAGTCGATGGGGACATGCATCTCTTCGAGCACCTTGAGCACGCCGACGTGGGCGCCGCCCTTGGCCCCCCCACCGGCCAACACCAGGCCGACCCGGGGTCGTGTCGGCAGCGGTGAAGTTGCCGGCTGATCCGCCGAAGCCTGCGCGCCCGCCCGCGTGCCGCTGCACCCCAGGACGCAGATCAGCATGCTCAACGCCGCCCGGCGCCATCCTTGCGGCTGGGCCGCTGTTGCCTGAATGCTGCCCGGTAGGGGAATGGCTTGCCTCACGAGTTGCGTAGCCGCCCTCGAGCGGCGGCGCCATGGGCACCCGCCGCTGTTGGCGGGCGCGCAGGAGTTGAGTTTAGCGCTGACCCGCGCGGTGGCGTAGGGTCGGCGCGATTCTTTACTTCGCGTGCCCCGGGGGCCCGGTGCTGCCCGCAGCATGCTGCGTGACCCAGGCGATGGCATCGAGGAGCGCCTGGTCGTCGACGGGCTTGTGGAGGAAGAATTGCGCCCCCAGTTCCCGCGCCGTCTCCCTGACCTGGTGACTCTCGCGCGCCGAGATGGCAATCACCGGCAGCTTGATGCCGCGCTCCTTGAGCGCGACCTGCACCTGCAGGCCGCTGATGCGCGGCATGGTGACGTCCAGGAGGACGCAGCCCTGCGAATCTGCGCGCACGCTCTTGAGAAAGGTCTCGGCGGAGGAAAATGCCTGAACCTGAAAGCCGCTCGTGGTTAGCAGTCGGGACAGACTTCTGAGGACGGAGTCATCGTCATCGACCACATAAACGGTAAGCGAGTCCGACCGGTGTTGCACCGCGCACCCATACCACGCCCCAAGCTAAACCAACCAAACATTAGAAGGGTCGGAGCGCGCGCGGCCATTGGACCTTAGACCTATCGGCGCGCAGCGTTACCCTAAGATTCTGTTCGCGCTGTAGTAATCCCGGCGGCATCACATTCGTGCACCAGGGCCGCCACCGAGTTCACGCCCATCTTCTGCATGACGCGCGCTCGGTGCACCTTGACGGTTTTCAGGGTAATTCCCATTTTGTCGGCGATCTGCTTATTGAGGCAGCCGGCAATCACGAAGTTCAGCACCTCGCGCTCTCGCGGCGAGAGCAGTCGCAGCCGTTCCTCGAAAGCCTGCCGTTGGGAATTCGAGCGGCGCTGGACCGCATGACGGTCCATTGCCGCGCGGATGGTCGCGGCGAGCAAGTCGCCATCGACGGGCTTGGTGAGAAAGTCGATGGCGCCCCGCTTCATGGCGCTGACGGAGGTTGGCACGTCGCCGTGACCGGTGAGGAAGACGACCGGCAGCGTCATGCCACGATTCATCATCTCGACGTGCAGCTCCGGTCCCATCATTTCCGGCAAACGCACGTCCAAGACGACACACCCGGTGCCGTCGTAGGAGGCGCGCTCAAGAAACTGCAGCGCACTCGCGAATACCTCGACCTTCCAGCCCGCGTGCGTCAGCTGGCGGGAGAGACTGCGACGCAGACTCTCGTCATCGTCAATCAGAAAGACGGTGGCATCCTCCGGCTCCGCCCCAGTCATGCCGCCTTGCCCCTCCGGCCGTGCGACTGCGACTGCACCTGCTTGGCCAGGGGCTGCGCACGCGACAGCGGCAGGGCGACGTAAAAGGTCGAGCCGACCTTGTTGCGCTTGATCCAGATCGTGCCGCCGTGCGCTTCGACAATCGCCTGGCAGATCGGAAGTCCCATCCCCGTGCCGCGGGCCTTCGTGGTCCAGAACGCCTCGAAGACCTTATCCATCTGTTCCTGGGTGATACCGACGCCGCGATCGCGCACCGACAGAAGCGCCTTGTCCTTGCGCCGCGCGACGCTAATCCACACGTGCCGGGCGGCCGCAGGCACGTCCGCCATTGCCTCGATGGCGTTCACGATCAGGTTCAGCGCCACCTGCTGGATCTGTGCGCGGTCGGCGGTGACGATGCAGCCGTCCTCGTAACGCTCGGTGATCTCCACGCGCTGATCCACGGTCTCGCTATGCAGCAACCGGACGATGCGACGGATAATCTCCGCGACGTCCTCGGGTTTCTGCTCGCTCTTCTGGCGCCGCAGCATGATTCGCAGCGACTCAATGACCGCTCCGGCGCGCTTAGTGTCCGCCACGATATCGCTGAGGATCTCCCGATTCAGCTGCGGGACGAGCTTGCTGTCGGCCAGCAGCCGCAGGCCCGTCTGCGCATTGATCAGGATGGCCGCCATCGGCTGACTGAGTTCATGCGCCAGTGACGCGATCAAGACCCCGGTCTGGGCGACCCGGTCGGAATGCCACTGGTGATCGCGCAGCAGCTGCAGCTCCTGTTCCCGCTGGCGCCGCTGCGTCACGTCCTCGTAAGAGACGGCCGCAAACACCGACCCGTGGACTACGAATTGTTGCACGCGGATGTGCAGCCAGCGCGGTGCCTGGGCGTCATGCAGGTTCAGCTCCGTGTCGAAGCGCGGCACTTCCCCGCTGAGCACGCTGCGCGCGCCCTCTGAGAGCCTGAGCGCCGGTTCGCGCAGCGGTCCCTGCACGGTCTCGAGCACAGTTAGAAGGTTGCCGCCGCCCTTCACCGCGTCGAGGACGCACGTGGTGACGCCGCCAATGCTGCCCCACAGGTCGCTGGCGCGCACAAGCCGGCCCGTGACATCGATGACGGCTACGTATTTGTGCAGCGCATCGAGCGTCGCCTGCGAGAACTGTTGTGCACTGGCCAGCTGCTCCTGTGCCTGCGCCCCGGCAGCCCCGGTCGTCTTGCGGCGAATCGGGCTAAGAAAGGCCGCCCCGAGCGCCTCGATCTGCTCGATCTCCCGCGGCAACCAGCATCTCGCGTTGTGGTTCACGACCACCGCGAAAATGAAGCGCGCCACACCATCCATCACGTACGGCACGTATACGGCAGCATGGGTGCGCACGCTCTCGAGGTAATGTCGGTCGATCGCGGCGTCCCGCGGCAGGTCTTCCCGCCGGCTGAAAGCGATGGTTTCGGGTCGATTCACCAGCCTGCCGAAAACCCACGGCGCTGCGACGGAGTAGTTGACCGGTACGCCCAGCGGAAACACCATCTTGCCACTTGCCATGTAGGCGATCGTTGCCTCTCCCTCGCCCGGGCCAATCGTCAGCAGCGCGCATTGGTCGACTTTGAAGAAATTGCGGATGTCTTCCAGGGCGCGATCGATCTGCTCGTCGATCTGGGTCCAGTGCCCAGCCCCAAAGCCCCGCAGCAGCCGGCCCATCAGCTGCTCGAATCTGCGACCCTGATCCGTCGCATCGTCCTGATGGCGCCGCCCGCTGGCGAGGGCGATGGTCTCCGCGAGCTTTCTCAGGTGGCGAATGTCAGCGTCGCTCCACGCGCCATGCTCGTGCGTGGAACCGAACACGCCGACATAGCGGGCGCCCTCCACCGCAAGTGCGGGCACGAGCAGCAGTGAGCGCAGGCGGCCACCACCCAGCGAGTTCCAGGCCGCGCGCCCCGCCGGAGTCAGCTCGGCCAGATTCCGGATCAGGACCGGAGTGAAATCCTTGGCGAACTTCCTTGCCAGCCACGTCAGCCACTTGCCCGGTTTTGCCGTCCGTGCGGAAACCGGCGACACACCCTGCTCGGCCCGATAAACCCACTCGGGTGTCCCGCCGGCCGCGATCCGGACAAGGCAGAAGACATCGAAGTGAGCGTCTTCCAACAGCGGTTGCAGCACTGCTGTCAGGTCAATGGCCGGAAGCGGCGCGGTGGTTATCGCAATGCGGCGGGTGCACTCGGAAACCAGCGCCGCGAGGCTCGCCGATCGAACGCGCGGGACAACCTGAGGGCGCCGCGGGAGGCTTCCATACCTCTCAAAGGGTTGCGGCAGCGCGCTGCCAGACTTATCGGGTGGCATTTTGTTCTTTCGACCCCTGCGAGCAGCTTCATCCGGGCGACCGTGACCAGATGGAGCCGTGCTCTCTGGACGCGGTCTACAGCTTAGCGGAATTTCTGGCTGCGATCATGCGCGAATGGGCCCAAGGTCCAATTGCGGCCGCCGTCGAACTCCGTAGGGTCGCGCGGATGATCTCGCGCGGCTTGGCCTCAGTCCAAGCCCGGATTCAAGCGATCAGGCGGGCATCAAGCTCGAACAGAATGAATCGCGAATCAGGGGTCCTGGCTGGTTTCAATTCGATCCTGAGGGCCGACTGGCCGTCGCCCGCGGGGTCCTTATCAACGAAGGAGACGATTGTGAAGAGAAAGTTTGTGATGACTATGACGGCGGGCACGTGGCTCGCTTTCTCGGCGCTGGCTGGCGCCCAGTCCGCGGGCGCTCCGCCGGCGGCAGCCTCCGCCAAGGACCAGCACGTCATCAGCACGCAGGACCTGGACATGCTGCGGCAGGACATCCGCTCACACAAGAAGCAGCTGATCGCACAGAACCTGAACCTGACCGACACCGACGCGACGAAATTCTGGCCGATCTACGACAAGTACACGGCCGAGCTGGCGAAGATCAACGATAAGAAATACGCAGCGTTTCAGGAGTACGCAGATCACTGGGGCACGCTGTCGGACGATCAGAGCGTGGCATTGATCAAGCAGTTCCAGGAAGTGGACATCCAGGCCGCGCAGCTACGGGCGAAGTACCTGCCCATCGTGGCGCAGGCCATCGGCGGTCATAAGGCCGCGACGTTTGCGCAGCTGGACCGCCGCATCTCGATGCTGATCGACCTGCAGCTCGCCTCCAAGGTGCCGCTGGTTCAAAGCCAGAACCAGAACCGGTAGGATCGTGCTGAGGGTGCGTGGCGCTTCTGTTCAGAAGCGCCACGCCGTTCCGTCGTGCCGCACCCAGCGCACCGCCGCATCCTCAGGGCCGGACTTCAATCTGTCCCCTATCGATGCGCACAAGCTGCGTCCCAGGCCGGGCCGCAAAGTCGATGACGGATGCCTGGGCGAGAGCCGCACGCGCGCCGTCTCACCCCGGTCCCATCACGTGCTGATTCTCGGTACCCGAATCTCACGAATTGGGCTCTTAGCTGGTAATCCCGACGTCTGGAGAAATCCCTTAAGTCCTTCTCGCGCAATGGCGAGGTCCGCATTGCCGATGAAATCGTGACTTGAGCAGGCGGCGATTCGCCCGGCGACAGCCCGTCAACCGGCCGCCGGCCCGCAGCACGGATCGAGGTGGCGGCATGCATGACAGGGATGACCGAGCGCGCGATGTGACGCAGGAGGCCGCCGAATGGTATGTCGCGAACCGCGCCGGCCTGGATGCGCCTCAGCGTTTAATGTTCACCCGCTGGCTCAAATTCTCGCCGGCCAACGTAAAGGAGTACCTGGCCATCGCGGCCCTCGCCCGTGACCTTCGAGGAGCGCCATGGGCGGAGGGTGGCGCTTTCGGCTCTATCAGCCGCGTATACGGCAGATTCGGGGACGAGAGTTGAGCCGAATGGCAGCGTAGCGGCCGATACCCGCGCCCGGCCCTTCATTGCAGGACGCGTATGTCTATGATGTCGGGGCATGAACCCTGTGCCGCGTCGCATCTCGTCAGTAGTGTTCCTTCTCGTCCTGGCGACGGCGTTTCTCGCTTACCTCGCCCCCTACGTCTACCCGGAATATCAGTATCGAATTCACGGCAAAGACGCGCCCGTGCTTCCCAGGCCGACCGTACCGGTTGCCGGACGCTGGTTCGACGACTACTTCGTTGTCGAGGAAATCGACGCGACGACCTTCGCGATCGGCGAGCCCCGTTACTACTGGGGCAACTACAGCTATCTGATCATCGGGCAGAGCAAAGCCATCCTGTTTGACGCCGGCACAGGAACGCGCGACATCGTGCCAGTCGTGCGTTCGCTCACGAGAATGCCGGTCACTGTGATCCCATCGCACCTGCACTACGATCATGTCGGCGCGGTGGGCCGCTTCGAGCGCACAGCCCTCCTGGATAGCCCCGCGTTGCGCGCCCGGTCGCACAATTCGCTGCTGACCCTCGAGCGCTACGAGTTCCTAGGATTTATCCAGGACCTTGCACCACCGACCTTGCGCGTTGACGAATGGTGGCCAGCAGACTCAACGGTGGACCTCGGGAACCGCCGGATTCGTGTCGTGGCAACTCCCGGGCACACGCCATCCTCCGTGTCACTGTACGACGAGCAACGCCGCCAGGCCTTCGTCGGCGACTTCGTCTATCCCAGTACGCTTTATGCTTTCTATCCGGGCGCGAGCCGCAGCACCTACCTCGCCACCACGCGACAGCTGCTGGCGCTCCTCGACCCGGAGTCACGGATCTACACCGCGCATATGGCAGATCCGCCCGCACCCGTCAGAGCCCCGGTGCTGGCGAGGGCCGATCTGCAAGATCTCGAGCAGACGCTGCGGGCGATTGAGCAGCACGCGATCCGCCCGATCCCCTCGGCAGACCTGAAGCCGGTGCTGTCCTTCCCCAGAGTATTTCCGGTGCGAGGATCCATGACGTTCGCTACCGGGTATGTCTGGAACAATCGCTGACCCGGACCACCGCCTGCAATTTCAATCACTTGCCCCCAAGCCACCGGCCGTAATCCGGCCGGAACCGGTACGGCGGATCTTCGCGGCGCAGCGGGCACGATTCTCCCGCCACGAATGGCCTGCCGGCCGTGAAATGTGCAGTGCCTTTTGGCCTCGCGGGCCGCAACTTTCCCTCACAGGCACTGGATTCGGAGTACAGTGAAACGGATTACGCGCCGGCAGCGGTCTTCCTGCGCAATTTGGCGGTTCAGGAGAGACCCCGAGCTGTTTCCTTACGTGCGGTCGTGAAACGCGGACGGGGTGATCCACGCCTCTCACGGCACGTCTGATTGCGAGTGAGCAACAGCGCGCAGCTGCGCCCAACCACTGAGGGAGCGCAGACGAGCATGAAATCACCACGTCCATTTCCACGAGAACGGAGAGCAGGTGGCCAAGCAGAATTACCATCACGCGCGAAAGCAAAAGGAGCAGGCAAGGAAGGCGCGTCAGCAGGAAAAACAGCAGCGCCGCTCGAGTCGCGTGGGGCCCGAGGGCGAGGGTGAGACGGTAGCCGCAGTCCCCGGTGAAGTGCCAACCGCTCCCGGCGATCCGACATCAGGCAGCGGACCATGAGCGCGCCGAGTCCTGCCGTCGCACGCCAAGAGCGTCGCGATCGATTGCGACGCGACCGCGCCGCCGCGCTCGCGCTGCGCGTGGCCTTTCCGGCGATTCAGCAACTGCGCCTGGAGCTGGTCTTCGAGAGCACCAGCTCAACGACCCCCGCTCCGGAGGCGCACATACTGCACCCGCCCGCCCGGGCGTTCTTCGAATTTCCCTGTCCGTATGCGGACTGCGATGGACAGTTCAATCTCGCAAGTGCCGTAAATGCGGCGGTGGCGGCCTCTTCGCACCGGGCGCACGGGACAATGGAGTGTGCGGGCCGCCGTGCGCGGGACTTAGGCTCAAAGCAACCCTGTCAGTTGCGCCTCAGCTACACCGTCATCGCGACCTACTAGCGGCTACTTGCGCCGCCCGGCAACCGCGCTCGGAATCATCAGTTCGCGGACGAAGTCGACGACGAAATGGTCGCCATCGAACTCGGCGACTTTACCAATGAGGTCGGGGCGGATGTGCCAGCTGGAGCTGCGGCCACCGGTCTTGTTGGCGGTGCGCGAGCACACCACCATGCGCACCGGCAGGGCGCCGTCGCGCGCCAGCGTCAGATGCCGGCCGAGCAGCTCGGTGTCACGCGCCGTGGTCGGTTGACGTGACAGCTTGTCTTCGTAGCGCAGCACGCCGCGGGACGGGTGTCCGAACTGCTCCTTCGAGCAGTTGAGCACCAGAGCCCCGTCAGTTGCCATTGCGGAAAGGCCCCGCAAACGATTGCTCGGCTTTGCACCAAATCTGGCAAAGGCATCACTCAGGCTGAGGTTCATTCCGCTCCAACTCCCGCGCTGGCGCGCGATTGCAACACGAGGCAGGCTGCTTCCCATTGCGCAGATCCACGCCGCGGAAACTTCGCCTCCCCGGTCGCGGATCTCAAAGCAGATGCCACCAAAAGCTGACCGACTGCGGGGCGCGTCCGCGCAATGCAGTCCGCGCCGGACGACGCTCCTGGTCGCCCCGTGGCGCTCGCTGGCGCCTCGCTCCTGCGGTCGCAAGTGCATCAGGCCTCAGCCACCTTGCGCCTTCCCGATGAAAGCCGCAACGTTGCTGGCGGGCGCAGGCGACCGCGCTGAGGGCCTCACGGTGGCGGTCACAGCCCCGACAGGCGCCACGCGAGCAGCGGCGCGCGCCAACAGCGCCCCGCGCCGGAAAGTGCAGCAGCGCCGCGGGAAAACCTGTAGTCTGTATTCGGCTCGTAACCTTTCGGCTTGTCTGCCCTGGCCCCCGATGTGCCCTCCGGCACCCCTCTTCGGTCAGTCTCTCACCCTCGTAAGCTTGACGAACCAGGAGGCAGGCCCGACCTGCCGGTTAATTTCATTTTTTTGTGAGTACTCTTAGTGACTAAATTATATGTAGGAAATCTGCCCTTCACCGCGACCGACGAGGCCGTGCACGCCCTGTTTTCCAAGCACGGGACGGTTGAGAAGGTATCTCTGATCACCGATCGCGACACGGGTCGTCCGCGTGGCTTCGGCTTCGTGGAAATGTCGAATGCCGACGCCTCCCGCGCCATGCAGGCGCTGAATGGCACGGACTTCGACGGCCGCGCCCTCAAGGTGAACGAGGCTCAGGATCGTGAGCGCTCGGGCGGCGGTGGCAACCGAGGCGGCCCGCGCCGCTACTAAGGCCACATTGGGTGGACTCCGCTTCCGGCCGCGCTGCGCGGCCGGAAGCGCAGCCCTGATGTGACTCCGAGCGACTGAGGAGAATCATGGGCTGGCGCAAGTCCGGGTTGTTTCATCCGGCCGAGGAAGTCCTCGTCCTGACCTGCGACGTCTGCGAACGGGACGTCGGTTATGAGGATGGCGGCCGCCCGCACGAGCACTTTCGCATAAGCCGGCATCCAAACCCTGGCGCGATCGATGCGCAGGAGGCCCCTGTGATCGTCTGTTCCCGCGAATGTCTGCGTGCCTTCGCTTCCAAGACCCCTGGACCCGATCGAACCGACTCGTTCTCGGATCGCCGAAGGCGCCGCAAGTCAGCGGACGAGTAACGCACGGTTTCAGCGGCTTCACTGGTTCAAGAATGTGTTGTATCCGCCGCGGCCGGGGCTCTGCTGCAAGAGATCGGCTCCATGAGCGAATATGAATTCACGATTTCCCTGCGTCTGCGTCACCCGAGCATCGATCCCTCCGAGATCACGCAGACGCTCGGCATAATGCCGCAGCACAGCTGGAAGGCCGGCGACCCGCGCCGTGACCCCGGCGGGGGGACACTCGAGGGTGTCTATCGGGAAAGTTATTGGATGGGACGGCTGATACAGGAGCCGGCGCAATCCCCCGCGCACGTGTCGCTGGAGAGCGTACTGCTGCAGACGCTGGCGCATCTGCGCCGCTCGCACGGCTTTCTTGAACGTTTGGACGCTGACGGAGGCATCGCGGAACTGCATGTCAGCCTGTTCGCACGAGAGGACTTTCAGCTGGAACTGTCAGCCCAGTCACTGGCATTGCTCGGGCGTCTTGGCCTGGCGATCGCGCTCGACATTCACCCGCAACCACCCGCCGGCATGTTCCCGGCCGCAAACGATCTGACCTGAGTCATATCCCCCAAAGAGTTGTCCATGAACGAAACGAAGTTTTCCCAGATTCGTCCCACGACGGAACTCATCAGGACTCACGCCGAGCGCCTCGCGCTCGAGGAGCAGGAGCGCGCCCAAAAGCGGCGGCTCGAGCTCGCGGAGCAGCGCTCCGACCTGAATCCGCCCGATGTGCGCATTCGAGCGTGGGAGCGAGTGCACGCCCTGCGCCTGCCGGGCGATCCGGCGCATCCGGTCCTGAACGTGATCGCGGTCGGCACCGGCCTCACGCTGGCGCAAGTGCGCGAGGAGCAAGTGGCACGCGCAGCACAGCGCGCGGCGCGCACGCAGGTCCCGGAACCAGGCAGTACGCCCTGAAATCAGGCCTGCAAACGGCGGCATCCCGCGATCAGCTATGACTAACGTGTAGCAGCGGAAGCCGAGGGCGATCGCCCCCGGCTTCCTGTGCGGCAGCGTGCCTGTCGCTTGGCTACGTGAGATTCAACACCCGCATCATCGCTCGGCCGAGAACTCCTCGAATCCTCGCTCGCGACTGAATCGCATCGGGCCCACGCGCCGTGTCGAGCTACAGTTGATGCAGCACCCTCTTCGCCTTGGTACTCGGCGCTCGGTTTGGTGCCGCTGCAGGAGCTGCCCCTGCAATGGCCGCCGCGGCCTGAGCAGCATGGGACGACACCTCGGGCGTCCCTGACTGCACCTGATCGTCGTCTGCGGCGCGCTCCTGCAGCGGACCCCTGACGTGATCGAACGGCACGGTCGCTGCAAACGTGGGCAGGTTGTGCGCGCGCGCCTGCGTCGCCGCTTCGTAACCCGATGCGAGCCTGATCAGCGTCGGCTCACTAAAGGCCGTGCCGAAGAAGCTGATACCAAGGGGTACACCGAACACCGCACCCGCGGGCACTTGCACGATGGGATATCCCGGCCCCGCGGCGAGGCCCGAGCTTCCGAAAATGAAGTGATCGCCGTACACCAGATCAGTCGCCCACGCCGGGTTGTCGGTCGCCGTGACCACTGCGTCCAGGTGGAACATGCCCAGAGCCTGGTCCATGCTGACACCGGCGGCCTGGTCTAGGTCGAGCGCGATGTTATAAGAGGACATTCCGGCGCCGTTGCTGCCGAAGAGACTCGGGTCCTGTGGCGCGTTCGGGTCGGTGGTATTGAGCGAGTTCGACAGGTCGAAAATGTCCTGGTTGAAGAATGGCATCTCGACGTCAGCGTGACCATTATTGAAGTCGATGGCTGTCTGCAGAGTCCCGCCAGCAACCGGTACGCCGACGCGCGTGGCAAAGTACGCGCGCAGATCATTTTTGAATTCATAGAGCAATACGCCGAGCTCTCCGGCCGCCGGCGCGAAGGTAAATCCCGCCGCGTCCAGATCGATCACCGTCGCGCCCGCGTCGCTGAGCGCCTTGAACGCAGCTTCAATTGCGGCGGTCACCGGGGCGGGCGTCGTCACATTGGTGAACCCGCTCAGTCCCACTCGCGTGATCCCGATCCTCGCTCCTTTAAGTCCATTGGGGTTCACAAACTGCGTGTAATCGGTGGGGAGATTGCTCGGGCGCGTAAAGCGTCCGCGCCACCCGAGCGGTACGCCTCCGGTGGCGGCGTCTCGGCCATCGTAGATGCGGCTCTGAATCACGCTGAGTGCCGCAGCAGCATCGGCCACAGTGCGCGCGTGCGGGCCCACCGTGTCCTGCGTGTGCGAAATGGGTACGACCCCGGCCCGACTGGTAAGGCCGACGGTGGGTTTGATGGCCACGACGCCGTTTGCATTGCCCGGGCAGACGATGCTGCCATCGGTTTCCGAGCCGAAAGACACGGTGGCAAAGTTAGCCGAAGCCGCAGCACCCGAACCCGAACTCGAGCCGCAGGGGTTGCGGTCTATCCCATACGGGTTGTGTGCCTGTCCTCCGCGCCCCGACCAACCGCTGATCGATTCGAAGGAGCGGAAATTCGCCCACTCGGACAGAGTGGTCTTTCCGAGGATCACGGCACCGCCGGCGCGCAGATTGGCGGCTACCGTGGAATCACGCACTGGGGGCCTTCCTACCAGTGCAAAGGAGCCCGCACTGGTCTGCATCCGGTCGCCGGTGTCGATGTTGTCCTTCAAGAGAACCGGGATGCCGTGCAGTGGGCCGAGGACCACGCCGTGTCTGCGCTGATCATCGGCTTTGCGTGCCATCGCCAACGCATCCGGGTTGAGCTCCATGATTGAATTCACCCCTGGACCCCTTGAGTCCAGGTCGTGGATGCGTTCGATGTAGGCGCGTGTCAGCTGCTCCGAAGTCAGATGACCAGCGGCCATCTGCGCCTGTAGCTGTGCCACGGTGGCCTCGAGAAACGGAAATCGGTCGTCATGTTCCGCTCTGGTCGCGAGCGGCAACAGCAACAAGGTTGCAACCAGAATCCGTCCTGCCATGCGAGATGTCATGTCGTTTCCTCCTCTGAGCGTGAGCGGAGCAGGAAGCGCAGTCATCCGAATTCTCCCTGCGCCGAACGTCCTTTTTTGTGGCTGCGGAAGATCTGCTGATCACCCGTCAGCGGGCGGATCGTACGCGCGCATGGGCGTAACGACAATCAGCGCACTGGGAGTTTGATGTTATCTCGGGATCGTTAGTGTTCCCCTGCACTAACACGATGCTCAGCTCTAGTTCTATGTGGAAATCCGTCTGCTCGTCGGCGACGTTGTCGCTCGTAACTAATCGTCTTCAATGCCTGGCCTGACGGATGAATTCGTATGCTTCGGTCAGCCTTGCACGCGCGGCCTCGGCAGTCTGTTTACTGAGCGCAGTCTCATCGGGTGCGAAGCGGATTCGGTCGTACTCCGCGAGTCGGGCATGGTAGGCGGCCTCAATTTCAACGGACGTCGCCTCTGCGGGCACTCCAAGGATCACGTGCCAGGTGTTCCCGAGTTCTGCGACACTTATGCGCCTGGGTTCAATTCTTGCGGCGCCCGGATCCATCGGTATGGGCGGCGTCTTTTGCTGCCTGACGACGCTAAATAGCCACCAAACGACGCCAAATCCTGCAAGCCCACACCCTGAGGCGATCAATAAGTCACTGACGCTCATTGAGTCTCGACCTGACCAACTGCAGCTGGGCGCCTACCAGGCGGTATTCGGCACTGTCTTCCGCCAAGAATTGCTGTGCACGGGCAAGAATTTCCTCAAGCCGAGCCTCGATGCCTGCAATTCGTGCCGCGTCAAAGCCCAGCGCGGGTAGTTCGGAGGCTGGCAGCCTCCATCGCTTCTGCATCGCCACAGCACGTGCGAGATTGCCGGAACAAGGAAGACATATCATCGCCACGAAGATAATCGAGGCAGTCTGCCACGCCGAAAGACCAAGATTCCTTCTTCGATAGAGCACCGTGCAGCACGCTATCGCAGCACTCACGACGCAAAGCAGCGCAGCGGCCACAAAGGCCCGCTCGCTCCCTGTCACAAGCGCGACGGGCGCGACAATCACGATGAGAATCGCGCATGCGGCTGAAAGCCATCCAACGGGTCGCAGCATTCGAAGCCGCGACTCCATTTCAGTCTTGACTTCCGCGGCTGTAGCCCGGCAGTGCCCTGATACGTCCCAGTCGATACGAAGTTCTGGCCATAGCGGAGCAAACGGATTGGGAAGAAACGGTCGACGCCCGCCCAACTCAAACGCTGATCCGAACGACAGCTGTCGCGGCGAACCACGGCGGGTTACGACCACAGCTTCGCCTATCGAAAGAAAATGCGCGGAATCGAAAAGGTAAACTGCCACCAGCGCAGCAGACAGAAGCCATTCCGTAGGAAAGAGAGTCAAAACCTGCTCTAGCGATCGACAAGCGTTAGGTCTTTTTGCGTCGAAACAGGGACCGCAGCCCCCCCACTACCGCGGCGAACGCCACCAGCAGGAACTTCCAAAGCGTGGCCGCTCCGGCGAGCAGCACTTTCCAGAGTCCCTTGAACAGACCGGTCTTGACGGCTGCCGCAACGGCGCCGCCTACGATAAGCCCCGTCAATCCATACTCGGCCACCTTGTCCCCGGGGCGCCAGTCAGCGTAGGAATCACCCGAATTGAAGCGATAGTCGGCAAGCAAGCCGTTTAGATCAGCCACCGCTGCCTGCAGATTGTCGGGCGACGAAACCAGCACGACGGTGGTAAATCCCCTGCGCGCCAAAACCTTCGTGAAAAAGTTAGTGTTCTCGCGATTCTCTGACCGCAACCGTGTGGCCCACTCGAGGCGCTTTGAGGTCGTGTTATAGGTGGGCGGAATAGTCCAACCAACAACATGCAGGTCGGCCCAGCCACGCCGTCTGCGCTCCTCGTTTGCAGCCTCGGTGCTGTCGGTGAGGGATTTCAGGATGGCATCAGCATCAATCTTGTCGCTGTCTTTTACGTATCCCTCATTCTCAAAAAGGAAATAGGCGTTCCACTGAAAGGACTTTGGCGCAATCAGGACCTCCTTACCGTCGGAGAGATTGTGATTGAGTTCCTCGTACTTGGCGGTGTTGGCCGGGTCGAGGTACAGGTATCCCTCGGGAAGGGACAACGTAGAGTTCCCTGCGATCGTTATCTGCTTCGGGCCTTCAACCCAGTCAAGAGCCCGGATTTTATTGATCCGCTCCTGCCGCTTGGAATCTGCATCTTGTGCATGCAGTGTTCCCGAAACCGCGATGATGGTGATGGCTAGGACTAGGATGGCCCTGGACATACGGTTGCCTCTTTCGCCAGCTTCAACTGAAGGTTAAGCGTAAGCATATGCCTGGGCGGCGGGCGAGCCTAGGCCTAAGGCGAAGGCATCAATCCCGCGACATAATCGGGTGGTAGCGACGGCTCCGGCGCCGCAGTCGGCCTCGTCCCGGATAAGCTCGTGCTGGCGGTGCTGCAGGCAATTCGGCTTACCCTTGCGTAGACACCTCCGGACGCCCCCCGGTGGTATCGCCTCGAGGTATCGAGGGCACTCTCCGCGGTCTTCTACCACTGGTGGTAAAGTACATGCACAAGCTCCTGCCCGGGGTTTTGCAGACCTTGCGCGGAAGCCGAAAATTGAACCGTGAAGATTGTCAATGCGATGCCCGCCGCTACTCATCACCGCCGACGCGGACCAAGCTCGCCATACGAGGCCTGAGGAATTCGCGATTCAAGGGCTTGTCGATGGCTGGCCATCCCTGTGATCGCAAATGGCCGCCGAGAATTGGATTATTCTGGCGCGAAGATCAGAGGTAATTCATGCATTCGGCGTCCGCATAATCGCACTTTCAGTATGGACTACGACCTGCAACAGCGACTCGATGCATTCGTGAGCGGCGAATGCAGCCTGGGGGTCTTCTTAGAGGAGTTATTCGTTCTCTGCGACGCGCGTCCCGAGTCTGCCTGGGAAGTACTTTCGCTGATCGATCAGTATTACCGTCGCGAGAAATTATCGGCTGATCTGTTTCGAACGATCAAAAACCGAATCGAGCAGCGCGTATTAGGAGTGCCAGACTCGGATATAGTCCACGAACTCCCTGAGGGTCCCAGGGCTACCGAAGCTCGAGTCGGTCCAGCACGCGGCGGTCCCCTCGCGATGGTGGCAACGCATGAGCGAGCGGCAAGCCCCAGTGAACTGGCGAGCGAAGTCCGGGCGCTGCGGAGCGAACTGCCCGGTGCGCGTCGATCGGTGCATCGATTCCCAAAGCGCCTCGCGGTTCTGGCCGATTTTGGTCGCCGTACTCGCACCGCGCTTGCAAACACTCAGCGCAGGTTAGACGTCTGGGGCAGCCAAGTCAGGGACTATTGTGGACGACCGACGTCCATCGAGTGGCGCCGCTCCCTGCGTGAGCACATCCTCCCCCCTTGCGTTGTATTCGGTTTATTGGCCACTGTCTTGCTCGGTATCGATTCAGCGCCGCTACCGCAAAACTTACCGAAAGAACACAGGGTGAACGTAATCGCACCGACTGCTGCTGCAGTGGTGGTTCCACAAATTTCGGACCCTGGACAAATTAGCCTGTCTGCCGATAGGTACGTTGTATTCCCAGGTCATACGAGCGCGGAAATTGAGGTCCGCCGAACCGCTGGTGTCAACGGTGACGTCAGTTTTGTATGGTGGACGCAGCGGTCAGTGGGAGCACGACCTGCTCGGGACTACGTTTCGAGAACCCCTACAACGGCGCTTCTACCCGACGGCGTAGACACCCTGCACTTGTCGGTACCGATCCTTGCAAATCCAGCGCGAAAACATACGGAGTTATTTTACGTCGTAATCGGCAAACCCGGTGGCGGTGCCTCCTTGGGTTCGATCCAGCGCGCAACAGTCTTCATCATGCGCCCCGATTAAACTCCTCCCTTCTAGATCGCGACGAGGCGTTTTGCCGTATCCATTCTGAATGAGAGGCGCGCCGTTACGGATTACCGCCGACAGATGATGGCCGCCGGGAGCAATCCTACGGTGGTGGCGTATCGCCTGCGGTCTTCCTGCGGAGCTTGCCGCCCACCCAGTTCTGGGCGGAAACCTTCTCACGCGCGCTCTCATCGACATACCGGCCCATCAACGTTTTCACGGCATACGCGATCTGTCCGTACTCGTCCGCACACCCTTTCGCGCGGCTCTCTGGTAAATACTTCTTCTCGACCAGATCCGTAAACAAGCGTGGTTCCGCACCGTAGGCGATACACAGCAGATTATAGAAACGTTGTCCCGCGAGGCCGTGCACGTCGGCGAGGTCCGCGAGGTTCAACGTCGGCTCCTTGGCCTCTTGGGCGTATAGCCACGCGGCGCCAACCACGGTATCGCGCGCTGTGTGCTCGTTCAGATGCACCAGCGTGAATGCTGCGAACTGATCGGCGGCATCCTCTTCGCGCCCGAAGATCGGGATGCGCAGCTGATCGAACAGCGCGTGCGCGACTTCGTGCAGAAACACCTCGAGCAGCGGGCCGAGCACGGCGTTTTCCGGCGTCACACCCTCGGGCGTCGCGGTCGCAGGCGCGACCTTGTGCACCGCTGCGAGGTACTCGTAGCAGACCGTCACCGTCAAATCGACTGGGTCGTACCAGGCGTCTTCGTCCCCGTCACACCCCGCGAGCTTTAGCGTCAGCGCGCGCGGCAGGCGAATGTAGCTAAGGAAGACGCGAAACCGCTCGAGTGTGCCTGCGGCTTTCAGTTGCTCATACAGCGCCTGGTGGGCAGGGTTCTTGGGCGCCTCGTACACTGCCCGGAACTGATCGGTGCGCAGCGGCGGTGATATCGCAGCGGTCGCAAAGCCGCTGGGCGACCACGTCAGTATCGCGGCAGAGAACAGCACTGACGTGGCCGCATGCGGCGATGGAGAGCGATTGGAGGAGCCTGCTGTGGGACCTCGATCGTGCTCCTTGGCGAACTTCATGGTGGTCACCCCTTGCAATAGCAAATGAGCAAGCAGGCCGCGACTATCTCACTTACGAAGGCAGCGTGTGCCGAGGACGGGCAACTGTGTAAAGTCCATCCCTCAAGCTGAGCGTTTAGCGTCCTAGGCGAGGACAACAAGCCGTGATGCCTAACACGCGGTGAATGGTTTTCGGTGATCGCACAGTTCTCTAAGACGCTAAGGCGCGCCGGTTACCGAATCGTGTGGCGCGATCTGCTGAACCCGTTCGAATAGCCCCGCTGCGCGGCAACCCTTGGGGACAGCCACGCGAAGCGTCACCTGACCGGTGCCCCCAAGGAGAAGGGGTCGGCCGCTGGCCCTGGCCGGGTGGACTTGGGGTTGGCAACGACCGCCGATGGCAGCCGCTGGCGCTGCAGCCTTGGTCAGCTCACCCACCAAGCCTCCCGGCGCACCACTGCCACACGACGGCTCTAGGGGCGCGGAGGCGTCCCCGCGAGTGACTCCCCGACATAAAGCCAGATCGCTTGCAGCAGCTGGGTCTGCGGGATTAGACGTGGGGACTTGCGGCCAGCGACATAGGGCAGCTCGTTCTCGATGGTTATCGCCGCGCCCCAGTGGTCGGCGTTGACGTAACCCAACAGATCTGAGCCTGCGAGCACCGTGTCCCCGATGAGCACCTGCCCATCATTGCGGGTGTCGTGCTCGGCGAGCCGCGACCACGTCGGCCGCAGTCCACGCGCGAGATGCGGTGAAGTAGTGAACGCGGCAAGCGAGTAGAGATGCACGCTCGACGGCAGCGGGTGCGTGCTCAACCACTGCGCGCGCACGTCCGGCTGCAAGCTGTGGATCAGGCCGCTGTCGCCGGGCGGGCACCGGTCGGTGTAAAGGTGGGCGAACAAGTGGCGGTTGAGCCAGTCTCCCCGATTCGCCAACGGTGTACCCCATAGCGGACCGGCGACACTGACCATCGCCACAACGCCGCGGGAGAGTTCGGGAAAATCGTTCAGGAACTGCTGGATATCAACGGCGCCCTTGGAGTAGCCGAGCATGACGATGCGCTCTGAGGGGAGTTCCGCGGCGGCAAAGAAAGCCGCGATCTGGCGTGCATTGTGCTCGGCGCTCGAGCGACCGCTGACGCGCACGTAGTCCACAGTTACGCCTTGGGCGCGCAGCCGCTCGGCACCGAAGCGAAACGGCAGCGCAGCGTCTCCGAAGCAATCACTGAGCGCGCCGGTGACGATGACAAGGCGCAGGTCACCGCGGTTCCGTGGCAGCGGGGAGAAAGCCGCCGTTGGTTCCTCAGCGAGTCGCCACAGGATTCCGGCGCAATCCGGATCGTCCGCCGACACCGCCCCGTCGGCCTGGGCGACCTGGCAAAAGATCTGCCGAAACCGTGCCCGGCCATCAAGCGCGCTGCCGGTGCCACTCGGGTCACGCAGCAGGGCCGTGGTGCGCGTAAACTCCCGCGCGTTCGGCACCGAATTACATCCCTCAAGCAGCAGAGGCGCCGCGAGTAATAGCGCCATCATGGCGCGTGCGCGCACAGCGGCCTACCCTGCCAACTGCCCGAGATTCAGACTCGGGACGCCTTGCACCGCATACAAGCGAGGTACTCCTTTGAACGCCCGCTCTAGGTTCCTGGCCTCGTGTCTCAACGGTAGTGCCGCCAGTCAAAGAGGCCGCGTATGCCGATCGAGTACGTACTCTTCAGGGGAACGTTCGGGCTTCCGGGTGGCGAAATCACCTGACCACCCCGCGGAATGTCGATGCCGAAAAACACCTGCACCATGACTTCTGCAGTCTGGCTCGTGTCGAATGCGCGGAAGGGACGGAACTCTAGTATGGGCACGTCGATAAAAGTTGACTTGAACTCGGCCAGCGAGGCCGGCCCGCCCGGCGTCTCGCTCGGGACAAGCAACGTGTCTCCGGATTGTAGGCCGTAGAACGCGACGCCGATCTCGCGCCCGAGGACGAATTGGAAGCGGCCGAAGCGCGTGGCCCAGCCTAGCTGCCAGGGAATGAGCCCGCCATTGGCCGCCGTGACGGCCATATTCTGGTACGTTCTTTCCGACAGCCAATAAAGCGGAGCGGCGAGCACCAGGTCACCGGGGATGAGGTAGAAAGGCATGCGAATGCGCGCTGAATAGCCGGTGCGCGACGGGATCGCGGCCGTGAGCTTACCGCCCTGTTCGGCGAGCGACGTGTCGGTGAACTTACTGCTCGAAGGGGAGTCACCGCGAATGCCCAGGGCAAGGAAGATCAAGCCATCGCCTGCGTCGCCAAGAACGCCCTCCAGTCCTAATCCGACGCGAACTGACAGATCGGCCCCGGCCATGAAGCCGGCATTCCCCTGGGTCCCGATAAAGCTGCCGTCCAGATACCGGACATCCATCAAAGCCCCGACGCCAATAAAGGGGCCGACTTCCGCACGGAAGCGCGGCAGAGCGCCGAGTCCTTCGGCTAAACCGGGCACGGGGGTTCTTCGTACGACCTCGACCCCGAGCTCGACCGCCTCAGGTGGAGTCTCGCATCGCTGCGGGGCGCGGCGGAAGCTTGTCGTTCCGACAAACATCCAACGTGTCCGGTTGAGCAGGAGCGCCCGGTGTGTGCGGAAGATTTGCCTTGCGGGCTTGCCCACTCGCGGTGTCAATAAGCTGCTCCAGGCTGAGCCGTACCGTCGCCGCCGCCACTTCTGCATCCTCCGGTCGCATGTGCGCGTCGCCCGTCAACACCAGCGTCGTCGAGCCTCCCTCCCAGGTGGAGACTTCAAGCCCGCTCTCGTTGTAGTGATCATGGGTGCCCTTGCGGCGCGAGACGTCACCCCAAGTCCCCGCGACATGGCCAGCGGCGTACGCGTCTTCAAGGAAATGCAACCCGAAGGCCTCGTCCGCGAGCGCGGAGCGCGCCAGAGCCGAGCGCTCTTCGGCGGTAAGTTGCTCTTGCGCGAGCCGGGTCGCTTTCTGCAAAGCGCTCACGTGATACCATCCCCATACACCGATTGCGTTTATTTCCGAGCCCTCTTTCAGGGTCAACAGAGCGTACTCATTTGCGGAAAGGTCCGTCCGCGGGCGCGCCAGCAGAAAGTGAGCATTGTTCGCTCCGGCGCGCGTCGCATATTCCGGATCCGCGCGCTGCAAGTGCGTATCGGAGGCGCGCTGCGCATTCATCCGCTTGGCGCGCACCGCACCGTCTTCAAATTGGCGCCGCAGTCCTTCCAAGGTTATTTGCGGCGCTTCCCCGGGCGTGCGGGCAGGAGACCCAACTGCGGCCAAGTCGACCTTGAGCTGCGCACCCACCCCGGCCACTGCCAGCACCCACTCGGAGTTGATGACCGTATCGAGCATCTGGCTGCTGGAACAGGAATGGTCTCCGGACAATCCGCTCATCGCTGGCCAGTCGATGCACTGGGGGTTGAGGCCCTGCCCGACATCGGCGGACTGCTCACAGAGGCGCGGCTCGCGGCCGGCGCGAGCCTCAGCCCACAGTCGATCGAATTGTGCGCGTCGTCCGGGATCCAGGCCTTCGACCGCCAGCATCGCGATGTCGCGATGTTCCGGATAAACCCAGGCGCTTGCTGAGTGCGCGATGCCCAACAGTATCGCGGCGGCAAACCCGAGCCGGATCGCGCCAAGCATCTTGTGCTTTGAAATAGCGGTCCCCCTGTTTGGCGCTTCACTCTTCTTCATCCCGCCAGCCGATTGGCACGGCGCGTACGCGGCGCTTCCTCTGCCGCTCTTCAACCCAGCGATCTGTTCCGGGGAATCATGTGTTAGGAGTTTCGCAATCTCCCGGATCACATGCCGCAGCCGGATCCATACCAGTGGCAAAGGAACGGCCCCCCAATAAATCCCTTGATGGCGAGTTCTTAGGCGCTCACGTGCGCGTCGAATCTTGCCACCTCGGTGCTGAAGCCGGCCACTAATGGTGAGGACTGCGTCTACCTCACCAGGCAAGCTGGCCCAGTTATAGAATAAGAATATACTTGTATTTCAACGACTTCCGACGTTGAATCCGCTAAAAACTATTGGAGGAGCGACGCAATGAACGGCTGGACGCCCGAAAAGGCGCAGGTAGCAGAGAGCAGCAATTCAATAGTGGACACCGTGGGAATGATCGCGAGAGTAGGTCGGCTACGGCGAGACGATGCAGATCGCAGACAATGCGACGGAGGAAGGCCGCCTGCAGAACCGGCGCGTTGTGATGCGGCGCCGGGACTGCGACGAACCGAAGTAAGTTCTCAGCCTGCGGGCGCTGGGAAAGGGGCTGCGTGAGACGAGCCAGGCGGCGCGCCGACGTTATGCCCTCACGGGTGACGCTCGGCGCCGCGGCCTTCGGAATCGCCGGCCCAAGCGGGGCAGCGTGGTCAGGCAAGCAGAGTGACCCGTGACCCGTGACCCCTAACCCAGCAGCGTCGTGTACTGCGCGGTCGTCGGCGCTCGCTGCGCAAGGCGCCAGCGCATCGCAGACTCGTCGGCCAAGTACATCGAGAACGCTGCGCAGGCGAGGTGCTCAATGCCGCAGCGCGCGGCAAAGTGACAGTCGGTGCAGGGTGCCTGTTCCGACAGTCGCGCGTGGGCGTGGTGAATGGCATGGTTCAGCAGATTCGAAGCGGCGCGCACGCTGGTGCAGCGCACCCCAAGGCGTTCGCGGAGGCAGCACGTACTTTCCACGATGCGCCAGCGCAACGGTGATTCGTAGACTGAATTGCCCGCTTCGCGGAGGGGTAATGTCAAGTACGAGACAGCGATTAAGATGAATAAGAAGGCCGCACGTTCTGGGTTGATTATTTCTCTCGAACTCCTTCTGCTGGCTGGATGCGCGGCTGATCCCACTGTTCTGGATAAGGGGAACGGCAGGTTTTCTGTAACGGGAAGCTCTCAGCGCGGCACTCCCTTCGCGCGCGAGGAGGCGGTTGATCTGGCAAACGCGCATTGCGCCCAGTCGGGGAAGAACACCATCATCGAATCCTTCGATGACAAGGACGCGGGGGACCATGAACCCACGAGCAGCATGCTCTTTCGCTGCCACTGACACCAAGCGCCATAAACACGCCGCAGCGCGCCTTCTCGTGCCATATCGCAATAACGAAAAGAAGAAAAGGGGCACGGGGGCCGCGAGTGCCACGCGATAGCACGCTCGACCTTTGGCGGGGTTGAACTGAGCCCAGATACTCAGTACGAAGAACTGGGATGCCTAAACAGAGCGCGATATGTCCGAGCTGAAAACGTATGCCGTGTGGGACGCGAATACCCGCTGGTTTCACTGGATCAATGCCCTCAGCGTCATCGCCCTGATTGTCGTCGGATTTCTGATCCTCAAAGCGGGAGCACTCGATGTTCCAAATTCTGGTAAAGCAACCCTCAAAACGCTTCACGTTTGGATCGGTTACGTGCTCGTGGCCAATCTGCTCTGGCGCATCGTGTGGGCCTTTTTTGGAAACCGATACGCCAGATGGCGCGCCATGTTGCCCGGCGGCAGGGGCTATTTCCACGCGCTGCGCAGTTACATTGCAGCATTCATTGCCGGTCATCCCGAGCAGTACGCGGGCCACAATCCCGTGGGACGCCTGGGTATCGCGGCGCTACTCCTTCTCATCGTCATTCAAGCAATTACTGGGCTGATGTTGGCGGGCACCGACCTGTTCTATCCGCCATTCGGCAGTTGGATCGCGCAATGGGTTGCTGCGCCAGGCGTCGACCCCGGCTCGCTTGCCCCCTATACCCCGACGCTATACGACACCGCCGCCTATCAAAGTATGCGCGCCTTTCGGGAGCCGATAGCGTCGTTGCATCTCTACACGTCTTATGTCCTGGTCGCCACCGTCGTGGCGCACGTCGCTGCCGTGGTCATCACCGAGCTGCGCGAGCGTGGCAACATCATCTCCGCCATGTTCACGGGAAGAAAAATCCTCAGCGGACCACCCGTGGACCAAGGAAGAAAAGCCGAATCTGAGTAGTGACTGGCGCCAGCGGCTCGTCGCCGGAATCCGATCCGCAGAGTTCTTCGATCTTTTGGTGGTTCGCGACAATAATCCAGTTGTTAGCGGCCAGAGCTGTCCGTGCTGCTCCGGGCATCGCAGCAAAACTGCTCGCCGGTTAGTCCACGGCATTCGCGTTGCGGTGATGCGGCGCATCTGGAGAATCCGTACCAGCCTCTGGCGCGCATCGCTTCCAGTGATGCCATTGACCTCATCCGGGTGTTGTTGCGCCGAATACGGGTCTCCGCCCTTCGTAAAGTGAACTATATAGTCCGAGAAGTCGGCCTGACTCATAGGGTTCGTCTGCGTAGGTTCCGCGCTGGAAGCGATCCAGTGATCTTGCCCATATTGCCAGCAGATCGAGGGCCATGCGTCCCTCGGATAAAGCCTGTGCTGCGATGCACACGCGCGTAAGCTCCCGCACAATGACCCGTGCCGCTGGGTTTGCGGTGCGTCACGCTCTACTTCACACGCACGCTCTGGGGCATAGAGATGGCTGCCCCGAACATGGCAAATCCTGCCCCGGCTACCATTAAATTCGCATTCAACATCTCGCTCGACAGCAAGGCGCGAGACCGAGTGAGTATTCGGCCCACAGGAAACGCCCGGAGTCGTCGGGCTCCAGCTCTATGCGCTCACCCAGGTTCCCGCGGAAATCCTCGCGCCCGGGTTCCCCTTGGCGGTCGATTTTCAAGCTGTCGAAATACTGACCCGGTCTGCCTGGCTAGTCCATCCACCGCGATGTGGTCGGAAGTCGCGCATCTCTGTCCCACTCGCGCAGCTCATTCCGGGTGTTCGAGCAGTTAGAAGTGGCGAAGTCTTGTGGTTGCGATATCGAGTAGAACGAATAGCCCAGTGACGATAAGACTTTGGGTGAGCCCTAGCCCCAATGGCCGCGGCAATGCGAGCAGGGGCAGGATCGCCTCCGGAACCTGATCGAGTCCCGACACTTCGGCGCCAGGGGCGAGGCGGAGCCGACGCTTCAGGAAACTTGACACGGCGTCCCCCAGCAGCGCCAGAGTTCCGAAAGCAGCGCCCCATGCGAATCCGGGCCCGAGCAGCTGCGACGCTGCGCCGCAGGCAACTGCGGAGGCAATCAGGCCTCGCCACGTCTTGTGACTGCCCAATAGCCGCGTGCCGTCACGCAGTGTCCTCCCAAAGTCCAGTGGTGCATTCCAGTGTCTGCCTAGAACGCGCGCTGCTGCCCAGGCAGCGGTGTTAGCAGTGACAACCATCAGAAGGGGAAGTAGCAACGGCTGGATACACGCCTCCAACAACATTCTTGGTATCTTGGAGAGAGTAGTGCCCGAGCTGGCGAGGGCGAGTCGAGTTTAGCTGAGACAAAAGTCCCACGTTAAATTATACGGTCGCGGTAAGCACCCGGGATGAGGGGAAAGATGATGAAGAGCGTGTTCCTCGCCACCGCGCTGCTGCTGGTCGGCTGTACCCACACCAGCAACGTCCAGGACGTCGGTACCGGCATGCACGCCGTCACCGCCACCGCCAACTGGGGCGGTTACACTGGCAGCCGCGAAGATACCATCGCGCACGCGAACGACTTCTGCGCAGGGTCCGACCAGCGGGCTGCCATCGAACGGTTCGAGGATAAGCCCGGGTCAGTCCCCAGGGAGAGCGGACCAGTACCCTGACGTTCACGTGCACCGCACGGATGGCGTGGCAACTCAGGTGATTTCAGGCTGCAGCAACGCCGAGGTCATGCCGTCTATACCTCCCTGTCGTCGTAACTCGCTCTCGGCGGATAGACCCCGGCCAAGCGGGCGATGAGTATCGCGACGAACAAGGCTCCGGTAATCTGCTCGATCATGCATATGCCGCGCGCCTGGCGCGTGAGTGGCACCACGTCGCCGAAGCCCGTGCTAGTGAGCACGGTTATGCTCAAGTAAAGAGCATCTGCATAGGCCAGTCGTCCCGGTTGCCCGACGATCATGTACGACTGTGGATAGAAAAATCCGATGATCGCGTAGAGGTACGCCCACAATGCACCGATCAGGAGATACGCGGCCGCAGCGCCGAACAGCTTATCCTGCGTCATGACCCTCGGCTGGAAAACGTAGCGGAGCAGATACACGATACTGCCGATGTGCGAAATAGAGACTGTGGCACTTTGTGTGCCAGGCTTGAAAAGCTTCCGGAGGCATCTATGGGTCGACCTACCAGGATGGTTGTTCTCCTGCTTGGTATCGTTACGCTCTGTGGCTGTGGGGCGCTCAGTCTCCGTCCCGAGGACGCGCTGAGTCTGCTCGTCCCCAAGCTCCAGCGCTCGGAGGTCTTTGGCCTAGTAGCTGGTTTTGGCACGACGTTTGCGGGATTACCAGACCTAGTCGCCATGCTCAGACGTCGCTCGAGTGCCGGCATGAGACCGCGAATGGCGGCCATCATGGGCGTGTTCCAGATCCTGTGGATCTACTACGGCTTGTTGATTGTTTCGCGACCTGTGGTCGCGTGGAACACGATTGCCGTCATGGTGAATCTCCTGACCGTATACGCGTATTTTTATTTCGTGCGCCGGGACAAGGCACGCGTAGGAGCGTCCGCGTGAGCATTGCCTGAAGTCTTCTGGCGAGTGCGAGCCTCGTCGCTTTCAATCCGACCTGGGCTGACGCCGATCATGCGCTTCCGAAGCAGCAGGAGGCTCCACTCGAACCCACGGCTACCGGGGAGCCTGCCAGACAAAGGTACGCAAGTACTCTCGGAGATCCGCGCCGTCGGGCAAGAACTGCTGCAGCCAGAACGCGGGGTCGCCGGCAATCAGGTGTTCAGGCAGCGGTCGGCTTTGGATTAGGAAGTACCAATGAAAATAGCGACGTGCCATATCCGTGCCGCCGTCATCGTAGACCGCCCTTGTGGACACGATGTCGAGTAGCGCGAGCCGCTTCACGACGGCAGGGTGATCGAGAGCAAGCCGGTACGCCACACGTCCACCGCGATCGTGCCCTGCGAGCAGGAATTCTCGGTGACCGAGCGCGGCCATAACCTCAACCATGTCGCTCGCCATAGCGCGCTTGGAGTAATTGGAGTGATCGGGTGCACCTTTGGGCTTGCTGCTATCGCCATAACCCCGAAGGTCTGCGCACACGACGGCGAATTCTTGCGCAAGCACGGGCGCGACCTTGTGCCACATACGATGGTTTTCTGGGTACCCGTGGAGCAACAAAAGCGGGACGCCTGTGCCTCGAGTCGCTACATTGATCGTGGCGCCGCTCGTGGTGATTCGCTGGTAGGCGAATCCGGGCAACGGCGTCCCGCCGCCATGTGTTGGGGGCAGGTCGCCAACCTCGGCATTTGCCCCTCTGACCGGCATTGGCGGATTTAATCCTTCAGCGCCGCACGGCGCCAAAGTCGCCAGGGCAGCCGCAGCGCTCAGGGATGAGCGTAGCGCGCCTCCCACCCATTCCCCGAACTCCTTGCGATGTGACGAGAGAACCTCCTCAGGCCTCGAGCATCGCCAGCCCATGTGCAAGTGCCCGCAATTGACCCCGACCTGCCCGTGACGAGTGGCGGCTTCCGGGCAGCTCAATCAGTTCGCGTGCTTGGATGCTGCCTCGTCGCCCGCTAGGCTCCGCAATCCGCCGGACAGTCACCTGATTGTGCGGCTGTGGGATAGGAAGATGTCGGGAGCCTCGCTCGTGCCGACCGCGTCTCCATCGGCCTTTCCTCCCAGACGTTGCGGAAGATCGCGTTCGTTTCCGCCACTGCGCTCGCGCGGCGCACGGTCTCTACTCCCTGGTCCGCGGGGTTGTAGCTCGGATCAGAACCAGATGAGTTTTGGAGGGCCTCAATCGTCACTCTCGACGTTCTGGGAAGACCAGCGGATGACCCAGATAACGCCAAATCCGCCCGACCAGTAGCTATTCGTCTTCACCAGCGGGCTTGAGGCAAAGCTCGCGCCACCGAGTGTATCGTGACGGACGAAAAAGCCGCACCAATGGCCTGGGAAGCGACGTGTGAGGGAGACGAGCATCTGGGTGCCCGCATAACCGCCGTGCGCTTCGTAGGCGGGGCGGTCAGCGGTAGCGTATTGCGGGCTGACCGTGTAGAAATAGTCGTTGTAACGTCGGTCTGCGAACAAGGGACCGGCAAGCAACCCGAGCTTCCAGCCGTCGGAGCCGCGAAACTGGGCGATGTCCAGGTTGATGTGCGGCTCCACGAAGCACACCGATCATACGTGGGGAGGCCTCGACCGTGAGCGCCGCACGGGCTGGCAGCCGTAGGTCGAGTTTGAAACGCTCATCGCTGCTGCGCCACAGGTGTACGTTGAGCGACCCGCCCATTTCCAGCGTGGGTCTTAATTCCGGCATGCCCTCGCGCGCAGAATCGTTGCGCACCGGCGTGGTGCCGCTGATGCTCAGATTGAGGTCGACCCGGTCCAGATGGACGAGGCGCCCGCGCATACCCTCGCGATCGGACTTGAAGATCTCTCCGCGGTAGACGAAATAGGGCACCGGAATGGGGTACGCGTGCGTCGTATTCGAGCCGCGGTAGTCGTTGAAGACGAACATACCCGCGCCGAGTCCAAATTCCCATAACGGCTTCTCATCCGCCCGGGCGGGACTTGTCACTGCGGTCGCCAGCACCGCGATGCGCAGCAGTGCGCGCACCGCTTCAGGCAACGGCGGCGTCCTGCGAGGCATAGCTAATGAAGACGGGGCGTACTACCGCTCGCCTTCTCGTCGCGCCGCCGTCGGCCATTTCGGGTGCCCCCGCCACTTGTGCGGCATCGTCGCGGATGCCTTTGGGGTTGGCAACCAGAACGGGTGTGAACGATCGCTCTCGAGAGCCCAATTCGATGAGCTAAACGTCTGGCTTTGGCCGGGAAGCGCCTGATGCCCTTCCCGGAACCGGCCGTTGGGGTCGATCTACTGCGAATTTCCGGAGTTGTCCCCTTTCTGCCGGTCGCGACCGGCAGCTTCCGGGTAGGCCACGGTAACGAGGGTCTCCGCGCTGCTACTCCGGCAGATTCATCTTGCGCAGGAATGCCTTGTAACGAGGGTCGCCCTTCTTGAAGAACGGATCGTACTTGATCAACCAAAGCCCGGTGTCTTTTTGACTGTAAGCACGATCAAGCCACGCAAACGCTTGGTCCAGTTCCCCGCGGTAAGCGTAGGCGTCGGCAATCTCCCATGCATCGTCTTGCGCGTATTCGTGGACCACCTGAGCGAGGGCCGCATCCGACTCGGCTTGGTGTCCCAGCGCGTGATACACCATAGCCAAACCGACATAACGGGCCGAATCTGTTCGCTCCTGTTGCATCTCGGTCAGAGCACCCTGCAAATTTCCTTCTAGCAGCAATACTTCTCCGAGGGCGAAGTGACCTTCGCCATACGTGGGGCTGATCTGGAGTTGCTTACGCGCTGAGGCCTCCGCTTCGCGCAGTCGGCCGGTTGCGATTTGCACATTGGCCAGCCCCACATACAACTCAGAAGAGAGGGGGTCCAGAGTCAGCGCGGTTTCTAAAAGCCGCGCAGCTTCGTCCCATCGACCGAGCGCTACGTATACGATGCACAGGCTTTCCACAGCAAATGAGTCCCGTGGTTTCAGGCGTATTGCCTCCTTGGCGTCGCGTTCTGCCGCGGCCCAATCCCAGTCGTAGAAGACGTGCACGTTTGACAGAATTACGTGAGCCCCGCTTGATCTCGGATCGAGAGCCAGAACACGCTGTGCGGACAAGCGCGCCCGTTCAAACCCGCCATGTGGCTCGACGTAACCCATCTCGGCACTGTTCTCTTGCGCCCCGGCGAGCCACTCGAGGGCGGGGACTGAGGTCGGGTCCAGCTCGAGGATCTGCTGAAAGTAGGCTACGGCGGACTCGATTCCTTCCTTATCGAATCGGTCGGCCGCATGTCGTCCGCGAAGATACAGGTCATATGCCTCGGCGCTCTTGAAAGGCCGGTCCAGCTGGTAGTCCGCTCCTATCGTCACTTGCAAGGCGCGCGCCAGATTGTACGCAATTTGCTCTTGGATCTTGAGACTGTCGCCGACCGGCTCATCGTACGTATCCGACCACAAATGCGAGCCATCTTGAGCGTTAATCAGCTGCGCGGTGATCCGTAACTGATTCCCCGATTTTCGCACGCTGCCCTCGACGACGTAGCTCACTCCAAGTGCGCTGCCAATTGCCCGGAGATCTTGGTTCTTGCCCTTGAACTGAAAGGAAGAAGTGCGACCGATCACCTTGAGAGCGGGAATTTTGGCAAGTAGATCGAGTAGTTCCTCCGCCATACCGTCGGCGAAGTACTCTTGGTCGTGCTTCTCGCTTAAGTCAACAAAGGGCAACACCGCGACAGACTTTTCACCGACCGCATTCGTGGCGGGAGCTGCTGGCTGCCCTGAGTGACCGCGCCTGCTCAGATACAACCGATCGACAAGGAACCCAGCAAGCCCAACAGCGATGACGGCAATTCCCGCCACGAGCCAGAGCCTATTTCGATGCGACTCTCGCGGCGGAGTCGGCGATCTACCGGCCGGTATTCCTGGTCCTTCAGGTTCGCGGATGGCATCGATGATTCTCGCGTAAGCGTCCGGCATATTTCCCCGCGGAACTTCGACCCATTGCGATTCGCTCAGGAAGTACTCGAGTGCCGGGGTCAGCGACGCAGCGTCGATTCGCAGCGCAATAATCGGGCGCTTCTTCGAGGAAGCGCGCTCGATCTCTTTGCTGACGTGTGAGGACGCAATCGCACTTTCGGACAGCACGAGTACGAAGGCCTTGGCGCCGCTGATGGCCCGAACAATCGCATCGGCGTACAGCGCTCCGGCTTTGACATCCCGCGGCGCGATCCAGCACGCGATGCCGTGTCGCTCCAGGACCTCGACTAAGGCAGCTGCAACGGCCGCGTCCTGCGAGGCGTAGCTGATGAAGACGGGGTGCGTGCTACCGCTCGCCTTCCCATCGCCGCTGCCCTCGGCCATTTCGAGCTTCCCCCCGCTACCTGCCCGGCATGGTCGTGGATGCTCTCCGGGTTCGCAACTGGCGGGGACTTCGGGGGCGGAGCGTCGGCTTTCGGGCAGGCAGTTCGCCTCGCCGGGAGGCCGCTTTTGGCCGGGAACCGCCTAATGGGCCTCCCGATTCCGGACACTCAGCGCGAAAACCCGAGAGGCGTCGTAAAGGTCGCTTCGTGACCCTCTCCTGCCTTTCGCCAGCGTCGGCTATCGGGCAGTCCAGCAGCAGCCGGGTTCAGTGCGGTAACTCCGGATGGACAGCATTCCGTCCTCGGAGCATGTTCCCAAAGGTGACCAATGAAACGACCCGGAGGGCGGATTTATGAGCGCACGACTAATACCGGTCAGGAATCTCAGTGGTGTCATTGTCGCACTCGCTATGTGTTGCGCGATGGTGACGGCCGCCGAGCCGCCCCCAACTACGTCTGAACCCTCCAAGGAGATGCGCGCAAAGATGGCCACTGCTCACGAACAGATGGCCGCTTGTTTGCGCTCCGAGAAGCCAATAGCCGCGTGTCGCACCGAGATGATGAAAAGCGGCCACCAACTAATGGGTGATCATGGCTGCCCGGCGATGGAGATGGGCATGCATGGGCCGAGCGTGAAGGACGCTAATTCTGGTGCTCCAAAGGGCCAGTAGGGCGCCCGGACGTGCCCTGATTCGGAGGTGGGTGGCCGCCGACTGCGAAGCCCATAATCGATCTCAACATGCGGCGGGGACGGTCACTTCTGACCCTTCTGAGACCTTCGCGAGCGGCCGCTTTAGGGCACTCCAATTGCATTAGCGAAGCTCCACAATGCGGTCTACTCCGGTAAATTCATCTTCCGCAGGAACGCCTTAAACCGGAGATCATTCGCCGGCATCGTGGGCGCTATCTCTGCCTTGACGTAGAACAGGAACGGATCTTTTTGGCTGTAGGCGCGTTCGAGCCACTGCATCGCTTCATCGTACTGGCCACGATATGCATACACCTCCGCGATCCCGTAGGCGTTTCCATCTGCCTGCTCTTTAATCATGCGTGCGAGCGCGGCATCCGAGTCCGCTCTTCTTCCGAGAGCGTAATAAGCCATCGCTAGCCCAATCTGCTTTCCATCATCTGTCGGCTCCTTCTGTATCTCGAGTAACGCACCGTCGCGATCCCCGCGCGAGAGCGTCACAATACCGATCATCCAATGCGCCCAAGGGAAGGTCGGCCGGATTTCCAGCGCACGACGTGCTGCCGCCTCCGCCTCTGCGAGATGGCCGCGCCGAAATTGAATTTCTGCCAAAGTGAAAAACGTCTTCGGATCCAGTGGGTCTAACGCCAGCGCCGCCTTAGTCTGTGTCAGCGCCTCGGCCCAGCGGCCAAATGTCATGGAGAGTAAAGCCTTGCCGTGCAGGGCGTCAGCATTGCCGGGCGCCAGCGTCGCTACGTACTGGAATTCACGGTCGGCCGCGGCCCAATCCCAATCGTAGCTAAGATGTACTCTACCGAGCACAACGTGGCCGAGCGCATTCTTTGGATCCAGACTAACTGCCCTTTCTGCCGCGCGGCGAGCCTGCTCGGAGGCCGGTGTCGGCAACATGTCGCCGGTCTCTCCTTGCTTCTGGTAGGTGTAAGCGAGTTCGGCAGCCACATCTGCGTAAGTCGGGTCGAGATCCAATGCCTGATTTAGCAGCAAGATTGCCTCATCAAGGCCATCTTTATCCCAACGATCGGCGCTGTGTCGTGCACGCAGCATCAGGTCGTACGCGTCGGCGCTCTTCAGGGCGGTGCGTGATCTAAGGTGTCCGGGGCCTACGGTTAGTTGCATCTCCCGAACCACGGCAGCAGCAATGGCATCCTGGAGCTTGAGCACGTCCCCGACCTGCCTGTCATAGGTCTCCGACCACTCGTGCGTTCCGGTTTGCGTATTGATGAGCTGGGCGGTTATTCGCACCTGGTCGCCAACCTTCCGCACGCTGCCTTCGACAACAAACGCTGTGCCAAGCTTGGTACCGATAGCCCGAAGATCTTCGTTATGGCCCTTAAACTCAAACGACGATGTTCGTCCAATGACTTTGAGTCCGGGAATCTTCACGAGAAGGTCAATTATTTCCTCCGCCATGCCGTCCGCGAAGTACTCCTGGTCCTTCTTCTCGCTCATGTCCGTGAAGGGCAGCACCGCAATTGATTTGTCCGCAATCGCGACTGCGGCAGCGGGCGGCGCAGCTTTGTGACTCTGCGACCAGAAGTGCATACCCAGGACAACCGCCACACCGATGCTGATGGCGATGGCCGCCCCAGCGATCAGCTTTGTTCTTCCCCCTGGTCGCTCCAAGGGTCTTGCAGAAGCCGCGAGATTCGCTGGTGTGGTCTGTCCCTGTCCCGCCGCCTGCGCCAACTTCGCTAACGCCGCTGGCATCCCGATCGCGGGCACATCGATCCACTGCGACTCTGAGAGGAAATACTCGAGTGTCCGATTTAGCGTCGTAGGGTCGATTCGGAACGCGATGATGGGTTTGTGTTTAGACGCGGCGCGCTCGACTTCCCGGCTCACATGAGATGACGCCACCGCGTTTTGCGACAGCAGCAGCACAACCGCGTTGGCCTCGTTGATAGCCCCGACAATGGCATCGGCATACTGAGCCCCCGGCTTCACGTCGCGTGGCGCTAGCCAGCACGAGAGTCCGTGCTGCTCGAGATACTCGACAATAGAATTTGCGACAGCGGCGTCCTGCGACGCGTAGCTAATGAAGACGGTGCGCGTACTACCGCTCACCTTCTCGCCGCCGCCGCCCTCGGCCATTTCCGCTGCCCCCCCGCCACTTGTGCGACATCGTCGCGGATGCCTGCAAGGTTGGCAACCAAGGCGAATGCGGCATCGGCGAACGACCGCTATAGAGAACCCAATTCGATGGGCTAAGCGTCTGGATTTGGCCGCCTGCTGACTGATTGGCCTGCAGTTCCGGTCTTGACTCCGTGTTGCCACTCGCCAACCACGGCTGTCGGCCGATAGAGTGTAGAACGCGTGGCCGGAACGTTTGCGCTCTCGGTACGTGGCTTTGACAAGCTTGCCTGCCTCGGGGAGACAATCGCGTTGCAGCCGCACTAGACGAAGAGTACCGCGCGTCGATGCCCTTAAGAATCCACCAACTGTCGGCGCTCGATGCCGTCGCGAGCCTGAAGAGCGTCGGGACAGGGCTGAGCCGTGCCGAAGCCGAACGCCGTCTGCAGGAATTTGGCCTCAACGAGATAGAGAAAGTAGCCGGCGAGCGTCTGTGGCTGCGGCTCGTAAAGGAATTCATTACTTTCTTTTCACTGCTGCTGTGGGTCGCCGCAGGACTGGCTTTCTTCGCCGAATGGAGCGAGCCGGGCGAAGGTATGGCGAAAGTGGGCTACGCCATCGTAACCGTCATTTTGGTGAGCGGGCTTTTTTCCTTCTGGCAGGAATATCGCGTCGAACAAACGCTTGCGGCGTTGCGCAATTTGCTACCACAACAGGTCCAGGTCTTGCGCGAGGGCATAGTCACTCGCGTGCCTGCAACGCAATTGGTGCCAGGAGATATTCTCCATTTGGAGCAGGGCGACATCATCCCCGCAGACTGCCGGTTGATCGAGGCATTTGGTGCCCGAGTCAATAATGCAGCCGTCACCGGTGAATCCATGCCCAAAGCGCGGGAAGCCGACGCCTCGAAGGCCAATGACTTGATCGACAGCAGGAACGTCCTGTTCGCCGGCACTTCGATGGTATCGGGACAGGCCAAGGCCGTTGTCTTCGCCACCGGAATGCGCACTGAATTCGGCAAGATCGCGCATCTGACCCAAACGGCGGGCCAAGAGGTCTCGCCGCTTCGCAAGGAGATCGCGCACTTGAGCCGCGTAACCGCGATCCTCGCGGTGCTGCTCAGTCTTTTGTTCTTCTCGCTCGGATCGATAATCGGCATCCCTTTCTGGAAGGACTTTATTTTCGCCATCGGCATCATCGTCGCGATGGTACCGGAAGGGCTGCTTCCGACATTGACCCTTGCGCTGGTGTTAGCCACCCAACGTATGGCAAAGAGCAACGTCCTCATCCGCTACCTGCCTTCGGTGGAGACGCTCGGCTCAACAACTGTCATTTGTACCGACAAGACCGGTACGTTGACCCAAAACCGCATGACTGTTCAGCGACTCTATCTGGACGGACAGTTGTATTCGCCTTCTGAAGCAAAACAAAAGCCGGACCTTGCAGAACTCTACTGGCCTTTCTTTTTGACAGCCCGGATGTGTCACGATCTGAGGGAAACACAACGACAGGGAAAGCGGGCTTTTCTGGGCGATCCGATGGAAACCGCGCTGGTGGAAATGGCGCTGCCCTTCATTTCCGATGCTCCAGCGCTGCCTCGATTGGACGAGATCCCGTTCGACACCGACCGCATGCGACTGTCCACGGTTCATCAGGGCCCTGAGGGTCCTGTCCTTTACTGCAAGGGGGCACCCGAGTCAGTGCTTCCTCTTTGCCAATACATTCTCAGTGACGGCCTGATTCACCCGCTTAGCGTTGAGGCAAAGGCGAACATCGTGCAAGCGCAGGATGCGATGGCGAAGCAGGGACTGCGTGTGCTGGCATTCGCCTACAGGAATCTGGCTGTCGCTTGTGACGCCAAGCGGGAGAAGCTCGAGGAGGACCTGGTTTTTGCTGGGTTAGTGGGGCTGGAAGACCCGCCCAGGCTCGAAGTGCCAGAAGCACTCCGCAAGTGCCAGGAGGCGGGGATCAGGGTCATCATGGTCACTGGCGATCATCCTCGAACCGCTGCGGCAATCGCCCGCGAAATCGGGCTCGTGAAGTCTGCCAGACCGACGATCATTACGGGCGAGCAGCTAAGACAGTTCTCGGCCATTCAGCTCCAACTTGCCCTAGACGCCCAAGAAGTCATCTTCGCGCGGGTCGTCGCCGATCAGAAGATGCGCATCGTAGAAGCGTTAAGGAGAAATAAGCAGATCGTGGCCGTCACGGGTGATGGCGTAAACGATGCCCCAGCGTTAAGGGCTGCGCATATCGGCATCGCCATGGGCATTGCCGGCACGGACGTCGCTAAGGAGGCGGCCGACATGGTTCTGCTCGATGACAACTTCGCCAGCATCGTGTCAGCGGTTGAGGAAGGACGCGCGGTATTTGAAAATATCCGCAAATTCCTGACTTATGTTCTGGTCCACAACGTTGCCGAGTTGATCCCTTACCTTGGCTTCGTCCTGCTCAGGATTCCCTTGGCATTGACGCCCATTCAGGCGCTATCCATCGACATGGGGTCCGACACTCTTACCGCCCTCGGCCTTGGTGTCGAACGCCCAGACCCGCAGATCATGCGTCGGCCGCCTCGCGCGCACGGCGAGCGGCTGATGAACTGGCCCTTGGCGTTCCGCGCCTATCTGTTCCTGGGCCTCATCGAGGCGGCCGGCGCTATGGCAGCCTTCTTTTTCGTGCTCAACTCGGCCGGCTGGAAGTATGGGCAGACCCTGGCGAGCAATGACCCTGCGTACCTGCAAGCCACCACCGCCTGCCTGACCGCTATTATCGTGATGCAGATCGTGAATGTATTCCTCTGCCGAAGCGCAACCCGATCCGTGTTTTCAACCGGGCTGCTCGGCAATGCGCTGATTATCGTCGGCGTGCTATCAGAAATCGCCATCCTCCTGTTGATCAGCTATACGCCTTGGGGAAATTCTCTCCTCGGAACAGCGCCAGTTGGAGAGAAGGTCTGGGCGGTCGTCATTCCTTTCGCTGCAGGGATGATCCTCTTGGAGGAGCTGCGTAAATGGCTTGCCCGCAGGAGGTTGTTCAATGCTCGTGAATCGCCGATTCGAGCCCGGCCGTGACGCGCCACCGTACTGACTAGTCGTTTACGCGAACATAGGTCGACTTGCCGGAAGCCCGTAGATCCAAATTGAGCGAAAGCACGTGTGGGTCCGCGTGACCAACATCGAACCCTCGACCCCGCGGGAGATCAAACCCAATCGACGCAGCTAACTAGGAATAGACCACCGCAGCCCCGATCACAGATCAAAAGTAGGACTTGATCTGACCCTGTACCGCCAACCTGTACCGACAGCGGAAGGCTGCGGAGTAGGCGATTGAATTCTAAAGATGCTGCAGAAAATCTGGAAAAAGGGACACGAAGCCTCGACTCCAGGACATCAAACCCAGTCGAGGGGCCATCTGAGCGGTGGAAAGCGACGGACCTCGCAGCCGCGCATCAGTGCGCGGACGATGCGCTACCGGCGGGTGAAGGACCCGGTCCTGAGGCCCCCAGCAGGTACGGCTCCAGGATTGAAGCCATCTTGGCCGCGTAGCGGCCGGTCAGATGATTGTCATCGCGGTAGACGATGAGGCCGTCTCGCACCGCCGGACACATCTCATCGCCACAGAGCGCGTTGGTCATGTCGATGAAGCTGACTCTTCGCCACTGCGCCGCACTCTTCCGCTCGGCCGCGTAGAACGCCGGCCGCAGCGCCGGTGCGCGCGGGAACCCGCACTGGCCCCCCTGGATACCAAGAGTGCCGCGCGGAACGCGCCAGGCAAGTCGGGATATTGAACGGCGCCACGGGCGTATCGCGGATCACAGCCACATGCAATCCCGTTGCGGCAAGCGCGGCGAGTGTGCGGCCCGTGGCCTCCTGCCACACGAGGACCGAATCGGCATCGAGGTAGCGCGTGGCACTTGCCAGGACAACCAGATCCGGCCGCTGAGTCTTGAGTTCGCGCAACACTGCAGCACGCCAAGCGCTGCAGCCCGCGCTGCGCCACGGCGGGCCCAGATCGGGCGCTGGACAATGAGACTTCACAAAGGTGGTCAGCCGCCAATTGCGCTCTGTAGCGATGCGCTTCAGCGCATTAAACCACTGGATGGCATGCGAGTCGCCAAACAGAACCACGCGCATCGCGGGGGATTCGCTGCCGAACACGCAGGACTTTATCTCTGCCGATTCCTCAAGGCTCACGCAACCCTCCCGTGACATATCGGCAATGTCAGTCACTGCCGTGGTGATCGCGGCCAACTGTGGCTCCACGGCCAGGCGGTGTGCGAGCTGAAGGGCCACAAATGCCGCGGCGACCGAGCCCAGCGCCAGGCTCGCGCCCAGATATAACGTCGCGCGCGGCCGCGTCACCAGCGACGGTTGAAAACGGATCGGGTTTTCGACGGCAAAGTGTGTCACGGCGGCAACCGCCAGCGCGGCCAGGGCGGCCACCGCCTTGCCGCCCACCGACAAGTTGGGCAGCAGCGCCAGCGCCAGCACCAAGAACGGCCAGTGCCACAGATACCATGAATACGATAGCTTCCCGAGATACTGCATGGGGGGCGAATCAAGCAGCACGCCCGGACCCTGGCCGGGAGCCTCACGGCCAGCGACCAACGCTCCTGTAGTGCCAATGACGGGAATCGACGCCACCCACCCTGGAAACGCGACCGCCGGCGTCAGCCAGAAACTCGACAGCGCGATCGCGAGCACGCCACTCCATCCGAGGGCGCGCCACAGCGTGGCCGGGGCACGGATGCCGCTGCGCGGCACCAGGCTTGCAAGACCACCCAGTCCGAATTCCCAGGCCCGCGTGTACAGTGCATAGAACGCATCCGTGCGACTCTGGGCGGTGAGCAACACGCACACGAGCAGTGAGATCACCGTCACGGCGGCGAAGATAGCCGCCAGTGTCCTGCGCGACCTGGCACGCCGCCATACGAGCAGCATCAAAAGTGGCCAGAACAGGTAGAACTGCTCCTCGACGGCCAGCGACCACATGTGTAGTAGCGGGTTGGTCCTGACATCGGCCGCGAAATAGTCGGCGGCGTTGTGCGCGAAGAACACGTTGCCGCAGGTACACGGCGGTCGCGCGCGCGGCGCGGGCTGCGAACGCCAGCTCCTGCGGCGCCAGCACCAGCGCGCCAACCGCAAGCGTCATCAGCAACATGAGCACGCTCGCCGGAAGCAGGCGTCGGATACGGCGCGCGTAGAAATTGAGCAAGCCGATCGTCGACGTTGCTTCGAGCTCGCGCAGCAGCATGTCGGTGATGATGTACCCGGACAGGACGAAGAAGACGTCGACCCCGACGAAGCCGCCGGAGAATCTGGGCAGACCGCAGTGGAACGCCACCACGATGAATACGGCTATGGCGCGTAGACCCTCGATGTCAGGCCGGAACGTACTTGTAGCGGTGTTGCGTGCCAATCTTCTGGGTTCCGTGGTCTGCGATGCGCTCTCTCACTGGCCGGTCGCGTGGCGAAGTTGCCGCAACTATGAAGATGCTGTGGAGAAGAAGGTGTACGTTAGATGTCGAAGTTGCAATTGCGAGACAAACACACCATCGCCGGGTCTGCGGGCGTTCACGCGCTCAGATGAAGAGCACGGCGTACTGCCCAATGGGCGCCGTGGCCAAGCGATGCGCGCAAAGCAGCCCCGATCGCCGATCACAAGGCAGGACGGGACTTGAGCTGCCCATATACCGACAATCGGTACCGACACTGGGAGAGGTTGCGGAGGTCTAAGCAATTGAATTCTAAGGGCGCTGGAAAAGATCTGGAAGGGAGGGACTCGAACCCGCGACCCCGCCATTATGAGAGCGGTAGACGAAGGTAATGGCTGAATAGTTTCAGCAACTTGCCGTGTGGCGACCGTTGCAAATTGGCACCATCGAGCACAACTGCGCACAGCCGAGTCACGCAAAAGTCCCGCGCGGGGCGCTTCGTAGTGGGTAAGCACGGGCGTCCGACTTAGCGCGCCTTCAGCGCTTCCAGACCGCGCGGCGCTTGTTGAGGAAGGCGTCGATACCCTCAGACGCGTCCTCGTCCATCATGTTCCGAGCCATGACATCGCTCGCGTAATCGTAGGCAGCGCCAAGTTCCATGTGTTTCTGGCGATAGAACATTGTCTTGCCGTAGCGTATCGCCGCAGCGCTTTTGCTCACAATCTCGCGGGTCTTGCGGTCGATGGCCGCGTCCAACTCACTTTCAGGAACGGCCTCATTGATGAGCCCCCAGTCAGCCGCGGTCGAAGCATCGATGAACCGGCCGGTCACGAGCATGTCGAATGCCCGTTTGGCCGATACGTTGCGTGACAGCGCAACGGACGGCGTCGAGCAGAACAAGCCGACGTTAATGCCCGATACGGCGAACCGAGCCGTGTCAGCGGCGATGGCCAGATCACAGGCTCCCACGAGCTGGCAACCCGCCGCAGTGGCAATTCCGTGCACGCGGGCAATTACTGGCACCGGCAATGCCTGAATGCTCTGCATCATCTGGCCGCAACGATCAAATAGCGCCTTGTAATACGGCTCACGCGCTTTGCCGCGCATCTCCGACAGGTCATGCCCCGCACAGAACGATTTACCTGCCCCGGCTATGACAACACACCGAATGTTCGCATCGCCTGCGATTGCATCAAGCTCCTTCTGCAACCCATCGAGCATCGATTCGGACAGTGCGTTGAGCTGATGCGGTCGATTCAGCGTCAACGTCGCAACGCCGTGACGATCTTCTCTGACCAGAATCCCGTCGGAGGCACCACCGCCATTTGAGACCGTGTTCATTTGTATGTCCCGTACAGCCGAGAGTTGATCGCCGCCTGCTCGCACCCCAAATGACACGCCCCGCGGGATCAGCCGATGCTGACGGGCCTGTTCCTCCAGGCTCTCGCGAAAATCAGGGTGAGCGAGGCCGATGATTGCCCTCGCCCGCTCGGCGACCGATTTCCCCTTGAGATTGACCATGCCGTATTCGGTGACTACATACATCACATCCGAACGCGGGGTTGTAACTACATTGCCAGGGGTCAGATTTAACACGACCCGGCTACGGCGCTCGCCGCGTTTTTCATAGGTCGAGGACAGGCAGATGAAGGACTTCCCCTGATTCGACGCGTAGGCGCCGCGCACGAACTGGAGCTGTCCGCCGGTGCCGCTGATGTGACGGTGCCCATCAGATTCCGACGCTGCTTGCCCCTGCAGGTCGATCTGCGTCGTATTGTTGATCGAGATCACCCGGTCGTTGCGCATGATGATATGCGGGGCGTTGGTGTAATCGACCGGGCAGCAATGGAAGTCCGGATTGCGATCGATCGTGGCATACAGCTCGTTCGATCCCAGCGCAAAGGTGTAAATGATCTTGCCCCGATTCAACGTCTTGGCTGCACCGTCGATACGGCCGCCCTGGTAGAGCGCGAGAAGGCCGTCGGTTAGCATTTCGGTGTGCACTGCCCAGGCTGCGGATACCACTTTCCAACAATAGAGTACACACGGCATTGGGCATCCCGCCGATACCGATTTGCAGGCAGGAGCCCTCTTCGACCTCGCCAGCGATCCTCCGCGCGACTTGGCGATCGATGTCAGTCGGGGGTGGATTCGGCAACGACGCCAGTGTCCCGTCGCCGCCATCGATGATGTAGTCGATTTCACTCACATGTACGCCGTTCTGATCGCCGTACGCGTACGGAAAGGACCGGACCACTTCGACGATTACAGTCTTCGCCCGCTCGATCACAGCGCGATGCCAGAGGTTCGTGACGCCAAAGTTGAAATAGCCATCCCTGTCGATCGGACAGGTTCTAACGACGACGATGTCGACCGGGTCGATGAATCTTCGATAGTAGTCCGGCACCTCGCCCAGGTTCAGCGGCATGTAATGACAGCGTCCACTATCGTGCTGGCGCCGCTCATAACCGGAGAAATGCCAACTGAACAGATGGAAGTGTTCTCCGTCCGGATCGCACTCGATCGTTGCACGCGGGGTCATCGTCAGGCAGGTGCGGATCTTGACGTCCGAGAGCCGGTCCGCTTGTGCGGCAAGCGCTTCGTCGAACTTATTGGGCTGACAAAGCGCCACCCCGTAATCGAGCCACACGCCGGAGGTCACCAACCCTGCGGCCTGTTCGCTGGTTATCCTCCGGGCCGGCGCGCCAGCCACTCTCATTGTCATGTACATCCCCCCGAAGCTGCCCTGCAACACTGCCAGAACTGGGGCGCGGGCGCTCGGGGAAGGGAGGTGCAACTCAAGTGTCAACGCTTGCAAGCCAGCGAGAGCCGAATCTCACCCCACTCGTATGGAGCGATCAGGGATTTCGTAAGCTCTTGTTCTAAGTGGTGGAAAGGGAGGGACTTGTTTCCCTCGTTTCCCCTCCCCTAAGCCCTTCAATCAGCTCGGTCGCAAAACGGCACCGAATCGGGAATCTACCAGTTTCGTGGAACAGTTGTGTACCACGCTGGTGAGGCCGGTATCGGCCGCCAGCTAACGGATTGGCCTCTACTACCGGTTCTGAAACCGGAGCGGAAGTTGGCGTGTCTCGAAAGCAGTCATCGCGAGCGATAAGACCGGACTGTCGGCAGAGTACATCGCGAAGAATCTGAACGGGAATTGCGGCACGCGGATGGGTGCTGTCCGCACCCTCAATCTATATAGGCAGTTCGGAGGTGAGCTTGATCTGCTGCATCGGGATCTCAGTCTTGACGCTCTGAACGGCCTTGATCCGGGTCAGGTGATCCACTTGGAATTTTCGGTAGGCATCGATGTCAGCTGCAACGATTCGGAGCATGAAATCGCAATCTCCCGCCATCAGGTGACATTCGACCACTTGAGGTAAGCGCTTCACCTCCTCGACAAACTGATCCACCGTTTCAGAATCCTGGCCCCGCAGCCAGACGCGTGCAAAAAAGGTTAGCCCCACACCGATCTTTGACGCATCGAGCACGGCAACATATCGCTCGATCACCCCGACTTCCTCGAGCATCTTCACTCGGCGCAGACACGGCGACGACGAAAGGCCGACCCTTTCGGCGAGCTCCACATTCTGAAGACGCCCGTCCCTCTGCAGCATTCGAAGAATTCTGCGGTCAATGTTGTCGAGTTCGATCATCGCTCATCCGTTGGCAGTACATGCCATGAATCGTGGCCTTCGTAGTATTCCATGCCAATGCTTGGATTGAAATCGGCACAAACGCAACCGTCTGCCAGGACGTTTCCGGTCAAATGGACTCCAGGGTCAATGCACGTGCACGAAGCTCCTCATTCGAGAGATGCGTTGGGACTGAGAAGAGGGTCAAGAACGTGACAAACGGGAACAACAGCCAGGATTTCGGGTGAGCGAAGCAACGGCTCCACCGGACACGGCGTGATGGGCCAACCGATGGCGCTCACTCTCGTCAAGGCTGGTGCAAAGCTGGTCGTGTGGAACCGCTCTGCGGACCGTGCAGAGCCGCTGCGCGATGCGGCTAACGTGGTGTCGACTGTCGAGGACGTTTTTGCTCAGTAACGATTGTGTTCCTGATGCTGTAAAATAAGTGCTGTGATACGGGAATCGTTGATGTACGCAAGCTTTCGAGGCCTCGTGTCCGGGCATGTGCTCGTGTCGATGGGGTCGAGTCGCCGGTCTACTTCGCCGGCTCGCCGCTGACATTCAAGACGGCGGGGGGCGTGACGTCGAAGCACCGGTGTCGGATCGAGCAAGCTGGGGAAGCTGGCCAACTGTTTTCGCTGCTCGGTGGGGAACTGAAATGATTGCCGAAGTGTGACGACTCCTGGCGCCGATGTGCCGGGAAACTGTTCTGTCGGTCGGTGGTAACGCGTTGCTGATGAAGCTGGCGACCGACCTGTATCTGCAGAGATGCTCGTGGCTTGGGGGAGGCGTGTATTTTGCTGGCTGCCACGGATCGGACCTTGGCGCGTCGAAGACTGCGATAGACGCGGGTCCGATGGCGAGCGATGCGACACGAATCAAGATCCCAAAACTGATCCTGCGGGACTTTTCGTACAGGCGGCGACGCGGGACGCGCTCAGTAGCACGCGCCTGATCGCCGATGCGGCGCGAGCGGCAGGCATCGCATCACGTCCTTGACTTGAACAGCGATCTCTACTAGGCAAGCTGAGCCTCGGGAACGGTCCGCTCGACATGGTGTCAGTAATTGAGGCTATCGAGGGGCGGACCGAGGAATCAATCGACCGTTAGAACTGGCTGCGATCGCGGGAGCAGATGCACGGCGTGACGCCGTTCTCTAACGTAGAGCCGACGCGAGGTTTTAGGGTTGGGGTTGATTTTGCTCATTCTCGGTTGGAGCCTTGCTCATCGTGACAAGCTCTGTCCCGCAAAAAAGAGAGCCAAAGCAAGTCGCAGCGGGTTTCATCGAAACGACTCGAATGTCCGGTGTGGGGAGAACTAGACAGCGCTTGTCGGTGTCCGGAGTGGCCGGCCTGTCCGTCGTCATTCGGGACCGGCGTTCTGGAGCTTCAAATGACCCGATTTCCGAAAATTTCGGCTTTTCCCCGAAATAATCAGCGCGTCAGCGCGGTCGTCTACGAAAGGAAACAGTCAGCTCGATCGGCAAAGACCTGTGGAAGTAAAGATGAACCTAACCTGTTCACCCGATGGAAGTGGGCCTCTTGTCACAGGAAGAACTGGCCATGCGCGCCCAGAGAAACCGAATTAGTGCCAACATGTCACGGAGGTTTTCGAGATGCAACGCAAAAGTGTGAAATTCTCGGGTCCATTTTCGCACAGTTATGGTGTTAGCTGCCTACGGCCAGGAAACAAGCCCATCAACGTGGGCACAGCACATGGCCCACCATTCAGCGATGGTATGTTCGCGGGAAACACGCTCTACATAGCAGGCCAGGGAGGCGACGACGAATCGGGACAGCCCGTGCCGGCGGCATCGCAGGGAGACGAAGGCTACCTTGCAACGTGGAAAAAGCTGGTGAAGGCAAGCAGGCCTTGAGATGAAGGACATAGTTTCCGTTACGGTCTACCTGGCCGACTTCCAGGAGTTTGCAGCGACGAATAAGGTCTACAAGGAGATGATGCCTGATCCTAAGTCAGGCGTACAATGATCCAGGTCGCCGGCCTGCTGAACAATGCGCGAATCGAGATCAGTGCCATCGCTGTGAAGCGAAAATAGAAGGCACCGGCTTTGATGATCTCGGTCTGCGGGGCGCTGGATTCTGCCGCAGTCGCGGCCTTCTGGGATGCGGCCGAGCTCAGCGGTCGTGCCGGGCTCGCTTAACAGCACGCTGAATCAGACAAGCGCCACGACATAAGGAATTTCCGCCTCAGTGACGCTACTTTATCTGCTCGAACGCCCAACTGGGAATATCGCCGGTGTTTGGCGGAACGGTCAACCAATGATCGGGCTTTTTCGCAATCGCACGCCCCGCATCAAATGCCGCACGCATCTGTTTCGGGTCAAAGGCGAGCGGGTCCTTGCCGACGTTTACGTCGTCGGGAATCGCAACCATTTTGAAGTTGTAGCCTAGAGACTTGGCCCCGAAATAGGACCGCGTCATTGCCGTCAGCATGGACTGGTCCATCATCACGCTGACGGTCGTGGCTGCCACGTCACCGAGGGCCCTGCGCAAGGCCTCGGGCGGGCTATGCAGCCTGCCGTTGTCAATCAGGTAAATGTTACCCGGCCCATACAGCGGAGGCGGAGGGCGCTTGTCCCCGCCCATCCCTACGATGACCAGATTCGAACGGGCGGCCCCGTCGACGAACAGATGACCATCGATTTCCACCGGCGGAAAGACGATGGGGAACGATGCAGAGGCGAGCAACACCTGACGATAAAGCTCGAGGTTTCCATCCTTCGCGATCAGCGACATATTCCAGACCCAGGTCTGGCCGTAATCGATGTTGGTCGTGCCTACGGCCAGGTAACGGTTGTCGTCGTACGCGGCAGCCACGCGTTTCAAGGTCTCCGCGGTAATGAATTTGGCGATGAGTTCCCGCAGCGGTGCGGTGTCCGACAGCGAATCAGCGCCGAACGCGAGGCTGAAGATCCCTCTTTCCTTATAGATGTCTTTCTTGGTGATTTGCGTGTACATCTCTTCGAGCTGCGCATCGTCGGCCGGGGTGCCGAGCAGCGCGTGGGTCGCCAGTAAAGCGCCGGTGCTCACACCGCCGACGATATCGAACTCGGGCCGTTGACCGCTTTCGCGCCAACCAGCCAGCAGCCCGGCACCGAAGGCGCCGTTCTGGCCGCCGCCCGAGAGGGACAGAATATTGAGCGCGCGCCCGCGCTTGCGCTCCAGCTGACGGATAAAGTTCCCTTCTCCCCCCGCAGCCGCAGCGTAAATGGGCGAAAACTGGTTCGGTTTCAGCGGATCGTATCCATTCGGCAGCATGGCATATGCCGGAGCCTTTTGTGAAAGCACCCGTTTCGGAGGTGATGCACATCCCGCGAGCAGCAGCGCTGCCACAACACCTGCGAAAACGATCAACTTTTTGTGTCTCAAGCTCATTCCCTTCTGTCAGCCCTGCAGAAAGATCCGCCTTGCCACCGCACTACGATTCTACGCGAAGAAACGCCGATCCGATGCGACTATTCTTATATTCATGATTGCGCATCCGCCAGGGTTATGAGGGAAGGCTAGCTCGATGGGTTGCCCGAACCCACATCTAGGAATCCATTCGATACATCTCCGCGGGCTGCTGGGCGAACGAACCGAATGGCGTAGTGAGTGCGCGCGCCAAGCGAGTTAACCAGTTTGCGGCAATTGTTCATTACTTCTTCTTGGTAGGCGCCCAGTATGCGACCTTATGCCAAGCCCAGCTGATTTGCGGGCTTTAACCGGGAGTCTTATGAGCGTTGGTCAAGAAATTCAAATGTAACTGCTAGTGACCGCAAATGGCCGTTATTGCCCACTCGGCCGGGAATAGCCACGGACTTAGGGTCTACGACTGGTCTTGACCCAAATTGGGTCTAGCCAATCTGGCTCGTCCGGTATGACTGCGATAAGACTCAGTCCTGTCCTATTTCAGGGGCTGCTCTGCACCGCCCGCAAGCCTAACTTCATGGGCCGCGATTTCTTCGCGGACCGCAGTCAACGCAGACTGCAGAATCGCAAGTTCCTGAAGTGCATCGGCAGCCAGTGCATCGGACCCTAAGGCGATCGTCACTGCGGCAAGCCGCGCGCAGGCAGCTGCGGATTTCATTCTCGCTAAGATCCGCCCCAAGCAGACCGTGGTGGCGGATGCGGGGGCCGATGCAGACAGCGGAAACGCTGGAGCCGCTGTGATACGGGCTCTCGTTAGTGTTCTTAACCCATGGGCGGCGCGTGTCGATCGCGCGCTGCTCTCACTCTTCTTACGGACGTAAATTGACCGCATGAACCCAACGCCCAAAGTTCGCTATGCGCTCTACGCGCCTCAGAGCACCGCGGAGCAGCAGAGCATCCCGCCCGGGCGGCACTGTACGGCTAGTGACTCTTGAGTCACCGCAGGCTGTCACGGCACCGGCAATTCCAGGGTAAAAGCCTTGGACTTCGGCTGTGCAAATAGCCAGACGTGCCCATTGCTCCGCGAACTGGCGCGAGCATTACGTCAGCAGAGGCACTTGCTGAAGTGCCAGTAAATTCCTGCTTAAGATCGCGCGTTTTGTCGAACTGGTCGATGCCGGCGCAGCTTACGCCGAGCGAGCCGTCAAGACCGGGACGGATAGCGGTAACCGAGCTCGGCATCCTCACGGCTTAGGTATGTGCAGGGGATCGCATAGAACCCTAGCGCCTTTGAGACATGCCAGCGATGCAGGCCGCCGAGCAGGGTCGCCTGTGTCGCAGCCGGCTCGCAGAA